>JAVHQC010000032.1:0-116786 GCA_036170915.1 Cyanobacteria bacterium auto_48_18
TTACCCGACAAGGAATTTCGCTACCTTAGGACCGTTATAGTTACGGCCGCCGTTCACCGGGGCTTTGTTTTTCAGCTTCGCTTGCGCTAACCGATCCACTTAACCTTCCGGCACTGGGCAGGAGTCAGCCCCTATACATCACCTTACGGTTTAGCAGAGACCTGTGTTTTTGTTAAACAGTCGCTTGAGCCTCGTCGCTGCGATCATCTCAGGCTTCAGACGCGAAGTCTTACACCCTACCATGACACCTCTTCTTCCGAAGTTACGAGGTTATTTTGCCGAGTTCCTTAGAGAGAGTTATCTCGCGCACCTTGGTATTCTCTACCTGACTACCTGTGTCGGTTTAGGGTACGAGCACACATTATCCTGGCTTTCGCCGCTTTTCTCGGCAGCGTGGCATCTACACAATTTGCTCCTTAGAGCATTTCTTACTCGGCCTTACTTTGTAACGCCAGGGCGGATTTGCCTACCCCGACTAGCTACGCCTTTGGAGGGACAAAACCAAACTGTCCCCTATGTATAGCCTCCTGCGTCCCGACTTAGCTCCTAGCGGATAATAAGTGGCACGGGAATATTAACCCGTTGTGCATCGACTACGCCTCTCGGCCTCGCCTTAGCTCCCGGCTAACCCCACGTGGACGAACCTTGCGTGGGAACCCTTAGTCTTTCGGTGCATTGGATTCTCACCAATGTTTTCGCTACTTAAGCCGACAGTCTCACTTGTGCTTCGTCCATAAGTGCTTACGCTCTTACTTCGACCTACAACACAACGCTCCCCTACCGATCAATTTTTAACGTTGATCCTACGATTTCGGTATCATGCTTAGCCCCATACGTTTTCGGCGCAGAATCGCTTGACTAGTGAGCTATTACGCTTTCTTTAAATGGTGGCTGCTTCTAAGCCAACATCCTAGTTGTCAATGCAACTCCACCTCCTTAATCACTTAGCATGAATTTTGGGACCTTAGTCGGTAGTCTGGGCTGTTTCCCTCTTGAGTACGGAACTTATCTCTCGCACTCTCACTGCCAGATAATGACGCTACAGGTATTCGGAGTTTAACTCGATTTGGTACGGATTTTCTCCGCCCGCACCGAACTAGTGCTCTACCCCCTGTAGGATAAATCTGACGCGGTGCCTCAACGCCTTTCGGGGAGAACCAGCTAGCTCCGGGTTCGATTGGCATTTCACCCCTAAACACAGCTCATCCACTGATTTTTCAACATCAGTTGGTTCGGACCTCTACGCAATGTTACTTGCGCTTCATCCTGGCCATGCCTAGATCACCCGGGTTCGGGTCTACCACATGTAATTATCAACGCCCTTATCAGACTCGCTTTCGCTACGGCTTCGCATATTAACTGCTTAACCAACTACATACGGTAACTCGCCGGCTCATTCTTCAACAGGCACACTGTCACCCTATAAATAGGGCTCCAATTGCTTGTAAGCACACGGTTTCATGTTCTATTTCACTCCCTCTCACGGGTTCTTTTCACCTTTCCCTCGCGGTACTTGTTCACTATCGGTCGTCAGTCAGTATTTAGCCTTACCAGATGGTCCTGGCAGATTCGTACAAGATTTCTCGTGTCCCGTACTACTTGGGATACTCCCAGATGTCGAAAGTTTTCGTCTACCGGACTGTCACCGTCTTTGGTAGCCCTTTCCAGAGCTCTTCAACTAACTTTCTTCAATTCTTTATAGAGTCCCGCAACCCCAGCAAGACTTACGTCCTACTGGTTTGGGCTGTTCCCCGTTCACTCGCCGCTACTTAGGGAATCACTGTTTTGTTTTATTTTCCTCTCGGTACTAAGATGTTTCAGTTCCCGAGCTTACCTCGTCACACCCTATGTATTCAGATGTGCGTCGCTGACATTACTCAGCGGGGTTGCCCCATTCGGAGACCCACGGATCTTAGTCTATAACGACTCCCCGTGGCATTTCGCAGTTTATTGCGTCCTTCATCGGCTGCTGACGCCAAGGTATCCACCGTGCGCTCTTAGTAGCTTAACCAACGTCTAGAAGATCTTGTGTTTATGATAACAAGCTTGCTTGGCGTGCGTCTTCTAGACTGCTGCTGCATGTGATTGCTCACACGCAACTACTTGGTGGAATACGGACCTCAATATGTAGTTTTCAGGGTACAGGAACTGGTATTAGAAGCCTCACAGTAGGCTGCCGGACTTGTGGTCCGACTGAGTGGATAATACTATCACACCAATCGGACTTTTGAAGAGTGTTTTGTTTAGTTAAAACTCACTCTTCAATTTCGGCCACTAGAGCGCTTTTGCAGCGCCTTCGTTTCATTTCGATCAGCATATCACGTCTTTCGAGTGTTAGCTTTTCGCTTACTAGTTATGGTTACTTTCGTTACCATCACTAATTCTTCGAGACACTTACTCACTTCACTATTTACTAGTCAGGTTTTCAGCACTGCCGCTCATTTTTATTGCAATCACTTGGATGACGCATGAGCAGCTGATTTCTGGAGGCTAGCGGAGTCGAACCGCTGACCTTCTCCGTGCAAAGGAGACGCTCTACCAACTGAGCCAAGCCCCCGGGCTTTAAGCAAACTGCCTTTGGCGCCTTACGACTTTGTCTATTCCCGTGGCTCGGAATAAATCGTAAAACAAGCAGCTCGCTTGAGCATCTTTCCGCAGTGCGGTGTCTCTGTATCTAATCCTACAAGATTTCTCTGAAGAACTAGATGGTGAAACAACTTTGTTGCACTTTTGTTGCAGAAAGTCTTACTTACTGGGCTATCCTGGACTCGAACCAGGGACCTCACCCTTATCAGGGGTGCGCTCTAGCCACCTGAGCTAATAGCCCGCAGCCAAAAAAGAATACCACTGGCTCACGGCAATGTCTAAACCTCCTCCCAGTTGTTTTAAGGATCTTCACAATGCCGCGCTAAACGCAGTCAGGTAGCACTTGCTGCAAGCGCACCTTTTATTACTGTGCCCGTTGTCAACAACATCCAATCGCGCACCACTTCAATTCTTACCCCGCCTGACATCTGTATAATTGAACAAGGCAGCCAGACGCATCAATATATATAGGAATGGAAATGGCTGTTCGAAATGCCAAAATTGAAGGCGGTACCGGCGCCGAGTCTGATCCAGAGCATGGCCCAGATCAAGGCCGAGCCTCAATTACAGTAGACCGACAATCTCAGACAGCCACTTTTCACAGCAGCACCGACTCACCATTGCAATATGCAGTGGGCGATATTGTCGGTGAATCATATTTGCTCGAGCGGCTGGTGGGGCGGGGCGGCATGGGTGTCGTTTTTCGCGCCAAGCACATAATTATGAGTCAGCAATATGCGGTCAAACTTCTGGCTCCACAGCAAATGAGCGACCAGAGCTGGCGGCGCTTCGAAGTTGAAGGCAGAGCCCTGGCGAGATTGCATCACACTAATATTGTCACCATCTACAACATGGGTGTAGACCGCGGGCGTTGCCCCTTTTATGTAATGGATTGGCTACCAGGTATTTCACTAGCAGATCGACTGGCCGAAGAAGGCCCCATAAGCGAAGCAGAGGCCCTCAATATCTTTCTCCAAGTCTGCTCTGGTCTCAGTTGCGCACACAAAAACGACATCATTCATAGAGATATGAAACCAGCCAATATCATGCTTTGCCCCTCACCTGGCGGGCAGCAGGTAAAAATCGTCGACTTTGGTATGGCCAGGCTAAACAGCGAACAAGCTCTCACTGCCGTGGGAGAAGTATTCGGCAGCCCTCTATATATGAGCCCTGAGCAATGCCGCGGCGAGATTATGGACGCCCGCAGCGATATTTACTCTGTTGGTTGTTCAATTTTTGAATGTCTTACCGGCCGAACGCCGTTTCGTGGAGCAACCGCATTGGAAACACTGTTTATGCACCAAGAAGAAGCAGCGCCTCTACTATCTGCGATTAAGAGTGATACCAAGTTTAGTACCGATCTGGAAACCATAGTGGCAAAATGCCTGGGCAAACCTAAGGACGAGCGTTATCAATCTATTGACCAACTGTCAGTTGATTTGCAACGCTTAGCTGATGGTAAGCCGCTGGGACGAGGCAGTGAATCTACTAATACAGCCACACCCCAGTTTCGCCTATTTGACGATTCTGAAGATTCACAAAATTCCAACCAACCTCAGGCAAAAACAAAATCTCGATTCAAGACTTTGGCCTTTAGCCTAGCGGCGCTCTTAGGCTTGTTAGGATTGGCCACTGTAGCTGCCGCCACGCATCGATGGGTTAATTCCCCAAACCTCAAACTCCCTCCTGCAACTTTGCACATAGAGTCAGAAATTCCTCTAGCTGGTGGCTCCATCGCCAATTCTAGCGCCGCCGAAACACGAGCGCCTAGCCGAGTCGCTCAAGAGCTAAAAAATTGGCCTCAAGTATCAGAGGGTTTGCAACAGGTAGCTGGGCGCACTCAACGTTGTTTTCGCTTTCCTGATTTTAGTATGGGTACGGTAAGCACTCTCAGCCAGTCTGATATTGGAAAAGCAAAAGATGCACGCGGCCTGGTTACATTCGAACCAGAGCAGCAAGTTGGCATACAGTTCAACGAGCTTTTAAATGAGTGTCCGACTTTTGTCGACAAATTTGATGCCGAGGATATTTTTCTTTTGAAGCTAAATAAGATTGATGATGTCGAGAAGGTAATTGAGAGACTCATAAAATGGAAAAATTTGGAATTACTCAATCTAAACGAGTGCTCAATCAGTGATGCATCCCTAAAAGACCTAGATAAACTAGCAAGTTTGAAGCAACTGGCAATTAAAAAGACACCCTTAAAATGGCAAACCTTTATTAGATTGAAATGCTTGCCCCGTCTGCGCTATCTATACATTAGCGAGTGTTGCGAGAGTAATTTACTCTTGCAAAATTTGCCTGCGATGCCACATTTAAAAGCACTCGACCTTGGCGACACCAAAGAAGATCCGATTACAATGAAGACCTTAAACCGCATTGCTAAATTTAAAAATTTGAAAATGCTTTCTCTTTCAAAGACAAGTAGCGCTTTAAAAAAAGACAAAAGGGAAAAGATCACCGAGTTTCTCTCAGACGACACGCTAAATGCGCACAAACTGTCGGCCCTAATTACGGAAGAGATGATAGGCACACTCTCTGCCATGAAGCTTGATGCGCTGCAGCTAACAAAACCGGACTGGTCCGAAAACAAAATTAGAGACCTGGTTAAGCGTGTGCCGGCTGTGTTGGTTAATGATTGGGCCCGGGGATACAACAATTGAAATGGAACAAAATAATAATTCCATCGAATGCCATAACCAATCGCAAACTACCACTTTTCACGTGGACAACAAAACTTCGCAACAGTATAAAGTAGGAGACCTCGTTGGCCAGACATATGAGCTCAAAGAGCTGATAGGGCGCGGCGGAATGGGCGTTGTTTACCGTGCCGAGCATAATATTATGCACAAACAATATGCAGTCAAACTATTAGCACCAAATCAAATTAACGACCAAACCTGGCGTCGATTTGAAGTAGAAGGGCGTGCTCTGGCGAGACTGAATCACGATAACATCGTCACCATTTACAACATGGGAGTAGATCGTAGCCAATTTCCATTTTTTGTTATGGATTGGCTTCCCGGTGTTTCGCTGGCCGACCGCATTGGTCAATCTGGTGCCTTGAGCGTAAGTGAGGTACTGAGTATCTTTCTGCAAATTTGCGCTGGGCTCGGAAGTGCGCACAAAAATGGCATTATTCACCGTGATATCAAGCCTGCCAATGTTATGCTCGTGCCCACTAATGACGGGCTCAAAGTAAAGATTGTAGATTTCGGCATGGCCAGGTTGAACACCCAACAAGCCTTGACTAGCGCCGGAGAAATATTCGGCAGCCCACTTTACATGAGCCCAGAGCAATGCCTCGGCGAAGCTATGGACAGTCGAAGCGATATCTATTCACTGGGATGCTCGCTTTTTGAGTGCCTGACGGGCAAGCCGCCTTTCAAAGGTGACAGCGCTCTAAGCACTTTGCTCATGCATCAGGAACAAGATGCACCCCGCTTGAATGATAGTAAAACTGATACCGAATTTAGTGGCGCACTTGAAGCTGTGGTGGCTAAATGCTTAAGAAAAAATCCTGAGCAACGTTATCAATCTGTAGAAGCACTAGCTATCGACTTACAGCGGATGCTTGGCGGCAACGTGGGAGGGAGGCCGTCTTTTTCAACCACCTCGACAGAGACTAACTCATGCTCTGTTAGCGAAGTCGACAGCGATAGTTGGCGCCTGTTTGAAGACGACTCCAAAAATTCTCAAAATTCTCTAGCTAATAACCAAAACCTAAAGGCTTCATCAATTAGAAAGCGTGCTCTGCAAGCGGCTCTTGGTGCGCTTTCTCTACTGACTGTTGGCGCAGCAACTTACACTTGGATTAAGCAGAATCACCCCCTACCAAAAGCTGATTTGAACATGGCTACTCAACTTAATAAAGGTCATTCAACCGGCAATATTACTGCCGACATTTATGAAGATCCTGAGCAAATTGTCAAAGACCTGAAGAGTTGGCCAAAAGTTTCGCTCGGTAAAAAAATGATCAATGGGCAGTGGCGACGCTGCTTTGCTCTGCCAACGAATTTTCGAGTAGCGTCACTTTGGACCTTTGATGAAAAAAAGAAGCTGGAGAACGGCAATATTGATTTTCCGGCCAATGAACCTGTTTCTATACGTCTAAGCGCTATATTGGGCGAGTATCCCCAGTTTATAAACAAAATAGACGGCGACGATATTTGCTACCTGCGACTAACTGATCTGGATCCGGCCGATGCCGTGCTAAGCCGTATTACTGATTGGAAAATTGACGTCCTGATGATTGATGGCGGCAGCATAAGAGACGTGGGATGGCAGAGCGTTGACCGACTAGCGAAACTGCAAAATTTGACCGTAAAAAAGGCAGTATTCGACTGGCGAAAATTTGTCCAACTTTCCTGCTTGAAGCGCCTGCACTTATTGCGAGTAGAAGAGTGTAGTTCAATTGCCCCGCTGCTGGAGAAACTACCGGTGATGGACAAATTAAACCATCTCGACGTTGGTGACAGCCAACCTGGGTGGATTACATCAGCTTGTTTGCGCGGAATAGCCAGACAAAAAAATGTCGAACGGTTATTTTTGACGGTGAAAAATTCCAATACTCATCAAAAAGCCGCAGCCACTTTTGGCATGGATATAGTGCCGGACAAAAGACCGGTCAAGAAAACCACCCTTAGCCATGAAGACATATCAGTGCTAGCTTCAATGAAAAAACTACGCGTTCTGCAATTGCCAAAACCAGATATGACCGAGAAAGAGATACGCTATTTTCTTACACGTGTGCCGGCTGCACGTGAGAACGTGTGGGCATCGCAATACAGATGACCAGCGAAAATTTATCCAGCATTCAGATAGATAAACAGGCTGAAACAGTCACTTTCCGCACCACCGACCAGCGTGCCTTTCAGTACCGCGCAGGCGACATCGTAGGCGAATCTTATCGCCTCCTCAGTCTGATTGGTCAGGGGGGAATGGGCGTGGTTTATCGCGCCAAACATATTATTATCGATCAGAATTACGCTTTAAAATTACTCGCCCCAGGCCAGATTAACGAACGAAGCTGGCGGCGTTTTGAAGTCGAGGGTCGCTCTCTAGCTCGGCTCAAACACGAGAATATAGTCACAATCTACAATATGGGTGTTGACCACCAACAGTGCCCTTTTTACGTCATGGACTGGCTTGACGGGATTTCCTTGGCCGACCACATAAAAGCCTCTCGAGCGATTAGCTTACGCGAATCCCTGCAGATCTTTCTACAAATTTGCGCTGGCCTTGATTGCGCGCATCACAACGGCATAATTCATCGCGATATCAAACCAGCAAATATCATGCTAGTTCCTTCAACCAGAGGAGAGCTCGTTGTAAAAATCGTAGACTTCGGCATGGCCAGATTGTCGACACGCGACGGTATCAATAATCAAGCCCTCACCGCCAGTGGTGAAGTCTTCGGCAGTCCGCTCTACATGAGCCCTGAGCAGACTCTGGGACAAACTATGGACGCTCGCAGTGACATCTATTCACTAGGCTGTTCGCTTTTCGAAACTCTCACCGGTCGCGTGCCTTTTCGCGGTCCAACCGCTTTCGAAACTATGATTATGCATCAGGAAACGACTCCCCCGGCACTCTCGTCAGATAATGAAGATAGTGCCATAGAACACGTGGTGTCAAAATGCTTGAGAAAGGATGCAAACCACCGCTATCAATCTATTCGCGAGCTAGCTTTCGACTTGCAGGCCATAGCCGAAGAATTGAATGGTGATAACCAAAACATTAAGAAGCCATCTTTTGCCGGTGGCACTTCTGCCGCTGAAACAAATTCCGGTTCAGACTTCAGCCTTGATTCCCGATCTGAATTAAGTGTTGATTCTCAATCGAACTCAAGTTTCAAATCATCGATTTTGATAGCCTTCGCTGTCATGGCAATCGGTCTGGCAGCTGCATTAGGAGTGATGTTGATTGCTAAGGCCCCAGCTACCAACAGCACTAAAGCGACAACAGCGGCTCAGCCTAAATTTCAAACTAAAGATCGCACTCTGCCGCCAATTTACGAAGAGAATGATATTGGCGAAAGCACAGAAAGAACAGTTCTTAGTAAAGCCCTGGAAAAAGAACCAATGGTATCGCTAGGCATGCATACTATCAGCGGCGGAAAAAAAATCAAGCAATTTCACTTACCTGAAAAAATCGATATTGGCGAACTCTGGATAGATAGCTCAAATTCAAGCACTAGCCACGGTTATGTCTCCTACCCCGCTGACCAGCCCATTACGCTGGGAATTTCCCAAAATATCGCAGCCTATCCAGATTTTCTCAATAGAATCGCACCTGGTGACATCAGCGCATTGCGAATGCGCGACATTATTCCAGCAGACCCTATACTGAAACGTATTACAAACTGGAGGGCGCTGAGTTTTCTCATCCTTGATGGCTGCTCGATTGACCTACCTGGCTTAGTTTCTCTGAATCAACTGCAGCACGTTAACCACTTGGCTCTGAAAAAAGTGATATTTGACTCTGACGATTTCAGTCGTCTTTCTATTCTTCAACGGCTTGAGTGGCTGGAAATCGAAAATTGCACTAACGCAAATAAGCTAGTGCAAGCACTACCAGCGATGCCCAGACTGCACACACTCGATATACGCGGATATCAAAAAAACTGGCTCAGCATGGAAAGCTTACGCGCCATTGCCAGACAAAAGAGTATTAAAAGTCTAAAGCTCGAGACAAAAACCCCTAATCATCATGATGCCCGCTTCGTTTTGGGCGCGGAGGCAGACGAAACCTTGAAAACAAATCGTAAGCAGCCGGATCTGCTGCATGAAGATATGATTGATGTTCTGGCCGGAATGCACTTGACCAATTTGTGGATTGATCAACCGAATTGGTCCCGCACCAAAATCAACACTTTGCTTCGCAAAATACCAGCGGCGCGCGGCAATCCTTGGGCCAAAAACTATCAATAAATTTGGAGATAAGGGGATTCGAACCCCTGGCCTCACGGGTGCGATCCGTGCACTCTACCAACTGAGCTATATCCCCAAGTGTCCAGCTAGATCATAAACGAGCCCGTGTGAACTCCACAATTATATAGATTTTCTTCAAAGCGCAACACTTGTCAATTGCAGATAAAGTACTGACTCTGCTTTCAAGACTTTGAGCGCATTAAGCTCCAGCGCGAAATACAGCAATAAAGTTGAACAAATTGTTAAATGGCGCCAATGTAGAATGATCGGTTAGTATAAAGGACTCTTATCTAAGCCAGTATCGCAATCGGGTGTCCGCAATGAACGTCTCTTCCCAAATTACTCAAAAGCTAGCCGCTCTGCTCATTTTGACAGCAGGGGTCTATATGTCTTCTGAATTTGCCGACGGCAAATTTGTAAGAGCTGCCTCGGAGAATAGCGAAGCTGCCGCAGCTGTGGGCTCTCCCGCACCAGATTTCACTCTAACCGATACTAATGGCAAAACCCAAAGTCTAGCCTCGTACAAGGGCAAACTAGTGGTGCTCGAGTGGCTGAACCACGGTTGCCCTTTCGTCAAAAAGCACTATGCGTCAGGCAACATGCAAGCTTTGCAGAAAAAATACACCGGCAAAGGTGTAGTCTGGCTTTCACTGGTCAGTTCAGCACCTGGCAAACAAGGTTATCAAACAAACGCCGAGCACAATGCCGCTATGAAAGAAACCGGTGCGGCACCGTCGGCGATACTGATAGACAGCGATGGAAAAGTTGGTCGCCTTTATGGTGCCAAAACCACTCCACACATGTTTGTCATAAACAAGAAAGGCGAGCTGGCTTATGCTGGTGCCATCGACGACAAAGCTTCAACCGACCAAGCTGATATCAAGCCCGCTAAAAACTATGTCAGTGCAGCGCTAGATAATTTGCTAAAAGACAAAGTGCCAGCAGTGGCTTCATCTAAAGCTTATGGTTGCTCAGTCAAATACAACAACTAATCACTGAGTAAATAATGTCAAAGGCGAGACTCGGCACAATCATTGGCTGGGTCTTCGTTCTAATGTTCTTTATCACCTGTCTTTATTTTGGCTTTCTCAATGCCCAGACAGCCTTAACCGACCCTGACACCTGCTGGCTGGTCACACTCGGTAATCAAATTCTCGCATCAGGCATCCCGCAGAGCGATCCTTATTCGTGGACGCTGGCCGCAAGTTCCGCGATTAGCCCGAGCCAATATATCGCCTATCAATGGCTTTCTGCTGCCGTTTTTGCTACCGTCTTCACTCAGGGCGGAGCAATTGCACTCGTATATTTGACGGCTTTGACAATCTGTTCAAGTTTTATTGTGGTGCCGCTCTTAGCTGCAAAAGTTTTGCGCTTGCCACTCTGGCCGGTGGCTTTAGGTGGCGCAGCTTCTCTTACCGCAGGCAGTTTTCATTTTCCCTGCCGACCAGAAATCTTCTCCTATCTTTTGCTGGCTATTTTGATTGCGAGCATCAGCAAGATTTCTCGAGCTAAAACTACTCTGCCAGTGTATTTATATTTCCTGCTTGGCGGCTGCTTCTTTGCCCTCTGGGCTAATTTGCATACGGGCTTTATCATCGGCCTGGCCGCCTTATTTGTCTGCACTCTGACCCAGCAGAGCAAGCCGCTGGCGTTGACACTGCTCGGGGCCCTGCCGGCCACCCTCCTTACACCTTTCGGCTTGGCCTTGTGGCAATATTTGCCGCATCTGTTTTTTTCGCAGGCCAACAAATTCAATGCCGAACTTTTACCCTTGACGGCCTATGAACTTTTCTCATTCGATTATTTGTCCTTTGATTTGATAATAGTCGCTACAGCTCTCGCCTGGCTGAAGCAAATTCGAACCTGGACTAACGTTACTACTGCTACTGACGGATTCGCAGAGAAATTTTCGAAAATTTCTCTGCAAAAATACACCTGGTTAATTTTGACCACCACAGCCCTGATCACCGCACTGCAATGCCGCCGCCTTGTACCTTTCGCCTGCCTGATGGCAATGGGCACCCTTTATCAGTTTCTGCAGCGCAAATTAGAAAGCCCCGAATCAGAAAGTTTTTTCCAGAAAGTAGAAAATGTGGCGCAAGCGCTTATGCGGCGCAGCAAAAACTTGGTCATTTTACTACCGCTTGCTTTAACTGCACTTGGAGTAAGCAATGCCTCTAGCATATTTCCTCCGGCTTTGCCGCAAGATACTTACGCTCTTTTTGAGCCTAAAGCTGCACTGCAACTGATTTCCGTGCATAGGCCTAAGGGCCGAGTGCTCAATGATCCGCAGTTCGGTGATTTGATGCTACTCAATTTCAAGGAGAGGGCGCAAGTATTTATCGATACGCGTTTTGATGTTTATGGTGACCGGCTGGCGTTAGATTACTGGCAGATGGCCAACGCTCGAGGCAAATGGTTAGAATTATTGCGTCAGTATCAAATTGATTGGGTTTTCTTTCCACCCAGAGCGCCGCTCGTGCACAGGCTTTTGCAGAATCCAGACTGGCAATTAATCTATCAAGACGACAAATCAGTAATTCTTGAAAAAAGGGTCAAGCCTTGAATAAGAAGTTTCCCTGGCTGCTGAGCATTCTTATCTTTGTCGCAGCACTAATCGCAATTTTTGCCTCAAAAATTTTCACCGGTCATTTACTCGCCGCTGAAGATGGCCGCGTGCAGAATTATCCCGGTTTTGCCTCGAGTGGATTCTTGTGGACGCCACTTATATTGACTGGTTTTCCGGTGATGGCTGATCCACAAATTTGTTTTTTTTATCCTCTTTGTTATCTGTCAAAACATGTAGGCGGGTGGAATTTTTATGTACTGAGCGGCTATTTTCTCAGTGCCTTATTTGCCTCGCTCTTTGCCTTTCGACTGAGCAAATCGACTTTGGGTGCGCTTGTAAGCGGCTTGGCTTATGGCTTTGGCGGCTATCAAATATCAGAATTGAGGCACGTACAAATTGTGCAGACAGCGGCCTGGCTGCCTTTGTTATTGTTGCTGGTTGACTATTTGCGGGTGCGCTCGAAATGGAATTTGCTGCAATTTGCCGCACTTGCTGTAGCCAGCGCTCTCACTGTACTAGCAGGCCATGCTCAAACTGCCGCTTACATCTTTGCCACCACTTTGCTCTATTCAATAGTAATGGGCACTCAGCAATCACTAAAAAGCGCCACCGTGCTCTTTAGTGTTTGCGCAACAGCAATTGTCCTCGGTCTGGCCATGGCGGCTGTGCAGCTAATTCCAACATACGAACTGGTGCAACAGAGCGTGCGACCAACTTTTACCTATCTAGATTTTGTTGTAGGGCAACTTGAGCCTATGCAAGTTTTAGGTTTTCTGATGCCCTATCTACTCGGTGGTAAATTTGGCAGCCTTGAAGGAATTCCATTTTCAGATCAAGGCCCACCGCCAGGGCTACTTTTCTACGGTTTGGCACCTGTAGGTTTAATGGTCATTGCCCTGGTTCGTTGCTGGAGCAATCAAGCAGTGCGTTTTTTTGCGGTACTATCTCTGGTGGCTATACTTTTTGCTCTCGGTGGTTACACCCCTCTTGGTCAGCTTTTTTATCATATACCCGTGCTCGGATCTTTTCGTGGCCTTTACCGAGTACTACTGCTGCCTGCATTTGCGCTCTGCATGCTCTGTAGCCTGGCCATCAGCAATATCGAAGAGCGGGCGGACGAAACAACAGACGGTGCCCAAAATCAAAGCATCAAAAGCGAGCTTTTGGGCTACTGGAAAAAAGCCGGTAACTGGAAACATGCGGCTCTTTGTTTATACATCTTTCTCAGCTGCCTGCTACCCACTTTTTTGGTAGGCACATTGCCACTTTTGCTCTTCATAGCTAAACCCAAACAGCTTTGGCGTAAGACTCTCCTGGCGGCGAGCATATTATTTGTATTGAGCTCCTATGCCACTAATTCGCAGTGGTACTCGCAGTCAGAATTGATAAGCAGCTTCAGTGCGCCAGAGCAAACTACCAAGCTACGAGAAAAGTTGAACAACTCCCAGCGCATTTTTACTTTACGCGGTTTAGAAGGTCTAAACAACGAATATCCACCTAACTTGAGCCGTCTCTGGAAGGTGGCTAATGCCAGTGGTTACGAGCCTCTCATGCCTCTGCGCTACATGCAGCTTCTACGCATTTCAGAAGGCGGATTTCTGCAGCCACCCTGGCGCATCACCGGTGGCAACCGCGCCTTTGATATTTGCTCTGTGCGTTATCTTTATGCTCCCAAAGACAGTTTCGGTGGCCGAGCTTTTATCGATGATGCCTGGAAACACTGGCATCTGATCAGTCAGGCCAATGACGTCTTGGTCTACGAAAATACACGCAGCCGTCCGCGCTGGTATATGGTGCAAGAGGCTATTTCAAGCACTCCTCCTGAAATTCTTAAAGCGATCACCACAGGCCAGTTGAACGACACGCAAAAATTCGACCCTGATTATATGGTACTGATTGAAGACAAAATTACTGCCACAAGCAGCTCCGAGGCCGCCAGGGCCAGCACCGACACTGTAAGCTCAATCAGTTGCGATGAAGAAAGCGACGAGAGGATAGCACTATCTGTAGTGACAGATAAGCCAGGCTTCTTAGTACTAGCTGATCAATACTATCCAGGCTGGCAAGCCACCATAGACGGTGCGAGAGTAAAAATCTTGAGGGCAAATTACATTCAGAGGGCAGTAGCAATCGAGGCGGGCAGCCACAAAATTGTATTTTCCTTCCAGCCAGAATCTTTTGCCACAGGTCGCCTGATAAGTCTCATTGCCCTGGCATTGTTAGCCATAATTGTGCTGGCGGGTTTGCTTTTAGTAAGAATGAAAATTACAAAACCACACTAAAGTCTAAAAGTGCTCCAGGTTCATATCAAACTTCTTGGCCAATGCTCGGTCGCGAGCGGCTAAGTCGCCCTTGCCTAATTTGTCATAAGCTTTGGCTCTGCCCCAGTATGCAGTAGACACTTCTGGTGCCAGCTTGGCCAATTGCGTAAAGACTTTCACCGACTGGTTGTAATCACCTGACAAAAGCAACATGTCACCTTGATCGTAGAGATTCTCAGCATAATGTTTACCCTGGGGCTCAACTCGAGCAGCTTCACCTAAATCACGAGCAGCTTCGGCATAACGCTTCAGTCTTTTGTACGCAACTCCGCGTGCTCGCCAGTGTCCCGCAGCGTTCTTTTCGCAAGCAATCAAAACATTGTAATCGCGAATAGCCAGATCAAGCTTACCGCTAACATCAAACAGATGCGCTCGCATGCGCAGAGCCTGCATATTCTTTGCATTAAGGGCTAAAGCAGCATTGATGTCGGCAATGGCTTTGTCCATAAAGCCCAGTTCTTTCAAGATATCAGCCCTTTCGACATAGACGCTTACGCTCTTTGGATAGCGCGCGGCCAGATCGTTATAAAGGCGCAAAGCTTCTTCGGTTTTCTCTTCATTGCGCAAAGCCCGAGCATGGCTAATGCCAACTTGAAAATCATCGGCGGCCACCACTTGAGTTAAATTCTGCGGCAGCAGCAAAAAACCAGCAATAAGAGAATACCGCAGCAATTTTCTGCGCATGATACTGTCCACGAGCGGCCTTGCTAATGGTTGTGCGACCAAATTAGCTCTGGCCGTATGCGGGATCTACAGCCTCGTGATAATTGACTCCTGGCAATCCGAAACCGAAGAGCTTGAGAAACTCTGAGCGATAACTTTCGTAGTCAGAAATTTGCTTGAGATTTTCGCTCGTTACTTGCGGCCACAAAGCGTCTACTTTTGCCTGTACCGAAGCTTCCATTTCTTTGTCATCAATGCGAATGCGGCCCTCGGCATCGAGGTTTGGTTTTGCACCATTATAAAGATTGCCGGCGAACAAACGATAAATTTGCTCGATGCAACCTTCGTGGCTATTGTTCTCTTTCATCACTTTATAGAGCAGTGAAATATAAAGTGGAACCACTGGAATAGCCGAGCTTGCTTGAGTAACCAGAGCTTTATTGATTGATACGTATGCTTTGCCGCCGGTGGCAGCAAGATCTTGATTTAATTTTTTGGCGGTTTTTTCTACATCAGCCTTAGCAACTCCGATCGATCCATCGCGATAAATAGGCCAGGTGACAGCTGGGCCAATATATGAGTACGCAACTGTGACGGCGCCATCGGCCAGCACTTTTGCTTCCCTCAATGCGTCCATCCACATTTGCCAGTCTTCGCCTCCCATCACCTGTAAGGTGTCTGAAACCTGTTGCTCTGTGGCAGGATCGATGCTTATTTCTTTCACCAATTCTTTGTCGGTATCAAGAGTCTTAGCCGTAAAAGTATTGCCGATTGGTTTAATTACTGATTTAAAAAGCGTGCCGCTTTTGGGATGCATGCGCTGAGGAGAGGCCAAGCTGTAGACAACAAGATCTACTGTACCGAGCTCCTTCTTGATTACTTCGATGGCTTTGTTTTTGATATCGTCGGAAAAAGCGTCGCCATTAATGCTGTGGCTAAACAGCCCGGCCTCTTTAGCTTTACGGTCAAATGCCAGAGTGTTATACCAGCCGGCAGTGGCAGTTTTGCCATTTTCGGAAGGCTTTTCGAAAAACACACCAACGGTGGCTGCGCCGCCGCCAAATGCTGCGCTGATGCGCGAAGCCAATCCGTAGCCAGTTGAAGCGCCGATTACGAGCACCTTTTTAGGGGCGCCAGTAATGGGCCCCTGCTTTTTTACATAGTCAATTTGTTCTTGCACATGAGCTTCGCAACCCAGTGGATGCGCCGTAACACAGATAAACCCGCGAATTCGGGGCTCAATTACAATCAAGTTATCGGTGGATGTCATGCCCATTTTAATCACTCCATAGCGCATCATTCTTTCGTGGTCGACGTGATCTTCCCCTGCTGGGCAGGCAGCTGTCAACACGTGACTATAATCAGCGTATCAAGGCTATTAACATTAGGGTGAGCCACCATAGCAAAGTGCTAGAGTATTGGAGCAATAATAACGCTTCATGAGGTGCAGCTATGCATCTAGATGTGGTGCTTTTGTCACGCTTACAATTTGCGTTGACTTTGATGTTCCACTATATATTTCCACCGCTAACCATTGGCCTTGGTTTGCTTATGGTGATTATAGAGTGGCTCTGGCTGCGCACTCAAGACACTTTTTATAAATCTATGGCGCTGTTTTGGACAAAGCTCTTTGCCATCAACTTTGCTATGGGTGTGGCCACCGGTCTGGTGATGGAATTTCAGTTCGGCACCAACTGGGCTATTTACTCTCGCTTTGTTGGTGATATCTTTGGCTCAGCCCTGGCGGCTGAAGCCATTTTTGCATTCTTCCTCGAATCTGGTTTCTTAGCCGTACTGGTTTTTGGCTGGGATAGAGTCAGTCCTAAAATGCATTTCTTTGCCACTTGCATGGTGGCTATGGGTTCCTTATTTTCTTCAATCTGGATCACCATTGCTAACTCCTGGCAGCAAACTCCGGCGGGTTATCACATAGTTAAGTCGGCATCAGGCTTCTGGCGAGCTGAAGTAACTGATTTCTGGGCCATGTGTTTTAATCCGTCAATGGTGCATCGCATGCTCCACGTCTGGCTTGGCTGTTTTATTTTAGGCGCGTTTTTTGCCCTCAGCATTGGCGCCTATTACATCATCAAAAAAGAACACACGCGCTTTGCCCAAACCACCGTCAAAATCGCGCTGGTTTATGCGGCGATCAGCAGCGTCGCTATGCTAGTTTCGGGTCACTTTCAGGCAGACGCCGTCAGCGTTAACCAACCGGCAAAATTAGCTGCTTTTGAGGGGCACTATGAAACCGGCACTGGTGGCACTTGTCTCTATGCATTCGGTTGGCCGGACGACAAATCAAAAACCGTTAAATTTGGCCTTTCTGCGCCTGGCATGCTTAGCTTTCTTGTACATCACAATTTTACTCAACCAGTTGATGGTCTAGACAAGTTCAAAGAAGAAGACCGGCCGCCAGTCTTCATTCCATTCCAAAGCTACCACCTGATGATTATGCTTGGTATGGCCTTCATCGGTCTGTCGCTACTCGGTCTGGTATTACTAAAATTCAATCGCCTGTTCGAGCAGAAATGGCTCATGTATATTTATGTGGTCAGTGTGCTCGGCGCCTATGCCGCCAATGAAAGCGGCTGGGTGGCTGCAGAAGTAGGCCGGCAACCATGGGTTGTCTACGGTCTTTTGCGCACTAAAAATGGTGTCTCTCATTCTGTCACCGGCGAGCAAGTTTTGACTTCGATGATCATGTTCGCCATTGTCTACAGCTTCTTGTTTGTAGTCTGGGTGATGGTGATGAATGCCCGCATTGTGGCTGGCCCGCCACTGTTAGAAGACCTGGCTAAAGAAGACGCAAAAATTGCACCAGACAGTAAAAAGGGCGTACGCGAATTCTGGGCCATGCTAGGTCAGCTATTAGAGCGCGGCCCAGCCTCACTGAGCGAAACCTGGCGCGGACCCGCACCACCCATGGCCGGGCAAGATTCAGAAAGCGCCGAAAAAAGCGAGAATAAAAGTGATTTAAGCGGCGAAGACGATAATCAGGAGGCTAAATCCTGATGTTTACAGCTGAATATTCAATGAACCTGGCCTGGTTTATTTTACTTGGCATTTTACTGACCGGTTACGGCGTACTTGATGGTTTTGACCTGGGCGTGGGAATTTTGCATCCGGTAGCCAAAACTGACGAAGAACGGCGCATCATTATTAACTCAATCGGCCCACTCTGGGACGGCAACGAAGTCTGGCTGGTGACATTTGCCGGTGCGCTCTTTGCCGCCTTTCCCGACGTTTATGCTCTGGCATTTTCGAGCTTTTACACCAATCTGATGATCATACTTTTTGCTCTAATTTTCAGAGCCGTCTCCATCGAATTTAGAAGCAAACACAAAGCCGCCCTATGGAGAAAGTTCTGGGACAACTGTTTCTTTTTATCAAGCATCAGCGCCAGTTTTCTTTTTGGCTACATCATCGGCCAGCTTTTCCTAGGCCTGCCCATTGACGCCCAGTTCGAACTGCACCGAGAAAAAATGAGCTTTATCGAGCTTTACCCGGTGGTCACAGGGCTACTGGCAGTGGCAACCTGTGCTATGCACGGCTCGATTTTCCTTTATCTGAAAACAGAAGGTGAGTTGCAAGAGCGCATTCATAACTGGATGTGGCACACCTATGGCATTTTCGTTATGGTCTATATAATGACCACCATTTTTACCTTGACCCAAATTCCCTCTGCCACTGTCAACCTGACGCGCTATCCCTGGCTGTGGAGCGTGGTAATGGTGAACGTGCTGGCCATCGGCAATATTCCCCGGGCTATTTTCTTGAAAAAGCCTGGCTATGCATTTCTCTCGTCAATCGCCACCATTGCGGCACTGGCGGCACTTTTCGGCATCGCTATTTTCCCTAACTTTATCGTCAGCAGTATCGACCCGAGCTTAAGCCTCAATATCTACAATGCGGCCGCTTCCAAAGGCACTCTCCGAACTATGCTGTTCATTGCCGTACTTGGATTGCCGTTTGTACTCAGTTATACGGTGATTGTCTACTGGGTGTTCCACGGCAAGGTCAAATTGGGGAAATTCAGCTACTAAAATTGCAGAGAATTTTTTGAAAATTTCTCTGCAATTTTGCTCACGTCTTTTTCACTTGCTTCCGTCTATTCTCATAAAGCAAAGCAAGCGGCACGGCGGCAGACTAAGAGGGAAGTGAGCAATGGAACAATCACACGCAGTTGATGACTTGAACCTGGCTATTTCGGAAGAATTAAAAATCAGCTTTCAAAAACTCAGACGGGCAGCCGCCTTCGACAAAGAATTGAAGCAAACTATCGAAACCACCTGGAAAGATTACCAGAAAGCAGCACCTAAGAAATAAGGCTCATTCCCACCAGAATTGCCACAGATCGCACCCTTTGATTTCCTCCGCCAGACGACTGATTGTGCCCATGCTCTGCATGACGTTGTCGGGGCAATAGCGAAAATGTTCAATGGCTAGATGATGGGCTTTCTCGTCGGTAAGCGCCGGCTTTTCCACATAAATGTATAAAGCGTCTGGTCCCATTCCCAGAAGACGGGCTTTGTTACTTTTCTTCCAGCGGCGCAATAACGCCATGTGCACATGAGCCGCGGGCATATCGTTGACTCCGCCCAGATGAAAGAATCCCGGCACCATCTCGGTTGTAGCTACCGGGACGAGCAATAAATATTGCACTTGATCGACAAATTCTTGCGCGCGGGTAGCGGCAATGCGCTCGGCATCAGGACTTTCGAACTCAACGCGCGCCTCTACCGCCGGGTCCTGGCGCGCTTCCAACCAGGCTTCGATATCGAGCTGCCTGGCCGCTTGCTCATAATCGCTCACGGTGGGCACCTTGTGGCGTTGGCGCAGATTATTGAGGGCGTCAACGAGTTCAATGCACTCCAATTGATCGAGCTTAAGAGCCGCTTGCTCAAAGGCTTCAGTTGTGAGCACGCAACTTTCACCCGCGAGAAGTTGCATGGCTGTGGCGTAACCGGTGGGTTCGCTTATAGTGTTCTGCAATTGCAAATTATCGAGCGCTTGCTTGAGCTTTTGCCTGAGCAAAATTTCTTGACCAAATGCGGGTACTGGTGCTGCTGGGGGCGGTGCAGCAGAAAAGATTCCCGAGCTTAGAACCTGTTCGCTGGCAGCTAGATCAAGGTCAAATTCTTGAAAAAATTCCTGAGCCAGGTCAAGGTTTCCACTGAGAAGTTGCAGCCTTTCTACTTCGGCAACAAAGACTGCACAATAGCCAAGGTTGGCCAGCAAATGATTAAGTCTGAGCCAGTGACTAACTTTCAACTGCGGGGCCTTGCGCAGCACATAGAGCCCATCGAAGCCGCCGATAGTCAGCGGGCGCACTTCATCGAAGCTGACATCAGCAGCTTTAATCATTTGCTTGAGATTTTTCAAATCAATTACTGAGTGCAGCAATTTCAATCAACCTCATCGAAGGTTAAAAGACTAGTCCTAGACATTACATATGCCGCAGAACAAATTGCCGGTACCGCACAGAATTTAAATTTAGAAGCTAAAATCCCCAGCGCATTAATGTTGCGCCGGCACTTAGCCCAGCACCCATGGCGGCGAATAAAACCAGATCGCCTTTTTTCAGACGCCCCTGAGAAAGCGCAGTGCCAAGGGCTAAAGGCAGGGTGCCGGCGGTGGTATTGCCGTATTCGTCGATATTGACGATTACTTTCTCCATGGGCATGGCAAGACGATCTACGGCAGCTTTAATGATGCGCAAATTTGCCTGGTGAGGAATGAAAAGATCAATATCGGCGCCGGTCAGGCCATTGCGTTCGAGTAGGCGGGCACAAAGTTCAGGCATCCGTTTGGAGGCAAATTTAAAGACCACTGGCCCGTCTTGCTTGACGAAATGCATTTTCTCGGCCACGGTTTTTTCAGAAGCAGGAAACTGGCTTCCCCCTCCAGGTAAGCACAAATAGTCGCCGCCTGAGCCGTCAACCTCGTGCAAGAAATCAATAAAGCAACCGTTCTCTGCAGCATCTGATGGCTGAACCAGAACAGCGCCACCACCATCACCAAATATGATGCAAGTTTGTCTGTCAGTGTAATCAATAATTGAAGACATAATGTCCATGCCGATTACCAGCACATTTTTGTGCGCGCCACTGGCGACAAATTGCACTGCAACCTGCATAGCATAAAGAAATCCGGAGCAGGCAATGGAAAGATCAAAACCCCAGGCTTTGGTGGCACCAATTTTGTGTTGCACCAGACATGCCGTGGCCGGCAACATCATGTCGGGAGTGACGGTGGCTACAATAATCAGTTCTACGTCGCTGGCAGGCACACCGGCGTTGGCCAGCGCCTTCTTGGCGGCTTCTGCGGCCAGGTCTGAGCAGGTCACACCTTTTTCTACGATATATCGTTGTCTAATGCCGGTGCGCTCAACAATCCACTGGTCTGTGGTATCTACCATCTTTTCCAGATCGGCATTGGTAAGCACTCTTGGAGGAACAGCAGTGCCTACAGAAGCAATGCGTGCAAGAGCAAAATTGCTCTTCTTCGAAATTGGGCTATTAGCTGGGGTATTCAGAATGGACTCCAAATTCTTGAGATGGCAGCGGACGGCAAACGAAGAATGACAAAGATTTGCTTGACCATATTCTAAAAGAATTTGCCGAGTATAAATTGTCTAAATGGTGAGATCAGATTCACTTGCAATGCAGCTGCCGTTGCCAGCGCCAATGCCGGGCTAGCGAGTTCTTAACTTTCATTATTGTTGCTGAAAAACAAGTTTTCCTTAACAGGTAAACCGCCAGCCAAAGTTTTCAAGACCCGACAATCTATTTGTGGCCTTGCACAATCAGTAGCAGAAGTGGCGAATCGACACAAGAAAAACCTTCGCCTGCGACACCAAATGCGATACCGTATGACAGTCGCTTATCAGGTGCTTTTAGTCATGGTTAATGCAACCATTTGCTGGTAGATTTTTGAATCCATGATGGCTAAAAACTTCCGACCGTCTTTAAGCTCACACATTGCGCAAACTTTCTTGCGATTGCCGCCCATGGCTAAACCGGCAATCAGTCCCAGTGGTCCGAAAACGATATTGCCAACTACAGCCCAGCCGAGCGTCTGAGCAATGTTCTTAGCTGATTCTTCAGTCTCAATTTTGATGCCTTTTAGATCTGTGGCCAGGTTAACTTGATCGAAACCACCCCAGAGCACACCCATATTGAATTCCCAATCGCCTGCAGTGAGGTCGCCAGCCAGAACTTTGACGGTTTTATTGTCAAAGATCTTATTAATTCGTTCCACTCTACAAAACCTCTCTTATTTGCACATAGAGCATATACCCCATCATTCGAGAATGGTAATTACTTAAGGCTTTTTTGCTTTCTGAGCCTAAAGGAAGTAAAAGAAGTAAAAATAGCGCTATGGCCGCCAAGACAAGACCAAACAGATTTACTATTCGAGTGAAAACTTAAGTTGAAGATCAAGAGTTCCATAGCTCTATTAGCTATATTCCTGCTCCCGGTGGCCGCAGCACTCTACAACACATTTAGCTACGGCAATTTCGAACGCAGCTCTACCTTCGAAGCCCACTACTCTCAGTCTGGCCAGCTTTTGTCAAAGTGGGTCTACGACTTGAGTGAGGGTGATTATGTTAACCCGCGTCATAGTCCTATCGGTCAAGCTCTCTCCATTGATGGCCTGGTTATGCCTTCAATCGCTGCAACGCTTACCAACTTTGCACAGCTCCTTCACCTGACCCCTTCCGTTGTTTTTGCCATCTTTCAGGCTCTTTTAGCAGGCATCAATGCCTTATTAGTAGCAAGACTCTGCCGCAGGCTGGGTTTCTCTCGATTGTTTGCACAATGCGCTGGACTGGCATGGGGTCTCTATCCGGCCCAAATTATTGCCAGTGCTCGGTTTGGCAGTGAACTTCTAGCAACAGCACTCAGTCTTTCGCTAGTTCTATTGTTTGCGTCGCTTTTGCCGCGAGGTGGCGCTGACAAAAAGCGCGATTTGACTGTCAAAGATTTGATCACAGCCCTGGGAGCTGGTATTGCTTTTGTATTGTCCATTCATTTAAATCCGGTACTAACACCGGTGGCTTTCATTTTGCTTATGCTTACTTTGTTGAATGTGCAACCGGGACGTCGCTTATTAACTGTAATGGCTTGCTTTGCTACCGGCGCATTCATCACTCTAACTCCATGGCTGATCTTTTCACAAGCAGCACTGAACCACTGCACTCTGCTGCCCGACCGAGCGGCGGCCCTCAATCTGGCTTCTGGTCTAGACATTGAAGCAGACGGCTGGTCAACAATGCCGCCTACCCCCGCTCAATCACTGGTAGCAGACCAGGCACCACTAGACACCTTTGTCCTCGCCATAAAAGAACGCCCATTGCCACTAGCGGCACTGTGCGCTCGAAAAGTGGAGCGTATATTTCGCCATCCATGGAATGACTTCAAAGTTACCAGCCTTGGTCTTCCGCCGTC
The DNA here is from genome assembly GCA_036170915.1 of Cyanobacteria bacterium auto_48_18. Classification (GTDB taxonomy): domain Bacteria; phylum Cyanobacteriota; class Vampirovibrionia; order Obscuribacterales; family Obscuribacteraceae. Next base: position 23,522 of record JAVHQC010000032.1, read on the forward strand.
AGCCCAGATTCTCATTCACCAACTATTGCTGCTGGGCGGAGTTCTTGGCACTGTCTATCTGATTATCATGGAACGACTTTGGCAGAACAAAGTAAATAAGTTAAGCGGGCGAGACCTGATTAAAATCGCCGCACTGCTCATGGTGGCAGGTCACTTTATTCTAATTTTCTTTGAAGCCCAGGCAAGATACGGCTTCACTGCTATGTCGTGGATTGTGATTTTGACTATTATTGGTTTAGATCACCTGGAGCATACCTGGCATTCGCGCGCGGTGAGCGCCAGCTTTATTTTAGCTGTGATACTGGTGGTGGTTAATCGCATTGAACTAGCACCGTTACTAGTGAAAGCTTGCGGCAATATCGACAATGCCACCAAGTTGGTAAATTTTGTTCTAGCCCTTGCATTTGCAGTCTGGCTGGCGACTTGCTCAAGAGCGGCAGAAGCCAAACGAGTAGGTGGCGTCAACAGTGAGAAAAATTTGAGTCTTTTGGGGCGAATGATTTTGGCCGGCTCACTGGTTTTCAGTTTTACTTTTTTACATCTGGAGGAGCAGCTTGCCTCCCCTCCCCAATGGCTCTGTCAGCTCAAAGGAGAGCAATCAGTGACTCGAGCTTTAACTATTCCCCAGGCAGTAGCAGCGCGTTGGCAAAGCGGCAAAACTAGCGAAAACAATAGCGAAGATCTTTGGGCTGCTGTTTTAATCGATGGTAGCGAAAGTGTTGAGAAATGCACAGTGTCTTTAAACGGAGTTCAATTACCACCCGCACAAACCTTGATTGATTTCGTCGCAGAAAATTTCAAAGCCTCAGATGAAACTACTATCGTTGCCGACACGGCAAAAGCCGCTGGCATTCCCATTAGCAAAATGAAACAGTGGCGGGTGGCACCGGCTCCGCTTTCGGCCATCGACTTTTCAGCGCAGGGAAAAAACACCATTACTCTTACAGCTCCAAAAGATGGAGCGTTACTGTACGGCCAGTATGCTCACCGAGGTGAGCCACCGTCATTGCCGGCTCTATGGACTTTTTCTTTGTCAAAATATAGCTTTGACGGTGACATTCGTGTGGTTCTAAAACCACAGCCACGACAGGCCTTGATGGCGAAAGCTGATCTGTCGCCGGCAGCAGGTGAACAAAATGGCGAATATCGCCTGTTTCTCTTATTGGGCGACACGCCAAAGCAAAGCGACACACTGAAGGGAAGCGACGCCCTAAAGCGAAGCGAAACCGTGAAGTCGCTCAGGCACTTCAATGACGTCCACAAAATTGTGCTTTAGTTCAAGACCAGCAAGATCCCTAGGAACTAGCGAGCATCACGCAACATCTGGTCGACATATTTGGACAGATAAGGCAATCGGTAGTCGTGACCTAAGAATGTCTCATAGACCATTTTCAAACTGATCAAGCCATAGGCTGCCCAGACCAGAAATGGCACAATCATACCCAGCGGTACTGCTATTAGAGGCCCAATTAACGGAATTGCGCCAACTATGCTGATGACAATACTAATTGCTACCATCACAAGCAGCGCCGCGCCTGCAAAAACCAGGCTCTGCATGGCATGGTAACGATTGAATGTGTGATTTTCAGAGGGGGAATTGAGCAAAATCAAAGCGGCAACCACTTGAATAAGCCCTAAAGGCAGATAGCCAATGGCGTTTGCCACATTGCAATCTACCGGATTGTTAAACACAGAGGTCTTGCCCAGATTGACAACGGGCGGGCTGCCCGTCGGGTCGTTATCGTCAGCACCGGGCCGATTTGGTAAGTTCATATTTAACTTATCCTCTAGAGGGTTTATATTTAGGGGTACGCATTTGTTGCCGGTCACTTTATAGAATGTATCTTAACCCTTGCCTGACCATACGCGGAGGACAATTTGCCAAATACCTCGCTGGTCGGCGCAATACTTGCAGACCGCTACGAAATAATTAGCGAAATCGGTCGCGGAGCGCTCGGCGTAGTCTACATGGCCAGACATCTGGTGATGGAAAAGACTGTAGCGGTAAAAGTTTTATTTGGTGAAGTAGAAAAAGACGAAACCAATTTTCTGCGGTTTCAAAGAGAAGCGCAAGCGGCCAGCTCCATGAGCCATCCTAATATTGTTGTGGTTTACGACTTCGGCATCTCACAGAATCAGACTCCTTTTCTGGTGATGGATTATGTGGAGGGGATCAACCTCAAAGAAGTTCTGCAAAGGCACGGCAAATTGCCGATTGAGCGCGCTGTGCAAATCTTTACGCAAATGGCTTCAGCACTTGAGCATGCTCATTCGAAAGGTATTTTGCACCGCGACATTAAACCTGAAAACGTAGTGCTGATGCGCACCGCCTGGAACCCCGAATTCGTCAAACTGGTAGATTTTGGCATCGCTAAATATGTCAACGAACCAGCCAAGATGTCGAAAAAGCTGACCATGGACGGCGAAGTGCTTGGTACCCCAGCTTATATGAGTCCTGAGCAAATTCTCGACGGCAAATTAGATTCACGCTCAGACATTTATTGCCTGGGAGTTTTGATGTATAACACCATATCTGGACAACTGCCCATTTTAGGCAACACCGCCAGTGATACCATGAGCAAACACATCACAGATATTCCGCCCGATCTGGCCGAGTCGTGCCCAGGGGTCAAAGTGCCTCACAAACTCAGTCGCACGATTATGAAAGCTTTGAAGAAGCATCCGCAAGATCGGCATCAAACCATGAGGGAATTGCTAATAGAACTGGAAAACTATCGCGATTGAAAACTTGTTTCAGCATTCAGTACCAGGAATATTAAAAGCCCGATGCGCAGAAGAACCGTCCTGATTACCCTTTCACTGCTCTTTATTATTGCCATCCCCTTTGTCACCAAAGCTAATGATGACAAAGGCCCCGGCAGTTTGCGAAAAATTCCTGATCTTTCTTATCTAGACAAAAATTCCAAAGATTCAAAAGATGAAAGCCAACTGCTTGATCTTTACATTCCCACCAAACCCACAGCAGGCAGCGTGCCTCTCATTGTTTTCATTCACGGCGGAGCCTGGTTGCAAGGCGACAAAAGCGAAGCAAGAGATCTGGCAATGCTACTCGCTCAAGCAGGTTTTGCTACTGCCAGCATCAACTATCGCTTAAGCCAGCAAGCACCCTTTCCTGCACAAATTGAAGATTGCAAAAATGCTATCCGTTACCTGCGCGCTCATGCCATGGAATATGGTTACGACGGCAATAAAATAGGTGTCTGGGGAGTTTCTGCTGGTGGCCATCTGGCTGCATTACTGGGCACTTTGAGCACCAGCGATCCACCTGCGCTATTGCCTAACGACAGCGGCGTGCAGGCGGTTTGCGACTGGTGCGGGCCCACCGATTTAATTTCGGTGGCTAAACAAGCAGGCTCCAGAACTAAAATCGATTACGATTCGGCATCAGGACCGGTGGCAAAACTTTTGGGTGGCCTGGTCACAGAAAAGAAGGAGCTGGCCATGGAAGCCAGTCCAATCAACTATGTAACTAAAGGCGATCCGCCAATTTTGATTGTTCATGGTGACATTGACGATCTGGTGCCTTTTGCCCAAAGTGAAGAATTTGCGGCAAAACTCAAAGCTGCTGGTGTGCCATCAAAGCTGGTGACGGTCAAAGGAGCCGGCCACAACTTAGGCTCAGACACCGAAATTAAGAGGCTGACCGATTTTTTCCGTCAGGTTCTGGTTGAAGGTAAACGCGATTTTCAAATCGACAACTAAAACTAATTAGGGCTTTTGCTGAAGCGAATCACTTGCTGCTGATTATCGATGGTGTACTGCCAGTCGCCGACAAAATCTTGGCCTAGAAGTGGCTTGTGCACTGTAGCACTGTCGCTCACCCCTACAGCAAAATTTTTCCTTTCAATCGGGCCCAGTTTGAAATCAGCCACAACTCCCACCGCTGCCATAGCTTTACCGGCGATACCTGAAATAGAAAAAGGCGGCCGCCTGCCGTCGATGACAATGGCAGCCTTGCGCGCTTCTTCTTGAGAAAATAGACAAAGTGAAGCTCCGGTGTCAAACACCATTGGTGTGGCCTTTCCGTTTAGGAGGGGAGTGACGATTAAAGAATCGCCCTCTTTCTTAAATGGCACTGTAAACACATAGCGACCCGATGAATTGACTGTTAATGCCGGCGCAATTGTGCGCACCAGATTTGGTGTCTCGAGTGAGCGGTGCTTAAAAGTAATCGCTCTCGCGGCCGAATCTATGCTGTATTCAAAATCACGATAAAACTCTTGGCCCAGCAAGGGCTGTTCCATAGGCACATTGCTTACCATGACTGGGAAGTTATGTCTTTCCAATCGGCCAATTCTAAGATTGATATTCATGTTCCAGATTGGCACAGGCTCTGTCTGTCCCACTCCGCCTCCATAACCAGTGGGAGAGCCCGTCGGCATAGGCAGCCCCAGCTGTTTAAGTTGAGTGGTAGTGAGTAAACAGCGCTCAGCGCCAGTGTCAAAAATGAAAGTCATTGGCTTATTGTTGACATAACCGTCTACCAACATAGTATGGCCACGCAGGTCGTATTTAACCCAGGTTTCGCGGGGCAATGTTGCTGCTTCGGCACTTTTCGCTGCCGCCATCTGGCGCAAATTGGTCGCCGCCTGCAGTGCTGCACCGGTGCCTTTATAGTGATCGATAACAAATTGATACTGCTCTTTAGCCTTATCAAGGTGGCCCATCTGATGCACGCTAACGGCCAGGTAATAAGCAGCTTCAGCATTCTCAGGATGAAGCTTCAAGGCCTCGACAAAGCTTTTGAAGGCTTTCATATACTCTTGCTGCTTGTATAGGCTTACACCCTCTTTGAAAAAGTCGGTCTCAGCCCGTGCTCCAGAGGCACCGAGCCAGAGCAAGGCACCAAGAAAGAGAGACAACCGCTGATATTTTCTTACCACCTTCAACATAATCACATTTTAGACTAAAGCGGGCAAACGGTTTCTTATAGCGAAAGTTTCAGGGGCGTTATAATGGAAACTCAGGTACCTGGACCAGTCCGGTAGCAATTTCACTACAAATAACATGACCACGTGCCCGGCGGTGCTGATTATGCCTTTGAATTTCAACAGCTCGCTTAAAGTTCTTGCTCCGGCACTAGTGCTACTTATTTACTGTCAGCCCGCTTTAGCCGGTAAATACGACAGGCAATACACTGCCCAGCAGCGAATCAAACTTGCCAGACAACTTATTTTTGATGGTCACCATGAAGACGCCAGACGAGTGGTGGCACCACTTTGTCACAAGCCTGATACCACCGCAGAAATGTATTGTATTCTGGCCAGCACTTATCTCGACGATCCTGAACAAGATCCAAAGGCAAACAAAGAAATTGAAAATTGTCTCAATCTGGCTATCAAATTGAAACCAGACTCAGGCGAGCCTTACAGCATAATGGCTGAACATTTGCTCGCTCTCGGTGACTACAAAGGAGTCTTGAAGTATTCAGACAAAGCAATGAACGCTAAATTTCCTGCACCTTCAAGTTTAAGACAAAGCGCTATTGCCCGCAGCAATCTCGGGCAACATCAAGCCGCACTTGCCGACTTCAATAAATTCATGGACTCAGGCAGACATATCAACTTTTACAATCTCAATTCCAAAGCCAGCCTTTTAAGCAAGCTCAATCGCTTTGACGAAGCAGCTGCCGTTTTGAGACAATCGCTAACTCTGCGCAATCAAGATCAGACCGTCTACCAGCTGGCCAGTTGCCTGCAAATGGCAGGTAAATATCAAGCCGCCATCGACGAACTGACTAAGCTGCTTAAGATCAATCCACTAGATGAAGAAGCGCTGACTCTGCGTGCTCGCATTGAAATCAAAAACAAAGATCTGACTGCCGCAGTCAAAGATTTCAGTAAAGCAGTCGAACTCGAGCCTTCGGCTAAACTCTACAGAGAGCGCGCCGAAGTCTATAAATTGCTCAATCAAAAAGCAGCAGCGGCAAGAGATCTGGCTAAAGCCGAGGCGCTGATGAAGCAGCCTTTTTAGCCAGGATCGCCCATGGGATCTTCACTGGCCGGACGAACATTTCTACCGCCACGTTCATTTGCACCAGGATCACCAAGGGGATCTTGGCTGGCTGGTTGAACCGAACGGTCGCCGTCATTTTGCTGACCATATTTACCAAAAAGATTCTCAATGCCACCAACTAAGCCACCAGGATCATGACCTGGCTTATGAGGGGTACTGGGATCTTGATAAATTGCATTTTTGATCTCTTCCAACAAAGACATTAAACTCATAGAACCTCCAAAGTAAAAAACCGATTAGTCAGAACCTAAACCAAGCAAATTGCGGCCTGTTGTGCGGCCGTCGTAACCCTCAAACTGAGAATACTGTTCAGCTTCACCCATGGGCACAGCAATGCCTTCTCTTGGTGCTGTTACCCAATGCACTCGACCGCCTGCTTCGCGATAATAAACGCGACCATTCTTAGAGAGATAATATTGCGGCTCAGCAGTATTACCGTTCACACGCGCTGCTTGATTCTTTTTATACATGTAATAGAGAGCGGCAGCCCCAGCCAACATGGCAACTTTCTGACCGTTTGACATACCCGGACGGGCCGGTGCGCTGGCACGACTAGTGCCGCTTCGAGTTGATTCGTCAATTGGTGGCAAATGTGAAGTGCTGGATGTGCTCGATCCGCACGCAGTAAGCGATTGCGATAGCACTACAGCAGACACTACTAGCGCAGCTTGTTGCGAAAAATTGTGTTTATTCATTCCGTTTATCTATCCTTTTTTTGCTTTGCTCAGCTCTGCAAGAACTCGAAGGACGACGGAGGCAAATCGAACAAGTTCCGACACTGCCCCTTCTCTTCTATAAACTAGAACGTATACGTTTTGCATGCAAAAACATTCGACTCTCTCAAAATAGAAGAGAGAAGTAATCATCTGGTCAGCTCAACCAGAAATCTATACTCTAAATAAATCAACCAACACGTTTGAGAGTAACGCTAAAGCAACTGCCTTTACCCACTTCACTCTTTACGCTGATCTCGCCACTGTGTCTGTCAACAACTGCTTTGACAATCGCCAGTCCCAGACCAAAGCCACCAATACTGCGCGAGCGCGATTTATCAACGCGGTAAAAACGCTGAAAGATATGGGGCAAACTTTCAGCCGGAATGCCAATACCTGTATCTTCAACCATTATGGTAATCCAGTTGCTGGCCACTTGGTATTTGACCTCCACCGCTCCACCTTCATCGGTATAGCGAATAGCATTAGCAATCAAATTTAGAAGCATCCGCTCAAGCGATTCGCTATTACCAAGCACAGTGACTTTTGGAATTGGTTGAGAGCTGAGTTTGATATCTTTGGGAATCGCTAATTGTTCGCATTCTGCCAGGACAGGCGCAGCCAGGCTCTCAAGCTCGATATGGTCGATAGGAGGGGGATAATCTGGCGACTCCATTCGCGATAACACTACTAGACTTTGACCCAGCGCTTTCATGCGTCCACTGGCACGATTGATGATCGCCAGCACATTGCCGTCAACTTGAGTGTCGTCAAATGTCGCTTCAAGTGTTTGCACCGATGCTTCAATCACAGTAATAGGTGTGTTGATTTCGTGAGCGGCATCGGCTACAAACTGACGCAATAATTCCATAGTCTCTTCAACTGGTTTGACCGCATTGCCGGCAAACCACGAACCGCAAACTGCCACAGCAAGAGCTAGAAAAGGCGAAAGTGAAACCATAGTCAAAACAATTTGTTTAAGGGCATCGTCTCTCTGCCTGACCGAAATCTGCACTTGCAGATAGCCACTCAATTTGGTGTCATCATAAATTTCAGCATGATAAGAACGCAAAGTGGCGTCATCGAGACTGACCGGATTGACCCCATCTTTGCCAGCATCGCCGTGCACAAATCCTGAGCTTAAAGCTCGGTGACCTACCGGTCCAAACTCTTCAAGCATTTTTCCGTTGGTGTCAAAAATTTGAATACTGAAAGGCATCTCTTCACGCCTCGCCTGCGCCCGCCCGCCCCATCTTTTCAAAGAAGGTCCGGCGCTCGTATTGTCTACTGCAGGCATCACTTCAGCAGCAAGACCTCGCAACTCATTATCAATCGAACGGTCGAGCTGTGCCGCAAACATAAAAATTGCCACAGCGCCGCCGGCAAAATAAAGCAAAACAAAAAGCAATACAAATTCGATGGTGAGGCGGCGTCGCAGATCGTGCTTCACTTAATTTTCACCGAGTTTATAACCTACACCATATACAGTGGCAATGATTGATGCCGTGCCGGCTGTATCAAGTTTCTTTCTTAGCCTGGTAATGTGGCCGCGCACCGTATCAAGCAATGCTTCGGTATCAGATTCCCAAACACTAGATAATATGTCTTCAGCCGAGAATACTTGGTGCGGATGGCGCAAGAAAAATTCCAGCAAGCGAAATTCTTTTGGCAATAAATGTACTTCGTGGCCGCCTTTTAAAACTTTGAATTCGTGCACATCGACTTCAAGATCACGAAAAATCATTACATCTTGCGCTTGCCCGTGATTGCGCCGCAACACTGCGCGCACGCGCGCGGCCAGCTCTTTCAATAAAAATGGCTTGGTCATATAATCGTCGGCGCCTGAATCAAGACCGGTCTCTTTATCATCAACATGCCCCTTGGCTGTAACCATAATAATTCCGGCGGACCCACCGGCCTTACGATAACGTTTGCAAATCTCCATACCGTTTAATGACGGCAGCATGATATCGAGAATAACAACGTCATAGTTGTTAGTCTCCATGCGAATCAGAGCCTCTAACCCATCATCAGCTATTTCGACAAGATGATGCTCCTTAACCAGCCAGTTCTTTACAAGCTCCGCCAGATCGGCCTCGTCTTCAACAATGAGAATTTTTGCCATAGTTCAATAATACTATCTCAGCGTGCTGCCGCCGCCTGTTTGCGGCAAGATGTGGGATGAGGCGAAACGCTTTGATGCAATTCCAGGCCGGTAAAGGCCACAGAGCCGCCACTATTGGCCTGGTCTTGGGCAAAATCATGTAAGTGTTCCATGACAGTGTGATCGATAAAAGTGGCATGGCTCAGATCGAAAATTATTTTCTTGTTGCGGCCAATGCCAGACAGATATTCTGTAATAGAAAGGTAATTAGAAAAAATCGCAGCGTCGGCAATTTTGACAACTACCGTATCTGGCGCAGCTGAGAATACCTCCACATTGGCTTTGAAGAGCTGATTGAGATGCACACCGCGCAGAATATGCAAGAGAAACTTCACGGCAACGCCGGCCGCTACACCAATTAGCAAATCGGTGGCAAGCGTCACGGCAATAGTGGTGACAAAAAGCAAAGTCTGTTCCCAACCGATGGCATGGGTCTCCTTAAAAACTCGTGGTGCCGCCAGTCGGTAACCGGTGAAAACTAAAAGTGCGGCTAAAGAAGCAAGGGGAATAGTATTGATCAATGAGGCCGCCAGCAGAACAAAACTGAAAACGAATAGCCCATGAAAAAAATTGGACCAGCGAGTTTTGGCACCACTAGTGACATTGGCAGTACTTCTAACAATCTCGGCAATTACCGGCAAGCCACCGATCATTCCTGAAACAGCACTGCCCAGGCCCACTGCAGAAAGATCGCGGCTTAAATTTGCATGCCTTTTGTATGGATCTAATTTGTCGACAGCGGCACAACTGAGCACTGTTTCAATGCCCTGCACCAGAGTGATGGAGAGCACTGAGAGCCAAAAGCCATTTAATTTAATGGCTGAAAAGTCGGGAAAGGCAAAGGCGCTAACCATGTTGGTCGGCACCTGTACAAGGCATTTGGCTGGATTGATATCGAAACTCTGGCCGCAAAATGCATAAGAATGCTTGGTAGTTATGTGAAAGGCAATGCCTAATGCGCAAGCGCAAAGCACCACAATAATTGGTGCGGGAATTTTGCGGAGGATGCCACCTCTAACAAATGTCAGGCCAATTAAAATAATCATGCTCACTATGCCGATAGCGGCGATTTCAGGATTGGCATGGGCAATTGTGGTTGGCAGTTCCAAGAACAAATGTATTGGTTCTTTTGCCGTGGTCGCAGCACCCAGCATTACAGGAAATTGTTTGAGCATAATGACGATGCCGATTGATGCCAGCATGCCATGAACAACCGAAGCAGGGAAAAACTTGCCGATTTCGCCGGCTTTTAGTAAACCCATGATGAACAGTAAAACACCTGATATAACAATGGCCGCCAGGGTCGCTTGGTAGCCCTGTGAACCACCACCCAGTCTCTCAACAGACGAGACTATGACCACAATTAAACCAGCCGCAGGCCCGTTAATGGTGACGTGCGAACCGCTAATTTGCGAAACGAGAATGCCACCTACCATAGCCGCGATAATGCCCGCCATGGGTGGCATCCCGGATGCCATGGCGATGCCCAGAGAAAGCGGCAAGGCAATCAAGAAAAGAATAAAACCGGAAACTATGTCTGTTTTCCAGTTTTGCTTCAGTCCGGCCAATCTATCTAAAGGAACGGGCACAGCTGAAAGTGGATCTGATGACATTGAAGGGCTCCGAAACAAACTGCTGTGGCTTAGATTCGACCATAACAGGCAAAAGTGATGAACATGTGATCAATTCTTGAAGCAAACGCAACACATGGCGAAATCGGCTGACCAGGCCAACACACTTCGATCACATTTGGCTGTTAGCGTACTATTAATGTTCAACGACTTAGCTCAAATATCAGCTGCTCACTTGTTCACCGGCGCCAGCGCCTTATGGCTCGCAGGCATTTGCATTAGCGCCATAGGACGAGAGCGGGACAAAGACATCCAGCTGGCAGCAATTATGCTCATCGGTTGTTTGCTGGCTTTAACCGGTGCTGCACTTTCGTGGAATCATGCAATTGAATACAATCAGTTACACTTTATCTCTTTTGGCCTGGCTCAGGCCGATGCTCGAGTAGATTCACTCAGCGTTCCTTTTATCTCTTTGCTCGGTCTACTGGGCTCAGCCGCAGCGGTAGCCAGCCCCAGTCATCTCGCCAGCTTTAAAGATCGAGGCAAAAAAGGTCATTACTGGAAGCTGACATTCATATTTATGATTGGCATGCTGCAGGTTTTACTAGCCGCCAATGCCATTGCGTTCTTAGTGTTCTGGGAAATTATGTCGCTTTCATCGGCCGCCCTGGTAGCCGCTGATCACGTGCGCCATCGGGCCCAGCGGGCCGCTTTTGCCTACCTTACCGCTACCCGCATTTCGACTGCATTTATTACTGCCGCCTTTTTGTTTATGCATCAAAACACCGGCAGTTGGTCGCTGGCCGCCTGGCATTTCGACACGCCTGACAGCCTGTGTGCCGCGGTTTTATTGCTGATTGGCGTGTGCACCAAAGCTGGTGTCTGGCCCATGCATGTCTGGTTACCGTTGGCTTATCCTGAGCCGCCGGCTCCTACTTCCGCCCTGTTTAGCGGCCTAGTGGGCAATATGGCCATCTTTTTGCTCATGCGCCTGCTGCTGGCAGGATCATGCAATCACCTGGCCATTGCTTACATCGCCATGGCTCTCGGTACAGTCTCAGCCGTATGGGGAGTGCTTTTTGCTCTGATGGAACGAGACCTGAAAAAACTTTTGGCTTATTCTTCCGTAGAGAATATGGGCATCATAATCACCACCATTGGTGTTGCGGTTCTAGCCCACAGCCACGGTCTCAATGACGTGGCGGCGCTAGCAGCAGCCGGTGCGCTCTTCCATTCACTCAATCACGGTCTTGTTAAAGCGCTCTTATTCTTAGGTGCTGCTTCAGTCGAACGCGCTGCGCACACAAGAGTGCTCTCAGCTCTCGGTGGGCTTTCGAAAAGCATGCCCTGGACTATGCTCTGCTTTTTTGTCGGCTCACTTTCAATTTGCGCAATGCCGCCAATGAATTGTTTTGCCAGCAAATGGCTGGTTTATCAAAGCTTTTTCCACTTATCGTTCGCGCACGTGCCCATTCTCGAGAGAGCCATAGCACTGGCAATGGTAGGTGTTTTAGCATTCGTAGGCGCGCTGTCGCTGGCATGCTTCACCAAAGCGGTTGGCATTGCCTTTCTCGGCAGACCGCGTACTAATGCAGCTGCCAAAGCTAAAGAATCTCCCACAGGTAGTCCAGATGGTCTGATTCTCGCGCAACTTATACTTACTGTGGCCTGCGTCATGGTAGGCACCTCGGTGCCAATTGTCCTCGAGGGCCTCACACCTGCAATTCAGCAGCTGACAAATAATCACATTATAGAGGGCCCAGCTCTTTTCTCTCTGCCCATCGGGCAGCTGACTCTAGTAGGTGCCGCTCTCGTATCGGGCATTTATATTTTTGTGCTGGGCGGAAAGTCAGCCACGGTGAAAAACTACATCACCTGGGATTGCGGATTCGGCCCCCTTTCTACGCGAACAGAAGAAACCGGTTCAAGCTTTTCGCACCCCATTGGTCGCATTTTTTCTCAAGTTCTGCAAATGAAAGTAAGCACTGAAATATCAGGAAAAGACAGGCGACACTTCCCCGAAATTGTGAAAGTAGAAACTTTTATGACACCAATTCTGGAAACCAAAATTTATCAACCGCTAATCAATGCCTTTAACTGGCTCTCCAGCTCACTGGTGCGCCTGCAAACCGGCAGCATTCACATTCACTTACTCTATGTATTTTTGACCATGATTCTTCTGGTTTTCCTTGGTACTAATATATGAATCTTGCTCTACATACTATGCTGGAAACATTGGGCTTCACCGCCACATTCTTGTTATTGCCGCCACTGATTGTCGGTGTGATTCGCAAGACCAAAGCGCGTTTTCAAAATCGCATGGGTGCGCCATTATTGCAACCATATTATGACCTGCTCAAACTTTTGAGCAAAAGCGAAACCATAAGCAAACACACCAGCTGGATATTTCGCAGCACAGCAGCAGTGAATTTATCAATGTTGATTATTCTTGCATATCTTGCACCATGGACATCATTTAGACCTTTTGCAATGGGCAGCGATCTTTTTCTTGTAATTTACTTACTGGCTCTGACCCGCTTTTTCACAGTGCTCTCTGCTCTTGATGCAGGCTCTGCTTTTGGTGGTTTTGGTGCCAGCCGTGAAGTCACTCTAGCCCTTCTAGTGGAACCCTCTGTGATTCTTTGCCTGGCGTCGCTGGGTTCAATTAGCCAATCGAGCGACCTGGCTTTTGTCTTTTCATTTAAGAACACAGAACTGCTCAACCAACCAGGTCTGTGGTTCATCGCCGGTTGCGGTCTATTTCTTGCCAGCCTGGTGGAATTGTCGCGTATGCCCGCAGACGATCCCACAACTCACCTGGAATTGACCATGGTGCACGAAGCCATGATTCTCGAAAACTCTGCTGCAAATCTGGCTCTGGTTGAATACGCGCACTTTCTCAAAATTCTAATTTTGCTTGGTATATCAAGCCAGTGCTTGCTTCATGCCGTACCTTTTTTCTGGCACACCACAGAGCTTATTCGCGCCTCTGCTTCAATCGGCTGCATTCTTCTGATGGCCATTAGCATCGCTGTGATTGAGAGCGTGGCAGTTAAATTGCGCTGGACCAAACTGCCTGAGTTCATTGCTTACTCTGTGGCCATGAGCATCTTTTGCGTTTTCATAGCCCTGGGCAAGAACCTGAACTGAGGATTAAAAAAATGGTTCTCAATACATTTGAAGCACTGACAATGTTAGCAGCCATTCTTGCAATTCTCATTCTTGGCACCACTCATTTGCGCACCAATCTGTCTTTCTATTCGCTGCACACCACAGCCCTTGCGGCAGTAACAGCCTGGATCGCCAACATTACACATGACTCGCATTTATATGTAGTTGCAGCGGCAGTTTTTGCTATCAAAGGCTGGGTAATTCCTTACTTTCTCAATAGTGTAATTAAAAAAATTGGTATCGGCACCGACACTGGTGCTTTCATCGCCGCCCCACTTTCAATGCATCTAGGCGCTCTGCTGCTTGGTTTATCGTATGTAATCAGCCAGCAAATTCCTGGCCTGATTGGCGACCTTGATTCGCGCATAGGATCTACGGCCGCCATGTCGATTTTGTTCTCCGGGGTGCTGCTAATGCTCACAAGGCGAGCGGCTATCAGTCAAATTGTTGGTTTTCTCGTGATTGAAAACGGCGTCTATCTGTTTGCCATTACGCAAACTCACGGCATGCCGCTAATGGTAGAAATGGGTCTGCTTCTGGAAGTACTAGTGGCGGTAATGGTGGCAGGCTTGCTGCTCTTTAATATCAAAAAGAGCTTTGAGCATATCGATGTCAGCCAGCTTACAGAATTAAAGGACTGAGGCCAATGAACGACCTGCTCCACTTAATTGTATTGCCCGCGGCCCTGGCCCTGATCAGCTTATTTCTAGAAGTAAAATTGACACGCAAACTTGTGCCCATCATGCTCTGGTGGCAACTGGCTATCGTTGTTTTTGTGCTGCATCCTTGCTTACAAGGCGCTGAACGGATGCAATTTTCCAGCGGGCTAGCCGTGGATAAAATGGGCACTTACTTCATTTTACTGACCACCTTCGTTGTCTCGTGCTGCGTCACTCACGCCGACTACTATTTTGCCGCAGCTGAAGCAAACGGAGATGGATACGCAGCGCGATCGCTGCGCCTTTTCTATGCATCTGTCAACCTATTTTTACTGGCCATGACCACAGTTTTTGTTTGCGACAATCTTGCTTATTTATGGATTGCCATTGAAGCCACTACTCTTTCATCAGCACCGCTGGTCTATTTTGAACGCAACAAATTTGCCCTGGAGGCCACCTGGAAATATTTGATGGTCTGCTCAGTGGGCATCGCTTTTGCCTTGCTGGGCACCGTATTTATTTTTGCCGCCAGTCAACGCGGCACGTTAGTGGAGCCCACCCTCAATATTTCAGAGTTAATTACCAATGCTCAGCTGTTGAATTTTCCACTATTACGTCTTGGTTTCATTTTTTGCTTAATCGGCTACGGCACCAAGGCTGGTATCTTCCCGCTGCACACCTGGCTGCCGGATGCTCACGCTGAATCACCAGCACCCGCATCAGCAATGCTTTCTGGAGCGCTCTTAAACTGCGCTTTGTTCGGCATCTGGAAAGTAGCAAGTATTATTAACGCCGCCCAACCCCACTCTCACGTGCATCAGTTGGTGGCGATTATTGGCACCATCACTGTTGTCGCTGCCAGTTTATTACTATTGCGCCAGCACAACTTCAAAAGACTATGGGCCTACTCGAGCATTGAAAACGTAGGTCTGATGCTATTTGCCATCGGACTGGGATCAGGGCCCCTATTTTTCTTACAGGCTCTCAATCATAGCCTGGCAAAAGTGGCATTGTTTCTATTGACCGGTAATATCATTCAGGCCTCGGGCACAAAAAAATTGAATAAAATGCATGGTGTTATTGAAGACTGTCCTATTTGGGCCGGATTGCTGGCTCTGGCAGCCTTCGCTGTCACCGGTGCACCTCCCTTTGGTGCCTTTGTGGCCGAGATGTCTATGCTCAGTTTAAGTATGTCGGATGGCCGCTGGATACTGGCTCTAATTATGACTGGCGCCATCGCTATCAGTTTTGTGGCCATTCTCGCGCACGTGGGCAAAGTAATTCTCGGCAGCGGCAAACAAGGTTTTAAAAGCTTCCAACCGACGCGTGCATCAATTATTCCGGCGATTCTTGTGATTGGCACCCTGTTCCTTGGAGTGTGCGTCAACACCGAAGCCTGGTCAGGCTCATGGAGCGTAATTAGATGAAATTAGAACGCCTAGAGATGCCCGTGGATCAGTTGCATGACAAGCTGGCTCGCACCCTGACAAAAGATTCGACCAAGCGTCTTGGTTTACTTACATCCATCGATGGTGGGCAACTGGTTACACTTTTGCTCAACCCAAAAGATGGCACCGCAGAACTTTTAATTAGCCCTCTGGAATTGGAGCGTAACAACTATCGCTCGTTGACGCCAAAGCTGGCTCAACTTCACTGGTTCGAAAGAGCGCTTTTTGACTCTTTCGGTATCGTGCCTGATGGCCATCCGCGCTTTAAGCATCTAATTTTGCATGAACAGTATGAAGCTGATTTTTTCCCGCTGCGCAAAATTGCCTTGCCTGAAAACTTTGAGAATGTTCTGCCCCGTCGCTATGAATTTCTTGAGGTCAAAGGTGAGGGCGTCTATGAGTTGCCTGTAGGCCCGATTCACGCAGGGGTCATTGAGCCCGGTCACTTCCGCTTTAGTTGCTTTGGCGAGACCATCGTTAATCTGGAAATCAGACTGGGTTGGGTGCATCGCGGTGTGGAAAAACGTCTCACTGAAGTACCGTGGCAGAAGGCTCACTTTGTCGCCGAAGCGGCCGCCAGCGACACCGCCTGCGCTAATGCTTTTGCACACGCCATTGCCATCGAATCTATTTTAGGAGTGACAGTTAGCGAACGGGCTCAATATTTACGTTCTATCGCATTGGAAATAGAACGATTGGCCATGCACATAATTGATGTAGGCGGCATCGGTACCGACATTGGCCTGCTCGGTGTAGCCAGTGCTATGGGCCGTCTTCGCGGCAAAGCGCTGGGGCTCGCTGATTTGCTTTCAGGCTCGCGCTTTCTGCGTGGTTTTATTTTTCCTGGTGGTGTGCGATCGGTGAATGAGAGAAAACTCTCTGAAATTAAAGCCGGAGTGACAGACTTGCGCAAAGAACTAGCGCCGGTGATTCAGATACTTTCAGAAAATCAAATGGCTACAGAAAGAATGAAAGATATCGGCAAACTGTCACGCTCGCTGGCCCATGAATTTGGCATGGTGGGCGTCATGGCACGAGCCTGCGGTATCGAATACGACAGCAGATTATCGTTTAAACAGGGCAAATTTCCCGAGCTAGCACCATCAATAGTGACCGAACTAGGCGGCGACATTCTTGCTCGCACTAGAGTGCGCATCGGCGAGATTGCCACCACTCTCGATACTATTGAAAAGTTAGTGGACGGCTGCCCTCATGGCGAAGAAAAAATGGCATTGCCAGAAAAATTACCGGCAAATGCCACTGGTTTAGGTATTGTTGAAGCCTTTCGCGGTGAGTTGATTCACCTTATATTTACTGACGAAGCGGGCAAAATTTCACGCTATGCCATCAAAGACCCAAGTTTTGAAAACTGGACGGCAATATCGATTGCCATTCGTGAAAATCTCATTGCTGATTTTCCACTCTGCAACAAAAGCATGGCCCTTTCATACAGCGGTAACGACCTCTAATTTTAAAGCGGAAAGCATAATGTTGAAACTCATTTCTTATCTACTGCAGCAAGGCATCGTTACCAACAAAAATATTTGTCCGGACCTGGCGGAAGGCGTGCGCGGGCTACCCATGATTACCGATGTACCTTGCAGTATCGGCTGCACAGCTTGCGTAGAGGCCTGTCCCACCGATGCAATTTCTGTCTTTAAAATCGAAGAGAGCGGTCACATCAAGCTTGATTTAGGCCTCTGCATCAGCTGCGGCTATTGTGTCGATGCATGCCCCACAGGCACCATTACTAATAACCCCAGTACGCGCGTGGCAGTGAGCAGGCGTGAAGATTTGATTTTAACGACATCAGGTCAGCCGCGTGAGAATCAACTTTTGGCCGCATCAACGATCGTGGCCGCCCCGGATTCTCTCAGAAAAGCACACTGGTTTAAGCGCTCAGTAGCCGCACGAGTAGTTTCGACAGGGTGCTCTGCCTGCGATATGGAACTCGGCGCAGCCGGAAACCCCATATTTGATATGGAAAGATTCGGTGTACACATCGTCGCTTCACCAAGGTTTGCCGACGCTTTAATTGTCACCGGGCCTATTTCAAAGGGCATGCAAGAAGCACTCAAAAGTTGTTATGGTGCCATGTCTAGCCCGCGAATCGTGATTGCGCTCGGCACCTGTGCAATATCTGGCGGTGTTCACCGTGGCGGATATGCTAGCGCCAATGGCATCGCGGACCTGTTGCCCGTCAATGTCTATATTCCTGGTTGCCCGCCACATCCGTGGAGTATTATTCACGGCATGCTAGTGGCCATGGGTAAAGAACATTTGGCCCCACGGCCGGTGTCGAGGCTTTCATTGCGCATCGAAAAATAGACATGCTAAAACGCAGAGAAATTTTCGGAAAATTTCTCTGCGTTTTGGAATGTTGTGAAAGAGATAGCAATGACCGATTCACATAATTAATCTAAATCAAAATGCCGATTAACGATGCGACCCACAGTTGTATCAGCCAGCTTGGCAAAGGTCATAGTGTCTTCGCCCTTAGCCATTCTTGCTTGCAACACTTTAGTGTATGCCTGCACAGTGGGATCGGTTGCCGGATCAACAATGGTAGCGTGGGCATTATGCAGAAGCTTCATGTAATCTTGAGTCGGCATCTTGCTGCCCGAAAGATTTTTGCCATCAAGGGAAATCAAAGCCAGAGTTAAATAGTTAACGGCTTCCTGACCATCCATGGCGGGCTGGGCATAGGGTGCTACTTTGCCATCGTTAAAGTGCAATATATTCAAGCCTTTGTTGGCAAATCTTCCCCAGATTATTTCTCTTGCCTCAGTAGGTAAACCACCTTTGGCGTCAACAATCATCTCTTGCAAAGACATTTTCGCTCTATCATTGAATTCCATGAAAGCGACCTGACTGCCAGTAGCTCTAAATCTATCAGCGGCCACACTCATCAAACCACGGAAGTTAGGGAAAGAACGAGCATCAGGACTGAGCCAGATGTGTTCTCCCCAGACTGCACTTTTAATTTCACGACCGCCAACTGGTATTACTTGCGATTGGATGCCACCAATTACCTGGCCATTACTGCCTCGCAGTGCCACTGCGTCCCAGGTGCCGTTCTTATCGAGCAAATAGTCAATGTAAGTCGAGCGTTTTTCATATTCTGATTTATCAGGAAATGCTTGTTTCAGCTTCGGATAATACTCACTCATAACCGCTTTCATGGCTTTAGGATTTTCAGCGCCGATTTCGCGCATGCTTTCTACACCAACTATAGTGGGCACTTCACGGAAATCTATTTCGCTGACGACACGACCATCAGTGGCTTTGAATTTTTCAAACTCACGACGAAACTGTTCGTCGTAGGTAATACCTTGAGGCGTTTTCAGTTGTCCGACTTTTTCCAGACTGACTTCCACATTGCGTGTATCACCAACTTCTGCCGCTACTTTAGCTTCAGCTTTGTGAGCAAAATTCTCACCCGCGCGGCGCAATTGCAAATATTCCTGAAAAGCTTTGACTTCATCGCCATTGCGAAGTAGCTTGGCCGCTCCTTCAAATTCAGCTTTATGCGATTTCAAAAACCACTCATGGGCAAATTCATGAGCCCGGTCAGGAGCATTGCCACGACCTTCCAGGCTGACTGTTTTGCCCTGCAAATTAGTTGAATCTTGACCGGTTTTAACACGCAGAGTGGCGACCCTACCGGCCAATTCATCCAAAGTTTCAGACTTGCCACTGAGGCCATTAAGCTGCATGTCACTTAAAACTGGGTTGCCGCGGCCCATTTTGTCATTAATATGACCAAGGCCCATGCTCGAAAGTTTTTGCATTCCAGGAAGGGCCATATTCATGGCACCACCGGCGGCCATAGTCATGGCCAGCTCACTACCGGTAGTGGCATGGCCCGAGATGCCATCGGCAACTAGTTTGGCCGCACCAGCTCCAGTACTACCAAGCAGAGCATAGCCACCGATCTTACTGCCCAGTGAAAGCGCTGCCAGTTTTGGATTGAATTTTTCATACATACCAAAAGCAACAAGACTGCCTGCCATGTTGCCCAAGTGCGACTCGCCCTTATTTAAATCGCGCAAGCCATCGTAAGCGGTGGCGCCTAAAATTTGAGAAGCCTTATCACCAACCATAGTTTTAGTAACAGCCGCAGCCTTTTCAGCCCCCATCACTGAAGCCAGCTTGCTTTCGCCGGCCAGCGCTCGCTCACCGAGACGAATTATGCCGCCCACAGATTTTCCGGCAGCCACATAAACTAGTGCCATGCCTACGCCGGTAGCAGCTACCTGCATGACAGTTTCTTTCGATAATCCCTCGGTCTCGGCAACTTTCTTGCGCTCGGCGCGACCAATCAAGTCTTTGTCTGCAATGGCCTGAGAAGCAGTGTTGGCAGCTTTACCAATGGTGTTATAAAACAAGGCGTTATACGCATCTGCAGCAGTATTAGCCAAAGGATTAATAACATTACCTTCAACCCAACTTTGCTTTCCGCTTTCAGCCGACTCAGTCTTTGCCATTTCTTATCCTTAATATATTTGCTGCACTGGCGTTCAGTGAAAGCATTCTAATGGTTGGAGTTTGGCATTTTGTTGGCGAAGTCACAATTCTGGGTATGTTCACCTGATAGACATTCAGCTCGCACAGGTGAAGGCACTATGTCTGAAACCTCAGGAGACTCGGAAGCTCAAAGTAATACGCGCGGCCCTCTCGTGGAACTGAAGGCACACACCTGCTCAGTGTGCGGCAGGCTGCCCAGCAATGGCTCATTAACAGCCTGGATTTTCCAAACTAATCGCTGTCAATGCCCCTCTAGGGTTCAAACAACTGAAACGGATAAAGCCCAGGAGCCGCTCCCTGCAAGGGAAATCGCCGCTAACTTAACAACAATCGAGCAGCCGGAATCACTACCCGAAATAAGTCTAGGGGAGCGTTATGAGGTTCTGGCGCGTATAGGCGAAGGTGGTTCCGGACAAGTTTATCGTGTATTTGATAAGGAATTAAAACTACCGTTTGCCGTTAAGCTGTTGCGACCTGAAGTAGCGCGAGATCCGGTGATGAAGCAGCGCTTCCTTCAGGAATCGAAGCTAGCAATGACTCTGACACACGAAAATCTTGTGGGCATGTATGGACAGAACGAAACCCCAGACGGAACGCCATTTATCGTTATGGATTACCTTGAAGGTCGTTCACTCGAAGCCATTCTTAAAGAGGAGGGCCCTCTCAGCGAAGATCGCTTCATGTCAATCTTCTCGCAAACGCTGGAGGGGCTCTCTCATGCCCACATGAAAGGTCTGATTCACAGGGACCTGAAACCAGCCAATATTCTCATTGTCGAGCCCCAACCAGGGGTGGAAATCGTCAAATTGATTGACTTTGGTATTGCCAAACTGACTGAGACGTCCCTGCGCACCACGCACAATTTAACCCAGACCGGTGAAGTGTTCGGCACACCAGCCTATATGAGCCCAGAACAATGCCTGGGCTTTGAAGTTGACCAACGTTCTGATATTTATTCCCTTGGTTGTTTGATGTATGAAGCGCTTTCAGGCAGTGCCCCTTTTAGCGGCAAGAATGCGGTGCAAATTATTTCGAAGCATCTGGGGGCGGAACCATTTATGCCCAAAGGCGACAACTACCAGCTGAACAATCTGATTGTTTCGTGCCTTGCCAAAGAAGTAAGCGAACGGCCACAGTCGGCAGAAAAATTGCTGGCAAAACTGCGCCTGATTGAATCGGGTTCGCTCCGTTCTCCTGTCTTGTTCAACGTCAGCAGGCAATTAAAAAATTTATTGAGGTCCAAGAACAACAATATTCTGCCGAATATGCGTTTCTATTATGGTGCATCAGGCATTGCTATGTGGGCCACTTTAATAACAGGCATTGCCGCAGCCCTTCCATCTGCAGTCCGTAATGCGCCCGATCCATTAGTCTATTTTTGCTGTTCCGCTGTAGTGCTGTTAACTCATTTTGCACTTGTCGAGTTTCGAGCACGCATCAGATATGTTTCTCAGGTTGTTGAAACGACTAAGCCTCAAGCGAGAGAATTAGACTTGATCAACAAGACGCGATCAGGGTATGCAATTAAGTTTAGCGGTCTACCAATAGAAGATTACACCGCTGATGGTGTCAACTTAGAAGATCTTACTCTACCTTTTACCTGTGATGTCTGGTCAGATGAAACCGACAAAGTAGTGGCGGTGCAGGTAAACAATGCTCTTCTGCTAAGAAACATATGGCCGTACGCCATTAGGCATATCAGCTGGTGGAAGATCTTGCTCACAATTTGCCTTTTGAGCATTTCCTGCCAGCCTCTATCAAGTTCGCCTGTTCTCCTCGTCCTATCAGAGGTTTCGCTGGTTCTTCTGATAGTAGGCGGTTTGCTCAGAGGCTGGGCCCGCCGCGACTGGCTCCTTACCGGGGCATGTTTCCTCTCTCTGCCCATAGTCGTTTCAATCGTCGGTAATATACTGCAGCCGTTCTTGTCCAGCTCAGTTCAACTATTGGTGATACAGACACTCAACCTACCCCATAGTTACCCTGCCGTTCTTGCGCTCAGTATGATGGTGATGTGGTCGTTCGTGGGCCTATTTAAACTGCTGGAGTATACAGGCCTGCTTAAAGTTGGAGGGTTACGGTCTTCAATCGGCAAAAATACAGAGCGGAGTAAATCTTCGGCCTTCATCTCAAAGGCCAAGTAGAGTAGTGTCTACTCAGCCACCGCTGCCAGTATTTGCTTCAACTGCTCTACCGTTTCACATTTCTCAGGCACATAACTACTTTCTACCAGCTCAGCTTTATTGCCGCTCAACTTATAGTGGCGCACAGAATAAAGGTGGGCAAAACCACCGCTCTCAAAATGAACGTAGCATTCCGCACCATCACCGGCGCCTGAACATGCTCCAAATATTAGGCGAGAAAGCGGCAGTGGTTCTGGGCCGCTCACACAGCCCACTTGATACGACTCGCCGCTATCGGCCATGGGATAATTTTGTAAATCAATTTGCACAGGCAGCGGCAACTGATCTACTTTTTTGACAATTTTAAAATCCATATTTTCCTGATCATTCGATGCTGACATAATATATTCGCCGCCATTACACACCAACAATATATTCCATAAAAATATCAAATGCAAAAAGTCTGGCAATCTCCGCTAATACCTCTACTGGTGGCACTTTTTCTGCTAGCGAAATCGCTGTCTGCGGCCAGGGTAGTGAGCGGGCCAATAGCCCCCCTGAAACACTATAAGTTGGCCGCAGAAAATGCCAAACTAATTTCTCTACGCAGGCAGGCCGATAGCTTAGCCACTCGCTTGCGTAAGTATATGAGCGGCATTTGCCCTGGCAACTGTCTAAAACCAAGCATGCCCGGCTGGGTCAAAAAGACCGTACCAGGCACTACTGGAGTAACGATCACATGGGAGAAGTGATTGAATATGTCAACGGCCGGCCAGTCAATAGAGGTCGCTGCCCTATTTGTCAGGGCACGGGTAAAGTAGCGCTGCCCTGAGGGCAACTCACTTTCTAAAGAGGCAGTATGATTAAAGACAACAAAGAAAATATCACAAATTCTGCATTTCTAATTGATCTAGTATCAAATCAGAAAATTCCTGTCATTACACCTAAATGTCGTGTCGGCAGCGACGCTCTCAATGACATCGTCATCAAAGGTGACCAGTCGATTTCAAGATTTCATTTCATCATCAGCTATGCAGATGAAAAATTTAGTTTACAAGACTCGAGTAGTGGTGGCGGCACATTTCTAAACGGCAACCGAATCGCTCAACCTGAAAACATTAAAGACGGTGATGTGTTAAAAATTGGCTTTTCACTTTTTTGGTTTGCGGTTGAAAACGGTACTGGCCCAGCAGTTAAGCCGGCTTAAATCATTGACTTGAGCAGGTCTTCAAGTTCGTCTCCATCTGATCCAGTGCCTTCAATTTCTCGGCGAGAATCTGCGTGGGAAGCTCACCACGTTCGCGTAATCTCTTGCGACTGATCTCATCCAGTAATCGTAATCTGAGGTTATCACCCACAGCAAAATATGAACCAGAACCATAGGCAATTATTCCAGGAATCAAAATCGCATTAGCCCGGTGAGGAAATTTGCTGAACTCCCAGCCGGCAATGATATTGGTTACACCAAACGTTATTTTTGAGCCGCCGACAATTAGGCCCGAGCCGATATTCTGTGTTGCTGAGCGTGTTCCAGAGCGAATTTCCCTCGTCGCCAGCGCAAATTGTTTACGACGTTGCCCGGTTTCTTCGTCATAAGCGGTGAGAAGAGCAAGAGACTTAGCTGAGCAATTCTTAGAATCAGCTGATAGCCGAGCATCCTCCAATTTACCAAGAAGCACTTTATGCTTTTCGAGTTCATCAACGGTGGTTTTGGAAATGCCGGCAGTCACAGGTCGCAGGGCACGATCGTGAGAAGCCGCCACCACTTTACTGATGCCTCGACTGAGGAGAGGACCAAGCATATACAAAGCACCAGATGTGGTGGTAACGACACCGGCGCCGCCCGGGCCGCGGGGGGTCGCGGTTATGCGTGGCAAGCAAGTTCAATAAGCTGCCTACTGCACCTGTACTGCTTTTCAAAATATCAAAAGTATATTGAGAATCTTGAAAGGCTCTAAAGCGCCTGGCCTGTAAATGATAATTAGCATATTCTTGCAAGCTCAAATCAGTCAGGTCATGCAAGACTTGTTCTTCCGCGCTGGCGATTGCCAGCTCCTCCACAGTTAGGCCGGCAGCGGCAATAGCCTGACGACGTTCCTCAAACAATCTTTCGATTTCAGCTCGCAGTGAAAGAACATGTTTAATTGAAGCTTTCGATCCGAAGCCTTTCTTAATAGCCTGTCGCTGGTGATGAATATTTATTCCCAGTTCTATGCCTGAGCCCACCGCGCCAATAGATTGCCCAACCATTTGCAAAATTTGGCCGGTCTCGAGGGCGCCTCGATTGTTTACACTCGATACGAAGGTCGGCTGGCCATCTTTAGTAAAAGACAGGATATCCGGGTGTTTGAGTACCCTTAACCGATCACGCAGCTGCACGGTTAAACCGGAGGCGGTGCAGGCGGCGCTGGCCTCCTGCGAGAGAAAGTAACGCCATCCACGCCAGCGGCCTTGGACGTTATTGTTTTTGCGAAAATTGATACTAAAACGCTCCAGCTCTATTTCTTTTAAAATTATGCGGCGATTATACTCTTCAATATTACTGACACCGGCCTTAAGAGCGACACCACTGGTAGTATCACCAACTTGGCAATAAGCGCTCGGCACGCAACAAATCAAGGCAGCCAGAGCACAGCTCAAGCTTCGAACCTTTAAATCAAAAATATTTTGGTACCTGAACAATGATAATCCTGCAGAAATTATTGTGCCTCCAGCTGCTGCAAGAGCGTTGCCGCCCGCGCCACCCCTGAAGCTTCCGCCCGCCGAAACCAGAAAATCGCCTGCTCGCGATTGGCAGCAACAAATCTACCATGTTGATAGCAGCAGGCCAGGTCAAATTGAGCACGAGGTGAGCCATTTTCAGCAGCAAGGCTGTACCACTTGAAAGCATTTTCATCGCTGATCTCCACACCCCAACCGCGATCGTACATATATGCAATCGTGAATTGAGCGTCGCAATCGTTTTGTTCGGCAGCACGTAGAAACCAGACCATGGCCATTTCATAGTCGCGGGCCAGGCCGTTACCACTTAAATAAAGGCAACCAAGATTGTATTGGGCGATGGCAAAACCACCTTCAGCTGCCTTTCTATAGTATTTTTCAGCCTGAGCAAAGTCGGCCACCACTCCTTCACCCTTAGCCAGCATCAAACCGGCCTGCGTCATGGCGCTCAGGTCACCGGCTTCAGCTTTAACCACAATGTCTGCAAATTTGAGCAGTGCTTGCTCGCTATCATTTTTCATTTATTGCTTTCTTTTCATTTAGTTAAGCCGAAAAATAATTCTAAGCGAAGTTCAGGGTAATTACTGAGGTGATCAAACTGCGGCGGTGATTTAATCAAAGCACAGTGTTTTGAGGCAGCCTACATGATCAAGCAAACCATCAGGTGGCAGATTTGCGCTATCAGCGCTCTGAGTGCCCTCAGTTTAGCCATCACTTTTAGTCACTGCCAAACAGCTTATGCCGCACCTGACGGTGAAATTGCATCCTCCAGCAGCCTTACACGCATGCCCGTGAAAGAAATCACGGTTTTTAAAGATGGTCACGCTTTACTTGTCCACGAGGGTGAAATGCCCCTCACCACCAGTGGTGATGTAATTTTAGAAGATCTGCCGAAGCCTGTGCTGGGCACCTTTTTTCCCTACAGCCTAGAAACGCGCGCTAGACTGAATTCGGTAACAGCTGGAAGACGCAAAATTCAAAACAGTCAGACAGCCCTAACAATCCCGGAGTTGATTGCTGCCAATGTCGGTGCCCTGGTGCATATAGATGAGTTGATTGGTCATGACAGCCAAAGTAAACTGCTTTCTTATGACGCCAAAATTATAGGCATACCGACAAGATCGGCAGAAGAACTTGCGGCCGCCAGTGGTGAAACCAGTGCGTCTTTGACTCTGCCTGTTAAAAGCAATCTGGTAGAACTTGAGACTGCCGATGGGCACTCATTTGTGGCCATCGATCACATTCAGAAGCTTGCATTCAAAAGCACCCCTAGAGCTAAAGTAAGTGATGAAAATTTGCGCAATGTTTTGACTATGGCCCTTGATTGGGAAAAGTCGGCGCGAAACAATACTCAAGAGCGCAGCGCCAGGGTAGGCATGATGTACGTGGAAAGAGGCATTCGCTGGATTCCTAATTACAAAGTTACCATTGATGGCCAGGGCCACGCTCGCGTTAAACTGCAAGCTACGCTGGTTAACGATCTGACCGATCTTAAAGACGTCAATTGTAATCTAGTTGTTGGTGTTCCTTCTTTTGCCTTTAAAGGAGAAACCGATCCCATTTCTTTAAGTCAGTCTCTGGCCAGAATAGCGTCGTATGCCGGCAACGAATCGCGCATGCGTAACAATTTGAGTAACGCCATCATGACCCAATCGCAGGCCTACGAAGCAGACGACAGCAGGGTCGGCGCAGCAGGGCCCGGCGAACGTGAGACCACTAAAAACGAGGACCTTTTTGTTTTTTCAGTTAAGCATCTAACTTTAAAAAAGGGCGAGCGCATGGTGGTACCAGTAGAAGAGTATGCGGTCGAATACAAAGACATCTACACGCTAGAATTAGCGGTACTGCCACCACCTGAGGTGCAATCGCAACGCAGCGGCAGCCAAATGGACGAGCAAAACAAACTGGTTGATTTGAATAAAGTCATGCATAAAATTCGCTTATTCAACACTACCAAACAACCGTTTACCACCGCACCGGCACTGGTAGTAGTGGCAAACCCTCGCGACAACGACCCCGGCAATACGGAAGTACTGGCGCAAGGCATGATGACTTATGCATCTCCGGGCAGTAACACTGAGTTGACCCTGACCAATGCAGTAGATATCAAAACAAAAAAAGAAGAGAAAGAAACAGGACGCACGCCCGACGCAGTCAATTGGCAAGACAACAAATACGCTCGCGTCGATTTATCTGGTGTAATTACACTGACAAATTATATGGACAAGCCGATCACAATTGAAATTAAGCGCAAAGTTTTAGGCCGTCTTGACACCATCAGTGATGGCGGCAAAATGAAGATGGTCAACACCATGGACGAACTTAAAGAACGCGAACTTCCGCCCTGGTGGGGCTACTACAGCTGGCCCGGCTGGTGGTCATACATGAACGGAATCGGCGAATTCAGTTGGACGAAAACAATTCAACCCGGCAAATCAGCTGACGCTAATTACACCTGGCACTATTTCTGGCGCTAATATGGTGGAATCATGGCCGGGCATTCTTTCGCTTTGCCTTCCATATCTTTGTGTGTGGCAGCGGCAGAAGCACCTAATTTTTCGTTGGGCACAAAAGCTTTCTCTCTTTCAATGCCAAGAGCGGCGGCGTCGGTCCAGGTGTCGTACGGAAAATCGCTGCTTTTCTGACGACGGAACCAGATTTCTAAACCCTCAGCCTTCCATACCAGCACAGCAGGCAACGGTTGCTCATCATCGCTGCTCTTTTGCAGACCCATTAAAACTGAACGCGGTAGCTTGACGACCAGGCCACCAGGATAGATCTTGACTTCGCTCTCGCGCACAACTTCAATCACCTCTGACGTCAACTTATAAACGGCCACCAGAGTACCGTTTTCTTGTTTGCACCAGGGTAAATTTTTCAGATATTCGAGAAAGCTTTCGGCGCCCACTGCGGCTTGTGGTTCAACAGATTCGGTCATCTAAAGGTTATGCTCCTCAGAATGCTTGTCCTAACGGGTCACTCTAATTTACCCACATCGTCGCTCGTAAAGATTAGAAATGATAGCGATTAATAAATTTCCCGACTACTTGCCATCATCCTAAATGCTTCCACTACCACAGATGGCACATCGAAGAGCACAAAGGCAGAGCAATTCGATTGAAAAATGACCGCAGAGCTAAGGTATTTCCGGCTGATAATCAAAGTAAATTGTGGCAAGTGTAATAAGCGGATGCGATTCGGCGTTAATATTCTCCTGTGTGTGGAACATCATTGTAGTGACACGCAAATTTACTGCAGTTTACGCTCCAGAAGAGCTGAATGGCTCAGGCATCCTCTAATTCCCTAAGAAAGCAGCATGATGGAAAACGAAGAAGGAAACAACACTCCAACTGCATTTTTAGTTGATCTGGTCTCCAATCGGAAGATCCCAGTCGCTACACCCAGATGTCGAGTCGGCCGCGACGATCTCAATGACATCGTCATAAGCGGCGATCAGTCTATATCAAGATTTCATTTCATCATCAGCTACGAAAATGATGAGTTTACCGTTCAGGATGCTAAGAGCCGTCACGGCACATTCTTGAATGGCAATCAGATTACGACACCCGAAAATATTAAAGACGGTGACGTTCTAAAAGTAGGCGTGTCACTGTTCTGGTTTGTCGTCGAAGGCGTACAAGTTCCAGGGTCCGAGCCGGTCAGCCAACCAACCGTTTCAGCCATCAGCGGCGAGCGCTCAGACGGTGTAGGCATCACAGTCAAATCGCATTCTTCGGTCAGCAGCGACCTAACGTCACCCATGACCGAAACCAGCGTCCATCTCAAAGCTCTGGAAGATCCAAATTCAAAAAAAGAAACGCAAGAGATGGCCAAGATAGATGCCAACGTTCTGGACAAGCTCGAAGAAGCGGCTAACTCTATTCAAATAGAGCCTAAACCAGATGGCCCGAAAGCCTCACTGGCATCGCTTTTACAGCCGCTGGCAACTGAGGTTGTGCAAAGCAATGAAGACGCGGTCAAAGCCAAGATAGCCGCTCAAGATAAGGAATTGCTCAGCGATCTTGAAGGTAGCGATAGCGATGCTGCAGCCGAGCCAATAAGTGAGTCGCCAGCAGCAGTTACAGCTGGGGCTGCAGACGCAGCGGCGTCTGAACTGGCCACTTCATCTTTTGAACCACAAACTGACGATTCCGAAAGTGGGGCTGAGCTGAGTACTCCACCCGCCAAAATATTGAACAAACCCAGTGACACTGTCACACTCGAGGCTCTGCAGCCGACTGGGCTGGCATCTTCTTTAAAATCGTCACCACAAGAAGATGGGGCTGGCCTGAACAACAAATCAGAACTTTCTGAAGCAAAGAGTACGAATTCATACAGTTCTGGCCCAGATGCTGGAATAATTGATACGTCTTCGGAAACTACCAGCTTTGAGCCGGAAGACAAGGTGTCTAGTCCTAAACAAGGTTTAGGCAACCTTCTCAATAATTATGTTGAGGAGCAGCCCGCCGAATCATTAAAGTCTGAACCCGCGCTTGAATCTGAAAGCAAAGTAGAAGCCACCGTGGCCGAAGCGCAGCCAGAACCTGCCGAAGCGGAAAAGGCTACTGAACCAGTAGCACTCGCAGAAAAAAATGAGGAAGCAAGCGATTCAGTACAAGCTGAGCCAACGGTCTCAACAGCCGAAAGCTCGTCTGCAAGTGCTGAGATCATGAAAGAATCTGGTTCTAATGGCTCAGGACTGAGCGGTTCTTTAAAATTAGATGATGCAATTTCACAACGAGCGGGGGCTACTAACGTGCCGGACTGGACAAAACGATATTTCTCAGATGAAATCGCTAAGCTCAACACTGAGCTCGATGAACTGAATGAACAAGTAAAACTCGCACAACAAAAAATCCGCGACGTCGAAACTCGCGTGGCGTTGACCAAAGGCGTACGCAATACTTTGCTTACCACCACCGGTGATGAACTGGTTGAAGCCTGCGGTAAAGTGCTGAGCTTAATCGGTTGGAAAGTCACAATCGCTGCGGATGATAAACACGAATTGCGTCTTGAAGTCGATGACAAACAGGTTTGCATCGCTCGAGTAATATGGACCACAACGCAAGCCGAACGTTCACACTTAGGGCAACTGTCTATTTCACAGACCCGTTACTGGTGCGAAAAAGGCACCGAGCCTAAAGGCATTTTGATCGTCAGCAAGATTAGCGATCAACCACCTACAGGTATTGGTTCTTCAACAGAAGAAGCCGAACTGGCCGAATATGCAGCTAAGAAAAATGTCTGCTTAATGACCACCATGCAACTGCTCTCTCTCTACAAAGAAGTAGCGCTAGACGACGCCAAACCTGATTCATTGCGAACCGCAATTATCGCGGCAAGCGGCTGGCTATCAGGGCACGACCTTGAACCAGGCAGCAGTGAATCAGTAGAAAAAGATGAGACCAGTTCGAATCAATCGAATAAACTCAGCTCACTTTTATCTGCCTGACGCAGTATAGAAGCCAATTGATGCATCAACTTTAAAGAAACCGGTGCTCATTCTGGCGCCGGTTTCTTTTGCGTTTATTTTAGCGACTGTCATTTATAGGTATCCTCAGTCTTGCAGCCCGCCAAAATCAATATTATTCTTGGCTTTCTCACCATCTACCTGATTTGGGGCTCCACATACATAGCAATTAAATTTGCCCTGGAAAGTTTTCCACCTTTTCTGCTTGGCGCCAGCCGCTTCACCATTGCCGGGCTTTTGATGTGCATTTGGATGCTAATGCGCGGTGCGCCAAGACCGCTAGCCAGTCACATTCTGCCCTCGTTGGTGCTCGGTTTATTGTTACTTGTTTTTGGCAGCATGGGAGTAGTGTTGGCGGAGAAAACCGTGCCCTCAGGCATGGTATCGCTTTTGGTGGCAATGGTGCCGGTTGATATTGTACTTCTGCAATGGCTGACAGGCGGGCCGAAACCCACAGCCAAAGTTATTGCCGGTTTGATTATTGGTGTCGCCGGCCTAACGGTTTTGCTTGAACCAGCAAAAATCGCTGGCGGAGCCGGTATAGATTTTACTGGAGTGACTTATGTGCTCCTCGGCTGCCTGGGATCTGCCGCCGGCGCCATTTATTCGAGACGGGCTAACCTTCCGCAATCGCAACAGCTTGCTGCCGGCATGGAAATGTTATTCGCCGGTTTGATTTTGTTTGCCATCGCAGCTGGTGCCGGTGAGTTTTCGCAGCTCGCTAATATTCACATCTCACTAAAATCTTTTCTCGCCTGGCTTTATCTACTTGTTTTTGGTTCCATGCTGGCTTTCTCCGTCTACATCTGGCTTCTGAAGCATGTTAATCCTGCTCACGTTTCGACCTACGCTTATGTTAATCCGGTGGTGGCAATTTTTCTCGGCTGCACTCTGGCAGATGAAACAATTTCGCCACAGACTTTCATCGGTGCTGCCATCATTCTTCTAGCGGTATGGCTTATTACTCAGTCAAATTCCAAAGCGCCAGAACTGGCTCTTCCACTGGCCGGAGACGCGACTGCACTGGAAGCCTGCGCTCTGAGCTCCAGCGATCATCCAGTCAAAACCACACAACATAGTGAGGAATAAACAGAGCTCTGTCCGGTAAGCTTACACCGGCTGATCTACTGGTTCAGCCCGTGACTCCCGATTACGCATCAATCTTGTCTGCAAGCGATCCAGATAAATATAAAACACAGGGGTGATATAGAGCGTCACCACCTGCGATACCAGCAGACCACCCACTACAGTTAAACCTAGAGGCTGCCTTGACTCCGAACCGGCGCCCAGACCCACGGCAATAGGCACAGCCCCCATCAGGGCCGCCATAGTGGTCATCATAATCGGCCTGAAGCGAGTCAGGCAGGCTTCATAAATTGCCTGCTCGGGAGGTTTGCCGTGTTCGCGTTCGGCATCGAGGGCAAAGTCAATCATCATAATGGCATTTTTCTTGACGATGCCAATAAGCATGATCAGGCCGAGAAAACCATAGATATCCAGATCATGGTGCGTCACCATCAGCACAATCAGCGCGCCTAAACCGGCAGACGGCAAACCAGAGAGAATCGTAATAGGATGCACAAAGCTTTCATAAAGAATGCCGAGCACAATATAAATTACCAAAATGGCAATCAGAAGCAAAACCCAGAGATTGGCAAATGAGTCTTCAAAGGCCGCGGCAGTGCCCTGAAAGGCGGTTGTAACAGATTTAGGCACCACTTGAGCGGCTATTTGATTGATGGCAGTGACAGCGTCTCCCAACGACGTGCCCTGCTTCAAATTGAAAGAAATAGTGACCGACGAGAATTGCCCCAGATGGTTAACCAAAAGCGGACCTACGCCTGTTTCTATCTGAGCGATGGTATCAAGAGGCACTAATTTGCCTGTGCTGGACCGCAAAAACAATTGCTTGAGCACAGCCGGATCTCGATAGAAGCGAGGCATTACCTCAATAATCACCCAGTATTGATTTGACGGAGTGTACATGGTTGAAATCTGACGAGTGGCGTAGGCGCTGGAAAGCGCGTCCTCCACTTGTTGCATGGTCAAGCCTAACTCAGAACACTTATCGCGATTGACAGTGAGGTGAATTTCTGGATTATCCACCTGCATGTCGCTGGCTACGTCGGCCACTCCCGGCAGCTCTTTCACTTTCTCAAGTAGTGCTTTGCTGGCTTTGTAGAGTTCTTCACGATTGGGACTCGACAAAGTAAATTGGTACAGCGATTTTGTTACCTGGCCGCCGATTGTGACAGTGGGTGGATTTTGCAAAAATGAATTGATACCAGGAACGGTGGCTAGCTTATCCGACAGCTCGCCGATTACTTCGTGAATTGACTTCTTGCGCACATCTTTAGGCTTAAGCACGA
Source organism: Cyanobacteria bacterium auto_48_18 (assembly GCA_036170915.1). GTDB lineage: Bacteria > Cyanobacteriota > Vampirovibrionia > Obscuribacterales > Obscuribacteraceae. The sequence continues at coordinate 56,491 of JAVHQC010000032.1, forward strand.
TAAGAATGCGCCCCTGATTGAGAGCAATGTTGGGGCTGCCGTTGCCAACTCCTAAACTTGACATATAGCTTTTGACATTGGCATCTTTAGCAATAATTTCAGTCAAGCTTTTATGCAGCCTCACCATGGCATCATATGAGGTGCCCTGTTCGGCCTCAGTCATACAAACTATTTGTGAGGTGTCTTCCGTAGGCATAAATCCTTTAGGAATAACGACAAACAGATAAGCAGTGGCGACAAACATCATGGTGAAAATAACCATCACCGATGGCTTATTGCTCAAAGCTATAGAAAGCGACCAATCATATAAAGCCAACCCTCGCTTAAACACGCTCTCTGCGGCGCGTACCAGCAGGCCCTGTTCTTCTTTCTTCTCGGCTTTAAGAAAACGGCTGCAGAGCATGGGCGTAAGGCTGATGGAAATAAATCCTGAAATCAAAATGGCAATTGAGATAGTTACGGCAAATTCATTGAAAAGACGGCCCACAATGCCGGGTAAAAGCAAAACCGGAATGAACACCGCCACCAGAGATAGAGTCATAGATAGAATGGTAAAGCCAATTTCTCTTGAGCCATTTAGCGCAGCCTCCATGGGCGTCTCGCCCAGCTCCAGGTGGCGCACTATGTTTTCCAGCATGACGATGGCATCGTCAACAACAAAACCGACAGAAAGAGACAGGGCCATGAGCGACAAATTATCGAGACTGAAACCGAGCAATTTCATCGCCGCAAAAGTACCGACAACAGAAATAGGCAGAGCCAAACTGGGAATAACGGTAGCCGACAGATTGCCGAGAAAAACGAAAATCACCATGACCACAAGAGCCACGGTCAAAAGCAGCGTAAACTGCACATCTTGAACCGATTCGCGAATAGTCTGCGACTGGTCGTAAAGCACATCTAAATGAACAGACTCTGGTGTGATTGATTTAAAGGTGGGCAACAATTTCTGAATGCTGTCTACAACCTGAATCGTATTGGCACCAGGCTGCTTTAGCACGGCCAAAATTACTGCAGGCTTGCCGTTAAACTCGCCGCCTGATTTATCATTTTGCACACTGTCAATTACACGGCCAAGGTTCGAAAGCCTGATTGGAGCGTTGTTCTGATAAGCAACAATGACCGGTTTATAAGCCTCGGCATCAAGCAATTGGCCATTTGATTGAATGGTAAAAGCCTGATGCTTACCCCAGAGCGTGCCGGTGGGCTGGTTTTGATTAGCCGACATCACAGCGCTCATGACGTCATTGATGCCCAGTCCATAAGTGGCGAGCCTCTGTGGATTAACTTGCACACGCACAGCGTATGCCTGCGAGCCATTAACTTGTACCTGAGCCACTCCGCTTATGCGGGAGATGCGCTGAGCAATTAAAGTTTCAGCAAAATAATCGACTTTATGCAAAGGCAAACTATCAGAACTGACCGCCAGATAAATGACCGGCTGGCTGGCCGGATTGACTTTGGCAAAAGTGGGAGGCATGGTCATCTGCGGCGGCAACTGTTTAGAAGCGGCTGTGATTGCCGCTTGAACGTCAAGCGAAGCGCCATCCATATCGCGACTGGGATCAAACTGCAAAGTAATTAGTGATTGGCTGAGCGTGCTGGTGGAAGTCATCTGCGTTAAACCGGCAATGGTGGCAAATTGTTTTTCCAGGGGCATCGATACCGCCGAAGCCATGGTTTCTGCGCTGGCACCAGGCAGAGTACCGGTTATCTGCAGGGTGGGAAAATCGACGTTAGGCAAGTCACTAATAGGCAGCGTTCGATAGCCCATCAAACCAAAAAATAGAATTGCCACCATCACCAGTGTGGTCATTACCGGCCTTTTGATAAAAATGGCGCTAAGATTCATCTGGCTTCCTCAAAATTTTCTTGTTCACTTTCACTGCCGTCGGCTTTGCGAAACCGGCGCAAGCGTGGCATTCTAAAGGCGGTGCGGCTATTGACAAAGTGCTGAAAGCGGTCCAAATAAATGTAAAACACTGGAGTGATATAAAGTGTCACCAGCTGCGAAACTAATAATCCGCCCACAATGGTCAAACCTAAAGTTTGCCTAGATTCGGCACCTTCACCAAGGCCGATGGCAATAGGCAGACTGCCGAGAATGGCTGCCAGCGTGGTCATCATGATTGGCCTGAACCTAACCAAACAGGCTTCATATATTGCTTCTTCAGCAGTCAAATTGCGCTGACGCTTAACGTCTATAGCAAAATCAATCATCATGATGGCATTTTTCTTGACGATACCAACCAGTAAAATTAAGCCTAGAAAACCATAAACGTCTAAACTCAAATTGAAAATCAACAAGATCAAAAGAGCTCCCAGCCCGGCGGAAGGCAGACCCGAGAGAATAGTGAGAGGGTGAATGAAACTCTCATATAAAATTCCCAGCACCAGATAAATGATGATGATAGAGATCAGCAATAGTATGCCGAGATTTTTTGTTGAACTCTCAAAGGCTTGAGCGGTGCCCTGAAAGCTTCCGGTCACGTCTTCAGGCAAGCCCTTCGCCACCAGTTCTTTGACGGGCCCCACAGCGTCGCTGAGTGCCACTCCTGGCTTAAGATTGAATGAAACAGTGACCGATGGGAATTGACCCAAATGGTTAACCAATAGCGGGCCGGCACCGCGCTCGAGCCTGGCCACAGTATCGAGTGGTATCAATTGACCCGCGGCTGTGCGCACATTAAACCAGTGCAACATCGAAGGGTCTTCCATGTACCTGGGCTCCACTTCTAGAATTACCCAGTACTGGTTGGTGGGTGTATAAATAACCGAAACCTGTCTGGCGGAATAGGCGCTATTGAGCGCATCTTGCACCGATTGGACACTGATACCAAGTCTGGCACATTTATCTCTATCGATTTCGACATTGAGCTGCAAATTCTTCACTTGCAAATCGCTGTTTACGTCTTGCAAGTCAGGCATGGCCTTGAGCTTGGCTTCAAAGTCACGAGCGGCTTTGTAGAGCTCCGGCAACTCAGAACCAGACAAGGCCACTTGATACTGTGCTTTAGTGAGCTGCCCGCCGATGCGAATGCCCCCCAAATTTTGCATAAATAAACTAATGCCTGGCACATTGGCAGTTTTTTGCCGCAGCTCTTGAATGACTTGATCGATTGTGGCGTGGCCAGGGCGCTCTGACCTCATTTTTAAGACCATAAAAATGCGGCCTTGATTGACGGCGGCATTGGGGCCACTTGCCCCCACCGACGACATGGCACCACGCACGCTACCATTTTCTCTGACGATATCGGCAAGCATAATCTGATGGCGCTTCATTTCTTCAAACGACACGCCTTCAATAGCCTGAGTCATACCAAATATTTGCCCAGAATCTTCACTGGCCATGAAACCTTTAGGAATCACTGCCAGAAGATAACCGGTGGCACCAAGCATAACAGCGAAGCTTACCAGCACCATCACCTTGTGCCTTAATGCCGGCTTCAACGTGAAATCATAGAAGCTCAGCAGACGCCCAAAGACTCCCTCAGAAAAATCGTACAGCCAACCTTTCTTTTCTTGCGGTCGCAGAAACCGGCTACAGAGCATGGGTGTAAGAGAAAGCGAAACAAAACCGGAAATTAAAATAGCCACTGAAATAGTGACGGCAAATTCAAAAAACAATCGGCCGATGATACCGCCGAGCAATAATATTGGAATAAATACAGCGATGAGCGATACGGTCATTGATACCACTGTAAAACCAATTTCGCGCGAACCATTAACGGCAGCCAATAGTGGCGGCTCGCCGGCTTCGATATGGCGCACTATGTTTTCTAGAACAACAATGGCGTCATCTACCACAAAGCCCACCGACAGAGTTAGAGCCATGAGCGAAATATTGTTGAGCGTAAAGCCAAACAATTTCATAGCGGCAAAAGTACCGATCAGTGCGATGGGCAGCGTGACGCTGGCAATGAGAGTGGTTGAGAGACTTCCCAGCGCGAGAATAATCACGAGAATAACGAGAAAAACGGTAATCAAAAGCGTTAGTTTTACATCGCCTACAGAGCGCCTGATGGACAAACTACGATCATAAAAAACATTGAGATTAACAGCACCAGGCAAAACCGCTCTAAAATTAGGCATCATCTTTTTGATGGCGTCCACAATCTCTATGGTGTTGGTGCCCGGTTGGCGCTGGACGGCTAAAATAATGGCGCGACTGCCGTTGTACCAGCTGGCCACTTTGTCGGTCTGCACGCTATCAATGACGGTGCCCACATCTCTTATGCGCACCGGGGCACCATTTTTATGGGTGATAATCAAGGGCATAAAAGCAGCTGCATTGTACAGCTGCCCGTTTACCCTGATGTTGTATGCGGTATCAGGTCCCGACAATGTGCCCGTGGGCAAATTGACATTGGCCTGGCGAATGGCCGTGGCTACTTCATCAATGCCGATACCGTAAGCTGCAAGTTTTCGCGGGTCTACCTGCACATGCGGGGCATAAATTTGCGAGCCCATCACTTGCACCTGAGCCACCCCACTGGTCATGGAAATGCGCGGAGCAATGACGTTCTCTGCATACTCATCAACTGTATAAAGTGGAAGAGTGGTGGAATTCAAAGCAATATAAAGAATCGGTGCATCAGACGGATTGACCTTGCGAAAAGTTGGCGGGCTAGGCATACTGGCCGGCAGCCAGGCCCTTGCGGCAACAATGGCAGCCTGTACATCTTGAGCGGCACCATCGATGCTGCGGTCAAGCGCAAACTGTAAAGTGATGGCCGTAGTACCAGTGGCCGAAGTCGAGTTCATTGATTCGAGGCCGGCAATGCCACTGAATTGTTTCTCTAAAGGAGTGGCCACAGCAGAAGCCATGGTTTCTGCGTTTGCCCCTGGTAAACCAGCGCTGACACTGATGGTAGGGAAATCTACTGCCGGTAAATCGTTTACAGGCAATGTGAAATAAGCAATTAGCCCGAATACGATCAGTGCCACCATAGTTAGTGTGGTCATCACCGGACGCATAATAAAGGGCAGAGAAATATTCAAAAACAATTCCTCACCGCACAGCAAAGTTGATTTGATTTACTTAGCGGCGCACTGAATCAGTTACCTTTTGCACTGGGGTCTCTTCTTTAACAGTGCCGTCACTCTTAATTGACGTTTCCACTTCACTATCGTTATCGGCAGCTCTTTCTTTTTGCACTTTCACTTTTGAGCCGGGGCTGAGTTGCAATTGCCCGTCAACAACCACGCTCTCGCCAACTTTAATGCCACTGGTGATGGCCACCATTTCTCCAGAACTCTGACCGAGTTTTACTTTAACTAGTTGAACCGTACTATCTGGCTTTAACACGTAGATAGCGTTGCCCTGCTGCGTTGTTTGCACTGCCCGCGATGGCACTACAACCGACTGCCCTGCGGGAGGCATAGATATTAAGACATCCACAAATTGGCCAGGAAAGAGCTTCTGCCCTTCATTGGCAAAACTAGCGCGCAACAAAATCGTGCCTGTATTAGTGTTGACAGTATTTTCCATAAAGGAAATATGGCCCTTGACCGCTTCAGCCTTGCGCCCTTCAACCAGTGCCTGCAACTTCAATGTGCCGTTTGCCTGCGACCGTCTTAAATCGTTGAGATACTGCTCAGGCACGGTGACGGTAACGTAAATAGGATTTACTTGAGCGATGGTCACCAGCGGTTGAGTGGAAGTATTCGAAACTACGTTGCCCTCATAGACATTGAGGCTGCCGGTGCGACCAGTAATTGGAGAATAAATTTTGGTCCAACTAAGTTGCAGGCGAGCTTGATCTACCAGACCCTGATCTGCGCGCAACGTGCCTCGAGCGGTCTCGATAGCTGCGCGGTCGCCCCTGGTGACCGCTTTAGCATTCTCGATTACTTTCAGGTCGGCTTCAATGGTGGCTTCAGCCTGAGTAGCGCTGGTCAATACTTGATCGCTTTGTTCTTTAGAAACAGCGCCCTCGCGAACAAGCTCAGCGTAACGTGTCATCTGCGTATCGGTGTATTTAGCCTGCGCTTTGTCTCTGCGCAAATTAGCGTGATACTGACCGATCATAGCCTGGTCACGAGCCAGGTTGGCTTGGGCTGCCTCGACCTGTGCACGGTCACGAGCCACGTGACCTTCTGCTTGAGCTAAGGCTGCCTCATACGATCTCGGATCGATCTGGAAGAGCAAAGCACCCTTTTTCACCGTTTCACCTTGAGTGAAATGCACTTTCAAAAGCTGACCGCTCACCTGCGGCGTAATATTAACTACTGAAAAAGGCGTGACATTACCGATACTTCTGAGTTCAATGGGCAATGCTTTCTGAGTGGCCACCGCTACAACCACCGGCACAATTTTGTCTTTGCCACTCTTTTCGCCTTTGCCAGAGGTGCCCTGACCGCCTCTTTCGCCAGCCATCTGTTTATTCTCATGATGGCTTAAAGGGCTTAGTGTATAGGCACCATATGCGCCACCGGCCAGCAGCAAAGCAATCAAACCAAATAGAACCACTTTATTTTGTTTAGGCTTAGGTGAATCATGACGCGCAGGCACACCCGGAAAATCAGGATTTTCGCGTTTAGTACTGGTACTGGTGTCAAGTTCTTCTTTCATTTTCTCTGCCTGATGTCAGTTAAATTTTGGCATTCGCTTCGGTAAAAATCCCTTTCAAAAGAGACAAGCTTTCTTCAATTGAGTCTAATTTATCGGCAGGCAATTGATCTATTATGCGGGCGATTTCGGCTTGAGCGATGGCGCGGGTTCCCTGCAAGTGGTTGACACCCTCTTCGCTCAGGCTGAGAATAACATTGCGACGACTGGCCGGATCGCTGTTTCTTAAAACCAGTCCAGCCTTAACAAGCTTTTCCACCATAATCGACGCGGTGGCATTGGCCACACCAATAGACTCTGCCAGACGGCTCAAGCTTGAGCCCGGACAATTATTGATGAATGCCATAACGCGCAACTGTGGCAGTGACGCTGGAGTTTCTGCCTGGCGCAAAACATTGCTGCGCAGGTAATACATTATGTATGGAACGGTTTCCATGAGCCTGGTAGCTACAAGGTCAGACTTTGCTTTATCAGCCGCAAATTGCGCCTGTGCCCTTTCGGGACGTATTGCTGCTTTCACTCCACCCCTCCATATCTATATTTAGTATAGCTAACAATTAGATAGACTAAGTGAGTATTAATTGGTTCCAGCTCTTCGGTGGGCCAATCGAGTAAAATTACACAGCTAAGAGGAATCAGAAGTGCACTCTGCACATCGTTTGCTGCCAGTTTTGGGCATTCTCTGTATCACCAGCCTGCCTTGGCTGATAGAAACGCCGGCTCTGGCCAGCGGTGATATTTTGCCGGCTTTAAAGCCTTCCATTACCCCCAGGCGCTCAAATGCAGCCCCCGCCACTCAACCTGCGCTCACGGCTGAGGGCCTTTCTGCTGAAGCGCGGAAGCTGGCGCAAGAATTGGGCATCGATGAAAAATTAGCCAGACTGAAGGCCATCCAGTCAGTTCAAAACGACAGCAGTCTGTTGCGCGCTTTGCTGCTCAAACAATCGCTGACCGAAATCATTGTTTCTGAGAGTTTTGAGGTGCGCAGCTGCCTGAGCAATCTCGAAACAGAAATTGCCCAGGCCGATGATTTGCAAGCCTTTTTAGAAGAGCGTCGCGACAAGGCTATTCGCCTCAACACCATTGCCAACTTTCTTTCTGGTGGCATAACCGGTATCGTTGGTGGTGGTCTCAAACTTGGTGGCGCCAACGAGCAAAGCGCCAACGGCATTGATACAGGTGAAGGCATTACTCAGACAACTCTGGCACTGTGGGCCCTTAAGCAGCAGGCGGGTGAGAAAAAAATTGTCGAAGGAACACCCAACATGTTGGCGAAATTGTTCGATAAAGACGCCGCGCATACAGAGCGCGATTACCCACCTACGGTCTGGCACTACCTCAATAGCGTGCCTGAGAACAGTCAAACCGGATTGACCAGGCAGCAAGAGCTGCTCAAGCGCTGGTACAAGCTCAAAGTAATCAGCAATAAAAAACAAAACGTCAGCAACAAAGAAGTTGTAGGCCACATTACAGGCACCCACCCGCAGACTATCGTTAGCATTGACTTGCTAGACGCCCGCTCGGCTATGCTGCACGACGTCAGAGCTCTGGTTTCTGAAATGGACCACCCCCTGCTGGAGCTGATGCAGGCCGTCAAACTTACCAGACTGGAATAACGGGTTCAAATAGATAGCGCCGCCGCCTTCTGGTGCGGGGTGTCAAATTTTGATTATTCCGCCATATAACACTGTAATTACGCCGTAATTACATTGTTATATGGCGGTTTTTCGCAAAAAAAACAATTCGCTCTAGCCGGGGGCCCACCTGTGCATAACTCTATATACGAATGGATATATCAAAGGTGAGCTGATGGTTCACGAGCTTGGCTACCGCCTTAAATATAAAGAACAGCCCTGAAGTGCAACCTTGAAATTGTCAGCAGATATGCAAAGTATTTTCAACGGGGGACTTCTCAGCGCCGGCAGTTTCGCTATAATTACATGCATAAACGGTGAGCACTCACCAATCAATAAGTTGAGTGCTTTGAGCCGAGGGGTTAAGTGGAAACACCAGGTCTGCGCAGACCAGAAACTGTAGCGATAACCCGCTTACTGTGGATTCTGACTTGAAGCAGTGAGAAATATCGAGTCTACGCAATAGACTGTCAGACGATAGTAAAAAGACCACCGCAGATTTATCTGGGTGGTCTTTTTATTTTGCAAATTTGGATTTTAAGTAAGCAAGAAAGTATATATGTTCATCAATTGTAGCGAAACAAAAACCGATCAACTTTATCGCCTCTTAATTGGATCTGTGGTGCCACGGCCCATAGCCTGGGTTTCAAGCGTCAATGACGACGGCATCAACAACCTGGCACCATTTTCTTTTTTCAATATCTTTAGCGTTAGACCACCACTGCTTGGTTTTGCCCCTGGCTACAAAAGACCGGCAGCAGGCTCGTCTCTGCCAGTGGCAAAAGACACTTTAGTAAACGTGCGCGCCAGCGGAGAATTTGTCGTCAATGTTGTCAGCCAATCACTGGTTGAACAAATGAATCAATCGAGCGGCGAATTTGCAGCAGATGTGAGCGAATTTGCAGTGACAGGATTGACACCACAGGCCAGCACTATGGTTAGGCCGCCACGCATTGCCGAAGCTCTCATTGCTATGGAATGCAAGGTTTTTCATATACATGAACTCGGTGGCTCAGCTCTGGTACTGGGCGAAATTCTTTGTTTGCATTATGCCGATGGTGTGATTGGAACGGACGGCTTAGTTGATCTCGACGTGCTGCAGCCAATCGGAAGATTGGGCGGCATATCTTATAGCACTGTGAAAGATCGATTTGATATCGAGCGACCTGAAATCTAGATTCGTCTTAAACAGTCTCAGCCTCAATGCGGCCTTCTTTAATAGCCTGCAGAAGCTTACCGTGATCAAGCCGGTTCTGCTCTCTGTAAGAATCGGCAAACTCAGCGATGGCACTGGGCAAGACATTGCCCTTGCCAATATAGCCAGCAATCACAGCTGGATCGCCAGAACGAGCATGAGCCCGAGCCAGAGCCCAACCACAGTTGCGGGCGAAGCCAAGCATATTCTGTGGACTGAAAATCTCAATCATTGGCTTAACTTTGACATCTCGCAGTTGCCTGACATAAAAATGCTTGCCCTTCTCACTAATGTAGTGACCAAGAAAGACATCGGTGGCAGCTTGCATTAAGCGCTGACCAGTGACAACCCGTTCGCCATTACACTCATGATTGATGAAATGCGAATAGGGCTCAAGCACTGACTTGCGAGCCTCCTTAACCTGCAAGAAGAGCGGATCATTTTCTGCAGCAAAAAACAAAGCAATACCACAGACGGTGCCAACGCTACCTACTCCGACTACTTTTAATGCGTTATCTACAAACTCATAGCGATCAAATAATATGCGCCGCTCAACACTGAGAGACTCGCGGTACATCTTAACTGCTTGCATCATGCGCTCTTTGTATAGCGGATTATCGCTGTTTTCTTCATGAAAAATAAGCGGTGGTTGGTCTTTAATACGGGGAGTGCCTCCAACTACAGTAGCTAATTTGACGAAATCTTCGGCATGATCGCGGTCCAATGCCTTCTTCAATACCTTCTTGCGCCTTTTCTTCAGCACTTTATCATCGGTAAGCTCAATCAATTCCTCATAATCAAGATACGAATACCAGGAATCCAGACAGGTCATTTTGGAAAGCTCGTACATGCGGTCGCGATAGCATTCCACCACCCGGGCTGCTGCTGCCATACCCTCTGAACGCTTGTGGCCATTGTGGGCCGAGGCTATGGCAAAGCTGGCCGCGAGTCTTTTTAAATCCCACTCCCACGAGCAAGGGAAAGTTTCATCGAAATCATTAATATCAAAAATAATGTTGCGCTCTGGTGTGGCAAAGGCACCAAAGTTGGCGAGGTGGCAGTCACCGCAAGATTGCACGGCATAATCGGTGGCCCTAGTGACGGACAAATCAGCGGCCATGATTACCGCTGCACCACGATAGAAAGCGAAAGGCGAAGCCACCATACGACCATAGCGCAGGGGCAAAAGACTTTCAATGCGCTCGTGACTGGAAGCGATTAATAAATCCATGGGGTCTTCGCGACCCTGTCGGTCAATAACAAACTCAGAGTGGGCTTCACGGGAGCATTTAACCCTGAGAGCCTGACCAAACTCATAGCGCTCTTTGGTGGTCTGCAAGTGCATAGGCTTGGTTAAATATTCAGCCTCAATAGCCGGCTGTTTGGCTTGCATGACAGGGTGCGGAAGACTTTTTGGATTTTTTTTCATTGATAATTATGGGTTCTGGAATTCGAAGCGATCACGTTTGACTGTTCTAGCGGCTTCTCAATGTATTCGCGCTGCCTGCATTGGCAACGCTCGGATTCGAAGTGCGAATCCACTTCACATCGTTAGCACTTCCATTTACTTGAACATGGCGTACGGTATCGCAGGTGATGTCATTTCCACTACCGTTTAAAATCAGAGCGTTGATTGGACCGGTAAATTTGATATTACAAGAACTCGCGTTAAGAACTACATTGCCACCATTGCATGCAACGGTTCCGTCAAAGTTACTGTTATCGAGGACAATATCAGCGCCTACGCCGATAGCATCCATTTTTACAGCGGTTCGTGGACCGTTAACTTCAATTGAAGGCCTCTCTTCAGAGACATGTACAGATTTGACGACTACTGTTTTATCTGTAGATTCGCTCGTGTCAAGGATGTTTGCTAGCTTCGAAACGCGTAGACTGATTGATCCGGTTCCCACCGCTCCAATAGTATCTAACTCAAGTTTTTCGACTCTGGTAATAAGTGGAATACTCTGATTCTCTTTACCATACGCTTGTTTTTCCAGCTTGGCTACACGCTGAGGCAGCGAAAGTCCACTCACCGAATTGGTTCTAACCCGCGTTGAGACAGTGCCATTTTTCTTCGAAGAACGAACATTGACGGCTTGATGTGGCTTTCTAACAGAAATTCCGCCCGAGTTGATCTTTACGGTCTCTCCGCCGTGCCTGACATTTATGCCATCACCGCCTATAGTCACCGTGCCTTCGTCTGTTTGAATATTGAATTGGGCTTGTGAAGCTTGAGCCGATGTCATCATGGCCAGAACCAAAAGCAACTGGTAACTCCTCATACGCACCTCCAGCAAATATCCGTTTCCGAACCTGCATATGATAGCATCGCCTCGGACCTTAGATTCAGCGAACGGCTCAGCGCTGCCACGTATCCTTGCCGACCTCCTTGTAATTCCCAGTGATGGTGGCATCGAGCGCAAAACACAAGAACTAATTAACTAGCCTGCCGCAAATCTTCGAAAACTTCAGTGGCCGACTCCGCACCGCTGTTTTGAATAGCTAAAGCAAATATCGACATCTCGCGGCTCTCTGAAACCAGGTCAACTTTTCCGTAGCGCATCAGGTCTGATAGCGCCTGTAAAAACATAATCCGCGATTCTTCTTCGTTCTCATCACTACAATCGGAGCCACCGAGTGCAAACTTTCTAAATTGCACAAATTCGCCTTGTGGGCTGTGAATCTTATAAATACGCCCTTCTAGTTTTAACTGTTTCAGCAGAGCATCTTTGGCTCCTGCCAGAGTTGAAATCTGAATCGGCTGCTTCAGCTCAAATAGATCCAAGTACTCATTAGTTAGCACAAGCTCGGTAGCGCCCTCTTCTACAAGTGCATCGAGGGCACGCAAATAAAGCACTCTTGTCTCTTCAGGATGGTCGAAGGCATGTTTGCACTTCACAAATTCAGTCCCATCAACCTTCACTTTGCTAATCGTGTTCATAGTATTCGATGCTTCACGCAGCAAAGCTATTTTTGTTTGTTCTAGTTGATTCATAGCCAGCTACCTCGAGAAACAGCCTTTCAGATAGTCATGACATCTAAAATCGGCTTGAGTTCCATATATTTGACCGGCGAAGTTAAATAGTGCATTCCCGCGGCCTGTCTACCGGTACCAATATTTCAACAGGAGCGATCAATATCTGGACGCGGACCCGAGTAGCTACAAGCGTTGCATTTCACCGTGTTTTCGAAAACGGTCCAGTCGCATGCAGAGATACACGTTCTCGACGACCGACGCTTTTCTTCTATTTCAAAAGGCTCTTCGATTACTGTTCGAAAAATTTGTTCGCAGAACGAACATCTCATCACCTGGACGTTGCCCTCAACACCGAGCACTGGTCCGTAATGCTTGCTGCCGCACAATTTTAATTCGAAATCATCCATAAGGTCCACAGGGTCCATAGGTAGGCTTGGATTGTCTCAAGCACAGTTAAAAATTAATTGTATTGGGATAGAGTGGCGAAAGCGATGCTCCGCCGAGTACATCAAGTTTAACAAGGAAGACAGGGCGGGTAAATATCTCTGGAAAGAGTTGCTGAGCGAAACGACCATTAGGCAAAGAATCCAGTGAATATTTTCGGCGAACTATTCGACAAAGGCAAGCAATCACCGCCCATCAGCTGGGTCAAGTTTGACAATGGCGACTTCCAACTATTGGTGGATGAGCCTTCTAAGATATTCTGGAAAAACCCGTCCGGAATAGTTCAATTGATACAGTATGAGGGTAGAGCCGACTGGCTCTTTGACCTGGACGATATGGACGCCGCGCGTCTTTTTTACGGCGATCAATGTATTTCGTTCGGTGGCGTCATGCTCTGTCTCGACAAAACAACAATATCCGGTGTCGACATTTTGCACGGCATATTTAAATATCGTGCCGTTGATATGGGCATGGCGATGCATTTTATCGGCATTATCTGGATTCCATTTGAGGACCGTATCTGGCAGCTGAATATCGAGTCAATTGAGCATGGCACGACTGGTCTGCGTGAGGCGCTAGTCTTCAACATGCATCCTGAGCTTGAGCGAGAGGTCAGGCAAATACCTGAAGAAATAAGCAGCAAATTCACGTGCCAGGAAGATGTTCACGCTTATATCAAAGCTCAGCCGCTTCATGTTCTGGCCTCTGATGAAGAGCGTTTTGACAGTATCGTGGAGGTGCATCCGCTGACACTTGTGCGCAGACGTCTGCGCCGAGTGCTTGAGACAATGGAGTTTGCGCCCGAAGTGCCGCAGCTAAAAAAATTCAAAGTACAGAATATGTGACGACAATTATCAGCTTCGGTTTGACCAGAACACCACATCTGGTGCCAGTAACCTAGTATTCTCCCCGACAACATTCCGCGCCTACTCCGTCTGCTTCGTCAGTCAAAAGTCACAGCAATGCTGATCCCGATATTTATTCCGACATTGGCCGGGATTTCGAAGGCAAAACGCATTGACCAACCAGGGCTCTCAGGAAGTTGTTGAACAGCGCGAATGCCCTACAACTATTTATCCGCTCAGTCATTTATAATTGAATTTCGCTGCTCTCCTTGTAGCCAAAGCAAATGCAATACTCTGACGAATTTTCTGAATGAATGTTTGGCGGTACAATTTAAGAGTATTAGGACCATCGAGTATGTGGCTGGCATTGCTGCTCTTCATTATGAGTTGCGCGGGTTCACACGGTGCTCATTGCAGCGAAGAAGCAAAAACTAAGCCTTCCCCTGATTCGACAGTGCTCACGGATGTTCTGGTATTCCACCAGGATTCCGGTGCCTTAGGAAAGACCGCTCTTTTCTTAGGCAAAGATGGCGGTCGATTTGAAATTCACAATGGCAACATCATAGCCAGTTGCTGCGCGCCAAAATGGGATATCTTCTATTATTCAAAGTCGAAAAAAATGGCGTACGTCAAGTCGACGGTAAACCTAAGAGGAGACAGGCTCCAATTCTTCGATACTCCGATCGAGTTGAGTGTTGGAAAGGTTTCAAGAAAAAAGAATCCAACCCTTCATCTGGATTACAGAGAATTTTTTGTGGATGGATCAAAGATAGCAAATCCAGTGAGCGACCCGGTCTTCTTCCAACAGCGTTCTCGCCGCGTTGTTAGAGATGTAATTTATGAAGTTGCTGATATTGGCCAAATCAAGCCGGAATTGCAAAATTTCATCTGGTTTGTATTCGGTCATCGAAACTTGCCTGGAGTTCCGCTAGACCTGAAGATAAGCTTCACCAACAGCAAAATCGATAATTCCTTGAGCACACTTTCTGTGGAGAAAGTGCGCAAGGCGAACTCATTTTTCGCGCCCCCTAAAGATTTTGGTAGAACCAATGATAAAAAAGAAATTTCATACTCTGACGACTATAAGTCCACAATTGATGACCTTTTTAGTACGTCGGCACCGCTTAAAATAGTTAGAGATTTACAGCTTACAGTGGGGCTAATTTCGAGATCTAGATGCAGTAGCATACGCTTGGGATGCCCCTGCTGCAGCGCCATAGCCGGCATGTGCCAATATCTCGAGCGAAAGATTTGATCAAAAGCTAACATTGAAAACGAGGGCTTCATAAGGGGCAAATTATGAAAGTAAAGATGATTCTGTCGGCTCTGACTGAGGCTAAAAGTCCATTTTTTCGGCCAATTAAATATTCGCTTTTCCCACCATTGGGTTTAGCGACCTTGGCTGCTTATTTAAATAACGATGACGAAATCTCCATCGTCGACGAGCATGTCGAAGAGCTAACTCTAGATGATGAGCCAGATCTTGTGGTGATCCAGGCCTACATTACTTCTGCTTATCGCTCTTATCAGATTGCAGATCACTACAGAAAAAAGGGCTGCTACGTAGTGATGGGTGGTTTGCATGTTACATCTTTACCAGATGAAGCGGCGCAGCATGCTGACACCATTATTCTCGGACCAGCCGGCGACGCATGGACGCGGTTTCTTACTGACTTTCGCGCAAAGTGCCCGGAGAAGCAATACGTTGCAACAGTGCGTACTTTAGATGGCAAACCGCCCATTCGTCGAGACTTAATCAAAAGAGAGCGCTACTTGTGCCCCAATTCAATTGTGGTATCTAGGGGCTGCCCTCATACTTGCGACTTTTGCTATAAAGAAGCTTTCTACAGCGGTGGCCGCTCATTTTACACTCAGCTAGTTGATGAAGCTCTGGCCGAAATTGATCGGTTGCCTGGCAGACACATCTACTTTTTAGATGACCACTTGCTTGGTAATGAACGATTTGCTAACGCACTATTTGACGGCATGATAGGAATGGGAAAAGTGTTTCAGGCGGCATCTACGGTGCAGGCCATTCTCAAACCCAACTTACTTGAAAAAGCAGCCAGAGCTGGTCTGCGCAGTGTGTTTGTCGGTTTCGAAACTCTCGATTCTACTAATTTAAGCGACCATGATAAATATCAGAATTTGAATCGTGATTATGGTGTGGCCATCAAACGAGTGCATGATTGTGGCGTCATGGTGAACGGCAGCTTTGTATTTGGCATGGATAACGATGATGAAACTGTCTTCGATCGCACCGTCGACTGGGCGGTGGCTAATAGTGTCGAAACCGCTACCTTTCACATAATGACACCTTATCCAAGCACCGAACTGTATAAGCGTATGGTGGCAGAAAACAGAATGCTGCATCAGCAGTGGGATCTTTATGACACCAGGCACGTTGTTTACAAGCCGGCCAAACTCACCGCTGAGACTTTAGAGCGCGGCTACTGGCACGCCTACAAAGAGTTTTACAGCTGGAATAATCTTTTCAAAAGTGCCACCAAGAAAAGCGATGTGCATGCACAGCTGCGCCATCTATCTTATGCCGGCGGTTGGAAAAAATTCGAGCCTGTCTGGGACCTTTTAATTCGTACGCGTCAAGTTACACGAATGTTGCCCATGCTGGAATCGGTGCTGGCAGCCTACGGCCGTTTTCAATCGCCGCAGCATGATAATTCGCCAAAGCGTGCTGAAGTGGTGGCAACCTCAGGAATTCACTGAGCCAATCAACTCAATTACGCTTGGTCGCCGTTGCCAAAGACGCTGAACTCGATAGAAGTGAAATTAGAGCAGGCTTGAAGAGCGGTGATACCAGTATCTACGACAAGTTGATGCTTAACAGCCTCGAACTCAACTACGATTTGATTAAAGCCAGTCATGAAGATGGCGCTGAAAAAGCCTGGTTTGGTCAGGAGCCTGATCTCGACGTGATTACACGAGGCGATGCTGAAGCGTACTTAGCGAAAAGTGAAGATGAGCGCTTGAATTCGCAGTACCGAGAATTGGTACTGCCATTGATCGAAGGTATAAACCCACTGGATAAGCAGCTAAGTGTCGATGGCAAAGGCGAGAATTTGTCACTATTTCGGCTTCTTCAATATCAGCAAACCCATCCAGAGGTTACTCGAAGATCTGAGGCCGTCAAAAACATTCTTGATGCATACTACGATGTAAATCACCCACTGCATCCTGGAATCAGTCGTGTTATCCGTCAGTGACAGACAAAATCAGTTTGTTTAATTTAGCTTGAACATCTTGAAGCACTGCAAGCCGATATTTGTTGCCGTCAGCGGCAGTTTCAAGCTGATGCAGCGGACTCAATTACGCTGGCAATCCACTCATTCAGGCTTTTATTTTCAGCTGCTGCTGCAATTACTGCTGCTTCGTGCATCTTGGGATCAAGCCTGACGTTGAAGCGTCCTGAATATTCACGGAAGGGCTCAATATTTTTTTCTTTGCAGATGTCCAAAAAGACCTTTAATGACTTGCGACCTTCAGTCATCAGCCCGTCAAGACTCGTTGCATAAAAGTCAGCACCACCAGCTAAACCTAGAAACTCGCCACGAATCATCCCAATTTCTGGGTCGACCGAAAGAACAGCCTTGTGTCCATCAATTTCAATCACGTTCTTCATGGCTTAACTCCGTGGCTTTCCAGCCATTTTTTGACCACCGAATTGCTCCGCTTACAGGGCGAGCGAATAATTTGGACAAAGTCGCATGGTGCTTTTTGTTCATTTAACAGTAGTACCATTAATTGGTACTACCAGCAAACCGCACTTAATGCCGGCGGTTGGACAGATTGAGCCTGGTGGCAACGGCCGGAACTCACTCTGCCAATCAGGCGTCATTAATATTGGCCATAAACTGCCTTTCCAGTTGATCAAACTTAGATTGGTCCCTGTCAGCTTCAGTCTCATGGCCTGCACAACGATGCGCTTCTGCGCGCAGTTGATACGAAAATCTGTAATGCGGATCTGCGGCTAGACCAGTGTCGAGACTTGTGATCGCTTGGTCAAATTGCTCTCTCTTGAAATATACGTTGGCCAGAGCGTACCATGCAAGTGCTTCCAAATCATGCAATTCAGTTGCTTTGACTGCTTCTTCCTTTGCTTCATCAATACGCCCCAGGCCCGCTAGGGCCAGGCTGTGAAGAGCGTGTACGTATGCCGATTTGGGTGACTTTGCAATTTCAGGCTGGGTGCATTCGAGCATCTCTGCAAACTCTCCAAGGCGAAAGCGGACATACGCTTCAGCCTTGCGAGACGATGATTTATTGCCGAGAACTTGGCCTCGCTTGCATCCAGTGAGAGCTTGATTAAACAGCCCGGCATCAGCTAGAACGAGCGCTCTTTCCTTATAGCAGCGCGACTGGTCAGGGAGAATTGCGATCGATCGAGAGATTGATTCGAGTGCCAATGCCCCTTCATTCAAACGATTATACGATGCTGCCTGCATATTCAAGAACCAATCGGCTGCTCGTTGAGCATCGGGAATCTGGCCACAAATGATCAGAACCTCACTAAACTGATTTTGGCTAAACTTAAAGAACGCTAGAGCCGCAGCATCGTTAGAGCCGGGTTCAAAACGTTTGGGAATCCGGTCTATAACTTCTCTGGCCGCTTGAAAGTTGGCTGCTTCAATGTGCACGCGGCTGCTGAGCATGCGCGATGTGCCACTGGCCTTGCCCAGTTGCTGGAGACGCGCGCAATCTTCGAGACAGCCCTGCGGATCATCTTTCGATCGAGCAGCTGCGCGCGCCGCTAGGCAATATGAATTGCAAGGCGCAAGTTCCATCGCTTTCGCGGCGCTAGCGGCCGCGCCCTTGTAATCGTTCATCCACAGGGCCGCTAAAGCGCTGCCATACCACGTTAGCCACACTTTTGGAGCAATCTCTGCTGCCCGGTCTGCACAGGTTTTGGCTTCCTCGTAACGTTTCAAGGCCATAAGGGCATAATGTTTCTCAAGCAAAATATTGTAATTGCCAGGCATAAGAGCGTGCGCCTGGTCGCAAATAATTAGCACCTCCTCGTCTTTTTGCCGTGAATGGAAATACCTGGCAAGCAAGACAACAGCTTCGTTTGAAAGACAGAGGAAGGTCATGGCAGTCATGATCAAAGCTGGCAACACACGCGATGGCAGGTCTATGTTTGGTCCAAAATATGCATAAACTAAGCTCATACTGAGAAATATGGGCCAACGCACCCAGATCGGCAGGTTGAGGAAAATCTTGATCACAAAACTTCCATTGGACTTGAAGCCATCAAGCTAGACCCGTGTTCCATCTCTATGAAAGCATTATAGGCAAGAAACGGCAGGCGCTGCTCGAATGGCAATTCTTTGTCCACACGATGAAAACCACGGGCAAAAACGGGCTCACCTTCAGTCAGGCAACCCTTCAATATTTCAGCAAAATCGGCGGTATCAAGGCTGTACAGTTTTGCCACTAGCGCTTCGAGCATCGGGCGCTTGTTTTGACTAGACGCATGCGGGTTTAGCGAGAGCTGGCCAGAAATTTCACTAACTAAATCCAGTATACGACATGCTTCTTGTGGCAGGTCTTCAATCCGGCTGCGCACTAGAACTTCAGGAATTAAACATTGATCAAGCAAAAAATAGCTGAGATTGTTGCCACTAAGTCTGGTGCGTAAAAAATAATCGAAACAAACTGAATTTAAGACGGCCGTTAGAATCGGCGCATAATAATTTGCCCGCTGTCCCGACAAAATCATAGTCGGTACAGAATTTCCTGCAGGATATTGAGGCAAAATAGATGCGATCATCGAACGGCAATTACTGGGGCTAGTAACCGATACGAAGCCTATACGCAATCCAGGACAGACAAAATCTTCAGATCTAACAAGATACTGAGGGCCAATTTCAGCATTACCAATTTCAGCCTGCCGCCACAAAGCTTGACGCCCGTTTCCAGAAATCCAACGTTTGGCAGTGATCGAATACTGACCCAACATTCGACCTTCGATCAAAGGCAATAAAATTTCTTCTTTATCCGCTGACTTTCTCAGATAACATCCGCTGCCATCAGGACAAAACCCGTCTACCTTAGCGCTTTCAACTGTAATGAAGCGCTCGCGATCAATAGACATATCAAAGTCACGAGCAAAGCGAAAACTCCACAGAGAAGTGTCTCTCTCGACTTTTGGCTGCATATGCTTGCCCCGGTCCATCTGTGGCAAACCGTCAGCATGAAGCTGGTGCAAGCGTGCGTTCTTGCTCACAGCGGCAGCCAAAAAGTCCAATTGTTTTTGACTTTCACAAGGCAACAAAGTAAGCGTAGACGGGCTCAGGCGCTCAATCAATGCTCGGTCATAGGTGAGCCACTCGCCATCGGCAACTAAATTGCCATCTGCGTTCAAGCCAAAACGGGCTTTGAGACCATCAGCCGGTGAATTTTTCGAAAAAACTGAAAGCGCATATTCATACTCTGGATGAACAGCAAAAGCTGTATCGTCATTAACGAAACCTTCGAGGCTCTGCCAACAATGCTGCTCTAGCAATAGCTTTCGCAGTGGGCCAGTACCCTGGTCACAGTAGATACCGGCCGGTGTTAGCGCAGCAGCATGACCACTATCAGCGAGCAATTCACAGGCGCGTTGCACAAATAATTTATATGCAGATTCACTCCAGGGTGGATTCATCAACACAAATTGACACGGCTCGATTGCCGCAGTCAGGCCGTCAGCTTGTAAAAAATTACTGGCCGGCAGCACTCGCACCTCGACTCTACATGCCATAGCCAGTGCGGCTTTGCAAGTGCGAAGAGTGAGCGGGTCAATTTCAATGGCAGAAATATGGGCTTCTAAAAGTTGCAGTCGAGTACGCTTATCATCATGTTGAACAAACTCTTGTTGAGCTAAATATTCGAGAGCTGCAATTAGTAGTGCACCGCTGCCTGCACAAAAATCCAGCACACGTAAGCGAGTAAAATCTAAGGCCTGTCCGACAAAAACGCTGCGCACCATGTAATAAGAAAGAGCAGTGGGTGTGTAATACGCGGCGTCTTTGCGTTTTTTAAAGCCTCTTACCTGGTCTGGCTGATGGCGCACTTTTTCAAAAAGCTGGCAAAAAAAGAAAGCGATCAAACCATCTCTAGTAGCAAAGTCATAACCAAGTGCGTTAAGCCTTTCGACCTGTTGGTCGGCATAAGCATGGGCAAAATCTACCACCTGCTGCTCTTCGAATGAATCATTACCTGTGGGTCCAGATATCAAAATCTTCGCTGACTCTTCAATAAATTCCACCAGCTTTGCAGTGCGTGCCGTACCGCTAAATTGAGCCAGATGCCGCGTTAATAACTGACCTGCCGCCGCCAGTGACGGGTCTGTAGCAGATCTTTTGCGGCGTGGTCTGGCCATACTTGCTTAGCTCTTGCGACTGATTCTCTGAAATAAACGCGCAATCAAATACATCGCAAAAATAAAGATGGCTGAGCCCACGATGGCCGGAATAAGCGGCACGCCTTCAACACTCGGGCCCACAGGGCCGATAATCATTTCACCGATCCAGGCACCGACGATTCCGACTAATGCAGCAGCAAAGAAACCATTGCGTCCAATCCCAGGAACAATGCGCGATGCTAAACCGGCACAGACAGCCGAAACCAAAAGGAAAAGAAGGAAGTGAATGATATCGATGACCGTCACCCGATTGCGAGCAATAATTATATGCCGCGTCGCTCACAAACTGTAGACCAGCAGAACTGACATTACAATGATAAATTGAATCAAGAAAGGGAATAGTCGTAACTGTATTACCAGTAAACACGGCATCATCGAGCGAGGCGTCCCTCATGTCTTATAAATTATTTTTGACTGGAGCAGCGGTGATTTGCTTGACCGGAAATAATGGGGCTTACGGTAATTCAGGCACACTGATCGCGGCTCAGCCACATGCTCCGGTGGCGAAAGAATTTAAGGGCAATGTTTCGTGGTATGGCGTACCGTTTCACGGCAGAAAAACAGCCTCGGGCGAAATCTTTAATATGAATAAACTCACTGCTGCTCATCTGCGCCTGCCATTTAATACTAAAGTGATGGTCGAAGATCCCAAAAGCGGCAAAAGCGTCGTTGTCAAAGTCAACGACCGTGGGCCCTTCCACTGCAAGCGGGTAATGGACTTATCAAAGCAGGCGGCCACAAATCTCGGCACTATTTCAAGAGGCGTAGCCTATGTGGAATGCACCGTGCTGGATCAAGACGACAAGTAATAACAAGCAGCAAGTCAACTGTATAATGATGCTCTAATCTTCATTTGGTGGAGCAAATGCGTCGTCGGCTCAAAACTTGGTTGTCACTTGCTCTCCTTGCTCAGTGTGCCGGCGGCATTTTCATTCCATGCGCCAGTGCAGCTGACAACGGGGCCGCTTCGTGGCAAACAAATTTTGCTAGCGGCCAAACCGCTCTCAATGAGCAGAATCTGCCGGAGGCCGAAAGACTTTTTCGCCTGGCTCTGACCGCCGTGCAAAAACAAAACCACAAGGCCGACGATCTGGCTAAATGTCTCAATCGTCTGGCCGACACGCTGGCTCTGCGCAATAAAACGGCAGAAGCTCAAAGCATTTATCAAAGAATGCTCTCGGTCCTGGAAGCCAAATATGGCAAAAATTCGAGTCGCATTGCCCCTGCACTAATTGCTATCGGCTCGGTGCAAGAATCCGAAGGCGATCCGGCGGCTGCCATGCCTTATTATCAGCGGGCCTTTCAGCTCAATGAAAAAAATTACGGACCGTATAGCCCTGAAATTGTTTCAAGTTTGCATAGACTGGCGCGCTCAACTTATAAAGCCGGATTTCGCGAGCCTGCGGCAAAACACTACAAGCGCGCCATGTCGATTTTGATGAATGAGCCCAGTCTGGAAGCCAGCAATCAGCTACCAGGGCTAATTGGCGAGTACAAAGATTTGATCAAAGGCGAAGATCAATCAAATCAAGAATTGCTCAAAGATTTTCGCCATGACGTAGGTCAGGACAAAATCAAAAGTCCACTTTCTACAAGCGAAACAAATCAAACCGCCATTTCGAGCTGGCAGAGTGAAAACACTAATCAACTCAATGCCGGTCACAATAATCGAACTGATCAAGAGCCGCAAATTTTACTGCGTGGTCTCAATCAAAATTACACGGCGCAAGCTTTGTCGCCAGCCTATAACACTATGAGTGAAGCCATTTTTGATCAAAATCACTATGGCAAGGGCGAAGCTTTCTATCAGCGAAAAATTGCTGCTGATGTGCAATCACTGGGAAATACTCACCCCTCAGTAGCCAACGATTTGAGTGGCCTCGCTCTCTTTTACATAGCCAATAAGCGATACGACGATGCCGATGCGCTGCTCACCAGGGCCCTAACAATCTACAAAAACACTTATGGCATGAGCAACATTCTTACCATTCGCACCATGGCCACACTGGCATCGGTCAAGTCGCGTCAGAGCAAGTGGTCGGAAGCAGAAGAGCTATATCGTACGGCCTTGAGCCAGAGCCAAACCGCTCTGGGCCCCAACAATATTGAAACCGCCAGAGTGCTGAACGATCTGGCATTTCTCTATTATTCGCAAGACAAACTGAAAGACGCTCGCACATTTTACAAGTGGGCCGTTGCCAGTACTGAAGGCGCTTTGGGTGACCATGATCCACTACTGGCGGCCTGCCTGAAAGACTACGCTCAAGTTCTGCGTAGCCTTGGAGACGAGACCGAATCAAGTGCCGCGCAAGCGCGAGCAGAGCAAATTTTGACAACAAAGTGAGGAGGTTTCTTTTGCGTTCTTTTCTGGCCATGGCCTTAGTTTTATCGGCACTTTTTTGCCTGCAACCGGCAATGGCAAAACCACATGCTGGTAAAGCCGCGGCGCCGGCAGAACAGACCCAGACAGCACAACCGGTCGATAGCGAACAACCAGAGTTCAATTCAGAAAAATCAGAGTCGAATTCAGAAAAACCAGAGTTGAATTCAGAAAAACCGAGTGGCGATAATTATCCACACAGTCCAGGAACAGTGAGAGTAAATAATCTCGCCAATCTTGAAGCCCTTTTAAATATCATCGCCAACGGCGTCGAAATTTTAGGACTGGCATGTGGCATGCCCGCCTGTTTGCTGGTACCGGTGGGTATCGTGCTTCTCGTTTTTAAAGGCAAAAGAATTTGGGGTTGGGCCATGATTCTAACCGGCCCAATCGTTGTCATCGTAGCCCTGGCTGTGCCGGGAGTAATCAACTGGCTGGTATCATCTGCCCGTGATGCGGCATTGTTTAATTGAAAAAAACCTGCGCAGGTTTTTTTCTGAAAAAAATACCTTTAAAGGTATTTTTTCTCAAAACCTACTGCGACATACTGGCCGGAGCTTTGCTATTGAGCGACTGCACCGAGCTTATAGGCTCAGCAATTACTTTTGATTCGTTTTGCAATTCTTCACTGGCTTTTTGTGCCACCATATCTCCAGCCTGAACATTGCCGAAAATTTCTACGTTGCCATCCATCGTCTGACCCTTGCGCACTGTCACCCATTCCACCACGCCGTCCTTAACCTTGCAAACAAAAGTATTGAGCGGAGTTGATACCACTGCTTCAAGCGGTACAAAAAGCGATGTTTGTTTGCGACGGGTGGGCCAATAAATATTGCAGAACATGCCAGGCAAGACATCAAAATCAGGATTGAAATAGTTGAGTTCAACAGGCATGGTGCGGGTATCTTTGTCGAGATTGTTGCTGATGCGAGCAACAGTGCCCATAAATTTACGACCAGGAAAAGCCGAGACTGAAAATGCCACCTGCGAACCGACAACGACACCAGCAGTGTCAACTTCGGGCACTGGTGCAATTACTCTCAACAAATCCATTTGTTTCACCCGACAAATTGGAGGATAGGCGCCGCTGCCATCAGGACCAACATAACTGCCCACGTGCATTTTGCGCTCAGTAACATAACCGTTGAACGGGGCGGTGATTTCCAGATAAGAGGCGAAATCAGAATAGTTTTCAAAACCTTTTATGCGTGCGGCCAACTCTTGTTTGCGCATAGTCACTTCGTGAGCTTTTGCATTGATGCGCTTGATGAAAGTATTGACTTCCTGTCTGTCTGCTTCAACTGACTGCGACCATTGCACAACGTCATTGTCGGCCACCACTCCTGGTACCAGCGATGCTGCATAAACTCGTTGATAAGTAGATTGATCAGCCAATAAATTGGCCTGGCGTTTTTTCAAGTCGGCCTGCAGGTCTTGCAAATCTGATTCTTCTGAAGCAACAGCAGCTTTAGCCGCGGCCACGCGAGCCAGGGCTTCGTTGCGCGATGCCAAATATTCAGGCGCGTACATGGTGGCCATTACTTCGCCTTTTTTAACCACTGAGCCTCGGTCAACGTTAATGGTTTTGATAAATCCTCTAATTTTGGGATAGATGAGCACGTCTTGATAGGCGTCAATTTCACCTGGTAACTTATCTTCCCTGAAAAGAGTCTTGGCGGTTACCGGCACAGTTGGCACCGAAACCAGCACCGGAGCCGACGGAGCTTCAACTTTGGCCGGCTGAAAATATTGATAGGCATAGTAGCCGCCGGCAGCTACCACTGCCGCTATCGCCACCGTCAATCCGATTTTCTTTGCCGACGCCATAAGTTTTTTCCTTAGTTAATGACCATGATCTTCAGGATGGAGCGAGCGAGTGCCTCTTCTGGCGGTGGCTTGAATAATGCAAAATACCAGGGGCAAAAGTGTTAGAACAGATGTGGTAGACATCATCAGGCCGCCAATAACAGCGCGACCCAGAGACGCGCTTTGCCCGGTTGAAATGGCCATAGGCACCATGCCTGCAATCATAGCAATCGACGTCATCAGAATTGGCCGCATACGCATTTGTGCCGCATGCACCGCAGATTCTTCAGCACTCTTGCCCTCTTCTTCGCGAGTTTTCTCGGCAAAAACCACAAGCAAAATAGCATTGGCGATGCCCACACCAGTAGACATAATGGCACCCATGAATGATTGAATATTCAGAGTGGTGCCGGTCAAGTGCAGCATGGTCAGCACTCCCAGTAAAATTGCCGGCGTAGTAGACATCACCACAAATACAATGCGAGCGGCCTGGAAGTAGGCCAGCAACATCAGAGCAATTACTCCTACTGCCAGCACCAGGCCGCCCAGCAGGTGATTGAAAGTGTCTTTCAGTAGAGGCACCTGACCGGTGACGTCCACAAAAACACCGGCAGGTGGTTTGCCTGCCCGCGCCACAGCACGCTTAATTTCTTCGCCCACGCTGCCAAGGTCACCACCAGAGACGTTGGCTGTGAGTGAAACCATACGCATCATGTTGTAGCGATCGAACTCACCATTGGTGACACCATAGCTGACTTTCGCCACATCAGAAATGAGCGGATGTTGTTCTCTGCGCGTTTTACTGCCAGGATAAATCTTGTCTATCTCAGAATTTTCCAGCAAGTCTTTGACGGCCATCTGGTCTTTCCGTCTGCTGCTCATAGTGGGGAACGTTTCAATGTCTTCTTTTGACCGAATTTGATCCTGCGGCACCTGTACCTGCACCTGATAAGAAAAACCGCTTTCAGGGTCGCGCCATAGGCTCAAGTGAACGAATCTACTGGAGAAGAAAGCGGGTTGCAGTGACATACCGATTTCAGCAGGAGTAATGCCCAGCTGACCAGCGAGCTCGCGATCAATATCAATTTCGCAAGACGGATAATCTAGTGCCTGTCCCCATTGTAAATCGCGCAGACTTTT
Source organism: Cyanobacteria bacterium auto_48_18 (assembly GCA_036170915.1). Taxonomy (GTDB): domain Bacteria; phylum Cyanobacteriota; class Vampirovibrionia; order Obscuribacterales; family Obscuribacteraceae. The sequence goes on from JAVHQC010000032.1 coordinate 82,909, forward strand.
GACTTTAGCCATCTCTTGCAAAACTTTAGCGGCAAAAATTTTATTGGCAATTAAATTGTGACCGGCAACTTGCACGCAGATTGGTGTCGGCGAACCAAGGTTCATAATCTGGCTAACAAGGTCGCCTGGCTCAAATGAATATTTAGTGTCGGGAACAGCCTTGGCCAGGCGTTTACGCAAATTGTCTTTGAAGCGCGCCATATTGATGTGCGCACTTTCTTTAAGTTGCACATCCATCACTGCCTGGTGCGGGCCACTGGTCCATAAGAAAGCTGAGCTGATGGGAAACATCGGCGGCTGCTGACCGGCGTAACCAAGGCTTTTCTCTACATTCTCAGGACCGGCTTCGGCTTTAATCAACTCAAGTGTTTTGAGGACACGCTGTTCCAGTGCCTCAACCCGCATACCGGTCGGCGCCGTAATTCGCATACGAAACTGGCTGCTGCCCGAATCAGGAAACAACTCTTTGCCGATGGTGCTGTAGAGCACCAGCACAAGCGTTACGCTAGCCGCTAAATAACCGCCGACCACAAGATAACGCAGGGGCATCATCACGTGCAACAAGTCAGCCAGCCGGTCTTTCATTTTGTCGACAAGATCTGGTTTATGCTCTTTTTTATCTTTGCGGCGGCCAATTTTCTCAGCGTGCTCATCATATTCTTCGTCGCCTTCACCATCTGCCACTCCTTCATGCTCATCTTTGAGCAACCAGATGGCCATAATCGGCACCAGGGTTGATGCAAGAGTGGTGGAAGCCACCATGGCAAAACCCACAGCTAGAGACAATGGAATGAACAACTCGCGTGTGATGCCCACCATAAAGAACGATGGAATAAATACTGCCACCACTGAAAGCATGGCGAGCAGTCGAGGCACCATTGTCTCCACACAGGCCTGATAAACGGCGCGCGTTTTTTCCACACCATTGGCCAGGTGGGTGTGCATATTCTCAATGCAAACTGTGGCCTCGTCGACGAGAATGCCGATAGATAGGGCCAAACCGCTAAGAGTTTGAATGTTGATGGTTTGACCAGTGAGCCACAAACCGACGATGGCAGACATTAAGGACAGTGGAATAGTTGTGACTACAATAGCCGTGCTGCGCAGGTCGCGCAGAAAGAGCAAAATCATCAAACCCGGAAGAATTGTCCCGAGCACGCCCTCGTGAAAGACGTCGGTAATGGCCTCGCGCACATACTTGCTCTGGTCAAATTCATAGCTGATTTTGACGTCGGCGGGCAAGACAGCCTGCATGCGCGGAAGAGAGGCAGTCAGTGCGTCAACAACCGATACAGTAGACGCGTCACCCCTCTTTACAGCTGGAATGTAAACAGTGCGGCGGCCTTGATAAAGAGCGTAGCCTGCCAAAATATCTGAGGCGTCCTCAACTTTGCCTATGTCTTTGACAAAAATTTGAGGGCCGTGACCAGTGCGAATCGGCAAATAATCAAGCTGGTGAATATCAGGCAAATCGGTATTAACTGGCGCAATGCGCAAATAATCACCGGTGCGCACGTTACCAGATGGCATGACTTTGTTGCCGGTGGCCAGCGCTTCGACAATTTCATCGCCTGAAATGTTGTAGCGCCTCAGCTTATCGGCATCGACACTGAGTACGATAGAGCGAATATTGCCGCCAAAGGGCGGCGGCGCTTCAGCACCAGGAACGGTGGCAAGCAGTGGTCTTATTCGAGTGTAAGCTAAATCTTCGAGCTCTTTGACGCCCTTGGTCTCTGACGACAAAACCAGCTGCCCCACAGGCAAACTGCCCGCGTCAAATCTGAGCACAAAAGGGTTATAGGTGCCGTGCGGCATGAGGCTGGTGGCACGACTGGCCATGGCGACAATGGTAGCCATAGCGCTAGCCATATCTGTGTCAGGCTGGAAGAATACTTTAATTACCGAGACGTTTTGAATAGTCTTCGACTCAATGTGCTCGATACCAGGTACGTAGAGAAAATACAATTCATAGGTGGAGGTGATGTAGCCCTCCATCTGCTCCGGCGACATGCCACCATAACCCTGAATAACATAAATGGCCGGAATTTTTAAATCTGGAAAAATGTCGCGCTTCATTGAACTGACAGCCAAAAACGCCACGCAGACAATGCTTATCACCGCAGCGATAATAGTAATTGGACGCCTCAGGGCAAAACTAATAATCCACATACTATTACCTGGTTTTCCCCGACTTGCCTTCGACGATATCGACAATTTCAAGGAAAGGTTTTAAATCACCCTGGGCGTAAGATAAAAGTAAAATCGCTCGCCATACTTCAACCTGCGCCACTGCGTCTTCCACTTCTGCCTCAGCCAGCGCCTTTTCAGCTTGCGCCAGGCTAACCATATCAGTCAGACCTGTGCTGTACCGTTTACTAACTTTGAGTTCTCGCACTTTAGCCGCTTCAACAAGAGCAGGAGTTTCGTCAGCTACTTTGCGCGCCTGCCTGAGCATGACGCGGGCTCGTGCATCTTTCTTTTCTAGAATTTGCATGGCCAGGTCTAAATCAGCTCTGGCCGCCATTTCGTTGTTAACGGCAATGCGCTTCTGGGCCTTTAATGGAAAATATTCCATCACTGGAAAACTAAAGGAAGCGCCCACCATATAATTAAACACTTGAGGCAATGCGCCACCACCCACGGGGCGAATCGGATTAACTCCATCGCTGCTGCCTTTGCCCCAGACCGACGAGTTAAACCACAAGTGTGGTCTGTAGGCTTTATCAAGCACTATTTTCTTTGCTTGCCATCTTTGAATTTCAGCCGACTTGAGTAAAGCCAGTGGGTGCGACGAAAGATCAATCGGTCGCATTGCTTGAATTTGAGAAGGGCTGCGCACCAGCGGATTGGAAACAATATCAATATCAGTGGTGGCGGTGCCCATTTTTTCGGCCAGAGCGACCAGTGCCAATTGCGCATTCTTCTCAGATTTAATTACGTTGATTCTGGCTTTTGCTACTTCGTAATCCCAATCAGCTGCTTCCACACCCGGTTTTAAACCTTCAGCAACAAGTGTTTTGGCTCGCACATTAGCGGCTTTCATATGCGATAACGCAGCTTCTGTGGCGTAAATTATTTGCTTGGCGGCCACTGCTTCAAGAAAGGCTTCAGCAGCATCATATGCAACATCTAACTGAGTGAGGTTGACGTCGGCACGCGCAGTGCGAGCGTCTGCATAAGCAAAATTATCGTTGGCGTGGCGCAGGCCAAAATCAACCAGCAGCCAGTTTAAGTTGACACCTTGAAGGTTGTTGACCAGTGGACGCATACTCGATCTTTGTGACACCGGCCCCGAATCAATTGGCACTGTGTCAAAACCAGACACGTTGTTCATAACCGTGCTGGCCACGCGGTTGCCGGTGATAGCAGACTCTTGAATATCGATATTGAGGTTGGGCAAATATTGAGTCTTAGCCAGGGTGACATTGGCCATGGATGCCTTAAGTTTGAATCTTTTTGAAGCTATGCTTGGATAGTTGCGCACCGCCACATCAACAGCTTCACGAATGGTGATGGCCGATGTCGGACGAATGGGCTGAAATTGAAAATCAATCACGGCAGTTTCGCGGCCGGCGGCCCAGGCCGCGTTAATACAAAACAACAGGCAAAAAAATGCCAGTGAAATGCAGGTGATTTTCTCGATTACCAGGCTGTTTCTAATCAAAGCTTCCATCGAATAAAATTCGCTTTGCCTGCGAAAAAATACAATTAGCCGCAGTCAAAACACTTGACAGGGCCGTGTAAACTGCGAACGTTCTATTCGCAGAAAGAAGTGATAACCTGGCAATTATATAATGCTCGAGCTGGTGCCTTATTTGTCAAAACTCTTTGTCTTATTAATCTTATCTGGCTTATTCGCCGCGTCAGGGGCTGGATTTTCAGCGCCGGCACTGGCACAGAATCAAGATGCTGTAGGCAAAATGTTTGGCGAATTTGACGGCCAAGCTTTTCGCAATTCGTTTTTCTCGCAACATGGGCGGCCAGACCAGCCTGGCGACGACGAACTTGAGTACGAAGAGCTGAGTAAAAGACGCCTCGAAAGACAGGAGAGAAAAGAGGCAGACGAAATAAATGAAGAAAAAGATAAGTTAAAAAGACAAGCGCGTTTGAAAGCTATTTCTGATGGCGATTCGCTGCTTTTAGACCATAAATATGTCACGCCACTTTTTGAAAAAGACTTCCGCATAAGAGTGTTGCCGCCCGATTTATTCTCCGACGATAGACCACAGTCTGTTTTTGGCTTTGCACAATTAGACTCGCATGACGACGACGACAGTGACAAAGGCGACACCTTAGATGACTGGAAGAAAGTACGACGGGCGAGTCCTGGACTCTTCCCCCGGGCCCGTGAGCTCGACGAAAGAGACGACCTCAAACGCCGAGATCTGGCCAAACTGGCTGGTCCAGTGCGTGAAGTGACCGGTGATTGGGTGCCAAGCAAGTTGGATCCTCTTTCAAACGGCGGCTTCACCATCGCACCTGACAACGGCTCACCTGTGCCGTATAAGTTAAATGGTCACGTCGACATTCAAAGGGGCCGCCCCTGGAATGATAATGACTGACAAGTCAGTCGCCAGCTATTTGTAAGTCTGCAGCAATTGCGCCGACAAGGCATCAGCCAGAATGCTCTTAGCTAGAGCCTGCATTCTGTTAGCTTCTTCAACTTTTCCACTGCTGCGCATCACCTGCAAATAGTCTTGCAAGCACGCAGCAACAAAAACACTTCTGCTGCCGGTGGCATCGTCGGTGCTGGCCAGAGCCCAGGCGTAAGCGGCTCTGGCATCTTCAAGCTTGCCCTGACAGTAAGACATGAAGGCAAGCTCGTTTAAACGCTGTGCTACTTCAAAAGTTTGAGCTTGCAGTGGAATCTTTGCCGCATCGGTAACCAGTGGCGATGCACCACTAGTAGTATCAGCGTTATCGCTAATCAGACGCAAGAGAATTTTCAAATGCTTGATGGAAAGATCGTCGGCGGAATAAACTGATTGATAGATGGAAACTGCGCGCTCAAGCAAGGGCCTAGCTTCAGCATAACGGTGTTGTGAGACATAAATCGCTGCCAGACCTTTTAAATCCCGAGCCACACTAGGATGATTCGGCCCTAGAGTTTTTGTGTCAATGGCGACCATGCGCTCGTAATAATCGATGCCCTCTCCAGGTGCAGCCGATGAAGATGATGACCCTGGTGATGACGAATCTACTTTTTCTGACGGCCCCAGAGATGCCAGAAGCTGTGCTGCTGTGGTAAACGTTTCAAAATTGTTGGGCGGTAGAGAATTATCTGGGGGAGAAATTCTTTCTAAAGCAGGTGAAGCACCGGCGTTTTGAATGTCACCACTTGCTGTCAAACGCGTTTGCATAGCCTGCTGCCAGGCTGATTGAGGCACGGCTCGGGTACGACCTAATAACTGCACTTCGTCTTTAAGCAATTCTTGCTCAAATTTTGAAGCAAGAATTTTAGAGGGCCCATTATACTTGTGCATCAAATCGAGATAATCGCTTAAAAGCTCAAGCGCCACATCTCGAGATGGCAAATCTTTCTGACCCATCAAAATTGCAAGCGCGCTGCGATAATGCTCTTCAGCCTCTTTAGCTAAACCCTGGTGAAATTGAGCATGACCCAGCTTGTGCAGAGCAGTTGCCAGCTCCATACTATTCGCGCCTGATTTAGCGTGAGCAATCGCCTCCGCACGGGCGTAGAACACCCCGGCCTTTTTATATTCACCCTCAATTTCAGTGACACTACCCATGGTGATCAGAACAGGCAGTAACTTAACACTTTCCTTTCCATACTGCCGCTCCAGAATCTTCAAAGCTTTTCTATAAAGCGACCAAGATTCTTCTTTGTAATTTTCCAACTGCAACAAATCAGCCAGCGCGAGTGTGCAGAGCACGAGCTCATCTTCAGTGTGTGCAGAGCGTTTCACCTCTCGAAGAGCTTGCCTGAAAGATACTTCAGCAGCTGTGTACGACTTTGAGAGAAGCTGGTTTTGGCCCTGGTCATAAAATGTGTGCCAATAATCAGTCGATGCCGCAACAGCAACTAATGGCAGCAATGTCAGACAACAGGCAGCGCTAAACTTCTGAACGAAATTAAGGCGCACTTTTGGCATTCTCAATTTTTCGAGCCCTGAGATCGAGTAACTTGGCTTCATCTGCCCTGTTCAATGCGCGCAACAGAATTGCGTAGTTACGCAATACCGCGCCCACGCTGTCATCATCCGGACCAAAAGTTTTCTCGCGAATCGCCAATGCCTTTTTATAAAGCGGCTCAGCTTCGGCGTAACGTTTCTGATCCCGGTATATGCGGGCCAAATTATTGAGTGCTGTGGCTAAATCAGCTGAATCAGGTGCTGTTTCCCGAATGCGCACGGCGTCTTGGAAGTAAGTTAATGCTTGGGCTGATTTACCCTGCTGTTTGTAGAGAATAGCGAGATCTGTTGTGGTGGTGGCCACCGCCGGATTATCTTTACCAAGGGTAGTCTTGCGAATATCGAGAGCACGAAGCAAAAGGGGTTCGGCCTGCTCAAACTTTTCTTGCTCGCGATAGACTTCTTCTAAGTTTGTCAGCGCCACCGCCACATCTGGACCATTGGCACCTTGCGCTTTTTCATACAAAGCCAGCGACTCTTTGAAAAGTTTTTCGGCCTCTTCAAACTTTCCTTGCGGCATTAGCGACAGCGCAAGATTTTGCATGCGCAAAGCCAGAACAACTGGTTTAGCACCATCCGTGGTTCTAGCGATTGTGAGAGCTTTGCGATATTGCTCTTCGGCTCCAAGATAATCCCCAGACTCTTTGTTAACCATGGCCAGATTATCCATGGCAATGATTACATCACCGGGCTTGGTATTTTTGTCTTTCGACAATTCAGATACTGCTTGCTTTAAAAGCGGCTCAGCCTTGTCGAATTGACCCTTTTCTCGATAAGTGCGGGCCAAATTACTTAATGCAGCTGCTTTGTTATGGGCCGCATTCTCGGTATTTCCGCTACTCTCGCCTGCTAGCTCGGCCACCTGTTTGTAAATCGCTTCAGCTTCTGCTGTTTTGCCTTGCTTGCGCAGAGTCACTGCCAGATTGTTCATGGCGACAGTCTGTCCATCTTTATTATTGGCCTGTTGCATCAGCGCGACCACACGCTTCAACGCGCTCTCAGCCTCGACAAACTGAGCTTTGTCAGTAAACAACGAAGCTATGCCGGTAAGAAAAGGGGCAAGACGGGGATCGCTCTGTCCGGATTTCTTTTCAATGATAGCGATGGCTCGCTCGTACTGTACTTGAGCCTGATCAAATTTACCTTCCCTGCGGTAAAGTGCGGCTAGATTGCCGAGACTCGACGTAAAGCTGACATCCTCTTTATCTACTAGTTTTTCCTTTATGGCCAGGGCTCGAATCAAGTATGTTTCGGCTTCGGCTAGCTTACCCTGGGCTTCATACACCAGAGCGAGATCGTTATAAGTCTTGGCTAAATACTTGTCTTCCAGCTTAGAGCTCTGGCACTCTGCGGCAGCTTCGTTGTAAAGCTTAATGGCATCTTCATACTCTTTGCCACGGGCAGCTTCCTGGGCCTTATTTAAAAGCTTTTCCCAATCGGCGGCGCCAGCTTGAGCCGGCAGACAGCTGCTTGCAAAAACGGCTAAAACGCCCAAAACAGCAATAGAAATTTTACGGCCGCGCACAGATTGCTCCTCATCAATTGTGACTACTATAGCAGCGCTGCACTTCCAAAATATCTACAAACTTTTATCTAAAAAAGCTATTTGGCACTATGGGCAGTACCATTTAACAAAACCGCTCTAACGCAACAAAACGGTGCGCACTAATCTAAATACGGCACGATCCGGCAACAATTTTCTTAACGACAACATGGCTTCAGCATTGATCGGATAACGCATACGAGAAGAGTTATCAGTGGCCGCCTCCCACACAGTATAAGCCACTCCATTGGGGCCGGGTGCGTTATGCCCTTCTTTTTGCATGTGGGGCAAAGCACGGGCCACAAATGTGTCGTACGCTGCCAGCCCTTCTTTGGTTACCATATCTTGACTGCGGTCGTAAAACGGGGTTCTAATTGGGCCCGGCTCAATCAGCTTGACTTTGATATTAAATTGGCGCAATTCATACTGCAACGACTCCGAAAAACCCTCAACAGCAAACTTTGTAGCGTGATAAACGCTGTAAAGAGGAAAAGTAATTCGACCGCCTACAGATGACATATTAATGATTGTGCCAGAGCGGTTTTCTCGCATATGCGGCAAAATTTCACGGGTTACATTCATTAAGCCAAAAACATTAGTATCGAACTGCCGCTGTACCTTCTCAGGAGTCGTGGCCTCAAAAGCGCCAACCATGCCGTATCCGGCGTTGTTCACCACCGCGTCAATCACCGAGTGTCGAGTCAGTCCTTCTGCAATGGCCGACCTAATCGAATCGAGGTCTGTGACGTCAAGACGTAAAATCGAGACGCCTGGCAAAGTGGCCAGATCGCCTGCCTTTTCTGGCGAGCGCATAGTAGCCAGCACATTCCATTTTTTTCGCGAAAAGAGCCGCACGGTTGCTTCGCCAATGCCGCTTGATGCGCCAGTTACAAGGATAGTTTTAGCCATTTGTCCGCCTACGTTGTTATCACCACAATATCAAGGACTCCGCTCCCTTGTGAAAGCTCCAATCAATTGCAATCCATTCCATTAAATTACTGCCCAATGACATAGCAAAAATTAGCATATGTTATCTTTTCAACGACGCGAAGTAGCCGAAGTGCTGCAACCGAACTGGAGGAAAAATGACTGAAACGAAAGCTGGCGAAGCCGAAATGCTAATCAAACCTGACAAATTTGACCGCGGCAATCATTATAAGGCCGTCCACTGCGGATCGTTTGCAGAACTGGCGCAATACGAAATGAAACATCCACGTTTTGGCGTGGTCAAACCAGGCAAAGTTTTTCTGCAAGAGCTGGTGAACAGCACCGGTATGGAAGTGTCTATTAACACTATGCCTCCCGGTAAAGAAGTGCCGTTCAGCCACGCTCACAAAACTAACGAAGAAATGTATATTTTCATCAGCGGTGAAGGCCAAATGGCTATTGACGGCGAAGTTTTGGTCGTTTCAGAAGGCACCTGCGTACGCCTGGCGCCAGCCGCCGCCCGCTGCGTTAAAAATAGTGGAAGCGAAAATCTTTGCTTTATCGTTATTCAAGCTAAAGAAAATTCGCTGGGTAAACACACTTTCGATGACGGTATCGAAGTACAGCAAACACTGCGGTGGAAATAAATTAGTGCGGCGGCATGCCAATGAAAACAGGCGGCTTTTCGGCAAACTTTAATTTCTTTGATATGGTCGCGTCATCAATATTGTGAGGCTTCAGGTAGACGTAGTAACTATCGTTGCGCTCCACCAGGTCATCTTTCGGTTGACTGCTTGCGCTCACCAGCATGTCGTTGCTTATTCGAGCATGCAAATAGTAAGGAATAAGTTGCGTGTAACCAGGTACGTTAGGCTTAAAGGCATATTTGAGCAGTCGCTCACCAGTCAAAGCCGAAACAACTGCTGGTGAGTTATTGAGCGCCTTGAGGTCAATCTCCTGCCAACTATTACCCACTTGAATAAAAAGACGCACCACAGGTTTCATTAAAAACATAGCTTTTTCTGGCTTAGTATTTTTGAGAAAAAGAGTTAAAACATATCCACCGTCTGCAGTCATCTCGATATCGCGAACGCCCGCTTTTAAGTCGCTGTTCGCCAGGTCTTCCAGGGCCTGCCGCTGATCGAGCCTGGCATTAACAACGCTTTGCTGATAACTTGCTACGGCCAAATTGGCAATATAGAGCAAAGACAGCAGCGGTACCAACAGCAATACCATGCGGCCAACATACTTATCAAAGCCTATGCCCAGTTTGACATTCTCTTGCGCCGATTGACTAGCAGAAATAGCGAAAATGCTTTTAACTGTGTCGCCGACATCGAGTAGCTGCGGTGATCTAGTCGAAGTCTCTGTACCTGGCTGTTGCGAATGAGTCAACATTTCAGCTCGACCAGCAGTCATGGTCAAAACCCTGTCGGCTAAAGAGGCAATATCCTGGTTGTGAGTAACCACAATCAAAGTGAGACTGAAAGCTTTGCGAATATCAACAAGAAGCTGCAATATTTCGCCTTCAGTTTCGCCATCGAGGTCGGCTGTAGGCTCATCGGCCAATAAAACACTGGGCGAATTGATGAGCGCGCGAGCGATGGCCACACGCCTTTGCTCACCGCCAGACAGCTCACCCGGATAGGAATCAATACGCTCGGCTAAACCAACTCGCACCAGTAATGCTCTGGCTCGAGCATAGGCCTCCTTTTCTGTAAGAGCGCCGCTAACGAGTGCAGGCAAAGCAACATTGTCTATGGCACGCAAAGCGCTTAGCAAACCAGCAAATTGAAAAACATAACCAATGGTGCCGTTGCGAAAACCAGCCAACTGATTAGCATTTTGTTGCCAAACGACCGTATCGCCAATTTGAATGGAGCCGCTACTTGGGCGGCAGATGCCACCAGCCATGGCCAGCAGCGTAGATTTGCCAGACCCGGAGCGCCCCACTATTGCTAGAAATTCGCCCGGTTGCGCTTCAAAATTGACATCAATGACAGCATTAACCTGAGCGTGGCCTGAATATTGCTTTGTCAGTTGCGAAACAGAAACTGTGCTCATTAACCACCGTCCTGCATCATACGGTAAGGCTCTTCAGCGCTAGCGCGCAAGGCCGGAATCAGAGCGCCCAGCAGTCCGCCGAGCATGGCTAGCACCGCACAAGCTGCGCCGCCATATGCCATTTCGCTCAGGGCAGGCCAGATAAAATCAATATGCAAAGTTTCGAGGTAATAGACCAGAGAGCGTTGAAAAATCAACAGAAGCACCGCACCAAATATGATACCAGCCACACCTCCCAGACCTGTGGTAAAACAGGCCTCGGCTAAAAGCATTTTGACAATATCAGCTTGCTTTGATCCGATTGCCGAAAGCACGCCTATTTCGCGGCGCCTTTCGCCAATGATGGCAGAAAAAAGCAGACCTACCACAATTAAGGAGCCGAGCAGTATGAGCGTAGCAAACACAAGCATGGCGCTCAGTAAAGCGCTTGTGGTCTGCCTTGTGGAAGTAACAATAGTAGCACCAGTAATTACTTTCACTCCTGCAATTTGCGAAATGGCAAAGCGCATCTGCTCTGGAGTGGTGCCAAAAGCTAAGCGCACAAATATGGCCGAACAACGCTGGCGATCAAATGTTGGAATGGTCGAAACGCCAGCGATTTTTCCTTGCGCCAAATACGCGGCGGTATCATAAGTGGCAAACAAAGAATCATCAAGTGGCCCCACTCCGCTTCTAGCAAGCTTACCGTAAACAGTAGCAGTGGTGGCACATGGTTCTAACTCTTCGCCAATGGCTTCATCACGCCGAGCGCCGGCAATCAGGTCTCCCGCTTTCATTACTCTAGGTAATTTTGTTTGCAGCCACGGCATCACAGTAAAATCGCTGGCCGGGTCAAAAGCAATTAAATTTGCCTTGTGCTCAGGCATGTGCACCATCATCGGTATGCGATAAATTGTTTGAGCAGCTATTTTTTCTACTCCATGCAGACTGCCAATCTGCTTCAGTAAATTAGTGCTCAAAGTTGAGTCGGTAGGTTGCACCGTAAGCAATGCGCTGGTGATATTAACCATAGCATCAGCCGGCACCACTACCAGATCTGCACCCATCTGCGCAAAGCTGCGCTCCATGCTGGCTTGAATGCCGCGGCCAACAATAAACGAGGCAAAGATAGCGCCGCTGACTAAAGCCACAGCCAAAATTAGCATTAGTGTGCGCGTTGGCCTGCGCAAAATATTCTGGCAGGCCAGGCGCAAGAAAATACTGATCATATTAGAGGGTAGTGCAACGACTATTTCTTAAGTGTTCTTTCTTGGTCGGGATAATCACGCAGTCATGGTGCCCACCATAATTGGGCAGGTATCCCAGCGGACGAAGTGAATCATCTTGGGTAAAGATAAAAGCACCACTCTCCTGTCGTTGAAAACCACTAAAGATTTGAACAACAAATTTGCCATCATAAGAAACCGCCATGGTCTGGCAATCAACACCAATGTTTTTAAATTTCTTGATAATCTTCCATGTCTTCGTATCAACCACACAGCACCCGCTTTTGGCAGGCTTTGCATTCATCACCGAAACAAACATTTTGCTGCCGTCCATAGAGAAGCAGAGATGGAACGGGCTGGGAAAGTCGCCTACCCATTCTGGATCTTTCACATAAGTAATCTTTTTCCAATTGCGCGGATCAGCATCAGTTGTGTCAAACACAGCCATATTATTCTGTTCGATATTATTCATCATGGTGAAGAATTTGCCGTCTGGCGAAAAACCGGCTTCATGGCCGACGCATTTAACGTCTTCAAAATCAATTTCCCATGTATTAGGATTCTCGTGCAACTTAGTAACCGCCAGATTACCAGGCGATCCTTCCGGATTATGCAGGCAGGCTACAGGCTCCCACGTCTCGCGATCGACAATGACTGCACAAGAAAGCATGCGAATAATTAGAGCAGAATATTTGTTTCCCGGATGATGCACCACCGCATCTAGACCAGAGAGCCCCTTCATATTGTCTCCCGGTATTTCACCGTTCGAAACACGATTCTCGGCCATCGGAACCATTTCCCAGTCGATCTTATTGCCCTTAGTGCCTTGCAAATCATACTTGCCGATTTCTGGGGAAATTCTCAATTCTTCTATTCGCAGCTTGCCACCTTTGCGCCAGTTATCTTTCAAATTCTTATCCGGCTCTCGACCAATCCAATCGGCGCGGAAAGCCTTAAGCGCCGTCGTCTTAGCCGTGCCCGAAACACGATTGAAAAATGCAGCAATATCTTTTTGACCATCAGCGGCAGCAAAGCCATTAGCATCAGGGAAGATTGTGATGTGTACGCCCAAACCGATACCGGTTGTCTCTGCCACATCCTCCATTTTGTTCATTTCGGTGCCATCAAATTCAACTCTGTAAATATGATTACCCTGACCCCACTTACCAAGCATGCCGTGGTCTTCTATTGAAGTAGGTAAACCATAAAGTGAAACGTTCCTGCCACCCTGGGTGGAATTGACGAATTCGAAGCCCTTGCGCGGATTAGCTGAGGGGTATGCTGCCAGGTGATGTGAAATCGGGCAGGAATCGCCCCAGGCCCAGTAAGGAATGGACGACAATGTTGTACCGTGCTTTAAATCAACCACATGAGTACCGCCGCCCAACTTTTGCGGCGTCAAATACAAATAATCGCCCAGCTCTTCTGTCGACTGATCAAATCTCGATGCGTCCACAACTTCAACTTTCGGTGAAACTAAATCGGGCATTTTTACTTTGCCAACCATAGCAAAGAGATTAGCTGAAGCGAAACCGGCGGCCCCTGCGGCTCCAGCGAAAAGCATCTCTCTGCGCGTGAACCCTGGCACGAAAATTTCTTGCATCATCTGACGCAAATCAAATTTGCGACGAGGCTCATCGCCAGCGCCATACTCAGCCAGCCACTGAAAAAGAGTAGCTTCGTTAATATCGTGCTTGATGCACAATTCATTAATGTCAGGGCTGCTATTGGCTTCGCGCAGAATAAATTTTATCTGCTCCTTGGTAAATTGCTTCTCTTCCATGCTTCTCTCCAATCTGTTTAAACTGACAGCTGATCAAGAGGTTCCCTGTAAAACAGCGAGCAGAATAAAATTTATCGCTAATAAATCGACATGTAGTATTGCACATTTATGGCGCTATACTGCTTTCAAGACATGCAGGTACCCTTCCATGGCAGTCAGTGCAGTTATTGATAACGTGGCCTCTCATCCAATTTTGAGCACAGCAGCGCGAGTTGCAGCTAAGTCTAAACATGTGCGATTAAATAAAGACGCTCTCGACGATATCAGCAAGACATTAAGCCGGCCAGAACTTGATAACGCGCCGCACCACTGGCTAAGCAGTGCGCCAGAACCGGCCAAAATTTATTTTGATAGCCTTAGTTTAGATCAACGCATTCTCTTTTTAGTCGTTTTTCATACCATCGGTTTTTGCTATTGGGGTGACCCCAAATGGCGAATCTTTAGCCCCACTGCTGATACCACATTTAATGGCGCGCGGGCACTTTTAATTAGCCTTAGCGCTGAGCCAAACTTCCTCAATCTCTCGCATTTGTCAGAGCTTACCGAGCTACAGTTTAAGGCCATGCTGGCCGGCTTTAAAAGTCAAAATATAGATTCGCTGCTATTAATGAGCGAGCGTCACTCCTTTCTTTCTGCGTTAGCAACTCGACTTGGCAAAGACAAGAATTTTCTAAAAGAATTGATTGATCCAAATCAAAATGCTCTCAATGCAGCCCTAGCAATTTCACAACAATTGCCTGGTTACCGTGATGTGGCAGAATATGCTGGAGAACCAGTTATCTTTTTGAAAAAGGCCCAGCTGCTGGTGGCTGATATCAACCATGCATTAGTACGCTCAGGCAATGCCGGATTTTCATGTATGCATGAGCTCACAGGCTTTGCTGATTACAAATTGCCACAGCTCTTAAGGCACCAGGGCATCATTGACTACGACAATATGCTGACAGAAAAAATAGATCAGGGTCGCGAACTAACACCAGGTAGCGAAGAAGAAATTGAAATTCGCGCTGCTACACTTATTGCCATCGAATACATCAAACGTTCGCTGGCCAAGGTCAATATTCTTACTACCGCTGCCGAAATTGATGCCAAGTTGTGGATGCTGGCGCAAGATCTAAACCCGGCTGAAGTCAAGCCGTATCACCGCTGCCGCACGGTTTTTTACTAATTTACTGACAGCTCTACTGATACTAAATGCGGTGCTACGCTGGTTTGCCCCACAGCCAACCTTGACCAAAAGGCACACCCATTTCAACTAGAAGATCGAGCTCTTCACGGCATTCAATGCCTTCAGCTACAAGCTCAGCACCAAGCGAATTGACGACCTTGACCAGTCGTTTAAGCAAACGAGCTTTGGCTGGTTCTTCTGAAATTCCAGAAACATATTTTCTATCAATTTTGACAATATCAGGTTCGAGAATAATCAAACTTTCAAGCGAACTGCGACCGAAGCCTACATCATCTACAGCTACCAGCAAGCCTCTTTCTTTCAAGGCTTGCACATGGTCGCGCAGATAAGCGGGGTCACCGATAAACTGCTGTTCGCTGATTTCAATGACGTAATTGCCGTCAGTTTTATTGGCAGGAAACAGCGTCATCAGGCGCTCAATGGGTGTATCCATAATTGTGGATGGGAACAAGTTGACGTGGAAACGCGCTTTTTGATCAAATTTAGGGTCTACACATGCGGAAAGACAAGTTTTCAGGCAGCGCAAATCGACAATGGTGAGCAAATTGTGCTCAACCGAGACTCGGAAAAGATCATCAGGCATTTCAAAAGCGCCTGCTGGGCCGCGACTGAGAATTTCATAGGCAACAACTTTTTCATCGCTGAGATGGAAGATCGGCATGGAGACAGCTCTAAAGCAATCGCCACGACGCAATTTTTCTGTCAGTTCTTCGAGAGCAGCTATATCAGTGGCACCGCTCGAGGCGCCATTACCCGAGTTAGCTGAGCCACCTTTGTCGGGGGCTTTGTGCTTCTCACCAGATGACACTCGGTTTTTTCCGAGCATTTTTGATTCTCGCACAGCCAATCTTGCCAGTGAAAGCACTTCTTCGATAGAACAAAATTCGTAAGGCAAAGCAAGCACGCCCAGGCTGGCAGTTACGCGAACAGTTTCAGAAGCCAGGCGCAATGGGCTTTCAGCAACAGAGAGGCGAATCTTTTCGGCCACCAGCATGCCTTCAGCAATACGTGTATCAGGCAAAATCAATAGAAATTCGTCGCCGCCAAGGCGAGCCAGGTGGTCGGTGGGTCTAACCGTTTCGCGCACGCGGTCAGCAATTTCGTGCAGCACCACATCACCCACAGCATGCCCGAATTGTTGATTGATTCGATCAAAATCGTCGCAATCAATCAGCACCGTGACTAAATTCCAACCGCCCCGTTGTGAGCGCACATACTCGGCGGCCAGCGCCTTAGCCAAACCAGCGCGGCTCAGAGCTTTTGTGGCCGCATCAACATTAGCGATAGTATCTAACTGTTGATTGGCTTCCAGAATACGTTGATTAGCTTCTTTCAACTCTTCTTGCAGCTGCTTTACTTGCATTGCATGGCGTATAGATTGAAGCAAGGCCCGGGCATCAACTTCATCTTTAACCAAAAATTCGGGGGCACCATTACCAAGTGCTTCATTGGCAATGTGATCTTTGCTGTTGTTTCCGACAACCACAACGGGCACGCTAGCATCTTGAGCGCGCAACTGGCGAAATTGATCGACGCCACTGGCTCCGCCTTCTCGAGAAAGGTCCAGCAAAACAACATCAACGCCGCCTTCTCCCAGGCGTTTCAAACCTTTGGTAATGTTTTCGGTGAATTCCATGGATATTTCCATGGACGCATCAGGACCTGATACCTTGCTGAGCACCTCCTTAAGAGCAAACGTGCCCCCAGGAGTGTCGATTAACAATACTTTGGTCTTCCTGGCTTCCATTACTTCACCGAACTATATAGGTTTCCTATCTCGGCCCGAGAATAATATTTCAAGAGCGAGACCTCCTAATTAAACATCAAAACAACGCTACAAGCACTCAAATCACGACCTAAAAGTCTCAAAATTCGCCTCAATCGTGCTTGACATGGCTTGCGCCTGCAAAAAGTGACTACGGTTTATCGACGGATTAGCGCCCCTTTCTCTATTGTGCCCGTCTCAACACAGAATTAGCCACATTTGCTCAATCAAAATAATTTGACCGCAGTTTTGTCTAGTACCATGTGTGAGCACATCATTCGAAAGCGGTTATAGAACCAGTTATGCAGCCACCAGCTGAAAAGATTTCAAGACCGAGCAATGCCCTTAAACAGATACTGGCGGCGGCATTTGCCATATTGCTGCTCTGGCTTGCCTTTCGCGGCACCAACATGGCTGAGTTGTGGCGTTATTCGCAAAATATCAAACCACTTCCCGTTCTCTTGATCTTTGTCTCCGGCCTCTTAGGCACGTTTCTTCGTTCTTACCGCTGGACAATTTTGCTCAGACCTTTATCAGACAAAAAAATCAGCCAATTCAACTCTTTTTATGCGGTCTTAATCGGCTATGCAGTCAACGTAGCAATCCCCCGCGGTGGTGAAGTGGCCCGCTTGCTATCAATTTGCAAATCTGAAAATCTACCCTGGGCCGGCGTACTTTCAACCATGCTTATCGACCGCATGCTTGATATCGCCTTACTGGTTCTATTGCTCGGCTGCACCCTGGTAATTTTGCCCCCAGACCTGCTCGCTTCCATTCCCGGGCTGAAACAGGGGGGCCTGGTGCTGCTTGTCGGCGTGGTGGTGGGCTTGATTGTGCTGCCCAATGCCGGCCGAATTCTCAAGAAAATCCTCACACTTGATCTGGTTAAAACTCGCCTGCCCGAAAATTTGGCGCTTAAACTGGCTCAATTGGCAGAACAATTTGATACTGGTACAACGGCGCTCAAAAGTCTCGTGCTTTATCCATTTATCGCACTGCTCAGCGTGGCCATCTGGTTTACCTACTGGCTCAACTTCTATTTAATGGTTTTCGCTTTTGGCCTGGAAGACAAAATCGACGCAGCCAAGTGCCTGATAATATTTACCATCGGCTCAGTGGGCGTACTGATTCCCACACCCGGATCCGTAGGCAGCTTCCACTATCTGGTTAAAATTGCTACCGTTGCTACCGCCCACATTCCCGAAGACCAAGCTCTAGCTTTTGCTACTGTTTTGCACTTCATGACCTTTGTCGTGGTTACATGCGTACCCGCAGCCATTTTATTTCTCTACAAGCGCTTCTCAAACTCAAACAAAGAATAAATTCAAAATGGATCCCCTAAAATTTGCCGCCCGCATCACGTCATCTTTTGCGCTCAGCCATTTGAAGGCGCAAGCCTCGGTACTTGATGCCGGTTGTGGCGAAGGCGAAATAGCCGCATCTATGCAGAAAGGTGGCCTCAAGGTTACTGCCATTGATAAAAAGGCAGAGGCCGTGGCCAAAACCCAGGCCCTCGGTATTGCCTGCAGCCTGAATGATTTGCAAAGTTTCGAACATGCGGCTTTTGACGCCATTTTGTGCAGCTGTGCCCTGCACCATATGGACCCACTCGATAAGGCGCTCGCCAATGCTTCTCGACTACTAAAAGACGATGGAGTTTTATTGATTGAAGATTTTGGTTACGAAAGAGTCGATCAAAAAACTGTGGTGTGGCTCTTTAATCTGGCGCAATTAATTGCTAGTGGCGGCGACCGTCATCGATGGCTCCTGGCAGAACGAAAAAGCACTAACCGTGCCCTTGAAGCCATGACCATCTGGCGCAAACACAATGAAATTGATCACCATGTTATTCCTTTTGAACGCGTAAAGAACGTCTTGCTCGATCACTTCGAAATTATTAGCGAACAGAACGTTCCTTACCTATTTCGTTATCTCTGCGGCTTATTACCTGCCACCAAAGCTGGTGCCGAACAAGCTGAGCAAATTTATCAGTGGGAGAGAGAACAAGCGGAGGCCGGCGGCATAGTAATGTGCGGGGCCAGAATTCTTGCGCGAAAAAAACGAGTTTGATTCAACGGTTAGTTAAGCCCGTAAATAAGTGGCCGGAAGAATATCATGCACGTACGGATGACTATTGCTTAAGAGTTTGAAGCGTACGGCTTCGAGTTTTGCCGAGCCAGCCTCCGTAAGCTTGCCTACGGCGGCAAGAGCCTGAACATAGACGTCATAGCAGTCGGCCAGTCGACCATAGTTGTGACGCTGTCGAAAGACTCCTATCGCTTGGGAAATTTGCTCTATCGCTTGGTCATGCTTACTCTGCTGCAAGCAAGCGACTGCAACCTGATAGCGAAACTCTTCCGCCGGGCCAAGAGGCGTTTCTACGAACTTCATAGATTTCAAAAGTAATGCCTCGCTTTCTGCTGGCCGCTTCAACTGCAAAAACGTGGCGGCGAGTTTTAGAACGCAGCGCAAAGTTGAGCGATGCTCATTTGCTAACGTCTTTTCATTGATTTCGAGGGCACGCTTAAGGAATGGCTCGGCTTCGGCCCACTGCCCTTGAGCAATCAAACAATCAGCGCTATGTTCAAGTACTGGAGCGAGGCTAGCATGTCCGACGTAAAAAGCTTTTTCTAAAAGAGTACGGGCCGAAGCAAAGGTCGAGGCAGCAAGCTCTAGCTGATTTAAAAATTGATAGGTCTGCCCCAACTTATCGAGAATGACACCGCTGCTTGAATCAGCGTTACCTAAAGCTTGCTGTCGCTTCTCTAGAGCATCGATCAAAAGTCGCTCGCACAGATGCCACTGCTCTTTATCAAAAGCCTTATTGGCCAGACACTCTTGTGCTTGAGACCAATACAAGGCCGAAACTTTATCGTGCGGGTGTTTGTCATTCATAACTACGCAATATTGTTATCTGCTTTGTGGTCTATACCCTTGCCGTCATGGTCTATACCCTTGCCGTCATGGTCGATTCCATTGCCATCATGTTCAATCATCGGGGGCGCAATCTTAGAATAATAGTTACCTACGCGATCCCGCGGCAGCAGCCACTCAATCTCGTTGCGAAATAGAACGGCATCAAATTTTTCCATGGTGATATATCGGGCAGCGCCCAGAGCTCTAGCGGCTGTACGCACACCGTCAGAAAGATACTTCGCTACCTCAACAGGCTCGTTGCTGAAGCAAACGAATGGAATGCCTTGCATGTGCGGATCGCCACGAACCCAGCGCATAAAGTCGAAAATACTGCCACCGTTCTGCAAGTGCACATCACCGATAATCAAATCAACTTCGCGTTGCTTCAATATATTCATAGCAGTGGCAAAATCATGCGCTTTAAATACTTTATGACCAAAGCTTTCAAGGCTGTCAGTCACCTGTTTCATTGGTCCGACATGCTCCAATAGAGCGAGTATTTGAGCTTCCATAATCAACTACCTATTTTTATTTTGCGTTCGGCGGTAAGTTTGGCTTGGTGGACACGGGCAATTCAGCTTTAATGGTTCCAGATGTTTTTGGCAAAAAGCGCAATAATTCTGTTCTGAGCATCAGAGGATCAAACTCTTCCATGACAATATACTGAGCAGCACCTAAATGGCGAGCAGTAATGCGAACACCATCACTGAGATACTTGGCTATAACAGTGGGTTCAAGACTAAGCAATACAAAAGGAATACCGCTCAGCAGCGGATCATTTTTTACCCACTGAAGAAAATCAAATACACTTCCGCCATTTTCTAAATGCACATCGCTAATGATCAGGTCGCAACGATAATCGTGCAAAATCTCTTGTGCTTGCGAAAATTTATTAACCAAATGAACGTTGTGACCCACGGCATTAAGACATGCCACCAGCTTCTCAGCATGGTCTTTATTCTCGATTAATGCCACTACACCCATATCACCTGCCTGTGTGGTTACCAGACAAGGTTAAAGAGGCAGTCACTCGACGACTCTGTTTTAAGCGGCGTTTAGCCCTAATCTCCTTTCATTGTATGTCAGTAATGGCGCTAAAAATGATATATATATATATATATATATATATATCTCCGCGCACCACCAACAATACCTGTAGACCACTGCCCCATGACGAATAGGAGATAAGTTAAATCGAAACCATTTATTGTACCGTTAAGCACATATGTTCAGTGGGCAACACACTGGGGTTTTGGCACATTATGCAAATTTGCGTTGTCACTTTTTCGCTCCCAAGGAAGACTGACAGCGAGGGCAAAAATGACTGGAACGCCCATTTAGCTTGATTCTTTCGACTAGTGTTTTACACTTTCGGCATGGCTTGCCTTCTCGACCGTAGACCCATGATTGATTCTGATATCTGCCGTTGACACCGCTACTATCTGTATAGTCACGCAGTGATGAGCCACCAGATATGATGGCTTTGTTAAGTACCAGACGTATATTTTCTACTAAAGCTTTGAGCTTCGCAGCTGTCAGTGTTGAAGCAGCCGCTGTAGGGTGTATACCAGAGAGAAACAGTGACTCATCAGCATAAATATTGCCCACACCAGCGAGAATATGCTGGTCGAGCAGAGCCGTTTTAACGGCTTGTTTTTTTCCTTTAAACGCATCCGACAGATGCTTACTGTTTAGCTCATCTAAAGGCTCAGCACCTAGCTTTAGCAAGGTTGGAATTATATCTTCAAAAGTCTTGCCTTTAGGCTTAAACCACAGCCTGCCGAAGACTCTCATGTCTTCAAAATGCAATTCGCGGCCACTGGCAAGCAAAAAGCGCACTCGCAAAAATCTCGGTTCCGCTTTTGACTTCTCCTCGCGGATCAGTAGCCGCCCTGACATCCGTAGATGGCAGGCCAAACCCACTCCACCGTCCAGTTCAATCAACAAATATTTTCCGCGTCTGATTACAGTCTTAAATTTATGACCAGGCAGTGAGCTGACAAATTTTTCCACACTCGGAAAAGCAATCGATTGCTCTCGCAATACCTCAACTCCAACGATGGCATCGTTTTTAAGAGCTTTTGTCAGGCCCCGTTTTATAGTTTCGACTTCAGGCAGCTCAGGCATATCTAAGAGAAGAAGAAGGCAGCGCCAAGAATAGCGTAGATAGCCAGTAGTTGCACTCCTTCAAGCCAGTTGCACTCACCATCGGTGGCAACGAATGACAAAATGATCACTGATACTACAATAGACAAAATTTCTAAAGAAGAGAAACAAAGGTCCATGGGCTTGCCGATAAAGTGACCAGTAAAAACAATCACCGGCGCCACGAAAAGTGCGATCTGCGCACCTGACCCCAGAGCAATATTCATGGCCAAATCCATTTTATTTTTCATAGCCATCAAGACAGCTGTGCTGTGCTCTGCGGCGTTGCCAACAATAGCCACCAAAATTACACCGATAAAAATGTGGTTGAGACCGAGAGTAGCTGCCGCTTCCTCAACAGCGTGTACCAGATATTCACTCAATATTGCCACGCCCACCGTTGCGACCAACAGAATCCCAAGCGCCATACGTGGGCTCCAGTGACCAACTCCAAGATCGTGTCCCTTATCTTCGTCACTGCCTTGATAAAGCTGCTTGTGAGTCTTCAGGGCAAAAATCAGACTCAAAATATAGACGACGAATTGCACCCCAGAAATCCACATAGCCAGGTTGTAATCGCCTTCTTTCGAACGATGTTGATTAGCCATCTGACAAACAGCCGGCACAGTCAAGCTTATAGCTGCCAGGGCGAGCAGAGTGGCAGATGTGGATGCGGCAGTACGATTAAAGTACTGAGTGCGAAATTTTACGCCGCCGGCAAAAATAGCCGCACCCAGCACCAACAAGACGTTACCAATAATCGAGCCGGTAATGGACGCCTCTACAACATCAATCAAACCGGCGCGAAGGGCCGATAAAGCGATAATCAATTCGCAGGCGTTGCCGAAGGTGGCATTAAGCAGCGCACCAGCTCCAGAGCCGACGCGGTCGGCCAATATTTCTGTGGCTTTTCCCATAATTCCTGCCAACGGCACGATGCCAAGACAGGCAGTAAAGAAGATGATGTAAGCAGGCCAATGAAGATACGTGCCGATTACAGGCAGAGGAATAAAAACAAGGAAAATATTGAGAATGTTCTCAAAGGAAAATTTCATTTATTCCGGCACCGCATTTGACACCACAACTCGCAATCAGGCCAGAAAAAACAGAAACTCAATTTCTCACTTACCCAATCTTTTACTAAATTCACTATTCGCTAAATACACTATAGGAATGGAAACCTGATTAAAAGAGCAGCCGTAAATATTCCAGCCCAGATTCGCTCTGAGAAAAAATTAAGTGGCCTCGACCCCTGGCAAAAGACCATATCCTTTACATATCGGAGTTAACATATTGCAATGACAAATTTAAAAACTGCAATTTTTAACGGCACGGCAACGATGGGTCACAAGCCTGTCACAACATTAGGGGGTAGCTCGATGGTAGCGGTTAAGTCGGCATATGTGCCGACAATGGAATGTGAAACCGAACACTTTTTGATGGCCCAGAGACAACTTGACGAAATCGCCGAGGAGATGGGTCTCGACAAAGAACTGCACGAGCGTCTGAGATATCCCAAACGAGCCTTAATAGTGACAGTGCCGGTGCGTATGGACGACGGCTCCGTCAAATCATTTACCGGCTACAGAGTGCATCATGACGTCACACTGGGGCCCGCTAAAGGTGGCATTCGCTTCCATCCGGAAGTCAACCTGGGCGAGGTTTCATGCCTGGCTATGCTCATGACCTGGAAATGCGCGCTAATGGGCTTGCCTTACGGCGGTGCTAAGGGCGGCATTCGCTGTGAACCATGGAAACTTTCTCTCGGCGAAAACGAACGTCTAACCAGACGCTACACTTCAGAAATCATCACCCTGCTGGGCCCAGACAAAGACATTCCTGCTCCTGACATGTACACCAATGAGCAAACAATGGCCTGGATCATGGATACCTACAGCATCAACGTTGGCCACACAGTGCCTTCGGTAGTGACAGGCAAGCCTGTTTCTATTGGCGGCTCGTATGGTCGTACGGAGGCCACTGGCCGGGGTGTTGCATATTGCGCCAGACGCGCAGTTAATCACTATGGCATTAAGTCCGACTCACCCACTGTTGTAGTTCAAGGTTTTGGCAACGTGGGCTCAATCGCCGCCAAACTACTGCACCAGGCTGGCTATAAAATTGTCGGCGTCTCCGATGTTCACGGCGGCATTTACAACCCAAAAGGCATAGACATTCCTCGACTGTTTGCCTATCTCAGTGAGATGGGCAAGGTTGAAGGTTTCACCGGCTCAACACCAGTGAACAATCAAGATTTGCTTGAATTGGAATGCGACATTTTGATTCCAGCAGCTTTGGGCGGACAAATCACTGAGGCCAATGCCCATAAACTGCAATGCAAAATTGTGGTGGAAGGTGCTAACGGACCGACAACACCAGAAGCCGATTTGATTTTGCATGACCGCGGTATTTTTGTCATACCTGACATTCTGGCTAACGCCGGGGGCGTCACTGTGAGCTATTTCGAATGGGTGCAAGGCATGATGCATCTGTTCTGGAGTGAAGAAGAAGTGAATCAGCGCCTGGAACAAATCATGGGCCGAGCCTGCGATCAAGTTCTGGAACTGGCCACCAAAAACAAACTGAGCGCACGCATGGCAGCACTGCGCATCGGTGTTTCGCGAATTGCCGAAGCCAAGCGCCTGCGCGGACTTTACCCATAAGTTAGAACCCGATTGCGGCTTAGCGACTGATAAAGGCACTGGTTCATTACGGGAGCCAGTGCCTCTTTTTTAGGCATTTTTGATTTGTCGAGGCAAATATGTGGCACAGAGATGATACGCATTGCCCGCAATGCTCGGGTCAGTCTATGGTAAGCACATGTTTTCATCGCGTTCATCTGCCGGTAAACAGAACACTCCAGCACCGCGTAGTTTTCGCTTGCCTAAGCAATCGATTGTGCCTAACTACACCGATGTGCAGTTTCTAGCGGCAGAAGCCAACAAGCAACAGGGCCGCCAGGTGGAACTGCCGTTTTCGGTGACTGAGGGCTCACAAGAATTTGTCGTAACGGTAAAAGTCGATCACAACGTTTCTTTGGATCCGGTCTGGACTCTAACAGCGGTCACCGCTCAAGGTCACCAGGTAATTTTCCAACATCCAGAACCCGATTTAAGCATGGTGACAAACCTGATTATGAGCGGCTGCGGATGCGATCTGTTTTCAGATGACCTGGCCTCTGAAGCAATGATGGGTCGCGACACGCTTTCCAATTTAAACCCTGTTGCTACCGGTGAAGCCCCTCCGGTAGAAAGCAAAATGACTGGCAGCCACGCAGTTACCGACTCTAATGCCGCGGTCTTTGATGCTCCGAAGCCTGGTGTTAAAGCCACTCTTGAAGGTGACCTGACAAAAATGCAGGCACCTAACTTACTGCAATCTCTAAACATGGCCAAAATGACCGGCCGCCTCGATGTTAAAGACAAAAATGAAGAGGCGCGGGTCTTTTTCCTCGACGGCAATATAGTGCATGCCGAGATGAAAGAGACACTGGGCGATGAGGCACTAATTGAGCTGGTCACCTGGACAGCAGGCGAATTTCGATTTTGGCCCGATGAGACCACCGGCCAAAAAACAGTAAAAAAACGGCTTGATGCCATGCTTATGGAAGGCGTAACTCTTCTTGACCAGAGCCAATATTTAGAATCGGCCGGTTTAAAAATGGAATCATGCCTGGTCAAACGCAATGCCATTATTTCTGAGCAGGAATTTACTGCACGCTTACAGAAAGGCGCACCAATAGGCCTTCAGCCGCAAATTGATTTTTACGAATTGATTGACAATCACAGCCAATTTTTCGACATTTTAGCCAAGCGCCCGATGCGCAAAACAGAATATGTGCCAATTTTATTCAATCTAATTAGTTGCGGATTGATTCAAGTCACTGATCAACAGGCGCGCTCAGCTGGTCGCGGACTGGGCATTGATGAAGGCACACTGCAAAGTGTAAGCAAAGCATTGATTCGCCAGGAAACAGGAATTTTGACCTATCCTGCCTTTCTGTATTTCTTACAACAAGAATATTTGCGGTACGAATATTTCAACTTTCCATTTTCAATTATTGTTTTCAGCCTTGGTCATCGTAAGGGTGGCGCCACAGGGCCGGTTGAATCATTACAGATATTGGCGGTCAAACGCGCCATGCAACGCATTAGCCTGGTTAAAAGGCCTATCGACATGCTCGGACACTACGAGACTTTTGACTACAGTCTGATTTTGCCCAACTCAAACGCAAAAGCGGCGGCTGCACTTGCTCACCGCATAGTGGACGTTTTAAGAGAAGCTCCGCTGACAGCAGACATGGATCCGCGAGGAATGGTTTTTGCATTCGGCGTAGCCGGCGTACCTGAAGATGGCCAGGAGCTGGACAAGCTCTTGTCTGTGGCTAAAGGCGCACGCGACATGTCTAAATCGACGCAACGCATTGTGCTTGCCCGCGAAGTAATTCCTTAGAGATGGATTTTTTTAAATGCCAACTGGTGCGGATCAATAAGAATTAGCTGGTATAGATTAGATCTAGCCGATATCGCTTGACATCACATGTGCATTCGCTAATATAGAGACCTCGCTCGTCATAGCGATTTTTTCTTACCTTTTCTTTTATGGCTTGGCAAATATACGACGAACAGGTGAGTGTATGCGGCACTTCGGTGATTCCGCGCAATCTTATAATTCTGGCGCAGAGAATCTCGCCACAGACGGACGCTTCGCTCCGCCCTTGTCTAAGCACGAGAAGAGCGGCAACCTGGCACAGTTCATCCACGATCAGTTTAGCCCCGCTAATCAATATGATCAGAAAAGCTTGCGCTCGATTTTGCCTCCACTCGCACTGCGTTCTGATGTTCCAGCAGCGCTTCCAGAGGCCATTGCGACACCATCCGTAAGAACCGATTTCTCGATCACTAAGCAAGAACAGTCAGCTGTTCATCCACTTCTCGCCCATCTGCGCAAAGTTGAATCGCCTAAGCCTGAAGCGATAATTTCCATGGACTTCCGCAATCCGCTCTACAAATCAAATGACGTAACTCGCAACAATGATAAAGCCGATGCCTTCAGCGCCGACAACTGCTATCAAACTATTTCCATCAATCCACAAGATGGAACTACGAAAACTATCACTACGTTGCCTGACTTATCGTCCACTAAAATTCATACCAAAAACGCCGACGGCTCATCAATCGCCTACACCGATGGGCTGGGCCGCACCGTAAGCGAAAATCGCTATAACGCCGAAGGCAAACTAATGATTTCAACCAGCACCGAATATGGCAACGGTGAACACTCGGCAATACCATCGCGCAAAGTAATAAAGACAGCCAGTGAAACAATAGAACTAACAATGGACAGCACCGGTGCTGTCCTGCAAAAAGTCGCGGTACCTTACTCTGACTTGAGCAGAAATGCCTGATTTTGCCAGAACGATAAGACAAACCACTGTTGCTGTTACTCAGGGTGACATCACCAGGCAAGATGTCACAGCCATAGTTAACGCCGCCAACTCTTCACTTATGGGTGGAGGCGGAGTTGATGGTGCGATTCACCGAGCTGGTGGCCCTGCGATTTTAGAAGAGTGCAAACAAATCAGAGCCATACAAGGGCAGTGCGCGCCTGGAGAAGCTGTCATCACATGTGGTGGCAATTTAAAGGCCAAATATGTGATTCATACAGTAGGGCCAATCTGGAGAGGTGGAAGTACGAACGAATCTACTGTGCTTAAAAGTGCCTATCAAAACTCGCTACAGCTGGGTGTCGACAACGAGGTCAGCACAATCGCTTTTCCGTCAATCAGTACTGGCGCTTACGGCTACCCCTTGCAAGAGGCAGCTCAAATTGCCACCACCACAG
The DNA here is from genome assembly GCA_036170915.1 of Cyanobacteria bacterium auto_48_18. Taxonomy (GTDB): domain Bacteria; phylum Cyanobacteriota; class Vampirovibrionia; order Obscuribacterales; family Obscuribacteraceae. Next base: position 110,442 of record JAVHQC010000032.1, read on the forward strand.
TGAGCGATTTCATTGCCAATATGGCAGGGCAAGAAACTTTGCAAGAAATTCGCTTTGTGCTTTTTGACACCCGCACTTTTGATGCTTACAAAGATGCACTGGAAAGTCTCAACTAGCGCTATTGATCTAAATTGCCCTGAATTTTGTTTTTCTCTAGATACTCTTTAGCTCCGTCAGAGAGCAAATCGCGGTGCATGCGCCAGGGATCTTGAAAAAATTCCACCGCAATTTTTCTATCTAATATATGGGTGAGAAGCAGATCTATGGCTTGCTGCTCTTCACTGAGACCTTCAGCCACAATAATTCTGTCGCCTTCTTGGGGCTGATTCAATAATTTAGAAAAATACTGAAATGACAGTAACTGCTGCCTTGGCATATGGCCCGTCATAATCACGACATATAGATTTTTCCACTCGTCCGCCGTCATTGCCTTATGCCATTTTGTCACTGCTTCGTCCATGGCGGCAATCTGTGTACCGGCCGCTTCGTAGGCATTGTGCATGTCAGGCGAAGCACACGAGCGCACATACTTTTGCAAATCGGCATGTGAAACTCGCTTTGCGTCAATTACATTGCCCAGAAAAGTCAGTGTCTTATCGATTAGTTCTTTCTGTGTAGGATTATCAGCTGGTGCTAAACCCTCATTTTTCTCCAGGCCACTTGCGGCTTGTTCAATGCCGGTCTTGTAAGTTTTCAGCTTGTCAATTTGTGTGGTGCTTAAATCATCGTCTGTATGATTGGTAAGTAAAACGAAGGTGCCAAGCGTGATATGCGCCACTTCTTTAAGGCCTGTATAGCGAGGCTTTATGACCACCACCGACGCGATATTTTTTCCTTTGTGCAGAGCGATAGTATTGCCAGAGCAAACAATAATAGGTCCGAGGCCAGCACGTATTTCATCTTTAGCGAGAGTGTAGTTTTTAAGCAGCTGCTCGTTAACCGCGCTAAACGCCAGTGGTTTTTCGGTGACCGCGGGCTTGTCACTCGGTTGTGCTCCCATCGACTCACACAAAGCGGGAGCCGCGTACAAATAAATTGCTGACAAGGCCAGCAATAACGAACACGTCGATTTAAAAGATTTCAAAGTCTCTCCCAATTTCTCAGTTTGCATCAGACAGGGAACAAGTTTAGTTGAAAAAAATACCTTTAAAGGTATTTTTTCAAGAATCAATAACCTAACTCCAACTGCCCAAAATTCAGATCTATTCGTCAAAGCCACGCTTAAAGTCACGCTTTCCGCCACGCTGTGGCTTATCGCGTTTGCTTCCTTTATAGTCGCCGCCCCAATCATCATCTTCATCAACTGGCTGGCGACCGCGTTTCTGTCTATTACCTTTGCCACCATTTTTTCCTGATGCGGCATCTTCAACGGTGTAGATTTGCGGCTGGTGCGGCTTCTCTGTGCCACCTGATTTGTCAGGCTGAACAACTTCAACAGGCTCAACTACGTCGCGAGCAACTACAGTTTGTTTAACAACAGGTTCCGGTGCAACAACTTCAGCCACAGGCTGATCGACCACAGCGGCCTTCTCTGCCCCTTGTCTAAGCAGGTCGGCCAGGCCTTGAGAAATTTGGCTATTGCTGTTATCTAAGACCACAGCCTCTTCATGCACAGGCAAGGCCACTTCTACAGGTTTGGTGTTTAACTCGCCTTCAAATTGCGTCCGAACTTGCTCACTTGTGAGTTGCTGCTCTGGCTGTACTGGTTTTGGTTTGAAATTGTTCGCTTCTTCGCCGCGCAGAGGCTGTTCTACTCTTGGTCTTTCTTGCGGGCTATCTTGACCACGACGCTGGAAAGGTGGGCGATTGCCCTGCTGGCCAGGACGCTGGAAACCACCACCGGCGCCACCAGGCCCACCAAAGCCGCCTTCAGGACGTGGGTCGCGAATCTTGCCGCTAATTATATTCGAGACAATTTGTTGAGCTCTGCTCCAACCGGGATCGCTCTGCGGAATCAATCGATTAACCACAGACAGCGCAAAGGCTTCGTTTACTTCGCGGTTAGTATCATGGAAGCTGGCGTCTTTTCCCGTATCTCTTGCTTTACTGGCGTTCTGGTTTGACTTATTGCCAAATTGAATGGCATCCATCATGCCTGTAACATCAGCCAGAGAGCTTGTGCGTGGCGCAACCAAATTGAGCAATTCAGTGTATTCAGGAGCAGACTTTGTTGGGTCAAGTTTCTCTAAAACCATCTTCAAAGCATAGTGATTTTGTGTGCCCAAATCTAAAAGTTTATTGACCAACGCAGGATTACCAGAAGCATTCTGCATGTCAATCGCTAAATCTAGCACATTCAAGCGATCTGAAAGTTGGTTGGTATTGGTGCGCGGTGGACGATACTTAGGATGTTTCATATCCACTATCCGCGCCGCTTCCAGCCAGTTGGCTAAATTCTGATCGAAACCGGCAGGGTACTCATAGGCACCACTACCGTCTTCAGCTGGTTTCGAAAACCGTTCGCGCAAACTCTTCAAATAATTGTTGGGCAGTGCTTCTCGTAAAACTGCCATGTTATCCACAGGCTGGCCTGCAGTCTCAGGATTCATGTCGTTCTTAGTTTGCAGACGTTCGTAGGCGAGCTGAATGCGATGACCAATATTTGTCAGCTCGGCTTCAGAAAGTACACCTGGTTCCATTTTTTCAGGCGCAGACAAAAACTTGCGCAATGTCGGAATGTCTATCTTGGCATTATCCGGATTGCTCAGCGCGTCACGCACTTCGCCACGATTGAGCACGCGGCCGTTGCCAATCTGCATCGTCGCCAAATTATTGACGTCAGGATGCATGCCAGGCTGATTGGCTGGCTTGTAGGCATGAGTGAGCCAATCGGCAAAATCAGCATCTGACATTTTGCCGAAGAATTCACTGAGAATGGTGCCTTTAACTGTTTTAGCAGTGCCTTGAGCTTGTTGAAACTCTTTAATAAGGGTTTCAGGCGTGATTACAGCCCGGCCGTCCATGTGCGAGATTCCGGTCTGGTCGCCATTTTGCGCAGCTACGCGCTCGGCCAGTACCCGGGCAGCTTCGATGCGCTGAGATGCCACAACGTCAGCGTCAAACACTTTAGGCTCTTGTGCTTGATGAATTGTCTCAGCGTCAGCGCGAACCGGAGCTTCTTTGAAAATGGTCAACGGTGAGTCGGTATCAACCGCGGCGACCTCGGTGTCATCGAGCGAACGACGTTGAGTAGCGGCCTGTAGCTCTTCGAAAAGGTTCGGAGTCGTCACGCTGCGCTCAGGGAAGCGACTGAGTATATTAGTGCCCAATAGATTGTCGATGACTGCGGCGTGCACACCGTTTTTAGTTTGGTTACCGTACTTATTCATCAAATCGACAAAGTCAGGATTATCACGCACCCACTGTTTAGCGCTTTCTCTGAACTGCATATGCTCGGCGGCGTTAGTGATAGGCATCCTCATAATGTCGCGGAACGATTCTTTAACTGCTGGTGGAATCGGCTCACTTACTGAATCTATGCGCTGAATAACGCGCGTGAGATTATTTGCACCAGCATAAGCTTCTTGCACGATGCGATTAATCGAACTGTCGCCCGTGAGCTCTGCCACCATGCGCAGTGGCACCTCGGCACCGCGACCCTGACCATACGCATAGTCAAGCAGTTTATAAACATCCACAGGGCTGGCATCATTTTTAGCCGCTGCCTGCGCCAGTTCAACACCTTCTTTAAGAGTGGCGATTGTCTCAGGGCGCGTATTGTACGCCTCTTTAATCAGCTTCTCCATAGGAATATTGGCAAATTCTTTAGCCTGTTTTGCCAAACTTTCCATCGGTGTACGCACAGAGCGTCCTTCACCGGCCGCATACTCGAAGAACGCAACCACGTCTTCAGGCGTGGCTTTGCCGTCAACAGCTTTAACTGCCAAACCAGATGCCTTCTTAAAATGGCCTTGCAGCGATTCGTGCACAGGATGCAACTGTGTTTCTAGTGCTTTCTCTGGTTTAACTGAAAGCTCTGCCAACTCATCAGGCACGACTTTTTTGACCACAGGCTGCACCAGATCGGCTGGTGCATCTACTATTACTTCAGGTGAACCATCATCAATTTTTTCAGCGCCGGTTTTCTCAGCGCCAGTTTTTTCAACAGCTTTGCCTGAGTTTGCAGGTGGTAATTCTTCGCCGGCAAAGGCACGCGATTCTCTAGCCGGAGCCAGGTTCTGCGCGGCATCCATAGGACGAACTCTAGTTAAATGCACAGCACTGGCACCGGTGCCACCCGCCGCACCATCAGTGATGGCTTGCAGGGCACCACGTTTAAGCATACGGGCAATATCGAAGCCCTCGCCAACATCTTTCTGCCTCATGAACTCGCCAGTGGCGCCAGCACTGAAACCGAAGGTTGCGCCCATGCCCATATTAGGCAGAAGCTGGCTTTCACGCGCAAACTTGCCAACGCTGCTGCTGGCTAAGTTTTCGGCAATCGAAGTGCCCGAGAGCATGCGGCCGCCCACTTTGGTCAGGCCGGTGAAAGCACCATGAGCGCCCATGAACAGACCGGCATCCATCACCATTGCTTGTGCATCAAAGGCGGAGCTGAAAGTTCTGCCTACACCACCACCAAAGCTATCAAGGGAAAGTTTACCGTCTTCACCAACGTAAGTTGAACTGGTCAGGCCGGTTTCGAATACTCTTGAGGCCGTGCCTAAGGTAGTCCCCTTTAAACCAATGCTCAAATATTTGGAAGTGGTTGAGACGGCCTGGCCTTCTGCCGCCATACTGAATGATTTGGCCCCGACAAAATCAAAAGTTTTCTTGAGGGCAAAACCTTTCGTGCCGCCCATGACTAAATTAGTGGCCGCTTCGCCTAAAGTGTCTTTTTCGCGCACAGCGTCGAGGCCATAAGCGGTAATCGAACCAGCCATCATCATGCGCGACTTGGCGCCGGCAAACAGAGGTACGGCTTTGACGAAGGTTCCAGCGTAAAAATTGACTTCGTTTTGGCCTTTAACCGCCTCGCGATCGTTTTGAATGGCTAACTTAATTTCGTCGCGCATGCTGGCCACTGCCGGGGCTCCACCCTTGGCCGCGCGCTCTTGCGCTTCTTGCTTGAGCTTAGTGAGCTGTTCTAAAGTGTCGTCATCTTTGTGGTAAACCAGTTGCACGAGCTTATCGAGCACTGACTTGTTCTGGTCAGCTTGCTTGTGCATTTCGATTTGCTTACCAAGCGAGGCCAGAGAGCCATCGCCGGGACCAGCCTTGTCGAATTTTGAATTTAAGGTCTCTGGATTTTCAGGCATGCCCGTGGGTTCAGTGTACGCTCAACCTGCAAAGAGTACGTTTTTCAGTGAACGACAACAATGGGGAAGCTCCCATTGCACGCAAAGCCGAGCTTATACTCTTCCTTCCTTATGTACCCTTACATTAGAACGTTAAATCTACGGCTGAGCCGGGCATAGATAGCCCTGAAAGCCTTTCATTGCTGAGATGTGATACGCCAAAATGGCAAAAATTTTGCTGGTTGAAGACGAACCTGATTTTTCACTGCTCATCTCTCACCTGCTCGCTTCTGAACACCATACGGTGGAAGTTGCTAACAGCGGTGAGGCGGCGCTTGACCTTCTCGGGGTGTATCACTTTGACTGCCTGATACTAGACTGGAATCTCCCGGGCATAAGCGGCCTTGAAGTTTGCCAGAAGTTTCGGGCCAACAAAGGCGTCACACCAATTTTAATGTTGACCGCCCGTCAGCATGTAGATGACAAATCTGCCGGCCTCGATTCAGGAGCGGATGATTATCTGACAAAACCGTTCGAACTAAAAGAATTGTCTTCTCGCGTTCGCGCATTACTCAGGCGCCCCACGGCTTTTCAGAGCACAAATCTGCAAGTCGGCCTGTTTGAAATGGACGTCAACAATTTTAAGCTCACCCGTCAAGGCGAAGAAGTGACTTTGCTGCCCAAAGAATTTGCTTTGCTCGAATTTTTCATGCGCCACCCCAATCAAGTATTCAGCCCAGAAACATTAATCGACCGAGTGTGGGCGTCTGACCACGAAGCGTCACCCGAAACCATTCGCACCTATATAAAGCGACTGCGCAAAAAACTCGACCTTGAAGGCAAACCGTCAGCTCTGTCTACGGTTCACGGCGTCGGGTACAAATTTGATGCTTTTGGCTGACTTTACTAAGAAGCAAAAATCGATCTAGCCCTTCCACGACTTTGCCACGTTTGCCCCCTAAACTGTTCTCATCGAACAAAAATGGCGTTCAGCAAGGCGGCGATTATGGCAAGAGTTGATGTTGTAGATTTGAAGTCATTTCAAAAGATCAGTCTGAGTGAAGTGCGTTATCTCAGCGAAGTTGAAATTGATACTAAGAAAAACCAA
>JAVHQC010000033.1:0-329888 GCA_036170915.1 Cyanobacteria bacterium auto_48_18
TAGGAGTAGGAGTAGGAGTAGGAGTAGGAGTAGGAGTAGGAGTAGGAGTAGGAGTAGGAGTTGGAGTTGGAGTAGGATTCGGTGTGCCTAAATTTGCCACCAGTACTTTCATCTGTTCGCTGTCGACACCATTAATGGGCTGGACAAGAAATATGTAATTGCTCGGATACCAGGCGCCTGCTGTCCAATAGGTAAAACCACTCCACACATCTTTATTAGCATGCATATACTGCATCATCGCCGATAGGCTGGCCAGGGCACCAGGGGCGTTGGTGACACCCAGTTCTCCGAGAAAAGCGGTGCGGTGATTTGCGCGGCACCACGCAGTGAATGAGCTTAAGGTGGCAACGCTATCGGTGACGCTAAGATAATCTGTATGAGTGCCTGAGCCGTCATAATCTAGATACTGGTGCATTTCGAATGCGTAATTGTTGCCTGGATCAGTAATATTGACCATGGTGGCAGCGTTCACTTGCACAAAATCTTTGGGATGGCTCCAGTAAGCTGAGGGCACCAAAATTAAATGTTTAGAACCAGTTTGTCTAATTGCATTAATGGCTGCCTGAGCCGATGCTAGCCATGTAGTGGCGGTCATGGTGGGGCCTACTGGCTCATTCATCAGACCTAAGATCACTTTTGGATTATTCAAATAATGGGTAGCCATTTTTTTCCAAAAGTCGGCAAACATGCTGTTTGGATGTCCGCCGGGTACTCCAACCGTGACATTTCTGTAGGCACCATAGTTGTGAGGATCCAGTACCGTCGACATTCCTTTTGCTGTGCACATATTTACAACGTTGTCGAGACGAGCAATTTCTGCTGTGTCCAGGGGGCCGTTGGCTGTGGGCTGCATGCGTTCCCATGAAAAAGGAACGCGTATTACGGTCATGCCCTTGCCCGCAAAATAATTGATATCTGATTGTGATGGATAGACGTAATTAGTGTTATAGATGCCGGGTACATAGAGCGGATTGAACTCTCCACCGGAGATGTTCACACCAATTAACTTCATACCGGAATTGTCAGCCTGAGCTGGGCTGATGTAGGTAAAGAAGCACAGGTTCAAAGTTAGTATTGATAGGAAGATTGAGCGATAAAGGCGCGTCAAAGAATCATGTCGCGCAAAGCGACACATGCTTTTATTGTTTAACATTTAGTATTCCTCGCCATGGAGTCACTGCATACCGCGGGCCATGCGCTAGAACATCCAGTATCTAACGATTGCCTGATATTGCCGTCTGAAGGATTTTTGGATCGTGACTAATGGCGCAAGCTGATAGTTGAATCGATGCAACGATTCACTGATTCAGTCAAGAATATTTTGTCAGACGGTTCATGAGAAATAGGCCCAGGAGATCAAGGGCGGTAACGCTTTCTTTTGATGAAATTATTCGACAACTCGAGAGCTCGCGCCGGTGGGCGTTTGCCTTAATTTACTCTTTGGTGAACATATCGTCGGTCAAAGAATCAAACGGGTCAGACTTGTCGAAACCGTATTTTTTGCGCAAGGCCTTAAAACGCGGGAAGATTTCATCGCTATCGGTCAGCCAGACGTTCGAAAGGGTACAGCGAAAGCGCTCATTGGCCTTAGACTCGCTTTCTACTTTATCGATAAGCTCGCTTCCGTGGTTTTTGAGCAGGTCTTCAAGAGCCGCCTCGGCTACATAAGCCAGCGCATCTTTTGATGGAGCCGAAGTGACCAGTTGCAACACCATATCCCAACCAGGTTCAGGTTTCTCAGCCATAAGCTCTTGTACATATTTAGGTGCCCAGGAGTCTTCTTTATTTCCCATCTCGAAACTGCGAAAATAGGCAGTGGCCACTTCTTTGGGATCTCTTGTCTTTTGTTCAGTCATTTCTTTACTGCTATCTGGGGTACTACTGTTCGGCTTGGCCCGGCCTGAGAGCTGGGGCAGGGTTGAGTATAGCTGAAACTTTCACTGGCTTCTTAAAGCATAACCTAAGGTCTTTACAATGTTGCGTGATTCACTTCAAACCACTCCCCTTAACCATGCGCCCTGGCGTGACACATGTGCCGATGTGATTCTCAGTCATTTGCAATTGCCGCCAATTGATAAAATGCCAGATAAATTAGACTATGATCTTGTCATCATTGGTGGTGGCATCGCCGGTTTAAGTGCTGCTCAAGAAGCTGCGCGCATTGGGCTCGGCGTTATTGTTCTAGAAGCTCATTCTGGGCTGGCTATGGGGGCGACTGGACGTAATGCCGGTATATTATGCGCCGGTATAAATATGCCGATTACATTCACGCCGAAAGGAAGTTCGGCCGAGCGCTTATGGCGCCAAACTCACGAAGAACTGCTGGCAGTGCTGGCTGAAGCCAAGCAAGCTTCAACTCTGCTCGATGTCCGTCGCATTGGTGCCATGTGTTTAGCTACTAGTAAAACAGCTGCCAAACGGCTTTCGCGCGAGACCAAAGCCAGGCTCTCTGCGGGGATGAGTGCCGAGCTAATCTGTGCCGCTGACGTCGATACGCTCGCTGGTGGAATTCTTGATGTAAAAGACGTGCAAACTGCAATGCTTTTACCTGATGAAGGCGCGGTGCAGCCTCTCACTCTTCTTGCAACGGTAGCCAATGGTGCGCGCAGACACGGAGCACAAATTTATGGCAATGCCCGAGTTGAAACAATAGAAAAAACCAGCGCTGGTTGGAGTGTGAAAACTTTCAATGGAAAAACCGTCAACTGCACCAGTGTAATTTCGGCTGTGGGACCCATTGAAAATGCTACTGGCCGTATATTTGCGCTGGCATTTGAAATTGACGTTCCTGATAACTGTCCCGTTTGGTGGGATGCAAATCCTTACACTTATTATGACTACAGACCAGGCAATGGTTGTTTAACTGTCAGTGGAGGCCGTTATGGCGCGCCCGGCACCAGCGATTTGGACGCTACATACCATAAGCACATGGTTGCTGCCACAAAGAAATGGGTGCCCTCGTTAACGAACGATCCAAAATATTGTTGGGCAGTAGATCTACATGTTGCTGCCGATTTGCTGCCCGAAATAATTGAACAGGGCGAAAATCGATTGTCCATTCAAGGTCTCGGTGCTCTGGGGGTTTTGCCCGGGATGGTGTTGGGCAAACAAGCAGCCTTAATGAGTGCGAAACGCGTTTGAAAGTCCTCATGCTTAGACTGAAAATAGCGCCTCGAAAGGCTCTATTTCTACAGCGTGCTTTTAGGATAAACCAGATGCAAATTCTTTCTTATCGAGGACCCAACGCACCAGGTGGTGTGTCCAACGCGATAACACAGATTTATGAACAGAACCAGAGTGGAGGCGATTGGTGGTATGTGGATGGTGAACATCTGCGAACCACCAGCCTGAAAAGCTCTGACAGCACTTCTTTGTTGAATGCTGAACTAAGCGCTAAGCACTATGCGTATTGTAATAATTTTCTCTGGCCCGTCCTGCATGACCTCCCGGCTCATGCTCACTATTTAGAAGACGAAAGACAATGCTATAAGGCGTTTAATTCGGCTGTTGCCTTTAGATTGAGGCGGAAAGCCAATCAAGAGGGTTACTTTGTCAACGACTATCAATTTGCGTTGACACCAAAGCTTTTAAAAGGAGTTACAGATACTTTTGCATTCTGGCACATACCTTTTCCAGCAAATGTGAGACCTGATCATGTGGATGCAATGATTGAAGTGGCTGAGGGATTATTGCATGCAAATGTAGTAGGTTTTCACACCGATGAATACAAGCAAAACTTTTTCCGTTTTGTCAGTTCATGTATGAATTCTACTGCTCTGGTAGTTGGTGAGCATTCTATCGTCAGCATTAATAGGATCACTGGACAGCGTCATTCTACGCGCTTTGTTGTGGCACCGTTGGGTATTGATGGGTCCCTATGGAGCAATCTGGCTAAAGTCGAACACCTTCACTCTCAAATTAATCTGCCTGAACATATTCCTTTTGTTCTGAGCATTGATCGTGCTGACTACACAAAAGGTATTGTGGAGCGCATTGATGCTATAGAACAGTTTTTTGCAGACTATCCACAGTGGCGTGAGAAAGTAGTATTCGTGCAAGTAGGAACCAGATCCAGAGCAGGTTTACCTGAGTTTGATAGTTACTGGGCCAGGTGCCAAAAACGTCTGGCTGCGCTCAATTTAAATTACGGCACAAAGCATTGGCAACCCCTGGTCTGGATTAACGCCACGAGATCATCGGCTGAGCTAGCCGGTCTATACAGTCGAGCGGCAGCAATGATTGTTAGCCCGGTGCGTGATGGGCTCAATCTCACAGCGAAAGAATTTATTGCCTGCCAGCGTCTTGTTCCGGCAGGCTCGGTCAATGCTGGTGTCGGGGTGCTAGCACTTTCACCAGGTGCTGGAGTGTGGCACGAGCTGGGAAACCAGTGCGTGGCTATTGAACCTGGTAACAAGCAAGCATTTGCTCAGTCAATTCTTGCCTGTTTGACAATGAGTCAAAGTGAAAAGTACAAACGATTGGAAGTAATGAAGGAGCGCTTGGCCGCTAATTCGCTAGACTTGTGGTGGCATAGCTTTGAGACGGAGTGTCAACTTACGGTGCGTTCGAGAGAGAGAATTCTCGAGAGAATCTGTGGATAATTCCGATGCTGAGATAGGTTGAAGGTATGAGGCTGTTAATTCGTATTGAAAGTCGCGAAACTCTTACCCGTGTAGAAGAGGCCCTTTGTCAGGTTGACTTCGACCTCTATTTTGTCAGTGATGACCAGCGCATGCTGGCGCTAGTGCAACTTGGCTGTATTGATATGGTTATTGTCGACCTTCGCCACCAGGGTTTGGCTGGGCTGAACAGATTGAAAATGCTACAAGCTGAGCCTGCCAGCGCCAGATTGCCGCTAATTTGTTTTATCAACGAAGAAGATCCGACTGCAGTTAGAATAAGATTGAAGAGTGTAGGAGTCGATTGCGAAGGGATCAGATTTATATGCGCCGGTAATTGTGGGAATGGGAAGGAAATAATAGATAAGAAGTCTTTGCTTGCAACAATAGATTCTTTTGCTCTGGTAACTAGTCTAACGAGTCAATAATCGATGGCGTACATTCTTTTAGCCGAAGATGATCAATCGCTAAGTGACGGCCTCACTCGCACGCTTCAGCACAGTGGGCATACGATTGATTCAGCTATGAATGGTGTCGACGCAGAGTTTGCTGCATCATATAATGCTTACGATTTGCTGATTTTAGACATCGGCTTGCCTCAACGAGATGGTCTGACTGTACTAGCCAATTTGCGCAGAGATGGAAAATCGCTTCCGATTTTGATTTTAACCGCGCGTGATACTCCAGAAGATCGTATTCACGGCCTTGACGTCGGCGCCAACGATTATCTGTGTAAGCCTTTCAATGTAGGAGAGTTGGAAGCTCGCATTCGTGCATTGCTGCGCAAAGAGAAATGGGCCAATCAAACTGAAATACGTTGTGGTTCGCTCACACATAACGTGAGAGCCAATCGATTTTTGGTCGGGGATCAGCCGCTGGAGCTGTCACCTCGTGAATATCTAGTATTGGAGTTGCTTCTTCAGAGACGGGGTCGGGTGGTCTTCAAGAATGATTTGATAGAGCATTTGTCATCTCTTGATCGTGATTTATCAAGTAATGCTCTCGATATTGTTATACATCGATTGCGCAAAAAGCTAGAAGCATCAGGCTGTGTGATTCAAACAGTCAAAGGCTTAGGTTTTATCATTGAGTAGACAATGAAAAAATCGATCAGGCATCAACTGCTGCTATGGCTATTAATTCCACTGTTGAGCCTTGCTTTATTCAGTACTGCTGTCTCCTATTTCCTTGGCCTGGCATTGGCACGCAGCATTTATGATAAACAGCTTTCTAATTCGGCAGATTCTGTAATTGCGCGCATTAAGGCGAAAGATAATAAATTGACGGTTGATCTGCCACCTGCTGCTTTAGCTATTCTTCGACACAACAATCGAGATGAATTTTATTTTCAGGTGGTGGCACCTGATGGTCGGATCATATCTGGTGACAAGTTGCTTCCGCCACCACCAGCAGTGCTAGTGCAATCTGGCGAAACTAGCGAACCTTCTTTCAGGACGATTCTCGTTAAGGGCAACAGAGAGCTGCGTGTAGTCACACTGTCAGTGCCGACGCCAGACCTTTTTGTTGATCACGTGATTGTGCAGGCTGGAGAAACGCGCAATGCACGAACAGAACTGGCTGGCCAGATTTCAATCAGCATTTTTCTCGCACAACTCGCACTGATTATTTGCGGCGCAGTTGCTACCTGGATTGGTGTGGGCCGTGGATTACGTCCACTGAAAAAAATCGAGCAAGTTGTAGAGTCCAGATCTCCAGGCGATCTCAGCTTGTTTCAGACCGATGAGCCGGTAGAAGTAACCTCTTTGATTAATGCGCTAAATCGTCTACTCAAGCAACTAGACGATGATTTACAGCTCCAGAAGAGATTTACCTCGAATGCAGCTCATCAACTGCGTACGCCGCTTGCTGTGGTGACAACCTACTGTGATCTTGCTCGCAAAATGGAGAAGGACCCTGAAGTGCAGGGCGTTTTAGCTGAACTGGAATCAGGGATAAGCAGAATGAGTAAGTTAGTAAATCGCCTGCTGGTTTTAGCGCGCTCCGAACCGGGGGTAGCGGCTTCACGCAATTATGCAAACGTTGATGTAAGCGCCATAGCAGCTTCGGTTACGGCAGCTCACGTGCCTCAAGCTATCCGCAATAAGATTGAATTTGAGTTTCTCTCAGCCGCTGAGCCGGCCATGGTCTATGGAGATCAGGCAGGTCTGGAAGAACTGATTTCCAACCTCGTGGAAAACAGCATTCTTTATCTGCATCCCGGCGGCAAGATCATAGTAAAAATAAGCGTGGTGAATGGTGCTCCAGTGCTCTCGGTGGAGGACGACGGCCCGGGCATTCCAGAAGATGAGCGAGGAAAAGTCTACGAGCGCTTTTATCGCATTGCAGGTACAGAGCAACCCGGAACTGGTTTAGGTCTGGCGATAGTGAAGGAGATTGCCATTGCTCATCGGGCAACTTGTGAGATCACAAACGGCAGCACAGGAAAAGGTACCTGCATCACGATTCAATTTCCCAGCACGTTACAGTAAATGGTGATTCTCGATGCCTTGCAGGGGACCCATAGAAAGGAGACGAATCCGAGAATCTATATTCGAGAATCACTGGTCTGGATGATATAACTGCCGTCTTTCAAAACAGTTTCAGACCAGTTCTTTGCTAGGCACAGCTGGGAGCAGGTCAACTACTTCAGCCATGAGCCGCACGGCGTCAAATTCGGGCATGTATATGTATCTGTCTGCGCCCATTAACTTGCCGGCTAATTCGGTAGATTTGTTAATCACAGTGGCCAGCGGGTTAGGTTCCATACAGAGCATGACAAATGCCACATCTTTGAACGGAGAATCAGGCGCTTTAACCATATTGAGAAATTCAAAAACCGACTCTTCTTCAAGGTGTACAGCGGAGATAATCAGGTCAACGTGGTCTTTTGTTTCTAGAAATCGCATTGCTTGAGCAATGGTATAAACAGGCACAACTTCGTGGCCAGCTAGTCTGCAAGTCACCTTCAGCTTTTCAATATTTTCTGGGTTTTCCAAGGTTAAAATTCGAAAAATTTCGGTTGAAGGCTTGTCTACCAAAGGTTCTTCAATTTTCTCAGTCGTCATTTTTTTACCGGTAAAGTAATCGCTTACACTGAAAGTAACCCTGTCATCGTGGGCTATTAACAACATAACAGAAGTTCATTCGCCAGACGCAATAAGATTGCAGCGTGCTTTATTTTGCGTATTATCCCGGCGATGCTAAAGTAAGTCCGCACAACTAAGGTGGAAGCTCTATGTACGACGAAAAAACTATCCAGCTTGATCAATTTATGAAGGTGATTGGCGCTGCCCAATCTGGCGGTCACGCAAAAATGTTAATTCAATCTGGTCAGGTTTTGGTCAACGACCAAGCTGAGACCAGGCGTGGTCGAAAGCTTCAAGCAAATGACAAAGTCGTCTTTGAAGGCCAAATTTATGTCGTGCCTGAAATCGAATAGCTCATTGCTCACGCTGACCTCAGATATGGTGGCATTCACATGCCAAGGTAAAGCGGAAAACATCACTGAAGACAGATTACTCGCCTGCGTTAAACGAATCGATCTCAGCTCTAAATTTAGATTTAAAGGCGGCAGTGGTTCCGGTGGGGCAGACCACCTTGGCGTAGAGGTGAGTGTTCAGAGCCTTAGAGTAGGGAGCCATGGAAATTGTTGAGCGGAAGCCCTGGAAAGTTTCGGTGGGCAAACGATCGCGATCCAGGCCTTTGTATGGTCCTGGCGCCAGTTCCAGGTCGCCTACAACGCCGCCAGGTTCGGCCGTCATTTCAAGCTTGCGAGTGTAGTATTCATATTCTTTTTTCGCTTTACGCTCAAAATGCATAGTGTTGCCTTTGAGTTTAATTGTCGCCTGCGGATAAAATTCTTTGACCAGCGCCGATACGTTTTTAAAAATTACCTCTGGCGCCTGCTTTTTCAACACTACTTCAGGGGCTTCTACTGGACCCGAAGATGTAGGTTGGCCGATTGTCTCGTTGGCGTTGAATGACTTGATGATGTTTTTAAATCTATCTTTGAAATCCGCCGGTACGTCGGTGGGGTAAACAAGCTTGGTCCAGAGGTGAGCATTGCGACTTCTTGATAGTGGCGCCATTAACAGCACAGCATAATCGCCATCAATTACGTCTGATGGCAGAAGTTCTTTGTCAGCACCTTCGTAGACACCAGGCACCACGCTTACATCACCAAGAATTCCGCCAGAAAGTGGCGTGGTGGAAATGGTGCGATTGTAGCCATAAAGGTCGCGAGTTCTATAGGCAAAGTGCAGCTTTTTATCAGCCATTGTCATTTTGACGTTTGGATAAAACTCTTTCACCAGTTTCTGCAAATCGTTAAAAATGGTGTCAAGGTCGGCCACAGGCTCTGCATTCTGAGCACCTGAAGGCATTGAAGTCGCCGGTGTGGCAGCATGTGCCGACTGCATGGGAGCGCCAATTAGCGTCAGAAGCATTATTGACGAAAGCAAAGATGACTGAAGTCGGATGAACAGCGGCAAAATTCCACCTCTTTTGGCTATATAACTAGACTGATCGAGATTATACCTGCTCGGTCGGTAAGATATTTAAAATCGGGCGCTCTTGACGTTCCAGCCCGGCTTGGCGTTAATTGTCAAACAGGGAAGGCCGACAACCCTTTATAACCCTGTGCGGCTTGCTGTTACTGATGAGTTTTGGGTCGACTCTCTCTCAACTAGATTTTGCCTTTTGTTGAGTGCGCTGTACGATATGAATCTACCTAGTGGTACGGTTTGATGAAGCGGTCAATTCTTAAAAGCACTTTTTTAACCTTGCCGGGCAGGGTCACCCTGGCTAGTGTTGCTGCATGCACACTGTTAACAAGCTGCCTTGATTTAAAGGGTATCGTTAAACCTAAGGGCGTTGACTCTGATATTCGTCTGGTAAAGGCGGCAAAGCTCACCAGATTGCCAAATAAACTGCAGGAATTTGGCACTAATGAACACAAATTTAAAATGATGCCGCTGCCTCATTTTTTGTTTTCGCAGGTTGACGCTCCATTCGGCAAAACTTTTTCGCTAGTGGGCCCGCGCCGTGAAGATGGCCGCTCACCAGTTGTGGTGATCAACATCTTGATTAAAAAACCAGGTGACCCTGCTCTCAAGCCCAGAGCCATGATGGAGCTGCTGCTCAAGCCATTTGTGGATAATTGCCTTGATTACATGGCGGAAAACTTCGAGCCTTTTACTTTTAAGGGACGCACCTATCAGGCTACTGAATTTGTCGGTAATTATGGTGGCTTTTATCAGATGAAGGGACTGGCTTATGTCACGCCAGTAGAAGGTGGATACATTACTCTGCTTGTCCAAGATAAGGCATCGCTATTTCCAGATACCGAGGCTGTATTTAAGCGCTGGTTTGAAACTTTTGAAATTGAATACTGATCGCCGTCGTTAGCAAAGGGCCTGTTTGCGGTACAAACATTAAAGGCAGATGAGGGCGCGACTATGATTATGGCGGATACCCTTGCAATTTTTCTGACAGTGGTAGGCTTTTTAATTGCCCTTCCCGGGTTGTGGTTGCTCTGTCGCGGGCTTTGGCCTGAGGCTGTTACCAGTACTACCGTGGACTGCGCTGGCGGTTTGCTTAAACCTTTCCTGGTAGGCATTCCCATTGCTGCAATTGCATTTTTTGCTGCCGCTGCTACCGGTAAAGTTTTAGGGGGGTTAATTACCCTTCTGATAGTTTGCTTGTTTGTTTTCTACGCCAGCATTGGCATTGCCGGCCTGACGACCGCTATTGGCCAACGGTTACCGTCACCGGCTGACTGTGACCGGCCCTGGCAGGCTACCATTCGTGGCAGTGTGGTATTAGAACTTGCCTTTTTGTTGCCGATTCTAGGCTGGTTTCTAATTTTACCGGCCGCACTAATAATTGGTTCAGGTAGCGCGTTACGCGCGTCCATTCGTGCCTTTAAAAACAGGAAGCGAAGAGCCCGGCCTCTGGATAACCCCGACTTAGGTGTTACAGCCGGAGCGGCATAATGGCTCTTAACCGTCGCGACTTGCTTAAAATTGCGGCGCTGACAAGCGCTTTCCCTTTGTTTGGCTGCGAGAAAGTAACCAGCGAACTGAGCAAAAAACTTGGGCAGACAATTCCTGAAAAATTTGGCATTGCCCACGATGCGGCAGTTGATAGAGATTTTCACTTACTCTCACGGGCCACCTATGGCATCTGGCCAGGCGACCTCGATTATTTGAAAAAATGTGGTCGTGATCAGTGGCTGCAGGAGCAGTTGAGTCCAGAGAAAATTGATGATGGTGCCTGCGAATTGAGGGCGCGTAGATTCGAGACTCTGTGGCTAGACCCTGGCACCTGTGCCGAATTTAAAAAGCCAGTCTTGCGCGATGAGCTTGTGCGGCATATGCTACTGCGGGCTGTTTATAGCAAGCGGCAGTTGCTTGAAGTGATGGTTGGTTTTTGGACCGACCATTTGAATATTGATGTTAATAAAGGCGACGCAATTTATGCTAAAGCCTTTGATGATCGCAAAGTGATTCGCCCTAATGCCCTTGGTAATTTTAGAAATCTAATAGCTGCATCAGCAACATCTGCGGCAATGTTGATTTACTTAGATGGTAAAGAAAATCGACGCGCGTCACCGGATGCGATACCAAACGAAAATTATGCCCGCGAATTACTCGAATTGCATACCATGGGTGTCGACGGCGGTTACAAACAAAAAGATGTTTATGAAGTTGCTCGCTGCCTGACGGGCTGGCGCATTCATTCGCCATGGCAACGCGGCCAAGTCTACTTTGATAATGATCAACACGATAACGGCACCAAGCTGGTTTTAGGTCACAGAATTGCTGCTGGCCAGGGTGAGCGTGATCTAGACAGCGTGCTTGATATAGTGTGCAAACATCCATCAACCGCAAGACATATTGCCACTAAAATGGTGACCCATTTTGTCAGCGATAAGCCGCCACCAGAAATGGTGCAAAAAGTAGCCACAGCTTTCAGTTCGACTGGTGGCGATATTCGTTCAATGTTGCTAGCTATTTTTTCTAGCCCTCAGTTTGACCAATATCCGGCGGCGAAAATAAAAAGGCCTTTTCATTACATTGCCAGTGCTCTTCGCAGTCTAGCTGCTGATACCTATGCTCACTCATCGCTGACTGAATACCTATCTAGAATGGGTCATGGGCCGTTTGAATTTCCTACACCGGACGGCTATCCTGATCAGTCTTCTTATTGGGTGTCGACTTTGCTCTGGCGTTGGAACTTTGCTCTCAGTCTTTGTGCCGGTAACATTGCCGAAGTTTCTGTTTCGCTGCCGCAGTTAGCCCAGGCAATGGGTGCAGAAATGGGCCAGGGAAAGGGTTTGCATGCGGAAAAAATGTTCGCTCATTTTGTCGGCCGCAAGCCTAACGAGCATGAGCTTGAGGCTTTCCACGGTCACTTAAGTATCAAGCCAGGCGAGAGTCGTGACGCCGAGCTTGTTGGCCTGATGCTTTCATCACCTGCTTTTCAGAGGTGTTGACGTGGAACCTCGAAATCAGTCTGCATTTCAGTCACAATCACATAGTCAGTCACGCAGATCGTTTTTGCGCAGGCTCGCCTTTGCCGATGATGCAACAGCAACTGGTGCTAATCGATCGTTAGTTTGCATTTTCTTACGTGGTGGTGCCGACACACTCAATATGCTGGTGCCTTACGGTATGGACGAATACTATAAGTTGCGACCAACTATTGCTATTAAGGCTCCGGGCAAATCGTCTGAATCTGCCATTAAGCTCAATGACCTTTATGGTTTCCACCCTAAAATGGCACCACTCTTGCCAATTTTTGCCGACGGGCGGTTGGGAATGGTTCAGGGGGTCGGCTCTGATAACGAATCAGGCTCGCACTTCAGCGCCCAGGATCAAATGGAACATGGTGAATCATGCAGGCACAGCTTGGGTGGTGGTTGGTTGGGAAGGCATCTGGCCAGTCGCACTCAATCAAAGCAGACGCCACTATCAGCAGTGGCAATCGGAACAGCTTTACCTGAGGTTCTACGCGGCGCACCGGCGGCTAGCGTAATTAGATCGTTAGACGACATCAAGTTAAGCGCGCCGGCCGGTGATACACAATTAGTAGCAGCTGCACTGGCAAAGCTTTATCAGGCTGAAACGGCTTTACTGGCTGAGCCAGGCAAGACTACCCTTGACTTGCTTAAGCGTGTGCAAAAATTGCAACAAAAGACATATAGCCCCGCCAATGGTGCGATTTATCCAGACAACACCTTTGGTCATGGGCTTAAAGAGCTGGCTCGATTACTGAAAGGCAATGTCGGGCTTGAAATAAGCTGCCTCGATTTGAACGGCTGGGACACTCATTTCTTTCAAGGTGGTGCCGCCGGCTTGCAGGCTGACAGCATTGAACAGCTGGCTCTAGGACTAGCCGCTTTTGACAAAGACCTGGGCAGCACTCGTAACCGCGTAACAACAATTGTGATCACGGAATTTGGGCGACGTACCTATGAAAACAGCTCTCTTGGCACCGATCATGGGCGTGGCTTTACGGCCTTTGCTATAGGCGAGCGCATTGCTGGTGGTCAGATTCACGGCGCCCTGCCACTGCTCAGTAAGGGTCAAGAGGTTGACCTCTTCGGACCCGCCGGGCTGCCAATAAGTTTCGATTATCGTTCAGTTTTGAGCGAAATATTGGTACGAGCACTTGATAATCGAAGAATCGACTGTGTATTTCCTGGATTTAATTCGCAAGAAGTGGGTCTGGTTAAGCGGTCGATCGTTTGACTATATGATAGCCTGAGTAAATGAAAGCGACGAAACTCAAAATTTTTGGCCTCAGCTCTGTTTTAGCGCTTACCTCAACACCGGCATTTGCCTTGCCGAGAATGGGCGTTCTGTCGCTCACCGGTGAGCAGGCCGACGGTCAAGGTGACCGTACATCTCGATTTCTGAGGGCTGCCAACTCGAGTAGGGCCACTGTTACTGACGCTGAAAAACAGCGCCTAATAACTCTTTTGCTTTATTTGGGTTTGACCACCAATAAGCCACCCATCGAATCTACTCAAGACCATATTCTTATTGAGAAGATCGGGCAGCAGGTCAAAGCGAGCCAGACGGTCAAACTTTCAGACTTGAGCGAGCTTTATCATCTGCGAATGAAAGAGAAGCACTATGTTGGTGCCTTGAGCTGTCTGTCATTTATCACTTACATTCGCACTTTGAATTCGGCCGACCACGGTGTTTCTACAATCGACTCGGGCGAGATAGCTAAAACCAAGCTTCTGGCTGGTCATGAGTTGCTTGAGATGGCTAAAGCTGAGACTAAGACATTTGATGTCAACGCGCTGCCGCATCTTAAGCTGGCAAAATCGCTCTTACAGGCTTCAGGTGACGTTAAACTGATCAGTCATATTGATAAAGACATTGCGTCTCTGCAAGAAAGTGGGCAGCGGCCTCGAGGCTACAGCGGATTTTTAATGGTGGCCGATTTAGTTGAAAGCACTATTCAGTATAGCCCGGCATATTTTGCCAAGAATATTAAAGAGGGCGACCGCATTATTTCGGTTGATGGTGTCTCAACTTCTGGTCTTTCGTCAGAACGCATGCGCAGATTGTTGGACGGCACAGAGTCTTCAACAGCAAAGATTGTTTTAGAGCGCAACGGCCATCGCATCACCACCACATTTAAACGTGGAACGCCTCTGCCTGACAAATTGCCCGATGACTTAAGTGCGCGTGAGTATTTGCAGTTAGCCAGTCAGTTGCGTGAGGTTTGTCGTTTTGAGGAAGGTCGTTTAGCGCTGCAGAAGGCACAGGCTCTAGATGGCGATGGCGAGATTGCTTCTTTAGCAAAAAAAATGTTGACTGCTAGATTTCCGAAGCAAGAACCATCGAAGCAAGCCGTCAAATTATACAGTGCGGGCTACTGGCTCAATCAAGACAATCGTCCTGAAGCAGAACGTATTCTCAAGCAGTGCATCGCCGCCTGGCCAGAATTTGAATTGCCTTATCGCCAACTTGCCATGGTTTATCGCAATAGTGGCCGCTTATCTGAATCGCAAAATATGCTTGAAAAACTCTTGAAACTTAACCCTGACTACGCCAGAGCCTGGTGTGATCTTTCTCAGTTGAAACAAGAGAAAACCGATTACAGTGGTGCAGTCGCCGATGCGAAGCACGCTATGGAGCTGGACCCTGATGATGCCATCATCGCCAAGTGGTGGCAGCAGCTAACTAGCGAAAAGCCCAAGAAACAGTAATCGATTATTTGCTTTGCGGCAGACTGAGTAACTTATCTGCATGCGGCATTTTGTCCCATGCCATCAGGAAATTTTCGATAGTGGTGCCGTTCTCTCTAAGAAATTTGCCGGCTTCTTGCCCCACTTTTTCACCATAAACACGGTGAGAATAAATGATTGCCAATGCATTGCCATCAACAATGACAAATCTAGAAAAAACTACTTCAACAAATTTAGGGTCGCCCAGTATGCAAACTGCTAAGTGCTCAGCCAGTGTAGTGGCTGTTTTTGGTTTGGAATCAGTGCGAATAATTTTGCCGTGGGCTTGATAATTACTGAGCACGCGATTGGCAAAGTCAGAAAGTTTTTCGCCTGTATTTGTATTGGGCACCACGTTAATGGTAACCATGTCTTGCCATTTTTCTAAATCAGTTTGGCCTTCGGGAGTAAATTCGTTTTGATTCGCTTTTGACCAGCGGTGAAAGTACTCTTTGCCATTGAAAGTGAATTGCAATTTTGAAGACTCTGTTGCCGTGTGGGATTGGGTGTCGGTTGGTGCCGACATGGCCGGAGTTGCGGCTGAAGTGGTCAAGGCCAGGATAGAAACTAATATTAGTTTGTACATATTGATCACCAGCAGCTATTAAGTATGGAAATGGTACCACCTATTATTGGGGTTTTTTAGGCTACGTTTGCTTGGATACTTTTTGACCTCGCTAAATCGCAGAGAAATTTTTGAATATTTCTCTGCGATTCGTCATATCGGCGATAGCAAATAATTTAGACCTCCATCCTCCGCATTGTTGTCTCTCTATTCCTAAATAATGGTGCCATCGACTGGTATCGATCCAGTTTCTCGCCGTCTTCAGCGGCACGTGTTGACCTCAATCACTACAATGGCATACGGAGAAAGTTGGAATCGAACCAACAACCCTTTCGGGCAACTGTTTAGCAAACAGCTTCCTAACCTTTCGGATTTTCTCCATGGCGCGAGAAGAACGAATCGAACGCTCAGTCACTGATTTGGAGTCAGTTGGTTTACCAATTAACCGATTCTCGCATGGTCCGGGATCTCAGACTCGAACTGAGAAAATACCGCTTCTAAGGCGGGCGGATTTACCAATTTTCCTAATCCCGGTTGGAGCGCACTAGCCGACTTGCACGGCTGCATTACTGGTTTGCAATCAGCTGGATTACTGTCTTTCCTAAGTGCGCATTTGGGGTGGCTAGTGGGATTCGCGCCCACGTTTTCGATATCACAAACCGACGTCCTAGACTGCTGGACGATAGCCACAATTCTGAGTTGCTTGGACTCGAACCAAGATTCTCGGCTTCAAAGGCCGGTGTCCTGCCAATTAGACGACGACTCAATAAAAACGGAGATGGCATGGACTCGAACCTGCAACGGATTTTACCCGCGTTCGTTTTCAAAACGAATTCCTTTCCAATTCGGATCATCTCCAAAGCTGCGCTACCTGGGCTCGAACCTGAGACCACTCGTGTAACAGACGAATGCTCTATCAACTGAGCCATAGCGCAATAAAGCGCGCATAAAAATTCGGGAATGAAGGACTCGAACCTTCCGCTTCCTGTACCCAAAACAGGCCGTCTACCCCATGGCTTAATTCCCGAGAAAATTTTCTCGAACGAATTAGTTACGCGGGTGTGACGGGTTGGAGGAGTTAAATACAACATTGGAAAGATCCTTGCAATTCAGTAGAGCAGTGCCATGACGCAGCGAATTCAGCCAGCTAAACTGCTGACTGTTGCTGAGGCAATGCTGTAGTGAACGGATCATTTCTGAAAACACCTTTTGGGGCGAGGACGTTTTTTCAATATAGCACGTGTTTTGAAAAGTGCAAACAATTCTTCTCGAATGATTGCAACGCTGGTGTAAAATGCATACATGGATAAAGGTAAAATAGTAATTCTCAATGGCGCTAGCAGTGCGGGCAAGACCAGCTTAGCGAAAGCAATACAGCGACAGTTCACCGATACTTATTTGCTCATGGGAATTGATATGTTCTGGATGACCATGCCAGAAAATCAATTGGATCTGACCACAGTCGATGCCAGCTTTTATACATGGGTAGAAGAAGTATTCGACGACAAACCCTTTCTGCGTATTGTTCCCGGTCCAATTCTCGATCAAATCATGATTGCCAGATATCATGCCATTGCTGTTTATCTCAATGCCGGCTTCAACGTTATCGCTGATGACGTAACCTGGTCTAAGCTCTGGCTACTTGAAGGGTTGAAGGCGCTGGCGCCTTTCGAATCTTATTTTGTTGGTGTTTTCGCTGATGATCGCGTTCTCTCTCATCGTGAGATATTGCGTGGCGACAGGCTAACCGGCTGGGCGCGCGGCTCGCAAAAATGGGTGCATGAGTATCTTACTTATGACATAACTTTAGATTCATCAGTGATCGGTAGCCAGGAACTAGCACTAAAGGTGGTGGCAGCCGTCGAGGGTGATTTTACACCCAAGGCGGCTGCTACAATGCGTCAGCTATTTGAAATTAGCAGTTAGCTAATGGCCCAATTATTTCGTCATGTAATTGCGGTGCACCCAGCCACCCGCAGCTGCGGCATCTTGTGTTTCGAAGAGAACTGTTTTTCTAGTTTCTTGCATCACTAATTTACTTTTGCCACCAGTTGCTTTTGCTTGAATCTTTGCGGTTTTTGCATCATCAATGCATTCTTGGATAGCAGAAGGTTTCGGAACAACATATTTCTTGCCGACTTCGCTTTCTGTCAGCGCTTCAGTGGCAGACGCGCTTATCAATTTGGGCCACATCTTTTTAAAGAGCGCATTGCTGCCGTATACATCAACACTGTTTACCTTGCCGTTAATAGCAAATGCATATCCAACTACGTCACTTTTTTTGTCAGTAATACTTTGCAAATCACGAACATATTTCTGCGATGCTTCTTTTACTTTTCCATTTTCAAGCGTTAACTGTAAACTGCTGGGCGATGGACATGCCGCGCTTTGCGCTTGCGAAACGTGAGCTTTTGCCCGGCCAGCTGCATTGACCTTTTGCACCACATCCCACACTTCTTGCTGATTACCTGAATATTTCGCCGCCATCTTCAAAGATTTGCTTGCTAGTTGATAGTTAGACCCTTTAAATTTGCTATCGTCTTCGCTGCCGCGTTTGCTCCAGCGATCATGTTCAACACAGAATGATTTAATCGGCAGCATGCCTGATTTTGGTGGCACAATCATGTCGTACTGCATTGTGCGATCTTGCCGTCCACCTTTGACGATGTCACCAGATTGAATAAAGACTGCAGCCGTGCCAGTATTTTGAATAGCAAGCTCATTGACGTTGCCTGTTTCTTTAACCACAACTTGCTTCTTATCTAAAGCTTCTTGCAATGTAAGAAAGTTTTGGAACTTTGAAGTGTCTTTGCCATGAATCAGGTAAACAGAAAGATTGCCGCTGGTAAACGGCCCGCTAATTTTGTTTTGAGGAGTGACCAGGTGAGCAGTTGACGGCCCATGCACTAGATTGGGTAGGTTTTGCGCCAGCGCAGGACTTATGCCAAAGCCGGCGCAGGATAAGCCCAAGGTGAGCACTAAGAATTTTCGTTTAATTTGTGATCTGCAATTGAGTGGGTTCATGTTTACTCCAGCTGTTGTTGCCGCACTCACGCAATAGCCGTGGTGCAGTGTAAGTGGATCTTTTGCCAACTGAAACTCCTCAAACAGCATAGGCGCAATGGTCGAGTTAACGCTCCAGGGTTTTCCCTGATCCGTTATAATTTTTATGCTGCAAACTCGAGACTGCTGAACGAATGCAAACTGAAAAACTTCCAAGAGCGCGGGCCGAGAAAGACGAGTATTCTCGCAGTGACGACATGAGGGCAGTTGACCTGCCGCCCGCTGAGCCCTTTCGCTCGTATGCATTGCAGCTAAAAGATGCTCTGGTAGCGGAAGATCGCAAAGCTGTCCTTGTTGCAAGTCGATTGATCATTTATGCCTTGAGCGACTTTTATCAGGTCAAACGCCCTAGTGTGAGAATTCTCAGTGTGAGGCCCCAAGAAACAGAAGGCGAATGGATCTTCCAGACATTTGGTGATTACAATCCAGAGACTCTTTTGATTCGCCTCTTCATGAAGACTGCTGTGCAAAAGAAAACCTCGTCTTATGGCACGTTCTTGAGCACTCTGGTGCACGAATTTTGTCACCACCTAGATGTGGTATCACTGGAGCTGCCGAACACTTTTCACACCAGAGGATTTTTCGAGCGTGTGGCAGTGCTTTACCATCACATACAAAATACTCCTGTCAAAGAAATTGTATGGCAGAAATTGTCTGATGGCACATATGGTGTCAACTGGGCCAAGACTATGGCACGTTCAAGTACGGCTTCAAATTAGATAAACTGGCGCCGTCATGACTTCACGCGGCGGAGAAATTTCTAGTTTCATTGAGCCGTTGTCAGCAGAGCCAGCCCTACACCGGTGGCTGCAGAAGGCGACTAATAATACGTTTGAACCGATGAGCTATAATATGCCGGCTGCTGCATCTTCGAACGCAGCGCGTAGCAACTTAGAAGGAGTGGCTGGTGAATTCGGTAGCAAAAAAATCGTTCGTCATGAGAGCATGGTCTGTAGCTTTAGCAGTTATTACTTGTGGCAGCCTGCCACTTAGACCTGCATACGCCGAGCAAGTAATGGACCGCACAACTTTGCCCATTGCTGAACCAAGTTACGCGCACTCAACCATTCTTGACGCACGGAATGCCACTCCTCCTCCGGCTTTTCAGGTAAAGGCTCCTGCCGGCGCACCTAATGTTTTGATTGTCTTGATCGATGACATGGGTTTTGGTCAGTCAAGCGCATTTGGCGGACCGGTCAATATGCCAACTTTAGATAAGTTGGCCAACAACGGCCTTCGATATAACGATTTTCATACAACGGCACTTTGCTCACCTTCTCGAGCCGCTCTTCTCACAGGCCGCAATCATCATATGTGCAACATGGGATCGATTACAGAAACAGCTACCGCATTTCCTGGAAACACTGGCAAGCGTCCAAACTCTGTGGCACCACTGGCGGAGATGCTGAGATTGAATGGCTATGCCACAGCAGCATTTGGCAAGTCACACGAGACTGCCGTTTGGGAAGTAAGCCCGTCAGGTCCTACAGATCGGTGGCCCACTCGCGCTGGTTTTGACAAGTTTTATGGCTTTATTGGTGGTGAGGCCAACCAGTGGGCGCCAACAATTTACGATGGTTTAAACCAGGTCGAAACGCCTAAAGATCCTAATTACCATTTGATTCCTGACATGACCAGTAAAGCTGTCGGTTGGATGAATTATGTAAAGGCATTGACTCCTGAAAAACCATTCTTTATGTATTTTGCTCCTGGTGGCACCCATGCACCGCACCACGTACCACAAGAGTGGATTGCTAAATACAAAGGCAAATTTGATCAAGGTTGGGATAAACTGCGCGAAGAAACACTTGCACGTCAAAAGCAATTGGGAATTGTGCCGCAAGAAACAACTCTTGCGCCTAAACCAGAAGCCATTAAAGACTGGGATAAATTGACTCCAGATGAGCAGAAACTTTTCGCTCACCAGATGGAAGTGTTTGCTGCATACGGCGAGTTTACTGATCATAATGTCGGCAAGTTGGTCGATGCAATTGAAAAAGATGGACAACTAGATAACACTTTGATCTTTTACGTGGTTGGCGACAATGGAGCTAGTGCTGAAGGTGGCTTCAACGGACTCTTTAACGAGATGAGCTATTTCAATGGCCAACCAGAATCTGTGGCCGACATTCTCAAGCATTACAATGAATTAGGCGGGCCAAATTCTTACGGTCACTATGCTGCCGGCTGGGCCGTGGCTGGTGACACTCCATATACATGGACAAAGCAAGTTGCTTCTGATTATGGTGGCACCAAGAATGGTATCGCTATACATTGGCCGAAAGGCATCAAGGCAAAAGGCGATTTGCGCACTCAATTCCATCATATTATTGATATCGCCCCTACCATTCTTGAAGCAGCTGGCCTACCTGAGCCAAAAGTGGTGAATAGCGCTGCGCAAACTCCCATTGAAGGAGCAAGCATGCTTTACACATTCAACGATGCAAAAGCAAAGAGCCACCACACCACTCAGTACTTTGAAATTTTTGCTAATCGGTCGATCTATCACGATGGTTGGTTAGCAGGAACTGTGCATAAAGCCCCATGGGAAGCTAAACCAAGAAACACGCTAGCTGAAGATAAGTGGGAGCTTTATGACACCACAAAAGACTTTAGTTTGAAGAACAATCTTGCAGCAACCATGCCCGATAAACTCAAGGAAATGAAAGCGCTATTTATGACCGAGGCCGTCAAATATAATGTGTTGCCGCTTGATGATCGAATGCTAGAGAGGCTTAACGCTGAGTTGGTAGGGCGTCCTGATCTCATGGCCGGAAAGACATCACTAGCTCTCTATGAAGGCATGACCGGTTTGTCGGAGAATGTTTTCCTGAATTTAAAAAATCGGTCTTTCTCCATTACAGCTGAAACGAAAATTCCTGATGGTGGCGCTGATGGTGCCTTAATAGCACAGGCCGGACGCTTCGGTGGATGGAGCCTTTATTTGAAAGACGGCAAGCCGACATATACGTATAATTGGCTCGGTCAGCAGCGATACACCATATCTGCCACCAAACCGGTAGCTCCTGGTGCAGCTACGATTCGTTTTGATTTTGCCTACGATGGTGGGGGCGCCTCTAAAGGCGGCACCGGCACAATAACAGTTAATGGCCAGCAAGTCGCGCAAGGCCGAATTGATAAGACCGAGGGGTATTTCTTCTCTGCCGATGAAGGTACAGACGTAGGATGCGACCTCGGCACACCAGTTATCGAAGACTGCCCTGTGCCGTTCAAATTTACGGGAAAGATTGCCAAGGTTACTGTTGATTTGAAGCCGCCGGCTGTAGCAGACAAAATTGAAAGTGATAAGGCGCACCGCGAGGGTGCATTGAAAAAAGCTCTGTCAGACTAACCTGATAGTTGCTTAGCCCATATTAGTAGAACGCTGCACTAGATATAGTGCGGTTAGCTTCACTTAAGCTTATAATTGATTTGCTCCCATCAAAAGGCGCTGCGGAATTACCTGTCTACAGGTGCTCTTGAGGGAAATATGGTCGACGAGCATGAATTGTCATCCAGGTTAAGTTTCGCGCGTAGGCATCGACTGTTAATTGATGCATCGTTGAATGCAATTGTTGTTTTCGATGACCGCAGTCAAATATTGCTCGTCAATTCGGCCGCCGAATCTTTGTTTGGCTATGCTCAGGGCGAATTAAGTGACCAATTATTTGAAGCGATTATTCCACATGCCTTGACCATCATTGAGCAGACTGAACTTTTTAAAAATTTCAATGATGCCATTCCTGTCGTCAGGTACGAATTGTCTGGTTTGAGAAAAGACCAAACTAAGATTACTCTCGATGTTGGTTTCACTTGCACGGTGCTTGACGGACTCACTGTGGCGATTGCGTCAGTAAATAATATTGGCAATTCAGAGTCAGAATTATCTCTGATGTCGCACGCGGCAAAACTAGAAATAACGCAACTTACTGAACAACTCGAGAGCAAGCGCATAGAGCTTGAAAAGTCGCAACATAAAGCAGAAGATTCTAAGCGTGCTTTGGCCCAGACGGTGCTTGAGTTTAAGGCCTTAGCTGAAACGGTGCCGGCCATAGTTTGGACCACAAACTCTGAAGGGCAAGTTGACTACATAAATGCTAATTGGGAAAAATATACAGGACATCCTGTGGACAGCGCAAATGACATGGGTTGGGCGTCTGCTGTGTTACCCGAAGATCAAGAGCGGGCCCTCAGGCACTGGGTTGATTGCTGCAAGAATGTTCGGCCATACAAACAAGAGTTTCAACTAATTGCTAAAGACGGGACTTATCGTTGGTATCTCAGTCAGGGAGCCCCGCTTCTTGATCATCACGGCAAGGTGCTTAAGTGGTTCGGCATTTGCAGTGATATTGACGATCAAAAAAGACTTCTTAGTGAACTGGCGGAAGCACTGGAGAAAGCAAACGAAGCCACAAGGCTAAAATCTGTTTTTCTAGCAAATATGAGTCATGAAATTCGTACGCCAATGAATGGAATTATCGGCTTAAGCCATGTTTTGCTGAAAACCAATTTGGATAGTACTCAGCGTATGTACGTGGAGAATTTGCGTCAGGGATCTAAGACTTTGCTTGCGGTGCTGAACGATATTCTAGACTTAAGCAAGATGGAAGCTGGTCATGTAAAACTTGAGATGAACGACTTTAGCCTGGTGCAGGTGGTAGAAAGCATTTGCGATTTGTTTACGGCCACTGCTCGTCCGAAGGGCCTTTCTCTTATGGCCAACATCGATCAGCAGATTCCGTCAACACTGCGTGGTGATTCAGCACGACTAAGGCAAATTCTGACTAATCTCACTAGTAACGCAATCAAGTTTTCAGATCGAGGTGAAGTTGTCATTCGGGCCGACGTTGAGTCGATTATTTCAAACATTTATAATTTACGTTTCTCTGTCTCAGATCAGGGTATTGGTCTGAGTCAGGAGGAGCAAGCAAAGCTTTTTCAACCTTTTGCTCAGGCAGATGATTCTATCAGTAGAAAGTACGGCGGAACTGGTCTAGGTCTCAGTATTTGCAAGCGGCTGGTTGAGCTGATGGGTGGCACTATTTCTGTGGAGAGTGTACCTGAAAAAGGGTCTAATTTCTCGTTTACTGTTGCTTTAAAGAAAAGCGATGAAAGTCCTATCGCTTTGGGCGGTCAAAAGTTGCACCATGTGCGTGCCTTGCTTGTGCATCAGGATTCGCAAGAGAGACAGATTATTCTCGGCTATATGGAAAATTGGGGATTGCGCACTGCCGTGACTAATTCACTCGCAGAAGCCCTAATAAGTCTGCGTCAAGCCTCCGCAGCTGGTGCGCCTTTTGACATTGCCATCATAGACGTTGAAATGGCGCAGGCTGCTGGAGTGGAGCTGGTGGAGGCGACGAGGAATTGCCGCACCATATCTGATACCAAGTTGATTTTGTTGGTAGATTGTGAGACGCCTGCTTTCTTGTCGTCTGCACTCGATTTTAGTTGCATTGCGCTTTTAACCAAGCCAGTCAGACAGTCCGCTATGCTTGAATCAATACTTCGTATCATGCAAGCTAGCCAAACCTCAACAAGCAAGTCAGTGCAAGAACTTACCTCTTCTCCATCCGATAACTCAGCAAAACGGAAAGCTTTGATTCTAGTGGCTGAAGATCATCCGCTTAATCAGAAAGTTGCTCAACTATATTTGGATGAACTGGGTTTTCCTGCTCACATCGTAAGCAATGGTGGAGAGGCAATCGAAGCGGTTGCTAACACTGAATATTCGCTCGTGCTTATGGACTGCCAAATGCCTGAGATTGACGGCTTCTCAGCTACGAGAGCAATTAGAGAGGCTGAGAAATTATCTAACAAGCACATTCCTATTATTGCCATGACCGCGCACTCTATGAGCGGCGATCGGGAACGCTGCCTTGAGGTGGGAATGGATGACTATATCGCCAAGCCAGTAGAGCCTGAGCATTTGCGTAAGTTGCTTGAAAAATGGTTGCCTGTTACTCAATAGTCATGAAGTTAGCCTACCCTTATGTGGTATAGCGAGTGGTGGCACGTGTGCTGTTGCGTTCTCAGCGCTTTTGTTGCAAGGTAAGAAAAATGCCACCCCTATAATCAGGAGTGGCAAATTGCTTTGAGCCCGGCGGCTCTAAAATCGCGGCTGGAGAGATTCGAACTCCCGACCTCATGGTTCGTAGCCATGCGCTCTATCCAGCTGGGCTACAGCCGCAACTTGAAGAATATTACCATACGATTTTGGCGAGACCGTACACTTTGTGGAATTGCGTAAATGGTTGGTAACGCTATTGCTGCCCGCGCCGCCTGCGTGACCAGTGCAGCACGCTGCCCTTGACGTTACCCGAGCTTGACATGGACGACCCGGCTGCTCCGCCTGGCACGGTAGCGCCGTAGGGTAGGGCGGCTGAAGGGTTGTAACCTTTATAGCTGTTGTAAGCGTGAATACCATCAGGCTCAGCGGGTCTAGGCACAGCAACTGGTTTAGCGGACACCTTCTTGCCCTTGCTCAAGCTGCCTGCCTTAGCGCTTGAAGACTTGGGAAGGGCCGCCGGAGCCGGCTGTACCGGTACGCCATTGTTTACTTTAGGCAAAGGAGCGGTAATCGTTGGCAAAGAGGTCGAATATGACGTGAAACCGGCCTTTTGCAAAGGTGCCTGGCCACCGGGCAAGTTAGAATTGCCGACCGCGCCCGCTGCAGCGCCGCCTGCGCCACCGCTATATTTAACGATGGGTGAGTCGTCAATCACTTGATACTGCCTGCGGGCCATGTAAAAACTGGCGCCATCGCCTAGGTCTTTATGGCGTCCCGATTGGCTGGTGCTGCTAAAACCACCTTGGGCGAAGGCCGCCTGCCATGTGAAGCTTGTTGCTAGAGCAGCGAGCAGGGCCAGTTTAGTTGGATCTAGAGATTTTATGGACATGCTTTGCCTTCGTCATGGTCAGGCGCTGACGCGAGTGATAATTTTGCAGCGCAATATCATTAAACAGTTAAATGCTTTTAAATGCCAATGTCAAGCATACACCCGTTCTATGGTAATACGGCGATAGTCGCCGTTGCTGTCAAGCAGAGGTTACTGCGATTCGGGCACTTCGCCTGATCGAGCTTCGATTTCTGCTAGTCTCATCGTTTCGCATTAGTGGCGCAATGTTCGCGCGATAGATTGGCCCCGCAAAAGATTGATCCCGCAGGGAGAGTAAGCATGGAAATATTGGGTTTGTTGTTCACCATACTGGTGATTTTCGCATTTGTGCTTTTTCTGCTTTTGCGCTACTGCTTGCGCGTTTGTAATGAATGGGAGCGAAAAGTTGTTTTGCGCCTTGGGCGTTTTGCCGGCATTCGTGGTCCAGGCTTGTTTTTCCTCATGCCATTTTTCGAGACCACTCCTTTTACTGTAGATTTGCGCACAGTCACAAGCAACATTACCGCCGAACAAACGCTTACTCGCGACAATGTGCCAGTCAATGTCGACACTGTTATCTACTGGACTGTCGTAAATCCGCAGCTTGCCATTTTGAAAGTCACTGACTATCAACTGGCAGTGCTTGGTGCAGCTCAAACAGCATTGCGCGACATCATTGGACGCAGTGATCTCGCTCACGTTCTGTCTGATCGCGCCGCGCTGGATAGCAGTATGACAGCCGTTTTAGATGCCCAGACTGAACCCTGGGGCGTGAAGGTTTCGTCAGTGCAAATGCGCGATATTAAAATTCCTGATGCTCTACAAGAC
The DNA here is from genome assembly GCA_036170915.1 of Cyanobacteria bacterium auto_48_18. Lineage (GTDB taxonomy): Bacteria > Cyanobacteriota > Vampirovibrionia > Obscuribacterales > Obscuribacteraceae. Next base: position 26,200 of record JAVHQC010000033.1, read on the forward strand.
GCCATGAGTAGAGTCGCTCAAGCCGCCAGAGAAAGTCAGGCTCGCATACTTCTCGGTGATTCTGAAATGGCCATCGCACAACGTTTTGCTGATGCTGGTCGCGTGTACGAAAAGAACCCCATGGCGGTTCATTTGCGCGGCATGAACATGCTTTATGAAGTGATGAAAAATGGTGGCACTTCTACTGTCATAGTGCCATCGTCTGCGGTGGAAAGTATGAGCTTCGGCAGCATGGCCGGCGTGACAGCACTGGCTAAAACTGAGCAGTTTGAGTAGAGCGTGCACGTTTCAGTTTTGAAATCGATCACGTTCTCTCTTTGTAAAACTGAAGCGTGCACGTTTCAGTTTGCGAACTATGAAAGGCACCCTGTTAAGTTTTGGGCTGATGTTTGTCGGTGCGATCTATGAGCATCGTTTCACCTTTTGGCAGCTTTAAGCAATGAGGTTAGTCGGTATAGGTACCCAGCAGAATGGCCATTCTTCGCATGGTGACAAGACTGTTCACAACGCTTCTCAAAAAGCCGCAAATGGCGGCTGGCTGCCAAGAACGTGGTAAACTTACCGCTGTTCGTTAGGAATAATTTTCTCTCGTTGGGCGAATTTTTTCGTAAAGGTGGTAGTTATGGGTATTTCTACCCTCAATGAAAGTAGTACGCGGGTGGTGACAGGAAAATTAGGTCTGATTTCGGGTGAGGGGCAGCTGCCATCACTATTGGCTCAATCAGCCAAAGAGCGTGGATACAAAGTCGTGGCTCTGGCACTTTCTGAAAGTGCAGAAGCGCAAGTAACACCACACGCAGACAAGACATATTTGGTGGCACCAGGACAAATCGGACGCAGCATCGGTTTGCTAAAAAAAGAAGGTTGTACTGGTTTAGTTTTCATCGGTAAAGTGCCAAAGATCAACTTGCTGCGTCAGTTACACAAACTAGACTGGCTGGCAGTTAAAGAGCTGAGTAAACTTCCCAATTTTAATGATGACACCATTCAATTTGCTGTTGGTGACATTATGGAAGCGCACGGGCTGAAGGTTCTAACGCAGTCAGAATTTTTGCGCCATCTCTTTCCTGAAATTGGTGTGTTGACTAAATTGCAGCCCTCGGCCGGTGACTATGCCGACATTGAGTATGGTATGCGCGTTGCTCGTGAGATTGCACGCCTGGATATCGGTCAAACTGTGATTGTCAAAGATCGCATGATTCTTGCGCTGGAAGCAATCGAAGGCACTGACGAAGCAATCAAAAGAGCAGTTAAGTTAGCCCGTGGCCCCGTGGTCGTATGCAAGGTTTCAAAACCCAATCAAGACCAGCGTTTTGATATTCCTACCGTTGGTATGAACACGCTGCAGTCGATGGTTAACGATAATGCCAATCCTGGTGGCGTGCTTGCTGTTGAGGCACGCGAAACCCTCGTGGTTGAGCAAGATGAAATGGTCAAATTTGCCGAAGCTAACGGCATTGCAATAGTTGCTGCCGCGCTTCCTGTGGTTTAAGGCGACTCTGAATTAATTTCTGGGGAAAACACTGAACCTGAATTAGCCTTTGAGGCGTGAACTGTGATGCTTACAATGCCATAATGAAGCAGAAGCTTTCGATGGACGGGGAATTTGTCAGTGTTGAAAAAAACTATTGCTAGCCAGTTCGCCTGTGCCATTTTGCTGGCTGCCACCAACACCGGCATTTTGGCTGCCTCGGCTACTCCCGAGCAAAAACCAGGCGCTTTCACTCCGATACAAGCGAAGGGTGAATCTACAGTTGGCGAGAATCCAGACACTCCAGTTAGTTCAACCGACGAAACTCCAATTAACGCAGAGCGTCCCGTCAACGCGTCTGGTGCAACTGTAACTCCTATCGTTATCGGCACCGAAGCCGAAAAGAAAGCCGCTGAAATTGCAGCAGCTGCATACGCTGAGCGTGAGTCTAAACGTCGCGCTTTGGCCATGGAACTGAGCGCATTGCACAACGAAGCTCTCGATCATTATGAGCTCTCACGGGTTTACCTGAGTCGCTGGAATACAGAGATGGCCGAGATTGAGCTGCAAGCCAGCATAATGTGCGAGCCGAATATAAAGGTGGTGCATCGCGATTATGCGCTGGTGGCTTTAATGCAAGGAAGACCGCTGAAAGCCTTAGCCGAAGCCATGATGGTGGTAGGTCTGGGAGAGCCCATTCCTCTCGACGATCAGCAGAAAGAAAAACTCAGAGAAAAAGCTTGCAAGGTTCACTATGTAAAAGGCATCGCCATTGCGCAAGAAAAGAAATGGCAAGAAGCTATTACCGAATTTCAATGGGCTTTGAGTTACCAGCCTAACAATGCTCGTGTAACTAGGTCTATGGCTTTTGCTTACGGCAGCCTGGGCAATTTTGAGCGAGCTGAAAAAGAGTATGCGGCAAGTTTTGCCATGGATCCCACTGATGCTTTTTCTCACGCTGATTTAGCTTTCTTACTCAAACAATCTGGTGACACCAAGCGCGCCATCGAACAGCTAGAAGCCGCAGTTAAGTTGCAACCAAATGTTGCTGCCTTGCGCGTAGATCTGGCCTGGTTGGCTGAGTCTCAAGGAAACCTTGAACTGGCCAGCAGCGAGTTTGAGGAAGCAATTAAATTAGCTCCTAAGCATGCGGCGTTGTATACGCACCTCGGAAAATTGTTTGCCCGTCAGGGTTTGCCAGACAAAGCCATCGACGCTTATAAGGCGGCGCTGGCTCTTGATCCGGCTCAGCACGATGCAGCTGAAGGCCTTAATTCTCTGCAGAGCGGCCCGACCAATCACAAGGCTTGATTGCAAATTGGCTCGTAGTTTCCCCAATGACAGGGGGCTATTTAATAATTAGTATCTGATCTTAAGAACTCTTGAGATTGAGATGCCGAAAGACACTGCCAAACAATCAGAAGACCAAAACGGTTCTGCTGCTCAAAGCGGTGATAGTTCTTTTGAAAATGTGGCTAAAGTTACCGCGCTCACTCTTTCTCAGACTCCATCAGCTTTCTATGACGAGTTAAGTCGTGACCTAAAAGAACGGCCGGCTGAGGTGCTCACTAGAGCTGCTGGCGGCGCAGCAATTGGTGCGGTGGGTACCGTACTCCTGAAATTTCCCAAAGTGGCCACAGCTGTGACCTTTGCTGGTCTTGCCTGGCAGGGATACGAAGCATTCGATACTTTCTCTTCGTTTGCAAGTAAAGCTTCTGGTGCATCCACCGAGTCAGAGCGCCATCAGCTGGCGCAAGTGAGCTCCCATAATTTAGGTCGCAGCCTGACTAACTTCACAGAAGCTGCTCCAGGCATGGTTTTAGGCGGCTGGGGAGCGAGTAAGGTTTTCGGTGCACCACCTGTGTATGGCCGTATCGGGCGCGCAGTGGAAGATAAAGTCATCATGCCTGTGAAAGATCGTGTCGCTTTTATTGGCCCGGGCACTGAGCGTCTGCCTGCCTCCATTCTCAAAAGTGAAGGCAGAATCGACATTCTTGAGGTCAGCCGCATTTTGGGTGAAAAGCATGCCTGGAAAGGCGTAGAGACCGGTCGTACCCTTGATTTAAATTCGCTCAAGCTGAGCCGACCAGTTAGCGGCAACGAGACCCACATTCCATGGCTTCCTGGCAGTAACAAATCGGGCAAAGTGCCATTTCATATTCATGGACCGGAGTCTACAATCGGTGCCAGGCCCTCTATAGACGACATTATGGCCACTAAGGGTCTGGGAATTATTAAACGCGGCGATCAGGTGGCATTTTATGTGGGCCACGGTGACGAGTTGGCCTTGATGCAGAACGCTGGTAAGGCTGAATTGTTCAAGCCTGGTATGCGTACTGTGATTGTGGACCATGCGGAAAAGACAGCTCAGCGCCTTACTGGTCGATATGACAGAGTTCAGGGCTGGTTCTTCGATCAGGCTCAGCCGCTCGATTATGGCAGTGCCCTGAAGGCGTTGAAAACTCTTGATGTAGCAAAGCCCTGGGGCAGTTTAGAAGCAATTAGCGGTCAGCAAAGCTTAAGTAAGGCCATTCAGAATAGTGCAACTGCCAAGTTGGCAGGTGGGTAAAAGTTTTTACCGATTTTGATGGTGTTTTGGTGGGCTTTTTCTGCGCCTGTGAGGCTTGTGGCCTCTGGCTGTAAATTCAGATTGATATCAATCTAGTGTTTTGAAGGCGACGTACGCCACTCAAAACAGCAATCTATGCAGTGTATATACTGCTGAACTGTCCTTAAAAGTTACGGTAATGCGCTCGGGTACTCGCATCAGCTTGCCAGTGGGCTAGAATATGGCAAATTGTGCCCGGGAGATTTTATATGAAGGTACAAGACGGCCTCAAGGCCCATACCAAGTATTTGTGGTTTGACACCAAAAAGCGGCGTGAACACGTTCGTATTACTGATGATGTTCAGCAGTTTTTAGAAGAAACCGGGCTCAAAGAAGGTTTCATTTTGGTGTCGGCCATGCACATCACCGCTGGCATTTATGTCAACGACTGGGAGGCCGGCCTGATTAAGGATATTGATCAGTGGCTGGACAAACTGGCGCCTGAAAATCCTGATTATCATCACCATAATACCGGTGAAGATAACGGAGACGCTCATCTCAAGCGCATTTTAATCAATCACCAGGTAACGGTGCCGGTGACAGACGGCAAGTTAGACCTTGGTCCGTGGGAGCAAATTTTTTATGCAGAGTTCGATGGCCAGCGCAAGAAAAGAGTAATTCTAAAAGCGCTTGGGCTCTAACTTCGCAAGCCTGAAAATAGTTTTTAAATGAGGTAAGAAAATGACAGTAAAAGAGAGAGGCAATTCAATGACGGGACGCTCATCGTCGTCGCCCCACGCAGACGCTAGAGGCGCTGCTAAAAGAACGGTGCAAGGTCGTGAGCCGGTGCAGATGTCCGTAGACTTTACTCGCACCACTGTATCTGAAGTTTTTGGACAAAATGTTTTCAATCGTTCAGTGATGCGCAAGCTCTTACCTAAGCATGTTTATAAAGCTCTGGTACGGTGTTTAGACTTCGGCGAAGCACTTCATCCATCAATGGCTGACATTGTTGCCAATGCCATGAAAGATTGGGCACTGGCTAAAGGTGCAACACACTTCACCCACTGGTTCCATCCATTGACTGGTTTGACTGCAGAAAAGCACGATTCATTCCTGACCTCCAGCGCTGACGATGGTGGTGCAATTCTAGAGTTCTCCGGCAAATTGCTGGTGCAGGGCGAGCCGGATGCATCAAGTTTCCCATCAGGTGGAATCAGATCCACATTTGAAGCTCGTGGCTATACAGGTTGGGACCCAACCAGCCCTGCTTTCTTGATGGAAAGCACCAACGGCAAGACTCTTTGCATACCAACAGTGTTCTGCTCTTATTCAGGTCATGCGCTTGATAAGAAAACACCACTTCTGCGTTCACTTGAAGCATTAAACAAACAAACCGTTCACTTGCTCAAGTTAATCGGCAACAAAGAAGTCAAAAGAGTTAACTGCACAGTGGGCGCTGAGCAAGAATATTTCTTGATTGACGAAGCCTATTACATGTCGCGACCAGATCTAATCAACTGTGGACGCGCACTCTTCGGTGCCAAGCCTCCACGCGGTCAAGAAATGGAAGATCACTATTGGGGTTCAATTAAGGAACGCGTTCTAGCTTTCATGATGGATACCGAAGCTGAGTGCTACAAACTTGGCGTGCCGGTTAAGACCCGTCACAACGAAGTCGCTCCAGCACAGTTTGAAGTTGCTCCCGTGTTTGAATACAGCAACGTCGCTGTTGACCACAACATGCTCTTGATGGAAGTATTCCGCAAAACTGCGCAAAAGCATGGGCTGCGTTGTCTCTTCCACGAGAAGCCATTCAGTGGTGTCAATGGTAGTGGCAAGCACAATAACTGGTCTATGGCTGACGATCAGGGTAATAACCTGCTCGAACCAGGCACCACCCCCCACGAGAATTTACAGTTCTTAGTGGTGCTAACCGCCGTGATTCGCGCCATCAACAAGTATGGTCATTTGCTGAGAGCCAGCATTGCTTCCGCCGGCAATGACCACAGACTTGGTGCCAATGAAGCGCCTCCTGCAATCATGAGCATCTATCTTGGTGACAAACTCACCGCTGTGGTGCAAACGATTATTTCGGGCAAAAAAGAGATTCTTGGCGAAATCGGTAAAGTGCTGCAATTCGGAGTCTCTACTCTTCCTGATCTTCCACGCGATGATTCAGACAGAAACAGAACCTCACCTTTTGCTTTCACCGGCAACAAATTTGAGTTCCGTGCTGTTGGTTCTAGCCAATCAATTGCCTGGCCAAACACAGTGCTCAACACAATCGTGGCTGAGTCAATGGACTTTGTCTCTAGTGCAATTTCATCTGAAATCAAAACCGGTTTAGATGTGAATGCTGCTGTCGAGAAAGTGGTGCGCAAAACTCTTATTGAAAATGAGCGTATCTTGTTCAACGGCGACAATTATTCGAAAGCCTGGCATGAAGAAGCTGAGCGCCGCGGCCTGCCTAATTTGAAGAACAGCGTTGACGCTTTGCCAGTGTTAAACGAGAAAGAAGTCAAAGACCTGTTCAATAAATACTCCGTTCTCCAAGAAGACGAATTGTTCAGTCGCTATAACGTCAATCTTGAGTCTTATTGCAAGACTATCAATATTGAGTCATTGCTCACTGCTAACATTGCGCGCACCATTATTCTTCCTGCTGCTCTCGATAACCAGTTGAAGCTGGCCCAGACTATCGCCACCACCAAGGCCGCTTTAAATGGCATCAATCTCACTGAGCAAGAGAATTTCCTCAAGCATCTGTGTGATGAAATCACCACTCTGCAGATTTCTCTGGATAGATTGGAAGGCGTGATTAAGGCTGGTCAACAAGAAGAGCACGGTGAACATGGTGAGTCTGATAATCTCAGGCGTGCCAAGTTCTACCAAGAGGAAGTAATTCCTGCCATGGATGCAGTCCGCGTAATTTCTGACCAATTGGAAACAGTGGTGGATGATGCTCTCTGGCCACTGCCGAAGTTCCGGGAGATGCTCTACATCTACTAACTACGTAGATAAGCTCGACTAGATTAGCTCGACTGAACAGTCTGATAAAACCCGAGGCTCACGCTTCGGGTTTTATTTTTGTCGAAATTTGTGGCGTCATTAAACCTGTTGCCATCAGCGTTTCTCTGGGCAAAATACATTTAGTTCGTTGATTGAGAGTGCACCACAGATAGTGAACTAATTTGCTATGGTATCGTTCTTGGTGCACCCTTCACTTAAAACGCATTATGCATAATGACCAGTCTGAAAGCACGCAAAAGTCAACGCCGGCTGACCTCGACAGCCTCGACAAGACTCAGCCGTCTGCCCCTGGTCAAAGACTGTCCTATAATAAAGAAGAGCCTCCAGGTCAAAAACCAGGTAATCGTCAAAAGTCACCGACAGTGCGCGAACGCTCTTATTCGTATTTTAGCGATGGAACTGATGCAGGTAATGAGGATACGAGGCAGATGGGCGAGGATGAAAAAGAGAATTTATCATCCCATGACGCCCCCAGCGAGCCCTTTTTATCGTTCGGTGATGGCTATGAGCAGAATAACAATTCGGCTCCTGCGGCAAAGCCGGCTAAGCGTAAGGCTGAAGTCTCTCCTGAGCAAGACGACATGCTCGGCACGCTTTATCTCGGTAAATATCAATTAGTTTCGATTATTGGTGCCGGCGGTTTCGGCGTTATTTATCTCGCCCATCAAGTCTTTCTCGACAGATTAGTTGCCATCAAAATGCTGAAAAGCAATTTGGCGTCGGCTAAGGCTCGCATCCGCTTTCACCAGGAAGGCAAAGCATCGAGCGCACTGCATCATCCGGCCATTGTTGCCATCAACGATTTTGGCATAGACGATCTCGATCGGCCATATATGGTCATGGAATATGTGGAAGGCGTGACGCTGTCCGACGTTATTCGCGAACGCATTACCCTAAACGTTGCCGAAGCCCTGCCCATATTTTTGGAATTACTTGATGGTCTGGCGGCTGCGCACAGCAAGGGCATTGTGCACCGAGACATTAAGCCCGGCAACATCATGCTGGCCATGGGCGAAGATGGTGTGCACGTAAAATTGCTCGATTTTGGCATTGCCAAATTGCTCGACGAAGATGATCACACAGTGCAAAGTCTGACAAAGACCGGTGAAGCGCTCGGCACTCCGCTCTATATGAGCCCTGAGCAGATTCAAAGTTTTAAAATTGACTATCGCTCAGATCTATATTCACTTGGTTGCGTAATGTTTTCTTGTCTGACTGGTGCACCGCCTTTTGTGGGCGAGCAGAAATTTATGACCATGGACAAACATTTGACCGAGAAGCCACTTTCGCTCAAAGAAGCGTCTCTTGGGCTCGACTTCCCTCCTGAGCTCGAAGCAGTCGTAGCCAAGCTTTTAGCTAAGTCGCCTGCTGATCGATATCAGTCGGCTGATGAAGTCAGAAGCATCTTGATCAATCTTTCGCAGAAGTTAGGCCTGTCTCCTGGTGGTGCTACTCAAGCTTTTAATGCTACCGGCAGTGGTGGCAGTGGCAGAGCGATTAACCTTCCTAGCTCAGTTGTAAGTATTGTTTCGGCTTCGCAAGGGGCTAAGACTGAAGTTGATTCACCGTCATCATATTTGTCAGGCAAATCACAGCCGACGCAACATCTGACTCGTGAGGAGCGTACTCGGGCTTACACAATTAACAATTCTCCGGCCGCAAATATTGACGCCCAAACAGAAGTCGATCTGGCCAGTGCTGGGCGTAAACCGCAGCATGTGACGCAAAATCAGTCAGGTGTACTCAGCCAGAAAACTGGTGCATTGACAGGGCGCAATCAGCCCATTGATCATAGTGTCGATACTGACGAAGAAGATGACGAAGATTCTGAACCTTCTCGCCCTTACCTTAAGATTGCCGTGATATCGCTGATGGTGCTGGCGCTGGTGGGTGGATTGTCTACTGCCGGATATTTTTTACTCAAGCCAAAGGTCGTAAAACCGGCACCTCCAGTTGTTCGTGTCGCGGTTCCGGTAACACTGCCAGCTGATATGCCATTGAGCACCACTCCTCCTCAAGTGAGAACTGAACCGCTTTTACCTGATGGATCTGATGACGAAACAGTCATTTCTGCCCTGTCGAGGTCACCGCATCTTGAGGATTTCAAAGCTGGTGACAACCGCGATATTACTGACAAGGTAATGCCAATAATTGGAGGTCTTGCCGACCTTAAGGTACTCAGTCTGGATAGTACAAAAATTACAAACGAAGGTCTGAAATATTTAGCCAAATCGCCGGTAAGTATACTTTCGCTTAAGCATACGAAAATTGATTCTGACGGCGTTAAGTATATTGTCGCCCTGAAAAAACTTGAGCAGCTTTTCGTCGCGGATACAGGCATAGGAGATGAAGCTATGCCACTTCTTGGTGGGAAATGTTTGGTTACTCTGCAGTTGTCTAAAACTCCGGTCACCGTATCTGGTATCAAAGCTCTGGCCCAGGCGAAAAATATTACTGTCAGCTTACGATCCCTCATTCTTGAGGATTGTGCAGTCGGTAATGATGTAATTCCTTTGTTGAAGCCCTTTACTAAATTAACAGGCCTAAATTTAGACAGTACTAAAGTTGACAGCAAAGGTTTTGCCGACCTCGTGAATCTGAAAACCGTCAACTCGCTGTCATTGGCTGGTAATAAACAGATTAGCGACTACGATATGCCGGCTTTGTCTAAGATGCAACAACTAACGACTCTCGATTTGTCTGGCACTAAGGTGACACCTGCCGGATTGCGGCAGTTGAAGAATCTCAAGAATCTTAAACATCTGTGGCTCTGTGGCATTAACCTTGACGACTATGCAAATCAGGCAATTTCGGCATTTAAGAAGGAGTTGCCGGAGTGCACGGTCGAGACCATTAATCGCCCGCGGTCGTTCTGGTAATAGATCCAGTTTAATTCTGCTCCTATATGTGTAATAGGAAAGAAGAAACCTGCATTTGTACAGTCTTATTTAGCGACTGAGCATATTATCCGACGGTCATGAATCTCAATCACTCGCTTCAGAAAAAGAGCATCACCTTCTTGCTTGTCAGTTTGTCTCTGATGGCGGCTGGTTGTCTGGCAGCCATGATGGGCTTGGGCCGTAGCCATACAGACCGATGGCTAGAGACCAGATTGCAGGCGGTGCATGAACTGCAGCAGTTGCGCGAAGCATTCAAAGATACGATGCTATCGAGCCAGCGTTATCTAATCACCGGCGAAAAGCTGCAACTGCAGTCCTTTCTCGACTCTGAGGACAGCGTTAAAAAACATTTGTTTCTGTTACAAGGTCTAGATGGCGGGCAGTTTGGTAAAGACGAGCAGTTTCGCGCTATGGCTAACCAGTTAGGGTTGACTTTAGATCAGCTTGATTCTGATGCCAGGTTGCGGCAAGAAAAAGGGGCGGCATCAGCTAAACAACTATTGCTGACCACCAGAGAATTACGCGACGCCGCGCGCTTGTCGCAGTCGTTAGTTGGTCTTGAAGACGATCAAAACAGAGCTATTCGAGGTTATTACAGCGGCGATGCCAAAGCCCAGGGCAATTCGCTGCCAATGATCTGTTTGCTGCTTGGAGCATTGTTTGGAGCTGTCGGCGTCTATTTCTTGAAAAATTCAGGCAGCATTGAAGGCATTAAAACTGAAGATGATGATGGCTACCCTAATGAGTCTGCACTGAGTGCAGCAAACACCGCTAACGGTGAGAGCGGCGAAAGCGGCTCTTCCCTGGCAGATTGGCCCCAGGTGCAAAAATTACGTGCTGAACTGGCAGAAGCCAAAGAACAGCTTGATCGGCTGGCCCATGTTGACTTTTTGACCGAAGTCTCTAATGCTCGAGGTCTTGAGCAAGTGTTACGTGCTGAAGACAATCGAGTGGGTCGCTCAGGCACACACTTGATTGCTGTGCTGATTAATTGCGACGATTTTCACAAAATCAATAATGCTTTTGGACATAGCACGGGTGATATCGTGCTTAAAGAAATCGCTAAGCGAATCAAAAGCACCTTGCGACCTTCTGACCATGTGGCGAGAGTCGGCGGCGATGAATTCTTAGTGTTGCTTCCTGATACCCAGCTTGCATACGGCATGAGAGTGGCTGAGCGCATTCGTGTTGCTATCGCTGACGCTCCTTTACGCGGAGCTCAAGACGTGGTGCATCTGACAGCCAGCCTCGGCCTGGCCAATTTGCCTCACAAAATTGCCTCGGTCAATGAAGCGGTAACCCTTTCGCGCACCGCTCTAAAACGCAGTAAATCTGGTGGTAAGAATAGGGTTTCATTGGCTCGAGATCTTGGTGTTGAAAAAATCGAAGACGATGAACCGACGCCTAAAAATATTGTGGCTCAGTTATGCGACAGTACGCAGTTTCGCACTGTCTACCAGCCAATAATGGATCTCAATCAAGAATTAATTGCCGGATATGAAGTGCTAACTCGCGGTCCTGATGGCGCTTTTGAAAGTCCGGCTGATTTTTTCCGCATCTGTATAGAGAACAATATTCTAACTACGGTTGACTTGCAATGCTTGCGGTTGTGTCTTGAAGATGCACCAAATGTGGGGCCTAATATGCGCCTGCATGTCAATCTTTTCCCCTCCACTTTGCTCGAAACTCCAGTGAAGAATTTGATTGATATTTTTCCACAAGAGCGCAACGGCACCGTCTATTGTCTGGAAATAAGCGAACAGCAATTCATTACCGAGCCGGGCTATTTGCGCGAAGCTATCTCTGGTTTGAAACAGGCCGGCATACTTGTGGCTATAGACGATGTAGGTTTTGGCCGCAGTTCGCTAGAAACTTTGATTTTACTTGAACCAGATCTTGTCAAAGTCGATCGCAAATATGTCTCAGGCATCTCTCGTGAACCGTCTAAGGCGAGGCTATTACGGCGGTTGGCTAATGTGGCCAAGTCACTTGGTGCCGAAATAGTAGCAGAAGGTATAGAAGACCGCGCGGATTTGCCTCTTCTAAAAGAGATGGGCATTAACTATGGTCAGGGTTTCTTGTGGGGCGATCTTTTACCTGTGCTACCAGCTCTTAGAAATGAAACCGAAATTACTGACGTAGAGGCTAAGACTAAAAAAGCTAAACCGGGTGCAGTGTAATGACACAATCGCCTGCCATTATTTTCGCTCCTGAAAAAGTCTCAATAGAGAAAGCTCTGTCTGTGGCCTGGCAGTGCACCAAGCGTGAGTTTGTGCCACTATTGGTGGTGATGCTGATTTCCTGGGCTATACCTTTGTTTGTTAGTCTCTTTTTTATTCTGGTTGGGTTTGCCATACCAAAAGATCAACCTCTTTTGCAAATTTGCTACGGTTTAATAACCAGTCTAGTTTCGGCGTTAATTGGCGCTGTGATGGAGCTGGGAATGGTAAACGTTCAGCTTAAAGTACTTGATGGCGGCAGCGCGAAAGTTGGTGATTTATTTTCTGCCAACCAGCTGTTTATCAAATATGCTTTGGGCTCTTTCAGTTATAACGTTCTTGCTTTCTGGGGTTATATTTTTCTCGTCATTCCCGGAATAATAGTCAACTGTTTCATGCAGTTCTATTCCTTTTTTGTTGTTGATAAATCTCTTGGACCCATTGAATCTCTTCGCGCCAGCTGGATCGCCAGTCGCGGTGCGAGAATCAACATTTTATTGATGATGCTGATCTTCCACGCATTGCGCACAGTTGGCACCATTTTGTTATTCATTGGCTTAATACCTGCGCAGATGATAATTTCGCTGGCCACTGCGGAACTTTATCGCCAGCTGGTAAAGAATACTTCTCCTGAAGATTTTGCCGGCATCGAAGGCTTGCGTTACTCTTTGCCGACACAAGAAGACTATGATCGCGGTCATGTAAAAATTCAAAATGTGGACGACGATCAGCCCTAACTTTTCATTTTTTACCTTGAAATGCCCGGCTTCATTGACCATGCCGCCTTTCATACCACCCATTCCAAGAGCACAGGTCTTGCAGGCATTTTTTGGAACGCATTTTTTGCCATAGACGCCAAGGGCCAACTTCTCTTGCCTTAATAAGCGACTAAGCGATTGCCTGCCAGCCGCCACCAGCACTTAGTTTTGGCTTCATTTGCAATTCTCTTGGGTCTAACCATTCAATTATATACTTCAATGATTGATGCAAATTGGAACAAAGGCAATAGAATAGGCATCTGAAAGTTAGTGGCAAGCTTTGCTTTTGACATCTGTCTAGAGGCAGTGGCAAGCAACTTTTTTACGAACGTCTTTTGATACGGAGTTTGAATTGTATGAAGCGCTCTTCACTTTTAAGTATGACTGCCGCCTTACTGGCTGGTACTACCACCCTTGGTGCGTTTTATCCTGCCATCGCCGCTGACACCACGAGCCTCATTGCTGTGGCTGGCTCCGGAAATATCAGTGACATAGACGCCCGGCTGGCTGCCATTGAAAGACGCATGAATGAAGCCTACAATGCGGGCCGTTTAACTCAATTACAAGTGCAAAGTTATAAGAAAGATTTGCAGAGTGTAGCCGATCAAAAGGCGGTGTTCAGCGCTTCTGAAGGCAAGCTGAATTTGTGGGAAAATTTGAGGCTGCAATTTGACCTCGATGCCATTATCAAAGCCATGGAAGCTAGCCTGACTGATAGAAAGTCAGGCTTTGTCGATGTTAGCGCCAGGCGTGATGAGATTCAAAAGCGATTGTCAGATGCATTGACTCGTGGACGCTTGACTAAGCAAGAATTTGACGAAGTGCGTTTAGAACTTGAGGAAATAAATCAAGCAGTCGAAGCCGCTAAAGGCGCCAGTGGCCAACTCAGTGTCTCTGACAATATCAGGTTGGTAATTGCTTATGACCGGCTCAGTCAGAGACTAACCCGTACCGTCCACGCACGTCAGTCGGGCCTCGCTGCTATTGACGCGCGCCAGAGTGAAATTGATAGGCGTCTAGCTGAAGGAATTAAAGAAGGCAAAATCACAGCCGCCGAAGCAACTGATTTGAAATCACAGTTAGCCCTTGTCGCTGATAAAAAGATGCAGTTGCGCAAATTGTCTCGGCCGCTGACAGCTGACGAGCAGCTCGCCATTGCTTTCGATTTAGAGAAACTCGGTGGCCAGGTAGAGGCAGCTTTTTATGATAATGATGCAGCCAGCACCAATACAGCTGCGAAGGTTTCTAGCCGAGAAGCTGAGATCGACAGAGACATCGCCACAGCTTTAAAGAATGGTTTGATAACTCTCACCGAAGCGCAGGTATACAAGCAACAGCTCGATCAAACTAGTGCCAAAGAGGTCAGTATGCGCACCAGTTCTGGTGGCGACTTAGATCCGTTGCAAGTACAAAATCTGATGATCGAATTAGAAAAGCTGAGCGGAGCGGTTGACAGGTCTACCTATAACCGTAAGGCGGTCTGGCCAGGCGTTCAGGCTTCATTTACTGAGTTGTCAACGCGCATTGCTGAAGCTAAAGCGGCAAGTAGACTTGATAGCGCCGATGAAACTGCACTGACCAGCGAGTTAAACGGACTCACCTCTATGGCTCAGGGTATCGGTAATACACAGGCTACAATGCAAATTGTGGCTGCTATAAATCAGCTTTCCACCAAAGTTACTCGCGCCGTGAAAGATCGCGAGATTACCTACATTCCAGACTTAGATAAGCGTAAAGGCGAAATTGATACGCGCATCGCCGATGGTATCATTGGCGGCAAATTGACCATTGATGAAGCCAATAGTGCAATGGCTGAATTTAACCGGGTAATGGGTCAACAAGAAAGCTTTAAGGCCGGTGACGGCCTTATTGACGAAAGAGAAAAGCTCTCTCTGGCTCTGGAGCTTGAGAGATTATCCACCAAAGTGGAGAAAGATATTCGCGACAACTCGTTTGCAGCAAAGACATTGCAGGTGATGAAGCAAGACGCTGATCAAGCAATTGCTCAAGGTACACTGTCAGGCAAGCTTACTGCTCAAGAGATTCAAGCATTAAGAGCAGAGCTCAATCGCATTGCTGAATTTCAGGCGTCTAAAGTCGCTGCTCAGGGCAGGCTTGCTGCTAGAGACGCCATAGCTCTGGCTCTTGATTTGACCAAACTTTTGAAAGACACAGAAAACTCCACTAAAAACACGCAGGTGGCTTTGCCTGATATTGCTAAGCGTCAGGCTGAGCTCTATCAACGCATTACTGAAGGTGTGATGCAGGGCCGCTTAACGGTGAAAGATTCTGAGAATTTGAAGAAAGAGTTTTATCGCATTCTTGATCAGGAAAGCAAACATCGCGCTTCAGGCGGACTCAGCTTCGGCGAACATGCTGCCTTATCACTTGAACTTGAACGTCTGGCCAATACAATTGAGTCGCATATGGGAGACACCCAGGCCGCAGTGCCTGATGTTGATGGCACTCAGTCGGAGCTCGACAAAAAACTTGCCGCGGCTGTGGCCGGCGGGCAGTTGACCTTGGCACAAATGCAAGAGTTCACCAAAGAGCTCGACCGCATTAGCCGTGAAGAAATCTCATATCGTTTTTCTGGAACCGGTTTGAGTTATGCAGAATCAATTTCGCTGGTTGCCGATCTAGAAAAATTGAACGGTCGTGTTGACACAGCCATGGCCGGTCAAAGTGTAAAGTGGGCTGGTATTGACGGCCGCATCAATGATCTTGGTAAGCGTGTCGGTGAAGCTTTCCTGGCGCAAAAAATATCACCGACGCTGGCTTCAGAGTTGAAGCGCGAACTTGATAGAGTCAACCAGGCTAAAGCTGCATTCAGTGCTTCTGGTGGCAGTTTAAATTTAGCCGAAACTGAATCTCTCATGCGCGACCTTGATCGCTTAAGTAGACAAATCGACGTGCGCACAGGCACAGGCCAAATTATCACATGGACAGACATTGAGAGCCGCCAGGCAAGAGTTGAAGCTCGCATTGCTCAAGATACCGCTCAAGGCAAATTGTCGGCCAGTGTGGCTAATAAAGCCAAGCGTGAGTTGCAATCGTTTAAAGCCAGCAAAGCTTCGCTCAAGTCTTCGACAAACGGTAATTTGACTTATTCTCAAATTGTCACTATGGCTCAATCACTTGACAAGATCGATAAGATGGTCGGTATCGCTCCTACCCCGGCTTTCCGCAATCAATAGCAAGGGCTAGGCAGCTAGCTAACAAACAAGCAAAAAAAGAAGGGAGCGCCAATCGCTCCCTTCTTCAATTTTTATGCTGCTATTTTTAGCGGCGGGTGATCTGGCGTTTGCGCATGCGCACCGATTGTGGTGTCACTTCAACCAGCTCGTCATCGTGGATGTATTCGAGACATTTCTCAAGACCCATTTCGGCTGGCGCTTGCAAGGTGTAAAGAACTTCTGCTGATGCTGAACGCATGTTTGTCAGTTGCTTTACTTTGCAAACGTTGATGTCGAGATCTTGTGAGCGGTTATGTTCGCCAACAATCATTCCGGCATAAACGTGAGTTTGCGGAGTGATGAAGAAGAAGCCGCGATCTTCAGCTTTGCCCAGGGCATAAGCTGTGGTTGTGCCTTCTTCCCAGGCAACAAGTGCGCCATTTCTTTGACGAGCAATGTCACCGCACCATGGGCGATACTCAAGGAAGGAGTGGTTCATAATGCCGTTGCCTTTGGTTAAGCGCAGAAACTCGCTTCTGAAGCCAATCAAGCCGCGGGTGGGCACGATGAATTCGAGCAAGGCTTGTGTGCCTTCTACAGCCATGGTTTGCAATTCGGCTTTGCGTGGTCCCATTTCATTCATAACGGCACCCGAGAAACCATCTGGAACGTCAATGAATAAGCGTTCGAACGGTTCGTGAGTGACGCCGTCGATTTCTTTGCAAATTACTTCAGGACGTGAGACCTGGAATTCGTAACCTTCGCGACGCATGGTTTCAATCAGAATACCGAGGTGAAGTTCACCGCGACCGCTGACGATAAACGTGTCGGTGTTATCAGTTTCGTCCACGCGCAAACTGACGTTGGTTTCAAGTTCGTGGAAGAGACGCGAACGCAATTGGCGGGAAGTGACGAACTTGCCTTCTCTACCGGCAAATGGACTGTCGTTAACGAGGAAAGCCATCTTCATGGTTGGTTCGTCAATTTTGACCCGATGCAATGCTTGCGGGCTTTCCACATTGGCGATGGTGTCGCCCACGTTGGCAGTGGTGAAACCAGCGATAGCTACAATTTCGCCAGCCTGCGCTTGCTCAGCTTCCACTTTTTTCAAACCGTGGAAAGTGAAGAGCTTAGCGATTTTGCCTTTGACGACAGTGCCGTCTTCTTTCATCAGGCAAACCTGTTCGCCTGCTTTGACTGTACCGTTGTAGATACGTCCAACGCCGATGCGGCCGAGATAATCGCTATATTCCAAAATGCTGATTTGCATCTGCAGCTGCTCGGTTGGGCTGCCGGCAGGAGGTGGGCAATGCTCAAGAATAAGGTCGAGCAATGGCTTTAAATCGGTGCCTTCGTCTTTAGGCTCTTTCATGGCGATGCCTTTGACACCAGAGGCAAAGATGTAAGGGAAGTCGAGTTGAGCAGCTGTGGCGCCCAGTTCAACGAACAAATCGAATACTTTATCTACAGCCAGGTGAGGATCAATATTTGGTCTGTCAACTTTGTTGACTACAACGATGGGGCGAAGACCGCGCTCAAGTGCCTTGCGCAGAACAAAGCGGGTTTGTGGCATTGGGCCTTCGCCGCAGTCTACTACCAGCAAACAACCGTCAACCATGCCGAGAATGCGTTCGACTTCGCCGCCAAAGTCAGCGTGTCCGGGGGTGTCAACGATGTTGACCAGATGATCTTTATAGGTAACGGCAGTATTTTTAGCGAGAATGGTGATGCCGCGTTCGCGCTCGAGGGCGTTGCTGTCCATAACGCACTCGACCAGTTCCTGGTTGTCGCGAAATACGCCGGTTTGACGCAGGAAGCCATCTACCAATGTCGTCTTGCCGTGGTCGACGTGAGCGATAATGGCAATGTTGCGGATGTGAGTGAGCTCATTTCCGGATTGCTTAGGGTTGGTTACTGGGTTTGTTGTTGTTGCTGAAGATGAAATATCTTCACCGCCAACTTCCGGATTACTTGTTTGTGTCATGGTTGCCGTGCTCATGTGCGATTCTCTGCCTATTTTGTAGAGTTTTGTCTTGTTGCCGTTGTATCCTTTAGATCTGTTTAGCGGCTCGGTCTGGGCTATTTGGAGTTCGAGTTTGTCGATTGTTGGAACCGTACTTAGAAGCCATGCTGGAGGTTATCTCGTGCATGTCACCAGTTTGACTCAAGAACTGAGTCCGGACTTGGACCTGGGAAATCAGGAATCTCCTGGGACCGCTACGGGTGCTACAACCGACATTTTGCTCACCTGCCAGGCCCGCGGGCGCCTGAAAAAAGAACGGGTGGCAATCGTCACTGGTGACAGGGTTGAACTCGACGAACTCGATTTGACCGAAAAGTGTGCCGTAATCACGGCTCAACTGAAGCGGCGCAGCCTTATCGCAAGACCAACACTAGCCAATGTAGACCAGGTAGTCATTGTACAGGCTGTCAAACAGCCCCAATGGAACCCCCTCTGGACAGATCGCTATATCGTCCACTTTCAGCTCACACTGCCATCTTCGCGCCCTATTTTGTGCTTCAATAAAGCCGATTTAGGGGCCAAAAACGACTTAGATCATTTAAGAAGTATTTATGAACCCCTTGGATACTTCGTTATATTTGTTTCTGCTAAGACTTCAGATGGTCTTGAAAATTTAGCCTCTTTGCTGGCCGGCAAAATCTCTGTATTCGCGGGCCCGTCAGGCGTTGGCAAATCGACCATGCTCAATAAACTCTGCCCCGGGCTCAATCTAAAGACCGGTTTGATGGAAAATGACTTTGGCGTCGGTCGTCACACAACAACATATAGTGAACTCTATCGATTGAATTTAAATGGTGAAGTTGGTGGTTCACCGAAAGATAATCAGATTTCGTGGATTGCCGATACTCCCGGATTCAATCTGATTGAGTTTCTTCATCCTGAACCACGAGACGTGGCTAAGCAGTTTCCAGAAATCGACGAGTTGGCTCAACAGTGCCGCTTTTCAGATTGCCTGCATCTTGTGGAAGCCGGCTGTGCCGTGCTCGACTCGCTATCGGATCTGCTCGGAGACGATGAAGATGATGATGAAGATGTAGTTGACGAAGCAGACGACGCAGACGAAGTAGAAGAATCAGACGACGATAATCAAGATGACATTGATAACGACGATAACGACGACAGCCAAGACGAAGCTCAAGCGCAAGATGTGGAGCTAGATTCAGACGCGGAGCTAGATTCAGACGCGGAACAAGATTCAGACACGGAACAAGAACTCGATGAAGACACTGCTGTCCATAAAGAGCGTCCGGTGTCGCTGACTAGATATGAAAGCTACCTCATAATGGTGACTGAATCGCAGGCCGAGCAATCTTTGCAGAAAGTCACTTCTAGAAAAGTGGAGAGCTCAGTTAAGGCCGCCGGCGGTGCCAATGCCAAAACCAAATTTATTCCGCGACTGGCGAATAAATATCGGCAGGCGTCTCGCAATACCATGAAGCAAAAGGTTATCGATACCACTAATTTTGAGGAAGAGTCTCAAGAAATTAGTGATGATAAAAACTAGTATTTATTTGCGATCAATAGCTCGTGCTGTGGCTGCGCCCAGATAAGAATCAGGTACGTCTTTAACTCGGCTGCGCATCAACTCAAGCTCTTCAAGATTTCCCGATGAAAATCCAGACCAACTATTTCTGTTGTGCCACCGCACCACACAATCGCTCCAGCCCGCAGTTTTAAACCAGCTGGCGAAATAAGCGCGCGGTACATAATAAGCAACCGGTGCAATTAAGTGATCAAAAACAATGTGGTGAAGCTCCGTGAATCCGAACTGCGAGATGTAATTCAGATACTCGCCATAAAAAAGTGGAGGCATCCATTTATTTGATTTGCGCAAATTCATCCATGGTCTGGCCACAAATTTGCAATAAAGTTCAAGGGGAAAGGCAAGGGCGGCTGCCACGGGTAAAAGCAGGCTGGATGGCATTTTTGACGTTACCAGCATGCGAATAGGATTGACTATGCCAATCAGCCACCAGTTACTTTCGCGGCCATAAACCCAAGCCGTTACCGCGCCAGTTGGTTTTACTCGAGCACTCATAGAAAGAAATCCACTAATGGGAGATTCCATGTGATGCAAAACACCCACTGAAAAGGCGAAGTCGAATTCTCGTCTAAAAGGCAACTTTTCAATATCAGCTTGTATCAGATGAATACCAGGGAGAAAGCCGACATTCTCATAGGCTACATCTATTGCTTCTCCGATATCGACGGCATAAATCGCCTTCACACCCGCCTCTTGCATCAGTTTTGCGTGACGGCCTTTGCCGCATCCGCATTCGAGCACGACTTTGTCTTTGACAAACTCAGGGTCAACCGGAAAAATCCAGTCAAAAAATTGTTTCTGATAACGTTCATCCATCATTGGAAAACGCTTCCACGCCTCGGCAAAGCTAGCCCCTGTGCGAATGTCGGTGGCGCTGCTTTCACTTTCGTCAACGAAACGCGGTACACCGCGTACAATTTTGTATTCTCGACTGCAAGCTGTGCAGATCAGCGTACCTTCGTAAATTTCGTCTGAGTGATTGCTGTCGAGGGTCTGCTTAGCGTCTAATTTAAGATCCGACAAACAACTTAGACAAACGAGATGTGTCAGAGCTGAGGGTTTCATTGCTATAGTATGCCTCTGATACTGACTTGTGAGAAACTCTGCAAAGCTTACTTATTTAGAACAAGGATTGCAATGTCTGCGCCCTATCTTTCACTAGTAATTCCCGTTTTCAACGAAGAAGAAAACTTGCCGATTCTTTACGGCAAATTGCTTGAAAATTTAGCGGGCATCGACTCTACCTGGGAAGCCATTTTCGTAGACGATGGCTCACAAGACAAATCTTTTTTTGAGTTGTCGAAAATCGCCGAAAAAGATCCGCGCATCAAAGTCGTAAAATTTTCTCGAAATTTTGGCCAAACAGCAGCATTGGCTGCTGGTATTGATCATTCCAGCGGCGAGGTGATCGTACCGTTAGACGCAGATTTGCAAAATGATCCCAAAGATATTCAACTGCTCGTGCAAAAATTAGCCGAAGGATACGATGTTGTGAGCGGATGGAGAAAAGATCGCCATGACGCGCTGATTTCAAGAAAAATACCTTCGTGGATTGCTAATAAAATAATTTCAGTAGTCAGCGGAGTTTCACTTCATGATTATGGCTGTTCACTTAAAGCGTATCGAAGAAAAATATTGAAAGATATTCGTCTTTATGGCGAAATGCACCGCTTCGTGCCAATTTATGCCAGCTGGCTTGGTGCCCGCGTGACAGAGATGCCGGTAACGCACCATCCGCGCACTCACGGTCAGTCAAAATATGGTATTTCAAGAACTTTCAAAGTTGTGCTTGACTTGATCACCGTAAAATTTATGGCGAGCTGTTTTACTAAGCCCATTTATCTGTTCGGATCAATCGGTCTCGGCGCCATTTTGCTTTCATGGGCCGCGTTCGTGTGGATGGTAATTTTAAAATTCTTCTACCACACTACCTTTATTCAAACCCCTTTGCCAGTCTTAAGCGCCATGTTCTTCCTGGTTGGTGTGCAATGTCTTTTAATGGGCCTGTTGTCTGAGATGCTGATGCGCACCTACCACGAGTCGCAAGGGAAGAGCATTTATCGTGTTGATGAAGTTGTGAATTTGCCGGATACAGATGAAAAGAAGTAACTAGAGGAAGAATAAATTGAGTGATCGTCTGAGAAAGAATCTCTGGTTCGCTTACTTTGTCGCCCTGCTGGTCTGGACATTACAGGCTTATGCATTACTTGGAAGATTGCAGATTTCAGGCGAACTGTTCGCCTTCGAAAAAGACGGACACCCCTATATAAGTGATTTCACCAATGTTTATAATGCCTCAGTTTTATGTAAAACCGCTGCCACAGAGAAAATAAAAATTTATGATGCCCAAGTGCAAGCGGCATCGGCTGACCGATTGACAGCTCCAGTGAAGGCTGAGCAACCCTTCTATCTGCAAATGCCACCATTCTTTTTTAGCACGGTCAGGCCTTTAGCTGAGTTTTCCATGTTCCACGCCTGGCTTCTGTGGTGCGGCTTGGCTGTAGTGGCGCTTGTGGTGGCATTGTGGTACTTCGTTAGACCGATTTTTGTCGACAATTTCAGCCGCTTGTTTGCCATAGTTGCCACCATCGGTTCATTTCCCGAATGGGAAGGAGTGCGCAGCGGAAATCCTTCGATGTGGCTGGCACCAGGTGTGGTTCTCATGTGGTTGCTCCTGCGGCGCCACCCTGCTTATGCTGCGCTATGCGCCACCGTATGCCTTTATAAGTTTCAGTATCTGCCGCTTGTGGGCATGGCAGGCTTATTTGTAGGGCGCATGCGCTTTGTCGCTGTTTTGGCTGCTATCACTATTGCCCTTGCGGCTTTCGCCTGCTACACCCTGGGTGTGGAAAATGTGCTCGCTTTCCCCAGTGCCTTAGCAGGTGCTGAAGTTAGTTCGAAAGTAAGTGGCGTGGCCGCTGTGGAAATGCAAAACTTTCGCGGTCAACTATGTTTGCTGACAAATTCTGATGGTAGCTTTGTTCACATAGCCACATTGCTAATATTATTTGTGGCTGTTGTGGGCGTTTCAATTATGTGGTGGCGTCTGGTAAAAGAAGCGCAAGGCTTAAATTTAAGCAGCACTGTAGTTCTAGATTACAAGTTCAAAATTTGTGCTTCAATTACTACCCTTTTGCTTTTAATTTGCAGCCCTCATACCCACAAACATGACTTCATCCTCGTGGTGGTCCCTGCGGTTTGGCTCTGGCAAACAGTGGCTTGCAATGAGGCTTTGCCTAAAGCTCTACGCTTGGCTACCAGAATTTTAATTGTCGCTTTTCCTGGAGTCAGCTGGATTTTCTTTATGCTCGAATTTCTTTTTCATATGGTAAAAATTCAGCCCTTTTTCTTCTGGGCCCTCAGTTTGTGCGTAATTGCTTGCCTGGCTCTAAGATTGAAAATAGCCACTGCTGAAGAGCATTCGTAAATTTAAGACTTTTGCCAGTCTGTCCAAATTTCGGCATTGAGCAGATTGGGCGGCTTTGTTTGTTCTTGAAACGCCTGTACAACTGCTGTCACTGCCAGATTCGCCATGGCGTGTCTGGTTTCGGCGGTGGCCGAGCCGATATGCGGTGCCAGTACCACATTTGGTGCAGCGAGCAAGAGCTTGTGCACCTCTGGTTCGCTATAGAAAACATCTAGACCAGCCGCTTTTATTTTATTTGTGAAAATTGCGTCTGCCAGAGCCTGCTCGTCTACAATTTTGCCGCGAGCAGTATTGATAAAAATACAGTCAGGAGGCATCAGCGCAAATTCTTTATGGCCGATAAGCTCTGTGGTTGCTTTCGAAAGCAAACAGTGCACACTGACAAAATTGCTGTTTTTCAGCAGCGTTTCAAGCGAAACTCTTTGCGCATTCATTTCAGTGGCCAGCATGTGGTCTTTATCGTCAGTTTTAATTTCACTATCAGAGCAGCCTTGATCACCACTGCGGCTGTAAATGATTTTAAGACCAAAGCCATGGCAACGTTTGGCCATGGCGTAACCAATGCGGCCCATGCCCACAATACCCATAGTTTTGCCTGAAATTTCGGTGCCTAATAAAAGGTCGTTTTCAAAACCGGTCCATTGGCCACCGCGCACATAGCTGTCTGCTTCGACGATACGCCTGCCGCAAGCAAGCAATAAAGCAAATGCAAGATCAGCCGTAGCGTTGTCTAGCACTCCAGGAGTATTGCTCACCAGAATATTGCGCTGGCTGCAGAAAGGTAAATTGATATTGTCATAACCAACCGCCCTCTGGGCAATCATTTTAAGATCAGCTGCCGCGGCTATCACTTTCTCATTGAGGTCGTCTTGAGGCTCTGTGAGAATTACAGATTTGCCTTGCATTGCTGCTATCAATTGAGCATCTGGCAAAGCAGTGGTGCGATCGATAAACTCGATGGGTGCTAGCGCACTCAGCTTTTCTTCCAGGTCTTGTGGCAGTCGGCCCAGGCAAAGAATTTTCATCGGCTAAATTAAACTGCGTTCAAGGGGCGCTGCTGGTGCCAGCTGAGCCATCATGTTTTTTTCGAAAATATTCAGTTCAACGGCGGCGCGTTTAGAATCCCAATAATTTAGATTTTGAATTAGTAGTGCTACTTTGGGCGCCGACTCAAGGCACTGCCCCTGGTGCACAAATCCGAGCCGAATGCGGCGCGAGAGAATATCGTCGAGTGAAATGGCCATTTCATTATTAAGAGAGTAGGGCACCTCAGCCATAATTGGAGGGAAATCAGGACAAATTCGCTCGGCCAGAGCAGGAGTTTTTTCCACCAGTTCAATAATTTGCAGGGCGTCTTTTCCGTAGGTGGCAATTAGATGATCGAGCGTGGCGGGCTCGAGCGAAAGTTTTCGCGCTTGAGCCGAAATCTGAGCGGTAGTGGTAAGAAAATCTGATTTATCGCTCCAGCCACCAAGCATAATTTTGTCGGTCTTGCTGTGCTTGAACCCGGCATACTTTGCCGCGTCTTGCTTAAGCAGCTGCTCCAGGGCCATATCGACCACATGAATGGAGAGCATTCTGTAGTTTGTGAGCTTACCGCCAATCAAGCCAATAACGCCAAAGGGGCCTTCAAAAAGTAGATGCTCACGTGAGATGGTGGCAGTGTTGCTTTTGTCTTTCTCACTTCCTTTGACAGACCCGCCGCTATGTTCGCCTCCCACTAGGGGCCT
Organism: Cyanobacteria bacterium auto_48_18; assembly: GCA_036170915.1. Lineage (GTDB taxonomy): Bacteria > Cyanobacteriota > Vampirovibrionia > Obscuribacterales > Obscuribacteraceae. The sequence goes on from JAVHQC010000033.1 coordinate 51,028, forward strand.
GAGCCCGGCCCAGGCAGCGATTACGTCTGTCCGGGTCAGTTGTCTGGCTGAACCTGTACCTGAACCTGTAGCTAGTGAATTGCCGGCCTTACTGTATGAGTTGAGAATACCGAGTAAATAATCTACTTCTTCGGTGGTGGCAATTGGATTATCTAATGGACCTTCGTAATTGATATCCGTGGTACCTACCATTAGCGCTTTTTGCCAGGGCACGACGAAAACAAAGCGGCCGTCTGGGGTTGGCAAAAATAAAGCGGTGCTGGTTTCGAAGCATGAAAGCGGCAGCATGATATGTGTGCCTTTGGCCGGTTTGACTTTATCGGTCCAGGTAGAATCAAGCTGGCGTAACAATTTATCTGACCAGACGCCGGTGGCATTGACGCAAGAACGACAGCGCACAGTGAATTCTTTGCCGTCGAAGCGGTCTCTGCAAATCACCGTGTGTACTCGCCCGTCAGCTTCACTGGTCTTAAAGTCAACTGCTTCTAAATAGTTGACCGCCAGGGCCCCATATAGGGAAGCGGATTTAATTACTTCCATAACGATGCGACTATCGTCAGTAATGCAATCGTGAAAACGTAAACCGCCAGAAATCAGCGTGGGGTCTAGCGACGGAGCCGCGCCCAGAGTGGCTTTACGATTGAGCCGTTCGTGAGTGCGCACGCCTCTGGCATTAATTGAAAGCAAGTCATATAAAGTCAGACCAATATCTGCCTTGATACCGAAGAATCTTTTGCCTTTGGTTATCGGCAGCATGAAAGAAAAATCTCTCACCATATGTGGTGCTAACTGTTCTAATAGGCCGCGCTCTTGACAAAGCTCGCGAGTAAGCCTGAATTGCAGTTGCTCAAGATAGCGGAGGCCGCCGTGAATTAATTTAGTAGTACGGCTTGATGTGCCCGATGCGAAATCGTCTTTTTCTAAAAGCAGCACAGAAAGACCGCGGGAGGCGGCGTCTTGAGCAACACCTGCTCCGACAACGCCGCCTCCGATAACAACCAGGTCAAATTCTCGATCTGCTGCTATTTCAAGTATTTCGCTTCTGCTCTTCATTTACTGCACGTACATATAGTTATCTTAGTTTGTCTCTATACAAACCTGCTCCTAAACCGAGGGCTGCGCCAAGAGCTGCACCTTTCATTGTTTTGCTGGCACTGCCGTGGCCCTTTGTTGCTGCCATTGTAATACCTGTAGCCACTGCGGTACCTGTTGCCATGTCTCTCATAATAGGATGACGTGCCATGGTTTTGTTGCCGTTGATGACGCCCACAGCCACACCTGTGCCTGCACCAAGTGCCGCACCTCTAACCATGCCCTTCCCTGAAACCAGACCGGCTACCGCACCAGCCGCTGTGCCCACCCCTGCGCCGATGGTAGCTTTGCGCACTACCTCATGTTTGCGGAAGAACTGTTTAGTTTTTGAGGGCTGGGCTTTAGTTACCGATGCCGAGTAAGTTTGAGCTTGAACAGGCAAAGTGACCAGTATAGTTTGGCATGGAATAACGCTCAAAGCTAAGGCCAGAGTAGCTTTACGAATTTGCAGTTTCATCGTGTGCTCCTAAGATCTAGGGAATTTCTTCCGTTTAAAATTTAGTATTTGTTGACGATACTCATTACCGATCGGGTAGTTTCAGCTGATTTTTGCAAGGCGAAACTTAACTCTCGGTAACAAGAGACTACCATTAATTTTATTTTTTTCGGGGCACTTTCCTGACTAGACATCAGAGTTTTACTCTGGATGTTGAAACCGATATCCCGCGCATATCAAGGCTATGTCTGATAGGGGGCTGGCGCGGTGTGGCATTTTGGCGACTTACACCAATGACACAGTTGAAATGGAGACGACCGTTTTTGATGGGATGTTCCCAATGAGGCTGCTCTAACAATCACTAAAGAAACAGGCCCAACCTTATTTTTTGCCCATCTGAGGTCGAAAATTGTTTATTTCACAGGCAAAAATTGCTCAAATTGACTATCCTACTTGTCGGCATCCAGAGCTGAGTTCACGACGTCGCGTCTTGGTTCAGCGGGTCCGTTCCAATCGACTGAATAAAATTGGAAAAACAGGTTTATACGCAGGAAATTTGAGAAAAATTTGCCAATGAAAAATGTTTTTGCACTCGCATGCTCCTTAATGGTGGCAGGCATCGAATGTGGTGCTCCTCAAATCGTGTTTGCACAGCACAGTAGACCTACGTCTTCTACAGTCAACGTCAAGCCGCACTCCAGCAACCCGGCCGTAATCAACAACAACCCCAATTCGGGCTTAGGCAATTACGCTCCAGACCGGTCTAAGGGTGGCGAGACCATCATTAAAGAATTGGAAAAGCTGACCGAAATGGCTCAGACACCCCAGTCAATGGAAAAGATTCAAGAGCTCGAGAAGAAGGGCGAAAAGTATTTTGAACAACATCTGATTAACCAGGCTCTTATCAGTTGGCAAGAGATGTATGGCATGAGCATCGAAATGAAGTATGCCGAAGGTCAGGGCAAGGCACTCACCAATATGTGTCGCTGTTACGTCGAGCAGGGTTCGTGGGTCAAGGCCAAATATCTTGGTGAAAATGCCGTTGAAGTACTGGCCAGCGTTCAAGATCAACAATCACTAGCTAGAGCTCGAGTGGCTTTGGCCCAGGCTTACTTTGGTCTTGATAACCCGGTTTGGGCAACGCAACAACTTGACGCAGCCTTAAAAGTACTGACCGCTTCTGGATTGAATAACCCCGCAGAAGCGGCTCGAGTGATGTATCTCTGCGCCAATCTCTGCTTGCAATTCAACAAACCTAAGGAAGCAACAAGATTTTTCCAGGAAGGTGCAACGTATAGCGTCCAGGCCGGCGACCTTAACCGTGCGGTTCAGGTGCGTATTGCCACCGTCACTAGCATGATTGAAATGGGCTGGTTTACTGCGGCCCTTGAAGAAGCCAACAAATTGCTCTCCCTGGCTCGTTCAAATCCAAAATCTGGTGCTCTATATATGGTGCCTGCATTGCAGACCGTTGCCAACGCACAATATGCCGCCAACGAATTTGCCAATGCTCGCAAAACCTACGAGCAAGCTTATGCATTATTGCCCAGGCTCGACGCTCGACAAGTATCTGATGTGGCACGTGCCAACATGGATCAAGGTTATGCATACTGCCTGGCCTCCACTGGAGATCTGGACCAAGCTCGCCAATATCTACTAAAGGCGCTGCCTGTTTTCAAAGCCAAATCTGATGCCTATAACCAGGCTCAGGCTGCTAACGCGCTTGGAGTGATCGAAGTGCTTGATGGTCAAGCCGGCAAAGGAATGGCCTACTTCCTGCAATCAATAGATTTTCAGGCTGTAATTTCGCCCAAAGCACCAAAATTGCACGCTATCGTATTACAAAACATGGCTGTGGCGGAGTATCGCAGTGGTTCTTACCGCGATTGCAAAACCCATCTTGATGGTGCCCTCAGTGTTCTTGCTAATACTAAAGAACAGATGTTCAAAGGCCGTCTCTATCAGTGCCTTGCCGAAGCCGCATATAAAAGTGCAGACTCCACCGCCGCCGAAAATAATGCCAATAAAGCAATTACCATTGCTGAAAAGATTAACGACGACGGCTGCCTCTGGCGCTCTTATCTGCTGAGAGCAAGATTGCAACTGGCCAGACAGGAAATTGATCTGGGCAAAGAATCGCTGAAAAGCGCAGTGTCTTATTTCCGCTCGCCACAGGCCGGCGCCTTTACTGCTGCGGATAGTCTGAGTTTTCCTGTTAGTCGCGAAGACATGGGAGCTACTCTGGTGCAGTTGATGGCCAGTCAGGGTCTGACGGAACAAGCATTGCTTGCAGCCGAACAATTGAAAGAAGAGAATTTCATCAGCGAATGGCTCAAGCGTGGTGGCCAGGTTAAACCTGAAGACCGCGATGTATACCTGGAACTAACCAGTCAGCGCGCCCGTATTCACGCTGCTGAAGCTACCTCTACTCCAAACACTCTTGTTAAAGAATGGCAAAGCTGGATGGAACGATTCCGCTCGGTTGTCACTGCCAATCGCTCTCTTGCTAGATTGATTGCACCAGTGCCAAACACTCCTGCCGATATTATTGCTGCCGTTCAAAAAACGAAAGCAACAGCGGTGGAATATTTGGTGGGGCCAGAATCGACAATGGTCTTCACCATCGATCCGGCCGGTCGCATTTCTTCTACTAATTTGCCTGTCAATCGCGCCAGACTAAAAAGCCAAGTCACTTCGTTGCTAGAGCTGAGCACCAAGAGTGGTGGCGATGAAGCGGGCGCACAAACTGAGAAGTTAACGCTCAAAGCGCTGTACAACCAATTGTTGCCTGCATCGGTCAGACAGTTCTTGCCTCAAACGCCTGAGCAAATGATCGTCATTATTCCTGACGGGCCGCTCTACAATTTGCCCTTTGCCGCGCTAATTGATGAGAAAGGTAAGTTCTTAGTGGAAGGGCACCTGCTCTCCATGGCTTCTTCCATGTCTGTGATTATGGATTGCCCACCGGAGTACAGTGCTGATCTAAGTATGTTGGTAGCGTCTACAAATTCTGCCGGCAGTTCTGAGCAAGCAGAAAATGATCAAATAACGTCAGCTGTAGGTGCTGAGAGAGTGACAAAGCTGGTAGGGAAAGATGCCAGTTTGACCAATATTGAAGAGCAAGCTAAGGGCAAATCGGTGGTGCACATCTCGACGAAATTGCCGCTTCTAGAAAACAATCCCTTAAGGTCAGTTTTGCCAATCTTTGGTGATAGTGACGATATGGGCCGGAAAGTGACAGCTGATAGGCTTTGCGGCACGCCAATGGCCGTAGATCTGATTGTCTGGAGCGCGAGCTCCGTGAGCCCTAAAGATGCTCGTGGAAATGCCGTGAAAGTATTCAGTCGCGGTTTGAACTATGCCGGTGCACGCAACGTGTTGATGAGCTTGTGGTGGCAGCCTGATGCCCAGCGTATTGATGAGCTAGTGAGCGTTTTCAAAAGCAAGAAAGCCGGATCAACTCCAGCCCAGGGCTTACGAAAAGCACAGCTAGCTGCTATTTCACGTGATCCTTCTTTGAAAAACTGGGCCGGATTCCAGCTGTTAGGACCAGGCTACTAGGTTGAAAGGTTTACGCAAGGCTGCTTAGCGATGTTTAGTTTTTCGTGAAGAGCAGATTAAGTATTGAAGTCAAGCATGTATATATCCGCCTATAAATTGTATAAATCTATAACTTGGCATCATGGCGTCAGAATTTTGTAGAAACCGCACCGCAGGCTCGTAAATGAATTTCCAAACTAAGATCAAAAAACGGCATTCCAAAAACTCAACTATGTCTCACATGAGACACGCAGCAATACCAAAGGCTTTCAGTCTGTTATTGAGTGCTCAATTGATTTGTTCGGGTCTGGCTCTTTCAACTGCGGCTTCGTTTGATACAAGCGCCGCTCGTGCAGCTGAGAGCGAAGCCGCACCGGCACCATCGTGGAACGAAACTAAAACTGATTCGATGTTTGTCATCGATTCTAAAAATAGTGATGCTGGTCTAGAGGCTCATACTCGGCCTGCCAAAATAGAACCGGCAAAAGAAGAAGCGAAAACTGAAGCCAAACCTGAAGTTAAGGCTGACGTTAAAGAAGAAATCAAAACTGAAGTTAAAGCTGTCGCAAAAGAAGAAACTAAAACTGAAGCCAAGGCAGAAGTAAAAACCGAAGCAGCTGTAGATGTAAAAGTCGCTGACACCAAAACTGAAACAAGGAAAGAAACTACCTCGGTAGTCAATACTGATACCGATAAGAAGAATTCCACCAGCGTAAAGTCTATAGCTGAAGTAACACCTGTAACCGCTATCCCCGTTGACAGTGCTGTGATTATGCCTGGCACTCCTGCCGCCACTACTTCCAGCACAACGACCACAACAAGTTCTGCTGCTGCTGCAGTTGAAGATCAACCGACCGCCGCTAATGCAGTTGATGTCACTATCACTGATTCCAGTACCGATTCTAATGGTGATGCTACACAGACCGTAGTTACTGACAGCAATGCCAAAACTATGGGCGCCGGCAGCATACTTTCTCCTGATGGTCAGAGTCTATTCACTAGTGGTGGTGCCTCTCCAAAAGTTGGCGAAGGCGCTCTGACAACAGTCGATTCGCTTTCATCCGACAACATGACTGAGCTTGGTGCCACTGTTGTTGAAACCGGCGTCAACAAGGACGAAGTCACCGCTTTAGAGGGCGGCGTGCTGATTGTAGACAGCGACCAGGTTTCTGAAGTAGAAGAAACCGTCAAATATGAAAATCTACCTACAGATGAAGGCAAAACTCGCATTAAAACCGGTGCACGTTTTCCAGTTGTAGTGACATCGCAAATTTCTTCGAAGAACGCTCACAAAGGTGACGGTCTTGAAGCTCGCTTGAAATACGATTTGAAAATCGGCGATCGTCTGGTGGCCAAAAAAGGCTCAGCGGTTCAAGGCCACATCAACTATGCTTTGCCTGCTCGCAGCGTAATGCACTCATTGGTTAGCCCTAACCGCTGGTATCGCAACTCTGGATGTCTAGGTGTCGAGTTCGACGAAATCGTCACCGAAAAAGGTGAGCACCTGCCACTAGTAGCTGCTCCTGCCAAAAATGCTTTGATCGTCAAAAACAAAGCTGAGGGCCGCGTTCTAGGTGTAAACCACTTAGGTCAAATTGCCGGACCATGGGAACAGCAACTTAAATACAAAGCTATTCGTATCGGCCTTAACGCTGCTCTGGCTCCAGCCGGGGTGTTCAGCTTTGGCGCTATGCCAGTGGCTCTTGGTCTGATGGGTGCTGCTAATCCGTCGTTTGCTTTCATGAAACCAGTTGGTACTAACGTTCGCCACCGCCGCATTAAGGGCTTTGCTTGGGGCTTCCTCTCTGGTATTCCCGGCAGCTGGTTAATCGAAGATACTGTGGTTAAAGGTAACGAAGCAATCATCAAGCCAGGCGACGAATTCCTGGTTGAATTCCACCAGGAGTTCACCGGCGAACCAGCCAGCGAAGCGCAAATGATGCCTAATGCCAATGCTAAAGTGCACGGCGATGTTAGAACTTCGAAGAAGAAAGCGAAGTAAGTCGCTAGCTCACATTTAGCTCGACGCACAGCCTACAGAACAAACCATGAAAAAGCCGGAGATTTGACTCTCCGGCTTTCTCTTTAGTCCAGTTATCTACTTGCTTGCTTGTTGCTTGCCAACCCCTTAGTAGGGGTTAGAAGCTGTAGCTCCGGCAATTGACACAGGGGCATCAAGTTGCAGTTGCATTGCCGTTCCGGCTGGAATGGTGACGTCTCTGCCCTTTCTCAAAAGCACGCTCTGGGCAACACCGACTGTGCCACCGATTGCGGTGCCTGACCAGGCGCCTCTACCGACACCACGTGAACCGCCGGCAATGGCGCCCACAGCTGTACCGAGAGCAGCACCGGTACCGGCGCCAATTGCGCCTCTAAGACCGGCCTGTACGGCTTTGTTCTTCCAGGTTTCACCCTTAATCACTGTTTCATCAGTGCCGGAGCCTGTGTATTTACCGATACCGCCAATCAAGTGAGCGGTGATAGGTGTTTCAGTTCCGTCTGGAGTTCTCAAACGATTGAATTTGATATCGAGTGAACCAGCTCGGCCAAGCATCCGGCCTGCACTGGCATCAGTAATGGTGCCGATGATTACCGAACCCGCAGGAATGGTGGAGTCACCAAGCACTACCTGTTGGCTAATTGTGGCTTGAATCATATCACCAGGCCTAGCTACTTGAGTCGCAATGCCGGTGCTGAGCGTAATAGGCATCACTAAGCCGGCAGGAGCATAACTGATGCGGCCCTGTCTGAAACCACCTTGTGGCTGGCCATACTGAGCTTGAGCGCCGTAAGGGGCTTGTGGTTGCTGATATGGTGTTTGAGCTTGATAGGTCGATTGACCATAACTCTGTTGTTGCATTGGCGGTTGGTAGGCTTGTTGTTGCGGAGGAGCATTCACAGCAGCAGGAGCTGAAGCGAAGTAGTCACCGGACAATTGGCCGACATAACTTTGAATACTGGCTTGATCTCGCATTGATTCGCGCAAAGAGTCTGCCCATTTCTTGGCTAAAAGAGCAGGGCTGCTGCCTACACTCTTAGCACTGGCACCATCTACGGTGACAACCTGGTAGCCACCAAGGGTGATGACCGGTACACCTTTAACATAAGTAATGTTCACTGATGATGGTGTTCTATCTTTCGCTGCCACCAGTGCGTTGTCTAAATTCTGCTGCACGATTGCGGCTCTTTTGTCAGCAGTGAGACCACCTGCTGCCGGTACTGAGAAAATCGATTGACCAGCAACGTGAATGTCATTGTCAGCCGCCATTGCTGCTAAAGGATAGAGACAAATCGATTGGCTTAGCAAAAGTGCACCCGCTAAAATCGATCTTTTGATGGAGTAAGATTTGGATGTCATCTTTTTGTACCTTGATTTTGTACAGCCTCTGCTGGACTGACTTTTAGTAGATAATGAGATTCTGTGAATCTTCTTTCAGGACTTTCTATTTTGCAGCCCCATGGATTTTAAGACTACAGAATTTTAGCAATGTTCCCCGGGCAGTATCTGAAACACAACTTAAGGCCTCTTTGCATTTCAGGGTTCGGCACAGAGGCGTAATTCGTTCCATAATATAAGGATGATAGGTAACGAAGACTCTTGATAACGCCGTTTGCAGCCACCAGCTTTGACTCTCGCGCACTAGCGGGTAAGCACGCTCTAGTCACCGGAGGTGGCCGTGGAATCGGCCGTGCCACTGCTATCAAACTGGCGCAATCGGGCTGCCGCCTAACTTTGCTTGGTCGCAACGAGTCTAAGTTGCAAGCTGTTTGTGAAGAATTGCGCACCCTGACAGCATCTGATGCATCCTATTTAGTGGCTGACCTGGCCAATACAAAGTCGCTGGAAGAAGAGATTCAGCTTGGAGTCAATAAAGAGATAGATATTCTCGTCAATAATGCCGGAATCTATCGCACTGAAGCTGTTATCAACCACGACCTGACCAGCTGGAGAGAAATTATCGAGGTCAATTTAACCAGTGCTCTGGTGCTGTCTAAAGCATTTTTACCGGCCATGATCGCGCAAGAATGGGGCCGTATCATCAATGTTTCGTCTATTTCAGGTAAACAAGCCGAGGCGTACGGAGCTGCCTATTCCGCTTCCAAGTTTGCCTTAATCGGCTTAACCGAGGCCATGGCACTAGAAAATGCCCGTCATGGTATCACCGTTAATGCGGTGTGCCCCGGCTGGGTAGCAACAGATATGGCTTTCGACCAAATTGGAGATCAGAAGTGGTGCGATCTTAATGGCTTAGAAAAAGACCAGGCCCTCGAGATTACAAAGCTGTCGGTGCCTTTGATGCGCTTGATAGAACCTCAGGAAGTTGCTGGGTTGATCGTCTATTTATGCACGCAAGAAGCCGCGGCAATCACGGGACAGGCACTCAATATCTGTGGAGGCATGACGATTCAGTAGTATGCAAACAATCAATTTTACTGCTCAGGCTCTGAAAACAAATCAGTGGGAAATCAGCTCAGTGAGCGGTTTACCGTTGGTTCAGTCTCCCCTGCTGAAGCGCTATGCAAAAGATCTTGAACATGCATTTACCACAAGAAATGGTGGCAGCAGCAAGGTGCCCTATGAAAGCTTCAATCTTGGTCGCCACGTGCAAGACGATGCACTTAAAGCTGACGCGCTGCACAACCGCGCCACGCTTTGTGCCGCCCTCGATGCTGATGTTCAATTTCTAAAAGTGCCGGGGCAGGTTCACTCAGGTAACGTAGTGGCAATTGTCGAGCAAAATTCCGAGCTCGAGCTTTCTAAGGTTGACGGTGTTGCCACCAGTCTGCCGGGCGTGCCATTACTTTTGCATTTTGCCGATTGCGTGCCGGTAATTATTTACGAACACAAGAAACGTCTTTTAGCCATTGTGCACGCTGGTTGGCGGGGCACAGCTCAAGCCATAGCCAGAAACGCTGTAGACCTCTTGTGCGCCGATTATGGAGCTGATCCAGCAAACATGGTCGCTGCGGTGGGGCCTGCTATCGGCACATGTTGCTATCCCACCGGAGCTGACGTAGTTGAGCAGTTGATGCTCACCTGCTCGCCACCTGCCAATGTTAATGTGGAAATTGAAGATTTAGCCAGTCTGGTGAAAGGCGGCTATGGTGATAGTAAGAATACTGAGCAGCCGCGACCTGATTTAAAAGCTATCAATGCCATGCAGCTGCTGCTTGCTGGTGTTTCTGAAGTGGATGTCTCTTCTTTTTGCACGTCGTGCCGGCCAGACATTTTCTATTCGCACCGCCAATCAGGTGGGGTCACCGGTCGCCAGGGAGCCATAGCAATGATTCGGACAAACGCTGCTAATTAATCGCAGCTTTCAGTCGGGTAATTGTCACTTTGTTTAAATAGAACGCTAATTTGTGATTTGGATGCAGTTGTGCGCACAATATATCTAACAGGGTCAAAGCGAGGGTAGGCTGGAATGCATGTGCAAAGAGCGACTATCGCTTTAAGCATGACAGTCTGTCTGTCTACTTCGTGCTGTGCGGTTTTTGCCGCCAAAAGTAGCCCCAAGCCGAGGAATAACACCGCAGCTCAGTTGCCGCCTGCTCCCTCTCCACCCCCGAAAGCACCGCCACCTCCGTCTCCTGTGCCAGTAATGAGGCCCGCTACGCCGCTGCTCGACACGCGCGTGGCCCGTCCCGGAGAAGCGCTACTGGGACCCGATTCTCAGATTCCTACCCGAGTATCAAGACCGGGCGAAAGTGGCCCTGCCGTGCCTTCGCCTTCAGTGGGTGGTCTGGGAAGCCGGCCATATACTCCAGCCGCTGTGGGAATGATGGCAGCCCCGGGGGCGAAAGACCCTTATCCGGCCATTGGCCAACTAGAAGCGGTTACCCTTGGTGCAGCCAATCCGGCCATGCATATCGACCAGCGCCTGGCTAACTTAGAAACGGCAATTTTTCAAAAGACCTTTGCTTATGACTCACTTTTTGACCGTACCGAGCGTCTGAAAAAAACTATTCTCGGCAATCAAGAAGTAGATCCAAATTCTGCTGCAGGCAGAGAAGATGCCGCTGCTGGTCGTAGCCCTGGCACTGCTGGTGGTGACATCTTCGACAGCAGTAATAGCAGGCCGACTCTTGAATCACTTAGTGAAGTGCGCTTTTTAGATGAGCAGGCTGCTTTGCCTGAAAATAAGGCGGCTGCCACTGAATTGGAATTGGCTCAGTATGCGGTAATGCTCATTAATAAAGAGCGCACTGCTTTTGGTGTGGCTCCCGTCACTCCTGATAATTTAGCTGAAAAAATTGCGTCAGATTTGACCAAAGATTTGGCTAAGCGCAATGTACTTTCGCACTTCAGTTCTGATGGTAGCAACCCTGATAGACGATTTACTTTGAATGAAGGTAATGACGCAGTTAACGAAGGAATTGCTTCAGTAAAAACTTCTGAAGTCGGCGTCAGGCATCTATGCAAAGCTGGTGTGGCCCGAATCTTAAAGACTATGCTCAGCCGTCAAGACGACCGCGATGCCTTGCTGAATCCTGATGCCACTCATGTGGGTTTTGCCTCAGCACTATCTGCCGACGGCGAAAAAATTATCGCCGCAGCAGAAGTTTTGTCTCGCCACGCCGTTATGATTCCGCTGGCGACTGAAGTAGCTGTGGGCGATAAAGTTGAAGTGCGAGGGGTAATGAACAGCCCTTATTTCTTTGACAAAGTGACAGTGGCCTGGGAGGCATACAATCCTGAAAGCAATGCTTCCGCAGCCGATGATGGAGAAGAAGCGCTGCCATATTTTCCGCCGCTCGATTATATTGCTTATTCAAACCGCGGTGAAGGCAATCATGATAAAGCCGTATTCGCACTCAAGGCCGGACTGATTGTCGGAGCTGTGGCTGCCGGAATGTTTTTCCCGCCGGCGGCCATGGCTGTGCCTCTTATTGCTCTGGCCGGCTCGCCTGGAGAACCAAAACCAGTCTCTGACATTCCTGTCAAAGGCGGAATAAAAGTTGATGGTGCAGCTTTTTCTGGTCACATTCCACTTTCAAATAACAGCAAAGAAGGTCTCTATTACGTAACGGTTTGGGCTGTACAAGCTAAAGGCATGAAGTCTGTTCCAGTCAGTCGCCGTGTGATTCTAGCGAAGAGCCAATCGCCGCAACAAGCAGAAGCTGCTGATGATGAAAAAGCCAAAGAAGAACGCAAAGAACAAGAGCGCCGCGAGAAAGATGATCGCAAAGCCAAGCTGATGCAAGAGAAACGCGAAAAGCAAGAAGAAAAGATCAAGAAGCGGGAAGATAAAAACGAAAAGCGGCCTGGGCTAACAGTTGAGGGTGAAGTAGAGCCTGCCGAGCCAGCAGAGCCCGTTGATTTGAAAAATTCTGGTCAAACTATTCAGGCTGTCCCTGGTGTAAGCGCCCCGGACGCGTCGAAGTTGCTGGCACCACAGGCGGAGACCATTGCGCCCAAAGATGTCAAAGATGCTATAGATATGAATAACTCGAAAGATTCACAAGACAAAGAAGATAATGACGACAAAAATGACTAATAGGCTTTGGACACGTAATAATCTTCTGGTATCGCTTTCGGTGGCACTTTTTATATCGTCTTCAAGCTCGAGTGTTGCTGAAGCCGCTCCTGATTCACCTTCGGCTCCGGAGCCATCACCGGCCCCAGCTGCGGCACCGGTGCCAGTTCAAGTTGCACCGGTTGAAGTGATTACTCCGTCGCTCGCCCCGCGGCGGCAAAGACCGCTTTCTGCCACCAGTCAGTCAACTACATTGCAGACTGGAACGGGATCGACAACTCTGCAAACTGGAACTGGATCGACAACTTTGCAGACCGGAACAGGGTCGACTCTAATTCAGTCAGGCACTGATTCTTCAACTATTCAGGCTGGTGTGCAAAGAGAAGCGGCTCCAGTAAATATTTTGTTTATTGTCGATGGCTCACGTTCAATGCTCGAAATGTTAGAGCACGATACTCAAAAAATGGATTCGGCAAAGCAAGTTTTGCAACAAGCTTTAAGTCGCATTCCAAATGACGTCAATATTGGACTGCGGGTATTTGGTCAGGGTGCCACTGGCCCACAGCATTCTATGTTTGGTATTGGTGGTGGTCTCAATATTGGTGCCGAGTGCCAAAATAGCGCACTCTGGGTGCCAATTGGTCAACACAACCGCCGTTCTTTTATAGAAAAAGTCAGGCAGATAAAACCTTATGGTATGACGCCGCTGGCTTACGCTATCGGCCAGGCGGCAGCTCATGATTTTAGAAATGTGGAAGGCAATAAAGTAATTATTTTGATTACTGATGGTGCTGATACTTGTGGTGGCAATCCCTGTGAAATTATTGCCAGACTGCCCTCGTTTGGCATCAAACTAAAAGTTGACGTTGTTGGTCTTGCTCTTGGCCGTGAGCCCGAAGCACGTAAGCAACTTGATTGTATTGCCAGAAATTCTGGTGGCAAATATTACGATGCCAAAAGCTCCGGCGAATTGATTAACAGCATTTCTGCCAGTGTGTCTAAGGCCATTGAGGGTCGGGTGATTATCAAGCCTTCAAGCGGTTCTGTAGAGCCTGGAAGCGGTGCTTCAATCAACACTGAAACACCAATTGAACTGGTGCCCATTGAGCCTATGAAAACACTCGATAAGTAAACACTCGATAAGTAAAGGCGACGTTTTTAACGCAAGCTAATTGCTGTCCTCTTCACTGTCTCTAGTTTTTGAGTGATATGGAGGTGAGTCTTGATGTCGTCTGCCATCTTGTCAGCAACTGGCTGGTAGTAGTTGATCAACATCAGCGGATAAATTCCAAGAGCGAGAATGGAGAACGATAACGAGTAAGCCACAATTTTTTCTGTGCTGGTGGCATCAGTCAAATGGCCTTTCCATTTATCCAATTCGACTCCGTAAAAGACTTTTTTCAGCAGCCAGAGCATATAGCCGGCAGTAAGAATTACACCGAGAGCGGCGAAGTAAATCCAGCCTTGCACCATATGTCCGTTCACAGCCGAAGTGGCCATGGGAGACGTGAAGGCGCCGTAGAAAACCGCAGCTTCAGCCACAAATCCAGATAACCCTGGCAAGCCTAAATTAGCCATGGTGCCAAGCATCCAGAAGTAGAACAAGTTAGGCATTTGTTTGGCCAGACCACCACCGATTTCAGGTAGCTGCCTGGTATGAGTGCGCTCGTACACCGCACCAACAAGGAAGAACAGCAAAGCTGAAATCACACCGTGAGAAACCATTTGGAAAATGGCACCACTCAAGGCAGCTGACGAAAGTGACGCCACACCCAACAATACAAAACCCATGTGACTGACTGAGGACAGAGCAATGATGCGCTTCATGTCTTGTTGAATCAAACAGGCCATTGCCGCCCAGACAATGTTGAAGGCGCCAAGTGCCATGATTTGCGGACCATAATCAACAAAGAATGTTGGGAAGAAACCAAGGCAAATGCGCACTAGACCATAAGATCCCATTTTCAAAAGCAGACCAGCCAACAGCATTGAAATTGGTGTTGGCGCTTCTACGTGAGCATCAGGCAACCATGTGTGCACTGGGAACGATGGCAGCTTGATGATGAAAGCGAGGAAGAAGCCAAGACAAGCGAGCAATTGAATATCTTTCGGTAAGCTCGGGCACATTGTCGAAAGGTTGACCATATCAAACGTAGCGCTGGTGCCCATTTGCGTATACATGTAAACCAATCCGCCCAACATCAATACGCCACCAAAGAAGGTGTATATGAGGAATTTGAGCGAAGCATAGGCGCGCCTTGGGCCGCCCCAAATGGCAATCAAGAAATACATTGGGACGAGCTCGAGTTCGTACATAACAAAGAACTGCAGCAAGTCAAGTGAGATAAACACTCCCAGCACCGAAAATGTCAGGAGCATGAGCATGGCGTAGTAAAGTCTGGGGCGATTATTGCCAATAGAAGTAGAAGCGAGAATGGCCATCAAGGTGACGAAACCAGTCAGCACCACCAGCGATAGCGACATGCCGTCGACACCAACAAAATATTGAACCGGAAACGGAGCTTGGAACCAGCTCACTTGTTCTACTAGTTGGAAAGTAGCAGCGCGGCCGAGGTCAAATTGCGACAGAATAAATGCTGACAAGCCAAACATTCCGCCGCCGAAAGCAATGGCCAGTTTGCGCGCTGCGTTCTCGGGGCTGCACGATATGGCAAGCGCCGCGAGCATTGGCAACAGTAGAAGGATGGTAAGCAGATGTTGTGGTTCGGAATTCACAGCGGTCTCCGGAAAATAAAATAGGCTTGCAACTTGTACTTGTAAGTAGGTTGCAGTGCTCAAAGAGCGCCACCAGTATAAAGCGCTGAAGCATTCTTAACATGCAGCTGCTAGGGATATTAAAGAGAAAAATCTTTTCACTCTCAACTACGCTTTATCAATCATGGTTGTTAGCACTTCATCAATGTATAGTTTTAGTGTCTGAATTACTAAGTGAAAATCAGCTCTAGTCAAGAGCTAATATGGATGACCCTCTAGGAGATAGATCTTGTTACCGCTAAGCGTTGAGCAGTTGAAATGGTTCGTTGAGCACGCCGGCCTGATTGTGGCAGCACCGTTCCTGGCGGGCTTCCTGATCATCATGGGCATGAGAGCCTCAAAGTTTCTCTCCATGGCAGTATCCATAGGCGCCGTAGCTTACGGCCTTTTTCATTCACTGGCGATTTTCCAAGCGCTTGTCTCTCACGCTTTTCCTGATCCTTATTTTCAACAAAATATTCCCTGGTTCACTTCGAGCAGCTTCACTCTCTCAGTGGGTGTATTAGTCGACAACACTGCAGCGCTGATGCTAATTGTTGTCACCTCAGTAAGTTTGCTGGTGCAAATATATACACACGGCTACATGCGTGATGATGCTGGCTACTCGCGCTTTTATGCTTACCTTTCGCTCTTTACAGGTTCGATGCTTGGTCTTGTGGTCTCAACCAACTTGTTCCAAATGTACGGTTTTTGGGAACTGGTTGGTGTCTGTTCATACTTCCTGATTGGTTTCTGGTGGCACAAAGAATCGGCTGCCAAGGCCTGCATGAAAGCATTCGTAGTCAACCGCATCGGTGACTTCGGATTTCTCATCGGCACCCTGACATTCTTCCTTTATACAAAAGATTTTTGGGGCGCTGGACCAGTGCTTGGTTTTGTTGGACCAAACGGCACCGACCTGGCCAGTGTGATTCATAAAGCCGCCGCCGCTGGTGCCTTAAATGATTCACTGCTTTGCTTCATTGCATGTTTGATCTTCATGGGTCCGATGGCTAAATCAGCGCAATTCCCATTGCACGTCTGGTTGCCTGATGCCATGGAAGGCCCTACACCAATTTCCGCTCTGATTCACGCTGCCACCATGGTTGCCGCTGGTGTATATCTGGTAGCCCGCGCTTATCCTATCTGGCTCAATTGCGACGGCTCAGCCGGCACCGCCCTGACAGTGGTGGCAAGTATTGGTGCCATTACAGCATTCATGGCTGCCACCATTGCCATGAGTCAATACGACATCAAGCGCGTATTGGCCTGGTCAACCTGTTCTCAGCTTGGTTATATGTTTGTTGGTCTTGGCGTAGGCGCCTTCACCGGTGGTATTTTCCACCTCTTTAACCATGCCTTCTTCAAAGCAATGCTGTTCCTTTGTAGTGGTGCTGTAATTCACGGTTTGCATGGTCAGCAAGATATTCGCGAGATGGGTGGCCTGAAAAAATCTATGCCGATCGCACATATTTGTTTCCTGATTGGCACCCTGTCAATTTCAGGTTTCCCGCTCTTCAGCGGTTTCTTCTCTAAAGACGAAATTATTGGTGCGGCCATGGTTCATCACCCCTTCATCGGTTGGTTGATGTTGCTCACAGCCGGAATGACCGCCTTCTATATGTTCAGACTTTATTTCATGACATTTACCGGCGAATATCGCGGCAGTGCTCATCCACACGAATCAAGCGCTGCCATGACCTGGCCGCTATTGGTGCTGGCAGTGCCATCTATATTGACTGGTTATCTTGGTTTCAACATCGCCAATCTGCAACCGGCATTAGCTGGAGCTTCACCAGAGCACGGTTTGCCTAATCACTTCGCCGCATTCATTTTTGGACCAAATGGCCCTCACTTTGAAGGCGCCAATGTGACGATGATGGGCATATCCATTGCTGTGGGTCTGGCCGGTTTCTTCATCGCTTATTTGATGTATCTGACCAGAACTCTACACTTCAATAAAACCTTCGCCGAATCTAAAGAAGGTATGGCCAACCTTATTTACAATATGTCGTTCAATAAGTGGTACATGGACGATCTTTATTTCGGCATCGTCGATCGCGTTTTACTTCCCACTTATAAAAATGTCTGGACCTTTGTAGACATGGTTATTGTGGAAGGCGTGGTCAACGGCGTAGGCCTGATAACCATGAGTATTGGCGAAGTGCTCAAGTATTTGCAAAATGGGCGTGGCCAGTACTATGCACTGGTAATCTTTGCCGCTGTGGCAGGTATTGCTTGGATTTCATATATCTTGCCCCCTCACTAAATTGCACGGCTAATCTTTTTTAAGGAACGCAGAGGATAAACGGATGAGTTCAGATTCACACGCAGATGATCAGGGTCACGGACACGATAGCCATGACGCTCACGCGAGCAGCGAGGGCATTCCAGAGTCGAGCTTGCAAGATTTGATTCTCAAAGGTGTCACCATTGTTGCCGCTGTGGCTTTAATCGGTTCAGGTTTTTGGTGGAAAATGCAGCCACTACCTGAGGGCGGGCATGAAGCCGGTCACGAGCAGAGTCATGAACCAGGCCAGAGTGCCGGGCAAGTCGAGCACGCTCCTGCTCACTAATCTATTTCTACTTCTACTTTAAATTCTTCGCCTTTTCTTTATCTTTGAATCGTCTCAAATTGTTGCCGAGACTGCGTGTATGAGTCAGTTAGCTGGTTGCTTGTCAACCTTTCATGCTATCTTATCCTGATTGAGAAGCGCCGTATTATGCGCTTTTATTGAATCGAATGCGATTCAAATCAAATGAGCCGTTTTTTAAACGGTCTGTAGCTCACTCTTTGAGGGTATTTGAATGCAGGAAGTAACAGTTGGTATTGCTGGAGCAGCCGGTGACGGTCTAGATAAATCCGGCGATACCTTGGCCAAGTCATGCAGCAGACTTGGTCTCCACGTTTACGCGTACAACTGCTACCAGTCGATCATCCGGGGCGGTCACATTTGGCTCCGTGTGCGTATTGGTGAAGACAAAGTTTATTCACATGGCGATAATCTCAATGTTCTCGTGGCCTTAAACCAAGATTCCATTGAGCGCCATTCTATCGAAGTGGAAGAAGGCGGCGCCGTCATCTTTAACTCAGACAAGTTGGCATGTGAGCCTACACAAGTACGCAACGGTGTTCAAATTGTCGGTTTGCCGATGAAAAAAATCACCGAAGATGTGGTTAAAGAGCATGGTGCGCTTTTGCCTATCATGCAGAACACAGTGGCCATGGGTGCCGCAGCCTTCTTCAGCAATGTTGGTATGGAAGAGCCTAGCAGCGTGCTTGCCGACACTTTCGCCCATAAAGGTCAAAAAGTAATTGACCTCAACATCAGCTTGCTCAAAGTTGGTTACGAATTTGCCAAGGCTAATTTTAAGCCAGTAACTAAAGACTGGAATTTCAGCCGCAAGAAACGTTGTTTCTTGACCGGTAACGAAGCCATCGCTATTGGTGCCTATGCTGCTGGATGCAAATTCTATTCTGCTTATCCAATGACTCCAGCTTCAACAATTTTGCACTGGATGGCCAATCACGCTCATGAAACCGGCATCTGCGTCAAACAATGCGAAGACGAACTGTCTGTAATCAACATGGCAATTGGAGCCGGCATCGCCGGTGCTCGTTCAATGTGCGCCACCGCTGGTGGTGGATTTGCTTTGATGACCGAAGCTGTTGGTATGGCCGGAATTATGGAAGTACCGGTTGTCTGCGTTGAAGTGCAGCGCGGCGGACCATCAACCGGTTTGCCTACCAAAACTGAACAAGCCGACTTGTTCCAAGTTTATGGCGCATCACAAGGTGAATTCCCTCGTTTGATTGTGGCACCAAAAGATATTGTTGATTGCTTCACTACAACTGTAGAAGTCTTCAATATTGCCGACCGCTATCAGATGCCAATTCTGCTCATGTCAGACTTGTTGCTGTCTGAGCATCCTGAGACTGTCGATCCTGAAGTATTCGATGGTAATCCGGTTATCGACCGTGGTGAAATTGTCAGCGAATGGCCTGAATCAAAAGGCAAATTCAAGCGCTTCAAATTTACTGAATCAGGTGTTTCACCTCGCGCTCTGCCTGGCACTGCTAACACTGCATTCGTTTCAGCATCAGACGATCATGATGAAGAAAGCATTCTGATTTCAGACATGTTTACTTCACCAGCTACACGCCGCAAAATCATGGAAAAGAGAAATCGCAAGATTGAGAATCTCTTGAACGAACTTCCAGCTCCTGTGTTGGAAGGCCCAGCTGATGCTGATTTGACTCTTGTATGTTGGGGTTCTACCTGGGGCCCAGTGAAAGAAGCTGCCGAGCTTCTCACCGCTCAAGGCATTAAGACCAACTTGCTCAACATCAAATACATTGCTCCTTTCCACGCTAAAGAAGTGTTGGAAATTCTCAGCAAAGCGAAGAAGAAGATTTCTGTTGAAGTCAACTTCACCAGCCAAATGGCCCGCCATATTAAAGCCGAAACCGGAATATCAATGGATGCCCACATCAATAGATATGACGGCGAGCCCATGGAGCCTCTCTACATTGTCGAGCATGTCAAACGCATTCTCGCTGGTAAGGCCCTCGATTACGACGTAACCGAAGACGAAGCCAAAGACATGGCTTATCACTATATACGTACACACGCCCTCGAGAAGATGCGTCCGACTGCAGCTACTCGTGAGTCTTCTAACGGACACGGCGAACCTACATGGAATGTTGAACTGAGTGAACGCGCAACAGGTAAATTGGCCGCCCGCATGAAAGTGGGTGTGTCCACCGGAGCCACTTACAGCTTCGAAAAAGTTGCCGAATAAAATTGCCCGCGTTTCATGTCTGTTCAAATAATTGATTTAAGAGGTTTATAAAACGATGGCAACTGTAATCGAGCTTCCAGTAGAACTATTCAAAGGGCCAGTCGATCCAGATTGGTGCCCAGGTTGCGGCGACTTTGCCGTGCTTAAAGGTGTACAAACAGCTGCTGCCAAACTTGGTATCACTCCAGAAAATCTTCTGGTGGTATCAGGCATCGGATGTTCATCCAACTTGCCTGGCTTCCTTCACGCTTATGGTATTCACAGCTTGCACGGGCGCGCTGTGCCTGTTGCAACCGGTGCTCACCTGGCCAACACCGACCTCAAATGTGTCATCACTGGTGGTGACGGCGACGGATACGGTATTGGTATCGGTCACTTGCTGCACGCTATGCGCCGCAATTTAGATGTTACCTATATCGTCATGGACAACCAGATTTATGGTTTGACCACTGGCCAGACATCACCAACTACAGGTACTGGTCAGAAGACAAAATCGACACCGCTAGGCAACCACGAAAATCCGCTCAACCCGCTAGCTCTGGCAATCACTGCCGGCGCTACCTTCGTTGCTCGTGCTTTTTCTGGTGAACCTAAACACATGGCTGACACCATCGCTGCTGCTATCGAACACAAAGGCTTCTCCCTTGTAGATATCTTTAGCCCTTGTGTCACTTATAACAAGGTCAATACTTATCCCTTCTTCAAAGAACGGGTCTACAAGCTGGAAGATGAGAATTGGGATCGCAGCGATTTCCATGCCAGCCTGGCTAAGTCATTTGAGTGGGGCGATAAAATTCCTCTGGGCGTGGTTTACCAAACCGATATGCCTACTTATGAAGACAGCGAACTGGCCTTCAAAAAAGGCGCTCTTGTAAAACAATCACTGAAAACAGATCCAAAAGTCTGGGCCGGTATTGTCGAAGAGATGATCTAGTCTGCGGGCTAGGTCAAATCCACGAAAGTAGAAAGTGAATCATGGGGTGGGCGATTGTGACCCACCCCTTATTCCTTTAAAGCGGGAATGGACGAACAATTTCTAAGATACTGGCTACGCCCGGACGAAATCTCTCCAGTAAGTAAGACAATCTCTTAGATACTGGCGAACGATTATTTATAGGGCTCTTGTCTTATTGGTAGATATATGAGATTCTTGCTTTGTGAATCTTTTATCAGCTTTGGCTATCTTTTAAATATACAAGTGCCTGGGCGCGTTTCCGTTCAGTCGTGAGTTTTAAAAGCTTCTCAAGTGCAGTTTGCGAGATTCAAATCAGCGTAGCAATGATGTAAAGTAGCTACAGCAAAAATGGCAATTTAAGTGAGGAAGTTATGACTAAGTACAGCCGTATCGGTCGCAGACATCCAGATACTGCTCCAATTTCACAAGATCAACTTTCGACGTTGAAGCAAAAAGCTTTGCGTCTCAGCGAGATTGATCAGACCAGGAGAGCCTCAGTATGGGACTACTTGTCTGATATGTGGACCCAGATTACTTACAGCTTTAAGCCCAAGAGCCATCAGTGTCGCATCTATGGTCACACACTACCAAGTGGTGGCTGGCAAGCCGGCCGCAGACCTAATTGTGGAGACTGCGGTGCTCAAATAAATCATGCCGACGATCTGCGTAAAGCGCTTCCACGCGAATATTAATCAGCTTTTCCAACCGAACCAACCCACAGAGCAATCGAAAAATAACCGGCCTTGATAGCAATATCAAGACCGGTTTTTTTGTTGACACTATATCTGGTGCCAATCTTTTTGTTTGAGCCATTTAGTTCGAACCGTTTAGTTCGAACCTTTTTTGCGCGAGTAGTATTTCTGCGCTTCGGCATAGTGACCGAGATTTGATAACGAATGCCCCAGATCGTCTAAAGCTTGCTGCTTCAGCTGGACGTCTAAAATTTGTTCGAAATTAGGGGAGTCAACAACTGCTTTCAAGGTAGTTTCAGCCAGGCTGGCTTTCATCGATTTTGAATATACGCAGCCGAGTTCGCTTAAGAGCATTAAAGTACCAGGGGCGTTGCGGTCGCTAAAATCGGGGCTCTCGAGCGCTCCCTTCAACAACTCAATGGCTTTGTTGTGTTGGCCTAAAACCATCAATGTGTCTGACATGCGGCCATAAAATTCTGCCAGAGTGGTGGCAGTGTGATTTTTGTCTTTTTTGATCTCATCGATGTCTTTCATGATTTTGGCCAGCTGCTTGTTGGCCGCATCGATTTTTTCTTGCGAGTCTGCCACAGTCGCACTGGTAGCCGCAGATGTAACTTGCGTAGAGTCTATGCTGGCGTCTGACTGCTGGTGATAGTTATAGTCAAAACTAAAAGTCAAATTGAGCTGGTCGTCATCAGCTTTTGAATTGATATCGGCAAAAGGCTGAGCGGCAATAACGGCGTCGATAGCGGCTTGATCGTTAGCTGCGTTTTTTGACGAATCAATCATGTGCACGTCTTTTACGTAACCATGGTCAACCACCATAAAGGCCACGTTCGAACTGTAACTATACTGGCTCCGTGGTGGCTTCCATGCAGCTTTAATTTTGCGACTCATTTGTGAGAGGAAGGCATCAATAATGCCCTGCCCTTCACTGCGGTACTGAATGGCTTCCTCTTTCTGGCCCATTTTATCCATCAGGTCAGCGAGGAAATTTAAGCGCATACCCAGCAGTGGATGGTTATGACTGAAGACAACTTCAGACAGGGCCACGCTTCTTTTAATGAGAGGCAAGGCTTCGTCAAAGCGCTTTTGTTCTACCAGAGTCTCAGCCAGGTCATTTAAACAAATGGCTACGGTGCCATCGTTCTCAGTAGCTAAACTCTCTGCCAGCCCCAAGGCTTTTCTGTCGAGCTCTTCGGCTTTTTTGTAATCTTTGCGATAAAAATAAACCGCGGCCAGAGCAGTGAGAGCTTTTCTCACGCGCTTTTTGTCATCTGAATTTTCAGCCTGACTCTGTAATTCTAAAAATATTTTCTCGGCCTGGTCATATTGTTTGTCGTCTCGCAACTCGCGGGCGTGTCTCAGTGAGTCATCCCAATTCTTACTGTCGCCTTCGCTCATGGCCGCAAAGGCTGGACCTGCAAATGATATGAATAATCCGGCTAGAGTTATGAGGGTTATTGTCGAGCTGAATTTCATGGCTTCACTGTTTGGGAGTTATCTATCTTCTGTCTGTGCATTATAGAACTTCAAGCTTTGACTAGACGTACTTTTAATACACCTTCGATTTTGCTGATACTTGTCAATACGTCTTCGGTGACGTCGCTCTCGCAATCGATTAACGTGCAGGCAATATCGCCCCGTGAGCGGTTCAACATATCAAGAATATTGATATTGGCATTGGAAACAGCAGCTGAGATGCGTTCGATCATGTGAGGAATATTGGCATTCGCAATTATCAGGCGATTGTTCAATTGTCCTGGCAGTGACATTTCGGGGAAATTGACTGAATTATGAATGGTGCCTTTTTCAAGGTAGTCACGAATTTGTTCTGCCACCATGATGGCGCAGTTTTCTTCTGCTTCTTCTGTGGAGGCGCCAAGGTGAGGCAGTGTGATTACCCGTTCTTGATCTTTCAGTTGATTGCTCGGGAAGTCACAAACATAAGCGCGCACTCGACCACTCTTAATGGCGTCAGAGACTGCCTTCTCATCAACAATGGCTGAGCGGGAAAAGTTTAAAATAGTGATGCCTTCTCGACATTTTGCCAGCCGGCGAGCATCGAGTAAGTTTTTCGTGTCTTCTAAAAGCGGCACGTGCAGCGTTATAAAATCTGAAAGGGCAAGCACTTCGGTGACACTGGCCAGAGATTTTACTTCTGATTGCAGCTGCCAGGCATTGCTGACTGTGATGTGCGGGTCGTAACCGACTACTTTCATACCTAAAGAAAATGCGGCGTTAGCTACTCTAACGCCAATGGCACCAAGGCCAACAACTCCCAGCGTACGTCCTGCCAGCTCGATACCAACAAAGCGTTTTTTCTCAGATTCTACTTGCTTGTCAATTTCAGAATCAGTACCGCTCAGGCTGCGGCTGAAATCCCACGCTGGGCCAATCTGGCGCGCTGCCATCATCATGCCGGCAATCACTAGTTCTTTAACAGCATTGGCATTGGCGCCTGGTGTGTTGAAAACGGGCACACCGAGCGCGCTGTATTTATCTACTGGAATATTATTGAAACCGGCTCCTGCTCTGCCTATGGCTTTGACGCTGGGTGGAATGTTCCATTCATGCATACTGGCCGAACGCAAGAGTACAGCGTCAGGGTTTTGCATTTCAGAAGAAATCTCATAACGTTCACGCGGAAGGCGCTCAAGGCCTGCCACCTTAATATTATTGAGATTGAGAATTTTATACATGATGATTCCTAATAACTACTTACTATTGAATATTTGCTGCTTACTTTATTTTGTGTGCGGCTTCGAATTCGCTCATAAATTTGGTCAGCGCAGTCACAGCTTCAAGTGTGACTGCGTTATAGAGACTGGCGCGCATACCACCCACAGCTCTGTGTCCGGCTAGACCGAGCAAGCCTGCAGCGGTAGCTTCTTGTAAAAATTGTTTTTCCAGTGCTGCATCTTTGAGAGTAAATGGAATATTCATGCGTGAGCGGCAGGAAACAGCAACCGGATTATCATAAAAATCTGATTGATCAATTGTGGAATAAAGCAGCTTCGCTTTTCTATCATTGAGATCAGCAATGGCTTCCACTCCGCCTTGTTGCTTGAGCCATTTTAAAACCAGCCCGGCGATATACCAGCCATAAGTCGGTGGAGTATTAGCCATAGAACCATTGGCGGCCAGTGTTTTGTAGTCAAACAGCGATGGTGCAAATGGCACCACGTGACCAAGCAAATCATCGCGCACAATGACAATAGTCAAACCGGATGGACCAATATTTTTTTGCGCGCCTGCATAAATAAGGGCAAATTTGCTCACATCAACTGGTTGCGACAAAATATTTGAAGACATGTCGCTAACTAGAAGAGTGTCTGCAGCCACTGTGGGAGTCTGATGAAACTCAACACCATGAATGGTTTCATTGGCGGTGTAATGCAGATACGCACTGTCGCCTGCATATTGCCATGATGATTGCTCAGGTATGTCTCTATATTTAGTGCTTTCACCTGAAGCCACGACATTGACCTGGCAATATTTTTTCGCTTCAGCAATGGCGCGCTCTGACCAGAAACCAGTATTGACGTAGTCGGCAGAATTTTTTCCGCGCAGCAAATTAAAGGGCACCATGGCAAACTGGCTGGTGGCACCACCTTGCAAAAACAGCACTTTATAATTTGCAGGAATCTTGAGCAATTGACGCAGGTCGGCTTCGCTCTCCTCGGCAATCTGGGCAAATTCTTTGCCACGATGGCTCATTTCCATTACTGACATGCCGCTGCCGTGCCAGTCGAGCATTTCTTCTTGCGCCACCTTTAAGACTGAAGCTGGTAAGGCAGCTGGGCCGGCACCAAAGTTGTGAGGGCGCAGTTCTAGATTTGTGTTGGTTTTAACGGCAGCCATAGATACCTCTTGGTAAGCTGCGAAAAGCGAGAAAATTCTCAGCGCTTTTAGCTATGCGATCGTCTCGCACCTTGGCCTCGAAGGGAAGGGTTTATGAATAACTAGAGGCTAAAATTCACGGTTTTTCTTAAAAAGAATTGCTGGGAATGGGCGCCACTTTTGCAGTCTCGATGGCTGCTGGTACTGCTGGTGGTGGTGCTGCAATCACCGTTGTCGGGCTAACTACCACCACAAAATCAGAAAGCGCGCGCGCTTCAAGGTGAACTACCACGGCGTAACTTTCAAGTTCAGGCACCGCTTCTTTTAATTTGGCTACAAAGTCATCGTCGGCGCGATAACTCGATTCTATTACTTGCTCATGCTGGCAGTCAGCCAGATCGCCACGCTGTTGATATTTGACCACATAGCCTTTTTCTTTCAGGCGTCCTTCTAAGTTTTTTGCTGCCGATTCTCCGCCTTTGGCGTATTTGATAATCACTGACGGCGCTTTAGCTGCATAGGCGGCGGCGTATTCGGCAGTCAAATCATCGTTGGTTGCGGTGGTCTCACTGGCCAATGCTTCGTCGCTGGGGTGGCCATGAATAGTGGCTCCGGTGTTTGCTGCAATCACACTAACAGACTGCGGTGCGCCCGCCAAGCGATGAAGCACAAGCGCGCTTGCTTCTGGCTGCGGCACCCAATAACTGCCACCACTGATAGTGACCGCTTCGCCCGGTAACATGGCAGTCTGAATTTTATTCGGTTGAATTTGTTTGCTGAATCCGGCAACTTTGAGCATGTCTTGCACAGTTAGATCGGTGCGCACATACTCTTTTGCCAGTTTGCAGAGTTCTGGCAATTTGAGCAATACTTGTGGTTCTTCAAGCTTCTTTTTCACCTGGCGCATGAACCACTGTTGTCTTTCAATGCGGCCAATATCACCCTTTGCGTCATGGCGATAGCGCACATATTCTTCCAACTGGGCAGCATCTAATTTATTTACGCCAGGTTCAAGCGCGATATTCAAACGACCGGCGCGATCTCTGTAGTGCATGGGTTTTTCGATCAAAATTTCTACTGGGCCCAATACTTCGAAAACTTTTTTCAGACCTTGCACGTCAATGACAATATAGTGATCAACAGGCACTCCAAAATCTTCGCTTACAGTTTTCACTGCTAGTTCTGGCCCACCAATGGCATGGGCCGCGTTAATTTTTTCCACGCCATGGTTGTCGGCAATGCGTACGCGTGAATCGCGAGGAATAGAAACCAGCGATACTTTTTTGCTGTCAGGATCGAGGCTGGCGAGCATCATCGTGTCGGAGCGGCAACCGGTAAAGCGCTCAGTGTCGCGGCCGTTGCTGTCCACACCCATGAGCAGCACGTTCATGCGGCTGTCGAGCTTGGGCCAGAGGCTGAAATCATTCAGGTCAATCGCTTTGTTGGTGGGCTTTGTTTCGGCAACTGTTTGAGTTTGTGCCAGGTTAGACGTTTTGTCACCGCCGCTTAATGGTGTTTTGCCATAGAAGGTTTTGATGCCGTCCATAGCCACCAGGCCGATTCCAACCCCAAGGGCTGTGGCCAGGACCACTTGAAATATCGATAATTGTTTTCCGCCAGCGTTCAAAAAATTGCCCCGACCTGTCCACAAACTATGCCACTGACCTGTACGTGGCATTCAGCGCCAGCGTTTATTTACAACCGCATAGAGACAATATTAGCCTGCATGCAATGCAAACAGATTAGCTATACTGGGTTTCTGCAAACATTTGAGCTAGATTTTACCGGTTGTTAGCAGAGGAGTGGCTCAGTGCTTTTATTACCAGCCAGTGCGGCACTTTCCAGAAAGTGTTCAAACATAGCCTGGGGCGCAATTCAGAGCGCAATTGAGCAAACTAAAGCATTAATTGACCTGCCTGGAGATTCCAAGCGGTTGTCACGCAATGTTAAGGGCGGATATTTGGGCGAAAGGCGGCAACTGTGCAAGTGGTAACCGCAACTGACAAGTCAGGCGACAAGGAACGGCTATTTGGCCCCAGCGGCTTTATGGAGCTGGGTGGCAATGTTCTGGTGGTCGATTTTGGCAAGGTATTTCTTGAAGATACGGTAGTCGGCTTTCTTTACGAAGACGGTTTGCTTAAAAACGGCAGCTCGCAAGAGGCCGAAGATTCACAGTGGCGGCTCATAGATGACCTGGAAGGCTGTGTTTTCCGGGGTATCGATTCTCGCGGCGTGGAGCTGGTTATTCCCAGTTCTGAATATGGCGGCCCCACCGGCAAGTTGCAATACAACGGCCAGAATTACAATGTTTTAAACGGTCGCATTGCTACTGAAGAGCACGAACTGGTAGGCGAATTTGACGACACCGGTAAAGTTACCGTGCGCGATCACCATACAAAAATAGCCCGTCGGGAGCTCGATGAGAGTGCCACGCTAAATTTATATTTTGATGGTGTGCGTTCAGATGGTTCACCATGGAGATACGAGTGGGCACGTCCCCTTGTGCGAAAAGACAAATCTTATGGAGAGAACGAAATTATTCGTTATTTCCAAGATTTCGATAAGCTCAATATGAATCAGAAAAAGTATGTGGTAGACAGCCTCAACATTTGGGCTACTAGCGGCATTCTGCAAGTGGTGCGGAAAAGCGAAGGTAATGCTGCTCTCGGTAACGTCAAACACGGCGCCGCTGGTGTCACTCGGGTTAGATCGGGCATGGTCGATTTAGATGTAGAAGAATTTGATCGAGACATCGATTTGTTCAAAAGATTCGGCGCACTGGCTGTAGTATCAACACGGGTACAGCCTTATGTCGAAGTACGCATCAATCTTGTGGTATCACATGAATTTGGACACCAGTTGCAATTTTGTCTGTCGCAGGCCTTGCAAGATCGCATCAACGAGCTCTACGTGGCCAGGCTGAAGAGATCAGTCAAAATGTGTCCCATTCCTACTTCTTATGAAGGTGGTTCAGAAATCTGCCGCCCCGAATATGTGCCTAATCGCATGTTTATTTCGGGTTACGCTAAAGCGAGTAAATTTGAATATTGGGCCGAAAGCGTGGCGGCTTTTTCAGTGCCTGAGAGTCGCAAACTATTAAAAGAACTTGATCCTGCCATTCACCGAATTCTCACAGAAGTAGTGCACCATCCAGAAACCGCATTCACTCCCATTTTGACTGAGCCAATTCTTGATCTGCAAGCGAGTTTGAGGCTCGGCGGTGAGTTCAAAGAGGATTTGCTTACTTGCTAAAGAGATACGCGCCTTTGCTTTGCATCATGCTGTTGCAAGCGCTTAATCAGATGCCGCTTTTTGCCGCTTCGAATGGTGCGAAACCGGTATTGAAAGCCATTGACCCTTCGGCGGCGATTTTAGACGCGCCACCACCACCAGAGGCACAGAAGCCGGCGGTAAACACACCGATTCAGGGGCGCCCCTTGAACGGTCTGCAGCCTCAAACGCCTATGCTTGATCAATTGCCTCAAGAGCCAGTGAACCCTGCCGATGAAGAACGTGTCAGTCGATTAGAAAGACAGGCCTTTGGCAGTACTTATCCGGAACACGAAGTACCAGACCGCCTTGAACATCTGGAAAAAGAAGTTTTAGGTGGAAGCAAGGGTGGGCAGTCGGTCGAGCGCATCGCCAGGCTGGAACAAAAATTACTGGGTGGTAGCGCTTTTGGTGGCAGCCCGCATCAACCGCCTGGTAATGCATACACTGCTGTGCCTATCGGTCAGGGTTACCCGGCGCCAATTGCGGTGCTGCCTCCGCAGCCAATTCAGCAACCTTATCAGCAGCCTATGCAGCAATCAACGCCTCAGCAGGCTCCTCAGCAGCCGCTGCAGCAATCACCGCTGCAACAGCCTTATCAGCAGCCGCTGCAGCAATCACCGCTGCAACAGCCTTATCAGCAGCCGTTGCAACAATCACCGCTTCAGCAGCCTTATCAGCAGCCAATTCAACAACAACCGGCAGCTCATTCACCAATTGCCACCAAGCATCTGCCTCCGGGTCAGGTTGCTCTGCCGCAAAATTGGAATAGTCAACCTAATTTTTCCCCTCGGGCTTACGTGCAGCCCAAACAAAACACCGCTGGCCCGGTCCCATCACCCACGCCAAATTATGATGTAAGTTCGCCGCCGCGCTCCATGGGACTGACCATCGATGCGGCTGCTGTAGCGAATTCTCTCAATTATGATCAAGGCAGCGGTGATTATCTCTCTGCCATCAAACGCTTTAATACTGCCAGTGGTGCTGCTACTTACGCTCACTGGTTGCGCTTTCCTGTAAAAGTGCGCTTGCCCGCTGGCTCTCCAGAGTCGTGGCAACGTAATTTAGAAGCTGTCATAGCCAGGTGGGATCAATACGTACCAGTTAAAATTGCGTTGCCCAACGAGCCTGCTAACGTAGACGTTTTGTGGGTAAATCAGCTGCCACCAAAAGCGCTTGGTGTGACCAGACTAGGAATTGCTGGTGGTCAAATGCGAGTGTGGGTTTATTTATTGCGTCCCAGTTTCTATCCGAATGCGATTGCTGAACGTACTTTACCTTTAGTTTTTACTCGCGAAATTGGTCATGCTCTGGGGCTTTTCGGCAAGTCTGATAAGTTGTCAGATTTGATGTACGCTTCAGATAGCGGCAGCTCTAACACAAATGCAGCCTCTCCGCCGGTGGCAGGAAAAGCTGCATCAGTAAAATTTGCACCCATCGGCCAGCGTGATATCAACACGTTAAAGCGTCTCTATGAGTCGCCGGTGGTGCCGCCCGATCTTAGCCTGCAGCAACCACTAGAGTGGGCTACCAGTTATTGAATGGCCTGTACTTTGTAGTCTTTGGGAATGGCAAAGAGCGAAGGCGCCGGGGCATTGTTGTTGGCGCTGACCAGGGTCATGCTGGTG
This sequence comes from Cyanobacteria bacterium auto_48_18, assembly GCA_036170915.1. GTDB lineage: Bacteria > Cyanobacteriota > Vampirovibrionia > Obscuribacterales > Obscuribacteraceae. The sequence continues at coordinate 81,519 of JAVHQC010000033.1, forward strand.
GCAATGTTGCCGGTTTTGCTATTGCTTTTGACTAAAAGTTGATTGGCCTCATCTATCCACATTTCAATGGTGGTGCCTTTTTCAGTATAGCTACAACCATGACAGTTACGACCAGCAATATTTTTCATGCCCAGATCTTTAGCTTTTTTTGTCTTCAGAACCTCACCGACACTGCCGACATAAGCGTCTTTAATAGGCATTTTCATCACGGTTTTTTGAGCGTCCATAATGGCATAAGTGGTTTTGGCCGGATAATCCATAATGGAAACGATTTTATAAGCGGCAGCTTTACTTTCAGAACGAATTTTACCTTTGCCGTCTGAAGTCATACGCACGGAGGTTTTAGTGGCGCCATTCTGGCATTCGTAATTGGCATCGTAAACTTTTGGATACTGGTCCGCGGCCTGTGCGGCGCTCATACCTATAAATGAAATCAGGGCCAGGCTGACTGAAGCGAACACTTTCATACGATACTCCTCACGAAAAATACATTTACAAAGCGCGTTGAGAATACCATTCTTCCTTTAGAAATGCTCATATGTCTAATATGTGGAAGGAAAAGAGGGAAAATTAGCGCTACGGCTAATCTAGATGAAGGAAACAAATAAATGGTGATTCCGGCAAAAGCGAAAGTGCAAGAGCTGACCATTGCGCACAGCCCTGATACTGATGATGCCTTTATGTTTTACGGCCTGCACTCGGGCAAAGTGCCTACTGCCGGCATTAAAGTAAACCAGGTGATGAAAGACATTCAGACCCTTAATCAAGAGGCGCTTCAGGGCCTTTATGAGGTTTCTGCTATTTCTTTTGCTGCTTATCCGCGAGTGCGTCACCTGTACAAATTGCTTTGCTGTGGGTCGAGCATGGGCGAAAACTACGGCCCAATGGTTGTGGCACCACCTGGCACCACAAGAGATGATCTGAATAATCTGACGGTGGCAATACCTGGATTCGAAACCTCGGCGTATTTGACTATGCGACTCTGGCAGCCGAATCTTCAAGTTGTAGAAGTACCTTTCGACCAAATTGTCGAGCAAGTATTGAGCGGTAAAGTGGGAGCAGGCCTGATAATTCACGAAAGCCAACTGACTTATGCCCAAGAAGGATTAACTAAAATAGTTGATCTAGGCGTATGGTGGCAGGAAGAAACCGGCTTGCCATTGCCGCTTGGTGGCAATGCGGTGCGCAAAGATCTTGGCGACCAAATGATGCAAGAGGCCGCCAATTTGTTTAAGAGCTCAGTAGTTTATGCACTAGAGCATCGCAACGACGCCCTTGCCTATGCCATGTCTTTTGCTCGCGATATGGACCTTGCTACCGCTGATAAATTTGTCAGCATGTATGTCAGTGATTTAACTGTTGATTGCGGCGAAAAAGGGCGAGAGGCCGTGCGATTATTTTTCCAGAAGGCATATGAGCAGGGTATCTACGACGAGTTGATTGTGCCTGAGTTTGTCATTTAGGCAGCGGCTCCGCCACAAATTTTTTCACAGCCTGAATAAAACCAACCGTATTTTTCAAACCAATATCGTTGTGTCCTTCGCCATGGCAAATGTACATTTCTTTGGGCGGCAGAGCTTTTTCAAACATGGTCTGACTGTAGCTGAGTGGCAAAATCTGATCTTTGTCGCCATGCATTATAAGCAGGGGTGGATGCGGCTTTTGCACAGCCTTGAGATTATCAAAATTAGGTTCGGGTGTTAAAGTGGCCGGCAAAACCCAGAGGAAAAATAGTTTGTCTCGTGCGGCATTTGAAAGTGAAGTAAATCCCGACTGCAAAATTACTTTTCCAGGTTTGCGATTTTCCATTATGTGTGTGGTCACGCCGCATCCGACTGATTCTCCGTAGATGATGATGTTCTCTGGTTTGTAGTGCAGGTCATTGACTGCGTAATCGAAAGTTGTGAGCCCATCAGCCAGCAAATTGTTGCAAGTGGCACCACCATTGCTCTCACCATAACCCTGATAATCGTAGAGCAAAACCGACGCACCACTCGAAACTAGAAGTGAGGCAAGGCCAAGGCGGTGACCGAGATTGCCGGCGTTGCCATGCGAAACCAAAATCAGTTTGTCACTGCCGGGCTTTTCTACCAGACAGGCAGACAAATTGCCTTCGCCTTTTCCTTTGAAGGCTGGAATCGGTATTTTTAGGATTCTGCTTTTTGTTTTAAAAAGCTCGTCCATTTTGCTCATTTGAGGCTTCCAGGTCTCGTCTTGCATTGGGTGCAAAACTCCCAGATCTTTAAAAACGTAGAGAATCAGGAGTCCAAGCACCACATAGAGCAAGTAGAGCTGCACTATGCCGCGCAAAAGGTTTTTCCAGTGAAATTTTGAGATTTTCGCTGCGGATTTCACTTCTACAGATTTCACTTCATTGCTCAAATCATCACCCTCAATGAAACCAAGAGTCAGCTAAGCTCATCATAGCTTCGTGCCTCGGCCGCGCCATCATCAACCTGCACTTGAATAAGTGTGTTATTGAGATTCATTGTGAATCTTCTAAGTGGAGTGGTAGACAAGGCAATCAGTGGGCATGATGCTAAAATCTGACCTATTCCTCAGGATAATAGTAATGGACGTGACTCAAGAATCGATCGGCTGGGAGACCTACCTCACCGCCGGGAGCAAAGCTCTTGATTTGAGCCGTTACGAAGATGCCGAAAAGCTCTTTCAGAAAGCCCTGATGGAAGCTCGCAGAGAATTGCACGAAGCTGGCTCAGGTGCTTCAAGCTCTGAGGCTGATAAATCGCAAGCGGTGTTGTCTGCAGAAGGCGCCCTGGCGCGCATTTCGGCCAAAATGGGAGCTTTGTATCTGGTGCAGGGCCAGTTCAAAGAAGCAGAAGTGTTCATGAAGCAGGCTCTCGACCTGTTTGAAAAAACTGCAGGTAAAGAAAGCAAGCCTGTGGCCGATGTTTTAACCGAGCTGGGTGCTGTCTATCGCGCCCAGGGCAAGTATTCTTCGGTAGAATCGCTTTTGCGTCGCGCCCTTACTATTTATGAAAGCGAAGATTCAGACGAGCAAGACCCGCTGGAGGTGGCCACCATGCTTGGCAATCTAGCTGACTTTTTGCGAGCACACGGTAAATATAGCGCTGCTGAGCCGCTATTTCAGAGAGCTCTAGCGAAAAGAGAATCTGTGCTTGGCCCTGATCACGCTAGTATTGGCCCTTATCTGCATAATTTAGCCCTGCTTTATCACGCTGAAGGCAAGTACGAACAGGCTGAACCACTGTATGTGCGCGCCCTGCGCATGTTTGAAGAAACTTGGGGCCCGGATCATCCAAGCGTGGCCACCGTACTCAATTATCAAGCCGAACTTTACCGTATGCTGGGAGACTTTGCCCGCTCAGAAAAGCTGCACTGGCGCGCTTTGAAAATTCGCCAAACGGTTCTCGGGCTGCAGCATCCGAGCACTGCTCAGACGCTGAGCAATCTGGCTTTGCTTTTTCATATTCAGTGCAAATACGGTCAGGCCGAGCCGCTCTATCAATCGCTGCTGGAAATTCGCACCAAAGACTGGGGCCCCAAGCACATGCACGTAGCTGAGGTGCTTAATTCGCTGGCCGAGGTTTATCACGATCAAGAGAAGTATTCAGAAGCAGAGCCTCTTTACTGGAGAGCTGTGGAAATTATTCAAGAGAATATGGGACATGAGCATCCGACAGTGGCTAAGGCATTGCGCCGTCTCGCTCACTTATATGAAGAGCAAGAAAATTATGGTGAGGCTGATAGGCTTTATCGCTGGGGCCTTGGTGTTAGCGAAAAAGCCCTTGGTGCGGAGCATCCTGAGGTAGCCGAACTTGTGGCTCGCTATGCTGCTCTGCAACGCAAACTTATTTTAGATGATGATGACAATGAAGACACCACAGAGATTTTGTGGCGGAACTAGGGGCTTAGCTGGCTATCTATCTAACTAACAGGCACTAATTTCGAAGCCGCCGGCATTCCAACTTTAAGCTTTTGTCGCACACCTTCGCCAGCGAGAATACCGCTGGTAGCAGCTTGTCCGACGCCTCTTGTCCATGAACTGGAGTCGCCGATGATGAAGAGGTTAGGAACGTTGGTTTCCATGTTCTTATTTACTGAAATAGAGTCAGGATAGCTTTTGCATTCTGGTGCATAAAGCAAAGTAGACTCACCGGCAACACCAGGGCAAATTTTGTCGAGGGCATCAAGATATTCGACGATGCTTTCCAAAATGCGGTGCGGATACGCAAGAGAGATGTCACCACACTCTGCTTCTAAAGTCGGCTTGATCAAATTGTTTGTAAGCGACTTCGTTCTTCTGCCAGCTTTGAGATCGCCAAGCCTTTGAACAAGCGGGCCTCCACCGGCAAGCATGTTGGCAATTTTGGCAATTGTCTGCGAATACATTTGCGGATTTTTGAAAGGTCTGGTGAAAGTTTTGGAAACAAGAACGGCAAAGTTATTGTTCTCAGATTTTTCGTACATTTTTGAGTGGCCATTTACAAGCACATAGTCACGATGATTTTCTGGTGTGACGAAGCCTTTTGGATTCGAGCAGAAATTGCGCACCACATCGTTGGAATGCCGACTGCGGTAATAAAGCTTTGGTTCGTAAAAACGTCTATCAACTTCTTCAGTAAAGAACGCACTGGTTTCAACTCTGATACCAATATCAACTTGTCCTGGATTAATATCGAGTGCCTTATAGAATTCTTGCTGAGTTAGCCAGGCAGCTCCACCGCGGCCAACTGAGACGATGCAGAGATCAAAAATATCTTCCACTTCTTCTTCTGGTTTGCGATAGCGATCTGACCGCACTGCGAATTTTTCATTGCGCCGGGCTATTGACACAACTTTTTTGTCAAAGTGAAAAACGATATTGGAGCCTTTGCTCTTAATTTCGTTGAGAATGCTGGTGTTAATGGCCGGGGCGTTATCAGAGCCGCAATGTAGAAGTTCTTGATAGTGATAAGTCATGCCGGCCATAGTGGCCTTTTTCTTGATCCACTCCAGATCTTCGGCATTTGGCTTAACTACTGGTATCTCGCAAGGCGCGTGATGCAAAATCGTCGCTCTTACCATATCCAGGCGTTTTTGCAGTTCAGCTTCGCCCACTAGGTCGTACAGCCGGCCACCAATCACAGGCGAAGCTGAAAGAATGACCTTAAAGTCGTTCCAGCTGCCAGCAGACTGGCCGGGAGCACAGTAACTGCAAGCCTTGGGAGGACAAACAGTCAGTTTTCCCTGGTCAATAGGGCAGGCATAGCGCTTTTCGTATGTGGGCCCGACGTCGAATACGTGTACTTCCACGTCTGCGCCGGCCAGCTCTTTAAGAGCGAAAAGTCCGGAAGCGCCAAGCCCGATAAGCGCGAGTTTTTGCATGGTCTGTTTACTGCGGCCCCTGCGGATAAGTCAAACCCTAATCGTACCACCGTTTGGCGGGTTGCTAAGAGAAGATTGCAGAGGCTTAAGCTAGTTTTTGTTAATCTACTAATGTGTTTCTGGTCGGCGGGACTAGTGTCGTCGTTGCTTGCCTAAGAATTTTTACAACCGTTAGGTTGTGCGGAAATACAACTTATGAGTTGTATTTTTTCTTAGGGGTGCGCCGATTAAAACCGGCAGAGAGTAGGAGATGTAAGAGCTCTACATTGAAGGTCTAGCAAACCACAATGACCGCGAGTCATGCGCGGATGACAGTAATGGCATACGTGAAGCGTTGACAGCGGCACACACAGGCTGGGCTATTGAGCCTCGTAAAATTACATCAGAGCGCCGACATGGTCCCTAACGATGGAAGGCAACACTGTAAACATCGATATGCGAGATGTATACAGGCTCTGCGTGGTCAAAGACCCCGAGCATGTGTGGAAACTCTTTGAGCGGGAATCGGGAGATCCCATGTTTGACCTGGAAGAACCCAGGCCCGCATTGGAAATCCGCAAGGAGCAAACCGATGATGAACGAACATGGGAAGTCGGACGACGTGGTAGTAGCTAAGAAATCTGCGAACAAGAATGGACATTTAAATTCGACATTTGAGGAGCAGATGGAGCCAAGCACGTCGACTGAGGGGAACGAGTCGCAACAAAACACGCTCCAGACACAGGGCTGGGATAGTGTGCAAAGTAAGTTGCAGCTCGTACATCAAAAGGCAAAGGAGGATAGGAAGAGGCAGTTCACCGCTCTCTTGCACCACATTTACAATATCGACACATTGACTGCGGCGTATTTCAAAATAAAGAGAAAAGCTGCACCAGGTGTAGACAAGGAAACGTGGCTCAGTTACGGAGAAAATTTGGAGCAAAATCTCCAGAATCTCTCCGAGCGATTGAAGCGAGGTGCGTACCGAGCCAAACCAGTTAGAAGGGTGTACATACCAAAACCAAATGGTCAACAAAGGCCACTAGGGGTCACTGCTCTGGAAGACAAAATCGTCCAGAGAGCAACAGTGGAAGTACTAAACGCCGTCTACGAAGCTGATTTCATCGGATTCTCGTATGGATTTCGACCAGGGCGTAGCCAACACAAAGCGTTGGATGCACTTACAGTCGGCATTGAAACGAGAAAAGTGAACTGGGTGCTCGATGCCGACATCCGTGATTTCTACGGTTCAATTAATCACGAATGGCTGGTCAAATTTGTCGAGCACCGAATTGCAGACAAGCGCGTCGTGCGGCTCATCCAGAAATGGCTAGCTGCCGGTGTGCTTGAGGATGGAGAAGTAACGTTTGGCGCAACAGGAGCACCACAGGGAGCAAGCGCGTCGCCGCTTCTCTCTAACGTGTATCTGCATTACGTCTACGACCTGTGGGTTCAACAATGGCGAGAGAAACAAGCTAAGGGCCACATGATTCTGGTTCGGTTTGCTGACGATACCGTTGTTGGATTTCAGTACAAAGCTGATGCTGAGCGGTTCCTAAAAGAATTGAAGGAAAGACTCCTGAAGTTCGATTTAGAATTGCACCCTGAAAAGACACGCCTAATCGAATTTGGACGGTTCGCCGCTAAGAATCGAGAAGAGCGTGGTGAGGGCAAACCAGAGACATTTACGTTCTTAGGTTTTACGCATATTTGTGGCAAAACCAGGAGCGGAAATTTCACGGTCATGAGGCAAACAATCAAAAAGAAACTGAATGCGAAAATTAAAGCTCTAAAAGTTGAGCTGACAAAACGCATGCACTTACCTATCCAAGAAGTCGGAAAATGGCTGCACAAGGTGGTTACTGGACACAACCAATATTACGGTGTGCCTGGCAATTACGCCGCCCTAAACTCATTCCGTCGCAAGGTATATCACAGCTGGCGCCGGACGCTCATGCGTAGGAGTCACAAAGGGTATGTCACTTGGGAAAGAATGCAGCAGATAATTGACCGATGGCTGCCAATGCCCAGCATTTGCCACCCTTATCCCTCGCAACGATTTGGTGTCAGAACCTGAAGTAGGAGCCCTGTGCGGTAGTACCGCACGCAGGGATCTGCGCGGGGGGTGGCAGGCAACTGCTATCCCTACCGCTACTTTTGATTTAGTGAGCCGCCTCTGCGAATTGGCGGAAAAGTTCGCTGCCAAATTCAGTTATTTCTGTAGAATGCAATCACGCAGTTCACTGAATGGGTTCGGACAAATGTTGAAAAATTGCCTGCCTGCATATTTTGCACTGTCGCTGGCACTATTAACAGTTAACAGCCATTTCTGCCCTGGTGCTGAGGCAAAAACCTTTAATACCGACGCAGAAAGTGCGCCATCTATTGCCGTACGCTCGTCAAAGCCGCCTCATTTAACGGCAGCTGACAATAAAATGTTAGAGCAGATCCAGAAAGCTCACTTTCAATATTTTTTACAGCACAGTAATTCGACAACGGGGCTAACAAAAGATCGTTCTCGTAAAAATTCGGCTTGCAGTATTGCCGCGGTTGGCTTTTCACTCACCGCATATGGTGTGGCTGCCCACCATGGTTGGATCGCGCGCGAGCCGGCTGCTGATTACACGCTTAAAGTATTGAATACGCTTTTAGAAGGCAAACAAGGCAATGAAGCTAAAGGCGTTAATGGTAATCACGGATTTTACTATCACTTTCTAGATTGTCACACCGGTCTGCGAGACGGTTTGTGCGAGCTCTCCACTATTGATACTACTTTGCTGCTTGCCGGAGTACTTTACAGCAAAAATTATTTCACCACTGATAGTGCCAAAGAAACAAAGATAAGAGATTTAGCGGAGCAAATGTACAAGCGGGTCGACTGGAATTGGGCTGCTCGTAATTCAGACAGAATTAGCATGGGTTGGACTCCTGAGCGTGGTTTCATTGAGCGCAACTGGACTGGATACGATGAAGCCAGTCTGTTATGCCTGTTAGCGATGGGCTCGCCCACACACGCTACGCCGGCTTCTACGTGGCATAAATACATTGCTAGTGGAAAAATCGGCTCACCCTACGGCCGCAGACAGATGCAATTTGGTCCACTCTTCGGACACCAGTACACACAAGTGTGGGTAGACATGCGACAGCTGGAAAATAGCACCACTAGAACAATAGGGCATGATTTTTTTCAGAATTCACGCATGGCCACTTTGACCCAACATGATTATGCAATTGAGAATCCGCTAAAATACGATGGTTATAGCGCCTTAGACTGGGGGCTAACTGCCTGCGATGGCCCAGGGAGTATCGACAAAATTGTAGGTGGGCGAAAGCGGAAGTTTTATAATTATGTGGCCCGGGGCTATCCGAGCATTCCTCCTTCACCAGATGATGGCACCATAGCACCAACAGCGGCTGTGGGCTCGCTTCCTTTTGCACCAGAGATTGTGATGCCGACATTACGTCACTGGTTAAAAAATCGGCCGGAGATTTTTAGTGAAGTTGGTTTTAAAGATGCTTTCAATATGACTTTTGAACGGTCAAAACCTTCTGGGTGGATTGATTCGGAATGCATCGGTATTGATCAAGGTCCTATACTTCTTATGATCGAAAATTACCGCACGGGCTCTGTGTGGAAAGTTATGGAAAAGGATCCTTACATTCAGGCTGGTTTAAAAAAAGCCGGTTTTGTAAAGCGTGAGCACATGAATTGATAGCTTGTGGAGGACTGATCGGTGAAATTTTTGCGCAGCGGTAAATTGCTATTTTTGCTTCTTTCTATGTTGTGTTCGTCGCTGCCCGTCCTTGCGCAGGACGAAAAACGTTGGACTGAAGAGCAGGTTAACAGCTGGTATCAGAAGGTCGGCCGGCAAGTGGGAAGTAATTACGTTCCTGCCAGTGCCGTGAATCAGTTGGAAATGTGGCAAGGCTCTACATTTGACGAACCGCAAATCGACAAAGAACTGGCCTGGGCAGAATCGATTGGCATGAATACCATGAGAGTTTTTCTCCATGACTTGTTATGGAAACAGGATCAGTCAGGTTTTAAAAATCGCATTGAAGCGTTTTTAAAAATCGCTGACAAACACCATATCAAACCTATTTTCGTGCTCTTCGATTCGTGCTGGGATCCGCACCCGGTGCTGGGTCCACAACACCCACCTATTCCGGGCGTTCACAATTCTGGTTGGGTACAGAGCCCTGGTGCTCTCGCGCTTAGTGATGAAAAAGAATATTCTCGATTACAAGAATATGTTGTCGGTGTAATTGGCGCTTTTGCCAATGATCAAAGAATTCTTGCCTGGGATGTTTGGAATGAGCCCAATAATGGCAATCCTGAAGCTTACGGACGCGCAGAGCTGAAAAATAAGCAGGCATTTGTTGCCAAATTGTTGCCTCAGGTGTTTGACTGGGCACGGTCGGCAAACCCATCGCAACCACTAACTTCTGGTGTCTGGGACGGCGACTGGTCTCCACAAAATTTAAGCGCTATTCAAAACACTCAATTGGATCGCTCTGATTTCATTTCCTTCCACAATTATGGCTGGCCAGAAGATTTCGAAAAGCGTGTGGTGACCTTGCAGCGCTATCATCGTCCGCTGATTTGCACTGAGTATATGGCTCGGGGCGCTGGAAATACTTTTGATACCATTTTGCCAATTGCAAAAACATATAATGTAGGAGCAATTAACTGGGGTCTAGTGGCAGGCAAAACTCAGACATTTTTGCCATGGGATTCTTGGGCTAAACCTTATGTTTTGATGCCGCCGACCATCTGGTTTCACGATGTTTTCAACGCAGATGGTCGGCCCTACCGCGAGCAAGAAGTGAAATTAATTCGGCAGTTTCGAAGCAATTAGCCAATTAACTTTGTTAGGGCTTCGGGGGTCTGAAAGAAAAGAAAAAGTGGTTTACAGAAAAACACGAGGTTTTTCCGTAAACCACTTTGGTGGCAAAACTGATAGGGCTGACATGCGCGCTTTTGCTAGTCGCGCGAGTAAAGCGCTATACAGTTATGTCGTTGACAAATGCCCTTGCCCAGAATCTTTGCTGAGCCAAGCACTTCATGAATTTGCCCCCGTCTTTTTCTTTGCCGGTATCAACTACAACGCCATTTTCAACAGTGAAAATGACTTTTGCGTCAATCTTTGGCACTGCCGTGCTCAGAGTTGCTAGAACAAGAGCTGCTGCATCTTCGCCTTCGCTGCCAATTGGCTTGCAGTGCTTATACGTTTCAAGAATAAACGTTTTTGCGCGTGCGTCGCCTTTTAGTGTACTGACACAATCAGCGCCGCCGCCCACTATGACAGCGTCGAAAAGTACAGAACGAGTGGCCGGCAAAGCAAAGTCAACCACAATCGCGGTTCCTTTGCTACCAGCAACTGTACCGCCGTGAGGGGCGACAATTTTAGGCACGGCACCAGCAGCTTTGAGAGAAGCCATGGCCGCGTTCACTGGAGCTTCTTCAAAACCATCTGCTAAAAGGATAGCGACTTTCAAAGTTTCTGCAGTGTTCACTGGGTTAGCCAAAATGCTCAGTGCCGCTGATGTCTGCACTTTTTTACCGCTAGCCGACTGAGGTTGATACCGATCGACTTCAGCGTCGGCCGGTAATTGTCGGTTCATGGGCATTTCAACCTTGACCGGCTTTTTGATGCCCAGGCCGCCAGCAACACGAGCGGCAAGATCGGCGTCTACTTGTTGCAAAATGCCAATCTGGCGTGTTTGTATTTCTGCACTGGCAACGTGAAGCAATTCAAATTGGAAAGCATCAACAATATGTTGTTGCTCAACATCGGTCTGGCTGAGCCAGAACATACGTGCTTGCGTGAAGTGATCCATGAAGCTAAGGCTGCGATCTCGTGTCTTCATGCCATTCATTTTTTCCATTGCCGAGACAAATCCAGACATGTCTGCCCCTGCTTGGAATGGACATCCACCCTTAATTGTGTTGGGCTCATAGCTTGTTGTGCCGCTGTTAATCGTCTGACGCATATGGCCATCTCTTTGATTGTTGTGCACAGGAGCTAGTGATTTATTGATTGGAATCTCGTGGAAATTTGGGCCGCCTAGTCTCTTTAGCTGTGTATCGAGATAAGAGAAAAGTCTTCCTTGAAGCAATGGATCATTTGTGAAATCAATACCAGGCACCACATGGCTGATGCAAAATGCAACTTGTTCTGTTTCGGCAAAAAAGTTTTCTGGATTTCTATTCAAAGTCATGGTGCCGACTATTTCAATTGGAACTTGTTCTTCAGGAATTACTTTTGTAGGATCGAGAAGATCAAAATCAAAATTGAATTCGTCTTTCACTTCCACTACCTGAACGCCCAGATCCCACTGAGGGAAGCTGCCTGCTTCAATCGCTTCCCAAAGATCGCGACGATGGAAATCAGGATCTGTACCAGAGATTTTAAGAGCTTCATCCCATAAGACCGAGTGAACACCAAGTCTAGGTTTCCAGTGGAATTTGACAAAGCGAACAATATTTTTTTCGTCAATTAGTTTAAATGTGTGTACGCCGAAGCCTTCCATCATGCGGTAGCTGCGCGGAATTGCACGATCTGACATTACCCACATAAGCATGTGGGTTGCTTCGGTGTTGATGGAAACAAAATCCCAGAATGTATCGTGGGCTGATTGAGCCTGCGGAATTTCGTTGTGCGGTTCTGGTTTAACTGCGTGAACAAAGTCTGGGAATTTAATGGCGTCTTGAATGAAGAAAACAGGCATGTTATTGCCTACTAGATCGAATACGCCTTCTTCAGTGTAAAACTTGGTGGCAAAACCTCTAACATCTCGGGCTAAGTCGCTTGAGCCTCGCGAGCCTGCTACTGTTGAAAATCGCGTGAATACAGGTGTAACTGCGCCTTCCCGTAAAAAAGCGGCCTTGCAATATTTGCTGCCGGCGCCGTTGGCCTGGAAGGCGCCGTGAGCCGCGCTTCCACGAGCGTGTACTACTCGCTCAGGAATTCTTTCATGGTCGAAATGAGTGAGTTTCTCTCTTAGAAAATGATCTTCCAGAAGTGACGGGCCGCGGTCTCCGCCTCTTAGCGAATTTTGATTGTCATTGACACGCACGCCTTGATTAGATGTCAAAAACTGACCATCTGAATCTTCCGTATATTCAGCTAACTGTGCGCTTTTATCTAATGCCAAGCCATTATTTGATTTATCAGATTTTGATGTTACCTTTGGCGAATTTTTTTTCGGCATCTTCTATCCTTTTATGTTTTGTTTTCAGGCAAAGCAAAATCATTGACAACAATTCTGCCCAAGCGTTAGCACCACTCTCTGCCTCAGCAGAAATAACGCTATTGGTTATGACCTTGAGAGGAACAACCAGTTCCATATATTTTTCAGCGCAGAACTTGAAAACTTCATGGGCGCTGTCTTCCAGGCTGTAGCTTAAAAATGTTCAATGAAGTGGCAATCAGAATTAGCTGCGACCACTAGCTTGGAAACATCGAATTGAGGATGCCGCATACGCGCACAGACTTACTTCCAGACGTACTTATAGAGCTGGCACCACCTATAGTGTTGCCAGCTCTATAAATTGATAAATAGGGTGCCGAATTGGCCGCCTAGATAGTACTGGTGGAGACGATTGTGCGTGGTTTGCGGCGGTCTTTGGTGCTTGCTTCTGTCACCGGTACAAACTGACCAATATCTACTTGATAGTTGAAGACATCGCCTGTTTCGATTTTGTACATCCAGCCGTGCAGTCTTAGATCTCGTCTTGCCAGAGCAGCGTAGACCGTGGGGTGGGTCTTGAGATTTTCCAGCTGAACCAGCACGTTTTCTTGCGTAGCTACCTGCAACATTTGGTCTTCGGTGAGGTCAGTGTAGTTTTCTTTCACGGTTCGTTTTGTCGCTTCAGCGTGACTTAGCCATGAACTAACAGTAGGAAAATCTTTAATGTCCTCGGGGTGGATTAAACCACGCATGGCACCACAGTGGGAGTGCCCACAGATGATGATGTCTTTGATGCCCAGCACGCCTACTGCAAATTCAATAGTTGCGGCTTCACCACCAGCGGTTGCGTTGAATGGTGGAACAATGTTGCCAGCGTTACGCAAAATAAACAGATCACCCGGATTGGTCTGAGTAATCAAATTTGGATTGATTCTCGAATCGGCGCAGGTAATAAACAAAGCATCAGGTGTTTGACCCTTGGCCAGACGTTCAAAAAGCTCTTTCTGGGAGTCGAAAATCTCAGATTGAAAATGGTGTAGTCCGGTAATTAATTTCAGCATGCGGCCTTCAACTTTATCTAGTAGGTGTGCGGTATCTTTCTATAATAGACCTGGTAATTTTCACTAACCTTGCAAGAATGCAAGACAGTCATTTTTAGCCGGTTAATAGCGGTACATTATCGCCTGCTGATAACCGATTGCCGAATTTTGCGCTCCAGCATTTTGCAAATATAGAATAAAATCAGGTCAGTTGTCAGTGAAATTGCCAGATGCCAAGACGTCTGGGCTCGATGAAATACACTAACTTTGGGTTTATTTTAGATGCCCGATTTTTGGAAAAGTTTGACAGACGGATTTATGCCCCACGGCGTTTGCCTTGGCTGGGATGGGCCATTACTCACGGCCTTCATCGTCGGCAATCTCGGAATTGCTCTGGCTTATCTTTTGATTCCAATGGCTTTACGTTATTTCATTGGCAAGCGCAAAGACTTACCGTACAGCCATATTTTCAAACTTTTTGCCGCATTTATTCTGTCTTGCGGACTTACTCACGTTGCCAAAGTATTAACGCTTTATCAGCCTGTTTACTGGGTTGAAGCCGGCCTAGATCTATGGACTGCAGGTATTTCACTGATTACCGCAGCTGTTCTCTTTCCGCTCATTCCTAAAGCTCTACAGTTGCGAAGCCCCAAAGAGCTTGAGGAAGCAAATAAGCGTTTAGAGGCACAAATAATCGAAACCAAGAAAGCTGAGAGCCTGGCCGAAGCTGCACGCGCAGAAGCTGAAGTCGCACGTGATCAGGCGGTAAAGGCTAATGCTTTGAAATCGCAATTCGTGGCCAACATCAGTCATGAAATTCGCACTCCCATGAGCGGTGTAATTGGTATGGCAGAACTTTTGACCAACAGTCCAGATCCGGAAGAAGCGAATGAATTAGCAATCAGGGTCTACGATTCTTCGAAAAAACTTTTAGATGTCTTGAACGCTTTGCTTGACTTTTCAAAGCTGGAGTCAGGAAAAGTTGAAATAGAAAAAATTGCTTTTGATCCTCACCAGTTGGTAAAGGATGCAGTTGCTTTAGCTGAGCCTAATGCAGTCAGTAAAGGCTTGAGGATAGAGACAAATGTCGATTTACCTAACAAGCTAATAGGCGATGAAAGCAAAGTTCGACAGATCCTTTTGAACTTTCTGCACAATGCTGTGAAATTTACAAACGAAGGCACTGTAAGGGTCTCTGCGGTAATTGAGAAAGAATCGAAGCCACACGCAATGGTTAGATTTTCTGTCTCCGATTCGGGTATTGGTATTAGAGAGAAAGACCAGACTGCTCTGTTTCAGCCCTTTGTTCAGGCTGATGGTTCTACTCAGCGAAGATTTGGCGGCACCGGACTGGGATTGTCCATTGCAAAGCAATTTGTCGAATTGATGGAAGGCGAAATTGGTTTCGACAGCGAGGAAAGTAAAGGCTCTGTTTTCTGGTTTTCTGTACCACTAGAGCTAGCTGAAGATGTCTAGCGTTCAAGATTCCAATTTAATTTTATTGGCAGATGATGACGATAATCTTCGCTATTTGACCATGCTTCAATTGAAGAAACTCGGTTATCCTTCTCATTACGCCCGGCACGGAAAAGAGGCTGTGAGCATGGTTGAGCGTTTTCCTTATCAACTTATTCTCATGGATGTGATGATGCCTGAAATGGATGGCTGTGAGGCGGCCCGCGTTATTCGGAGCATTGAAATGCGCTTGGGCCGTGGGCCCACACCAATCATTGCCATGACTGCACTTCAAGACAAATCGATCTGTATTGAAGCCGGAATGGATGACTACCTGTTTAAGCCGATCTTGCTCGACGATTTAAATAAAAAACTTTCTCAGTGGTTGAACGTCACTTAAGATACCGCTGCTGCAAGCAAATGAAAGCGTTGAGAGCCACTGTTTGACATATTGGCATGGCACTGTATTTGGTGCCAAGTGGTTGCAAGGCTTCTTAGCAGTGAGCCGCACACTAATTGCCACAGCTGAGTTAACTGAGCTGGAGCAAAAATATTGAAAAGAGTAGCCAGTCTAACTCAGGTGCGGCCTCATTATTAAGCTCATTTGTTCTAGCGTGAACAGATAGGCAATAACTAAGTTTGCAAATGCAACTTTAATGCTGCAAAGTGCTTTCTCCATGTTCTGATAAGTTAATAACGTGTGGCGAATCGGGTAACCTTCGGAGGTCTTCCTGTGAAAATTCTGGCTATATTCGACGACCCCCAGATTGGTGCGATTGCCGCCCTGCGCAAACTTCAGCACACGGTGGAACTTGTGACGGATGTTCCGACTGCGATTGCTATCCTATATGATCGGCCGTATGATGTGCTTTTGTGCCAAGCTGCGTTAGGGGGGCAGACACAAGCCACCATAAATCTGCTCGATACCATCAGGTCTAGCAGCCACCAAAGTGATCTTCCATTTGTATGTTGTCAAACAAGTGAAAAGGAACTTACCGAATCTGCCTTTGCTCATTTGCGTATGCGTGTAAATGCACTGGGTGGGCAAGGCTTAATCGATCATCGAGTTTTTCATTCTCGTAATCTGGTGCATGCAATTTCTAGGCAATTGTCTTCGGCCGTTGGTAGCCCTTGTCTTACTAGTTCGTGGCAGTGAAGGGCTTCTATTTGTGATCGGAACTTGATCATTGTTAGCGCACGATCAGGTGCTACCTGCTATCAGCTTTTGAGTGAATAAAGAGATGGAATTTGATCCTGACAAAATCGAAAAGCTTACTTTGAAAGAAGCGGTCGAAGAAGTTCTGCAAGAAGCTCGAATGGTTTTGCCCGGCGTTCAAGCTTTGTTTGGATTTCAGCTAATTGCTTTCTTTAACAGCACTTATGCCGACCTTAGTGCAACCAGTAAGCTTTTACATTTGATAGCAGTCGGCCTGACGATTATTTCGATTGGGCTACTTATGGCTCCAGCTGCATATCACCGCCAGGTTGAGCGACAGACAGTTTCAAAGAATCTTGTGTGCTATGCCACTTCTCTAATCACGATTGGCATGGCTCCGCTTGCGGCTTCTATAAGCCTTGAAGTCTATGTGGTCACCAGGCTTGCTCTAAACAATTCAACAGTCAGCATTATTGCCGCTTTAAGTGCGGCGATTTTCTTAGCCATCTTCTGGTATTTTTTACCGCAATATTTTAAGAGATCGCGTGAAAAAGCTATCAATACAGCCGAAGCGATATCGGGGTGATGTAGGCTGCTCGCCACAGGTTCACTTTCAATTTGAATGCTTGTATAGTGGCTTTCTACTTCTATTCTGTGGGCTTCACTTGCCAAGCGCGACGCGATCTGCATTTCTATCAGCGATTTTGGTCATCTTTGTTTGTGCCTATGCTCCTGGTAACAGGGCAGCTACCTCCAAGCCAGATCAAGCGGTTGGCGATTCATATGGTTTTAGAAAAATTGCGAAGCGCCAAGTAAGCAGCACTGGTTTGACGCCAGACACACAGGCCCTGGCTAAGCTACTACAGATTGAAGACTCTCTTGCATCTTTAAAGAAGCTTGTTGCTGACTCGGGTGACAACCCCTCTGATTCACAGCTTGTGAGAATCATGTATCTGCGTCAAAAGTGCGAGCGGGCAACACAGTTTGCTTCTCTCGAGCTCGAAGAAGCTCTGGCAAATATTGAAAGCGATCTCAGTTACTCGAGTATGGAGTATTCACTTTTTTCTTCAAAGTACGAACGCTCACTGGCTCTGAATAATGCCGCAACTTTTCTGACCTCAGGTACCTTAGGTGTACTAGATTCGGCATCAGGCCTGAAGTATGCCGCACCAGTTCCCAATATATTTGGAATTACCGGTAATGCCGCTGCTGTAGCCATTCCGTTATGGGGCCTGCGACCACGAAAATACAGTCCATTGCAAAAAGAAAATGGCGGCAACATGCTCGCTCCAATCTTTAATTTGAAGTATGAGGGAGAAGGCTACGATCCGATTATTTGGGATTATTTGAATGCTACAGCCCTTGACGAGAATGCCACCAGCTCACGGCGCGAAATCTTACTTGCGCGGTGGAAAAGATTTAGAGAATTAGACAAAGATAGCAAAAGTAACGACAGGGAAATAAGGCGGCTTTGCGGCTTTTTAGAACATGGTGAGAAAGTTACTCTCGACTTGCTGAAAACGAGAGCCGAACTTCTGCTTGAATTGAGGACAGAAGTTCAATCGATGTATGCAGATCTGTCTGACTTAAACAGCGAGATCATGAAATATTGATTGCGCTATTCTCAAGCTGAAGAGAGCGAAACGAAGCAGGGCATTTTTGATCAAATCAATTTCGAAAGGAAATGCGAAAAGTTCGACAGGCAAGCCAAAAGCAAAGACTGGTTCTAAACCCGTGGCCTCAAGCAAATCAGGTCAAAACACAAACGGGCTTGTAAAGTGCCTTCGCGCTATTGCCCAGGTTGTGTACCGGGCTACTTCGGAATTCTTTTGCCGCTTGGACCCAGTTACTGTAAAGTGAATACTAGGTGAGCATGACATAGCAAACAGATCGGCCGTAATGAAACTACTGAGTGAAAGATTGCGCAAAGGCTTGCATGTGGCGGCTGCCACGTTGTTGCTTAGTCTCACCGGACTATCTCTTTTAGTTCCTTCTGTAGCTCGACAGCCGGCAACCAATAAAGCGGTGAAAAAGTTACCAGGTTATGCGCTGACGCTGCTGTCTTTCAGCCCAGATACTTACGAAGTGCTAGCAACAACTTCTGCTATAAGAGTATCAATTGTCGGTGCGAATTGCACTGTGGTAAGCCGAGCACCAAAATGGGATATTTACGCCTGGCGCGATCAGGAAAAAACAATTTTTACCACAAGCCACCAGCGGTGGTGCAAAGACTGTCAGTTGCAAAGATTCAATTGGACTGCAGATCTGAAGCCTCCAAGATCTATCGTGCCATTTCAGTTTAGAGACATGCCGGCATTTCTTTGTACATATCCACCAGCAGAAAGCGCAGGGGTGTACATACAGTCAACCTTCGGCAGCAGACAAACAGCAAAAGTTGAAAAAGAGCCCCTCGCTGTTTGTTTAAACCTGGGAAAGGATTACAAAGGCGGCGCGGTAATTGCACGACTTTTAGGGATGCCATGCATGCCCGGTCTGCTCGTGCAGGTTTCTAAGGGAAGGAGACTTGATCCTTCGCAAACATATTTGATGATCAAGTCAATGTCAAAGACAAGCATTAGCGATTCTGTTTTCGATTACCCAAAAAATTACAAGGCCGTCCCATTTAGCGAAGCTTTTTTTCAATCAAAAACGCGCTCATCTAATATCAATGACTTATTTGAAACTTATAGTAAATAAGCAACTATTTCGCGTCAATATAGCGATGCTGGCGCATAGTCTCTAACTGCGTCAGCATGGTGGATACTTCAGCGAAAATCAAATCGGTGACTTTTGCAATGGTGGCTTTTTTCTCTTTTTTAAAGTCAGCGTAATACAGACTCAAATCAATGGCTTCGCCCACATCAAGCAAAATCTCGCGCGCGCCTTTAATTGTCGGGTCACCATCGAAGATCTCGATTTCCATTCTTTCAATAACGTCTGAATAACGTTCTTGGGTCATGTGCTCTGTGACGTAGCCATCGTAAATACAAATGAACGTAACTACACGATTAAGATCGCGATAGTAGCTTTTGTAAACCCGCTGTTTTTCATCGTGAATCTTTCTCTCGTATTCGGTCATTTTCTTTTCGTCGTCGAAAATATGATCGTCTAATTTGTTGCGCAAAATGCGCACACATTCAAGGTCGCGTGCGTCTTTCGGTAAATCAACTTCTAAAATTCTGGCCAAATTAACAAGAATATGACGCTTCAAAGCTTTTAAACGATCATTCATTGAATGGGTGTTTTCAGCAGCGATACCATATTCTTTTTCGATGGTGAACAACATTTTTTCAGCCAGAGCGCGCATGCGATTATAAAAGCTGGCTTCTTCTGGTGCCTGCAGGCCAAGTTTGTTTTCTAACGTTTTCAGGGTTTCGCGCAGTGAGCTTGAAACATCACGTGGATAGGTGTATTTCAGGGCTATGGGCTGTATGTAAACTGTCTTTTCGTCGGGGCCAGGGCCAATTTTGGCACCACTTTTTTCAAGATCTTGCAGGGCCCAGAATGCCATCTGAGCTGCTCCTGATTCTAGTGGCATAACAGTATCGTTTTGTCGCGATAGTTCCCCTTCAGGAAAGAGCACCAGTTTTTTCTTGCCTTCAGCTAAGATTTTTCTTGTAGTTTTGAACGATTCGCGATCGGCCGCACCACGCACTACTGAGTAGACGCCCAGGTGCTGCAGCCACCAGCCGTTGGCGCCATTATCATAGTCAAAGACTTCACGGGCTGCGACAAAATTGAAATGTTCACCAGCTGCCCTGGCAAACATTCCCACTACCTGTGGATCGTGACGATTAGAATGATTAGGGCAAATCATGACATGCTTGCCTTTTAATTTGCTGAAGCGCTCCAGGGCACCGTCCATAATTTTGACGGTAGTGTCATGCAATTTTAGCTTCATGTAAAGTGGTAGAACCAGATTTACATACCAGATCAAAGCTGGGCTTTCCAAAGGCGGACGAAAATCGAGCATTCTGACCTCGCAAAAGACTTAAAAATTGTAACCGCTCGAAAACCCTTATGGCTATTGAAGTAGCTATTTTGATAATGCCAGCGAGACCAGATAATCAACTAAATACGCTCGCGCGTCTACTATTTTGCTGAAGCCATTGTATTGAATAAAGGTTGTTCCGGCGCCGTTCAATTCATTTACCCAATCACCAATGAAATCAACAGAGCCAATTTTAAGTTGAGATTGCTTACAAATTTGCTCTGCGTAAAGCTTGTCTCTTTCGAAGTTCTGATTATTAGAAGTATAGGCAGAGACTTGAAAATCTGCTGCATCAGGGCTCCATGGTGTGTGGCGACCGTGAGTGATGCGTGCTGCCACACACTTACCGTCAACAATCCATAGTCTCTTTTCCGGGCCACTGACATAGTTTTGAAAGCAATATTCGTCTAGAGCTGTGCCTGAATCGGTGATGTAATCTTTTAGTTTTTTGAGATCACTGTCACTTTCTAGCTTCTTAATGCCGAAGCCAGAGCCGCCCCATTTCGGTTTGGCTACAAGTGATCCGTGTTTGCTCAATAAGTCATGAGCTTCTAAATAGTCACTGGCAAGGTAAGTAGGTATGATCTTCGAATTGGGCGATTTATGACTCACCATCCAGTCTTTCAGACAATTTTTCTCCGCCTCTGGAGCATTTAAAATCATTGACACCGAACTATTATCTAGCGACGACTGGTGCAAAAACATTTGTGCTTGTATAAAGTCCAGCCGTTTTTTGAATCCCTGTTCAATGTGATTGAGCCAGTAACCATCGCTGTAGACGATCCAAAAATCGGCGCTCGGTTTGACCAGGCAATGCTTTTGAAATCGGCCACCTTTGACCCGCCGGTAGGTAGCAACCTTGCCGTTTTTAAAGTCATATCCATCTACCGGAACCAGCCACAAGTCGCTAACAGTATCAAGTGCAGTGACAATTGATCTGATTGTGGAGAGCCTTTTGCCTGCAATAAGTTCCGGATTGACGGTGAGAAGAATTCGCTTTTTACCTGGCATAGCTGGCATTTACCGGCTCGAAGTCAAAAGTCAGCATGGCTTTACACAGCTCGAATTTACTCTCCAGTTCTTCGATACTTTGAGCTCCGATGTCAATGAGCCCGTACCTGTAGCTATTTGCGTCTTGCACTTGTTCTGAAAGCTTTTGACCTGTTTTTGCATAGACTTGCACACGCGTATCTGGAAACGTTTGGATAACACTATCAATTTGTTCTGCGGTTGGTGTTGCGTGCACATGCTGGTCTGTGAATATACGCAGCACACAACTCGCCGCTACTTTGTAGGCACCGCTTGCTTTTTTCGTTTGAGGCTTTTGATTAATGGCCACTTCCAGCAAAGTTTGATACGTGCTAAATCCGTCAACTTTTTCAAAAAGGTTGGGAAACTGCGAAGCTATTTTAGGATTGACCTCAATGATATCGATTCGATCCGTCTCAGGATTGTAAAAGAGCTCCATATTAAAGAGTGCGTTGTTATATTTGATGCCACTGAAAAATTTGACGGCAATTGCGTTCATCCTCTCTAGAACCGGCTCAGGGAGCAAGCTTGGGTATTGCCAGCGTTTAAATGACATCGTGCCGGAGAACATGATGGCATCAACCACGCCCATAACGCATACCTGGTCGTTAAATACGTATCCTTCAAGCGAAACTTGAGTGCCGCTGAGAAGCTCTTCTTGCAGTAGGCAGGTGGCATGCTGCGAGAGCGAAGTATAAGCTCTCACCATTTCGTTGAAAGGCTCTATAAACTGGTGAGGAAGAAGTGCTTGCTCACTAAATCTCCGCAAGCTGTCTGGATCATTTACCGTGTAGGCGTTTTTTGACATGCATGATTTCACCGGTTTCAAAAAACACGGAAAGGACAGTTCGCTTTTTAAAGTTTCGGGCTGTTCCGGGTCAATCAGGTGAAATTTTGGTGTTGCTTCAGGAGCATATTTTTGCTGGAAAATTCGCGAATAATATTTGTGTTCGCATAACATGATTGCTTGTGGGGGCGCACCTGGAAGCGAAAGTTTTTCGGCAATGACGGCCGCCGCCGACATTCCGGGATAACCTACAGCTGACGTTACACCAGCCAGGCCCGCATGCTGATACTTTTCTACGGTGCTTTCAATCAAGTCGACTATTTTTAGTACTGGCTTTGTGACGTCAGGATTTTCACCAAGAAAGTCATCAAAATAATCATCATCAAATACATCGAAAATGATTTCGCAATTGAGCTTGTTGGCAATGGCAGGCAATTGGCTGCGTTCGCGTGATGTAGGGCTGAGTACGAGTACTTTTTTCATTTAGTCACGCTGTTTTCTTTGATGAGTCGATCAAAGTATCGCGCCAGTTCTCTGCCGAAAGCCTGGCCTTTATTTGAATAGTTGGCGTACATCGATGGATTAAGCAATTCAGCTTCTAACAACATGGGCGAGCCTGCCACCTTTAGAATATCCACTCTGCTAAAGTGCACAGGGTAACCCATCGATTCGTATACTTTAAGAACGTTTTTCGCAAATGAAATCTCTTGGTCCGTTGGCTCGTAGACTGCTACCGAGCCGCCGAGAGATTCGTTGCAACGAAACTCTTCTCCTGTTTGTTTTGGTTTCTTGATCACGGCGAGCTGAAATTCGTGTCCAAGAAATACTAAGCTGCGCTCGCCATCCCAGATTTCTGGCATGAATTGCTGTGCCATGAAAGCCTCTTCACGTCCTGCAATTGTTTGGAGATCGTTTTGAGTTTTGGCCAGAAAAATATGATTGCCTCGTTCTCCGCACAAAGGTTTAATGACAAATGCTTCGCCCTGTGCGAGCCGCTCTTTAATGTCTGCAATTTTGAATGATGGAATTATGCGAACGTTGTTTTTCTCTAAATCCCACAAGTAGCTTTTATTCAAGTTGTGTTTGATAGTCTCAATTTTATTCACAACATTTGTGTGTGCAAAGCTGCGCAGCATCTTATTAAAGCTGGAAAGGTCGTCATAAAATCCCTCCATCTTATAAACGAAAATCAGGTCGAATTTGTCCAGCGGTACAGGCTTTTCATAAGACTCGCTGTTAAAACAATACATGCGTTTAAATTCGGCGATTTCAGTGCTTATCGCTAAGTCGCGCCAATTAACAAAAAAGACGTTGTGGCCCAAGTCTTTAAGTGATTGGGCAAAGTGCAGAGAATCGTATTCATCAACACTAAACTTGAGGGCGAAAAGTTTGTCTGTGGACTTTTCCACATCTTCGGCCATAGTAAAGAGAATATTACTCATGCTGCGTTTAGGCCGTAAGGCAGGCTTTTTGAGGTTCGTTCAAGCCGGCCTTGGCAAAACTAATTGCAAACGAAGCCAGCACAGATAGAGGATCTATAACAGGTACGGTGAGGTCTCCGTCTTCCAAAACAAGCGATACTTCAGTGCAGCCGGCGACGATACACTGCGCACCGTTTCTTACCAGGTGAGAAGCGGCGCTTATGATGGCTTTGCGAGCAGAATCTTTCTTGCCGGCTTTGATTCCGTCTGCGCCAAAAATTGCAGTCATAATCTCTGACTGAATCACGTCATCGGGCGTCACTTGCTTTAACGCGAGTGAGCTGATCCATCGTTGGTATAACTCGCTTTCTAAGGTGGCAGTAGAGCCGATGATGCCAATTCTTTCAAGCTCTGGATAGGTTTGTTTGACAAATTCGACGGTGGTTTGCACCATATCAATTATTGGTATTGAGACCGCTTCTCTGAGTGGCTTGAGATAGTAGTGGGCCGTGTTGCAGGGCATTAGCAAAAAGTCGGCCCCGGCAGCTTCTAAAACGGTGGCAGTGCGAATTAGTTCTGGCAGCGCCGATGGACCATTCGCTGAAATTGCGTCAACGCGGTTTGGAATAGCGGAATTATTGAAGGTAATAACGGGAATGTGCTGCTGATCGCAGGACGCTGGCGTCAAATCTGTGATTAACTCGCAGAGGCGATTGGTGGCATGAGGACCCATGCCTCCGATAATTCCGATTGTTTTGTATCTCGGCATCTCTTACCACTCTAGACTTTGGTAAGTTTATGGCAAAAGTAACCCCTTCGATATATCAATTTGTTAATTAAATACTGCCGAGCTAGGACGGTGGCTGTATAGGTTCGAAAGTGTGACCCAGCTCTTTACTGCGCTTGATAATTTCGCGAGTAGCATTGATGGTTTGCTGGGCCGTGCTTTGCCCTTCGTGCAGCACCACCAGCTCGTTGCCCGGGATGGCGTGCATGATGCGTTTAACTACGGCGGCCTCACCAATGGCGCGGTAGTCGTCTGCCATGGCTCCCCAGTAAACCGCCGACATCTGGCGCTCTTTGAGAATGGCAGCGGCGCGTTTATCCATTAAGCCGAAGGGTGGGCGAAAGAGTGCGGCGCTCGAGGCTGTAATTTCCATGATCAAATTATTGGTGACATCAATCTGTTTCTCAATGGCCCGAGTGCTTAAGGCCGGCAAGAACATATGATCAAGCGAATGATTGGCAATGGTGTGTCCGGCCTTGTGCACTGCTTGCACAAGCTCAGGGTAACGTCTTACATTGTCGCCAATAAAAAAGAACGTGCCTTTAACGTTCTCTTCAGATAGCACTACCAGTAGTTCTAGTGTGGTGGCAGGGTTAGGCCCGTCATCAAATGTTAAATTGATTTGGCGGCTTGTGGCAATGCGTCGCGCCGCCTGGTTCTTTGACCAATATCCGGCTGGTAAAATTGGTTTTGCCAGTGAAGTAAGCAAGTTCATGTTGAGATTGTGCAGTTTATTCTGAAAATCTTCTTTTGCAACCTGACGCTTCTCACTGACTTCATTTTCGTCTTTGTCTGAGTCGTCAGGCATGACTTGCCTCACTCAGGTCTTCAGGTTGCGACAATTTGGTGGCATTTTGAATTAGTGTGTGAATCGCCCGACGCGCCCGCTCGCCTACTTCGGCTGAGCGTCTCTGAGCGATTGATTCGATGGCGCTGGCAAAGGCGTAAAATCTTTCAATTGATAAGTGCGTTGCTTTCGGATGCGGTAAGAGGCTGCGCAAATAGCCGCGCAAATTGTTTGATTCTTTTTCTGTCAGTGGGTCCAAAATAGCAAGCAAGGGCTTGAGCATTTTTATGGAAATGAGCGGCCGTTGATAAGCAAATACTCCGCGGGAAAGGGCGCGGTGTATTAAGCGACAATGGGGCAGCGGTGCCTTTTTATCGCGTCCAGCTTCAGGAATTTTAGAGAGCTCCGGTTGCCACTGATCGAAGTCGTGCAAGACATGTAAAACCGATGGCGAGGTTTGACCATATGAGCTATTTATGGGCAGCAAGCCATAGATAAAAGGTCTTGATTCGCATCTGTCTACGTCTTTAGATACGTTCAGCAAAACTGAAGCGATGTTACTCGAGCGAACGATAATTGCCTGCTCGTTTACCTGATTAATGCGTCCGGGGGCGAAAGCGACTTCTTTGACGGCAAATTCTTGGCAGAGCAACATGTCGAGCACATTGTCGCCTACAAGAGCGCCAAACTCTGCGGTGGTGATATTGCCGGCGACAAAATAGATAGTGACGTCCGGAATCTGGCGGCCAAATCTAACTGAGAGTACTCCGGTGACCCGCTCAAGGCTGAGAAATTGCATCACATTAAAGAGAGTGCCTTCTCTAACAGATGTTATATGAAAGCTAATGCCCAAATAGACCGCCTCAAGATGCCCCGCCCATAAATAGATTATATGGCAGACAAGAAAGCCTGGCTACTCATTGCGTCTCAAAAAACTCGCCAAGCTGGCTCTTCTCAGTAAATTTGGCAGCGCGACACCAGTCAAGCAAAACCAGATCATGCTTCTTGAGAAAACCCGCAAGAACAGGGCTTGCTTTTTCGGCGTCCATCCCGCCATAAGGCACGATACCAATACTGGTGGCATTACCTTGCTCGGCCTGACCGTAGACAATCAGGCCACCAGCACCTTTAAAGGCATAGCCGTCTTTGACCACACCAGCTACCTTGCCACCATTGATAAAATATGTGATGCCACTATAAGATGTTTGGTGGCCGAGTTCGGTTTGTATTTGCGCCACAGAAAGGCTTTTACTTGGCAATGTGATAATAGGCGCTCTTCGATGCATGGCGGTGAAACTACAAGTAGCTGTTCTTTTGTGCTCGTAAATCTCTCTGATGCCTTTCAGTTCTTTGGCAATCGCTGTAGACATGGTCAGTGAAATCATCTCAACTTGACGCCAGTCGTCTTCATGCATTTCCAGTTCCAGCGAAGATGCGCTGACACTGGCGGTTTTGTCCAGCTCACCGAGATCGCTGCATAAAGTTGGTATGGAATAGAGAATGTCCACGGCTCTGACTCCTGCTATTTGCTTGTCAGAGTACCAAAGCGTTTTTCCAGAGCCTTGGCCACTTCGATGCGATCATCAAAATCAATAGTGCGGTCCCCTAAAATTTGATAGGTCTCATGGCCTTTGCCGGCCACAACAACAACGTCTTTGATATTGGCCGAAAGCACTGCGGCTTCAATCGCTTTAGCTCGGTCGGCTTCTACTGTCACGCCTCTGAGGCGCTTGATGCCAGTGAGTATGTCGGCGATGATTTGCTGCGGATCTTCTGAGCGGGGATTGTCTGAAGTAACTATCAGTTCGTCGGCTAGATTCTCAGCTATTTCTCCCATTTGAGGGCGCTTGGAGGCGTCGCGATCGCCGCCGCAGCCAAAGATAGCGATTAATTTGCCGTCTTCGGGAACCAGTGCTCGTGCAGCTTTGAGGATATTCTCCAGGCCGTCTGGTGTGTGTGCATAGTCGACGATGCAGAGAGGTGGGCGGTTGGTAGTGGCCAGGTGAGCCGGCAATGAAACAACTTCGAAGCGACCAGAAACTCCAGCAAAATCAGTCAGGGCCTCGGCAATGGCTTCTTTTTCTACACCCTCACCCATACATACAGCCATGGCAGCCATAATATTGTAGAGATTGAAGCGGCCGGTAAGTTTGGTGGAAAATGAAATGACACCACTGGGAGTGGCAAGCGTAAGCTTCATGCCCGAGAAATCAAAGTTTCCTTTCTTGACGTGAATCGATGCTTTTTCGCTGTAACCGTAAGTGATTAGATTGATATCTTTGGCTGTAGCCTTGATGAATTCAGGGGCCAATTCATCGTCTAAGTTAATAACAGCTGTGCGCGGATGTACTGCACTTTTACCGAGCATTTCAAATAGCTGGCGTTTTGATTGCCAGTAGTGCTCCATGGTTTTGTGAAAATCGAGGTGGTCTTGAGTGATGTTGCTCAAGCAGGCAGCGGCAAAATTGCAGCCATAAACACGCTTAAGGGAAAGCGCATGACTTGATACTTCCATGGCGATTTTTTTCACGCCGCGATTGGCCATGGTGAAGAGTAAGGCCTGCAGATCGGAAGCCTGTGGGGTGGTGTGTTTTACATCTAAATATTCACTTTCGCCTTGATATTTTCCATCAACAAATGATGGAATGCGAGCCCCGAGGGTACCCACCAGGCCGGTTGGTTGGCCGTTGGCATTGAGAATTTGTTCGATCAAGTGAGTAGTTGTGGTTTTGCCATTTGTGCCGGTTACTCCGAGCAAACGTAATTTTTTGCTTGGCTGATCGTATAAATCGGCTGATACTGCGGCGATTGCTGCGCGAGCGTCGTTGACCACAACCAGCGGCACCGAATATGGGCCGCTTTCTTTTTCGGAGAAAACAACACTGGCGCCTTTAGCCACAGCATCGTTGATAAATTTATTGCCGTC
The DNA here is from genome assembly GCA_036170915.1 of Cyanobacteria bacterium auto_48_18. Lineage (GTDB taxonomy): Bacteria > Cyanobacteriota > Vampirovibrionia > Obscuribacterales > Obscuribacteraceae. The sequence continues at coordinate 109,420 of JAVHQC010000033.1, forward strand.
TGTTGTGAAGCCTTCAATAGAAAAGAAAGCGTTGCCAGGCTCAACATGACGTGAGTCGTAAGCAATGCCTGTAACATTGACATCACTAGATGCCTGAGCCGGCACCTCTCTAGCTGCAAGAGCCGCCCCGTGATCACGGCGCAGCTCTGACAATAGTTGCTTTAATGCTTTTTGAGCAGGTGGATCAAACTGGGTAGACACTTACCAATTTGCGTCCTCTGGATTCTTCGTAACGAACAATTCCTTCCATGATGGAAAAGAGGGTGTCATCAGATCCGCGCAACACATTTTTTCCGGGATGGATTTTAGTGCCGCGCTGTCTTACCAGAATATTGCCGGAAGCGACTGCTTCGCCGCCGTAGACTTTTACGCCAAGGCGCTTCGGTTGGCTGTCTCTGCCGTTTCTTGTAGAGCCCGCGCCCTTCTTATGTGCCATTGACGGTTACTCCTTTGAAGCTTTCTCAGGTGAAGCTTTTACTGTTGAAGCTTTTTCTGCTGCTGGTTTCTCAGCTTTAGCTTTAGTGGCCTTTTCAGGTGCTTTCTCAGCAGCAGATTTGCTTTCGGCTTTAGCTACAACTTTGTTGTCGAGCTCGATGGAATCAATCATCACGCGAGTGGACTGCACTCTATGACCTTGCTTCTTACGTGTGCCCTTTTTAGATTTCATGTGATAGACAATCACTTTGGTCGCCTTAATGGTCGACTGAATGCGGCCGTGCACTTCGTTCACTTCCAATTTGGAAATGACTTTGCCTGTCACTTTTGCGCCTTGCACATAAGGAGCGCCGATAGTGGAGTTGGCTCCATCGACCAGCATCACCACGCGGTCAAAGACGTGAGTTGTCCCTTCTTCTTCGCCGGACATGTCGATATCAATGTACCGACCAGCGTGTAATTCATATTGCCTTCCGCAGGCTTCAACAATCGCGAACATTTTCGTCTCCAGCTATTGAACTCAGGCGAGTCTTTTTCCGTCTATATAGACGACTGCTTACGGCTCTCGAAACGGAGAACCTCTTGCTTGGACACAAGCCAAGTCGGAATAGTACCAAAAGCTGGCATGGCGGTCAAACTTAGTTGTCTTAAATAGACGCTAAATGGCAATAATCGGTAAACTTTATAGACCTTTATAAGGAGTGGAGCATGTCTGACGCAGTGAACGAAGCCGAGCTGGGGCGTAGTAAATACAGCAATACTCCGAAAGAGCATCTCTATCACTTGCTTACTATCGGCTGGGAGCCTAATAGTCCTCTCATAATCAAATATGTTGTTGAAAATGCTTTGCAAAAAGACTTGAATGACTGGCTGGCGCTCAATAAAATCAAATAATCGACCTCTGTGGCTTTGTCGCCAAATTGTGAGCTTTCCATTAAACATATAAAGGATTTAAGAAGCGCCCCCTAATATGGTGTGACTGAATACTACACAAAGTTTTTTTGGAGAATTATCTCTATGTTGCAAGTTGGAAAAAGAGCTCCTGACTTTGATATGCCCTCTACCAAGGATCTGAAGACCTTGAAAGAGAACGTCAAATTGTCAGATTACAAAGGTAAATGGCTCGTTCTTTTCTTTTATCCATTAGATTTCACTTTCGTTTGCCCTACCGAACTTAAGGCTTTCTCGGATAAATATGATGAAGTGAAAAAAGCCGGCGCTGAAGTTCTCGCTATCTCAACAGACAGCGTTTTCAGCCACAGAGCCTGGATTAATACTCCAGATGCTCAAGGCGGACTCGGTCCAGTTAAATATGTACTCGCTTCTGACATCACCAAAGATGTAAGCCGCGACTACGGCGTATTGATCGAAGATAAAGGCATCGCTCTGCGCGGCCTGTTCATCATCGACCAAGACGGCGTTCTTCAATATCAAGTCGTACACGGCTTGAATATTGGTCGTTCAGTTGACGAAACCCTTCGCGTTCTTGAAGCTCTCAAGACCGGCGGACTTTGCGCAGCTGATTGGAAGCCAGGCCAAAAGCCTCTTTCAGTTTAATTGACGCCTAATTTGCGCATTTAAAACGAAGCGAATAAATATCAAACAAAAGGGCCGCCTATTTGGGCGGCTCTTCTGTTTTTCGCAGTAATTTGTTGCTCGTAAGCGTTAGAATTACTAAGACGAATAAATCAGGAGGACCCTATGCCACTTCGAATGGATGCTCCCTTACCATCACTGGATGGCGGGACAGACTGGTTCAACAGTGAACCGATAACGCTTGAAGATCTCAAAGGCCAGCCAGTTTTAATTCACTATTGGGCCATAAGTTGTGGAATTTGCAAAGAGTCTCTGCCTGACATCAATCGCTGGATTGATGAGTACGGTCCAAAGGGATTGAAAATTATTTCAGTGCACATGCCGCGTCAAGAGTCAGACACTAATGTGCCAGAAGTTAAAAAAGCAATTGATGAGTATGAAGTGAGACAACCATGTGTTGTTGATAACTGGCATGCCATCACTGATCGCTTTGAAAATAAATATGTGCCGGCTTTTTATCTTTTTGATTCAGAGCACAAAATGCGACATTTCCAGGCCGGGGAAAAAGCGGTCAAAATGACAGAGCCAGTCATTCAGCGCGTTCTAGGCATCACCCAAACCGTCTAAACAGACAAACTTACTTTTCAATTTATAGGTGCAGATTATGGGTAATGCCACTGTTGATAAATCAGCCGACAAATCAGCTGATAAGTCAGACAAATCCGAAAAAGAAAAATCGGAGAGCAAAGAGAAAGATTCACAGGGTGGACTAAAAACCGCTGACGCTCAGCCACTGGTTTTTGAACGCTCAGGGAAACTTTTCACCCGGGCCAAAGAACACATTCCAGGTGGTGTCAATTCACCGGTGCGTTCCTGTAAATCTGTAGGCGTAGACCCTATCTTCATGGCCAACGCCGATGGCCCGCACATCTATGATGAAGACAAAAATTGCTACCTCGACTATGTGGGCTCATGGGGCGCCATGATTCTTGGTCATTGCCATCCTCGAGTAATGGAAGCGATTGAAACTGCAGTTCGCCGAGGCACCAGTTATGGTGCTCCCTGTAGAGCTGAAGTGGAAATAGCCGAACTGATTTGCTCGATGGTGCCATCGATAGAAATGGTGCGCATGGTCAACTCAGGCACTGAAGCCTGCATGTCGGCTATCCGCCTGGCTCGCGCTTTTACTAAGCGTTCGCTGATCGTCAAGTTTGACGGTTGCTACCATGGTCACGCTGATTCATTTTTAGTTAAAGCAGGCTCTGGTATGGCTACTCTTGGTATTTCAAGCTCACCTGGTGTGCCTGAAGAATTGACCAAGTTGACGATTTCTCTACCTTACAACGATGTTGATGCACTGCGCGAAGCTTTTGCTAAAAAAGGCGACGAGATTGCCGCCATCATTGTCGAGCCTATTGTTGGTAACGCCGGTTTAATTGAACCTAGCGAAGATTTCATCAAATGCATGACCGGCCTTTGCAAAGACACCGGAGCGCTTCTCATTTATGATGAAGTAATGACCGGTTTCAGAGTGGCCATGGGTGGTGCTCAAGAGCGTCAGAACGTCAAACCCGATTTAAGTTGTTTCGGCAAAGTAATTGGTGGTGGTTTGCCGGTTGGTGCTTATGGTGGCCGTAAAGACATTATGGAACACATCGCACCACAAGGTGATGTCTATCAAGCCGGAACTCTATCAGGCAATCCACTGGCTATGGCTGCTGGTCTTGCACAATTGCGTTTCCTCAAGCAAACCAAACCGCACGAGAGATTAGGCGAAATTACCGAAATGCTGGCCAAAGGAATTGTTGAAATCGGCGAGAAATTGTCGGTACCAGTACAGGTGGCACATGTGCCTGGAATGCTCAGTTTCTTCTTTACTGATAAACCAGTAACTGATTTTGCCGGCGCCCAAAAGTCTGATACCGAATTGTTTGCTAAAGTCTGGCGTGGGCTGCTTGAACGTGGCATCTACTGGCCACCTTCACAGTTTGAATCAGCCTTTGTTTCAATCATTCATTCTAAGGCGGACGTGAGACAAACACTTGAAGCCTTTGAAGGAAGTTTGAAAGAAGCTACGGCTAAATCTAAGTAATAAGCTTTCGTTTCTCAGTGAAGTAAGTGAGGATATTGTGCAATTTATCGTAACTGGATACGACGGTTCTGACGCGGGTGCACTTGAACGTCGTACTGCCGTTCGCGAAGCGCATTTAGTTGGTGCCACAGCCATGAAAGCAGCGGGCCAACTTTTGTTCGGTACGGCTATTTTGAATGACGACGACAAAATGATTGGTTCAATATTGGTGGTTGAATATCCTGATCGTGCCGCTGTGGATGCCTGGCTTAAAGTTGAGCCTTATGTGGTTGGTGATGTCTGGCGCAAGATTGAAATTGCTCCATGCCGCGTGGCACCGATGTTTCAGGCTAAATAAACTGTGCCGCCCTGGCAAGATTAGATAGAAGATTAGATGGAAGGCAGGTGTCTTCTCTAAACTTAACCGTGCACGTTTCAGTTTGCGAAGATTAAAAGCACCTGTTTCAGTTTTATTAGACCTCCACCTCCGATCTCATAATTGCTCTGGCCACCGTCAAAACAGTCACTTTTTTAGCTCCAGCTGCCATTAGCGCGTCGCGGCACGCAAGCGCAGTGGCACCTGATGTCAGCACGTCGTCAATCAAGATCACTGATTTGCCCTCGACACGTGGCGAAGCGCTAAAGGCATCTTTCACATTGGCTGAGCGTTTTAATTTACTCAAACCGTATTGTGGCTCAGTTATTCGTGTGCGAATTAAAGCTCTGCTGTCATGCTTTAAACCAGCGAGACGTGCCAGTTGACGAGCGATTAAATCACTTTGATTGAATCCTCTCTCTTTTAATTTTTTCCGGTGCAATGGTACTGCTACAACAATTACACCTTTTTTCCCTTCCTTTAAAAGTGATGACAACGCTGGCAATAGCAGCTGTGCCAGTTCGCCGCCCAGGTGAGTCATGCCGCGATATTTAAATGTGCGTATAGTATCGCGTGCGGTGCCTTGATAGGCGTAGACGCTGACGCATTTCATGGGGGTGTCGCCACCAATGGTGCAACAAATTAAATTCTGAACGCCCTGACAATGTAGTTTTTGCACACAAGATTGACAGAGAAATTTTGACTGTGGACACTTGTGAATATTTAGTGAAAGGGGCGGAGGCAATATTTCCTTTTCGCACACGTTGCAAATGCGACTGCCAAGTAAAATTGCTGCACGCGACTCAAGATTGATAAACAACTGTTTGACTATTTGAAAAAACATAGTGATATCCCTCCTTTCTCTTTAACGAGTGGGAGGCGATTAAAGTTCAAGTAGAATGGCTAAATTAATTGGAGTTGAAACTGACCGTGCAATTTGAAGAGTTGATTGAAGAGGCTGAAATTGAGTTGAAAGATGCTTTCGCTCGCATTGACGGCATCGCCTTGATTAATCAGAAGAGAGTGCTTGATAGCTACCGTCAGCATCAAATCACCGAAGAATATTTCGCTGAGCGCACCGGTTACGGAATAGACGACATCGGGCGCGAAATGATCGACAAAGTTTTCGCCTCAGTGTTTCAAGCTGAAGCCGCGGCCGTGCGCGTGCAGATGGTGTCAGGCACGCACGCCATAGCCTGTGCTTTGTTCGGCAACCTTGAGCCGGGCGACACAATGGTGGTTTTGACTGGCAAACCCTATGACACCCTCGAGGAAGTTATCGGCATTGGCGAGCAACCAGTGCGGGGGTCGCTTAAATCGCTGGGAGTGCACTATAAAGAATTGGCTCTTGACGCTGGCGCGTCTGCGGCTGAATTGGCCGCAGAAATAAAGGCAGTGGCACCGGCGAAGCTCTATCACATCCAAAAATCACGCGGTTACTCAGTGGCACGGCCGACTTTGTCTAATGCCGACATCGCCAAGCTAGCTCTTGCCGTGAAGAGCGTAGACGCAAATGCCATCGTCTTTGTTGATAACTGCTATGGCGAGTTTGTGGAAGACAAAGAGCCCGTGGCGGTGGGCGCCGATCTAATGGCTGGCTCTCTGATAAAAAATCCGGGGGGAGGCCTGGCACTCACCGGTGGATACGTGGCTGGCCGCAAAGATCTCGTGGAAGGCGCCTTATTGCGGTTAACTGCACCAGGTATCGGCGGCCATCTCGGCATTACTTTCAATCAGAATCGTCCGATTTTGCAGGGCCTTTTCCTTGCTCCGTCTGTGGTCTCGCAGGCGGTGAAAGGGGCCATGCTGGTGGCCTGCGTCTTTAAGAAACTTGGTCTTAAAGTTAATCCGGAGCCGCTGGATGCTCGTTATGACATCATTCAGGCCGTAGAATTCGGCAGGCGCGATAGTCTTATAAATTTCTGCCGCGCATTGCAGAGCTTTTCGCCGGTGAACGCTCATGTGGCACCTGAGCCGAGTTCGATGCCCGGATACGCTGATCAGGTGATTATGGCCGGCGGTACGTTCATTGAGGGGGCTACCATCGAACTTTCAGCAGATGGTCCGCTGCGGCCGCCTTACGCCGTTTATTTGCAAGGAGGTCTCTCATATCTTCATGTTAAGTGCGCGCTTCTGGGCTCTTTAAATCTCTCAGCGCAAGGTCTCACGCCTTTCCTTCCCTCTTAAAAGAAGTCTCGAATTTAATATTGACGCCCACTTTTAAGACTATTCTCCTTATAATTGGGTGAGTTCAACATTACTTGTTTGAGGATTTGCTAGTGGTAGCTCAAATGCCAGCCAGACAGCACTCGATGCCCGGTGTAAAGCCGGAGCTGAAAATTCTCTCGGGTACCGCTAATCCTGAACTGGCGAAAGAAGTCGGCGACCACCTGGGCATTAACCTGTCGCCCTTGAAAATCAAACCGTTCTCGGATGGTGAGATTTATGTGCAGTTGCAAGAGAGCGTCAGAGGCGATGATTGCTTCGTCATCCAGCCCACCTGTACGCCCGTCAATGAAAATTTGATGGAATTGTTGATTTTGATAGATGCCCTTAAAAGAGCTTCGGCTGGCCGCATTACAGTGGTAATGCCTTACTACGGTTACGGCCGCCAAGACAGAAAAGCCGCCGGGCGCGAGGCCATTACAGCCAAACTGATAGCCGACCTGCTTACGACAGCAGGCGCCCAGAGAGTCGTCGCACTTGATTTACATGCGCCACAAATCATGGGCTTTTTCAATATTCTTGTTGATCACCTCTACGCCAGCCCCGTTCTGCTTGAATATGTGCGCGATTTGAATCTATCCGATATCGTTCTGGTTTCACCCGACGTGGGCGGCGTGTCACGCACACGCGCTTTCGCCAAAAAACTAGATGACGCACCGATCGCCATCATCGACAAACGCCGCACCAAACACAACGTAGCCGAAGTTATGAGCGTGGTTGGTGACGTCAAAGGCAAGACCGCAATTATGGTCGACGACATGGTGGACACTGCGGGAACACTGGTAAAAGGCGCCGAGCTTTTAGTCAGAGAAGGTGCCACAAGAGTTTTTGCCTGTGCTACACACGCTGTGCTCTCTGGTCCTGCCAATGAGCGTTTGGAAGAATCTCCAATCGAGCAGTTGATCGTCACCAATTCGATTCCTCACGACATGACTAACATGTCCAAAAAGATAGTACCGCTCTCGGTGGCTAAATTATTGGGCGAAGCTATCTGGCGCATACATGACGACTCGTCTGTCAGCGAGATGTTTGAATGAGTCTCATTCTTGAAAGTTTTCCGGTTGGTCCGCTGCAATGCAATTGCTCAATCATCGGATGTAAAGAAACCGGTGAAGCCGCGGTTGTTGACCCAGGCGGCGACGTTGATTTGATTTTGGAAGCAGTGAAAAAACACGGTTTGACTGTGAAATATTTGCTGCATACTCATGCTCATTTTGACCACATAATTGGCTCAAAGGCGATGAAAGAAAAAACTGGCGCCGCCATTTGTTTGAGCAAAGGCGATGAATTTTTGTACGACAATCTGCTGATGCAAGCATCGCGTTTTGGTTTCAAGGCAGAGGCACCACTGCCGGTGGATCACTATTTAGAGCACGAAGAAGAAGTGCAAATTGGTAACCACAAAGCACAAGTGATTCACACTCCAGGCCATACTCCTGGTTCTACTTGTTTCTGTATGCAAGATCAAGAGAGTGTGCTTTTTGCCGGAGATACTTTATTTCAGCGTTCAATCGGCCGCACAGATTTGTGGGGCGGTTCGTTTGAGCAGATAGTTGATTCTATTCAAAATCGGCTATTCACTTTAGACGACAGTACCAGAGTGGTGACAGGGCACGGGCCTGATACCGACATCTGGACCGAAAAGAAACAAAATCCGTTTGTCGGCTCTTAGGAGGTGGGTTTGAGACCAAAAGAGACAACAGAGCTGGATTTTAGACCGTTCAATTCGGATGGCGTCTTGAGAGCTTTGTGCAGTGTTCTTCGCAGCAGCAAACATTTATCTTGGAATTATGCTGGTGACATTCAAAGTGTAATCGAGCGCATCGGTAAAGTATTTGAAGCCGGGCGCAGTTTGATTTTTGTCACTTCACAGTCTCGCTCAGACATAGAAGTGTTCGAATATTCAGTTCCCGAATTAACTGCCGTGGCCCATCACTTCGCTACACCGCTTGGTCAGAAGTTGGCCGAGCAGCTCATTACTAATTCGGATGAGTTGGTAAAAATTTCAGACATGCACGAGTATGCTCTCGAACTAGACGAGAATTATCGGGAGTTTTTCACTCGCGTCTGGGAAACTTTTGGCAAAGAGAAAAGCTATCTGATACCACTGCGAGTGCAATCAGAAGCAACTGGAGAGCGGAGAGCCGGCTTACTAGTACTTCAGGAAAGCGGTAACACCACTGGTGGTTGGAACAAGCTTGTACTTGATAGTTTGCTCGCTATTGCTGATTATTTAGCCAAGCTGGCTGAAGTGGAACAACTGGTAGCCAGTTTGGAAGCCAAAGAAACGGAAGACGCCAGTACCGGTCTTTTGAACAGGCGTGTCGCCACCGCTGTGATGGAAAAAGAAGTTGAAAGAGCGCGCTTTTGCGGTGACCCGCTAAGTCTGGCCATATTTGATCTAGATTTGAACAAGCGTTCGCCTGATCTTTATGGCTCCGCCAGTGGTGATGCCATAATCAAAACTGTTGCCACAGCGATTAAGAGTAATGGCCGTGTAATTGACAGTGTGGGCCGACTTGGTGTTGACGAATTTCTTGTTTGCCTTCCTCGCGTGTCGCCAGAAGAAGCGATGAAGTTGGCAGATTCTACTCGCAAGCGTGTCAATGAAGCACTAATGAATTTGGGAAAAACATTGCCCAAGCAACCAGATCTCTGGTATCCGCAAACCGTGAGCGTTGGCCTGGCGTCAATGGCGAACGGACGGGAATCATTTGAATCGCTGTTTTCGTCAGCGCAATTGTCACTGGCAGACGCGCAGTCGGCTGGTGGAAATTTAGTAAAGACCAATCATCCTGCGTAATATACCGAACGACTTTAGAGGTGGAATAATGATCAAGAAATTCGTACTGAGCATCAGTCAAATTGCAGTTTCACTAGCGCTTGTTGGTTTTTGCGCTGCGCCTGTGCTGGCGGAAAGCGAAGCCGGTGGTTTCGTTATCGGTGCTGGTAGCGAATCTGGTGGCTTCCAAGGTATCGGCACTGGAGATTCTTCAAGTGAATCTGGCGGCGTTTACATGAGTGGTGGCGAATCACAATCTGGCGGCGTCGGCATGAGCGGCGCAGAATCAGAGAGCGGCGGCCTGGCTGAAGTTGGCGCCAATAGCGAATCTGGTGGCATAACTGATCAAGGTTTCTCCAGTCAAGCAACTTCATTCGATCCACAATTTGGTATCAAAACTTACCGCTGGTAAGCTTGTTCAGCTGCTCACTTAAAGCACTATCAGATATTTTGAGTTTCTTTGCATTGATGATGCGCGCTTTGAGCACATCTTTGAGCAAAATTTTGCGTTCGCTTTGAGTATTTTTGTCAGTCAGTTTCTCGAGAGAGTTTTGCACTGCTGCCATTTCTTCCATGGCAAAATATGGCACGTTGTTTTTCTCGGCTTCCTGAGCCATTTCAAGCTGCAAACGAAAAACTTTTATGCTCTGTGCCGCAGACAGATTTCCTGGTTTTTGCAGTGCTTCTATGCGGTCGGCCAGACTCTTAACTGACGATTTTTTCATTGCTTCTACGCGCCAGTCAATCGCTGGTGGTGAGCCTAACATCACTGGCGGGTCTACTCTGACACGGCCCATCTTCATATAGACTTCGCTATCTTTTGTCACTGACTTTGAGGCTTTCACATCTTTGTTTTGAGCCATAGCCGGCAAAACAACAAGGAGAAGCGCGGCTACCGCAGCAGCTAAAGACTGAACTTTACGCCAGAAATCGCGAATTCGCCGCAGCCCCACTGGGCAGTCGTCAGTGATGATGGTGCCATCCTGACGAACATACAGTTTCATGCAAGGCAGAGCACCAGCAGCAGCGCCGCGCTGTATTAATAGCTCGGCCTCTGCTTTACTCATATTGGAGATATCGTAGACGTTTTTACTGCACTGTCCACAAAACCGCACTGCATCGTTTTCGGTTTGACCCATGTCGTTCCAGGAGGCAGAACATGGTGTGGCAATGCGCAAATTATCTAACATATTATTTTCCGCTTTCTAATTTTGTCAGTTGCGTTTTAAATTCGCTGTCGTCTACTTTCAAAATTTGAGCGTTGTTGATACGCGCTTTCAGAATATCTTGCATCAGTGATTTCTCTGCTTGCTTCCCAAGAACGGCGTTTTGGGCCGAAACTTGAAGTTGCTTCAGTTCACATTGGGCAAAGGCCGGAACCTTTTGTTTGTCCGCTTCTTGTGCCATTTGCAAGCGCAGGCGCATCACTTTCAGCTTTTCTTCTTTTGATAGATTTCCTTTCTTTTCTAACTTCTCGATTTTCTCTGAAATCGATTTTACTGAGGGCTTGCTCATGGCCACAGCCTGCCATTTGTCGGCGGCCGGATTTATTACATTTGGTGCCACCATACCGCCGGTGGGTTGCGACATCATGGGCTTTCCACCGAGCATGACCGGTTCTCCGCGCAAGGCTCGCTCTTGTTCGCTAGGAATTGCTACTTTTCCTTTTTCCGCACGTATATTGTTCTGCGCAAATGCTGGGATACTAACGCAAAACAGCGCCAGGGCAGCTGCCGCTGAGCTTTTAAGCCGACGCCAACTGTCTCTGATGCGCCTCAGCCCCACTGGGCAATCGTCGGTGATCACCGTGCCGTCAAAGCGCCTGTACAACTGCATGCAGGCCATGTTTCCCCCGGCCTCACCCTGCTGAATAAGCAGGCCGGCTTCTGCGGTAGTTAGTTGAGAAATGTCATAGACTTTTTTACTGCATTGTCCACAAAAGCGGACAGCGTCGCTATCTGTTTCACCCATGGTGGCCCAGGGCACAGAACATGGGCTGGCTATCTGTAGATCATTCAACATGCTCTTTGTGTCATTAGCTGTCATATGCGTCTCCAACATCAGTAATTCGATCTTAGACGTGAGCGGCTTCCCGCTCTATAGGATTTACCCTGAGCAGTGCTTTCCTAGCATTAAGGCTGAACCAAGCGCTTATTTGGCAGTCAGGTCGGTGGTTTCGAGCTGCCGCTGATTAATACCTACAACCCATGAGTTGTAAGTTTCTACAACTTAAGAGTTGTAAAATTCCTTAGCATTTCTTTCACTACCCCTGCATCCGGACCACCAGCAAAAAAAAGGAGACCCGAAAGTCTCCTTCTTTCTATACAGCGTCAGCCAGTGTTATTTGATGTCGGAAACGAAACCGAGACCAGCTGCTTTTTTACCGTCTAAAGCGGCCAGTTCTTTGTGAATCAAAGCGCGATTGTAATAGGCAGAGGCCAATTTGTCATCGAGTTCAATAGCTTTGTTGGCATCATTCAATGCTTGTTCAAGCTTGTTGATGTGCATGCAAACTTTAGCGCGATTAGAATAACCGCGTGCCGACTTAGGATTGATATCGAGAGCTTTATCACAGTCAGCAAGCGCTTTGTCATATTCTTTCAAGCTAACTAAAGCGTGAGCGCGATTGACTAGAGCTGGTGAAAAATCAGGTTTTAATTGCAGTGCTTTATCGCAATCAGAAATCGCTTCTTTGTGGCGACCTAATTTATTCAGTGCGTGTGCTCTATTTGTGTAAGCGATGGTTAGTTTTGGCTCGAGAGCTACGGCTTTGGTGGCATCATCGACTGCTTTTTCAAATTGATTCAATTCGATTTCGGCCCAAGCTCTATTGTTGTAAGCCATATAAAGTTTGGCATCGAGGCTGATTGCTTTAGTGCAATCTTCTGCTGCTTTTTTGTACTGATGGGAAAGCATATAGGCGTTGGCGCGATTGGCGTAGGCTCGGGCGTAATTTGGGCTCAAGCGAATCGCTTCATCAAATTTGGCCATGGCTTCATGACCTTTATGTTCGCCTAATAGCTTGACGGCTGCCTGGAGGGCGGCGTAGGCTTCAGGATTTTCTTTGCCGGCTTTTTTGGTAACTTTGACTGTTTGGACCGTAGTAGTTTTAACTGGTCCGGCTGCACTTACAGTCTCGTTTAAACCGAAACCGGTGAGCGCAGTTACAACTAATGCGCAGCTAACTGCTTTTGCTACCATTACATTCACCTTTGTTGCCAAGTTATCAGTGCCCTGCATTAACCATCCTCCAGTAAAAAAGCTTTTGAATTATCCCATTTATTGATTGACAGTGCCATTGCCCTTGGCTTGCCCAGTGATACCAGTGGTTGAAGCGGCCGGGGTTGTGGCAGGCGCTGGATTTGATGTGGTGGTCGAACTTGATGTGGTTGCAGCAGGTTGGGCTTGCGCCTGCTTGATTACCTCATCGCTCAATTTTATATCAGCACTTTTGCGATGCTCACGCATCCATTTTTGCTGTGCCTGGTCTTTATTAACAGCCGACAAAATTTCTTTCAATTGAACTTTGACTTCAGAAAGCGGCTGATAACCGCCTTTTTGTCTTTCAGTAACTTTGACTACGTGATAGCCGAAATTAGTTTCCACTACCTCTGGTGCCACAGTGCCGGCTGGAAGTTTGTTCACCACCGCCATAATTTTTAAAATGTCTGGAGCCATAGGCGTCGACATATCTTTAAAGCCCAGGTCGCCGCCATTTTTTGCCTGACGTGCAGGCAGGTCATCAGAATAGGTGTCAGCAAGAGTTTTGAAATCGGCACCGCTTCTCGCTTTTTTCAAGAGTTCTTTAGCACTGGCGAGTTTGTCGTCTTTAACCCGTTTTACTTCAGCATCAAGAGCTGCGCCGGTTAAACTTGGATCTTGCTCTTTAATTTGCGTCTTAACGCTTTTGAGCGGGCCGGCATCAACTGCTGGAGCGGCCAAAACAATGTGAGCCAGTCTGACTCGATCACCATGCTTGAATTTTTCTTTGTTCTTTTCGTATTCCTGTGCCACCAGTTCGTCACTGACAGGAGCGTCTTTAGCAATTCTGTCGAGCATGAATTTGATCATCTGGGAGGCGATTATTTCGTTTTGAATTTGGTCTGGCGTTTCGCGTGAAGAATCTACAAATTGTTTGTATTTCTTGGTGTTTTTAATAGCGACAAAGTTGTTAACTGCTTTTTGTTTGAAACCAGCTTTGTATGCTTCTTTTAGAACTAGTTCACGATTGACCATTTCGCTCAGCAACTGGCTTTCGATTAGCTTGGTGCCGCACTTAAATGCCAGCCCTAAATTGAGCACTTGCTCATTGAATTGCGCTTCTGTCATTTTTCTTTCTTTAAGGAAAGCGGCCAGTGTTTTGCCTTCAAGCGCTTGTGGCGAATGAGAAGATTCAAGCATGCGTTTTTTTTCTTCATCAGTAAGCGTCAAGCCTGCTTGATTGGCTTGAGCTAGAAGTTCGCCCATTCTTTCTGGTTGCAAACTGAGCATTGACTGCAGCGAAATCACTGCGTTTTGAAATTCTTTTCTGAAAGTGCCGACTGTAATAGGCGAGCCTTCCACTGTACAAATCACGGTAGTGCCAGGCATTTTCAGCAGGTTCATAGAGCCTACCGGTTTAAGTTGAGGCAGATCGTCTAGTTCAGATTTTAAATTGTCGGCATTTGAAGTTGGAGGTTTAAGGTCGGCTGTAACCACTTTAGTGGTGGTGCCGGTGGTGCTGGTTTCTGTTTTCTTATCGCCCTGACAGCCGCTGACGGTGAGGGTTAAAGAAAGTGCCAAAAGGCTGGTATAGATATGATTGCGGTTCACGATTCTTTTCTTCCTTATGCCGGTTTGGCTGTATAGTTTGCCACCATTGCGCCTAAGAGTTCATCGAGCAAGTCGAGTTGATCTTCAGGGTCATCGCCTTGCGATTTAACCAGAATGTATGGGCTTGAACCCTGACCACCAGCGATACCAGGCTTGTATGTGGTGCGGCTGGCCAGATGCTTGGGCAGGCGGTTCTGAATAGGAATCCACTGTTGCAAGCGGAAAGGTACGTAGAGTCTCAAGCCTTGCATATCAGGTTTAATCGATTGAACGTTAGCAGCGCTTGCCACCAGGCGCAGTTTTACAACTTTTGTTAGTTGTTCGGTCTCTTTTGGAATGGTGCCGAAGCGGTCGCGCCATTCATCCAAAAGCATACTCAGTTCACGATTTGACTTAACATCAGCCAGGCGTTTATATTCGATTAGTCTTTGTTCGTTGTCTTCTATATAAGATTCAGGAATGAAGGCAGTAACGTTGATATCAACTGCGGTATCAGCCTCGATTACAGGGGCTTCGCCTTTCAGCTCCGCAACTGATTCTTCTAAGATTTTGCAGTAAAGCTCGAAGCCTACTGAAATCATATGCCCGTGCTGTTCGGATCCCAGAATATTACCGACGCCTCTAATTTCCATATCGCGCAAAGCAATTTGATAACCAGAACCAAGCGATGTAAATTCGCGAATCGCTTTAAGACGTCCTTGTGCTTGCTCCGACAGTACTTTCGAAGGTGTGTAGAGGCAGTAGGCATAGGCCTGCACGTCAGAGCGGCCCACCCGTCCACGCAGCTGGTACATTTGCGCCAGACCCAATTTGTCTGCATCATTAATGATGATGGTGTTGGTGTTGGGAATGTCGAGACCAGATTCAATAATGGTGGTGCAAACAAGCACATCGTATTCGTGAGCAAAGAAAGCAAGCATGACATTTTCAAGATCGCGCTCGTTCATCTGACCGTGACCGATGCCGATGCGGGCTTCAGGCACCAGTTGCTTCACTTCAAAGGCAATTTGCTCGATATTTTCCACACGGTTGTGAACGAAATAAACTTGTCCGCCGCGTTCCATCTCATGCAAAATTGCAGTACGTACCAGAGGCAGTTTGTATTCGCCCACAAATGTTTTAATTGGTGCCCGGTTAATTGGCGGCGTATTAATCTGAGACATGTCGCGCGCGCCAGAGAGAGCCATATAGAGCGTACGAGGAATTGGCGTGGCCGACATCGTCATTACGTCGACCATCACTCTCAATTGTTTTAGTTTCTCTTTGTGAGCAACGCCGAATCTTTGCTCTTCGTCGATAACTACCAGACCGAGATCTTTAAAGGCAATATCTTTCTGCAACATGCGGTGAGTGCCGATGACCACATCGCATTCTCCGGTGCCCAGACGTCTGGCCACTTCTCTTTGCTCTTTAGCTGTACGGAAGCGCGATAGCAAGCCAACTTTAATCGGATATGGTGCAAAGCGCTCGGCCATGGTGTTGTAGTGCTGTTGGGCAAGGATTGTGGTGGGCACAAGAATTGCCACTTGCTTGCCTGACATTACTGTTTTGAACACGCCACGAATAGCAACTTCAGTTTTGCCGAAACCAACGTCTCCGCAAATTAAGCGATCCATCGGTTTATTCGATTCTAGATCGCCTTTCATGTCTTGAATGGCTTGCCACTGGTCAGGAGTTTCTTCGTAAGGGAAAGCTTCTTCCATCTCGTACTGCCACGGTGTATCGGGCGTGCACTGGAAACCTTCTTGCTTAGCGCGAATGGCATATAAGTTGACCAGATCTTCGGCCACTTGTTTGACCGATTTTTTAACTCTACGCTTAGTCGATTCCCACTCGGCACCACCAAGCCTCGAAAGTCTCGGCGGGTTGTCGCCGGCACCGCGATAACGAGAAAGTAAATTGATTTGATCAACCGGCACATAGAGTTTATCTTCACCGGCATATTGCACGGCTAAAAATTCTCGTTGCTGAGAGTCGACATTGATTCTGGTGACACCAATAAACTGACCGATGCCGTGCTTCATGTGCACCACATAGTCGCTCACTTTGAGATCGGCTACTGAAGTGAAGCGCTCATAGTTTTTCTCGGCTACTGGTCTTCTATAAACAGTGGGTTTGCGTTTGACACCAAACATTTCGGCGTCGGTTACTGATACCAGATTGATGTCGTTTAGTTTGAAACCATGGGTAAAACCATGGCGACACACCCAGACTACAGGCCCACTTTCCGGCGTGGTGCCCTTTAAGGCATCAGCTCCCGGCATTTTACCTGACAGCGCATCATCTAAAGCCGAAATTGAAAGAGAGGGCGGCTTAGCACTGCCTGGGCCAATTGGTCCGGCACCAGAGCTGAGGCCGGTTTTGGACGGATCTCCAGCACCATTTTCTTCTACTGGTGTAATGTGACTGTCAAGGCTGTCGTCGCTCTGCGAAAGATAAGCGGCTGGACAATCCCATTCTTTCATGATGCCGAGCAAGCGCTGCGGCTGTTCGGTTGAAATCAGTACGTTCAGGCCTTCACGGCGCCATGAACGCACTTTTTCAGCCATGACTTCAATTTGATTGCCGAAACGTTCGACCGGTTGGCAATCAAAATTCACCACAGATGGTGAACCGGCTTCTGCATCCATTGCCAGTGGCAGAGTCGATACGTAAATTCGCTGATGGGGTTTTAGTTGCTCGGTCACTTCACGAGCGCTCAAGTGCAATGGTCTTGGTAGCGGCAACAAGCGACCGGTCTCGAGCCCTTCCTTAAAAGCGTTGTCGAGTTTTTCTTGATAAGAAGATAGGGCGGCAAGCAATGTGTCCCATTCATCTAATACGATCAAACTATTGGGTTTGATGTAATCGCAAATGGTGGCAAATTGATTGTGTACATATGGCGCGTAATATTCAACCGATTCCGGATAGCGGCCAGCAGCCAGAGCTTCCAGATCGCTTTCCATTACCGTTCTTAGTGTTTCGGCTGATGATTCGGATAATTTTGAGGCTGCTTCTTCTGTCACCGCGCGCAGTGTATCAACAAGTACAAGTCTTGCCTCTTCGCTCTGCTCGGCGACAATCCACCAGCGCGGCACAATCAAACAAGTCTCTAATGTTTCAATAGAACGCTGCGTATCAATATTGAAGACGCGCATCGATTCAATTTCATCACCGAATAATTCAATTCTGAAAGGTGATCCGCACGAGGGATAAATATCGACAATATCGCCTCTGACACTAAACTCACCGCGCAGCGTCACCAGCGATTCTCTTGAATAACCAAGATTGGCCAGTCGTCGGGCCACTTCTTGAGTATCAATGGTTTCGCCGACGCTTAGTCGCAGACAATTTTCTGCTAATTGTTCTGGTGCTAAAACTCGCTGGCTCAGGGCGCGAGCGGTGACAACACAGATGAAGGGATCTTGTGGACGTTCCTGACAGTGCCGCAATACTTCCAGCTGAGCGGCAATATTGTCAGGGCTCGACAGTACTTGTTCGTATGGTGAAACTTCAGAACTGGGATAGACATAAATTGGATACTTACTTAAATTGGTAAGCTCCTGGTGATATCGTGCGCCCGTATGGTTGTCTTGCACCACCAGGAAAATGGACCTTTTTGTCTCGTGACTCAATACTGAGAGTACAAGCGACTTTGCTGAGTCAGTCAGCCCTGTCAAATTGAGCTCGCCTGTACCACCTTTCGCTGTTCGAGCGAGAAGTCGCGCATATTGCGGGCTTGAGATAAAGAGCTGGTGCAGTTTCGCTGCGAGGTTGCTGTTGCGCATTTGTGGCGGGATCCCTATCACCTGGTGCCAAATCGATCTCTGGTTTCAAAACCGTGCCTTCACTGCAAAAAGTGCGGGCATCAGTAGTATTTTGCCGATTTGGGAAAGAGGCATTTTACCATTTTGGTCTCGCGACAAACTACACGTGTAACGGGCTCTAAAGGGTTACATCTTGTATTATTGCTATAAATTGTAGGATGGAGACGCGAGTGCGAAAACGAGCAAGGCTGAGTTTGAGCCTGGTCACGGCCATTAACCTGGCTTTTAGTGCCGCCACTTTGCTTGCTTTAGCTGAGGGTGCCCGTTATCGCCCAGATACAGAACCGCATATGGAGCAGGGCATCAAATTTTTGCGTGCCAAACAGCTCGACCAGGCACGTAAGGAATTCGACACTGTAGTCAAGATGGAGCCGTCCATTCCTGATGCCTACAACAATATCGGCCTCTCCTATGCCTACGAAAACAACGTCAACAAAGCAATTCAATATTATCGCAAGGCTCTAAGCATCGAGCCTCTCTACGTGCCGTCTTTGAACAATCTTGGGCTTGTGCTCTACTCCACCGGCAAGGCTGAAGAGGCTCTCTATTACTGGCGTTTATGCCTCAAACTTTCAGGGGGCAATGAGCCCGACTTACATTATTATGCTGCTAATGCCATGCGCGACGTGGGTCAGAAGACTGAAGCGCGTGAGCATTATCTGCAGGCCATTAAGATGAAACCGTCTCATGCAGCCGCTCACAGTGGTCTGGCGGCGCTTGATCTTGGCGAAGGCCGACTGGATGAGGCTTTCACCGAGGTCAATAAAGCCATAGCCCTTAAACCTGACTCGGCCTTTAGTTATTATCATTTAGGCTTGATTGAAGAGCGTAGACGTAATGTCGGCGCTGCCATAAAGGCTTTTGAGACTTCGCTCAAATATGAGAATGTGCCTAAGTACGCGCAAGAGACTCGCAGCCGCATTGCTAAGCTGAGCGGTCAACCGACGGCTAATGACCCAAATCAGAATGCACAGCAGGGCAGCAATCAAAATAATGACCTCGCCGCCCGTCAAGACCTTTTGCGTCAGCACGCTCAGACGGCCATGAAGCACCGGGCCTGGTCGGAAGCCAGCAAAGATTTAGAGACATTAATCAAAGGTGGCGGGGGCGATGACCCTGTGCTTTTGAACAATCTCGGGCTCTGTCAAGCCAATCTCAATCAACCTGCTAAGGCTGTGGAAAGTTATCGCAAGGCCTTAATGTTGAAGCGCGACGGTTTTCCTGAGGCTCAATTCAATTTAGGCATGGCCCTGCGCAGGCTTGGTGATAATGCGGGAGCTGAAGCGGCTTTTCGTAAGACCATAATTGACTCAAGTTTGGTCAAGAAAACCAATCCGCTGGCTCAGAATATGCTGGGCATTATTTTGCGCGAGCGTGGCGATTACAGCGGCGCAGACAAAGCATTTCGCAAGGCGATTTTGCAGTCAGGTGGTGACGTTCCGGTGGCGCACTACAATCTAGGCGTTCTGCTTGAGAGAATAGAACGTAGTCGTGAGGCCGTTTCTGAATACAAGACCTATCTTAAGCTGGCACCAAAAGGCAAGAATGCAGCCATGGCCAGGCAGCGGCTCAAGCGTTTGACCGGAATGTAGGCAAAAGCTAAATTTGCGCGCTTTCTGAGCTGAATCTGAGGTGAGGATCTCTTCATGTTTTCTGTACATATAGAAATGGTTGCCAACAGAGCGGCCATCCATATAGTAAAATCAGAAAATGACTGCAGTAGATACATCTGAAATGACCACGGCCGAAGCCGTCGAAGCCGTTTGCGCGGTTGCATCGAAGCGCCCTGTTTCAGAGCCTGATGCCACAAAAACGCGAGTGGCAGTGCTAATGAGTGGTGGAGTAGACTCGAGTGCTACTGCCATGCTCATGATTAAGGCCGGTTATGAAGTTGTTGGTGTCACTGGTTGGTTGATCAAATCAGGCAGCCGCTGTTGCGATACTGGAATGGTTGATGCCGCTCGTGTTTGCGAACAGCTAGGCATTGAACATCATGCTGTTGATTTGCGAGAATTATTCAAGAGCGAAATTATCGATCAGTTTCACGAGTCTTATGCGCGTGCGAAAACGCCTTTGCCATGCAGTGTCTGCAACACTTTAATTAAGTGGGGCGCGTTGCTTCGCTATAGTCAAAAAATTCTGAAAGCCAGATATATTGCCACTGGCCACTATGGCCGAGTGGTCGAAACCGAAGACGGATTCAGGCTAGCGCGAGCCAAAGATCCGAAAAAAGATCAGTCGTACGTGCTCTGGGGTTTGACCATGGAGCAATTAAAGTCTACTTTGTTGCCGCTGGGCGAATACGACAAAGACGAAATTCGTGCCATTGCCGAAGGTGGCGGTTTAGTTACGGCCAATAAGCCAGACAGCCAAGATCTTTGCTTTATTCCGCGCGGCACCACTACTCAACAATATCTTGGTAATTTTCTTCAAGTAGAACCAGGGCCAATTGTTCACACCGTCAATGGTGAGATGTTGGGTCAGCACCAAGGCACCTTCAATTACACGATCGGACAACGCAAAGGCCTCGGAATCGCTTATCACGAAGCGCTCTACGTTACTTCTATTGATCCTGATACCCGCACTGTTTATGTAGGACCGCCTGAGGCGCTTTTACGTAAGGAGTTAACGGCATCGGCGGCTAACTGGTTAATGGAGACACCACCTGTAGAGTCATTCGAAGGTCTAGCAAAAATTCGCTACAACTCTAAAGCTGAACCGGCAACGATTTACCCTTTGCCTGATGCTCAAATTCGTGTGGTTTTTCATGAACCACAACCGGCGATTACTCCAGGGCAGGTACTCGGCATATACGATTTGACCGATACCTATATGCTTGGTGGTGGCTGGATCGACTGAAGCTTAAAAAGCAGCTGAACCGGCCGATTGAGGCAGTTTAGTGATTGCGAAGCGGCTATTTATCTTTTATAATGAACAAAACACGACGCTATGGGTGGTGCGCTTTTCATGTTCAAGAAGTATTGTCTCTCGCTTGCCATGGTTCCAGTAATGCTGGCATCATTGCTGCTTCCTTTAGATGCTGAGGCTCGCAAGCATTCATCGAGCTCAGTTTCCAGAACTTCTCACTCAACTAAAAAAAGCACAGCAAAATCTGCCAGAAGTCGCGGTTCGCGAACAGTGGTGGCACAAAAATCTTCCAGCCGCCGGGGTAAATCGCGCACTCGTGTCGTTGCTTCATCAAGGCAATCTCGTTCGCGCCGCGGTCATGTGGCTCACGCTTCAAGGCACCACGCTGTCGCCCATGCTGCTCCGAAGCCTCGTTATGCTTACCCGCTGGGCATTTTTATGCGCAATCCACCAGCTTTTGATACCAGCCCCCTTGATGTTCAAAATGCCAATCACATAGCTTCTGCTTTTGAGAACGGTTCGGCCAACACATACGCAGCTCGAGTACTGGTGCGTGCCGGTGTAGTCAAATATCACCCACTTCGTGGTGGCATTTTTTGGCGCCGCGAACCGGTTAAATACATCATTATGCACTCTACTGAAACCGGCGTTCCTATTGGTGCTGTGCGCGTCATAGAAAGCTGGAGCTCAATGGGCATGCGCCATCCGGGTGCTCAATATGTAGTAGAGAGAGACGGCACCATTTATCAAGCCGTTGATCCAGATCTGGCCACTGTGCACATCAACATTTTCAAAACTTTGCCTGGTATCAATAACGACAATAGTATTGGTATCGAGATGTGCCATACCGGTTCGCAAAATTATCCACAAGCACAGTTGCATGCAGTCACCCGTCTCGTTGGCTATTTGCAAAGTCGCTATAACGTTGGCGATGAGAATATCATCACGCACCGCTACGCTCAGCAAGGCGATCATACTGACCCCGTTAATTTTGATTGGTCAGGTTTCATTGCCACTAAAAATGGTTTCCGTAACCAGGCTATTGCCTACCGCTCGCACAAAATCAAAGAAGATTCCAAACATTGGAAGCGTGAAGTGGAAGTTCCGGTCAATACTTATATGAAGCCGCACACGCAACTAAGTAAACCCACGGGCTTAGCACCAGGCCAGTCACCTGCTGTGGTGCCAAGCATTGTGCCAAACGTGGTGCCTGCGGCAGTTCCATCTGTAGTACCAGCAGCTGCTCCAGCAGTGGTACCAGGTGTAGCACCTAAACCTGGCAGCGATTATATCGAAGTGCCCGTGCCTGAACCAAGCCAAGCTGATCCAACCAGCGTAACTGACCGCACGCCAGTTGCTCCACCAGTTAAAACTGACAGACCACCAAGTGGTGCGTTAGGTGCTCCTGGAAGTGCCCCGTTGCCCGGCGAAGATATTTAAGTTTGCGGGTGTGTGAGTAAGGTAAGGAAACGCCTTTTGTATGAAGTCCTATTTGTAGTAGGGCTTTGGGCTATCCTATCTCCACTTGTAGCAATGCCGCTCTACGAGCGCCTTTTGTTCTTTCCAGACAAATCGGATCCAGTGAAAGTCTTAGGACTGTTTCGCGATGATCCCAGGTTGCTTTGTGATTCTTGCGAGCAAATTTCTTTTTATAATGGTCCACAAGTTAAGCTCGAGGGGTTGTTCTTTAAAAAGAAAGCGGCAACAAGAACAGTTTTGGTCAGTCATGGCAATGGCGGAAACCTGGGTCACCGTGCCGTTCTTGCATCAGCTCTGCTAAAGTCTGGCTGCTCAGTTTTGCTATATGATTATGAAGGTTATGGCAATTCGCAAGGCACGCCAACTGTTCGCAGCGCTGTAGATGACGCGTGTGGTGCTTTCGATTATTTGACGACCGTGCAAAACGTTAATCCTGCGCACATAGTCGTCTATGGTGAATCGCTAGGAGCAGGCGTGACCTCTGAGCTTAGTCGAAAGCGTCCTGTTTCTGCCATGATTTTGCAATCAACTTTTCCAGCATTAACCTGGGCCGCGCATGATCGTCTCTGGTTTACCTGGCTTTATCCGAGCAGCTGGTTTCAAGAACTTGACTGTCTCGCGGCGGTGCGTTCTTCAACGACACCGCTGCTGGTTATACACGGAACAGAAGATCCCATCTTTCCGGTACGCTATGCCGAGATTGTGTACAAGCAAAGTCAAAAACAGAAAGGTAGGCAAAGTACGCTTGCTATTATTCCGGGCATGAATCATAACCTTGAAGACAGTAATAATCCTGGGTATCTGGCAGCATTACGCGAGTTTTTAAAAGAACTATGACAGACGATAGCGTAAATGCTTTGATTAGAGACATGGCGGCTATCCGGCTTGGTACGCTCGCCTTCAATCTTGGTGCCATTGCCTGGATAGCGTTGAACACGCAATTTGGCAGTGGCGGAGCAAGCTTCCAACCGGGCTGTTATCTAACTCCCAACATCGTCAACGTGGTAGCGGCACTGGTGCTACTATACAGTGGTTATCTCGCATGCTTGGCTATCAAGAAAGGTAGCTTAATACCTGCCTTTCTCACTTTAACTTTTATATTTGCGATGCTTGCAACACTTATGCGCGAAATATGACTGCACTGCTTCTGTTGACAGCGATTGTTTTTATTAAGGCATCTATGGTGCAAGCACTTTGTGCTAGGGCCGATATCGCAGATACTGAAAAAGAACAGAAGCGCGCGCGGCGCATTGCTCTCATCGCCTGCGTGGTACCAGCTCTCGCTACGGTTGTCCTGGCTGCTCTTTGTATTCCCCTTGGTATAGATATAGGCAATAAGCCGGTCACTGGCGACACATATTCTACCTTCGGTAACTGCGCTCTTTTCTTGCCCTTATATTTTGCCTGGATAAGCGACTTTGTCATCACAGTAGTGTGCTGGACTAATTACAAAGACATGAAAATAAATCAGCCTTTCACAGCGGTCTGCCTGGCCTATGTAGTCATCGTTATTTTTGAATATACAACCACTGCTGGTGCAGTAGTTATGGCCAATCCAGCACGGTGAAGCGCTTCTATTTGCTCAGCGACAATCGCTTCAAGAACCTATCTGGCCCCATGAAGCCGCCCAGCTGTTTCAACAATTTGCCCTTGCCGTCCAATATTAAAACCATGGGAATGCCGTTGAACGGATGCTTTGCCTGAAGATTTTGTGCTTCCTTACTTTCCAGATTTAGCCTCACTGGGACGAAATCTGTATTTAGCTTTGCCACCACATCAGGGTCGGTATAGGTGATTTGATCCATTTTGCGGCAGTATCCGCACCACTCTGCACCAAACTCAACCAGTATCGTTTTCGTGCTTGTTTTCGACTCAGCCACTGCTGTGGCATAATCTTTTCGCCAGTTTATTGTAGCTGTCTGCTCAGCACCTAGTGGCTCGCCGCTTACCAGCTTTTGCACCCGGCGAGAATACTTGGCACCACTTGCTTCTAGATCAGGGCACAACATCGACGGCATAAATTCTTCGATATGCATGAACGATTTTGGTGCTGAAATTGAAGCAAAAAATTTGCCTGCACCAGTCATTTCTGGCTCTGACGTCACCACCAAAATAGGAGGGTGGTCTTTAGCCACCAGATCTAAATTGCTCAGGCCATTGTCGCTGTAGAGCTGCTGAGGCACCATGCGCATAGCCAGTGCTCCTGGCACTTTGTCGACATACTCTTTGACAGTCGTCCAGGGGTTTTCTAAAATCAAAGCTTTGCATTTATTTGATGCTGCTATTTTCAGACAGACATATGAGCCAATATCGCGTCCCAGTAAAATTATGTGCTCTGGCGATATCTTTTTCTCTTTGATCAAAAAGTCATAGGCTGCTTGACCGTCAATACATGCTGTTTGTGGTGACGCTTTTACTGCAGAATTATTTAGCCCACGATAATCAAATAAAAATACCGATAGCCCAGCGGCTCTGAGCATTTTTATATAACCGGCTGCTAGTGGTAAACGCTTGCCGAATCCGTTGTAACAAACAAGCACTGTGTCGGCACCAGAACCAGGAAAAAACCACCCCTCCAGTTCCACTTTGTCGGTGGTACTAAATTTGAGTTTTTCAGGCACTTCGAGATTTAGCTTTTTGAATTCTTGATCAGAAGGCTTTGTCTCAAGGCCTTCCAGAATGGTAACGCTGGCAGTATCAGGCCCCATCACTGCTCGTACGAAGTTAGAAATATGCTTGCGATCTTCAGCAGTACTGCCGCGAAAAAGCACTGATGATAAGAACGACGGGTTAGTGGCTGGAGCAAAGGAGAGAATCAGAGCCACTATGCCGAGAGCAAGGCAAATAACTGCAAAAGCACTGAGTTTAAAAATATAGGTAAGAACGTTCTTTGATGTAGGCACAAATTACTCCTAAGCCGACCAAACACTCTTTCGATCTTTTACTCGCCAGATGAAACCATCTAATAAGTAATGGGTTGATTGCGGCAGTGATAGCAGTGGTATCAGTAGAGCCAGTATGGCAGTGTCTCCAATAGACGGCAAGAATGAAAATGGAGCGAAGAGGCTAAGATGTTCGCGCCATACAAGCCCGTCCCAGAGCCCTTCTTCAAGATAGGCAAGTGCTGCCAGAAAAACAAAGAAGATTACAACGTTTGAAATTAGCAAGCGGCCCAGCTTAATTCGATTGTCACTGCCCGCGCCATCACCATGACTTGTATTACTAATTTGGTGGTGATAAAGCCAGATTAGTGCCATGTAGGGAATGCCGTGACTGACTACATTTGTAATAGTGAATGCCATGTCTGAATTAAATGCTACTATGCCGACCCACCAGCTCAGCGCAGTTCCTGCGAGCAACAAGTTCTTCGGTATATTGAAAAATCTGGTTTTTGCACCCAATACAATTTCTTTTATGACGTAGGCAAATGCAATTATTGTGTATGCTGCAAAGCCGCCTTGTGTCACTATTTGCGGCAGTGTTTCGATAAAATCGCCAGCCACAAACCAGCTGAAATTTCTTGGCATATTGGTATGCCAGAAGAGTATGGGATAAAGCGTAGCTAAATAAACGGCAGCACAATCGAGCCATCTATATCTTTTAAACTCAAGCGGATCTTTTCTCGAATAAAGAATGACGAATCCAAATTGTTGACGAATAAAATGAAACACAGCCAGGTAAGCCAGGGCGCGCCAGAAATAAATGGCGTCAAGCGAATAGAGTAAGCTCCCACCAACCCATGCTATGGCCGGAATGGCGAGCAAAATAGTTTTGTTATTTTCAAAGGCTGTGGGGTCAAGATAAGTGCGGAAAAGTGTGGCATAAACGTGAGCTACATCAATAAGCAAAACAAAACACACCCAGACCCACAAGGGCACATTTGTGCTGGCTGCCATCTGTCCGCGAAATAGAACCACACAGGCAACTGCAATGAAAGCTGGCGAGAGAATCCAGATGCTGTCCCAGAGCGGTGATGAAAGCCAGGCTTGTTCAGTGGGTCGCTCTGTGGAAGCGGCCACGATTTGGTCAGGCTGAAAATGTATATCAGGATTCAAGTTTTTTTAAGACCATCTTAGCTGCTTCTACACCGTGATATTGAGCTTCTTCAAAGTTAGACATACCGCTCATGTCTGAATGAGCAAACAGTATGTTGCCTTTTGCCTCTTTCATGCGCTTGCGATCTTGGCCCCAAATGAGCCCCACTGTCGGTCTAATTAAGCCGTGACCCCACGGCCAGAGGTCAATCGAAAGAATATCGTTTTCGATATTGGGGTGCATGCTCTTGAGGTCTTCAATTATTATTTTAGACCACTCTTCTTTGCTCGACTGAAAAAGCTTTTGTCGAGCTGCTTTAGGTTGCATTTGTGAAAGTGGAAAATAATATGTGATTACAGTGGGCTTTTGCCTGGTGGAAATATCTTGATGGTTGGAGATTACATAACCAAGCGAATCGCTGTAATAGCTGACATTGTCCCAGGCTGGTGCCAAACCCCTCGAATCAGGCAAACGCTTCAAGCTGATATTGGCTACCATCCATGGTGCGTAGCTGAGGTTGATATCACTTGTTTGCGTATGTGTTGTCTGCGTATGTTTTGTCTGCGTATGGGTTGCTTCTGTTTGCTTCTCGTCTTTGATTACATGATTAGCCACATAGCGCGGTGCGGCGAAGATGACAAATTCTGATTCGATTGCAGAATATTCATTGGTATCACTGTGCAGACAAGTCGTAATCACCTTGCCGCCTTTTTGTTTGACTGCGGTGGCCATTTGGTTATTGCAGATGCTGCCCTGTACTGGGGCTTTCAGTTTCTCTACCAAAAAACCGTTACCTTGCGGCCAGGTTAACACGGCGTTGGGTTCAGAATTTGCAGCAGTGCCTCGTCTGCCGGCAAAATAATGAATGCCTGCCCAGGCTGAGACGTTTTCTGTGCTCGAGCCATAATCGTCGCGACAACAATAGTTGACATACCACAAGAGGGGCTGGCTCTTGAAGTTGTTGTCTTTAAGCCACTGACTCATAGAAATGCCATCAAGGGCTGTGAACTCTTGATCTTGTGAGCTCAAATCGAGTGGAATAGTAAAGGCGAGTTTGCCATCACTTCCGGTGGCACGGCGAAAGCTCAGCATCACTTCAAAAAATCTTGCCACTTCAGCACTTTCATTTGGTTGCAGGCCGCGTTTTGGAACCAATCCTTCGTGAAAGGAACCGTCTTTGTAAAGTCGGTCCTGCGGCTCGTGACAGAGCATTAGTTCATCATAAACTGGCTCACCAGCTGCATTATATCCTTGAATTATTTTCAGTTCTTCAAATAACTGTCGAACATAATGCGACTCAGGATTAGCAATAGGCACATAATGTGCCCCCCAGGGGAAGGCACCATATGCACTGCTGCTGCTGGCCGAATTGCCGCCAACTTCTTTTTCTAACTCCAAAATTACAAAATCGTTGACTCCATGTTTTTTGAGCCACCAGGCTGCCGATAAGCCTGCTATGCCACCGCCGATTATGGTAACCCTGGTAGATTGAGTACCAGTGATGGTTTCATTGCCGGCTGACTGGCGCAGACGATGGCCGAGTTTACTCGAAGGGCCAAGCATGCGACAGCGTATTCTTTCGCTAGATCCCTTCAGCAAAGGTGCGTCTAGTGCGAGTTTTCCTGCCACAGCAGCTACACCGCAACCGGCCAATACTTTTAAGAAAACAGCGCGGCTAATGGGCGTCGACATACTCACCCCACTCTGATTCAAAAAGATGAACAAGAGATTGGTTATTCAATTTGTTGACAGTTGAAACAGTGGGCATCATATCTTTTGCGAACGACAGCATGGGCGGAAGGGTGTCGGCTGAGACGTAGCGTAGCCCGTCGGGATACGCATCTTGTGAAGCGGGTTTGAAGGGCGCAAGACTTCCAATTACATAACCCCAGTCGCCAAAAGCAGGCACATAAGCGTGGTAAGGGGTTGTATGAAAACCAACTGACCGCAGAGTTTGGTCTACGCACCAGAACGAATTTTTTGCATAAAATGGTGATGTGCTTTGCACCACGACCATGCCATCAGGTTTGAGCACGTTTTTTAAAGTCTTGTAAAACGTGTCGCTATAAAGTTTTCCAAGAGAATAATTACTGGGATCAGGAAAGTCTATGACCGCCAGATCAAACTTTTGTGTTGTGGTGCGCAGCCAGATAAAAGCGTCATTGATAATCACTTTTACTTTGCTGTTATTCAAAGAATTCTGGTTCAGGCGAGTGAGCATGCCCTGATTTTGAAAAAGCACCGTCATTTCTTTGTCTAGATCGACGAGTGTAATTGTTTGCACCGAGGGATATTTGAGCAATTCGCGCACCGCTAAGCCGTCGCCGCCACCAAGCACCAGAATGTCTTTTGGAGCATTGATACTGGCCATGGCCGGGTGCACCAGTGCTTCGTGGTAGCGATATTCGTCTCGCGAGCTAAACTGCAAATTGCCATTGAGGAAAAGCCTCAAGTCTTTCGAGTTTCCGGTAAGTACAATGCGCTGATACGGGGTTGACGTTGAGTAAATCACAGGATCTTGAAATGTCGAAGCCTCGGCTATTCCCATTAGTTTGTCTGCAAAAGCAAAACCACAGACCAGTGCAAAAATCAGAAAATATGCCGTAGATTTCAAAGTGTTCTTATAGGGCAATTCGTTGCGAAACAGGTGAATGGTCCACACTGCTACACCAAGATTGAATAAACCAAATAGAAAAGACGTTCTAATTAAACCCAGGTAGGGTACCAGCACCAGAGGGAACAGCAGTGACGCTAGAAGAGCACCCACATAATCGAAGGTGAAGACTTGAGAGACCAGATCTTTAAAGTCGAGGCGGTCTTGAAGAATGCGCATCAGCAGCGGTATTTCTAGGCCGATTAGAATGCCGATGATAGCCACAAGGCTGTAGAGCAGAATACGAAAATTGTCTATCTGATTGAACAAGAGAAATAGCAGTGTCGCTGAGCAACCGCCAATTAATCCTACTAATAGTTCAACCTGCACAAAAGTAAAGGCGATGTTTTTCTCTACGTATTTAGAGAGAAAAGAGCCGATGCCCATAGAAAATAGGTATACGCCTATGACAGTAGAAAACTGAGTGATGGAATCGCCCAGCAGATAACTGGCGATGGTTCCGGCAATCAATTCGTAAATTAGACCGCAAGTTGAGATGACAAATGCGGTAATTAAAAGGGCGTATGTCAACCGAGTTTACCCATGAATGGCGGCGGCGATTATATTGCCGACTGCAATCATCATGGCTGCAAGAGCAATGGCGAGAGGCAAATTCTTTTCTATGACAATGTCTTTCCACAAATCGCCTGGGGTGAGCCAGTCAAAAACCTTTGTGGCAAAGCACAATATTGCTATTCCGAGCGAGGCATAAACTAGTGCCGCCAGAATATATTTTGCCGTTAGTACTTGTTCCATAAAATTCTCCTTTGATTGTCTGAATGATTATTTGTGATAGTGACCGCCTGGTCCCAGTGGTCTCGATGCGGAAACGGCAAATGGGTCAACCACTTTGTAGCCGTTCATGCCTGCGTAGACAAAAATCGCGCATAGCAGCGAGCCCGTAACAAAATAAAAGCGAACCATGTTCTGACCTCACTCACTTGAAACGTAGGGACTAAAATCGCTATTAGACCAGCGGCTTACTTCTTCTTGGCGCATGGCACCCCAGCTGACTAAGGGTAATATGGAAAGGAAAAATGCAAACCAGAAATAGTTGTCGTAGAGAGGTACTCCTCGTATCACTTTCAAGTTGTATTGATCTTTATTATTGGAAGCGTAGCCACCACTTTCGGTGTCAAGGTTTAGGTAATATTTTCCGCCTGGAACAGCGGAAATAGAGAGCGCTGCTTCGGAGCTGCCTTCGGTCCAGGCGCCATCACTATCGGTGCCATAATAATATTCCACTGTTCGCTCAAAGGGATAAGAAGCACCAGTGGTGTTATTAACAAGTTCGCCGGAGACATAAAACCAACTATTGCTCACCGGTGCGTGCACAGTAATCTGCACATTAGACATCTCTTTTTCGAGAGTAAATACCGGCGTAGTCTGGTCGTTTTGTTTGCCGTTCTGCAAATAAATACCGCGGTAATCACAGGCGACCTCATTTGGAGAAGTGCCAGAAATCCAGATTTGGGCGCAGGTGATAAAGGCTAAAAATAGTGCCCATAACATGCACATTTGTTCCCAGCGCTTTTTCGCTCTGGGCGGCTCATTGGCAGCTGTTCCGCTGGGGTTCGGCAGCTTATCTAGTTTGAATGTCTTCTTAATTTCATTGTGCGAAATATACTCGCCGATACTCCAGACCACTTCGCTTTCGTCTTTTTCGCATGAGAGCATCAAAGGCGGGTCAATGTAGTCAGCTGTGTTGGTTTGGCTGCCAATGACCACTCGCCAGTAAAATTCACCAATCACATAATCAACTTGAGTACGGCCAGAGTTGAAAATCCGATAGCGCTTGCTGTCTAGTGTGAGAACCTCGCCATACCTTCCGAGACCAGCGACTTTTAAATTAGTCTCTGGTTTTTTCTTGATGGTGGTGATGAAGTTCCAGTGACCTTTATCTTCAACCAACCATCTGTATCCATAGAACGGATTGAACAGTAAATATTCCGTCCAGAAGTAGGCGCTATTCACATCAGAGCGCGCCATGAATCCAATTACTTCCCAGGTTTTACCTTTGAGCGATCCCCGCTGCCCTAGCGGAATTAGAGGCTCATACAGTTTTGTGCTTTTGAAGAATTTGGTCAGGATTTGGTAATTTTCATTGGCAACGTCGATGATTGATTGGCAGTTATCGCAAACCACCGTCATGGACGCACCAGGATATCGCAGTGTGATTGACCCACCACAGTTAGGGCAGGCAAACATCTTCACTCGCGGTTTTTTTACCGACGGGTTGGGAACATCAGGAATGTCGGCATTACCAGCCATCAATTGGCCTCAAATTTTTAAATTGGAAATCATCGAAGTCTAGATAATGGCCGATGAAAGTGCGTGTTTCTTTTGCAGCATACTCAATTGTCGCCATCTCCAGCTCAAAGCCGGTTAGGTCAACGCTGGTTGATTGTCTCCCTTGTACCGCATCGAAGGGCAATTCGCCTTCGCTATAGAGGCATTTGACTACTCGAATGTCTTCAATTTCGTAAATGCCCTTTTCTTTCAAATCTACTGCCTGACCGATTTTTAGAGTTTTGACCGGTGGCAGGTCAGTCGCCTCATATGGGTAACAGAAAGCTAAAAATCCCTGTGCTTCTGCCAGCCAGGCAACACGTTCGTCACCAAATGTGGTGAACCACTCATTCCAAAATCCATCGCTGTATCCAACTTTAAGTCGGCCAATAATCTCAAACTTTTCTTTGTTGTACATACCGGTGGTGCCGATTTGAAAAGGAGTGAGATCATCTTGCAAATCGGCAATTTTGCCAATTTCGTCCAGGTTCATATCTTGACGAACCAAACTAGATTTGCAGAAACTACAAACTGCAAACACCGAAGATTTTGACTGAAAATTGACGTTTGCACCACATGAGGGGCAACTCAATGTCAGCATTTACGAAATACTCTTAAGCAGTTCTGCCTTCTTCGCATCAAACTCTTCTTGGGTGAGCACGCCCTTTGTCACCAGACCGTGCAATTTTTCCAGCTTGTCATACACGTCTTCTTGACTGGCACCACCTGCTGCGGCGGGTGAGCCACCAGGCATGGCTTGAGCCATAGTTTGTCCTAAGGCAGCACCGACGCCCAGACCCATTCCGGCTCCTGCCAGACCGCCGGGATTGTTCGCCGCATCTTTAATGCTGTCGGCAGCTTGGAAGTTGGCATACTTTTTCAAGTCGCCGACAAGATTCATCTGAGACTGCTTGTCGAGATATTCTTGCAATTCTTCGGGCAAAGTAACGCTTTGCACCAGGAAGGTGTTCAACTTCAAACCATACTGGAGAAATGCCAAATCAAGCTCAGATTTCATCTGCTCTGAAAACTTTTGCTGATTGGCGGCCAGGTCTAAGAAGGCGGTATCAGCCTGGCCAAGCTTAGTGGCAATTTGCGTGATAATCATCGAACGCAACTGGCCGTCTAATTCACTGGTTGTATAAGCCTGCCGGGAGCCACTGATTTTCTGATAAAACGTGGTGGGCTCTTCGACTTGATATGAGAATGTGCCGAAAGCTCTTAAGCGAATTACGCCAAATTCTTTGTCGCGAATAGAAATTGGCTGCTGCGTTCCCCAGCGTTGATCTATTTGCTCGCGTGTAGAGAAAAAGTAAACTTCAGACTTAAAGGGCGACTTGAAAGCTTTGTCCCAGTTCATCAGCGTGGTGAGAATCGGCATGTTCTGAGTGTTTAATGTATAGCGGCCAGGGCCGAAGCAGTCTGCGACATTGCCTTCATTGACGAAAAGTGCCATTTGCGAATCGCGAACAGTCAGTTGGGCACCAGATTGAATTTCTTTGTCGAGCGTGGGAAAGCGGTAGGCGAGCACGCCATCTGTTTCTTCTGTCCACTCGATAACTTCAATGAACTGCTTTTTGAAAATGTCTAACATCTGGCACTCCCGCCTGCATTTAAAGGGAAGAAAAACTGCTATGAATCCAAGTGCATCTAACTATTTTAGATGTTACCTGCTCGGAAACCGTTTAATCTTCGAAAGTACAAAATTGTTTAGCTTTTCAAGTGCCACGGTCTGCTTTTGAAGCAACTAATCAAGCAGTTTGCTCGCCAGTGGAAAGCCACTAAGGTTAAGTGGGCTTCGCTCAGCAGGTGTCGTGCTGGCACCGTATCTGGTGCGTTGACTCTAATATGAAAATGGCCTCGGCATGCATGTTTGGCTTACTGCTTTCAAAATCCTGTAAGATGATGCCTTCATTTTTGAGGTATGTTCATGAGTCTTTCTAGAACGATATTGGCAGCTTCAGTCACCTTTGCCATTGCTACAGCAGTAGCGCCCTTTACTGGCCTGGGTCTTATTGAGCGTGCCCACGCTGACTCGTTACCTGCGACAAAAGAAGCCCAAGCATCTGCAGAGGGCGCGCTTAAGGAATTTGTTGAATATAAGAATTCTGAACGAGGCATCAGCATTGAATATCCAAAGACTTGGGAGATGATTGAACCCAAAGACTCACCAATCATCTGCAAATTTAAAGGCTTGGGTGGCTTAGTTAGCTATCGAGTCTATTCGGAGCCATTGCCGGCAACCATGACATTAGAGGCTTACACTAAGGCCTCGCTTGATGCGCTCAAAAACGGCATGGCGCAAGCTAATATTCCAATAGAGATGGTCAGTGAAAAAGCTGCTGTTTTTGCTGGAAGTCCAGCAACTGAAATTACCTACATCATAAAAGACATAGAAGCCAAGTGCACTGCCAAGGCTCTTATGATTATGACCACCAACAAATCGCGCGGTTTTGGTCTGAACTACACTGCCGATAGCGAATACTATGACACTTTCATGCCTGTGATAAACGCTGCTTCCAAATCAATGAAGGTTCTATAGCTTCAGGCATCTTCTTTTTTAGGCAAAGCGTTTTTTATAACGTCTTTGACTCCCTCAGCACCACCCAGCCCTTTGACGACAAAGGCGCCACCGATGGCAAAGGGTAGAAACATCAAAATTGTTTGCATAAGCGTGAGCGATGGAAAGCGGAATGTTAACGTGAAAAGAATGGCTAGCAGTAAAGTTACGCAGCTGCCGACAGTGATGACTTGGCCCCATTTATTTCTGGCGTTGTAAATCATCATGCTGATGCCGATGAGCAAAGGCAGTAAAAAGAAGACTAGACCACTGCCGCCGCCCATCATCATGGCTAAAAAGCCATTGCCGACTTGAACGTGGGTGAAGACCAGAAATAAACCTAGAACAAGTAGGCCGACGCCACCAAAATAATAGCCGTCAGATCGGTTCAGGGGCGCAATATCGCCACCAGCGCTAGAACCGTATGTGCCACCATTTTGCAGGCCGCCTTTTTTGCGATTAGTCAAGTCGGTACGACTACTGGCGTTGCTGGTCACTATGTCAGCTTGTTCTTTGAGGACAGTGGTTTCCAGCTCCACTAATTTCCGCTGAATTTCCTCTTCCTTCTTATTCATTAATTCGCTTGCCCTCTGGCTTTGAGAATAACTTGTGAATCCCGCCGGGCGCTTGATCGCCTTAGCTGATCGCTAGCATATCACCCCGCTATATGCCCTCATAGCGGCCTTTTTACACCTTAAGGCCGCGTGACTGATAAAAGCGCAGATAAATGTGGAATATATATACTCAAAAGTTTCATTATTAATGCCCCGCTGCCGTTTTTAGTGCCCAATAGCAAAAGAAAATGGTGGCGCAGGTCTGATACCACGTTTATACTTGAAAAAATTAGCAGCAATTCTTCTTTGGTAGCCATGATTAATAAATTTCCCACTCGCAAGCTTAGTCTTACTATTGCTCTCTCTGTCTCGCTTTCAGCGCTTAGCTTGGTGTTGACTTGTGCTCAATCAGCCACGGCCAGTGGTGGCGTCGCCGGTGAGGCCAAAATGCCTCTGCTGCACGCCTCAAGTGTTGTGCCTATGGATACATTAAATCCACCAGGTATGGCTGAAGGCTCCGGCGTCTGGGTTAATCTCTGGAACTACCCTAAAAACGATATTGAAGGCTATTGCCAGAAAATCTATGGCAATGGCATTCGCAATCTATTTGTTCAAACCTCACGCAGTACCACCCAAGCCATCACTCAGCCGGCGGAGTTGAGTCAGCTGATTGAGGCCTGCCACAAATATCATATTCGGGTAATTGCCTGGTCATTTGCCGAACTGAAAAATCCCATTGCTGACGCCGACAAGATGATTGAGGCTGCTCGTTTTCGCACGCCTAGCGGCGATCGGCTTGACGGTATCGCCCCCAATCTCGAAAACAATTTGAGCAAAGCTGCAGTTGAGACTTACAGCAAGCATATAAGAGATGCCATTGGCAGCGGTTACCCTATGATGGCCGTTGTTTACAGCCCGCTCAACCGAGCCCCCGCTGTGGCCATGACGCCATGGAAAGTACTAGCCAAGCATTATGATGTCATTGCGCCAATGGCCTACTGGAATGGACGCTATCAAACCGTTGACGCCTACACCTACACCAAGCAAACAGTGGAGCGTGTGCGCCAGTTGACCGAAAAGCCTGATGTCGAAGTGCACGTCATTGGAGACGGCATGGGCACCAGAGCCAATGAAATCACAGAATTTATTCGCGCCTGCCGCGATGTCGGAGCCCAAAGCGCCAGCCTTTACCCGAACCAGCGCACAACTGAAGAGCAATTTGGGGCCATGGCGCGTTATTCAGACTTGATGCCAGCCAATGGTCGCCATCGGTTAGAAGTGCTAAGAACTCTTCTGTCACGTGGAGTTGTGGCCAGCCCGCCGACTTTTGACCCAGCCAAGCCTTTGAGCCGCGGGGAATTTATGAAAGTTGTTGCCCACGGTTTGAAAGTTAATAGCGCTACCGACAGCCATTCTGCTTTCAATTATTTCAAACAGCTTGGTGTGGTTGACCTGGTTGCCACTGAGTTTCCTGAAATGGCGGACGATGACGACTTAGTTTCACCTATCAGTTTGCAAGCCGGCCAGAAATTTGTCGCTCTTGCTAAGAAGGCAGTTGCCAACCAGGCTAAATCACGCGCCAAGGCTGGTAAGAAGCCTGCAGTCGCCCCGGTTTCAAGTTCGAGCTCATACTTGACCATCAATCGGCCAACTCGAGTTGATCGCCTCTTTGCTGCACCTGTCTTTGCCGCTGCCAGTGAGCGTGCACAAGGTACGCCGGTGGCTATTGACGCAAAATACAACAACAAGCAGCACCACATTAACTACCTGGACGCAGCTCAGCTGTTCGAAGACCTGAATAACTAAGATTTAGGCGGCTTCAAAGCTTTTCTGCGAATATGGTTATAGTGGAAGCCAGTACGGGTAAATGATTATCGGAACACCGTTTGTCGATACTCGTTTTGGGCTCAGTAAAATGAGCGTTCTGCTTTAAAAAGCGTCAGGGATATTCCTTTTGAAGTTGACATAGATCTCCAATAATCCTGCAGGCCAGTGTGCTTGTAGGATTTTTTGCCTGATTATCAAATCGCATCGAATATTCTTGTGGTATCACTTTCTGTGTTTTATTTATCCCTTCGTTTCGGAGGATAGTTATGCTAGTAACCGTAACTGGACGCAATATTGAACTGACACCTGCTCTCAAGGAGTATTTGACTGAAAAGTTGCAGCGAGCCCAAAAGCATTTTGATCACAGGCTCGACTGTACCGCTCTATTGAGTGTGGCAAAAAATCCTTCCATTGCGAAGAGCCAGAAGGCGGAAATCACAATCAAGGTCAACGGCAACGTTATTCGCGGTGAAGAAGCCACCGAAAACATGTATGCGTCGATTGACTTGGTTGCAGATAAGATTGAAAGACAATTGCGCAAGTACAAAACGCGCCATTACACCAAGACGGGCAAAGCGAAAGATTATAGCGAAGATGATAGTGCAGAGGTCACTGATGACGATCTGGAGCCAATCAATTTTGCCGTCAATAAAGATAGTTCAGCTGATGACATTCGACCGAAGATTGTTCGCTCCAAGCGCTTCCCGCTTAAGCCGATGATGGCTGATGAAGCCTGCAAGCACATGGACCTTCTTGGACACGATTTCTTCATGTTCATCAACTCAGAATCGAATCACGTCAACACGGTTTATCACCGTCGCGATGGCAACTACGGACTGATTGAGCCGGAGGCTTAGTTTCAGTAAATTGGGTTTCACGGGCGCTGCTTCGGTGGCGCCCTTTTTCTTGTGGATCGGTTGGGGGTGCGAAATTGAATAAATTGATGGTCGGTGGATCGGGTGGTGCTAAATTGGATAAATCGGCCATCAAACATTGTAATTACGCCGTAATTACAATGTTGCATGGTGGAATTTTTCGTTTGGCGATGGTGCTAGGTGTCTGTGCACTTATCACCGTGTTTTTGGCTCTTCCTGTTGGAGCAGACGAGTTAGATGACCTCGCGAATCAAATAAAAGACCCAAATTCACTTGAAACACAAGCGGATGTATGTCGTGTGCGTGATGAGAACGATAAGGCTATTGTGCATTATTTGGCAGCATCGAAATTAAAGAATTCCGCCACCATCCAGGTTAAGCTTGGGCAGTCATATCAAGCTTTGGGAGATTCGCCTCGCGCAATAGCTAGCTATAAAAAGGCAATGACAATGCCTTTAAAAGATGTAGATGTCCGAAACGCTTTGATATCGTGATGGGAAATAGAGCTAAAGTTGGCAAAAAGCAAAAAAGAGAAGGCAAATATTGCTGCAGTATTGGCTCTACTTACTAAGCTATGAGGCAAATTGAGAAAGTAATCAAAGCGGATGTTACGGCACTGCCTTCGGTGGCATCGTTGTATTCAGCTTCCGCCCGTGCAGACCGTCGAGTTGCCCTAATCGGTGTTCGAATTTGTAATGCACATATTCAACAGGTGGCTGTTTTTTCTGCGCAATGCCCTTTTTATGTTGTGCAAACTGAGTGGCATTTTTATTGTTGTTAGAGCAGCCGCTTAAGCTGACAGAGAGTGCTAGTGAAATCGTTAATATTGCGGCAACCGATTGTACGCTACTACGCGCGTTTTTTTCCGATGTGTTTGATTTCAGCGGTTGTCGAAATGCAACGCAAATGTTTTCGCCTTGATCGACACGCAATCGGAGTGCCTGAATTTCTTTATTACTATATTCGCTTACATCTTGAACATCGCAGTGACATTGCTGGCAGTTGCGGACATCACCTTTGCCGGCAAGGTCTTTCCATTTCTTTTGGCATGTAAAAGAAAGAGGTATAGCGTTCGATTGCCCAAGTTCCATTTCTCGCATCAGTTAGCTGCCTCAGGATGCTCGGCAATAAGTTTGTCAACGGCAGATTTTAGCTGTGCACTGCGTGGATAATTTCTGTCTTGGATGGCCAGCGTAATAAGCAATAAATAACAACGGTGCGCAGTTGCAAACTGTTTCTGCTCAACAAAATATTTAGTAAGAATTTCTACGTTTTTGACTGACATCTTGCCAGCTTTTCTCTCGGTTTCGTATGATTCGAGCACATGTCTTTCGTCCCATCCATTGACCGCATCCAGGAATGGAATTTCTGCTCTATGACGAAGAAGGTAAAAGCCGTCGATTTGGCCGACACTGTGATCATTTAGTGCGCTTGTAGGAAGTATCGCTTCTGGTGAAGAGCTCAGGTACTGCACTTCACTTTTGGTGGGTACAGGCCGCTTCGCAAAACGGTTTACTACGTGCCCGGTAGCTTCTCTAAAATTACTAAGTTGGCTATCCATCGAACAGCTGCTCAAGCTTATCGACAACGCTACTAGAATGCCTAAAGAAAAAGCCGGATTAGCTGAAGTAAAACCGCTGACTAACTTTGAATAAACTCCCGTTGGCAAATCAATACTTTCGCCAGCACTTACTCGCGGCAATACTTTCCATTCTTCCAAGTCAAAGCTTTGCTGTCTTAATGCTTTTGGCTTGCGAAACGAAACGCAAATTTTTTCGCCTTGATTGACTCGCTGTTGAAGGCCGGCAACTTGTTCTTTAGAAAAATCGCTAATGTCTTGCACGGAGCATTTGCATTGCTCGCAGTAGCGAACCTGATCTCCACCGCTCATATCCTGCCATTTAATTTGGCAGTCAAAAGCCAGTTTGACGGGAGCTTCTTGCTCAATGCCGGTTTCAGTCATGAGCACCCCGTATTGCTTGCTGCTATAAGTTGTACCCAATGAGGCCCAGAGTCAGCTTAGCAATGAATTTGGGTCGCCGCTCGTTTTTGCTCGGCAACCCCCAATCAGTCAACCGTCGTCAAGCGTTATAGCTTGGCATCATGAGGTTGTAACGAGATTTGCCCCAAATATCGAGATGTAAATAGCCATTTTGGCCTCTTACTTAAAGACCAGGCAAAATCCTATAGCTATGTTTAGCCAGGAAAGCTAAAAGAGAAGTTAATAGAATAGAATCCTATTTAGCTATTACTTTCATATGATTTAGTACCTCCGAACTTTGATCAATGACAACCCAAAGGAATTCCCAGAAATTGTTCTCAAAATTGTTTGAAAACGGCTTTACTGGCCAATCTTTACCCCGTCCGGTTGCGCGCAAGGCGTCACGGCAGTTCGTCGCTCTGGCTCTGTCATTCGGTTTGGCTGCCGCGAGTGGTCTGGCTTCTGTGGCACCGGCACTGGCATATGTCGATCAGGCTCAACTAATTCAACTTAATAACGACGCCGTTAAAGCAATTAACCAGCAGCAGTATCCGCTGGCTATTCAGAAGCTCGAACAAGCACTCAAGCTTGATCCCACCTATAAAAATGCCAGGGCAAACCTGGCGATTGCGCTGAATAACTATGGTCTGGTTTTCCAGGGCAACCCCATGGAAGCCATCAAATACTTCCACAAAGCTGTTTTGCTTGATCCTGCCAACCCGACCACATTGTCAAATTTGACCGGCATCATTCAAAAAATGGGCAAGAATCCACGGTCTTTTGCTGACCGTGTAGCCATTGGTGATGCGTCCCGCAAGTCTGCCGATTTTGTCGGGGCCATTGTCGAATATGCCGAAGCCTTAAAAATCAAAGATGACGGCGCTGTGCACGAGAAGTTAGCTGATGTTTATCGCGTGCGCGATGAGAACGACAAGGCCATCGAGCAATATCAAGCCGCATCACGCAGCGGCGACAGTGCTGCTATTGAAGTTAAGTTAGGCCAAGCGTATCAGGCCAAGAAAGACATCACTAACGCAATTGCCGCTTACACCAAAGCGATTTCAATGAAGTCTGACGATCCAGATGTGCAAGAAGCACTGGTTTCTGGATGGGAAGAAGCGCTTAAAGACAGCCCAACTGAGCCAAACAACCACATCGGTTTGGGTCAGGCTTTTCAATACAAAGGTGACTTTGGTCAAGCAGAATCAGAATATAAATTAGCCATATCACTTTCACCTGGTCGCAAGAACGCCATTGCTGAAAAGCTTTTGCAGGGCTTGGCGGCTGTGAAAGACAATTTCCAAATTACCAAATACATCAACATGGGTGTTGACTTGCAGAGTCGCAAGCAATACGGCCCAGCCCTCGATTCATATAAACGTGCACTGGCATCGGCAAAAGACCCCAAACAAAAATCAGACATTTTGATGAATATGGGTACTGCTTATCAGGCTATGAGTGATTATCCAAGTGCCATCGGCGCATACCAACAGGCTATTCAGCTTGATCCTGGTAACACAGCCGCGCAACAGGGCATCAAGACTGCTACCGATCAACAGAAAGATAAAGCAGTGGGCGATCTATCAAGTGCTGCCGATGGTCTTTTCAAAGCCGGCAATTATGATGGTGCCATTGCAAAATACCAGGAATTACTAAAAGCTGATCCCAAAGATCCGGCTGTGCACTTTAATATTGGTGCTGCTTATCAGCTCAAAAAAGATTTTGACAATGCCATTGTTGAATACAACATGGCCATCAATCTAGACCCCAAGAACAAGAGCTACCAAGACTCTTTGACTAAGGTCAAAGATTTGAAAGTGCAGCCTATCATCAACAATGCGGTGGCGAAACACCAGGCTAAAGATTACGCCCAAGCGATTAGTCTCTATCAGCAGGCACTGAATATAGTGCCTAGCAATGCCAGCCTCTGGTATAACCTTGCTTCGGCTCAGTACGCTTCGCAAGATTATGGTGGCGCTCGCAGTTCTTACGTTAAGAGCTTAGAAGTTGACCCCAAAGCGCAGCCTGATAGTGTTTACTTCCTTGCCACCATTGACGAAAACAGTGGTAAAGGCGACCAGGCCAGAAGTGAATACCAGCAATATTTGAGCTCAGCTAAAGGCGGGCCCTACGCTACTCAAGCGCAGTCTAGAATCGCAGCTCTGAGTAAAGATCCATCAGCCACCATTAAAATTAAGTCTGAGAGCGATCTGGCTAAAGATAAGGAAGCGACTGATTCTTATGCCAAGGCCGTTGATTTGCAACGTGCTGGGCAATATGATCAGGCCATTGCTATGTATCAAAAAGCCATTGCCATTCAGCCTTCCAATGCTGATTTCAAATACGCCGTTGGTACTGCTTATCAGCAAAAAGGCGACCTTGATCAAGCTCTGGCTAATTACAATCTGGCATCAAATATGATGCCGGCCAATGCCGACTACAAAAAAGCAATTAAGGACGCCACCGTTCTAAAAGCTGGTCCTCTGGTTAAACAAGCTTTCGATAAACAAACCGCCGGTGACCTTCCTGGTGCTATCGATCTCTATAGCCAGGCCTTGAAGCTAGACACTGATAACGGCTCGGTCTATATGAACCTTGGTGTTGCCTATCAGGCTAGCGATAATTTTAAGGCTGCCTATGACGCTTATCAGAACGCCTATAAATATGATCCTACCGGTTGCGTCGATTGTCTGTATTTCATGGGACAAATCGAAGAGAACAATGGTCAAGTTGGGCCAGCGCTCGCCCA
This sequence comes from Cyanobacteria bacterium auto_48_18, assembly GCA_036170915.1. Classification (GTDB taxonomy): domain Bacteria; phylum Cyanobacteriota; class Vampirovibrionia; order Obscuribacterales; family Obscuribacteraceae. The sequence continues at coordinate 151,334 of JAVHQC010000033.1, forward strand.
CTATTCTCAATACAATCAGAAAGCACCATCCGGTGCATACGCTGCCGCCGCCAAGGGCAGAATGGCAGCCTTGCAGACAAATCCTGCCAACGCACAAAAACTGTCTACATCCACTGACGTGAAAAATGCTCAGGGTGCTGCTGACGCTTACAATAAAGCTGTTAAATTGCAGGAGGCCACCAAATATGATGAGGCTATTCCGCTTTATGAACAAGCCATTTCAATGCAGCCCAAAGAACCTGCCTATGTGTATGCGTTAGCCACTGCCTATCAGGCTAAAGGTGATTTTGACAATGCCATCACCAAGTACAAAGAGGCCATAGCTAAGGCTCCGGCTAACCAGGTCGAGTCATTCAAGCAGGCCATGGCCTCGGCTCAGTTAGCTCAGGCAACTCCGATTATGGATCAAGCAGTGGCAAAACACAGCGGCGGCGATCCTGCTGGTGCCATTCCACTTTATGAAAAAGGCCTGGCGCTTTATCCTGGTAATCCGCATGGTTACACCAACCTGGCGGGTGCTTATCAGGCCATTGACGATTTCAATAAAGCTAAAAGCAATTATCAGAAAGCCATTGATTTAGATGCAAAAGGCGAGTCAGATAACTGGTACTTCATCGGCTTAATTGATGAGAATAACAGCCAGGTGCCGACGGCACTTTCTGATTATGGTAAATATCTTGCCGCTAAGGCCACCGGCACTTATGCAGCCGACGCCAAGGCTCGAGTAGCCAGGCTAAAGGCTAATCCGGCTTCAGCTCAGAAGCTATCTACTCAAGCGCAGGTCAAAGCCTCTAGTGCCGCATCTGGTGCCTTCAATGACGCAGTTGCTTTGCAACAAGCGAAAAAATATGATGAGGCTATCGCCAAGTATAAGGAAGCCATTCAAGCAACACCAAACGAAGCTTCATACTATTACAGCCTGGGTACTTGCTATCAAGCCAAGGAAGATTGGGATAGTGCACTGGGAGCATATCAAAGAGCCAGCCAAATTAACCCTAATGAAAGTGCTTACAAACAGCTAGTTACACAGATGAAACAAGCGAAGGCATCGCCACTGGTGAATTCAGCCATCGAGAAACAGACCAAGGCTGATGCCTCTGGTAAATTTGACCTTGCCGGCGCCGTTGCTGACTACGAAGCTGCTTTGAAGGTCAACGATGATGGCGCTACTCACAGTTATCTGGGTACTGCCTATCAGGGTCTGGGAAATAATCAGAAGGCACTGAGCGAATACACTAGAGCTCTAGCTCTAGATAAGAGTCTTGTAGACACCTATTATTATTTAGGCACCGTATATGAAGCTCTCAAGCAACCAGCTAAAGCAATTGAAGAATATCAACGCTTTGTGCGCTCTGCACCAGCCAATAATCAAAACATGGCTGCGGTAAAAGATCGCTTGAAGCTGCTTGCGCCTGGTCGCAAATAATTTAACCAAGTAACAATAAGAAAGAGAATTTTGTGCCAGTAAATTCAGCTATAAAGCGGATGTTGAAGACTTACAATCAATGTCGAACCTATAGCGATCAAGGCTCTTTCTATAATTCGTCGGGGCCGCTTGGTCTGGAATATACAACTGACTTCGAGCGGTCTAAACAATTCAAATTGGCCTGGCGTCAGATAAAAGACGAGCCTGGTTCTGAACTGATGAGCGGTGAGCTGATAGCAAATTCTAAAGGCACTACGGTGACAATGCGCTTAGAAAAAGCCGACTGGCCGGAGCCGCGAGTGAAGAACCGCGACTATGTGATGGTATTTGATGCACTGGCCGACATCGAGGGCGTGATTCAAAGTCTTGTGATCGTGCCGCAGTATCTTTTTTACCCACCTGACGAAATTGTTGCCACTGGTCAGTTTGATGCATTTCAAGAAAGTGAAGACGTAATCTTTAACGACGAAGCTTGTGTTAAGTTCACCACCATGAATAGTGGCATCAGGCGCGAGATTGTCCTTTCTCAAGTTGATGGCACTCTGCGCAGACACTTTATGGGCACGGGTCTTCAGGAAGGCGGCGAGGAGCTTCTTTCGGCCCTGGGAGCACCAATGTCAAACTGTCTTGATATTCGCTCAGTGAAGTTAGAGGCCGGCATTTACAGCGAGTAGTTTCGCTTCTAGCCCTCTTATTCTGTTGGTCCAAAAAGAAGTTGATAATCAGCGTCGCTCTTGCGGGTGGCATCCCCCGTAACTACCTCGCGTGTCGACTTGGCTAATCGATAGCCGGCAGGAACATTGAAAAGCTTACCGTCAGTAGGCACACTTTTAATATTTTCTGTGGTCAAGCTAACTTCCATTAGTCCTTTCACGCTCTTGCCGCTCAGGTAATCTTTCCCTGAAAGAGTGCGGGCAAAGCCGGTGGTGATGCCACCATTTGTTGGCAAGGCATAAAAAGCAAAGAGTATTCGCTCTATTTGCGGTGGTAAGCCATTCAGCGGCATGTACTTTAGTGTTTTATCTGAAGCGGTCATGCGCACAAGCTTTTGACCCGAAAAATTAAAAGTCGATGTAAGGCTTTTCTTAGTGAAGTTGCGATTGGTTTTATCGAGTATAACCCCAGTAGCTATGCCGGTATTTTCGAAGCTTTCGAGACTTTGGGTAATGTACGTCTTGTCGTCATTGCGAAAAATACTGACTTGCCATTTTGGCGCCTTCGACACCAGCACAAATTTCAGCCGACCGCGATTTTCAATGCGAATTCCTTCGGGGGCGGCAGTAATTTCGTTGGCACCATAAAAAACATGTGTTTGATTCAGTCTGATACTTTTGCTGGCAGCCATTGATGGAAGAGCCGTGCTCAAAATGAGAAGGAGGCTGCAAATGTGTCTCAAGATAATCATTTAAAGAAAAGTGCGTCAGATTCTTCAACTTCACGCTTGGCGGCACTGCCCGCCACGACGTCACGAATAGATTGGGCCTTTCTCAAACCGCGTGGCATGGTAAAGGTTGACGGTGACACGGATACTTTAGTGATTTTAGTGGTGTCGAGAGTAGTCTCATGTCTGCCACCACCTTTCATGCCTGTGACAAAGTCAGCAGAAATTTTCACACTATCGAAAAATATGGGTATGCCACCATTGGTAGGTTGTTTATATGCGGCATACAGAATCCACTCGACCTGCTCGGCAATGTCACCACGCTCCATATATTTGATTGTGCACCACGAAGAAGTTAAGCGCTCAATACCGAAATTATCAATTTTCATTTTTGAATGTCGATATATTTTGCCACGCATAAAACGATCTTTGCGACCAATTAGAAGGTCTGACATTAAGCCAGTGTCTCGAAAGAGATCGATGCCTTGAGTAAAATATGTTTTGTCGTCTGGACGATAAACAGTGACTTTCCAATCTGGTGCTTTGGCTACCAAAATATAACGTAGCCTAGAAATGTTTTCGATTCTTATGGCGTTTTTGGCAATGGTGACTTCTGATTTACCCATAAAAAAGTGAGTCTGGCTTAGTTTGATTGCTGGAATAGTAGGAGTCGAAACTGCTTTCGCAAAGGTCGGTGCAGCCTGCAACAGACACGCTAAAAGCATCGCGTTTAAGACTTGTCTTCGATTTTTTGAGATACCAGGGCTAATCAAAATAGAACTCCAAAGTCAGCATTTTTATCTCGTGTCGATTCTCCGGCAACCACTTCTCGAACTGATTTGGCAAGCTTGTAGCCGGAAGGTGGATCGAAGGAGTTGGCACCAATCGAAATATCCTCAATTTTATCTGTTTCTAATACTGTTTCAATGCTACCTCGAACGCTCATGCCGCTGATGAAATCTTCGCTTTTGCAAACACGGCTGAAGCCGGTGCTGATTCCTCCGTTGGTGGGGGTTTTATAAGCTGCATAGACTAGTCGTTCAATCTGTGGCGGCAAACCATTGAGGGGCATATATTTAACAGTTTTGAACTTTCCCGTTAATCGCACAAGCTTTTTACCGCAAAACTCTAACTCAGACTTTCTGTTGTTTCCTAAATAGTACTTGTCTTGCCTTTTAACCAGCATCTGTGATGCCAAACCGCTCTCTTCAAATTGAGCCAGGCTTTCGCTTATATATACTTTGTCATCGTCGCGAAAAATGGTCACTTTCCACTCGGGTGCTTTAGCAACTACAGTAAAGTGTAGGCGCCCTTTGTTTTCCATGCGAAAGCCCTTCGGGGCAAGGATCAGCTGGCATTTTCCGAAAAACACATGAGTTTGGCTCAACCTTATGGCTTTATTGTTTGCACCGTTTGCCGCAGTATAACTCAGCATTAGACCAGCTGCCAGGAGTGATGGCATCAAGCGCAAGTATTTTTCTGTTTGCGCCACAAGCATGGGTGAACTCAATTCTCCTTCGCCGGAATTTACTTGACGGGGTGAAATAATGCTTCGAAGTCTACGTCTTTAGCGCGCGTGGAAGATCCCGCCACCACTTCTCGTACTGATATTCCCTTTTTGTAGCCTGGCGGTACGCTGAACATTTTTTCGTTGGTGACTACGTCTTCTATCTTTGTCGTATCAAGTGTGATTTCAATTCTGCCCTGGTTGCGCATGCCGGTGACGTAATCTCGCTGCAACAACGTTCGAATAAAACCGGTGGGTATGCCGCCTTGAGTAGGACATTTATAAGCACTATAAAGTAGTCGCTCTATCTGTGGTGGCAGGCCATTGAGTGGCAAGTATTTCAGGGTTTGATCTTTGGCGGTTATACGCACCAATTTCTTACCTGAGAAATTAAAAGTAGATTTGCGATTTTTCTCCCGGATAAACCGCTCTTTAGCCACTAAAACAAAACCCGAAACTAACCCGGCTTCTTCAAACTTTGCAAGGCTTTCGGTGACAAAAACCTTGTCGTCGTCTCGAAATATCGACACTTCCCAGCTGGGTGGTTTGGCCACCACCACGAACTTCAGGCGCCCAGTATTTTCCATGCGAAAACCTTCAGGTGATACCGTCAGCTGGTTGGTGCCAAAAAACTCATGCGTTTGATAAAGCCTGATGCCTTTGCTGGTTGCACCGGCATCAGGGCACCACAGAAGGCAAACAGCAGTAAGCAGTAACAGTATTGCTCTGGCAGAGAATCTATTTCTATTGTGTGGGGGCGCCTGCATTCTTCTGATATATCCTCAGCAGTGCACATAAGGCTAATGCCATTGTACCTGCGCTGACCAGAAGCGGCACGGGAATATTCATATAACTGGCAATGCTATCGACTCGCATGGGCTCAATAATCATTCGTCCCAAGGAATATCCAGCCAGGTAAAGACAACTTACTGCTCCGGGATATTTGATTAACTTTTTGGACGCGTAAAAGTAGAGAAGCAAAAACAGTCCGAGATTCCAAACACTTTCATAGAGGAAAGTGGGATGAAAATAGTTGTAAGTGCGAAAAGCCATTGGTCGACAATCAACAGGAATAAACAATTTGAGTAAAAAATTGTCTGCCACCGGCTGACCGAAGGCTTCCGAATTGAAAAAATTTCCCCAGCGGCCTACAGCTTGTGCGAGCGGAATCGAGGCAAATAAAATGTCGCAATAGGTGAGTATGGGAAGTTTTTCGCGATGCAAGTAGTAGATACCGGCAATGGTGCCTCCGACCAAGCCTCCATGTATGGAGAGACCACCTTTCCAGGTGGCGAGAATGTCGGCCGGATGAATGAGAAAATAACTTAAATTGAGTGCGGCATAGTAAAGGCGCGCTCCCAGGACACCAGCGACAAAACAAATCAGCGCAAGGTTGATGATTTTGTCGCTATCCAGACCTCGCGCTTTGGTCATTTTCACGGCCATGGCCACTGCCATCATGAACCCGATTGCAATCATCACTCCATACCAGCGCACGGTTAGCGGGCCGAGCTGGCAAAGTATGGGGCCGGGTGATTGAAATACCATTAAATTGAAATTGAGATAATTGCGCTAGTAGGGCTGCTGGTCGTTTGGAAAATGACCACCATAAACGTCTCTAGGAGCTTTGCCCTGGCTGCGGTCTTTATTGGCAGGCAGTTTACTGTCATGTTGTTCATCTCTAGGGTCGTCGCCATGGGGATCCGCACCACGTGGGTCAGTTCCGCCATATTTTTGCAGTGAAACCGCCTGATCTTCCAGCTTTTGAACTTTAAGCTTTCCGATTCCGTCTACTGTTGAAATAGCCACTAGGGCGCCTACAGAGATAGTAGTAATGACAGCAACACTTGACATTTTAAACCCTCCACAAGACTCAAGATTGAGCGATTTCAGGATGCCTGTCTGTATTTCTGAGCAAAATCAGGTGGGGTCACAGAACAGATGACAGTATAGAGTAGTAGGGCGCCATTAACGATAAAATGTTGACTTAAGATGAGGAAATAGCTTTTATGGCCAAGGCGAAAACGCGCTGGGTTTGCCAGCAATGCGGCTTTCAGACTTCGCGCTCAATGGGCCGTTGTACTGAGTGTGGCAACTGGAATTCTTTTGTAGAAGAGCTGGCACCTGAAGATGACGCTGCTAAGAAAGGCTTTGCCGCCAGGCTTTCAAATGTGGCAACCGGCCCATCAACTGCCAATAAAGCGTTACCTTTATCAGAAATAAACACTGATGAATCTGGCCGCTTGGTCACCGGAATGGCAGGCCTAGACGAGGTTTTGGGCGGTGGCCTAATGCCTGGGTCAGTCATTTTAATTGCAGGCGATCCGGGTGTTGGCAAGTCGACGCTGCTCATGCAAGTAGCAAAGAATCTTTCTCAACACAGCCAAATCTTGTACATTACAGGTGAAGAATCGGCCGCTCAAGTCAGGCTTAGAGCCGGTCGGCTTGGAGTTGACTCAGATAATGTGTTGGTTGCCTCAGAGCAAAATGTAGTCAACGCAGCCGAGATGATGCTGTCGAGTGATGCTGCCGTATGCGTGGTTGATAGTATTCAATCGGTCTATCACCCTGAAATTGCCAGCGCCGCAGGCTCAGTTAGCCAGGTGAGAGAAGGCACACAACTTTTGATTCACGCTGCTAAGCGCAAAAATATTGCCACCATTCTTGTCGGTCACGTGACTAAAGAAGGCACCATCGCCGGGCCTCGCGTGCTTGAACACATGGTTGATGTGGTTCTGCAGTTCGAAGGCGATCGCACCAGGCAACTGAGAATATTGCGTGCAGTTAAAAATCGCTTTGGCTCAACTGCTGAGTTGGCAATTTTTTCAATGTCTGAAGACGGTCTCAAAGAAGTTGATAATCCGAGCGCTTTATTCCTGGGCGATAGATTATCTAAAGTCGGCCAAAAGCAGGCACCATCAGGAACGGCGGTGATTGCCGGCGGAGAAGGTAGCCGCAGTTTGTTGCTCGAAGTACAGGCCTTGACCGTTTCTACCCCTAACCCGTCGCCCAGGCGCGTGGTCAACGGTTGGGATTATAATCGTCTATTGCAACTCGTGGCGGTCTTAGACAAAAGGTCGGGCCTGCACTTGGCTCGACTTGATGTTTACGTCAACATTGTGGGCGGCCTCGACTTCAACGATCCTGCAGGCGACCTGGGAATTGCTCTGGCAATAGCCACTTCTTTTCTCGACCGATCGATTGATCCTGGCCTGGTAGCCGTGGGTGAAGTAGGATTAACTGGAGAGATTCGCCCTGTTCTCAATCTCGGGCAACGATTGAAAGAGGCTTCTCGCCTTGGTTTTAAAAAGGCACTTGTGCCTAAAGCTTCATTGCCGCTGAATTCTGCACCGAAGGGTATGGAAATAATTGGAGTCGAAACCATATCTGAAGCATTGCAAAAAGCTATGCCCAACTTGAATTTTGTCAAAAAACCCGACAGCACTGAACGAGCACCTGGAAGCCGAGCCGAAAATTTAGAAGATGAAAGCGTATTCTCCATCTGAGCAGCTAGTTAAACAACTAGCGGGGTTGCCTGACAGCCCCGGTTGCTACATTTTTAAAGACAATCTCGGCGATATTCTCTACATCGGTAAAGCCTTGAGCCTGCGTTCGCGCGTGCGCTCTTACTGGACCGATATCTCGTGGCGCGATCGTCCTAAGCTCGCAGTAATGATGCCAAAGGTTTCATTGATTGAAACCATTTTGACTAATTCTGAAAAAGAAGCGTTGCTCTTAGAAGCCAATTTAATTCGGCAGAAACTTCCTCGCTACAATGTTTCGCTTAAAGACGATAGACGATATCCGTGGCTTGCCATCACATATGATGTCGCTTATCCACGTCTTGTAATGTGTCGCGATCCGGTTCGTTTTAAAAAAGATAATCCGCGCGCCAAAGTTTTTGGACCTTACGTAGAAGCCGGTCAGATGTGGGAAACCATGCGCATTTTGCGTCGCGTTTTTCCTATGCGGCAGCGCAAAACACCGTTATTTAAAGATCGTCCCTGCATGAATTTTCACATCGGCTTGTGCCTGGCACCATGTCAAAAAATGGTTGAGGTCGCCTCCTATGATCATATGGTCAAACAGGTAGAAATGTTTCTGGCTGGTCGCCAAACTGAAGTAATGGATCAACTCAAAGCTGAGATGGACACAGCCAGCGAGAATCTTGAATTTGAACAAGCGGGAAAAATCAGAGATCGACTGGTGGCATTGCGTACAGTCATAGAAAAACAGCAGGTATTTTTCCAGAGCAATAAAATTAGCCATGACATTGTTGCTGAAGCGCACACTGAAAAAATGATGTCTGTGTGCTTGATGAAAGTACGAGAAGGGAAACTGATTGCCTCTGAAACTTTCGCACTACCACTCTTAGAGAAAACGTCTTGGGATGAGGCTTTTCAGGCCTTTGTTGACCAGTATTACACTGCTTGTGAAGACGTGGCCATTCCACAGACTATTCTTTTGCAACACGAACTTAGTGATATTGACGTATTGCGTGAATATGTCAGTGGCAAAGCTGAAATGGCAGTAAAGGTGCTGGTACCGCAGCGTGGTGGCAAAAACGATCTGATCGACATGGCCGTTAAAAATGCTGAACACTCTCTAGGCCAAGAAATAAATCGCGTAACTGAAATTGACGTCAAAGTGCAGCGCACACTTACGTCGCTTAAAGAGGCATTGGGAATCGACAAATTGCCCAATCGCATTGAATGCTTTGACATATCAAATATCTCTGGAACTGATAACGTTGCCAGCATGGTTTCTTTTGAAAGCGCCAAACCAAAAAAATCTGAATATCGCATGTTCAAAATTCAGAGTGTCGAAGGCGAACCAAATGACTTTGCTTCGATGAAGGAAGCCGTGGGTAGACGTTATTCGAGGCTCTTGCGCGAGAATAAACCTTTTCCTGATTTGATTATTATCGACGGTGGAAAAGGGCAATTAAGTGCTGCTATGGAAGCCTTAAGTGCGCTTGATGTGAGCGAGCACCAGTTTTCAATTGTTGGCCTGGCAAAAAAGCAAGAAGAGATTTATTTTCCTAATCGCTCTACGCCGGTTTATGTGCCCAGGCGTTCAGAGGCCTTGCATTTGCTTCAGGCCGTGCGCGACGAAGCTCACCGTTTTGCCGTCACTTTCCATCGTAAGCTGAGAGCGAAGCGTGTTATATCGTCTCAGCTTGATGCCCTTAAGGGTCTAGGGGCAGCCAGACGCAAAAAACTGATCGATCATTTTGGTTCGTTTGAAAAAATCAAAGTTGCCACACTTGCTGAAATTGAAGCATGCCCTGGCGTTCCTAAAAAGCTGGCACTGGAGCTTTTTAATTTCATGACCGACTTAAAGAGCAAACCCACAGTCAAACCGCAGATAGTGGTAGGTATGGTGGCAGAAGAAGTCTCGGCGCAGGAATATCAAGCTGATGTCGAATCGGAAGCTAAAAATCTTGTCGAAGAAGGCTATGAGGAAGAGTTCGACGCAGAAGACGTAGAGCCTGATGAGGAGCATCTGCCGCAGCCAGATGACGAGTAAGTAAGTCGGTAAGTAAGTCGGCAAGTAGCGATAGTCTAGCTGGCTTATGAGCACTTTTGGGCTAGAGAAATGCTTGCACCAGAAATGGTGGCAATGATTTTCTGTTCACCCGCCTGGCTTTGCGGCCTCATCTGTGCACAGGCTTATAGATACAGGTGCTTTGAGTCGAGCAAATTTTTATATGAGCTGTCATAGTATTAGCAGCATTCGGCGTTAAAAGTCACTCCCAGATGACCGTCAGGTGTCCTTAACCTACTGGAGCAGGGCTATGTCATCTTATGAGAAGCGCAATTTACTATTGCGCAGTTTACCGACGCATATTGCTGAAGAAATTTGTACTGCTGGTCGAGTAGTTCCTTTAGAGTTGCGTGAACAACTAACCAGACCGGGCAGTCCGCAAAATTATGTTTATTTTCCTGAAACAGGTGCAATATCGCTGTTTATTCCAATGGATGACGGTTCACTAGTAGAGATCGCCACCATCGGCTATGAAGGAATGGTTGGGCTATCGCAGGTTTATGGAGTCTCCTCAGTAGCAGATATCTGCTTGTGTCCCATAGCTGGCTCAGCTTTGCGCCTTGAGTCAGATCGATTTCTCAGCTTGGTGGAGCAGTATCCAGAGCTGAAGCTGCTCTGTGAGCGCTATAGCATGACTCTTTTTAATCAGGTTGCCAGAATACTGGGTTGCAACCGTACTCACAGTGTCGAGCAACGCTGCGCCAGCTGGCTTTTACTCGCTTACGAGCGCAGCAATTATTTGCCCTTTGTTCTGACTCAAGAGTATTTGGCATTGTTGCTTGGAGTTTCGCGTACGGGTATTAATCAGGCGGCGGGAAATCTTTCTAAAGCTCGCTTAATTAGCTATGTGCGAGGGCGCATCAATGTGCTCGACGTTAAAGGTCTCGAGAAAGTGTGTTGTGGGTGTTATAGTTCCGTCAGGCAGTACTACAAGACAGTGATGCAACCTACTCCAATAAGTAATCCTGGGAGCCACTTGAGGCTAATTTAAATCTCTAGTTTGTCGTGGGCGCTAGGTTTTCTTTGCTATTATGCATGCGATCTAGAAACACTTATCTTGGTCGACGGAACACGGCAATTAATATGCTCGACAATCATTACGCCAATTCTAAGCTCGCTGAACTTTATGATTTTGATAGCGGATGGTCTAGCGATAGAGATTTCTATTTATCGCTCGCCGAATCTCAGCCTCAAATGATTTTAGATCTCGGCTGTGGAACGGGCCTTCTTTGTAGTGCCTATGCGGGTAACGGTCATCAAGTTACTGGCGTTGATCCGTCGTCTGCCATGCTTGAAATCGCACGCAGAAAACCACATGGAGACAAAATTGAGTGGGTACAGTCCACTGCCCAGAGTTATAGGTCTGGCAAACTTTTTGATCTAATAATTATGACCGGTCACGCCTTCCAGGTCTTATTGAAAGACGCTGATATTCTAGAAACTTTTTCGACAATGCAGAAGCACCTGAAGCCAGGTGGTACTGTAGTTTTCGAATCTCGTAACCCCTTAATTGATTGGCAGAATGAATGGGACTACGAGATGGTAATTGATTTGCCAAAAGGAAAGGTTACAGAGTCAAGGCGATTTCTCGCGATGAATAGCGATTTGATGAAATTCGAATTGCGATACCAGTTTTCTGATGAGACTTTGATTTCTAAAAGTGAGCTTCGATTTTTGTCACAAGACGAAATCAATAAGCGCTTAAGTGCATCAGGCCTGAGTTGCAACAAAGTGTTGGGCGGCTGGGATGGTCGTCACTTTGACGAATCTTGCCGAGAGATGATTTTCATTGTCCATACAAGAACTAATTTAATTTGAGCTCCCAGTTTTGGCCGGTCAAATGATGCCCAAAGCTGTAATGCTGCTCTTCCAATACCAATTGAAAACCTGCTTGTTCGTAAATTCTACGGGCGGAATGAAGAATATCGTTTGTCCATAAAGTCATTTTCTGGTAGCCACGTTGCCTGGCGAATTTTATGCATTCTTGCACCAGGCGGCGACCGATGCCCAAGCCGCGTGCATGAGGTTCAACGTACAGCAGCCGCAACTTAGCTACTTCGTCGCTCTCTTTAACTACAAAGACGGAGCCAACTATTGCGTCGTTTACCTCGGCAATCCAACAGTGTTCTTTTTCTGCATCGAAGTTGAGGATAAATTTGGCCGCTATTTCTGCAATCAGAGCTTCGAATTTTTCATCCCAGTTATATTCTTGATTGTAGAGAACGGCCTGACGGTGAATGATCCAACCCATGTCACCAGGTTGGTGTTCTCGCAAGACATAAGCGGCAGTGTTTTTTGTGCGAGAGCTATCCAAAAGCTGCTGCACCAAATTAATCGCCTGAATAAGTTTATTCTGCTCATCTAGTGAGAGTGGCTTCAACATCGCCGCCACTTCTTTCTCTGACCGTGCATTGAGAGGCTCAAAAGCTGCGCGGCCCTTGTCAGTGAGCGACAGAATGTGCTGCCGGGCATCTTGTGCCGATGGTGATTTGGCAATTAATTTTTGTTTTTGGAAAGCGCTTAGTATCCGACTTAAATAACCGGGATCAATAGAGAGGTCTCGACACAAATCGCTGGCAGTTAAATTTTGACCGTGATAAAGCTCGTACAAAATTCTTACTTCAGTTAATGAAAATTGACTTTCTAATAATCCTTCATGCAGCACACCAATTTTTTGTGTGTAAAAACGATTAAATTCTCTAACTGTGGCCACACGCTTGTGTAGATCACTCTTCTTCAGGCTGGGCATGCCTTGAAACCTCAAACCGATAAGGTTGATATTGTCAACGAAATTAGTTGACTTTGTCAACTATCTCCCTAAATTCTCTACGCTGTTAGTTAGCAGCTATACATCTATTTCTCTATTTATGCGGTTTGAGTGCTATTTGCACATTTGCAAACACGTGCTATATTGAAAAAACGTTGATGCGGATTTGGCACATTGGTTGTGCACTAGTCTTCCAAACTAGCGAAAAGAGTTCGATTCTCTTATTCCGCTCCATTTTTAGGTGAATGAAATGAGTTCAGTGATTCGGGTAATGAAACGTAATTATGGCAGACCTTATATGTCTGCTGATCGTTTTGTCACACCCGTTTTGGATTCTAATCACCATGTTTCAACAAGTACAACCATTCCGAAGACCACGTCTACCAGAGCTTAAAGCTTGGTGCTCTGGTTCGTTCGGAGAAAAAACACGCCCATGTAGCTCAAAAGCAGAGCATTCGCCTTGTAAGCGAGAGGTAGCGGGAGCATTACCACGCCTTGGGCTCCATTTTTCTCCAATTCAAAAATTTGCGCACGTGGTCTACTGGATGGGCACCGTTCTTCTAAAGCGGCTTAAGCAAGTTCGATTCTTGCCGTGCGTGAGTTTTGTACAAGGAGATTTTTTTAGATCGCTAGTTCAATTGGTTAGAATCCTGACTCTTAATCAGCGAGATCCAAGTTCGATCCTTGGGCGGTCTATTGTTGTTTTGCCTCTGATAGCACAATGGCGGTGCAGCTCTTTTACACAGAGATGGTTCTACGTTCAAGTCGTAGTCAGAGGACTAATGCGTTATAGCTCAGTGGTAGAGCGGTCGCCTGTTAAGCGAATGATCCCTGGTTCGATCCCAGGTAACGCAGCCATTTTCCACTGTCGTCTAATAGCAAGACTTCCAGCTCATAACTGGAATAATGTTGGTGCAAATCCAGCTAGTGGAATATTCCAAAAAAAAGTTATTGCGCAGTTTCGCTGCCCTGTGATATGTTGAGCAAAGTTGAAGTCAGGAAAGTTTCCAATGAAAGCCGTTCTCCAAAATTTGTATAGCATGAACGATAGACAGCCTCGGGGCTGCTTCTTATCGTTTGTCGTGCCTGTAAATTTCATTGGAGTATTTGGAAATGAGACCAACACAATTAGTTTGCGAATTACACCGCCGTCTACCAGAGCATAATGCTGGGTTGATATGGCCGTGTAGTTTAGTGGTAAAACGCGCTCCTGATGAGAGTGTTAGCGATTGTTCGATTCAATCCATGGCCTCCATATTCTTTCACCGATGCCGGTGCGGCACCGCAGATGATACCGCATGCTCGCCGGCTTTTGCTCCAATAGCCCAATGCAGAGGCAGCAGATTTAAACCCTGCAAAGTGAGGACTCATGCCCCTCTTGGAGCACTCGCCCTATTACCCCAATGTAGAGGGAATAGTTTCAAAAACTATAAAGTCTCAGTTCGCGCCTGAGATAGGGCATTTGGTTCTGAAGATAAACCAGCAGAGTCGCCTCGTTGTCAGCGAGGAAATAGCGGGGGCAGCACCCGTCAGAACCGCCATTTTTTTTGATATATCGGCATGTGGGTGAGTGGTCGAAACCAGGACTCTGTAAAAGTTCTCCCTAAAAAGCACATTCGTTCGAATCGAATCATGCCGACCAATTTTAGACTTAACCGACTTCTAGTGAGGTAAGTACGGTGCTCATGAGCCAACACTTCGGCTAGACTGTCTTTATGCTCAGAATAAAGCAAAGCATCTGCGTCCTTCTCGTCCTGGCTCTTGCCGGCCCTTCTTCCATGCAGGTAGTTTTGGCAGATGACATCAACGATGAGAAACTTTCCAGAGCTGAGGCCTTGACCGAATTAGGCCACATGAGAACTGATCGATTCCGATTTGCTGAAGCAGCTCAACTTTATAGCGACGCGATTAAGTTAAACCCTGAACTTACTCTTGCTTACGCTTGCCGCGCAGATGCTCGCGTAAAGTTGCACGACGACGTTGGTGCCTTGACAGACTACGACATGGCCTTAAAACTTTCACCTGATGACGCATTTGTCTATGGATGTCGCGGGGAGCTTAAGCTTCTAACAGGAGAGATCAAGGGTGCACTTCGTGATTTAGATATGGCAGATGCATTAGGGCTAGATTTCTTCTTTATTTATTGGCGACGTGCAGAAGCAGAACTTATAGCTCGTGACTACGAGGGAGTTATCAAAGACTGCAATCGAGCGTTCCAATACGATTGCTTAACCGATTCTCGCCTCTATTTTCTCCGTGCTCAAGCAGAGTTTCACACGTTTAATTACATCGCTTCAGTTATTGATTTTTCTTTGGCCAACTATATTGAGTGTGCTGCGACTTTGAGAAGGGTTTTGCTTCAATCAATAACTAACGTGAACGGCGCACATAAACGTGCCACAAACTAGGTGCAATTTGTTCGGACCAGAATTCAAATCCGCGTGAGTGCCAAATGTCATAAAAAGGCTGCGGTTCCCAGCGATGCTTGATGCCTATGACTTTACCCGGCGCCGCCGTATTGACCGCAATATTGATTGGTGGCATTGGGTCGCCTTGTTTATCGTCGATAGCGGTGACGTCAACCCAGACAATGGAATTGTTATCTAGATTCAGCATCCAATCAGGCTTCTCTAAGGGTGATTGCGGCAAAACTTCGGTGGCGCTATCCACGATTTCGTCATCGGCATTTAGTCCTGCGAGTTCGTTTATCTTCGCTAAGAATTCTTTTTCAGGAACCTTTGCAATTGCTGCCACTCTGCTTAAACTGATGCGTGGTGGCATAACCTTTTGCAGCAATGGATTACGCAGTCGTTCAAAATCGTGTCTGTTCAGGCTAATTACATATTCAAGCACGTCGGGGCTGGCTGCCAGCGCTTCGGACAGACGCGTTTTTCCATTCATTCGACCCTACTCCACCGGATACTTGAGCTCAATCGCTTTTTTTTCGTCAGCCGAATATGCTTTTTCATTACCAAGTTTTTTATGCAGCATGGCACGGTGATAATAGGCCTCAGCATAATCACTTCTATGAGCAATGGAAGTATCAAAATCTTTCATGGCCAGATCAAAGTGCTTCAGGGCAAAATTGATTGTGCCGCGCGTGTCATAGGCTTCTGCCATCTTTGGTGCTAACTCCAAAGCTTTATTAACGTCCGCTAGGGCTGCATGTAGTTCACCGGCTTGAGCGCGCATCCAGGCTCGATTGTTGAAAGCAGGAGCATAGCTATCGTCAGAACTTACTGCTTCATCGAGATCGTTAATTGCTTTTGCGCGTTCGCCGATGAGGGCGAGGCACGTGCCTCTTAAATTAAGCAAGGCAGCCAGACGCTTGGCGTTGGCTGCAGGGTCAGAGTTTTGTTTTTTTGCCGCTGGTTTTGCAACGCTCGCCGCTTGTGTCAAAGGCAGGCTAGATGAGCTATGAATGCGACTGATTGCAGCATTTAACACACTAAGGTCGCTCATCGCCTTCATTTTCTCAGCGGTGGTTACTCGCACCTTAAATAAGTTCGGCAAGCTGGAGCTGTGATTGTCAGACCCCGAGTTAAAATCCCCCACGGACGGAGGCATTTTCGCCAAAACCGCCTGAATGGGCAAGCTCGATAAGACAGCAACCATAAGTGCGCAAGCCGGCGCCTGCGGTGAGCGTCTGCTCGGTTGTCTCATCAAATTCCCTCCGGCGAACGTAATTATGAGGTTTACGGGCCCGCCCTATAGTTTAGGACGAAAAATTGATGAATTTCATCTTTGAATGCCCCTAGTTTCCCTTGACATATGGAATGATGGTTTCAGGAGTGCTTGATTTTCGTCTCATAGGGTCCTGGCTGGCGCTTGCTTTGTCTACCATTGAAGCATTCCTTGGTTTTTCTTGATCGCACATCAGAATATGAGCGCTGCCGACCACGGCGGCGCTTTTATTCTTTTTGATGGTATATTCTTCAATATTCGGTCGCCCATCTATATAGAGATAGCTATGGCTCTTTCATTCAAGAAATTTCAAGCAAGAAATTTTCTCCGCAAGAATTTTAAACAAATCGTCGTTTGGACCATGATTTTCTTGTTCCTTGGCACACTCGTGCCGTCGACCTTCTTTATGTTCATGAATAACTAGAACAATGTTTGTTCAAAAAAATCGGCCTCCGCTGGCAGAGCGCATGCGCCCCAGGGAGCTGGACGAATATTATGGTCAGGAAAAACTTTTGGCTGACGGCGGTGTATTGCGCACTATGTTGGCCGAAGGCAATTTAAGTTCGTTTATTTTATGGGGGCCGCCGGGCGTAGGTAAAACTACCCTGGCCCGCATTGTGGCCAAAGAGACCGACAGTAAGTGGATTGCCTTTACTGCGGTCACCGCCGGCATGAAAGAAATCAAGGCCGTGATGAATGAAGCGGAAGCCTTCATGAAAATTGAAGGCCGCCGCACCATTATGTTTGTCGATGAAATTCATCGCTTCAACAAAGCTCAACAAGACGCCTTTTTGCCCTATGTAGAAACAGGCACCATTTGTCTGGTTGGTGCCACCACTGAAAATCCATCATTTGAAATCAATTCTGCTTTGCTCTCGCGGCTCAAAGTTTTTGTTATGGATGAACTTGATTTGCCTGCTCTGCTCAAAATCATGAACACCGCACTAACAGACAAAGAAAGAGGTATTGGTGATCTTGAACTCACCGCTAGCGAAGACACTCTCAAATTAATCGCCGCCTATTCATCAGGTGACGCACGCACCGCGCTTAATTCGCTGGAGCTAGCGGCCAATCTTGCCAGCAAGCGTGGCCAGAAAGAAATAAGTGAAAAAGAGATTCGCTCAGCTGTGCAACAAGCGGTTTTACGATATGACAAAGATGGCGAAAATCATTTCAATCTAATTTCGGCTTTGCATAAGTCAATTCGCAATTCAGATGTGCAAGCAAGTTTGTACTGGTTGGCACGCATGATGGAAGCCGGTGAGGAGCCTCTTTATGTTGCTCGTCGACTGGTGCGTTTTGCATCTGAAGATATTGGCCTGGCCGCACCACAAGCACTGACTCAAGCAGTGGCGGCCATGCAGGCTGTAGATTTTATCGGTGTGCCAGAAGGTAAATTGGCTCTGGCTCAGTGTGTTGTTTACATGGCCCTGGCACCGAAATCGAATGCGTTATATAAGGCTTACAATGAGGCCGCTCAAGATGCACTAAATACAGTGCAGCATCCGGTTCCTCTGCACTTGCGCAATGCTCCGACTAAATTGATGAAAGAGATTGGATATGCTAAGGGCTATCAATATGCTCATGATTATGAAGGCGGCAAGGCCGAAAACATGAAATGTATGCCGGCTGAATTGGCTCATCGCAAATACTTCCAGCCTAGTGATCGCGGCTTTGAAGGTAAAGTGCGGAAGGCCGAGAACAATAACGTAGTCGAGTGAGTGGAGTTGAGCAACAAAAGTATTATTTGCTATTTTGCGGCTCTATGCTAAATCCTAATTCTCCGGCCGTCTTCTGCAGGGTTTGTTTCAGGCTCGAGTGACTTAGGGGGATGCTGCTGATTACCTTTAAAGCGCTTCGAGACCGCTCGTAAAGAGCAAGTGCCAGTTCGTCATTGTGAGCGTTGCCAAAAATCAATCCATCGAGTTGTTTGTAGATAAAGAGCGTCTCGTAAAAATATCGTGACCATTTTTGGCTTAGTGAATGGTCGCTGTCTTTGCACAGTGCAGCCACTGAGCCTGCTCTCATAGCACCATCTCCTCTTAAATCTAAGAGCATTAGCTCTCTTTCGATTTCAAAGCCGCTCAATTGCCAACTAGCGTATTGAATGATTCGCGTATCTCCGAAGATTTCAACCAGGCAGCCTGAAAGCGTTGCACCGGCATATAAAATTCCTCGATGGGGATCTAGCTCAGGGCCGCTTGCATTGTCGGTGTGATGATCAAAGCGTTTATGTGGGCCATGACTGCGAAAACTGATTGCAGTCGCATCGTATGATGTTGGGTCAAACATGCGAACAAACTTCGACCCTCGAGGAGCGGTGAACCAAACTGGGTTGGGTGCAACCACGGGCGGTGGCGGCATAATGATTACCATCAAGCCACCCCGACAGAACGTGCCTCGCGCAATACCCGTTCTGTGTCGCCGTGCCTCAAAATATGAATCGGTGAATCACCATCGAACACTGCATTTGGTGTCACAAGCCAACTTACCTTACTAAGCAAACTACCAGACAGGTCTTTCAAAACCTCAGTTAAACCGGACACCGTCCCATCTGGGCCTGTAGGGTCGAATTGAAAGAGCGGTAGTCTCATTACATTTGATTCTATAAGACCGATCAACTTGTTCTCGCGTATGCGATCATGAATAGTTTGTTTTGAAACACCAAGCATTTCTGCAGCTTCAATCGAGCCAATAGAATTGTCTAGAAGCTCGCGTCTGCGTTTAAAGAAGTTGTATAAGCTAGTCACTTCCAGCGATTTGGCCTCATGAGGAGTAAATCTTTTGATGCCCAAAAGCTCAGCAAGAGCGGGATCTATTTCCTGATTGCGCTCGGCGGAAACGCTGGACATGCGACTCAAGAGACAGGCGACTCCCTCTGGGCCTAGAGTGTCTACAAAAAAGCGTGCTGCTGCTTCATCACTTCCAAGTTCTTGAAAGTATTTTTGCAACATGTCGACGGCAACCATCTGGTTTTTGGCCTTGGCACGCATGTTAAACCTCGCCTATTCTGACTTTAATACTATCAGCCTTTGGCAAGCGCGTCAAGTTTCCACGCTTGACCAGCGTTCTCAGCTGCTATCCGTGGGGGTTCTGGACTCTCTTCCATCCAATAAAAAAAAGAGGAAGCATACACTTCCTCTTTTTTTTATTGTCATTAGTGCCTACAAAGTTAGTGTTTGTACCAACTTTGAGGAACGAATTTGTGCCACCATTTTTGTGCCTTAACGGCTTCTAGTTCGGTGCGGGTGCTATTAAGAATGCTCGATAGGCGAGTATTTTCTTCTTCGACTGTTACTAGAATATCTTCAAGATAATCGCGTTCGACTTTCACCTTAGCCAGTGCGTCCATTAGATAACGGCGCTCTTTTACGGCTGCTTCTTTTTCGTATTCGACAACCTTGAGCACGCGCACTTGTTCTTCTAGTACAGGAATTCTTTGAATGGTGAAGTATTGGCTGACCATGATTTGCTTAACGGCAGCATTCTCTTCAGTCATTTCCTGCATTTTAGTAAGAAGAGCGATCACTCTTCTTTGCAGGTAAGTTACTTCGTCTTGACTCTTGCTAGCGACTTTTTGTTCTTTGTACTTTTGAACAACATCGAGCACCTGATAGCGCACTCGACGATCTCTAGTTTGCTTGAGTCTAAGATCTTCTGGTTCTGGAGCAGGCTCGGAGGCCCATTTGAAGATGTGATCTAATCCGTCAACTTCAATGGCATCGGCGTGCTGACCTGGTGCTTCACCAGGAGAAAAATCTAGGTTGTCGGCAGTATTTTTTTTACGATTGCTCACACTTATACCCCTTTCTTAAAACCTATAATACCGATAAACCATGAATTTGTAAAAGTAAATTTGCCATTGCCAATGGTGCGGCACCACTTACCTCTTGGAAGCACCGCTTATGGTGCAATAGTGGTGGCTGGTGGCATTTTGCGCTGGCACTATTGGTGGTGACATAAGTTAAAAATGCGGCGTTTTCGCACCCTGTTGCGTTGATGCAAATGATTAATTCGTGCCGTAATTCATTTATAAGTCGGTTGAATGTCGGTTGTGAGCCAGTGTAAAAGCGCATTAAGTCTTTTATCGGACGCACATTTTGGCGATACGATGGAAATGGAGAGCGGTATTCCTATATAAGGCGATTTGATATCGGCGAGTTGAAGTGCGGGTTCGAAAAGTTGAACGCACCGTATGCGGCTAGGCCCTTAACCCCGGGGAAAATGGCTGAATATTTTCCAAAAATATTTTAAATTCATGTATGCCTTGCCTGGCGCAGGTTTCGGGAGTTTGAAGGGCCGCAAAAGCAGGGAATAGTGGGAGAAACCGGGGGGTAGTACGTAATTACGCGCAAGACAAGAGCCTGGCGAATGGCTAAGGTAGATACGAGCCGCAAACAGGCAATTGAAACCTGATTAAGGCCCGAAGGAGAGAAGACGTGAGCACCAAGTCGGTACAGAAAATAGCAAATGCACTTTCAACCGCTCTATTGGCTGTCGCTGCTTTCTCTTGCCCAGTGTTCGCTTATGGCGAATCTGACGTGATGAATACATTGAGAAGTCCGCTCATCTACGGCGCGCCCAATAGCCCAGCATGGGTGCCCGCCCAGGAAGGTTGCCCACCACCAATCGGTAGTGGCGACTGCCCTTTACCTGTTACCGGTGGTGATTATGGTGCGCCTTTCCTACCAGTGACTTCAGTGCCAATGCCTCTAGTAGGGCCTCTGGATAAAGCCACGGTCAATGCCTTTGCCGCTCCCTACTTGTGCCCACCACCTTCAACTCCAGGTTACGACCCTTATTCAATAAATGGTTCGAGTGGAGGTTATGGTGTTAGTGCTCCGGTCTCGGTGGTTAATGTAAGCCCCGGCGGCGGTTTGGAAGGTAGTGCACCAACTCGTAGATGGAGAGCCCAGCGCTCATTCGACCATGGTCAACCCAACAATGTACGCGGCAATGGTTCAACCCTCAACGATTTTGGTCAGAAGCTCTGTGATAAACCAGATTTGAAAATGGTCCCGCAAGTTTCACAAGATGGCCCGAGACAACAAGGCAGCTGGATGGGCCAGACCACACAAGATTTACACGGAAACAGGTCGCTCTTTAAAGGACCAAATCTCCGCTCTCAACTCACAATCGCTCCATATTAACTTCACGAATTTTTCCCTCGCCCGCCACGCTCAACTTATTCTTTATAACGGCTTCAGGAGGCCAGACAATGTTTAACCGTAAGTTCATCCCCGCAGTATTCTCTGCAATCACCATAAGTGCCACTTGCGCACTTGCCTCCTCAGCCCAACCGTGGCCAGGCAGCCCACCACAAGTTGGCCCTGCTCCGGTGAGCCCAGTGAGCACTTTGCGCACACCATTGATTCAAGGCCAGCCAAACGGCGCGCCGTTCCAGGCACCAATCGAAGGCGCTCCACCAGCGATTGGTGACGGCCCAACTCCAGCAGGTGTCAACCCAGGTATGGGTGGCTCACCAGAGTTGATGCCATGGGTACCGGCCATTCCAGCCAACCAGATTGACAATAGTTTTTCAGGCATTCCTTTAGGCATTAGTCCAGCAATCGTTTCTCCTCCTGGAGTATTGGGACCATCGCTGACAGGCATTGTGCCGCAGTCGCCATCAACTCCTGGTGTAGATCCTGGATCGCTTTCGGCTCCTCCTGGATTCATTAATGCTTCACAGCAAGTCAACATCATGCCTTACGGCGGATTTGCCGGTACTGGTGGATATAACACCACAGTTCCAACCGTGCGTCGTGGTGGACAGGAGACTGCCCAGTGGGGATACCGCGGTCGTAACTCAATGATTGGTGGCTTCGGTGGTGACGGTTCGCAAGACAACGTAGAGCGAATGGGGCCATGGGCCGGCTGGGGCGCTGTAACCGGCGTACCTACAGGTAATGGCTTGAGATCTGGATCTATCGACCTCGGCGGCGGTCAACGCTTCCAGGCCGGCGGAGCCATCATTCCAACCGGTTCGAGCATTCAAGACTTTGGTCTGTCTGCCACCAGAAACAACCCGATTGGTGCATTGCAAGCTAATCAGTCTTATGAATTCGGCCAGGGCTTCAGACGGATACCCATGTACAGCAGCAAGACTACTGACTTCGGTTTCCCCTACACCCAGTTCTCACCAGGCAACGTAACTGCTCAAAAGACCGGCCAACGTTTGCTTCCAACTGGAGTAATCACCAACTTCTAAAAAGAAATTGTGTGGCTTAAATTTTGTCCCGGTAATCCGTAAAGTCGCAAGACTCCAATCCTGCCGGGTTGCCGGGATGAAACTAAATAAAACCCTTAGGGGGGAATTCCCATGATCGTGGGAATCCCCCCGATTTCATTCCTGGTGGGGGTTTCGTAATATGTATCTAACGAACCGCATTGCGGCACCCCTAGGACAACGGACTCAAGAATCATGAGAAGAGAAGCCCCAACAAACAGAATCGCTAAATTGGCACTAGCTGTGGCCCTGGTCTCTTGCTTATTCGGGCAGACACTACCTGCGATGGCACAGTACAGTCTGCAAGCTGAGCAAGATGCAATGCTTCCTCCCGATGTTGTGCCACTAGACCCGGCTGTGGGTCAAAGAATGTCCCAAGCGCAAGCTGCAGCTCGTCAGAACAACGCCAATAATAGCTATAACAACGGCCAACAGTCAGCAATGGCTGGTGACCCTTCCATGGCTAATGGCATGTCGAACGGTATGTCTAACGGAATGCCTAATAACATGTCGAATGACCAGGGCATGCAAAACAATTTCAACAATCAGTCACAGGGCCAGTTCAACAACATGCAACAGGCCAACAACATGGGTCAGCCTAATGGCAATGCTCCAGGCAGCACCGGTACATCAGACTGGATCATGCCTAATGGCCAGGACCAAAATGCCCCAATGACCGCTTACGGTAATGTCAGCCAAACTCAAACACTGACTGCACCTCCATCTAATCCAATCGTACGACGCTCCACTCGCCGCGGCGGGATGGGCACTGCTGTTAGCGCTCTGGCCGGATTCGGCGCCGGCGCTATGGTAGGCACCATGATCAGACGGCCCAACACGCTGTTCGGTCTCGGCGCTACCGGTCTGTTTATGACCGGCTTCGGTACACGCAACGGCTTCCGGTTTTAGTTTTCTTTTTGTCTGGAGACAAGGCAATGAATTTCAAAATTTTTCTTTCTGTAATCGCTCTTGCTGTAACTACTGTTGCTGCTCAACCGGCTGCCCGAGCTGATGAGGGTGGTGGTGGCAACATGAGATGGAAGTTTGCCCCAAACGTTTACAGACTTGAAGAGCCTACCGGACCACGTCACCATGCTTTTCATGAGCCACCAGCGCAACAAGTGCGTCGTGGTCAAACTCCTGGTGTACACAATATGCTCGGATTCAACCCAGCAACTTTGAAGAAGCCAGTGGCCGCTGTGCCGCAGCAACAGCCCAATGTCATGGCTCAACTGGTGCCTCCAGGTTTCAACAATTTGTTTGGCAAACCAACTTCAACTGGTACTGCAGCCACTGCCCAGGCCAAGCCTCTGACAGCTTTGATGGCTCCTACCGCTTCAACACTTGCACCATCGAGACCAGCCGTCAAAGCGCCTGTGCGTCGTATGGCTAGCAACAACAATGTTATGGCTCGCATGAGACGGCCTGCTCGCAGTCAATCTCACAATGCCAGCGCCGGACCGATTGCATCGTACGGACAAGGTGTGGGTTACATTCCTGGATCGACCGCTCCTGGCGTAACCGGTGGAAGTGGTGGTGCCAACGCTACTGTTAACGGTAAGTTGATTCGTCACTAGTCCACAGTTAAGCATCAACTGAGAAATACACTCTTCGGGGTGTATTTCTCGTTTTCTTTTTCTTGAGGGTCGGTATATTTATGAAAATTTTGCCTCTCTTTTTGATTTCGGCAGTGGTCGGCATGGCCAGTATTTCTGTGTCGGTGCCGGCAGCACAGGCGCAATCTCCGCGCTTTGAATATGCTCCTCATTATTGGGAAAAAGATCAGTCGACGGGAGGTCGTCGCCGCCGTGGCTACAACAATCTGGCACCACTTGTGCTGCAAAACGTACCGAGCGGAAAAACTGTCAGTGCGCAGAATATGACTGGTGTGGATTTCGCCAATCTGCCTAAACGAAGTGCAGTAGCCCCTGCGAGGACGACAGCGGTGAATTCTGTGGCGTCAGATTCTGGTGCTTTTGGTAAACCAAACGTACCGGCCGCAGCTCGGGCAGGTTCAATCAGACCAGGACTGCCGATGACTGCGATGCCTGAATTGGCCACAACTCCAGCAAAGCCAATTAAGGCTGCGAGCAAATCCACTAACGCTTTAAGAAATATAAGCGGCAAGCGACTGGCAAAACTGCCTACTATCCAAAGCTATCCTCAAGGGGCTGGATATGTGTCCGGCTCGACGGCTCCGGCCTTGTATGGCGTGAATACTAAAGCAAGGATATCGGTCGGTGGCAAGCTGTTGCCCAAGCATTAGCGGTAACGCTATCTAATCGCGCAGTCAAACAATGCAGTGTATCTGTTTCCCTTTTTGATTGCCGTAATGGGATTTGGAAAGAGCGGGCCACCAAAAGTTGGGCTTTGAATTCTTTGCACGAGATAGCTCGCCATTTCTCTTGCGCCAATCGGCCTTTCATTGCCCATCAATTCATCAAGCATTCTCATTCTGCGAGACATGCGAGTTGATTCTGCAATCTGCTTAAAATTGGCCTCGAGCATCATTAAGCCATTTTTTTGACTTTCGCTCAAATTTGGGGCCGTAAAAGCCTTCCTTACTTCGGCGTGCGTAATGGACGCATCTTTATCTGCATCTATCCATTTGGCGTTACTGCGTAGGAAGTTGAGGGCGCCATATTCGCCTGGTGCATGTTTCTGCAGTAGCGCGAGATCCTTGTCCAGATCGCCTCGCCATCCAGTGACAACATTCAGGTCTTCTCTAGACATAGCATCTGATTTGTCATTGCTAGCCGAAGCGAGGAATGGAAAATGATTCCGTACAAAGTTTAAATAGGTTTTGTCACTGGCGTTGACGTTGTGGTCGTTAATGGCGGCCCGGCATTCGTAGTAGCCCAGGGCTTTATCACCGTTGGTGTCATCTTTACTTGCATTCTTGTCGAACCAACCGGTCACATCCTCTAATTTTACTGTGGGCAAAACTTTATTGGCGGTGTCTGTTTCTTTTGCACCCAGCCTGGCCAGCATTTCTTTGCTGTGGTCAAGAAACATATTATGTGGAATGGTGTCGCGTCTACTTTGGTCTCGTTGATCGAACGCATATATTGGCGGTTTGCCATCAGTAGGATCGGTTGTATCTGCGCCGGTGTCGAATTCTTTCATGATTGATTTCCTTAGCAGGTGTGTCAATCATCGGGGGTTTTTGAATCTACACGGCTGCAATAGTTTTTGGACAGAGGCGAGTGCACTTGCTGTCCTTAAATGGTAATGTCAACCAGTGCTTCTATTTGAGGGCTGAAAATTGTCTACTGAGCTAGTTATACCTGGGCCAGATGAACCCATCGGTTTTCCCATATCGCCGCTGAAGTTGGCGGTTATGCACGTTGCCACTTTTGGCCTCTATGACATTTTTTGGGCCTGGAAGAATTTTGCTAGCCTAAGTTATCCCAGTCGCAATGGATTTCGCAGGATGATTTTTGCGCTATTTCTTTCCCTATCTTTGCACGGACTATTGAAAAGATTCAAAGAATTGGGTGCTCAGCTCGGGCACAATGTAGATATAAGGCAAAATGCACTAGCCATTTCGTTCTTCTTACTAGTAATCATAAGTAATATCATTCTTCGAGCGAAAGACCCGGCATTAGTACATTTCCTTCCCGGATTATTAGTGGTCGTTCCGCTCTATTTGAGTCAGTCGAAAATAAACGAGCTACATTGTGCTCTCAGGCCTAACATAGCCGTCGATGCCAAATTCAATGTAGCAAACATAATTGGTATTGTCGTTGGAGGAATTATGTGGCTCCTAATCTTGGTTGGCTCGTTTCTGCCACCGCTTCCAACGGATTAGAAAAAATATTTGAAATTTCCGTCTGCCATGGGAATTACCACATATTCAAGGTCGGGGATAAGCCTTATTGTTCATGCATAAGCCAGACGAAGCGATTGCACGGCGGTCACCTGCAAGTCCTCAAATAAGTCTGACAACCAATTAAATGCAGTTCCAACTAAATATCAGAGGTTTCTTTCACCATGAATAAAGTATCAACCCTAGCCAAGAAAATTTCCAAGTCGCACTCATTCAAAGTCGCTACCCGCCTGGGATTTGTACTTGCTCCCCAGTTGGTGTTGATGGCCTTTGGAGTTTATGATCAAGCCGCTCACGCACAAGGTTTGGTTGGCGCACCAGTTGATCCACGTTATGGACAATCAAACGAAGTTGGCCAATTGGCAGACTACGGATATGACTGTGCAAGAGATATTTCCCGCGTAGTTACTGCTCTGTCCACTGTTCCATCATCTTTAGCCGGCATGAAGATTGCCTTCGGTCAAAGAGACGGCGGTGAGTCAGCAATGAACGTAGCGAAAGGCCTGGGCATCGGATTCGGCGGACCAACTGCTGTTCACTTGCTCGGAACATTCGCCATCAACAACATGGGCGGTCTGGGTGGCGGTCTCTAAACCAAGAGACGCGAAACACCTATATAAAGACTGCTGACGAAAGCTCTCGAGAGCCGGGTTTTGGCCCGGCTCTTGCGTTTTGTCCGAATATTGTTCAAATCAGTCCAGACCCTCGACTACTCACATCAGCTTTTGACTCAACTGGCGTTGGGCGGCTACGTATTTCTCCCACGAATTCCTCGAAATATGAGTAATTTCTCCGTCTTGCATGGGAATTACCACATATTCAAGGCCGTGGGAAAGTTTTATTGTTCTCCCATAAGCCAGACGAAGCGATTGCATGTCGGTCAACGGCAATCAACAAACTGAGTCTGACACCCGCACCAAAGCTGCTCCACGTAATCAGAGGTTTCTTCCACCATGAATAAAGTTACATCCCTCGCTAAAAAAGTTTCTCAGTCTCACTCTTTCAAAGTCGCTACCCGCCTGGGATTTGTACTTGCTCCCCAGTTGGTTTTGATGGCTTTCGGAGTATATGACCAGGCCGCTCACGCACAAGGCCTTGTAGGTGCCCCAGTAGACCCACGTTACGGACAATCAAACGAAGTAGGCCAATTGGCAGACTACGGTTATGACTGTGCAAGAGATATTTCCCGCGTAGTTACTGCTCTATCGACTGTTCCATCATCTTTAGCTGGCATGAAAATTGCCTTCGGCCAAAGAGACGGTGGAGAATCGGCCATGAACGTTGCAAAAGGCTTGGGCATCGGATTCGGCGGACCAACCGCAGTTCACTTGCTCGGAACATTCGCCATCAACAACATGGGTGGTCTGGGTGGCGGTCTCTAATTCGAGACAGTTCGCTCATCGAAAATAAGTTTAAAAGCCGGGCCCAGCCCGGCTTTTTGCTGTGTTGATGGTCTTGCGCGGTTGGCTAGGGGGCCTCTAATAGATAGTTCCAAAACGCAGAGAAAAATTGCGCAAATTTCTCTGCTTGATTAAGTGCAGAAAAAAACTTTTCGCACTTCGTGTTTTCCACATATTCAGGCCGGTGGGAAAAAGCTATTGTTCACACATAAGCCGGACGAAACGCAAATCCAATAATGATTTCAGCAAATCGCAACCGACAAACTCTTCGCTCCTATCTACAACTAGAGGTTTTCTTTCACCATGAATAAAGTTGCATCCCTCGCTAAAAAAGTTTCGAAGTCGCACTCTTTCAAAGTCGCAACACGCCTGGGATTTGTACTTGCTCCCCAGTTGGTGTTGATGGCCTTTGGAGTTTATGATCAAGCCGCTCACGCACAAGGTTTGGTTGGCGCACCAGTTGATCCACGTTATGGACAATCAAACGAAGTTGGCCAATTGGCAGACTACGGATATGACTGTGCAAGAGATATTTCCCGCGTAGTTACTGCTCTGTCCACTGTTCCATCATCTTTAGCCGGCATGAAGATTGCCTTCGGTCAAAGAGACGGCGGTGAATCAGCAATGAACGTAGCGAAAGGCTTGGGCATCGGATTCGGCGGACCAACCGCAGTTCACTTGCTCGGAACATTCGCCATCAACAACATGGGCGGCCTGGGTGGCGGTCTCTAATTAGAGGCTCAACCGTTCAGACTCTCTGCAAAAAAGCTCTAATGAGCCGGGTTCTGCCCGGCTCTTGCTTTATCTAGTTATGACGACTATGTAGAGCTCGTTCGAACAATTTGAAAGCGCGACGGAATCAAGTTCCACTTGACTTCGTAATGCCACCATGAAAATCTCTGAAAATGAGCAAAATTGCCGTTTGCCATGGGAATTACAACATATCCAAGGCCTCCGCAAAGCCTTATTGTTGTCCCATAAGCCAGACGAAGCGATTGCATGTCGGTCAACTGCAAATCAACAAATTAAGTCTGACACCCGCACTAAAAGCTGCTCCACGCAATCAGAGGTTTCTTCCACCATGAATAAAGTTACATCCCTCGCTAAAAAAGTTTCTCAGTCTCACTCTTTCAAAGTCGCTACCCGCCTGGGATTTGTACTTGCTCCCCAGTTGGTTTTGATGGCTTTCGGAGTATATGACCAGGCCGCTCACGCACAAGGCCTTGTAGGTGCCCCAGTAGACCCACGTTACGGACAATCAAACGAAGTAGGCCAATTGGCAGACTACGGTTATGACTGTGCAAGAGATATTTCCCGCGTAGTTACTGCTCTATCGACTGTTCCATCATCTTTAGCTGGCATGAAAATTGCCTTCGGCCAAAGAGACGGTGGAGAATCGGCCATGAACGTTGCAAAAGGCTTGGGCATCGGATTCGGCGGACCAACCGCAGTTCACTTGCTCGGAACATTCGCCATCAACAACATGGGTGGTCTGGGTGGCGGTCTCTAATTCGAGACAGTTCGCTCATCGAAAATAAGTTTAAAAGCCGGGCCCAGCCCGGCTTTTTGCTGTGTTGATTGTCTAGTTTGGCGTCGATTTGATAGTCGATTGGATGGTTTGAATATGCTGTGTCCAAAACGCAGAGAAAAATTGCGCAAATTTCTCTGCTCTATTAGAGGAGGGATAACCGGGGTGCCAAAATTGGCGCCAGGGCTTACTGTAATAAAACCGCAAAACTTTTTTGGAAGCGAAAATCATGACTATCTTAACTGGCCCAATTCCATCTGTGCCGCGTTCGCTAAAACAAAGATTGGCGATTTTTGCTGGGCTGCTACTTATTTGTGATTTCTCCACCGGCATTTTGGTCGACTGGGCGAATACGCCATTTTGTGAAACTCGTGCTGATGCTAAAGCCCTTCGGTCAAGTTCCTGTGACCGATTCGGAAAGACGACACTTGTCTTGGAGCAGGCCGAAAACAATCTTGATGCAGTCGCTCAAGATATTGAACAGCAGGTGTGTCCTGGTAGTACCGAACCGGCACACCGCCTCTGCTTTCATTCCCACGATACGGCTTGTATTCTTGCAGCCAATTTGGAAGACATCGCATACACACGAATGATTCGAGTGCAGAATCGATTGGCAAAAATCATGCAACATCCGTGGCACACAAATTGCCAGCTATACGACGGTGTTGTCCCTAAATGCCCACTCAGCTTAATCTTATGGATTTTAGGCTAATTTGATCGTGATAGAAAAGTTTGCGCGCATTTCCCTGTGTGCACGCAGGTACAAGGATGCGAGATAGTGATTAATCTAACCAGCCCTACTCAATTTGTGCAGCGTTCGTTAAAGCAAAAATTCGCGACACTGGCAGGTCTCTTACTAGTTTGTGATTTTTCGACCGGCAT
Source organism: Cyanobacteria bacterium auto_48_18 (assembly GCA_036170915.1). GTDB lineage: Bacteria > Cyanobacteriota > Vampirovibrionia > Obscuribacterales > Obscuribacteraceae. Next base: position 181,514 of record JAVHQC010000033.1, read on the forward strand.
TTTTGTCGAATGGGCGAATACGCCGATCACGTGCGAGCATTTTGCTATTTTGGGGAAGTCACAGGTATTAGGTTTTCCCTGTTGCGATGCATCTGGGCGAACAACATTGGTCCGACAAGAAGCTGAAAATAATTCTGAATGCGTATCGCAGCTGTTAGATATCCAATTAAATCCAAGTGACAGTTGTTTGGATGGTCTATCTTTCTGCAGCGATAATATCCTCACAAATTTTTTCGAGAATGTTCCCATATATTGCCGTCAAGTCGTAAGCCACCGACTCGGAAAAGTCCAATGCCGGCTGTTATCGTTAATCAAATTACCGCACTCGTGCCACAGAGGCTGTCCTTTGACGAAGGCTCTCTTCTGACAAAGGCTCTCTTCTGACAAAGGCTCTCTTCTGACAAAGGCTCATTAGGCCTATAAACGTTGCCCGCCTTTGCCTCGCGAAGATTCGGGTCTGACATTTAATATTACAGAGAAATTTTGCGCAAATTTCTCTGCGTTTTGGAAAGTCAAAATTAACTACCACCCAGGCAGCCAAAAAACACCAAACAAAAATCATTTATCAAAACGCCTCTAGGATGGGAATGACCGGGGTGTCAAAACCCACAAGGGGCCTTAAAGTAATATCAGCATCGTGCTGACGTGTGCTTGCGAAGGTCTAAAAAATCTAAACAAGTAAAAATATCCCCCGAAAGCCTTAACAGGACATTAAAAGATGCCTGTTTTGCCCGCAGAATGGGAATAACCACACTGACAAGTTTTTATTTTGGCACTAGAGTGTTTTACACGAGATACTTTTGCCGGCCTCATAGAGCCCAATAAGCAGTCTTTACTTTCTTTTTTTAAAGCAAAAAACCACAGTGGATAACGGAAACAGTCAAGCCAGTTTTAAAAGACGCTTTCACAAGCAATTATTAGCGCTCGTGGCACTCCTCATGCTGCTTGCGCCATTCGCATTTGCAGTACCGGTGGTGCTGGCGCAAACTATGGTGCCTTCGCCAAACGATGATTTCCTTCCAACTGACGGCGGTTCAACCAGTCCTGGCGCCAGCGCGACTCAACCTACTGCCGAAAATATTTACGACGCTCCTGGTCAAACCACGTTAGTTCAACAGCAAGCTGAGCAGAACACAGAAGCTGTGGCGCAAAACGTCGAGCAACAATTATGGCCTGATTTTGGTGCTTATAACGAGACCTATCAGGGCTTAAGCGCATTCTGGGGAGACGACATCATCTCCAACTTCTTCGCCAATATTGGTCAGTTGATTGGTAAATGGCTAAGTGAATTTATCAACGGTTGGGTCGCAGATGCTGTGCAATTCCTCACCGGCTTCTTGCGCATCTTTGTACTTAACCCCAACATCGCCGTCAACGGATTGAGCACTACACCTGGCCAACCAGGTGCCGCCATTGACGATATTTCGCCTTACGTTCGTCAAGGCGCCGATATCATGTACGGTATCGCCATCGATTTGCTCTTATTGCTCTTCATTCTCTGCATCTGGAAATATTGGGCCGAAGCTGCCTGGCGCGGCGGCGGCAACATGATGGGTGCAGTTGGTCGTCTGATTTTCACTTCCGGTCTGCTTTTAGCCTGGCCGACAATTTACGCTTTTGAAATTCAGATCACCAACGAAATGATCAAGGCGCTCTATTTCAACTCTGCTGACCAGGTGGCAATGCTTGATGCCGCTATGGCCGCTGCTGTCAAAGGCGGTCTCGTAGCTGGTGCCGGCTTGTTGGCCAATGCTACTGCACCTATCGCCGGCCAAGTGCTGGGTGGTGTGCTCGGCGGTGGCGCTGGTGGTATTGTTTTGGGAACGGTTGGTAGCCTGGTTGCCTTTGTTGGTCTGATTATTTACTTAGTGCTGGGCGGCATTTTGATTGCCCAACTAATTTATATTCTTGTGCTCAAGGCCATTCAAACTGCTTTGCTCACCGCTCAATATATGTTCGCACCTCTTTTCCTCGTCTTCTTCGCTTTGCCTGACACTGAAAATGTCTGCTCCGGATTCGTGCGCTCATTTGTTGAAGTCAGCCTCTGGACCTTTGTCTGGGTAGGCATGCTCAAAATTATGGTAATTGTGGTTCTTTCCGACTTTAACCCGTGGGGCAAAATCGTTATGGCCGTGGGCGTTCTGCAGCTCATGATTCAAGTGCCGTCGTTCTTGGCTCGCGCACAGATTTCACCAATGTCAGATTTCATCTCTGCTGGTCTGGTCACTGGTGGTTTGCTCTCAGGTGGTAAGGCTCTAAGTGGAATGCTTGCAGATCGCGGTAAACACTTTGCCAATGCCGTGGGTAACTTTGGTTATGCCGGAGCAAAAGGTGCTCCAAAATCACAAAGCGTAGAACTTAACGGTTTGGCTAATGACGTTGCCAATCCAGGACTATTGAAAGATATTCGAGGCGCAGCAGCCACAGGTCAAGTTCCTGGTAAAGACGGCAAAAAGCCGCCACCCGGCGCTGGTGGTCTTGGAGCTGACGGTAAACCAATCAAGCCACCAGAAGGTCCTAAGGGGCCAAAAGATGGTAAGGGTGGTGCTGGTATAGGACCAGACGGCAAACCAATCGCGCCTGCGGCCAATCCACTTGGAGCTAAAGGAGCCAAAGGCGAAGGCGAGCAGGGCACCAGTGCCAATGTCGTTCCGCCCGGAACTAAACCAATAACACCAGCTAATCCTGGCGATAAGAGTGCAGCTGAAGCTCTGGCCAACGCAGGGAAGAACGGCGCTACGGTGGCCGCAGTGGCTGGCGTGGTCGGAGCAGGCATGGCAGCAGCAGGCGCAAATGGTGCTCTGTCTGAAGCCAACAAAGCGGCTGGAACTGGTGATCAGACCGGTAAAGATTTGAGCGCGCAACAGCTTGCCGAAGCGGCGAAAGCCACAGGCAACCTAGTTAATGCCGCCGGCAATTTGACCGACGGCAAAGGCAAAGAGCTGCTTGACTCTAAAGGCCAACCTATTAAGGCGACTGTGCCGCCGGCAGCTGGCGACAAAGGTAAAGCTGGCGAAGTATTAAAAGACCAGGCTACAGTCAGCGCTAAACTGGCTGACGGTAAAGATGCTGCCGGAAAAGTAAATGGCCCTGAAGCCACAGCCAAAGGCAAAGATCTTGCTACCGGAATCAAGCCTGGTGACTTGCCTAAGGCCGGTGGAGTCGGCACAAACACTGATGGTGCCAGCCTGAAGACAGCCGGCGATGAAGTCGAAGTTACCGGTCAGAACGAAGATGGCACCAAAGCAGTGGCATCAGCAGTGGTGCCTGGCATGAAGGTAGCTAATGCTACAACTACCGGCGCGCCTAATGCTAATCTCAACCCTGACGGCTCTACAAAAACTACTGTTGATGGCGGCAAACCCGGCGGCACAGGCGCCAAGCTTGAAACAGTCAAAGGCGAGACCAATGTTGTTCCCAAACCTGGTGTCAATCCTGTTGCCACAGGTAACGGTAACAAACCGGTTGTGCCACCAATTAACTCTTCTCAGCTAGCCACCGCCACTAGTGCCATCGCCACTGGTAAGGGTATTGATCCAACTACAGCAATTGTCACCGGCGACGAAACTTTGAACCCTGCCGATCCTGGGGCTCCAGTTGTCGCTGATGCTAAAGAAGGAACATTCAATAATAAGCAAGGCACAAACAATGCCGCTACTGCAGCTACTGCTCTAGCAACAGCAGCTACAGTTGTGGCGGGTTCAGCAGCGCTGAAGAATGCTGCCACTTCCCCTCAAGGAAAAGTCGAAACCAACGTCACCGGCAAGGTGACAGGCGACGGCTCTACTACTGGTAAACCTGGTAGTGTCGTTCCTCCAGTTGGCGCAGCAGCCAATTTACAGACTAACACCCCTGCTTCAACAACTGGTGTTAACGCCGCAGGCGCTCCTGTGGTCAATGCCACCACTGAGACAGTTGAAGAAGGGCAGCAAGCTGCAAGCGTGCTTGGAGCCGAAACCAATAAATTGGGCACCACAACTCCTGGCGTCAATAGTGCCAATCCAGCAGCTACTCTGGCTACAGCAGCCACAGTGATGGCAGGTTCTGCAGCGCTTAAAAATGCTGCCACCTCACCTCAACAAAAAGTTGAGACCAACACGACGGCCAAAGTTGTAGGCACCGGTACTGGCACTGGCAGTGTCGTCCCACCAGTGGGCGGAAACCCACTACAGACTAATGCCAACCCTGTTAATGGAATCAACAACCCTGCAGGCACTCCTGTGGTCAGTACCAATACTGAAACACTTGAAGAAGGGCAGCAAGCTGCAAACGTGCTTGGAGCCGAAACCAATAAATTGGGCACCACAACTCCTGGCGTCAATAGTGCCAATCCAGCAGCTACTCTGGCTACAGCAGCCACAGTGATGGCAGGTTCTGCAGCGCTTAAAAATGCTGCCACCTCACCTCAACAAAAAGTTGAGACCAACACCACAGCTAAAGTTGTCGGCACGGGTACCGGAGCCGGCAGTGTGGTCCCACCAATGGGCGGGAATCCACTACAGACTAATGTCAACCCAGTTACTGGAGTCAACAATGCAGGCGCTCCGGTAGTCACCAATACCGAATTAGTTGAAGAAGGTCTTGAAGCAGCCGGAGCGTTGGGCGCAGCCAATGTCGTTCGGGCCACAGGGGCCACCACTATGCCTGGTGCTAACAAATTAGACAATGCCACCGGCACTACCACCACTACATCTGCCACCGGCAAGATAGTGCCGCCGACGAACCAAACAGCTAATCCAACTGTGACTACTCAGGTCACCGGTGCTAAGGGGGCAGGTATTGTGCCTCCCGTAGCTACACCTACTCAGTTTGCCAATACCACTGGTGGTACCGGCGGCGCACCACCTACGGCTGGAACTGCAACTAAATTTATGGATGGCGGTGACGGCGGCGACGGTGGAGATGATGGTAGCGGCGGTGCTGGTGGTGGTGGTGGTGGTATGCCACCAGGTGGACCTGCAGCTCAACCTACTCAGCCTAGCGGCGGCCAGAAAGCTTCGATGTTTGATGGTTATATGCAAGCCGGTTACAGACACGTGCCTTACAGAGTCGCCGCAGCAGCCATCAGATTGGCTCAAGGCGCCACTCTGGGTGTGTCACGCAGTGGTAAGCCAGAAAACATCTACGATAATCAAGGCCACATGATGCACGTCCGCTTTGGCGAAGGCGCGTCTGATGAGCAAAAAGGTATGCAAATCATGGCCGGCGCTTACGGCGAGTTGATGAGCACCGATGCCGAAGCTTATGACGCAGCCAGACAGTCATCTATTGATGCCGGCGAGCATAAACCGCAATCAATGGCTGAAAGAGCCGCTGCTGGTATTTTGGCTTATAACGGCAGTTCATGGAGTCAAACTGCTGCCGCCAAACAAAGATTTGCCCGCTCTATGTCTAAGCATGCGGCACTTGGTGCTCAGTCTTACATTAATGGTGAAGAAGGCAACGCTTACACCGAGCACCTGGTCAACAGATACGGACCAATGAGTGAAGACCAGCAAGCTTGGGCTGCTCACATTATGACCAGCACCGATTCGCCAGAATCTGGATGGAGCTGGAGAATGGGCCCTGCCACTGATGCTCTCATCCAGAGTGGTTTGCCAATCAGCCCTGTCAACAGAGCCGTGGCTGCCAACCAGAGCGTGCTCAAAGCACAGCCATGGTTGCGTGGAGCTGCCATTCGTGGTGGTGGCGAGTATATGCAGGCTCGTGCGAAGGCTGAAATTCCTGAAGGTACAAGTGGACTGGTGCAAGATGCCTGGTACGGCAACCGTGCACAATCTATGCCTGCTGAAGTTGTGAATACACTTGGTGCATTGACCCTGGCTGGAATCATGGATGAGGATGGCCATTCCGTATGCCGCGACTTCGCCACAGTAGACCAAGTAGCTGCCATGGTCGGCCCTGGTGCTAGACCTGAAGATTATGTAGGCGCTTACAACACCCTGCACGGCGGCAGCAAAGTCATGGCCAACTTCGTCCCTAGCGGGGGCGGTGGTGGTGGTGGCGGCGGTGGTGGCCATGTCAATTTGGGCAGCGCTCACATGGGTGGCGGATCACCTCCTCCGTCTGGTGGTGGTGGTATGACCCTCGGTGGTGTCACTGTATCTGGTGGCGGCGGTGGTGGTGGCGGCGGCGGCACAGCCGACGTTGATCTCTTCCTCGACGGCCCTTCTGCAGGCGCATCGAACATCAACCCTAACGCTATTCCTCTACCTAATAACTTGCCTAACTTGCAAGGCGGTGGGCCAACTGTGGTCAACTCCCGCTTGCAACCTCCAAGCAATCAAGGCGGCGGCGGCAACGTCAATCTTGGCTCAGTTAAACTGCCTGGTGGTAATGTCGGATCTTCCACCGGTCAGATTCAAATCGGCCGCGTCGATGGTGGCAACAGTGGTGGCAGCGGTAGTTTGCCCAGCGAAAATGTTTCCATGGACGTCGAGCAGTCTGTATCTGGTCAGGTTGTAGATTATGGCGGCGCTCAACAGCAAGCCATATCCAGTGCCGTCAGTCAATTTGGCGGTTCGCAAAATCTGGTCAAGCAAGTGGTGGCAGATTTGAGAGCCAGTGGGATGGATTGGAAACAAATTTACGATCCCACTAAGAGTGATTCGGATCCTGGTAAATATCAGTTGCTCGAAACCGCTGTTCAAGCCTACTCACAAAATCCGGAATCTATGCCGGCTGTGGCAGTGGCTGCTCAAGCTGTGGGTGCCTCTAATGTTTCCATGGGTGATGTGCAAATTGTTCAATCAATGTTTGACGCTGATCCTAAGTGGCAGTCCAATAACATTGATTACGGCGCGGTCTATACTGCCAGAGCGATTGTTGACGCTCACAGTACCGATCCGCAAACATACGGAACGCCTTATCTGAGCAAAGATTATGTCGATTCCGTACGCCAGGATCCTCGCTTCGTGCCAAGACCGGTGCCTGTTCGCGACCAGTCTGGGTCCGTAGCCAGATATGATCAATCGCCTGTGCCGAAAGATCGCCTGGTCAAGCGTATGATGGAACGGATGTTGGGCCAGGATGGCTACAACAACGGTAATGGTTGATAATTCAATCGTTACCAATGCTAGCGGCTGATAAAACAGCAAAGTCAAAGCCATGAAGTTCTTTAAACTGCGCCATCTGACAGTGGTCTGTCCTGAATGTCAAACAATTTTCGCCACTTATGAAGTGGCAAGAATGCCTGCCATCGACCCCACTACTCCCGTTGAGAGCGACTTGCATCGCATTTTACCTGATGCCGAATTACGCTCAAGTTTGCTTGCCATGTGTCCTAATTGCATCTACACCTGGTGGTTGTCATCGTTTAAGGAGCATTTTTATCTGCCGCAAGTGGTGCCTGACAGCCCGCCTACAGAACCGGCAAAAAAGTTCGCCCATGCCGTGGCTTCGGGTCGTAAACATAATGTGCACGCCCTAGATAAAGCAGTGCTCGCTTTAAATGGTTACTGGTGTGCCAAAGAACAAGGGGTGGACGGCAGCAGATTTCTTGCCCTGGCCAAGTCAGAGCTGCAAACGGCCTTAAACGATGACAGCTGGGCCGGCAACCGTAGTCGCTACAACTATGTTATGGGCGAGATTGCGAGACTTACCGGTGACTTTGCTCTAGCGGTTAATCATTTTGAGAAGGTCGATAAAACTGCGGGTCTTCCCACTGAGCTGGTTTCTAAGATGCAGGAGTTCGCAGTTTCTGGGAATAAAAGCAGTGTAAGGCTTCCACCACATATCGTAGGTATGATTTTTGTTCCTGGCCACCGTGGGGCCGTCAGTTGACCGTTTAAAAGCCAAGTTTTTAAGTAGAATGAAATTATGGATGACATTACACCTCTAAACTTAGAAGACGCTCCCAAGTTATTTGGTATGCGTTTTGATCAGCTGTTCGCGATTCTTGCCAGCTTGATTGTTTCCACGCAGCTTTATTCGTGGATGAATCCGCTCATGTTCAATGGGCAAGATCTCAGGCTCTATATATGTCTGTTTTTCGGCATCCTTGGCCCTTTCTACTGTTTGGTTACTCTCAACCATTCAGCATCCTACTGGGAGACTTTGCTCAATTTTTATACCGGCTCACAAGTGCTGATTCCTGGGCCTGATCCAAATCCTGTCAGGTTTTTGACTGACGAAAAACTGCCGGAATTTATTGATTAAAGGAGTTCTGCTTACTTAATGGTCACATCCATAAATCGGTCTTACTCTAAAGAAAATAGTTTGCTTGGTTTTTTCAAACGAGGCAAAGATAAAGAGGCGCCGGTTTCTGCTGAAATTTTAGGCAAGATTCCTGGCCATGCTGTACCGAGACCCCATACATCAGCCGCCAGCATTTTGCCATTGTGGGATTTATTCCATGATGACGCTTCCGGACAGGGCATTCTTTGTTTGAAGGACGGTACTTATCGATGCGTCTTTGAGCTTGATGGTGTGCACGTCTCAGGTTTTGACGAGATGCGTCTGGTTTCTTTGATGAATCACTTTACTGGTTTTCTCAATGGTATCGACACTTCGGCGCAGTTAACGGTTGTCTGTCATAACATTTCTAAGCGCGAATATTTTCAAAGGCATCCAGTCGAAGTTAATGAAGATCCGTTCTTGCGATATGTGGCCAAAGTAGTAGAGAACGACCAGGCGTCGCTCTTGTCGCGCAACTTTGTGCCTGAGCTCAAGTTCTATGTCACTTTCTGCTATCGGCCTCCTAAAGAAAAACCACCGAAGCAGACAATGATTGATGCCGCTGTCAATTCAGTGATGAATGCACTGACAAGTCAGGCTGCCAGACAAACTGTGGGAAGCCATTTTAAGAATGTCACCACATTAGTGCAGCGGGCCAATGGTTATGTCAGCCAGCTTGGTGCCTGTGGTATGGCCGGCCGGCCAGTGTCTGCCCTGGAATATTTTCGCATGATTTATCGCGAGCTTAATCCTAAGCAAGCGGAGCAATCAGAAGACACCTTGCCAGTGCCGGTGCGCCCCCAGACTCAACCTGTGCCGCCAATGATCAGACGCGTCTTTCCTGATATGGAACCAGCCACGGTGCGTCAACAATTAGTCGAATCTTGTTATGACTTCAGTTCGCCTGACTTCGTCAAGATTTCAGATATGACTGATTATATTGAAGCCACCGACCCTGGTGCCGATTTAACTAACCCTGAAGTAGCGGGGCGCTATGTGCGCACCCTTTATATGAACCGGCTGCCAGAGCGCACCGGGCCGCTCTGGTTGCAACCCTTGCTGCGCCTTAACTGCGAGTGGCGTCTCAATATTTATGCGCATAAATTAGACAAAGAACTCTTCCGTAAGAGCTTGCAGAAAAAACAAGCGCAAGCATCAGCCAACACTTATCAGGGCATCATGGGTCAGCGCTCAGCCCCTAACCAGGAAGAAGCGGAAAAGGCACAGGAAGCCGCTACCATTGGTTCAGAGTTGTACACCACCAACATGGAAGTGTTCAATTACGCCATTTATTTCACTCTCTTTGCCGACAGCTTAGAAGAGCTAAATCGCTCTACCGAATTTGTACGATCAGCTGCTTCGCAGTGTCGTGGTGCCAGATTTATCATTGGTCACCATGAACAAAGATCACTATTTATCGGCAGTCTGCCTGGCTTAGGTGTTGATGTTGCTCGTCGCGGTAAAGCCGTGCGCACACCCACAGTGCGAAATTCATTCCCCTTCGTTCATGCTAAGTTAGGCTCTGAATACGGTGACTGGTTAGGATTTTCCAAAGAAACTCTAGAGCCGGTCTTCCTTAATCCATATGATGAAAAATTACCAAACGCCCTCTGCATCGTCTTCGGTCAGCCGGGTGAAGGTAAATCTATGGTGGCGCAACAAATTATTCAGATGAAAACTTTGTCTGGAGCTAAGACGGTAATCATCGATAGATCAGGCTCATATCGCATGTTGACTGAAGTCTATGACGACTGCGCCTATATCAAACTCGGCCCTGACGGCCAGGTTTGCATCAATCTATACGACTTGCCATATCAGGGCCCCGATGGCAAAGCTGTAGATCCGGCCAGCCCACCTGAATCACACATTATCAAAATTTTGAATTTCCATTCAGTCATGCTTGGCGAACGTGGTGAGCAAGCGCTCAACAAAGATGAAAAGCCAATATTGATGCAAGGCATTCAGGCTATTTATAAAAGTTGCGCTGAGGCCGGACGCATTCCAATTGAATCTGACCTGGTGGCCTGGCTCACCGACGAATCAACTAAGCATGGCAAAACCAAGCGTGGTGATACTTGCGAAGATTTGTCCAACCGCCTCAGTCTTTACTGCAAGGGTGCTATTTTCGGTAAGCTTTTTGATGGGCCTACATCCATTCCCCTTGATACGCAGCTGATGGTTTTTGACACCTCAGATTTGGCTCACGACAAAACTTTAGAAGCCGTTGTCACTTTGTTCGTCTCTGACTATGTATTGCGTAGAGCGGCTCAGCATAAAGCTGAACAAGTTGCTCTGGGTAAACCATCGCGCTTCGTTTTTTGCATAGACGAGTTGTGGAGACTGCTGCGTTATGAAGGCGGCAAGACTCTGGTTGAAGACGCCTCGCGTACCAGCCGACACTTAGGTCTACTGTTCATAGGCATCTCGCAAGAGCTTGGTGACTTATTGCGCGATGATCGCGCGCGCAACCTTGCCACCAACAGTGCCATCAAGATCATTCTTGGTAATGACCCTTCAAACTTTGAATTGATTCGCGAAGCCTGCGGTCTCACTCCTCAAGAAATGGGCGCCATTGCCCACCTCACACGTAAAAACAGAGAGTATTCAGACGCCTTTCTCATCTATCACAAACTCTCTCGCGGAGTAGTGAAGCTGGTGGTGCCGCGCTTCATGTATTGGGTAGCCACAACAGAACCAAACACAGACCAACCCATGCGTTCAAAAATGATTGAACTTTGCGCCGGCGACGCGCGTTGGGCCTGCCATCTACTTGGTCAGGGTTACACACCAGAGACCTTTACACCTGATTTGCTCACGGCGGGTTGATATGTATATGTTTGATTATCAAGCCGGTGAGAAATACAAAATGACTTTGATTACTGTCGGGCTAGCCGGGGTTATGGCTGGCGCGGCGTTGACGCTTTTTCTTTCACCTCAAAGTTCTGGGCCACCTTCGAAGACGAGGCCGAGGACACGGGTTGAGTCAGATCCTGATGTCACTGGTCAGGCGCGCCCAGTGGGAGGGCGTTATTTGAATCAGGGGCAGACGCCGGCTACTCCACCACCTAATGCCGCAGATATGGTGCAGCCAAATGCTGCTACCGAAATTGTCAAAGGCTTTTTGCCTCTGGCCTGGGATTTTTCATCAGCTTCCGCCCAAAATTCGCAAACATCAGCCATGAACCTGATGACGCCTGAGTGCGCGCAAAATTATCAAACCAGTGTGTGGACTCCTGAAGTGGCCCAGGGCATTCTCGGATCTGGCATCAAAAGTAATTTCAATCAAACCATGGTGGCGGCAGGGCAGAATTTGCAAGATGGCTCTATCGAAGTGACAGTGCGCGGAACGCTGGATATGACTTTGCCTGACCAGCCGCCCACCAGTAAACCGTGTAACTATATCTATTTAGTGAAGAAGGTTAATGGGCAGCTAAAAATAGCTGGTATCAGCGAAGGTCCAGCGTCATGATCGAGGCCACGAGAAAACATCAGTTGTGGCATGATAATAGAAAGGCTTGGTAGAAATACGAAACTTTTGGTAGATAATCGCTTCTCTTTTCGTATTCACCGCAGAACTGGTGCGGGTTTTGTTGTGCAACTACTTGTATAAAAGGTATAAGTAAGTAACGATCAATTTGTGTCTGAGGAGACCTCGATGAAGTGGGTTGCGCAAATAAATGAAAGGGGTCTGATTTCGTCCTATCGCGATATGGATAGCAACGAGCAGATTTCTGCCAGAGAGTACGAACGCCGCATGCAAATGCAGGGTTCGGTGGGCGCGCCCTATGAAGGTGGCGGCAGCTTGCAGGCTTCGCCTTATCCACAGACTTATTCGCAAGCTCCTGTTCAATATAATGGCGCGCAGCAATATCAAAGCCCTGTTCAGCCAGCGCAAATGCCTTTGCAGCAGCCCATTCAGACTGGCGGACAGCCGTCGTCATACTCACAGATGGGCTATCCTCCCCAATCTTATCCAACAGCTATACCGCAGCCCGTGCAACAACCACCCAGTCCGCTGATTCAGCAGGGTGCTAGTCTCGTTGGGGCCGATGGCGGCCCGCCGCCTATTCCACGGCCAACAACCGGTCTTGTACCAACCATGGGCCAGGCAGTGCAGGGCAAAAATCTTCGTCTTGAAGGCCGACCTGAACACAGCCAACAAGTGCAAAACTTTGCCCCGCGCAAAGGCAAAGGCTTCCTTGATGCAACATCAATAGCCATTTTGATGCCTACTCTGGTGCTGCTGGCTCTAATCATTGCTGCTGCGCACAAGAAAAGATTATTCCCCTGGCAAACAATCAGAACTTTCAACCCACCATCTGGTTTGATGACCCCGCGCGATTATGAGCGCTCTTATGTATGCCCACCCAACGGACGCAGGCATGGTCGCATGGGCGGCAAAAATCCTAATGCCACCTGGACAGAATCTGACGGCGTAGTCATTCCGTTCGGATTCCTAGCGCGCACCCACCTGCCGGTGACCATTCCCATGGGTCGCCTGCCAAACAAAAACATGTTCATTGTTGCTCCGTCAGGTTCAGGTAAAACAACCTTGATGCGGGCCGTAATCAAAGCTTTGCTGGCCAAGCCATGCGTCATTATTGCTTTAGAAGCTAAAGCGAACGATCCTAATTTAGATGAACGCCGCGAAGGTTTCAAATACACAGTCTTGCCTGAAGCTGAACACGCCGGTTTCCGCACGCTCTACTTCAACCCATTAGATGCTGATTCAATTTGTTGGAACCCGCTCGATCAAGACGCAGTCACGTTTGCCACATCAATTGTGCAAGACATCAACTCGTTAGAAGCTGAAGAACAGCACTGGGCAGAGCGAGATCTAGGTTACATCGAAGGCTTGACTCAACTGCTCAAATGGGGTGGTGTGCAGGTCATGGGCGAAGATGAGAACGGCCAACCATCTCAGCTTGATCCACTGCCATGTAATCCATATGGTTTGATGAAACTGGTAAACAATCGCCGCAACATTGTTGAATCGTTGCGTAAATTGAAAGCAGATCCAAATATCAACGCCGGCGAACTGGGTGAATTGACTCAACGTCTTTCATCGATTATTCGTACCGACAGTGATTGGGATAAAAACATTCAGGGTGTACGCGGCCGTCTGCGTATGTTCAAAAACCGCGCCATTCTCAAAGCCACAGAAAAATCAAATGTGGATTTGAAGACCAGTATGCACCAGCCCACAGTGCTGATTTTCGGTGCTCCAGCATCACTTGGTCCTGACGCAGAGTCGCTGGCTGCATGCTTCGTGCACCAGATGCAACAAGCTTTGCACACCAGATATGGTACAAAATCGGTCTTGCCTCTCTTTGCCTTCTTTGATGAATATCAAACTTTGAACATAGATTTGGCCGGCAGATTGTCTGCTATCGTCCGTGGTGCCAACGGCGGTCTGACAATCATTCTGCAGAACATTTCGCAGATCACCAGTGGTGGTGCCTCCGTAGCACCAGAATTGAAAACTATTTTCTCCAACAGCGCGGTACGTGTCTGCTTGCACAACGCAGACGAAACCACAGCCAAATTCTTCTCAGAAGAAATCGGCAAACACGCGGTGGTTGTCCCTGGTATTGCCGACCACTTCCAGGCCAACGGATTTGGTATTTTCCCCACCAGTTGGAACAGAATTCACAGCCAACAGGTAGTGGCCAGAGTCGACACCGATTCTATTAAGCGTATGGAAAAACACCACGCTCTGGTTTATCTCTCACCAGCCGGCGATCCCGAATTTGGCGAAACAAAGCCATTCATGGTTGACCTGCGCGGAATTGAAGAAATCGCCAAACTGCACTTGCTGCACAACGTCAGTGCCAGAAGACACGCCGGAGACGGAGATGACTCAAGCAGCGGCACAGGTGGTGGCGGCGCTGGTGGTAGCGGTAATGGCGCGCCTGCAGCACCTAGTTTTGCCACGCCAGCAGGAAGTTTGCCTTTCCCCAGTCGCGAAGACATCGGCAATGTTGCCGCTCGTGGTGCCGAACTGGCTGATGCTGCACCTGGACCCATAACCGCACCAGGTTTTGTCAGCCCGGTTATTCAGACCGGTTCTAATGCGTTGCTGGGGTCTCAAACCGGATCCAATCCGGTCATGCAAGCTCCTATTAATGGTATGGGTCATGGTAATGGCAATGGCTCAGCGGCTGCACCGGCTAACAATGGCGCTTCGCGAATTTGCCCAAATTGCACAAAATTGGCCGGCAAAGGTAAATTCTGCATTGAGTGCGGACAATTTATCGGACTGCCGCAAGCTGTCGAGGCTACTGTTACTGCTTCTACTTCTGCTGAGGTGATAGGCAGCAACGGTGGCGGTGGAAACATCCTCAATGGTGGCGGTAGTCTTCCCAACCCTATGCCTGCAACCAACGGCATTATTCCAAGCTACGCAGAGGCTAATCCGAGCAATTCGAGCAATGGTCCAGCGGTAGACTCTATGGGTAACGTTATCGATGGTTCTGACGGGCAACTGTCCGCAATTCCCGGCCAGCAAGCCACACCGCGCTATGGTGGTCTGCGTCCACAAACACGCGAGGCTATGCCATCTAAACGTGGTCTGTTCGAGAACGGCGGCGGCAACCCCGAGCCTAATCTCAACCAAACCAGACGGCCCATGACCAGCCTCAACCCTGATGTTTCCCATTTGGGCCTCGACCCAACAAAGAAGCCTGGCGTAGAGTTCTAATTTGATCACTTAAGTGTGCATATATTCCGCCCAGCGGGTAAATCACCTTAGGGACACCACTTTAGGAACCACGTCACCTTTTGGTTATGCAGCAGACTTTACTTCCCAGCGACAAAGACTATTGGAAGCACATCGTTGCTTCGAACAATCAGTTTGGTATAGACGTCCTTAAAACTCTCGCCATGGCCAGACCGACATCAAATGTAGTGTTGTCGCCCACCAGTATTTTTCTTACCGCTTGCATGCTCTATAACGGGGCAGGTGGAAACACCTATTCGCAAATGGCCGCTGCCCTCAATTTACCGAAGCCCAATGAAATCAATCCATGGAACAGGCAACTTTTAAATTACCTGGTGATGGATAAACCGGACCACGAAGTCTCAATTGCCTCAGCTCTCTGGTTTGGTAAAGGGGTGCGCTGCCACGAAGGCTTTGTCAATAACGCCGTAGAAGCCTATTCAGCCTCTTTATATGGAGTAGATTTTGGCTCCCCTGAGGCGATTGAGCAAATCAACTATTGGGCAGAGAATGCCACCAAGGGTAGAATCACTCATATTCTGGATGAAAATAGTTGCAACGAAGCTACCCTTCTGGTCATCAGCAACGCAATTTATTTCTTTGCTAAATGGGAACAGAAATTTGATGCTGAGAAGACCATAGACAGCCCTTTTTATATGGTTGGTGGCGGTGCAAAATCTGTAAAAATGATGTCTAAAGTAGATAGTTTGGCTTATCGGGAAGATGAAAATGCCCAGATAGTAAAGCTGCCTTACAAACAATCACCATACTTTATGCAATTGGTATTGCCCAAGCCTGGTCGCAGTTTTGGCCACTGCATCGAATATATCAAAAATCCAAACATGGTTATGAATGCTGTTCCGAAAACTTCGGTGGCTTTGCGAATGCCCCGGATGGAAATTGAATTTAGTGACAATCTCAATCAAGCAATGTCGCAGCTTGGTATGAGTGAACTTTTCGCTAATAACTGCGATTTGTCTTTGATCACTCCAGGTGTAAAAGTTAGCTTCATTAATCATGCAGCAAAATTAACTGTGGACGAAAGCGGTACTGAAGCCGCCGCGGTAACGGCGGTCGGGGTAGGGTACGGTTTGGCACCGAGCGTCGAGAAACCTGTCTCAATGACTCTGGACAGACCATTTTTGATGGCCATCGCTGATAGTGGCACAGGGCAAGTGCTCTTTTCTGGTGCCATACTTTCGCCGTGAGCGTCGGGCTTTGGTCGGCTGGTTACTAAAAGAGCTTACGAAAACGCAGAGAAATTTTGCGCAAATTTCTCTGCAATCTGGCACAACCTATTAATGACCCCGACAACAAGAGCCGAAAAGCAGCGAAAATCAGGGTTTTTGCGCCGTAAAATTGATCTGTGTCGAGCACCAGTGCACCGAGCGACCTTCTTTTTCTAAAGTCTCTTCGTAAGGGTCGATAGTTTTAGCAATCACATTCCAGCCGGCAAAAGCAAGCGCCAGCATTTCTTCTACTTCTTCGCGCAGCAGCGGAGTTTCTACAAAAGTAGCAATGGCCTCGCCTGAAACAACATCAACAACGTTGCGATTGGTAGTCATTTCAATGCGCACAAAGCCACCGCTTTTGCAGCCTGCTGCTATTTCGCGCATTAGAGTGAGCACGCGGTCTTTGCCCTGGCAATGCTCCAGGGTCGAGATTGCGGCAATCAAATCGTAATGCGATTTAGCCATAGCGAAATCATCATTGTCGGCGAGTACTGGCTCAATAATATCTTGAACTTTATAAGTGACAGCATACTCACTCAACAGATCTATTGATTCTGCTAAAACATCTACGCAAGTGATTGTGGCTTCTTTATTTTGTTTCTGCAAAGCTTGTGCCATAGGAATGGCATTGCGACCTACTCCGCAGCCCAAATCAAGAATTTTGATATTGCCTTCTAAATAGTTGAGCAGCTGCATCAAAGGTTCGTCAGGATGCGCTAACCAGGAGCCGTCTTCGAATAGTTTGAAACGACTATAGTAGGCTTTATGGTATTTGAGTGTTTCTTCTCGTGCGCGTTCAAAGTCAACAGATTCCACTGATTCAATAGACATGCAATCAGCTCCCAGCAGATTTATTATTGACTGCGCTGTAAAGCGCACCGCGAGTGCGTAGCTGAATGTTATTGCCTTTGCGGAAATGTTGAATTACGTGGCGCAGACGAGCCCTATCTTTTTCATTCAGTTCCGTCTCGTACCAGTTGCTGAATGCAAAAGTGAATGCTTCAGCGGTGACGGCGCAGTCAGGAAAAATAAAGGAGTAATCACTTTCTTCGTATGGAATTTCTTCTTTCAAATATTGTTCGAATACACGTTCAAGTGGTGCTTCGTAAATTTCGGCAGCATCGAGATCGCGTTCGCGTGAAGGCACAAAGCGCCTTGCGATACGGTCATAATCACAATCTCCGTAGAGGCCAAAAATAAACAGATGACCATCAGCTTTGAGTACACGCTTCACTTCGGCCAGCGCCTGGTCGCGTTCTTTAACCAGATGGAACATCCACGGCATGATCACAACGTCGAAGCAATCGTCATCAAAAGCTAATTGCTCAGCTCCCATTTCTAAGAAGGTGAGGTTCGAGATGGTATTGCGCGCTGCGTAGTCGGCTGCAAACTGCACCAGGCGACCGTCAGGGTCAACGCCTGTGACTCGTTTGGCTAGTGGTGCCAGTTGATAACAAAGCCTGCCGTTACCACAACCAAGTTCAAGTACATTCTTTCCAGCAATGCTTGCTTGCCGCTCCATTGCCGCAATTTCTGCGCCGGAAATTGCAAAGAAATTGCTCCACAATCTCATCGATTGCAGATAATCCGAGCTTTTCCGGCGCGAAATAGAGGGTGACGTCATCAGTTTGACCTAGACCAGTGCAGGGCTTTTAGTTGCTTGTTCTTTATTGCTGAGTCCTTTTTCGCTAAGACCTTTTTCTTTGAGCGCTTTTTCATAAGTAAAAGTCTCGTCCATGTCTTTGACCAGGTCGGTTTTATAGTAGTCGTTGTACCAGCGCTCACAGTCCCAGGCAAAGGCTTTTCTTAGACGCTCGAGATAAGTAGTCCAGTCACGTTCGTTGGCTTTGGTTGTCCAGGTGGCAAGAATGTTGTCGAAAGTAGCTTCTTGTTCTTTTTGGAAATCAAGAATAGCATCGTCTTCACCTTGTTCAAAGCGCTTGAGATTGCGTGAGAACGGTATCGAACCGAGATACTTGTCGGCTCCAACTCTTTCTTTGATGTAATTGGCGTCTTCTTCACCATCTACTTTGTTGCCGACCACAAATGTACGGCTGGCAAATTGAGGAGCAATTTCTTCAAAATCAAGAAATACCTGAGTAGATTTTTCGGTGGGCTCAAGCACAAAGACATTGATGTCGTAGGCGAAAGAAAGTGATGTAGCGACATTATCTGTACCAGCAGTGGTGTCGGCCACGACCATGTCTTCACTGGTGTCGAGCATGTGGTGGAAAATACCGGCTAAGCTTTTCAGCTTCTCGTGATAGCAAGAGCCGCCCACATCTTCTTGTTGATAGGTGCCTACAGTGAGCAAAGCAATGTTGCCTTCTTTTAAAGCGTATTTTTCAATGAAGGCGTCGTTCGCTTTAGCCGTGATGAAATTGGAACCGACAGCTGGAGGGGTGGTGCCAATCATCGGTCTTGTGCCGATGTCTTTTCTCTCGCCCTGCAAATATTCAGTCACTTCGTCGAAATGAAGACCTAGTTGTTTTGTCTCGCCTTTGAGATTCAACGCACTTTTTAAGTGAGCATTAAGATCTGCGTCTACGGCCACAACAAAGGGAAAGCGCTTGGCTAAATATTGTATGAAACCGGATGACGTTGTTGTTTTACCGGCTCCGCCTTTTCCAAGAAATGCAATCCTCATTTTAATTCTCCTTTTCTCTCAAGTTTTATAGTTTTGGTTGGTGCTGTATCTCTACTTGCAACAACAGTGCTGGCAGCAACAGTGCATAACCGGCAAGTGCCGAATAATTCGAGCAAGTGTTCAGATACCGAAAATCCGTGTTCACGTAAAATGATTTCTTCGATGCTTGAAAGCAAGCAGTCTTTCATCTTGATATTGCTGTGGCAAACTTTGCAAATCAGGTGGTGGCTGTGCTCACCTGCTTCAATAGCTTCATAGCGTTTTTCGGCGTCGCCCACGCTGACTGCTTGAACCAGACCAAGCCTGGTTAAAAGTTCAAGTGAGCGGTAGACCGTGGTCAAGCCTGGTGCCGCAGTTTCGCTGGCCAACTTAGTTAGTTTCATGCGGAAGCAAAGATCGCGAGCGCTGAGCATCTCGGGTGCTTGTTTGAGAGCAGACAGCACTGCTTTTGCTCCTTTTGGGAGATTCTTGCGTGTGCCCACTAGTTTACTTTCCAGCATGGTTTTGCTCCTTGCTGCACTCGGAGCTGCGTAATTCGGCGCTGCGCAAATCAGCGTTACGTAATTCGGTTGCGATTAATTTCACTAGCGGGCCGGAAAGATTTTCAGGATAGCCATGCAGTTTAATTACGCTATCTGTAGCACCAGGAAGTGCGTTCGTCGCCACTATCTGTGGTGCTACCCACTGCAGGGTAACAACATCATAAAACTGATGTACTCCATCTCTTTCTCTGTAGCCATAAAGAGGTAGGTAACTGTGGAAAACAAAACCAGAGGCACGCAGGTGATCTATTACTTCCAGCGCTTGTGGTTCATTGGCCGGTACACGCACCAAGATGTAGCGTTTATCTTTTTCTTTGACACTCTTGACGGCTTCACTGAGAGCTGCGGCGTCAAATTTGAAATCAGGTTGGTAGACAATATAACTATGGCCGAAACCATCTTTATAGTCGATGGTTAAGTGAGCTGATGCGGCGTCAGCGTTCTGCTCTGCTTGATTTTCTTCATTATCAACCCGCTGGAAAAATTTGCTCTTGACGCTTCTATCGAGCAAATCTTCGAATTGAAATAAAATTGATTGCACTATGGGCGCATAGTCATGAGGTACATAGGCTGTGCGATGCTGCAGAACTTCCGCCACTAATTGCAAATGCTCTTCGCTCAAGCGTCCGTCTGCAAGTTTAATTGAGCCCTGTGCTTGAGCTGTTAGCACTGCCTGCACCACATCACTGGTGGTGTTGCCTAACTTACGGCCCAGAGTGCTGCGAATTTGCTTAATGGCACTGACTAGTTTGCCTTGAAAACGTGTCACCCACAAAACTGACTCAGGGTGATTGACAAAAAATACTGAAGGATAGTGGCAGAAAGCAAAACCGACGATATTGCGAAAACCTGCCTGGAAATGGGCAGCCTGGCTGGCAAGGCTGTGGGTCACCAGTTCGGTGCTGTTGATGGTGAGCGCCGTGGCTTCGGTAATATCTCTCAGGCCGTCTACCAGCGCAGAACCTATGCGCATACCGCGACAATCACGCCGCACTGCCATGCTGTTGTGCTCGATGTGGAACGGGCTCAGCCGGTCGGCCACCATAGCACCAACAATGCGGTCATTGTGTTTGGCTACGGCAATCATGCGCTCTTCCGCCAGAAGTGTGGCTTTTACACCAGCCTCAGAAAAAAGGTCGCTGTCAGGATAAGCTTCTGCTCCGGGTTGGCCTACGCCACCAACACCAAGAGCGGCTTCGTACATTGTGGCAATATCTTGACTGAGGGTATCAGCATGGTCGCGAGTGGCGGCAAAGACCTGCACTTTTTCTTCTGGTTTGCTTTCCACATATTCTGGCATCAAGCTTGGAGCTGGCATTGCACCTCCGGGCTGCGGGCCTGCGAAGCGCTGTTTAGGGCCAATATATGTTTGGCCACATTGTGACCATTGGCGGCAGTGACATTGCCACCAGGGTAGGTGCCTGCACCGCAAAGATATAAATTATCAAAAGGAGTTTCATAGGGTGCGCAATCAGGCAAACTGCGTTTCTCAAACAAATATTGAGGAGTCATCGGCATGTGCCAACACGACAGAGAGGCCAGATTAAAGGCTTCCGCCAGTACCCTTGGTGATACCACATAACTTTGCTCTATCAATTGACGAATTTCAGGACATTGCCCTTCAATGGCAGCAATGGTCAATTCAAGCAGTTGTTCATCGTCGGCCTGGCTCCAGGCCTTGCCATCTATTTGGGCGGGCACATAATGTACGTCCACAGTCAGCACATGTTTGCCGCTGTGCTCAGCCCGATTATCAGCCATAGAAGGGTCTTCGAGCGTGGGAAATGCCATGGTCAGCATTAAGCGCTCTGGCATATTGCCGCCGGGCACGGTATGAGAAGCTTGCTTAACAGCACTCAGGGGTGGAGCAACTACAATCACGCCTTTGTGATTATGGTCAATTTGTTTCAGTGTTGTAAAAGTCGGCAATGCTTTCAAAAGGAAATGCAATTTGGCGGCTGAGACCTTGGGGCGGTTTTCGCTCAAATAATGGCGAATGGCTTCAGTGGCGGGTTGCTTGTCTAGCAATTTCTCAAAGAGTATGTAGCTATCGCAATTGGCAATGACAATGTCAAAACTTTTCTTTTCGCCGTTTTCAAATTCAACAGCGGCAATGCGGCCGGCTTCAACCACCAGACGACTGACACCATGGCTGGTGTGCAGCGTGGCACCATGAGCTTGCGCAACTTTTGCCAGAGCTTGAGTTATTTCACCCATGCCCCCATAAACCTGCCCCCAGGCGCCAAATTCGCCTTTGGTTTCGGCGGTGCCGTGGTGAATGCAGCCAAAAACCGAGCCCACTACATTAACAAAGCCTGGTGTGCAAGTGGCTGCCACAGCCATTAAGTCTTCACTCTGAATATAATGTTTGAGCAGGTCAAGTAGACTGCCTTCGAAAATGTGGGCAGCAATTTTATCTAGTTTTGCTTCAAGCAAAAGTGACACCACTTGCTTTTGCGTCAGATCGCTTTTGAGATAACGCGGATAGATAAGTGCAGCGGCTTTCTGCATGTCGCCCCAGAAGCGCTGCCAGCCTTCTTTATCTGCACCTGTGAGCGAGGCAATTTCCGCTCTGGCTTCCCCACCATCTCGAGGGGTGAAAGAAAATTGTCCACCGTCGAGCAAAACAATTTCAATTGGGTCGGTTAAGTATGGCTTGAGACCATGCTCTTCTAAACTAAGCTCTTGCACAATTTCTTTGCGCACCATACCGAAATATGATGCCACTGTTGAAACTTTGATTTCGCTGCCGAATGCGGCAAATGGCTTTTCGGTGACACAGAGACCACCCAGGCTATTGCGTTTTTCAAAAACATCAACTTTATAGCCGGCTTGGGCCAGATATGCAGCAGCGGTCAGACCATTGTGGCCTGCTCCGACAATCGCGATTGTTTTTGCTGCGGTCATTTTAATTCTCTAGTTCGTGGCTGCTTGTAATACTTCCACCAGCTGATCGATTTCAGCTTTGGTGTTATAAGCGTGCATGCTCACTCGCAAATAATCCTCTTCGCCTTCGCCTTTTTTCTCAGTGCAGTGATCACCCGCTCTGACGAAGATTTTTTCGGCGTCCAGTAAGAAAGTAAGGTCAAGGGCGGCCACTTGCTCAAAGCGGAATGAAATAATGCCGAAGCCTGAGTCACATCCGCAAATGCCGATGCCCGGCGCGAATGCCAGACCAGGCAAGTCCATAAGTTTCTGCCAGAGATATACAGTAAGTTCGCTCAATTGTTTTTCAATGGCTTCAATACCAATTGATTGAATGAAGTCCACGGCTTTGCCCAGCGACAAAATGGCAGGAATATTGAGAGTGCCGCACTCAATTAATTGATGCATCGACTTAGCCGAATACTCCAGACCGTTTTCGGTGATCGAAACTGGGCTCTGGCCACCAAGGCGAACTGGCTTGATTTTAGCGGCGATGCGAGGGGAGATATAAAGCCCACCTACACCAGGGGCTGCGAACATTTTGTGTCCTGAAAACGAAATCATGTCGACAGGCAGTGTCTGGGCGTCTACTTTTGTATGACCCACGCTCTGGCTGGCATCAAGCGAAATCACCACATCATCGCCAACAATTTCGCGAATTTTTGCAACTTCCATGTCTAGGCCGAATACGTGGTGCACGTGAGCCATAGCCAGCACTTTAGTGCGAGGAGAGATTTGAGCCTTGATGCTCTTTAAGTCATAGTCGCCCACTTCGTGAATGGTGAAGTGTTTGATGTGAATGTTTTTGCCTTGAGCCTGCAGCATCTCTTGCACGTTGTACCAGGGCAAGACTGCTGATTTATGATCTTGCTGGCAAAGCATGACTTCATCGCCGTCTTCCAGATTGTTGAGGCCATAGCTAAGTGCCGCCATATTGAGGCTGTCTGTGGCACCACCTGTGAAGACCAGGTTTTGCACTTCGCAATTAAGAAATTGCGCCACTTTGTTTCTTGTCTCTTCAATATCGCGAGTCAGTTGTGTTGACCACGAGTATGAGGCGCGACCGGCATTAGCGCAGCGATTGGTGTAATAGTCGAGCAGTTCGTCTACAACTATTTGCGGCTTTTGCGTTGTGCTGGCGCTGTCAAAATAAATTAGATCAGGATGGTTAGCAAAAATAGGGAAGTGTTTTCTGAAACTCTCCACGTCTAAAGTGTTTGCAGTATTGGTGGTATCTTGCTCTTGAATTTGACAGCTGGTCATTCGTTTTTCCTGTGAACTGTGAACTATGTAAGTACTATTTTTTGTGATTGTTATTTTGAGCCTGAACCCATGCCTACCAAACTTTTTCTTACACCATCTTGCTTGGCCCGCTCTGTGGTCTTACCGGCGTCGCGCCAGCCCACAAAGCCACCTTCCAGGCTGCTCACATCCACACCCTTGGTTTTGAAGTAAGCGGCGAAGCGTTTCGATACTTCACCGGTGGGGCAAACCAGTACAACTTTCTGGTCGTTGGCAAATGGCACGCCCATATCAGCAATGTCTTCCAAACCGTCTGTAGGAATGTTTAGTGAGCCTGGTATGCGTGAAGCTTTAAAGGCAAGGCTGCCACGCATATCAACAATCAGTGGCTTGACGCTCTGAGCGAGCAGACTCTCTAATTTGTCGCAGTCGACTTCAGGAGCGTTGTCAGTTTGCTCTTTGGTGATCGCTTTGAGCGAATCTTTTTTCACTGCCAGACCAAATAATTCTGGTCTGTATTTTTGCAGGTAAGAGAGATACCACTCAACGCGGTCACATGCGATGAAGACGGCGTTGTGTTTGCGTGTCAACGTACCGTCAATATCTTTGAAATATTTGAGAGCGGCGGCGAGGCTGCCACCACCAGTAGGCCCGGCTAAAATGCCGCACTTGCGAATCAGATCGAGCATGGCATCAATTGATTCGTCCATTGAGACTTCAATAATATCGTCGTAGAAGTCTTTTCTGAACAAGCCTACTTCGTACATTTCATCAACGTTTCTGATGCCCGGCAGCAGTTGACCTTTGCTGGCGATAACACCAACGTTTATCATTTTCTCATTCTTTTCTTTGAGAAAAGTGCCGGCACCACGGGTAGAGCCCGTTGTGCCCAGGCCACCGATGAAATAGTCTACTTCGCCGGCATTTGCGGCCTGCAAATCTTCCCAGACTTCGCGCCCGGTAGAGTTGTAGTGAGCATGGATATTTTTTTCGTTGGTATATTGCGAGGTGTGGAAATATTTGCCGGGGCTGGCCGACATAATTTGCTCGATGAAAGTGATTGGATCGTTAGGGTCGGTAGGATCTGGACATTCGGACAAACCGGGCAATTCGTCAACGTCAGCGCCCAGCAGTTGCAAAATTTGTTTGACTTCGCGCACCTTGATGCGGTTTGTCACGATTTTGAAAGGCACACCATAAGCTGAACAGACCAGTTGCATGGCTTTAGCCATGTTGCCGCTTGATGATTCAATGACGGTTTTGCCTTCTCTGGCGATTTGTTCAATATCGTCTTTGAGCACATTCCATGCGCTCTTATCTTTAACCGAGCCAAAAGGATTCAACAACTCGAGCTTGGCGTAGAGATTGATATTTTTTAGACCATGCACTTGCGGCGGTATTTCGAACAATGGTGTATTGCCGATTAGCTCACTGACATGTTTGACTAACATTTTGAATTATCTCCGAGTGTTCTACAAAGGTTTGTGGTCTGAAACTATAGGAAAACTATAAGTAGATTAGGGCAACTCTTCCCAGTAAGGCACATACTCTGAATCGAGCATCCAGGTGAATTTACCCTGGCGCTCCATTACTGCTACTTTCTTAGCAATAGGATGCATGATTGAAGTAGAAGCCGAAAAGTCCATGAAATAACCGGCACTGTTGACGAATACGACTAAATCGCCTGGTTTGGGCAACTTTTTCACATAAGTCAAATGGCGGTAAATCAAGTCAGATTCCAGGCAGAGGTTACCGGCAAAATAAACACCGACTGGCTGAGCGTCTGATGATTCCGGTGTGGGATCTTTTTCGATTACTACCGGATCAACAAAGATTTCTTGATCAAGGAATGATATATCCTGGCGTTTCATATTCAGGCAAATGATTGGTTCATTGCGGCTTGACGTGCGGACCGAGTTAACCCGAGCGACAGTAATGCCTGTTTGTTCAACCAGTGAGCGGCCCGGTTCGATCCAGAGCTCAATCATATTGTCGCGAATGATACTGGCAGCAGTGGCGTCACCTAAATTGGCAAAGCGCTGGCTGAGCAATTCATCTAAGAAATCACCACCAGTCTCGGTATCAAAATAGCTGTAGCTATTGAAATTGCCTTTCAACTTGCCCTTGTCTGACGACATGCCAAAGGCGTTGTTGTGCCAGGTCATGGTTGGTCTAGTGCCGAGCACTGACTCTTTCAGGGCGCTGACATAAGCGTTCCATTCATCTTCGTTCTCTAAATAATTGACTTTGTAGCCACCGCCGATATTTAGTACGCGTGGTTCAAAGTCTCTGCTTAGCGCTTCTTCGAAAAGCTCAAGGCAATTTTCAATGGCAATGGCGCGCTCTAGAACACTGACTGTATCTAAGTGGAAGGAAAAACCGAGCAATTCCACTTCTTTGCGATTAGCTTCTAAAATATCAAAAGCAATGTTGGCTTCTTTTAGAGGCACACCAAAACGGCTGCCTTTATTGAGAAACTTACTGTGATTGGCTTCAAAACCAGAGAGGCGAAGGAGAATTTTGGTCGCCTTCTTCACTTTGAGCACTGCTCGCAGTGTCAAAATCATCTTTAGTTCAGAGATGCTGTCTACTGCAATGGTGATGCCCTGTTGAATGGCCAGACCAAGAAACTCTGCGTTTTTTGGCCCGGTGGCTTCGATGCGGCTAGCATCAAAGCCGCTACCCAGAGCGTGTCTTAATTCATTGACTGAGCTGACATCGAGATTGGCGTTTTCAACCGCCAGGCGCCTTGTTAATGAATCAGATTGATTGCATTTGTGTGCGAAGAATATTTTGCCGATTACATTGAGGTCGCGGAATGTTTTTTGAAAACCTTCCACATTCTCGCCAATCAGTTCAGGGAACAGCACATTCAGTGGGCTCCCGAGAGCGCGGGTGAGCTCAAGCAATGTCTCTCTTTCCGCCAGAAATTTCTTTATCAGCGGGTGGATTTTTGGCGTCAGAACAAGATTTTCTGGCGCTCTTTCTGCTTTTATCTGTTCTAAATTAGATACTGGAGTTGTAATTGACATTTTATTCTCGTTTAACACTTAAACCGTAGTTAGACTTTTTACTCGGTCTAAGACTTTCTCGTAAGTGAAGTCCTGGTCGAGGCCGCTGTCTAATTTTTGATCAAAATAATCATCTAACCAGTCGCGGCAAACTTTAGTGTGAGTAGCTCTCAAGCGCGTCAGGTAGTCAGTCCAGTTGCGCTTTTTGCTTTCTAGAGTATTGAGAACTTTTTCGAAGACCAATTCTTGTTCTTTCATGAAATCATCAAGTGCTTCACGTTTGCCCTGTTCAAAGCGCTTCAGATGGCGTGATTGTGGCACTGCACCAAGCAATTTTTCTTGGCCTACATGTTTGATGATGAATAGTTCGTCTTCAGGGGTATCGACTTTGTTGGCAATTACATAAGTGCGCTCTGCCAGGTGCGGAGCTACTTGCAGATAATCAAGATAGACTTGAACAGATTTTTTGGTTGGCTCAACCACAAAGACGTTCATGTCATAAGCGAACGAAAGTGAAGTGGCCACATTGTCGGTACCGGCAGTAGTGTCAGCTACGACAACATCGCTATCACCATCAAGCAAATGATGGAAGAAAGACTGCAAACCGGTGAGCTTAACGTGATAGCAAGCCCCACCCACATCACTTTCTTTGTAAGTACCCACTGTTAAAAGTGCTATATTACCGCTGGTTTGCGCATATTTTTTGATTAGCGGATCGCTCGCGCTGACAGCGATGAAATTTGATTTCAGCGAAGGTGGAGTGGTACCAACCATGGTAAGTTCGCCCAGGTCTGTTCTTTCACCTTTCAAGTAGGTGATGATTTCTTCTTTTACTTCGCCTAATTCGTGTGCTTCGCCTTGCAAATTCTCAAGGTGCAGTGCTCCACGCAGGTGGGCGTTAACATCGGCATCAATAGCCAGTACATATGGTTTTTTCTTGGCCAGATAGCGAATAAAACCAGCTGCTGTAGTGGTTTTACCGGCGCCGCCTTTTCCTAGAAATGCAATTCTCATGGTCTTTTCTCCTGCCCTTTTTAGAGCGGTTTTACTGCTCTTTTTACGATTTTTTTGTTTTGATTGCGCACACCAGTCGGAATTTTTCTGGCGGACAATCTATTTTTATGTGTGTTGCCGAAACGCGCATCACTTGCATGATTTGAATTTTGGCTTTGTAGACTTGTGTTCTTAAGGTCACGGCCCAGCACCGTAAACCACGGCAATAGTGCCGAATCCGTAAAGTGATAAGAGGCTCTTGGTGGCAATACCAGTTTGTCGTTTTTTGCCAGAGTCTCGTAGACTGAAGGGCAAGCTCTCTCAACTTTGGTGCCTTCGTCATAGTGTGTTTTGACTACAGCCTGTGATAAATATTCAGGTAAGAACACCACAGGTAGTTCTTTGATGTAATCGTATTCGGCCAGTAGTGGGCGAATATATGTATTGAGTTTTGAGCGATATTCAGGCCGTGAAAGGAAATAAGCCAGATGACTGAGTGCCTCATGGCGCGATACGGCACTTTCTTTTGATTGTTCAAAATATTCAGCAGTGGCTTTTTGAAACTCTGGGCAATCCATTGACCAGTCCAGATTTTTGTCTGCTGTGTGTTTGAGAATATTCCAAATATAAGAAGCGGTGACGCGGTGATTGCCATCGGCCACCAGACCCATTTCGTTAATTACAACTGGTGCAAAGCCACGGCCCACGAGGTTAATCACTTCATCAAACAAACGCTCGCGCACACAAAACTCTGTTGCTCCCAATCTCGCTAATGGATAGAGCGCCACTTCTACGAAGTTACCGGCGAATACTCCAGCAGCAAAAGTTTGCAAACCAGCACTCATAGTTTTGTAGCTAATCAGTGCTTCCAATTCAAAAAGCACATATAAGAGATTGTTGTCAGTGATGCGATTTTGATTTTCTTGCAAAAATGCTAGTGCCTGTGCCAGCGGCTCGGCGTCTTGCCGGGCGTCAAAAATAATTGAATGGTGCCAGGCTGTACTTATGGTAAGCAGCATTGCTACAGAATCTGCCTGGGCAAAATTGTTGTGCTGCGCTGTTTGATAAAGTCCTTGCACATGCTTTTTGAAAGCTGATAGCGCTCCTACCGCTCTATCGGCGTCGAGTTTAGCTTCTTCACCAACACCTGTGACCACTGTCTGATGCAAGAATGAAAGTGACGGAGCGCTAATGCCTGTCCAGGCCCAAGGTTCTTTCACTTCGGCAGGGCTGGTGAAAAGATCGGTGTCAACTGTTTGCGCAATGGCGTTGCCGATTCTTTCTAACCGAGCAATAGTTTTGCTGTCGAAAGAAACTAAATTTTGGAATTGGTCAAACAATAAATTACCGCGATTAACTTCGTGGCAGTGTGGTCCACCAGGACCCGGAATGATGGGGCCAGGAAAATAACTGGGCACATTCTGGCTGCTCACGTCGCTGGTACCGGCTGCCAGTGCGGCCTCCAGGCGTAATTGATAAAACAGTGCTGAAGCTTGAGTTTCGCCACCAAGATTTTCTTTTTCGGCGTGACTGATTTCATTGCCGAAATTGAGCTGGCTGGTGGAGACAACTTGAATTTTCTTTTGCGCTTGATAGGCAGTGAGCGATGGCATCGAACAGGCAGGCGCAAATTTAGATACGCCCTGGTTCTGACCGGCAAAAATTGAAAATGTCAGAGCTTCCACTATTTTGCTCCTGCGGCAGTGAGTTGCTGAGCTTTGCGCTCCGGATAGACTTCCACCAGACGCTCTTGCCAGTAAGCCTGGCGCTCAATCAGTGCTTGGGTTGGTTTTTGTTGATTGAAGAATTGAGTCAGCAAATCGTATGTGGTTAAACCTGGCTCAAGAGCAAAGAGATCGTATTTGCAGAAGCTCGCCAAAAGAATTTCTTCTGCTGCTTTTAAGTTGCCGGTTTGCATAGTTGCGTTTGCTTCTTGCAATAAACTCTGGCGCAGGCTTTCGGTCAGGTCAGGTAGTTTGTGCAGCGCATCTTGATCAAGAAATTGATTGTCTAAAAGACTCTGCAATTTTTCTTCTACATAGCAGTCGAGCATTAAATGAATGCGCGGTGCAGGGCCAAAATTGCAAGCACTGTGAATTGTCGATTTGGGATCAAGTTTCCACAAATAACCTTTTTTGAAATGCACATTCAAACCAGGGCTGGTGATGAACGCTTGGTCATTGGTTATGAGCGGCATGTGCAGGCGATAACGTGGCACGTCTTCGAGATAAACAAAGTCACGATGCTCATGCAAAAATGTGCCCGGGTCTAAGCGCAAAAGCCTTGAGCCCATGATCTTAAAGCCGCTGTCTTGCAAGAATTTTTGCAATGACGGTAGCTGCTGTAGAAGCGGAGTGGCAGCAGGGCTTGGACAATCGTGATAATCAAAATTGGTCTGTTCGCCGGTGTGATTCAAAAGTGTGGCGATTTTCAAACCGTCAGATCCATATTCCGGATAAGGCTCTTGCCAGATTGACTCCAACTGCAGAGCCGGAGCCATAAGCTCGGCGACAATGGCATCGAGTATGGCGGCAGGAATTTCTTTTAGTTGAGCGATGTAGGAAAGAATGGTTCTGCTCCTGGCTTGTATATACGGATGGCAATCATATCTGAAAATGGTTTCCGTTTTCCGATTATGAGAGCGGTTACATGCGAATCATTGCGTTAGCGTTTCATATCTTTACTTCTGCATTGCCACACTGGGTGGGGCAATTACTTCAGCACGGCTCTGTCACTGGCATCAGGCTTATTGAGAACGAGTTGCAACCGACCTGAGGTCAGTTTAGTGCCAAAGCTCACAATCAGCATCTGTTTTTCGAATTATGTAACGAGCATGAGCGGCCTCTCATAGAGCATCACCAGTGGTGCTAAATTAAAACCTGTGGTGCTTTTGCTCACTTTGCATTTTCGCAAGCCCCGCTGATTAGCGCGATATAAGCTGAGCGTCGCGATTTTCAGATGATATCTATTTCAGCAGAATCGCAAACCACCGTTGGCTTTTCCGCTCTATTTCGGCAGAGGCTCTTGCCACTGGCTATGGTGTCGGATGACAATAGCGCTCTTGCATAACCTTTACAGCCGGGCATTCGCAATCTTTCAGATTTTAAGCTGACGAACTTGTAAGAGTGATCTAGAATCTATTTAAGGGGTACTAAAAAGGAAGTTGTCGTGGACAGCGGTCAGTCTCGTGCATATTTTGAAAATAAGACGGAAAACAGTCGCCTCGAAAGTGGCGTCTCAGACAAAGGCGATAAGAATCTAAAAAGCAAAGTGAAAAAGAAGAGTGTGGTCTTAATGGATCGCGACATCAACTCTCTTCTTGAGCTTTATTTGCACCGCACGATCTCTTCCAGTCAGCTGGCCCGGCTGTGTTTTCCAGACATCAGCTATGAGACTGCCCGCAAACGTTTGCGCCGCCTGCAGCAAGCTGGCTTTACTGGTGCCTCATCGTCAGGCCGCATGGAAGGGCGTGGACGGCCTGAGTTGATTTATTTTCTCACCGCTTCCGGTGCCAGAGCCCTCGAGCAGAGCCGGGGTATTTCCTGGGAAACTATTCCCACCGGCCCACCTCACACTTATCACAAAGAACACTTTTTGCGTCTTGTGGACGTACGATTGGCCATGGAAGACGCTGAGTTAGCCGGTCTTATTACTGGTCTTGAATTTACTACCGGCCGCGAATTCTGGAAAGAGTTGGCTTCTGATCTTACTGAAGCGGAAGAGCAGGCCGACGCCACTATCTCTTTCAGTTATCCTGGTTTGGAGCCAGTGCGTGTTTTGTTAGAAATCGACACTGGCAATTTCCGTCAGACACGGCACTGGGAGCCAAAAATCAAAGCCTTTCTCAAAACCGGTTATCCGATTTGGGTGGTTACCGGCAGCGCGCCGCGCATTTTTACTTTGCGCAAATGGACTCAACCATTGCTTGAAGAAGCTCGTGTAGGACCAGGCAAATGCGTTTTTGCTGTCTACACCGAAATTGTAGAAAAAGGAATTTTCAACGCCCAGTGGCAGCGCACAGATGGCTCGTACACAGACTTACAGCCCAAGATGATCTAAGGCGCAAGCTCTTCGGTCTGAATGTTGAGCAACTCTTCCGCAAAGTGACAGGCAGACTGGTGGCCAGGTGTAATTTCGCGCAAGGGCGGCGTGTCGATTTTGCAAATGTCGCGTGCCATCGGGCAGCGGGTGTGGAAAGCACAACCGGGGGGCGGATTTGCCGGGCTAGGCAAGTCGCCTTGCAGCAAGACGCGATGACTCCTGTCGTAATTAGGATCTGGTACTGGAGCTGCTGAGATCAGTGCCTTTGCGTAAGGATGCAGAGGTTGCTTGTAGACTTCGCCGCAAGGTCCTATCTCAACAATGCGACCAAGATACATGACGGCAATGCGATCTGAAATGTAGCGCACCACATCGAGATTGTGGGCGATGAAAAGATAAGTGAGGTTGAACTCTTTTTTTAAATCAAGCAGTAAATTGAGAATTTGCGCTTGCACACTCACATCAAGTGCTGACACCGGTTCGTCGGCCACGATTAGTCGAGGTCGCAAAGCCAGTGCTCGAGCAATACCAATGCGCTGACGCTGGCCGCCGGAAAACTCGTGCGGATAACGATCAAGCATTTCTTTAGGCAGACCGACGAGTTCAATTAAGCGCGTCACCTCGGCTTTAATATTGGAGGCGCCGTCAGTACTTGTTCCCTTCGACATACCGTGAACTTCTAAAGGCTCGGCCAGTATCTGCGCGATGGTCATACGCGGATCAAGGCTGGCATAAGGATTCTGAAAAACAATTTGCATCTGCTTGCGCAAAGGTTTCATGGCCCGGGAATCAAGAGCCATAATTTCCTGACCGTCAAATGATACTGAGCCCTGTGTGGCAGGCATCAATCGCAGCATTACTCGACCGAGAGTCGATTTGCCGCAACCAGATTCGCCCACTAGCCCTAACGTTTCACCTTCAATAATATCGAGATTGATGCCGTCAAGAGCCCTGACAGCACCAACTTGTTTATTGAAAAAGCCTTTGCGAATGGGGAAATGCTTTTTGAGATCTTTGATTTGAACGAGAGTCTTGGCGGTCATTTAGCCTTATTTATGGAATTTTGACATTGATGCGGTTTAAACGGTCTGACAATTTTGTCAGAAACTGCATGGCAAATGTCGAATTTCCCTGATTTTGCTTACCAGTTGCATCAGCTTGATTGCTCTCGGCTACATAAACCCCTTTATGGCGCGAACGGACCAACTGGGAAGGGGTCATGCGCTGGTCAAGATTCCATTCTTCATAAATAGCCTGTTCATTATAAGCATTGCGATTGTTGGCCGCTGCTTGTGAGGCTCGTCCTAAACTGGCCATAAGCTCCCGCTCTTGCAGGGCGCGCTCGGCTATAAGATTTGCACTATTGTCGGACTGCGACGAAGCCGGCTTTGTATAACCGCCCCAGGGATTGCCATGAATGCGATACGGGCGTGGCTCTCTTAAAAAGACATACCAGAAGACCGTATATAAGATGGCCATTTCGAACGCGATGATTGCATAGGCGAGCATAATCGCCTCCCGGCTTGATAAGCCTTGAGCGGGGTACCTGGTTTGGTCAGTGTTTGGAAGAGAATGTCTTTTTTGAAAAAAGCTCGGTGACAAAAATATAGCTTTTGGTTACGCGCATTACTCAAAGGAGACAGCTGGTTCCATAGCCACCATATGTCGCAACAAAGCTCTTTAGTGAGTAAGCTTTATTGTGCAAATATTCTAACCAAAGATGGGAGAAATACCATGACTTTTTAATAAATCTGCCGTTGTCAAGTGATTAATTGTAAAAAGCGCATAGTGTTTACTAGACGTCTTTTCGCGCCGAAAGCAGACTTAATTATGGTCAAAGGCGACAGGCTGGCTGCCAAGCGGCTACTGTACTCACTTTCTCTCCGAGCGGAGCAACAATGCAGTCTAATAATGCGCTGTCAAATTCAGTAAAAGTTGCCGTGGTGGGTGCGGGTACCATGGGCTCGTCTATCGCCGTGGCCCTCCTGGGCAGCGGTTACAGCGTATTGCTCAAAGAGACAGAGCAAGCTTTCCTCGATAAAGGAGTGGCTAACATCGAGCGGTTGTTCGCCAGTCGTATGAAAAAAGGCTTGAGCGCTGAAGAGGTGGCCGAACAGAAAGAGCGATTGCAAACTACGCTGAACTACGAGCATTTTTCAGAAGTTGATTTCGTCATTGAAGCTGCTTCCGAAAATCTGGAAATCAAAAAACAAATATTCCAAGATCTTGATCAGTGGTGTCATGTTGATGCCATTCTCGCCACCAACACTTCGAGCCTTTCAATTACGCAAATAGCTAACTTTGTGCGCCGCGCCGACAAAGTGGTTGGCCTGCACTTTTTCAACCCGGCTCACATCATGAAATTGGTTGAGGTCATTCCTGGTCTTGAAACGTCGCACGACACAGTGGCTCGCGCTCTTGAACTGGCCCGTTCTATGGGCAAACTGGCGGTGCGCGTTGAAGAATGTGCATCGTTCTTAGTCAACAGGCTGCTTGGTCGCTACATGAACGAGTCGCTTTTTCAGTTGCAGAATGGTGCCACTGTTGAAGAAATAGACAAAGTCGTATGCGACTATGTGATGCCCATCGGGCCCCTGGCACTGCGCGACATGAATGGTGCTGATATTGGTCTGGCTGTAGCCAAATACAATTATCAGGAGTATGGTGCGCGTTTTGCCGTGCCCCCAATTTTAGAGGCCATGGTGCAAAACAATTTGCTTGGTCAAAAGACCATGGGCGGTTTTTACAGTTACGATGCCGAAACTCGCAAGCGCACCGTGGTCAATGCTGAATTTCTAAAGTTGCTCGAAGCAGTTAAAGCGAAAGAAGGGGAAAAATCGCAACCAAATTCTTTCAGCGCTGAGCGACTATTTTTGCCCATGATTAATGAAGCCTTTCTGGCAATGCAAGAGCGTATTGTTCAACCAGAAGATCTTGACGCGGCGCTCATGGCCGGGCTTGGAATGCGCAAAGGCCCGCTCAGTCTGGCTGCTGATATTGGTCTGGCCAACTGTTTGAAAATGTTGGACGAAGCAGCAGCACAGTCAAACGAACAAAAAGAACGTTTTCGCCCAGCTCCTTTACTCAAGCGTTTTGTTTGGGCCGGGCGGTCGTCAGTGCTTTAAAACTCGATTTTAGAGTTCGTCTTTAAGATCGCCACCGAAGTGATAGCGGTCGTTAAACCAGATGGCAACAAATGCGCTCATAGCTGTCAGAGAAAGCCCTAATACATATTCCATTTGTTTGCCTCACTCCTGATTTGCAGTTTAGTTCTTATGCACTTAGTGACCTGCTCATGCTTCATTAGTGCCATTTTTCTGCTTAAGAGTGGGTTAAGAAGTACGGTGGGCATTGCTTAAACTCGCTGGGGCAGCCTGACCCCAGCGGGAACAACGTCTCTTGGCCTATCGTCGTAACACACATGCGATAATGGCAGTAGTTCGAGTCCGAGGCCCGATATGCTCAAGTTAAACTCTCAAATTATTAAAACCCTTGCCCTGTCCCAGGCGTTGGTCTTGAGTTTAGCTGCGCCCGTGGCTCTCGCCGCCAGCAGCAAAGTTTCACCTGAGATCGTCAAGTTAGACAATATTGAAACAGTCATTTATGGTGCGCCTAAAACCAGTGAATCTACTGATAGCCGCCTTAAGAGTTTAGAAGTGAAATTGTTTGGTGTTAGCCGCAAAGGCACGACAACTGAAAGGTTATCGGGCATTGAAAAGACACTTTCTTATGGCAGTGGAGCCGCCACCGGCTCGCTTTTGCCTCCTCTGGCGCCAACTTTGGACACAAGCAGTAGCTCTGCGGCAGAAGTGCCTCCTGCTTACATTGATGCAGCTGAACGCTTTGCTACATCTAATGGATCATCTAATGGATCATCTAATGGCTCTTCTAATGGCTCATTTAATTCATCGGGCAGTTACAGTGTCGACTCTTCCGGCGCTCTGGCCGAAGCCATGCAGCTTTATCAAGAAGGCAAAATACCTGAAGCCGAAAGCGCTTTTCATGGCATAGTCTCCAAAGATCCAAGCAATGGAGACGCATACTATAATTTGGCCGTCATTGCTGAAGGCAAAGGCGACTTCAATGGTGCACTTTCGTACTATCGCAGCGCCCTTAATCTCAACCCTCAAGACACTGATTTGCAAAGCGCTGTTGCCAGCGTGCAGAACAAATTGCGTCCAGCTCAAGCTAATCAAGTTATGTCCAGTGCACCAGCTGCAGTGGCGCAGGGCCCTCAGGACGCAGCCCGCAAGCAGCAACTTAAGAATGCAGTGGCATCAGCTTCTACTGATTACAAAGCCGGCCGATACGACTCTGCTGTGTCTAAACTAAATAATGTCGCTTCGCAAGTACCAGACGACGCCGATGTGCAATTCGCTCTGGCTCAAGCATTTCGCGCCAAAGGTGATCTCAACAATGCTCGTAGCCATATGGCCAGAGCTTCTGCACTTAATCCTGCCAGCACCACTTTTGGTGGCGCTCTAAATGATATTGATCGCGCTATTGCTTCTAAAGGCACCGCGTCTTCCGGGTCCAGTGGATCTTTTCCTCAGTCGAGCCCCGGACTATCTCCTGCTGATACTTTCGCTTCATCAAATTCGAACCCTGCACTAGCTGGCCAACCTGAAGGTCAGATTACTCCCTTTGCCGGCAGCAAGGCGGGTAACCTGAACAGTGGCGGTGGTGGTCTCAATGGTGTTGCATACAGTGCTCGTTCGCAGAGCAGCCGATTGAAAAAAGCTGCCACCTATGGTCTGGCTGGCGCCGCTGCTGGTGCGCTTTCTGGAGCTTTGTTTAATTCAGGTGGCTCGCGTATGGGCAGTGCTAAAAATTCAGCTTTGCGTGGTGCTGTGCTAGGTGCCGTCTTTGGCTTTGCTACCGGTAGATGATCATGAAAAAGAAGACAATCAACTATTTGTTATTGCTAGTGGCCTTGAGCTGCAACTCCTATACTCCTGATGCGCACGCGGCCGGGTCTGTGCTAAAGGGCGGAGTGCGTTTAGAGAATGGTTCTACCAGATTAGCTAGACCATCAGGCAATAGTGCTCCCACGCTTTCTACCGCTGACGCCGCGCCGCCGGTTGCTCCTCAGCGTAATACCAGCCTCTTTGCCTCTGCACAGGGTTCAGGTTTAATCGACAAAACTGCTTTTACCGCTCTTCCTGCTGGGCCACTCAGTGGCGCTGCGCAAGCGCAAAATAACAAGTTCGACATTGGTGCCGAGCGCAATTCCAAACAACTGACTTTAGCCTGGGAAGCATGGCACAAACAGCTTTCGTCAGAAATTTATGCTCGCTGGCAAGAAGTGGCGATGATTAGAGGCCGCGCCAGTATGAGGGTTACAGTCACTCGTGATCACCATGTGATTGCACAGTTAACTTCGCCGTCGGGTAATCATCGTTTTGACAGAACGTTGCTCGATGTTGTGAACAGTTTAGATGGTAATCCTGGTCTGAATTTTCCTACCGGTTCGCAGCGTCCGCAAGTTTCTTTTGAAGCCGACTATATAGCCGATACCAACGTCAAGGGTGGCTACAGCTGGACCAAAAACGACTACGAAACAGTGCAAGATCGCTAAGGCGCAAGCCAGTTAAATGTGCTTTTTAGGGCGATTTCGGTAAAAGATCATGATAGAGCACAACTGGTGTATCGCCCTGCAAAGCGTTGGCTTTAGCTGCTTCTGCCGCTGATAACAGAAGACCCAATTCGAGGAAGTCTTCTGGTACGCAAGCAGCACCAAAAGAAAGAGCCAGGGTGCGTTCGTCTACGCCTGTAGAGAGCGGTGACTTCATCAAAGAAGTAATCAATCGTTTGGCAAACACTCTGGCACCTTCACGATTAGTGTCAGGGCAGAGCAAAGCGTAATCGAAAGCTTCATAGTGTGCGAGCAAATCGTTGTGACGTTTAGCCTGAGAGATGCGCAGCACAGCTTCGCGCAAAGCACCAATGGGCAACGGTTCGCGAATAGATCCGTTAGGGCCGCTTTTGACGCGCATCTCAAAAACAATCACTGAAACCGGTCTGCCTGAGCGGTGACCGCGGAAATATTCTTGCTCGAGAAAATAGAGAAAAGCGGGAAAATTGAACATGCCGGTGTCGCCGCGGCGCAACTGCATAATTACAGATTGAATAGCAGCGCTGTCCACAGTTTTTGGTTCAAGCGCCGGCAGACTTTGATTGCCTTTTTTGGCCGGTTTAGTAAAAGCAGCCAGACCGCAACTGAGCATATTGCAAACAATTGGCACCCAGAGACTTCTGGCATAACCCAATTTGGCTACGATTTCATCAGTGCTGAGTTTGTCGTCGATGGCGTCATAAAAACGCCTTTGCGCTACGAAATCTACAGGGATAGCTGGTTTCAGCAGCTTACGCAGTTCACCTTCGTCAACAATGCGTTGAGTTTTCACCATCACAGCGTCTGATTTGAATCCGCTGTTTTTGAGAAAATTCTGTTTGTCGAAAATCTGCGCGCCTTGAATAATCAAAGAGTCGAGTGGCTCGCTGATGGTTTTGTGCTTGGTCATTACCTTAGGCTGGAAGAAAAAGCGGCCGTCCTTCCATGTAATTAACTCGTAGATGCATTCAGACCCTTTGGCTATGGGACTGGTGGCGTGAATAGGCTGACCATCAATGAAAAATACTTCGGCGGCACCAACATCACTTTGAATTTCCAATCGGCCGGTCATTTTTGCCAGAGCAATAGACTGCAGCAACGCACCAATTTGCACAAAGGCCAGGTCACCATTAAGAACGGTACCGCTGGTGCGATTGAGTGGATTGTCGCCACCCACCGCAGGAATTGGAATAGTGGCTCTTTGCTTAGTCAGGGCATCGGGAATATAGAAGAATGCTTTTTCTTCTGCCTGTTCTTCTTGCGTGGCTGCTTGCGCGGTGACATGCTGCGTACCTTCGCGATCATTCAAGCTGGCTTCAATGCGATTGAAAACCAGAAGCGAATCGCAGCTGGTGAATTCCCAGAGCAATGCAGCTTGCCCGGCATTAGATGCAATCAACTTCCACTGCGGGTCGCCGCCCATAGGGTCGGCGTGAGCTGTGAGTTTGTACTCAGCACCTCTTGCGGCAGCGGGCCAAATCACTTCAACTTGCTTATCGAGATTCTCCAGAGCCCACGTGAGGATCTGGTGAATCGCCGTGGCGGTCGGATTGCCAGGCAGAATTTGAATTGACTTGGCCGCGTATTGCTTTTCTTTCTGCATTAAATGGCTGCTTAACCTGAATTATACGGTCTTAGACTGTCGATTTAGCCATGTCGTAGGTGATGGAATGTTTGGCCATGCGGTCAAAAGCTTCTGCAAGGCGAACCTTATCGACGCTCAAGGCGATGCGAACAAATCCTTCTCCGTTAGGTCCGTAAGCTGTGCCAGGCGGAACTACGATTCCCGCTTTCTCCAGCATAACAGTACTGAAGTCAGCGGAGCTCATTCCAGCTGGCGTCGGCAGCCAAATATAGAATGTGCCTTTGATCGGTTTGAGACTCCAACCCAGCTGATTAAGCCGTTCTACAGCCAGATCGCGTCTTTCAACATAGAGACTATTGCAATATTGAATGTGGTCGGTTGGTCCTTCAAATCCGGCGATGGCCGCAAACTGAATGGCACGGAAAATATCAGTGTCAATATTCGACTTAATTTTGGCGATGGATTTAATCGCTTCGGCATTGCCTACAGCAAAACCAATTCTCCAGCCAGTCATGTTGTAGCTTTTGGAAAGTGAATGTAGTTCGATGGCGATGTCTTTGGCGCCTTTGACTTGCAGTATCGACGGCGCTTTGTAGCCGTCAAAAGTCATTTCAGAATAAGCCTGGTCGTGGACAAGTAAGATGTCGTGCTTCTTGCAGAAGGCCACGGCTTTTTCGAAGAAGGCCATGTCGCAAACTGCGCCGGTAGGGTTGTTTGGATAGTTGAACATCAAAAGCTTAGCTTTTTTCAGCACCGCATCTGGTATCGCATCAAGATCGGGAATGAAATTGTTTGCTGGCGTAAGCGGCATAAAGTATGGCTCACCGCCTGCCAGAATAGTGGAGGTGCGATAAACAGGATAAGCCGGATCAGGAATGATGTTGACGTCACCTGAATCGACGAAAGCCATGATTGTGTTATGCAAGCCTTCTTTAGTGCCGATCATAGATGTGATCTCACTGGCCGGATCAATATCGATATTGAAGCGCTTCTTCAGCCACGTGCAGGCAGCAGTCTTAAATTCTTTGGTGCCGCCAAAGGGTGGATAGTGGTGGTTGATCGGTTTTTCCAACGCTTCGTGCATAGCGTCGACAATGTGACGCGGTGTCGGTTGGTCAGGGTCGCCTATGCCAAGGTTGATTACGTCTACGCCGGCTTCAACAGCGGCCAGGCGCTTTTTGTCCATTTCGGCAAAGACATAAGGTGGAATTGACTTGAGCCTGCGAGAAACTTCCATTGATTTAGACCTTGGTTGATAGTGATTTGATTGTGGGTATCGTTCTGATAACCAATCTGAGAGGGCATTTGCCATCAGACATTACCATAGCTTCACATATTCTTGGCCCAGCAGTTTGATTAGTAAGCATAGTTAACGTTCTTCTTAATATGGGCGTGCCCCTGCGGCTTTCCAGAGAGATAACGCTTAACGCCAGAGATGACAAGCGCCCGCCTCTCACTATAATGCTGCAAGTACTGATCTGACGAGGTTACCTGACAGGCACATGCCGGCCGAAAGCAATACTGTTGAGTCGTGGAAGCTGAATAAAAACGTTCTGTTTGGCCTCGCTTTTGTAGTCTTAATCGCCTCTGTGGTGTTTTTCAAAGACCTCGGCTCGGTGCCGCTGTTCAATCCTGACGAAGCGCTTTACGCCGAGCCGGCGCGCGAAATGCTTGTAACCGGCGAATACATAACCACTTTGCTCAATTATGTTGTGCGTTTCACCAAGCCGCCGCTGTGTATTTGGGCCATGGCCGGCTGCTTTCAGCTCTTCGGAGTGAACGAGTTCGCCGCCCGTTTCTTCGGCGCTGCCTGCGGCGTGGTTTTAATTGCCGTCACATATCTAGCCGCTGCCAGATATATATCTTTGCGCGCCGCATTAGTTGGCGCTTTGACTTTAGCCAGCGCGCCGCTTTTTGTCTTCACCGGACGCGAAGCAATCACCGACATGCCACTTTCGCTGTTTGGTGCTGGCACACAGCTGGCATTCTTTCACGCCAGTCAATCTAAATTTAGTTGTCGCGGTGCCATCTATCTAGGATACGTGCTGATTGGACTGGCCGTGATGACGAAAGGTCCGGTGGGCCTGGTTTTGCCCGTTGCGATTTTGTTCGCCTGGCATTTCCTCAAAGGCGATCTCTGGGCGGCATTTAAAAGTTATCGACCATTAACAGGAGCGGCCATTGTCGCCGCCATTTCACTACCATGGTTTATCACTGAAATAGTTGTTACTCACGGCGCTTATTTTCAAGAATTTATTATCAGGGAAAATTTTCAGCGATTTACGGCCGTGGTAGATAATCATAAGCAACCAGTTTATTATCATTTGGTGGCCATGGCCGGGGGGTTCTTTCCCTGGACTGTTTATTTGCCACAGGCTCTGCTAGCGGCTCTGCTGCCGTTTTTCAGCGCACTCAAGCCTGTCGCCGTCGAGAAGACGAATGCCACCAGTGGCAGTGCACTAGTGAATTGTGTCAATTTTCTCAAAAGTCGTATGAGGCAATCGCAACTTTACCTTGCTGCAGTAAGCGATGGTGGCAGCCTGGCAATGTATTGCATTTTGTGGGCGACAATTACACTCGTGTTTTACAGTGCCTCGGTGTCTAAACTGTTAGCCTATACGCTGCCTGCTTTTCCCGCTCTCGCCATTGTGGTTGCCTGGGAGATGGAGCGTTGTTTCGTTCGTCAGGAACACGGCTTCAAACGCCTGGCCCTGCCGCTTATATTTGTGGTGCTGGCCTATGGGGCTGCCAGCGCAGTGGCACCTGTAGTGGCACAAAAAGTGCGAGACGCTCCGGCTAGTATTGCTGGCCTTATTTCAGCTTATACCGCGATTCAAGTGGCTCTGGTCTTGGTCAGCCTAATAGTGATGCGCACCCGCAAGCTTTTTGCTGGTGCACTTCTTTTAGCAGCGGGCAGCGCTCTGCTTTTGAGCATTCACATGGGTCGCGTGCTACCTGTGCTCTCAGCCAAACTCGAAGGACCTCTACCCAAGTATTCTTATTTTGCCGGGCAATCAAAAGATCCAATTCTTGTCTTTGACATGCGCAAACCCGGCGTGCCTTTCTATGCTCTACGTCAGGTAGAAAATGTCAATGGTCTTGATGCTCTCAACGCGCGTCTGAAGCAAATACCACAGGCTTACATTTTGTCTAAAGCTAATAAACTGGCCGCATTGAAAGAGTTGCCGGGTATGAAAGTTATCGCTTCTGAAGGCGATTATGCCATGGTGCAATTTGCAAAAGCTGACGCTGCGCCCTGATAAAATCGTCTACTGATAAGTTCGTCCACTAAACCGCTTGCCCCGCCGCATAACCTGATGCCCAGGCCCACTGAAAATTGTATCCACCTAGCATTCCTGTGACGTCTACCACCTCGCCGATAAAATAGAGCCCTGGAGATTTCTTCGATTCCATCGTTTGGGATGAAAGTTCGCTGGTGTCTACACCACCTCTTGTTACTTCTGCTTTTTTATAGCCAACTGTGCGAGCCGGAGCCAACTGCCAGCCATGAATATTACTTGCCAGGTCAGCAATTTTTTTATCCGCCATGGTATTTATTGGACCGTAAATGTCTAAATGGTGCGTAAAATATTCGGCAAAACGCTTGGGCAAAATTTCGGCCAGCACGTTTTTTATTTCCTGTTTAGAGCCGCCTTTTTTTACTCTGCTTAAAAAGTCACTGGCATTTTGATCAGGTAAAAGGTCAATAGAGAGCTTGTCTCCTTGATTCCAGTAAAGTGAAATTTGCAGGCTGGCTGGCCCGCTTAGGCCAGTGTGAGTAAACAAAATATTTTCTCTAAAGCTGGCTTTTTTGCATGAGACCACAGTATCTAAACTGAGTCCAGATAGATCGGTAAAGCGTGCCAGATCAGAATCTCCCCAACTAAAACCATCGAGTGCCGGAGCGGTGGGCACAATTTTTAGACCAAACTGTCGGGCAATTTCGTAACCAAATCCGGTGGCACCAATTTGGGGAATGGAAAGACCACCCGAAGCGATTACCAGTGATTCGCAGGTGAAGTGGCCTGACGAAGTGTCGATGTTATAACGCTTGTCTTTGTGGCCCTGTTCATATGGACCAATCGAATTAATTGTAGTGTTCATCAAAAATCTACAGTCGCCTTCATCGCATTCTTTTATAAGCATGTCGACTATTTCTTCGGCTGAATGATCGCAGAATAATTGCCCAAGCTTTTTTTCGTGATAGCGGATGCGGTGCTTTTCTACAAGCTTGATAAAATCGCCCGGCGTATAGCGAGAAAGGGCCGATTTAGCAAAATGCGGATTTTTACTGACAAAACATTCTGGTCTGGCACCCACATTGGTAAAGTTGCAGCGGCCGCCACCTGATATGAGAATCTTGCGGCCGATTTTTTCGCTATGGTCGATAAGCAATACGCTGCGGCCGAGTTTACCCGCAACGCTGCCGCACATCATGCCCGCGCCACCGGCGCCGATGATGACCACGTCATAATGTTGTGAATTCTTAGCTGTCAATTATTTACCATATGCTTTCTGCCGCCGCTTCGGTTAATATTCTAGGCTATGAACAACTTAAACACCGAATTTCAAGGAGCCGAGCTCAAAGCGGCAGAGAGTTCTTTGCACAGCTTTGGCCTCACTTTCGCTAACGGCAAAGGCCTTTTGCTCAATGCCACTTTAGAGGAAGGCGACAGTGCAATGAATTTGGCAGATGAACTGACAATTGCCACCGAAGTTAAACCAGCTGAGGCCATGCCCAAATTGGCTGAAGCCGTTTGCTCAGTAGATTGGAGTTGGATTTACGGCTCAAAGTTTGTCTCGATTACAAAACAAACGGGGCCACGCGGAGCCGCCGTGGTAATCAAACTTGATCCTATTGGCCCAATCACAGTCAGTGTGGGCGCCTGGGAGGGCAAACCGTTTCTTTCCTTTATGCCTTACAAAAAGCCCTGATCTAAATTAGGGCAGCAAATTGGTTAATCCCTTAGCCGTCAAATATTGGATGAACAGCTCTTTCAAATCCTTT
The DNA here is from genome assembly GCA_036170915.1 of Cyanobacteria bacterium auto_48_18. Lineage (GTDB taxonomy): Bacteria > Cyanobacteriota > Vampirovibrionia > Obscuribacterales > Obscuribacteraceae. The sequence continues at coordinate 225,247 of JAVHQC010000033.1, forward strand.
CCGTCTTTGCTATCTACGTCGGCATAAGCTTTAGAGCGTTTGATGCGCGCCTCATTGTCTTGTTGATAAACGGCAGTGCCATCAGAGTCGAAAGTTTTGGTGGAGGCAGAGAGCTTTATAACGCCGTCCTGCACGGGCTTATAGCCGGTAATGCTTTCTTGTTGGAAAGATTGTGCCACGCGGCCGCTTAAATTGCTGACCCGCACCACAGTAACCACACTGCGAAACTGCACTTGTTTTTCATTGGCCACTAAAAAGTCTTTCTCTTTCACTTCATGAAAGTCTTGAGTGGTGGCCATGCGAGTTTTGGAAGTGTAAGGCACACCGATATAGTGCCAGATGTTGCCCTGACGGTCTTTCTGATTGCCGTAAGTAAATTCTTGAGTGGTCATAAAAGTCATAGGGTGGCGGTCAACTTGACCGGTTTTGAAATCGTGGCGCAGTACGGCCGTCTCTTCATGCACAATCCACGTGCCTGCAAGCCACTGTGGTATCTGCACCCAGTTATTGGCAGGCTCGAAATCATTGACTCCGACGCGATATTTTGCCCCTTTGCGCGCCGCACTTTCTACTTTTGGCAAAGCTTCCTGGTGCTCAATTTTGCCTTCAATGGTGTAGGCAAGGGCTGAAAGAGTTAGTAAATCAGACGACATGACTAAAATCTGCAATGCGGCCAGCAGATAGAAAGAAATTTTTGAAAGCCTATTAAGCAAGTCTATGCCCCAGCTGCCTTGGCTTTGAGCCTTTTTTTCAATTGCGCGATAGAAAATGGATAAGGACACCATCCGGCTCCGTCAACCGGGCAACTGGCCAGGGGGTCGGCCTGTTTGGCTTTTTTGCTAGTTTTGCGGTTTGGGCTTGGTTTGCTAGTTGCCGTTGTTCGTTTGCTGGCTGTTTCTGAAGCTTTGCTTTTCATCTGTCGTCGCCTCTTACTGCTCCCAATTACTGTTCTACCACTAATAGGCTACTATTGTGCGTTGCTATTCGGTTCTCACGAGGCTTAATCTATGTCAGAGCAGTCAGGCGCGCCATCTTCGAATGTTGATGCGGGTCATTTGCTGATTGAGCATAATGATGGAAGAGTGGAGCTGGCCGATGACAGTTTGATTAAAACCAGCCCGTTTTACAATCATGACCTGGCGCCGGTAAAAGTTGCCGCGCGCAACTGGTCGACCTATAACTACGTGGCTCTCTGGTTCGCCATGTCCGCTTGTATTCCGACCTATATGATGTCGTCTGGGCTAATTGCATCCGGTATGAATGCCGGTCAGGCAATTTTTACTATCTTGCTCGGCAACACCATTGTGCTCGTGCCAATATTGCTCAACTCACACCCTGGCACCAAATACGGTATTCCCTTTCCCGTATTTGCCCGTGCTGCATACGGCACCATGGGTTCTAATCTTCCCGCTTTGATGCGCGCTCTGGTCGCTTGTGGATGGTTCGGCATTCAAGCCTGGATTGGTGGTCAAGCTTTCGACACCATGTTCAATGCTTTATGCACTGCCATTAGTGGTGGTGCTGTGAACTGGCATACTTTGTTGGGTGGGCCATACTTTGACTACACAGGTACCGAGTGGCTGTCATTCTTACTCTTCTGGTGCCTCAACATTTTAATTGTTTTTCGCGGCATGGATGTATTGAAAAAAGTAGAAAGCCTGGCCGCTCCATTTGTACTGGTGATGACTTTCGCCTTGCTTTGCTGGTCGGTGAGCCGTGCACACGGCATAGGCGATCTCTTGCATGAGAAAAGCAAGTTTGCCACCATGGCAGATTTTTGGAAAGTATTTATTCCATCGCTCACAGCCATGATCGGATTTTGGGCCACGCTTTCGCTCAACATGCCTGACTTTACTCGCTTTGGTCGCTCGCAAAAAGAACAGACAACAGGCCAGATTATTGCTTTGCCCACTGCCATGGCGATTTTTTCTTCTATGGGAGTGGTAATCACATCTGCCGCTGTGGCGATTTTTCCCGCTGTGGCCATGGATCAGCTCTGGGACCCGGTTAAGCTTATCGGCCGCCTTGGCCAAGACCAGCCTTTTGTGGTAGCTATCGCCATGTTCACTGTGGCCCTGGCAACACTATCAGTGAACGTGGCAGCCAATGTTGTGTCGCCAGCCAATGATTTTGCTAACGCTTTTCCGCGGTTGATTACATTCAAAATGGGTGGGTTGATTACTGGCCTGGTGGGTCTATTGATGCAGCCCTGGCGCTTAATTGCCGACCCCAGTGGTTACATTTTTGTCTGGTTGCAGGGATATTCTGGTGGCCTTGGCTCTATTGCCGGAGTATTGATTGCCGATTACTGGATTATTCGCAAAACCAAACTTGATTTAGCCGATCTTTATTTGACTGATGGATCTTACACATATACATCTGGATGGAATTTCAAAGCTGTAGTGGCCACGATTGTTGGTTGCGCCTGCGCCTGGATTGGGGCAGTGCTTCCGGCATTCAAGGCTTTGTACGATTACGGCTGGTTTGTCGGCTTCTTCACGTCGCTTGTGGTATACGTTGCATTGATGAGCCTGGGCAAAAAGGTGCGCCTTGCATCGCTTCGTTGAGTCTAGTCCAAACTCTAATGCTTCACCAGGCACGAACAGTCAATAAACTGTTTTCTGGCTTCTTTTGTGGCCCGGCATTGGCGATAACCTGATGATATGCAATCAGGAGGCTGTATGTCATCAAAACAAAATTCTCTGCGGCTTTTGCAAGCGGCAATGAAAGATCGCAAAGATCCAATTTCATTTTTCATACTTTCAATATTGACCAAACTGGTACTTGCACTTCGCTTTAAGCGTGTCGTACTAGTCGGTCATGAAAATTTACCAGCTAGTGGTGCCTACATTTGTATTGCCAATCACACTTCCCGTTGGGACGGCCCAACACTTGGCACCGTTGTCAATCGTCCGGCCAACTTCATGGTGTCGCCTAACGAACTTACTGGACTGCAAGGATTTCTCTTGAGAAAAGTTGGTGCATTTCCAGCTCATCCTAAGCTCGATTTTGTCAGTCATGTGCTTGGGCAATTTAAGAAAGGTGAGCCCCTGGTAATTTTTCCTGAAGGTAATGTTTTTTATGACGGCCACACTCACCCTTTTAAGAAAGGAATCGCTCGTATTGCCTTTTCAGCTCATCAGCAAAATCTAGACGTGCCCATTATTCCTACCGCAATTAGATATCAAAATGGCCAGGCATTTTTTAAATTTGGTACCGCCATTTCAGTAGGCGAATATATTGGCGAATTGGCAGTCAATGCTGCGGCGGCCAGTAAACGGTTAACTCAATCACTGCACCGCGAGGTCTGTCTCTTGAGTTCTGAACTGGGGTGCCAGGCTGATGGTCGCCAGCTCGTTAAAGAAGAGTCGAACAATTGTCACTTTTTTCAACCGCATGCCACTGAATGTGATGCAAGCAAGCACACGGTGAGCGTTTCGTAGGCTGTTTGTAAATTGCTGGTGGGGCTGTAATAATGCTAAAGCTTCTCCGTATTTGGAATTAAAATGGCTTTTGAATTATTGCCCAATGCCCACGGCAGCTCGCCCAGCGAGTTTGTGGCTTTCTTTCCTGATAATTTTGAGGCAATTGAAAATCCACCGCTCTTAGTGTTTCTACATGGTTCAGCGGAGCGTGGTACAGATCCGGGATTAGTGCTCAAGGGTCTCGATACGGTTTTTCAAGATTTGCAACTACCTGCCCTGGTGATTTTTCCGCAATGTGATTCGCATCATCGCGCTTTTTACGGCGCCATGGACAATCGGGTGATGCAGGCTATAAACCAAGTCATTTCTGAGTACGCAGTTGACCCGAGCCGAGTTTACCTGGTGGGCTATTCAATGGGCGGCTCTAGCAATCTCTGGATGGCCGCTAAACACCCAGGGGCTTTTGCCGGCAATGTTTGTATTGCGCCAGGCATTACTTGGCTTGGCGCGGAACTTCCACCTGGATTGCCTGATGAAGACAAAGAACTATTCGAAACTATGTTTCTTGCCCCAGATAGGCCCGACGCCATAGCTAGGCGACTGGCTAGCCTGCCGAGCTGGTTTTTGCAAGGCACAGAAGATTTGCCTTGCCCGATTGACGAAACGCGCGCCGTTGTGAATGGTCTGCGTAAACTTGGCTACACTCCAATTGAAACCGAATATGATGGCATGGGACATGACACACTGATCATGGCTTTGCAAGAAGAAGGGCTATTCGACTGGTTATTGAGTCAGAGAAGCAATGCTGTCGCCAGCGATTTTGGTGTTGGTGTTAGCCATGGTTCTGGTCACAATTCTGATCATGGAACTGGAGAAGACGGTCATGTCTGATTTTGAAAAGTTAGGCGTTTTCTATCTTGGTCGAAAGTTTGACTTAAACAAAGATGATAGCCAGCAAAGCAATACAGAACTGGTGCTCTATGACGCCAAAGACCTGGTCACGCACGCAGTTTGTATTGGTATGACCGGTAGTGGCAAGACCGGCCTCTGCCTTGGCTTGTTAGAGGAAGCTGCTATCGATGGCATTCCTGTTATTGCCATAGATCCAAAAGGAGATATCGGCAATCTACTGCTTACTTTTCCACAATTGCGCGGAGAAGATTTCTTGCCCTGGGTCGACGCTGATGCGGCTAAAAGAAACGCTCAGAGCGTTGAAGAATATGCCACTACTCAAGCAAAACTTTGGCACGATGGTCTGGCAAAAAGTGGGCAAGACGGCGAGCGCATAAGCCGATTGAAGGCAAGTTGTGATTTCAATATTTATACTCCTGGTGCTAGTTCTGGCTTGCCTGTATCAATTCTCAACTCTTTGAAGAAGCCAGACGAAACCATTGCTGAAGATCCTGATTTACTGCGTGAAAAAATTCTTGCTGCTACAACTTGCATACTTACTTTAGTTGGAATAACCGGCGACCCCTTGCGCAGTCGCGAGCATATTCTCATTGCCACCATTATTGCCGACTGCTGGAAAAATGGAAGAGATGTGGATTTGTTAGATATGGTCCACTTGATTCAGAAGCCACCAATGAAGCGAGTTGGAGCGCTTGATTTAGAGTCGTTTTATTCGGCCAAAGAGCGATTTGACCTTTCAATTTCAATCAACAATATTTTTGCCGCACCAGCTTTTGATGCCTGGCTTACCGGAGAACCGCTAGATATCGGCAGCTTTCTCTGGAACAAAGAAGGCAAACCTAAAGTTTCTATATTTTCAATCGCCCATTTGGGCGACACCGAGAGAATGTTTTTTGTCACCCTACTTTTAAATCAGATTTTGGAATGGATGCGCAGTCAATCGGGCACCACCAGTCTGCGTGCGATTTTATACATGGACGAGATATTTGGCTACTTCCCTCCTGTAGCTAATCCGCCGACGAAAACTCCACTATTGACTCTGCTCAAGCAAGCCCGCGCTTTTGGATTAGGACTGGTACTAGCCACGCAAAACCCTGTGGACCTTGATTACAAAGGTTTGTCTAATGCTGGTACCTGGTTTATCGGCAGATTGCAAACCGAGCGCGATAAGATGCGGGTAATTGAAGGTCTGCAAAGCGCCTCGCAAGAAGCGGGCGGCAAGCTCGACGGCAACTCACTTTCAGACGTGCTCGGACGGCTTGGCAATCGTGTCTTTCTCATGAACAATGTACACGAAGACGGCCCTGTCACATTTAAGACCAGGTATACAATGTCTTACTTGCGCGGGCCGCTCAACCGCAAACAAATAAAAACATTGATGGATCCGATTAAAAAGGCTGTGGCGGCTGAAGTTGATAGCAAGGCTGAAACCAAAGCTGCACCAGCAGTAAGTGCTGCTGTCAAATCGTCGCGACCGCCAGTGGTGCCCCCAGAAATTCCGCAATTTTTCATTCCGGCTGATGTGGCATCGTTTGGTAATCCGCCAGACAAAGTCTACATGCCGTTTTTGTTAGCCTCAGCATCCATCCGTTATGTCGATTCTGGTGCAGAACTTGACCATACGGTGGACAAAACTTATTTGATACCAGTAACTGATAATTCAATTCCGGCCGACTGGTCGAAAGCAAAGTCTATAAAGGTAGACATTGCAAAATTGCCCACATCAGGCGATTCAACTTTCAGATTTGAAGAGCCTGCCTCAGCTTTGACCAAACCTGCTAACTTCAAAATCTGGAACAAAGAGTTCGCAACCTGGCTTGCCGCCAGCGTGCCCTGCAAAATACTGTCTAGCCCAGCCACTGACGTGACCAGCAAGCCAAATGAAATAGAGCGTGACTTTCGCATTCGCTTGCAACAACGTGCTTTTGAAAAACGTGATGAAGCAGTGACAAAGTTGCGTGAAAAATACAACGTACGCATCAAGGCTCTGCAAGAAAGGCTTCGTATAGCCGAGCAAAAAGTGGCGGCCAAACATGCAGAAGCAAGACAGCACGAACTTAACTCAGCCCTGGCTATTGGCAGTACCGTTCTTGGTGCCTTTATGGGTCGCAAGGCGGTAAGTACCTCGACCATTAATAAGGCGGCTAGTGCAGCACGCACAATGGGCAGAGCCGCTAAACAAAAAGAAGATGTGGGTCGAGCTGAAGATAATGTGGCTAATTTAAATGAGCAATTGCAGAGTTTAAGTGCCGAGTTTCAAATTGAGACGCAAGCGATTGCAGCAAAGTTTGATCCGCTCAATGAGAAGCTTGAGATTGTCTCTGTGCCTGCGAAGAAGACTAATATTGCGGTGAAGTTATTGGGGCTGGCCTGGGTGGTTAGCTGAAGCACAGAAACATACTCGGAACCCGGGCGTCTTAATTCTTATCGTTAATTTGCAGTCTATATAACCCGAGTGTAGCCACCATGTCAAAGATATCCGCTCCCATAAAAACATGCATTTCTGCCGCTTCGATAATGGTTAAACTTGGTGAAAAAGCGCAAGCAGAGGCCTTGTATCGCGCCGCTTATGATGCTGCCAGACGAGGCTGTCCTAAGTCAGATCTCGGATTCGCCCTAAAAGCACTACTTAATTTCTGTCAGCGGGAGAACGGAATCGATGAGGCTGTTGTGATTGGTGGTCTAACACCCAAGCAGAAGGCAAAGCTACACGAACGTATCGGCACTTGTAGAGATTCAAGTCTTGAGTCGTCGGATGATAAATTGGCTGCTTAAAATTGGCGGTGATTGCCAGTCTGCGTTGTTGCTGACGGCATGTGCGAAACTATAACGTATACGTTTTGTTTATCGAAAGGGATCGCAGGGTGTGAATGGATGATTGATCGATGGGCGCAACTTACCGAGATTTTAGGCGTAACACAACTTCCCAATATCGATCTTCTAAATGAACTGGCGCAAGCTCTGGGAGAAACGCCTAATATCGATTTTACTCATGATCGAATTTGGTTCTACGATTTTCCCAAGTCTGGCATTTCCTTCAGCTTTGATTCCAAATTAAATACATTCACTTCGCTGACTATTTTCGTATCTTTCGATTCTGAGCACAAGGCTGAGGTTGGACCTGGCGTACCATACTCCGGTAAGCTTCCCTTCGGAATCGAAAGGTCTGACTCAGCTGAAACACTCGAAGAAAAATTACCGGGTGGTACCAGGGCAGTGAAAGACTATCGATTTGATGTCGACTTGCGGCCTTTTGAAGTAACGTTCCATCTGAAGAAAATTAACGGCACCCAGGAAAAATTGATTTTGATTTCTGTGGATTATAGCGGCGGCACCTAACTTTGAGCCTCGGTCAATCCACGATGAAATGAAATCCCCTCTCGGCTTTCGAGCCCTAAGTGCTGTGTTTTAATTCGTGCAGGTAGTCGCCTCACATATTGCTTGAAACCAATCGAAGATAATCTGATTTCTCCCTGTGGGCAATCAATTAGCCAAGACCATTCCACGTCTTGTTGAATATGTTTGAAGTTTATTGGTTTAACAGGATTGGTCCTTGTTAAATTCGTTATCTCAAGCCTGCAATCAGCCGATCCGATATCGAACTCTAAGGTGTGCACGTTTTCAAAAACGAGTGTGCAAGGCGAAACATAAGAATCGTAGAAACCGTCGTTTCCTGTCGCAGTATCAAAGATATAGTCTATATCTAGCAGCAGCTCAGAAGTTTCAGGCAACATTGAGACTGCGTAAATTCGCCCATCATGCCAGCCCATCTGATCGTAGTCAGCATCCGTCCAAATAAGTTTATCGAGTTCGAAGGCGTCAGTCATATTTTGTGCAATCCCTGATGCAACTAGTCTTCCCTTCTTATTCACCAACTTAACCGTGCACGTTTCAGTTTTCAGAACAGACCACCGCATGTATCAATGCTCTGTTCACAAACAATGAACTCCGCCTTCTTGATTAACCAGCGCGCGATAAAGCATCTCATAACGCGGCACAATAAGCTCCGCCGAAAAATTTCTCTCTGCGCGTAGTCGCCCAGCTGAGCCCATTTTAGCTCGCAAGGCACTATCGCTAATTAACTTTTCGGCAGCGCGAGCCAGGCCGTTGACGTCACCAAAGGGAAGCAGAAATCCGGTTTCATTATCGACAACAACTTCAGGTATGCCACCAACTGCAAAAGCGACACTGGGGCAATCGAAAAACATGCCTTCAAGAATGCTCAAGCAAAAACTCTCGCTTTCAGAGGTGAATAAAGTCATGTCGGCAGCTTGCAAATATTCTTCTACTTCGAGTACATTTTCTCGGATAATTATATTGTTGCTGAGGCCCAGCCGCTCTGCTTCATCTTCAAAATCAGAAAAGTTACCACCAGCTAAAATTACTAATTTGAATGAGTCTCGCGGCTTGATGCGCGCTATGGCTTCAAGTAATAAATCTATTCGTTTGACGGGTCGCAAATTGGAAGAATGCAAAATCATCACTTCTTCACCAATGCCTAGTTCTCGCCGTGTCTCTTCTCTTGAATGTTTGGGTGGGTCGGCTTCGAAGAAATTGTGAATTACTTCCATTGGTCCGTCGAAACCAAGCACCTTTTCGCTCTCTGTTTTAAGGTAGGAAGAGACTGTAGTGACAGCGTCAGATTGAGTTAATGCGTGGTGAATAGCTGGTCCGTAACCGGGATCTCGTCCGAGTAGAGTGGTGTCGGTGCCGTGCAGTGTGGTGACAACTTTGGGAAGTTGGTCAGGTCGCAACATGCAGCGAGCAAGAATTGCAGCGGTTGCATGGGGCACCGCGTAATGCACGTGCATAATGTCGAGATTGTGATTACGGCTCACTTCTGCCATTTTTACAGACAACGGCAGGGTGTAATCAGGATATTTAAAGAGGCCGTAGTCGTTCACGGCAACCTGGTGAAAGTAAATGCGAGGAGTTTTAGCTGCCAGACGAAAGGGCCGCTCGTAAGAGATAAAATGCACTTCGTGACCACGTTGGGCAAGCTCCCGGCCAAGTGTGGTGGCAATTACTCCGCTGCCGCCAACTGACGGGTAACAGGTAATGCCAATTTTGAGTAAATCGTCTGCCATGCTAAAAATTCCGTGCTCCCTTGCCTGCTTGTGTCAGCGACTTATAAACCAGCGGCTCATTTGGGTAAAGCGCAATGGCATATTCGATACCAGCTCGCGCACCAAGTAGTCGCGCTCGTGTCATTTGCAAATCGATATAATTGCGAGTGGCGCTTTGTGAACCATGCGCTTGCATGGCAGCCGTCCAAGTAGAAATAATTTCTGGTGACGACACGTCAATATAAATTGGCGTGGTATCTCTTGGCTCGCCATCAGGAGTGACCGTATAGAAAAACAATTGTTCAATGTTATGGGCGGCTTGGTCAATCAGTTCTTTTAATCCGGCGTAGCGAGCCAGGCGTGAAGCATCTCGCACCAGTTGACCTAACCGTGCATGATCACTGTGTTGGTTTTCCACTGGCGTTGGGGCCATCACAGTTGTTGGCTTGAAGCGCCTGATCAACTCAGCAAGTTTGATAGCGTGAGCGGCTCGTACTTCCAGGTGCGCGTCACCATCCAGTTCGATAAATTCAATTGTTGCCCCAAGTATTTTTGCGGCAGTGGTGGCTTCTTGGGTGCGTTCTTCTGAGCTGCCGTTTGTAGCAGCTTCCCCACGAGAAGTCACAACAAAGTGCACCTTGCGGCCGGCGCTTGTTTCTAAGGCGACAACTCCACCGCAGCCGAACTCAATGTCGTCGGGATGGGCGCCAAAAACTAAAATAGAATTGCTGGTTTTATCAGAGAAGTTCAGTGTAGGCCTCATCAGATCGGTCAATGGTATCACGGGTCAAATAATTGATCTCGGGCGCGTCAGCGTGATTTAAATAGGCTTGTTCGCCCACTCCGGCAACATAATGAGTGCAGTGTAGTACAGATTGCATCCAACCGAGACGACTATCTCGCGTGGGACTGATTTGTCTTTTAGCGAAAGGAGTTAGTGGAACGTCAGTAAATTGGTCGCCCCCGTCGTGCAATTTAAAGGCTCCATCTATATAACGAGCGCGCACGGTTTCGTTTTCGTATGGCACATCAACAAAGAAATCGGTAATGTCCACAGCCGACTGCCGCATTGCCGGGTCGCTCGAACGCACTACCCTTATTCCTTCCAGTAAACCCATTTTGTTATACATCTGCAGGCAAAAATCACTGATGGTCGAAGCTGATGTGTCCTTAAAAAGATTGATTAATGCATGGTCAACATAGTTGGGTAACTGAGAAATTGTTTTTTCTTGCCAGCCATCCACAATTCTTTTGAGATAGAGCGGCGAAAATTTGCGCTGTATTTTATTCTCGAAAGCAAAGTTTAGTTGCGCCGGCACACTGGTGGTGCGGTGCGGCAAGATGGTTCTGGTTTCTCTAGGGTCATGGTCACTATCGTGATAAAAGAAAACGATTTCGCCGCCTATTTCACTTTGCACACGCCTGGCCGCGGTAATTTTTGCCACCAGAAAGCGCTTAGGGAAAAATCCACAAGGTTGCTGACCGAAACAAATGACGGGAGAGCTCATCAGGCGTACTCCTTTGCTGTTTTCTGCTGATTGCTTATCAGCGTCTGTAAAATCAGACTGAAGCATATGCAAGCCACACAGCCGATTAGTGGATACCAGAGATAGGAGATTGTCAAATTGAAGTACATTGTGAAGACAAGCATTTGTGCCGTCAGAGCCGCCCAGAAGATAGCACTGCCCTTAACTCGCTTGATGAAGAATCCCACTAGAAATAGGCCGAGCATTACGCCGTAGAAAATTGAGCCAAGAATATTCACTGCTTGAATCAGATTTTCAGCCAGATTTGCGCATAAAGCGAAGCCGATGGCTACAAATCCCCACAACGCAGTGAACCATTTTGTGGCAGTGAGCGACTGGGCATCTGTGGCATCTTTTCTGTACAGGTGCCGATAAAAATCGATGGTGCTGCAGGTGCCGAGAGCGTTTAGCTCTGCGGCTTTAGAGGCTAAGGCAGCGGCAAAGAATGCTGCCATGAGCAAGCCGATTACTCCGTGAGGTAATTCACGCAATATAAATGTGATGAACACGTAATCAGCATCGTTGGCTTTTGCATCCGGATTAATACGCGCTAGTTCTTTTGTGGCAGCAGTGCGAACAATTTCTGCTTTTTGCTCTGCTGCCGCGGCAGCAACAAATGCTGCGGTAGCGGCCTCTTTGTTGCCGTTACGCCGTGCTTGCAGCCACGAGCCTAAATGACTTCTTGCCTGGCTGCGGGCAACACTAAAATCATTTTGATAAGAGGTCATTGTCGGATTATTTTTGTGGGTTTCCAGAAAACGATTGGCGGTGGCATCGAAAAATAATGGTGGTGCTTGAAACTGATAGAAAACAAACATCAGCACTCCAATAGAAAGAATGCTAAATTGCATGGGAATTTTGCAAACAGCGTTGAACAAGAGCCCGAGCCGACTTTCGCGAATTGAAGACCCTGAGATGTAACGTTGCACTTGTGATTGATCGGTGCCGAAATAGGAGAGCATGAGAAAGGTTCCGCCTAAAAGTCCTGACCAGAATGTGTAGCGTTCATTCACATTGGTAGAAAAATTGACGGCATTGAGCTTGTGAAAACCACCAGCGATATCAACTGTGTCGCTTAAGCTGAGACCAGGTGGAAGTTTAGCGATTAACATGCAAGCAGCAGTAATCATGCCGATGAAGATAATACCCAGCTGGTATTTTTGCGTCACCGTAACGGCGTCGCTGCCTCCCATGACGGTGTAAATAATGACAATTACTCCTGAGACAATAATGGTCAAATTCAGTGGCCAACCGCAAACACTGGTAAGCACTATGGCCGGTGCATATATTGTCAAGCCCGCACCCAAGCCTCGCTGCAGCAGGAAAAGACCCGCTCCAAGCAGTCGTGTTTTGCTGTCGAATCGGTTTTCTAAAAATTCGTAGGCGGTATAGACATTTAGTTTTTGGAAGTTTGGCAGAAAGAAAATGGCGATGATGATCAGAGCGATTGGTACACCAAAATACACTTGAATAAAACTGAGCCCACCAAGATAGCCTTGGCCGGGAGTTGACAGAAAAGTAATTGCACTGGCTTGAGTAGCCATTACCGAGAGGCCAATGGCGAACCAGGGTGTTTGTCCACTACCTTTTAAGTATGCTTTTAAATCGCGCTTCTGCCTCGTGCTCCAGACGCCGTAGATGGCAATACTAAGTATCGAGACAACTAGCACCACCAGATCTAACGTGTTCATATGCCGAACTCCGTTAAAACAATAAGTAGCGACACCCACATAACAAAACTGGCTAATACAAACAAGTAGGCACCCTTCCAAGTTTTAGGAAATGGCAATCCGGTGCTTTCTGTTTCTTCTATTTCTTCCAATTCATTCACTTGCCCATAGCAATCATGTTTGCCAGCAGTCTGTATGCGCCTGGTACGCCGGCGGGCAATTGACGGAAAAATGACAGGCCCGTATAGATGTAGTGCCCTTTGCCATACTGAGCTACAAGCAGTCCGCCCTTGAGGGGAGCTTCGCCTCTATCATTGCAAGCGATCAGGGGAGTAAACTGCGGGTCCCATTGATTGGCAAAATAAAGGCCTCGCTCTTGTACCCAACCGTCAAAGTCAGCGGCGGTGAGTTTGTTAGGAGTATTCAAAAGTGGATTTTCGGGGGCAAGAAACGTGATTTCTGCTTTTTTATCTGTGACTCGTCCGCTGGAAATATGCAGATCATATGGAGCAATCTTTTCAGTCACCAACTTGTCAGGACGATTATATTGAGTAATCACCGTGCCACCATTTTTGATGTATTCAAAAATTGCGGGCAAATCGGCAGCGATGCTTTTGCTAACGTTAAAGGCTCTGACACCAATAATAATGGCGTCGTATTTTTGCAATTGCTCTAGTGTAAGTTTGCTATCGTCCAGTACAGTGACGGTGTATCCCATCTGCTGAAGATTTTGAGTCAGGCTGTCTCCGGCACCTGGAATATAACCAATGGTCTTACCGCGAGTCTCAAGATCAATACTTACGGCCTGCATCACCGCTGGTGCTTGCATTAGTTGCCTTGGAATATGCAAATAGTTGATTTCTTCTCGTTTACTGCTGTATTGCACACCATTTATTTCTGCGACAGCCGCTATCTTGGCTGTTGAAGCCTGTGGTGGGGCCGTGATACTAAATTTGTAATGCTCGCGTTGTCCGGCGCTGCTTAAATTGATTTTGTGGGTGGCTGGAGTAATTTTCCAGTCGCCAGGGCCTTGCAAACTTAGAGTGCCGCTTGAGCCACCACGCGCTGCTGTCACTTCCACTTCGACCGTTTTTGTGGTGCCAGGGGTGAATACCATGGTCTCGAAGTTGAAATGTACAAAAACCGGCGAAATGACATCAATGGGGCGCTTAGATACCTCACCGCTTTCATTTTTTGAGATTGTCACCGGTTGGTCATGAACTATAAGAGTTTGCCCGTTAACTTCAAAGATTTCTTCAATAGGAAAAGATGGCGCATTCTCAGCAGTTCCGATCAGGTCAGGATTTTCTGCTGCAAATAATCCGGCAGTTCCTTCTAAGCGCAGCCACCACGGCTGAGCCAAAAGTGTAGACGCCGGGACCGTCACTTCGGTATCCCAGCTGGCCTCTTTCGCTGAATCAACGATGAGCTGTTTGTTAACTTCTTTATCTAGGGCTGGATAGCGTACGGCAACAAGTTTGACCGTAACATCAGCACTTTTAGAATTTCGCTTTACAACGTGATGAAGCTTGACCTGCTCTCCAGGCAATACTTCGTTTTGAGAGATGGTAGTTTGAACTTCAAGTCCAAGGCATGCCTGCAGTATGCCATCGAGAAGTGCACGTTTTTCCACAAATACCGAATCTAGTTGTGAGTGAGGCAGGGCTGCTAGTTGATTTCGCATTTTCAGCAAGGCCGGCACGCTGGCAGACACATCATCAGGCTTAAAGTTGGCGATAATCTCATCTGTCGATTTTAGAACAGCGTCGCCACCGGCCACTCGCTTCCAACTGGTATCAATACCATCCATAATGTCTTGAGTAGCCGCTTCGCCATCAAGAAGCTGAAAAGATTCAGTGCGTGGGCCTGGTGCAATTGGCATTTTGAAAGTATCAAAGCCTTGCGTCTTATGCATAGCGCGACTTTCACCGGCGATGTCCACAAAGGCTTTGCCTGAGACGGCATCTATGCCACCAGATTCGATTTTTAAGATTTTGGCGGAAGTGACTTTATCTCTCTGCCATGGTGACGTGTTCCACAATATGCGCTTGGGCTGCCAGGGCTCTAGATGCAATTCAGGAAAAGCATTTTTGTCTCCTGCAAGTTTAAATGCTTCCAAAGCCAGCACCGTTGAGGCCGTATGGTGCCCATGGGTGCCACCAGGGCTGGGTGAAAATCGCGTTATTAGGACATCAGGTTTAAATTGGCGGATGATACGCACCATGTCCGACAAAATTTCTTTTTTATTCCATGCTTCTAAAGTATCGACATAGCTTTTCGAAAAACCAAAGTCGATGGCGCGAGAGAAAAATTGCTGTGCACCGTCAATGTGTCTTGCCGCCAATAGTTCTTGCGTGCGTGCGATGCCCAGCTTTGCGCCGAGGTCGGGGCCAAGGACGTTTTGACCACCATCACCTCGTGTCAGTGAAAGATAGGCAGTGCGGTAATTGCGACCGCGCGATAAATAAGTAAGCAATTCGGTATTTTCATCATCTGGGTGGGCCGCAATATAAAGCGCGCTGCCCATCTGACGAAAACTTTTGAGGTTTTGAAGGATAACTGCAGGAGTTTCTTGTTTCATTTCAGTTCCCAGAACCGCACTGCCGAAAAAAGACGCCGCGCAAACAAACGCACAGCTTAATGCGCAAGCTATTGCACGGCGCCATTTTCTCGATAGTTGCCAATTGAAATGGTCGGCACCAATCATTTTTAATTTACTTTATTTCAGTGTAGACATGAGCTCGGCATTCAATCTTACGTAAGCAGCGTCGTTGGCTTTCTCAGCTAATTCGGTTGAATGTTTCGAAGCTTCGATGGCACCAGCTTTATCACCCAGCTTGGCTAGAATTTGGGCTTTAACATAAACCATATAGAAGGCGTCGCGCTCTGCCACAGCAGCGTCAATCCATTTTTTTGCTTGCTGCAAATCTTTGCCATGAGCATAGTAGAACTGAGCTGCCTGGAAGTATGGCTTTTCTTTCGCATCAGATGCCATTACGGTTTCAATTTGCGAAAGTAATTTGTCGGCGAAATCAACTTCCAATTTGATTGGCACTGTTGTTTTGTCCCATGACAAATTTAAGAGTGATGAATTTTCGCGAATGTCATTGAATTCAATTGTGAATGTTTCAAGTGCCTGAGTCACTTTCACTGGCTTGGCTTTAAAGCGGATGATGTCTGACTTTTCATCATACTTATAAGCTCCCCATTGTTCAGCGCCTTTGTTGATAATGATGGTCCATTCGTCTTTGCCTGGAATAGTCATCAATGCATAAGTTCCAGCAGCAATATCATTGCCGTTTAACTTAACGGGAGTGCTGAAAATCACTTTAGTCGCTTGGTTGGCACCAGTGCGCCAGACTTTATCAAAAGGCACAACGCCGCCGAAAATGTCACGACCTTTTGCGCTTGGTCGCGAATACGAAATTTCAATATCGGTCAGCCCGACTCGTTGCTTGATTGTGCAAGCGGGGCTAGGAGCTGGAAATTGAAGCTTTTGTTCAGCAGCAGGTTGCGCCATCACTGTGGAACCGAATAGCATTGCGCAGCCGGTGGCGGCTATTGAAAGAGCGATTGTTTTGGAATTCATCTGGTTATCCTGGGTTGGGGTCTACTTAGTACATAGTTGTACTTACTTGTTTTTTGCTTCTAAAAATTTGCGACGCTTGTTTTCACGTTCTGCTTGCAGCGCGGGGCTAATTGAACATTCAGTATTCTCGAAAGAGAAAATCTCGCCGGACGGGATATTCCAATTTTGGTCAATGATCTCTCCCGTTTTTTTATACTTTAGTTCAGCTGCCACTTCTTTTCCTGCGCACGATGAATCCCACTTCAGGGCCCAGGTTCTAAATGCCAGTAAGACGGCATCAAGCTCTTTGCCTTTTTCTGTGGCGTGGTATTCATAGCGGTCAGGGCGGGTGCTGTAGCGTCGTCGTTCGATAATTCCGTCTTCTTCAAGTTGTTTTAGTCTGCTAGAAAGGCAGTTTGATGCCATGCCTGTCTGCGCTTGAATTTCTTCGAAGCGTCGCACACCCATGGCCAGCTCTCGCATAATCAGCAAGGCCCAGCGGTCACCAACTGCACAAAGTGCTCGTGCAATCGGGCAAATACTGTCAAAATTATCGTCCCAGCCCACTTGAACTCACCGACGAAGTGGAAGTCAGGACTATTATACAAGTGCCTTTAGAATTTAAAGGCACTTGTGTAATTTTGTTGCTTTAGCTCAACAATATTAGCGACCTTCTGCCACAATGCGTGCCCACACTCTATCTATTTCTTTTTGCAGTGCCGGAGATAGTTTGCTACGTTGTTCATCTAGGTACGGTTTAGCCGCGCTGCCCATAATCAAAAGGTCTTGTTCAGCCATGCGCCTGACTAAAATATCAGGGTCAAGCAACTTGGTAGATTGGCAGATGGGCCGCATGCCAGCCTGCAGATTGACTGAATGTTGAGCTGAAATCAAATTACCTTTTGCACTGAAGTGCAATTTTGCGGTAATGGCTCCACTATTTCCACCAACAGGGCGAACGGTTGAAGCGCCACTAACGGTGGTGCCGGCATTTTCATTTAAGACCTTCATGTCATCTTCAGCAATAGAAAATTGATACATGCCGTCTTGTGCCAACATCTCGGCCAGAGTGAGGTAAGCAGCAAGAGCTGCGCGGGCTTCACGATCACTTTTAACTGGGGTGATGTGCTCACGAAAATGCTTTTTCATTGCCTCTTCTGTTGTGATCAGCACCGGTTTGGCAGATGCGTCGAAAGCAAAAATATTGTTACTGCTTAATGGTTCAGGCACGTTGAAAGCCACTGGCCACTGCGGAAATTTAAGGGAGTAAAAAATTGAATCAGGGATAGCTTGAGCGAGAGACTTATTCTCCAAAAATTGCAGGTGCGCTCTCGAGAGCATGGGCGGGCCTGCCAGGCTGCTCAAATTTTTCACGGAAAAGGCGATCGATTTACGCGGGTTAAAGTTGGATGGTAATTTCACCCTACTTATTGCGCCTACTTCAGCGGCCGAGGGGGTTCCTATGTTCAACTGATCTTTTACCGGCGCCACTCGCCCTGGTCGCGATGTTTGTGGATAAGCGACACCAGATCCGCTCGCCGCAGTGCTGCTGGAACCACTAATTCCGGTTGTCTCTTCTTTGATTTGCTCCGGTTGAGCGCTGGCGGCCTGAGAATTATAAAGTGACGAGCAAGGTGCTGTGACGATAATGAGTGCAGCGAATAACTTAAGGCATTTTTTCATAGATAAATTGCCGTCTCTAGGGAGATAGCATTTTATCAAATCAGCCGCTAAACGCTAGAGCCTTAAGTGAAGGTATTCTTCTGCCATCAGCCCATTGCAGTTTTTCTAATACTTTGGTTAGGCCGTCGCCGCTCCAAGACCAGTGGTGCAGCACAATCATTGCTTGTTCTGCAGTAAGAAATCCTTCTCTGGTCAAAAGCAAACATCGCTTGCTGGCGTCCAGGGCTGAATGGTTGATGATACCTGTTTTCAGCAACCTTTCTTCAAGGGCATCGCGATCATCTTCTTGATGAGTAGGAAGGTGTCCAAGTCTTCTGATATCGTAGGCGGTGACTAGCCCAGAAAGCCGCAGCAAATGATAAAGAGTGATGTTGCCATCATATGGGTCAGCTTCGCGCATCATTTCTTTTAGCGCTTTAGATAGCGAAACATTTTTTGCAAATATAAGCTTAAGTGCGCGTGCGGCTCTATCTGGTGTTAGCTCATGCTTGGCAGTCATAGTTTGCAGGCGCACAGCCGACGCAATTAGTGCAGCGCTGAACATGCCGCTTTCGACAATGTATTGACCAAGTGTCTGCGCCATGCCCTCTTTTTCTTGTTTAGCATAAAAGACTTTCAGATCGTTATCCATTAACAGACCAGAGAGCAATAACAGTTCATCTAAGCGCAAGTAAGGCTCCGGGGAATTAAGCAGAGCAATGTCACAGCTTGAGTTTGTGGTTAACGTCAAGCTTGTTGCTGAGTTGAGTGCAGCTATCGCTTCGCTTCTTTCAGTTCGGCCACACCTGATTAAGGATTGCGCACTCAGGGCGGCACCTAACAAACTAGGAGATAGCAAGCCCTGAAGTACAAGCACTCTATTTAGTGGCAGGCCCACATGTCTGCTGAGACCGTGAGCATCGTCAATACTTTTCTGGGTAAGAATACCCGCTTCAATTAAGATTGTGCCAAGGTTGTCCTGATCGCGATTAACGTCGCCTTCCCAGCCCAGTTCTTGCAAAGCCGTTGCTAACGAAGTTTTGCTACCGGCAACCCTTTGTAATGCTCTGATGGCTACGTCGTACGCAAGCACATTTTGCCGAATCAGATTCTGCAATGTCAGTGCCGCTTCCATGGTTTTTTGACGGCAGAGGCCCATCATCACCAGCACGCGTCCGGTTGGCAAACTATTTTTGTGGGCGATGCATAGAACCTGACACAGTTGCTCAATTTTAAGCAAACCTGCTTTGTAAAACAGCTCGCCCAACAATGCCCTGTTATCAATGCCTGCTGTCATAGTTCGTGAGTTTCCGAAAGTGAAGGTGAAAGTGAAAGTAGATAGGCTTGTCCAGTTAATAGAGCAGCGCTTTCCATCAAGTGCCCTAGTATTCATCTTGCATGATTACCGCTCGGCAAAAGTTAGGGTATGCCTATATCTTTGTCAGGGTAAGCCCATAGATTTGGTGACCATATATAATTGAAGGCCCGCTCTGAGCAAAAAACTGATGTTGTCGATGAAGTTCTCGAAGATTCTGCCTCTGGCCTTGTGCGTATCGTTTTCCGCCGTGTTTACTCCATCTTGCCTGGCAGATCAGATTGATGCTATGGACGTCACAGTGGAAGCGGCTAAAGATAGTTCACTCCATGTAGTCGAGAAAATTTCCGCTAATTTTTCTCAACCCAGGCATGGCATTTTTCGTATCATGCCCGTTAAATACTCGCGCTATGGAGCTGACTATACGCTTGATTTTCGGCTCAATTCGGTGCAAGACGAAAATAAACAGAAGATTGCACATCAGATAAGCAAACAGGGCTCGGACGTCAATATCAAAATCGGTTCACCTGATAAAGAGGTGCTCGGCAAGCAGACCTATGTGATCGATTATAATTTGCATCGTGCTTTTAATTTTTTTCAAAACAAGCCAGAAATTTACTGGAACGTCACAGGCGACCAGTGGCCCTATGATATTAAAGAGGCCAGCCTGACTCTCAAACTGCCAGAGGGGGTCAGTGCAGGCGACGTTCGCACTCAGTCTTTTCTTGGTCAGCGTGGTACCGATAGTAGTGCCGGCATGGTCGAGAGAAAAGAAGGAAACGAGCTCTTCTTCCAGGCGTTTGAAATTAAGCCAGGCAACGGTATGACAGTGGTGGTAGGTTTGCCTGAAGGTTCAGTGTTGCCACCTGCGGTGGGCCTTCAAATTGGCTGGTTTCTAGTTGACTGGTGGCCTGCTATTTTGATTCCGGCATTCGCCTTTGGAGGGCTTTACGCCACGTGGCGACATCTTGGTAGTGATGAAGAACCAACTGGTGCTATTGGAGTAGATTGGCAGCCACCCAAAGAGTTGTCGCCGGCAGAAATGGGAGTAATTGTTGACGAGCGTGCTGATCTTAACGACATAATTTCAATAATTGTAGATATGGCAGCTCGCGGCTATCTACAAATTATCGAAATCGACAAACCTGGCTTCTGGGGCTCGTCTAAAGATTATCAACTGCGACGTACTTTTTCGTATAACGGTCGTCAAACTTTCACCAGATCAATTGATGATTTTGATATCAAGCTTTTTGAGCGTCAAATGCTGCAATCGATTTTTCAATCTGGCAGCGGCGGTTGGCGCGATGATGTCACTCTTTCTGAGCTTACGCAGACTTCAGTCATCGATCTCGACCTGATAAAACAACAGCTCTATGGCACCATGGCTGAGAACGGTTGGTTTAAAGCCAATCCTGAAGCCGTGCGCATCACATATAGATCTATTGGTGGGGCGCTTGTGGTGGTGCCTTTCTTTCTAGTCTTGACCACTAACCTGGGCGGAGTGCCCTTAGTTCTTGGTACTCTGTTTTCAGGCATATTGTTTTTCTTTTTTGCTGGTGCCATGCCTGCCCGTACATTAGCGGGTGTGCGTTTGCGACGGCAATCGCTGGCCTTTGCGCGCTTCGTTGATAAGGCCGAAAGACAACGAATTAAAGTCATGGCTGATAAAGATCCCACGATTTTTGGTCGCCTGCTTCCTTATGCACTAGTTCTGGGAGCCGCGGATCGCTGGGCCAATGCATTTGAGGGTATTGCTGTCACTGCGCCGTCATGGTACGTCAGTTCAGATCCTAGTTACATGTTCAATCCGCACACATTCGTGCACGATATAGGCTCGGGCGTCGACTCTATGGGCACAGCTATAAAAACGTCTCACCAGGCATCTCAACAGACTTCTTCTGCGGGGTCAGGGGGTAGTGGTTTTTCTGGTGGTTCGAGCGGGGGTGGTTTTGGTGGGGGAGGTGGTGGGTCCTGGTAAGACCAAGCACCACATGGTGAAGTTAGAAGTTTTTGGTTGCAAATGGAAACATTTTGCCGCCGCCGGTTGTCTAAGTTATTCTGTGGCCGAACTGAAGGCTACGTTGGGTTGACGGTTTTGGACCTTTGCCCGGCTACTTCGTTTGTTTATGGTAAGAAATGGCCAGATTTTTCACTGTCAAGTGGCATAAAATCACTAGAATGTGGAAAATGGGCTATTAGTAAGAAGGTTGTTAGCCGCCTCGCCGTCTGATAAAACCGACAATTCGCTGGCTTCTAAGTTAAGGATCGATATTGAAATGAAGAAGAGAACCTCAATGTTTAAAAACAAGGCTCTAATTGCCCCTGGTCTGTCTCTATTGATGACAGCAAGCTTAGGTCTAGCTAGTTTTAGCCCGGCCCTTGCGCTAGAAAATTTAGACGACGTGGGTCTGTTCAATTCAATTACGGTCACTCGCAACGCCAGAGAAGCGGCTAAACAAGCTAAATCCAGTCAGTGGGAAGCGGCCCTGCGGGCCTACCGTCAGGCCATCGCTAATGCTTCCAATTCGCCAGAAAGCAAAGACCTTTTTTATGGTCTTTATAATGCGGCGCAAAAGTCAAACGACTGGAATACCGCCGGACAGGCCCTTGATACGATTTTTGAGAATGATCCCACAGCCAAAGCTCACCTTTTGGCAGAGTATGGTCAGGTGCTGACTAATCAAAACCGTTTTGACGAAGCTATTCCAGTATTGAAGAAGGCCCTCGCCACTGCCGACACTGATCAGAATTTTCTGCCCACTAAGTTGCGCGAATTGATGATTAAAACCGAAACAGTTAAAGAAGTTCCAAAGCGCGAACTGACCCAAGAAGAAAAGGATCGCATGATTGCTGAAGTGACACCACGAAAAATTGAGCACCGCGAAACGGTGCGTGGTGAAGACGTAAACGTGCAGCATTCAGCCAACGCCAAGTCATTTGAAAACGCTTACAGCTATTGCGAATTTATTGGTATCTGCGTCTACGAAGGATATGAAAAATCGCCTGACATAACATTTTTCCACCCGCCAATCGCCAACTTCAAAATTGAGAAAATCTTGAAGGGACCGAAATTGAACAGAACGTTCCCAGTTCGTTTCGAATTCCATGATAAGACAGCCAAAGATAGGCCTAAAGATTGGAAATTCTCAGAAGACATGATGCCGAAGAAAGGCTCACGTTGGCTACTATTCACCGATGCTGCCATTCCGACTAATGGTGCCTTTGAAACATTCCGCGGTAACTTTGGCCGCATGGAAGCAACCGATGAAAATCTGGATCAAATTTACAGAGTTATCGAATTGCACCGTGGTCAACAATAATTTGAGCTTGAAAGGGGTTTTGAAAATGACGTTTAAGGTTACGACAGCAATCACACTTCTTGCACTGGCTCTATCTTTTGCTGTTGAGCAGGCGCATGCACAAGGTGCCAGCAGAAAAGAGCAAATTCACCAGAGCTTGCTCAAGTGTTATGAACAGATGGGAAAAACTGTTGAGCAGGGGCAGGAATATGCCACTCTGATAGCTTTGAGACCGAATGATGGTGTGTTGCGTTATAACTATGGCCATCTTTTGCAAACATTAGGCAATAAAAAAGGTGCTCTTGCTCAATTTAAGGCAGCGGCGCAATATTCTCCCGGTAACACTGATATTCGGGGAACTTATGGTCAGATGTTGCTCTATGCTGGTGACTATCAAGGCGCTTACAACAATTTGGGCGCTGCCATGCAAATGGCTGGTGGTGAGAAATACAGGGCAGGTTTTACTGCTGCGCAACAATATTTGCAGCAGCAACAACAGCAGCGTATGCTTAATCAACAGAATGCGCCTGGTCCAGCTGCTAAGGGTCCTGGTGCTAAGAAACACGTTGACGAAGACGACGAATAGTTTTCACTTACCGCACTCACTGAACTTTATAGAAAGAGCCCCCGGGGCTCTTTCTTGTTTACTAATAAGAAATTAGACGCAATTTGCTCGCAGTACTAGCGTGAAGTCAACGTGAAGTGCTTAGATGGAATTAGAGGAAGTTTTGTTTGAGTGGCTCTTGAACAAAGCGGGCCCCGCTGTGCTTAATCAGGAGCTTAGATATGAAATATAGAACACTGGTCCCGTTACTGGCAGCCACATTTTCGCTTGCTATGAATCTTCCGGTCGTGGCCTTAGATGGTGTAGACGACGTGGGCGCATTCAATTCCATCACAGTCACTCGCAAGGCGAGAGAAGCGGCTAAACAAGCTGAAAGCGGTCAGTGGCCGCAAGCGCTTGATGCCTATAGACAAGCGCTTGGTTTAGATCCAAATGCCAGTGATTTAAATTATGGTCTGTATAATTCGGCGGTGCATGTGCAAAATTGGAACCTGGCCGGTCAGGCTTTAGAGAAGATTTTTGAGTTTGAGCCTGGTGCTAAACCTCATCTAAAAGCAGAGTATGGGCAGGTTCTGACTAATCAGGGTCGCTTTGACGAAGCGGTGCCGGTTTTGAAATTAGCCCTCGCGGCACCAGACTCTGACCAGTATTTTCTCGGCAACAAAATAAAAGAGTTGATGACAAAAACTGCCAAAGTAGTCGTCAAAGAAAGTGTGCCGCTCACTGCTGAAGAAATGGAAGGACTGCGCCAGAAAGAAGCTCCACGAGTAGTTCCACAGGTGCCGATTATTTACGGCAAAGATGTGAACGTGCAAAAATCGAAGGCAGCCAAATCTTTTGAGAACGCATTTTCGTACAGTGAGTTTATTGCTATCTGTACATATGAAAGCTATGAAAAGGCCGATGATATCTCATTCTTTAACCCACCCAGAGCACATTTTCGTATCGACAAAATTTTGAAAGGCCCTAATCTAAACAGGGCGATGCCGGTGCGTTTTGAGTTTCATGATAAGACCGCCACAGAAAAACCTCAGGGTTGGGAATTCTCAGATAGCATGATGCCTAAAAAAGGTTCTAAGTGGATATTGTTTACTGATGCGGCCATTCCCACCGAAACTGCTCAAAATTCTTTTGAAACTTTTCGCGGCAATTATGGCCGCATGGAAGCGACTAAAGAAAATCTGGACGAAATTTACAGAGTCAGGGCTTTGCACCAGGGGCAGTGACAGTATCGACTAAATAGAGATTTAGAATCAGTGGGTCAACTCGTCGTCGCATTCAACGTCGTCTAAAACGATTTGATTGCGACCACGTTTTTTGGCCAAATACAGCCGTCTGTCTGACACCTGAACCAGCTCAAAGACAGATTCGCCATCTTTAGGATATTCGGCGATGCCACCAGAAAAACTTACCGAGAATTCTTCACCCTTGTCACCGGTGTATTTTAATTTTGTGAATTCATCCAGCACACGCGATACAGCCAGGTGCATCGTGCCCAGCGTCTCCCGTTTAAAGGCAAGAATAAATTCTTCACCACCCCAGCGGCCGCGCAAGTCATCTACACGGAAGCGCCTTGACAGAAGCTGACCGAGACCGGCCAAGACTTTGTCGCCTGCAAGGTGACCATAGCTGTCATTGACCTTTTTAAAATGATCAACGTCAAGCAAACAAATAGTAAAAGTAGTCTTGAGACGTTGTGCTTCTGCCAGAATTGCCGAGAGTTGCTCTGAAAAAGCCCGTCGTAAAAGCAGCCCTGTGGTAGTGTCTTTGTCTGAGCGATCTTTGAGCATGCGTGCTCGGTCAAGGCGCACTTTTACTCTGGTCAAAAGTTCTTCGTTGACTACAGGCTTAGGTAAGTAGTCGTCGCCGCCAGAGCGGAAAGCTTCAAGTCTGGCTTCTACTCCCACCTGACCAGTGAGGAAAATAATTGGCAAATCTTGCCAACGCGGAATTTGTCTGAGCATGCGACAGACTTCAAAACCTGTTACTGCCGGCATCATTACGTCGAGTAACAAAAGCTCCGGTGGATACTCTTGCATGGTTTCTAAAATTTGCGAAGGATCATTGATGATGCGCACGATCATGCCTTCGTTGCGTAGCACCAGTGCCACGGTATTGCAGAAAAATTCGTCGTCGTCGCAGATGAGAATGCGCGGTCTGCCACCCTGCCTGATGTTGACTAAATGCTGTACCGCTTTTTCCAGCGCGTCTGATTCAAGAGGTTTATCAAGGTACAGTGAAGCTCCTGCGTGAGCCGCTTCTACTCTGTCTTTTATCAGAGCCTGGCCAGAAATAAACGCCAGAGGTAAGTTTTCGAAACCTGGTAGTTCTCTCAGTTCACGAGCCAATCTGAATGACTCATCCGGATGTTCCGGAATAACGTTAATCAGCGCAGCATCAAGTGCGTAGACAACGGCTTTCTCAATTGCTTCTTTGTGATTGGTGGCGCGAATGATATCAACAAGCCGCTGCTTACCTAACTCGTGCACTATGGCTAGAAAGTCACTGTCAGAGTCTACGACCAATATGCGGGTCATAGCCGGGTTGTTCGGCACTTGTTTTACGGCGTCTGAATTGTTTACTGCTTGATTGATCTCGCGGCATTCTGCCTCGCCCGCCAATTGTGCCTCAACCAGCTTGCGATCAAGTTCCGCCCAGGCAATCAGCTGCTCTTCTCTTGATTGACTAGGCAGCACAATGGCCGCTTCTTCAATGAAATTCATATGGTCTGACACTTGCCTGAAGCCGAGAGATCCGCCTGTACCTTTTATCTTGTGCGCCAGGGCCTGTACTTCGGCTATTAACTCGAGATTGCCGGGTTCAGCTTTGGCCTTTTCAATGGCGTTCGAAAGATCGGCAATTCTGGTGGGTAATACTCGAGCGTACTTAGTAACGAGAGCCAAAAACATGGTCTCGAAATCTTTCATCTTTTGTTTGGCTGCTTCTGACTTATCACCATCGAACTGATGATCAATCTGAGCGCCAAAAATGTATGGAATGAGCGGCTTGTACACCATTAGTGATACCGATAGATCTGGTGTCACGAGTGGTTTGAGAGTATCAAAATGCTTCTGGTCTTGTGCCACCAGAATTACTTTGGCTGAGTTGCCGTTAGCCCGCAGTTTAGCCAGCCAGCTAACATCAGACGTGTCTTTAATTGGACTGGCCAAAATAATCAGATCCAGGTCTTCACGGTTGAGAACACCAGTGGAGTCTTCGTTGTTGTCGGTTTGCAGAACCGTATGGCCTCTGCCTTCCAATACAGACGAGACAAGTTTAGAAAACTGCTTGTCTTCGTCAAAGAGGAGAATGTTTTTGCCCATAGTCGCTACAAAACCAATGCCAGAGTTGTTTACAGAGGTAGGTCAGTTCTGAGTTTCCTTGGGTTTTGCCAGCCCATTTCTTCAAGCGCATCATCAAAGCTGACGCGCATTCTTTCGCAATAATTGAGAGCCATAATTACTTGTTCGATTTTCATCAAACCTTCTCTAATCAGGGGCAGGCTGGTTAGAGCCGCGTCTACTGTTTTGCTGTTGACTTTTCCGGCTGCTTCGAGAATTTGTACGATGTCTCCACCGTGTTTTTTGCGCACATTCATGGCAGTAGTGAGATCGCTTTCAGTCAGTAACTGTGCTTTCTGTAAAATATCGAAAGCACCCTTAAGGTCTCTGCCTTGCCCTTGTGCAGGTGCGGCAGTCTTATTTCCGCCAGGTGCGGGTGTCGGAGCAGGCTTATTGCCGCCACCACCGCTGCTACCACTAATACTATTGGTGCTCTTATCAAAGTCACCCTTGGTCAAATACTGATCAATAGATGAGCCCATGGCGTGCAATCTTTTCAATACTTCAGGCGCTTTTTCGTGGCTCATCTTTTCTTCGCGCACCAGCTCTTGCAGCTTAAGTGCGGCTTCAAGAGTAGGTTCGCTTATGAGGCCAGCTTCTTTGAGCATAGAACCAATTAAGATGTTGGCCCGTTTATCAATCAAATGATAATCGAGTGGAATTTTTGCTTCCATCATCTCTTGTGGATACACAGGAGATTGCTGAGAATATTGTTGCGGCATTTGTTGCTGGCCGTAATTCATTTGATTCTGCGGCGGATATTGATTATTTTGCGGCGGATAACCTTGCGGCATCATGTTTTGCATTTGCTGCGGCATCTGCTGCATTTGTTGTTGCGGCATTTGCCCAGGCATCTGACCAGGCATCTGACCAGGCATCTGCTGCATATTTTGTTGCATATAAGGGTACGGAGCACCCTGTGGCTGCTGCTGACCATATTGTGATGGCATGCCCTGGTAGGTTCCAGCAGGGGGAGGCGCAGGTGGCAAATTTGTGGAAGACGCGGTCTGTGCCGGTTGGGCGTAGAGTGGGTTTTGTGGGTAGCCGGGCGGATTTTGAGCCACCGGTGCTTGCCCAGGTAAAGGAACCATAGGCGTCAGGGGAGACATTGGGGAAAGTCCGGGAGCCAGAGACGGGGCCAAACCGGGCCCTCCAGCCATGGACGAAACACCAACATTGGCATTTAAATCAGGTTCGCCAAAACTCTCTGCTTCAGCACGGGGTTTAAGCTCATCAGGAATTTCTAACGGAGTCGACGAACCGGCCGACATTGAAAGAATGTCGTACAAAAATTCTAAATCTTGAGGGGCGAATGGCTGAGTCCACACCACTTTAGAATTGTTGTCGATTTCTTCATACAGAGTCCATACAGGGTCCTTTAACGATTCGTCCCACTGACAGGTCAAAATGAAAGATTTGCGGTCTGAATCTGGCCATGGCATTTCAATCAGGGTGCCGCGCTTGTTCTGAGCCTCTTCCAACAACACGCGCACCTTGCTCAGGGAGGGGCAAGATGGCTCTGTGGGTAAACGATGACGTCTGGAACCCACTCCAGATGGTTCTTCGTTAGGCTTTTTTGGCGGTAGTTTGTTCATAGTTTCCCCAGTGAAAGTCCTGATTGCCTGATTTCTTTATGCCACAAATAATACTTTTAGCTCTGATTTAGAGAAAAATTTGCTCTCAAGCCTTGCCAACAGCTCAAATAGTCTGGTTGCAGATATTCTGTTTCCATCGCTAGTTTAGTAGGCGTGTAAATCAAAGAGCTTTCGAACATGAAAGCGAGAGTATTGCCCACATAATTTGGTTTTAAATCATCTTGTGAAGCTTTGTTGAAAGTTTCAAAATCAGGACCATGAGCTGAAAGAGCATTGTGCAGCGAACCACCACCCGGCACAAAACCTTCCTGTTTGGCATCATATACACCAAATATTAAACCCATATATTCGCTCATGGTATTGCGATGATAGTAGGGTGGTCGGAAGGTGTGTTCAGCCACCATCCACCGCGGTGGAAAAATAACAAAGTCCACATTGGCGCTGCCGTCCACTTCAGAAGGCGAAGTGAGCACTGTAAATATAGACGGATCCGGATGATCGAAGCTAACGGTGCCAATTGCATTAAAAAGCGACAGGTCATATTTGTACGGATAATAAGTGCCGTGCCAACCCACCACATCTAGTGGCGAATGTTCAATGTCGGCCTGCCAGAGGTTGCCGTTAAACTTGTTGGTCAATTTAAATTTGGCGCCATTCACCGGTGCCGATTTTTGTTCATAAACAGCTGTAGGAGCTAGAAAATCGCGACTGTTGGCCAGCCCGTTCGAGCCAATGGGCCCCAGATGAGGCAACTTAAAGGGAGGCCCGTAGTTTTCTAGAATATAACCGCGAGCGGTTTTATCAGGCAGTGAAATTTGATATTTGATGCCGCGTGGTATCACTGCAATTTCGCCGGGTTTAATTTCGATGATACCAAACTCGGTGGCAATCTTTAGTCGGCCTTGTTCAGGCACTATGAGAAAATCACCATCGCTGTTGTAAAAATAGCGATCGGTCATATCGCAGTTGGCGCCATATAAGTGAATCGCCGAGCCGCGCAAGCTCGACATATCACCGTTGCCGGCTAGAGTTGTGAGGCTGTCGATGAAATCTACAGCACCACTCTGCGGCAGAGCAAAAGCATTCCAGCGCAATTGATTTGGTGATGCTTCCACCTCAGTGAATGGCCGGCTACGCAAATTTAAGTTAGGCAGCCGGCTAAACTGCGAATGTAGCACTGATGGTCTAATGCGATACAACCAGCTGCGCAGATTTTCGTGGCGGGCCATGACAAAAGAAGTACCGCTCAGCTGTTCGGCGTAAAGACCATATTTGACTTTTTGAGGCGAATTTTGGCCGTGCGGCACTGCGCCAGGTTCTGCTTCAGAAATAAATTGGTTGCCGAAACCGCTCAAATAATTGAGGCGATCTTGCGTGTCACTGGCCACCGTCATCTAAATTTGACTCCTTAGCTTTTCATGAAAATAGCGCGAGCATGCTGATCCATTTTTGTGGCCTCAGCTTCACGACCGGCTGCTCTGAGCATTTTGGCGTAATTTTCGTAGATGCCTATCAAGTCGGCATGCAAGGGCCCGAGAGCTTTTTGTCTTACTTCAAGAGCGCGTTTATAGTGCTGCTCGGCTTCAGGATATTTGCCCTGATTTCTCAAACAGTTGGCTAAATTATTCAGTGAATTGGCGAGCTTAGGATCTTTGGCATCAAAACCTTCTGCTTCTTTGATGGCAGAGCGGAACAGGTCTTCGGCTTCCTGGGGTTTCCCTTGGTTCATGGCATTTTGTGCCATAAGGTTGTAACGTTCCCACATAGCATTGTCCTCTGGCGATAAGTAAGACTAAGTGCCGGTCCTTGCGACTTTTCACTGTTTGAAAACTTGACGCAAGCACTAAAACTTATAAGTGCATAGTGTAGATCAACTCTCTTGGATAAACTTAGGCTAGTATGCTTTTCAGACTTAATTTTGGGGCTATCAAGTGTTGAACGACAAACAGAAAAAGAACCTCTGGCTGGGCATCATAGCCATGGTTGCCATGGGCATCTATCCGCCATGGAAAGAATTTGGCACAGTGGAGCGGCCTTCAGTTTTTGCCCCTATAAATCAACCACCAGCTGTCAGTGCCGAAGTTAGTCGAGTAGATATTGACTTCTCGCGCCTTGGCATCGAATTGTTTCTGGCCACTCTAGTTACTGGAGCCTTGGTTGCTACTGCAGGCGGCCGTCCCGATCCGCCTTCATTCATTCCGGCCGGCAATAAAACTGTTTCAGGGGCCAATATTGATAACGAAATTAGTCGAGGTTCTTCGACCTCGAGCACTAATAATGGTGGTGCCAAAGCTGTCAAGACGACTCGAGTTGAATTGCCGCAGAATTATTATCTGGGAGAAATTTTTGTAGAGTCTGACGATGACGCCGATTATTGGGACGACTATTGTCCTGCCAAAGGGGCCATTGATTTGCCTAAGGGCAAAAAAATTCAGCTCGAATTAGCTAAGGATATTAAAGTCGATTTTTCTTTCCTCAGCGCTTTTCCTAGCGATGCTCTTTATTCAGTTGATGCCAGCGATGCTCAAGTGAGCGACGAAGATTTGAGCAAACTTGGCGCGCTTACATCTATCAAAGAACTTGATCTTTCAGGCACCAGTATTGGTAGCACTGGAGTTACTTATCTAAAATCTCTAGGTCGTCTGGAAAAATTGTGGCTTGATCGCACAGCCATTGATGACCAGTGCGTTCCAGCATTGATCTCCCTCAATAAATTGAAGAAACTTTCAATCTCCGAAACCAAATTAAATGATCTGGCACTGGAGAACTTAAAGAAAGACTTGCCTAATTGCGAAGTGATTACCGCTTAGAATCGACGACAGAATTTTAGTTACTTATATGTTTGCGTTTGTGTATTCACAAGCTCGCGGGCGCGTTCAGCAGCCTTAACTACAGCTTTGATCAGGGTCACTCGCAGTTTGCCTTCTTCGAGTTCCATCAAGCCGTCTATGGTACAGCCGGCTGGAGTTGTGACTGTGTCTTTAAGCATGGCCGGATGTGACTTAGAATCGAGCACCATTTTTGCTGCACCATACATTGTTTGCGCGGCTAGAAGAGTTGCAGTTTCGCGTGCGATACCAAGCTTAACACCAGCTTCGGCTAGAGATTCAATCACTACATACAAGTAAGCAGGGCCGCTGGCCGATAGTGCAGTGACGGCATCCATAAGCGACTCATCAACAAAAACTGTTTCGCCCACGCATTTAAAAATCGCCTCAGCCACTGCCAGTTGATCTTCTTTAGCGTGGCTGCCACCACAAAGACCTGCCATACCGGCGTTAATGATCGACGGAGTGTTCGGCATGGCCCGCACCACGGCAATTTTGTCATTTAAGCGTTCTTGTACAAATGCAGTGGTGACCGATGCTGCCACAGAGATTACCAGTTGCTTTTCGGTAATAACGTCTTTCAATTCTTTCAAGACGCGGTCCATATTTTGTGGTTTGACAGCCAGCAAAATTATGTCTTTACCCTTGATTGTGGCGCGGTTATCCTGGCTCACCTGAATGCCCAGTTTTTTTTCTACCCGCTCAACTGATGTACTTTTTCCCACGCTGCCGCTCACGTCTTTAGCTGTCAGTTCGCTGTTTTTAAGCAAACCAGAAATGAGAGCCTCACCCAGTTTTCCTACTCCGACTACTGCGAGAGTTTTACCTTTCAACATTTTATTGGCCTCAGTTATTTGTGGTCAGAACTATTTTTCCTGTTGAGTTGCGGCTTTCCAAAAGCTCATGAGCTTTGGCTGCTTGGTCTAAAGGAAAAACATGTTCAACATTGAGCTTGAGCCAACCTGATTTGATGGCGTGAATGACTTCGCTCGAACGAGTTAAGAGTTCATCACGATCACGCAAGTGATTACCAAGGCTTCCGCCTGATATTGTCAGTGAGCGCTGCTGCAGTGAGTTTGGTGCGATCGGTTCGGCTGGCCCGCTGGCTGAGCCGAAAAGCACCACATGGCCGTGGTTGGCTGCGGCTTCTAGTGAGCCGGGGAAAGTTGTTTTTCCCACCCCGTCGATTACCATCTGACAGCCTACACCGTTGGTAATTTTGTGCACTTCTTCCACAAAATCTTGGCTGGTGTAGTCAATAACGTAATCGGCGCCACAGTTTTTTGCTATTTCAGCTTTGGCTGCAGATGAGACTGTGCCTATTACTGTGGCTCTAAGATGTTTAAGCCATCGCACCAGAAGCTGGCCCATGCCGCCGGCGGCTGCGTGCACAAGCACCGTGTCTGAACCTTTGATTTTATGAAAATCGTTGATCAGATAGTGGGCAGTCATTCCCTGCAAGGGCAGTGCGGCGCCGTCTTCAAATGAGAGTTCGGCAGGCAGCGGAATTAAGTCTTGTGCCTTAACCAGGGCTGCTTCAGCGTAAGCGCCAATGTTGCCGGAGTAAGCTACACGGTCGCCTACTTTGACGCAATCAACATCTTTGCCGATGGCCTCGACAATGCCGGAAGCTTCCAGTCCTGGAGTGTATGGCAAAGGCATGGTGTAACGGCCGATACGCTGGTAGATATCGATAAAATTGATACCGCAGGCTTTGATTTTGACCAGTGCCTGTCCAGGACCAGGCGCGGCTAGTTCAAAAACACTATACTTGAGAACGCTAGGGCCGCCATTTTCGGTTACTACAATGCCCTTGACTTTGCTTGCTGTCATAATCACCATTTGACTTATACTTAAACAGTTAATGAATATACCGCACAACAGTAGCATAAGAAGCTTATATGAATGATTGCTGAAGCTGAAGTGAAAAGCCCACTGGACAAGCGTTTCTGGTTTGCCGCTGCATTTCTTGCCACTCTCGTCATCATTGGTTATGGCTATTGTCTCAGCGGATATTTTCTCGCGGATGATACCTGGCAGGTGCAGTTCGCTTACCGCGTAATGCACGGTGAATCACATCTTTTATTCGACAATTTTAAACAGAGTTATTTGAGCCTGCCGGCATTAGATTTTTACCGGCCCTTGCTTGGAGTTACTTACCTTTTCGACTATTTGCTCTATGGCATGAATGCCTGGGGCTATTATCTAACCAACTGCATTTTTGCTTACCTGGCGGCCCTCTTTTTCTTCATGTCAGTGCGGGCACTGACAGCCGATTTTGGTACAAATCGATCTTTTTACTGCGCACTATCTGCGGCGGCGTTGTTCGCCTCTTCACCCTTGCACTGCGAAGACATCTGCTGGATTTCTGGTAGGGCCGATCTTCTCGCGGCGGTATTTTATTTGCCGGCTCTTTATTTGGCAATTTTGAGCTGGCGATCTAGCAGTAGCAAACACTCTGTGGAGCTGTATCTCTGGTCGATTTTATTCTATGTGCTCTCGCTTATGAGCAAAGAGTCGGCTGTGGGATTGCCTGTGCTGGTGGCAGCGTTGCCTTTAGTATGTCTGCCTGCGCTGCGCGCTAATTCAAAGTCGCAGGCGTCGTCGTCGTCTCAAGCAAGCGCTTCAACTGACACTACCGGTAGTGCAGATTCTTCTTCTTCTTCTTCTTCTTCTCCAGTTTCAACTGCTTCAGCTTCAACATCGCGTAAAAGCAAGCGGGCGAAGAAATATAATACCGCCGGTGATGCTGCTCCAGTTTCGGCCCCCGATCCGGTTTTAGCTCCTCAATCGGTAGAGCCCCAGCCGGCTGTCGGCGAGTTGACTAAAAAAGAACTATTCAGCCGCTGGTGGAGATTTTCTCTGCCTTATTTTTTAATACTGATTCCTTACTTTATTATCCGTACCATTTCACTGGGTAGCCCCATTGGTGGTTACACCGGAGACATGGGTAAGGCACTCTCTCGCTGGTTGTTCTATCGCTGGGTCGACCCGACAACGCTCTGGCGTCTGATTTTCCCGCTGCCCCATGTCATTTTTCCCGATCCTCATATTTACATTCAGGTTGTTGTTTGTCTCTACGCTGCCATATTTGGGCTGCTGATTGTTCGACTGGTGACTCAGCGTTTAAATTGGAGCGGTTTGCTTTTTGTGGCAATCATGGCTTTCCAGGCGCTGCTACCGCTGTATAAACTCTGGGGTCTTGATCAAGATATGCACAACCAGCGTATCTATTATTTCCTCACCATGGCTCTGGCTTTGTTTTTGCCCTGGCTGGTTTTTGCACCTAAACTAGCCGATCGCAAAGCTGCAGCGGCCAATTCGCTGGCTTTACCAATGGGTGTAGAGGCCTTACTTGATGCGGCGGCAGCATTTTTGTTTGGCACCATCGCCCTCATATTTGCCTTTGTCAGTTTTGCCGTCACAGCCAGTTGGGTGGACGCCGGCACGCAGGTAAAGGCGCTCAGAGCGCGCTCTATTGAGCTTGTGGCAGCAAATGAGAAACCGGTTATGGTGCTTGGTATTCCCAAAGGTTTGGCTGCCGCTCATATTCTTTTATGCGGTTTTTGCTTCAAAGAATTGTTTGAACCACCTTTTACAGAGAAGTCTATTTCAGACCGACTGCTCACATTTCATAGCTGTGTAGCGGGGCCAGATGAGCCCATCAATACCACACGCTTTAAAGAATGTTTGCTTGATCCCAATGTGACCGGGCCATTTTTGTGGTCAACCACTAAAAAAGCGTATACGAAAATTGAATATGACAAATTGGTGCGCGACTTCACCAAGCCGATTGAGTTAAAAGTCTCGGCCAAACCTGTGCTTGGTCAATTTGCTCCACTGCCTGGCGTGCAAGGAGCAATTATGGTTGGCACCAAAGACGGTGTCGATGCCCTGGCCCTGCGTGAAATCAAAAAGGGTGGTGGCATGGTTGCTGAAGGTCTGGATATTAATCCACTGGAGGCTGACTATCTTGGCTTTGATATCGCACTGCAACCGGGGTACACGGTGTATACGGTTTCGGCCCATTTTGATGATAAAGAACCCGGCTCTCCTTTTGAAGGCGACGCTCAAATTGTGCAGGCAGTTGCGGTGGAGCCTACCAAAAATGTACCTGATAAAGACGACCGCGATGCTGATGGAAATTTGAAAATGAAGTGGGTCCACGTCAATATGCACGTCTCGCATTTTTGGCGCTGGTATGCCCATAAAAAGATTCGTCGTATGAAGTTGGCCTTTACTGAGGCGGACCACCTGGTAGTCAAGAATCTGCGCTTTTTCAGTGATTTCGATTATGTCCCCAAGCTAGCCATGCAAGGTCTGAAACGCCGTGCCAGTGGAGAGTATGTGGTGGGCAAAGAACCAATAAAAGTTTGGCTTGATTCGTCTTATATTCCGCAGTCGAAGCGCATGCAGCTTGTGATTACCTATGTAAACGAGTCGTTTGACAATTTCCTCTTTTTTGATGAGCAACCCGGCAGTTCTGTGGAGGCCGAGCGTTTGGAATGTGCGCATAATTCTGGCGTGGTGGAAATTCCCAGCAAGCTTTACCAGGCCACTGGTTACTACGAAATCAAAGCCAGGGCTCTTGACGAGGGTGGACTGCCAGTGGGCGACTGGTCGGATGTAATCACCATCTATCGACCGTCTGATAAGGGTCCTGCGCCTTACTACGCCAGCAATTAAACTGGCTGAAAACGTTGTCAGTGTTACCAATGAGCTTGATCCGTAGCTTTAATTCACCGATAATCACATATCAGCAGATTCAGGCAAAGGTGCCACATGTATCGTCCGAAGAAATACGTACGTCTCGAGCCTCTGTCGCGTACACCAAGACTGGCCGATATTCGCAATCTTCTTGAAGAAGGGCGCAAGTCGCGTTCGTGTACCATCGAGCAGCCCTGGAAATCTGAAAAGATGAAACTCGCCTTCAGTTTGACTGTGCGGGTAGAACTGGGTAGTACCAGCGAGCCAATCTGGACGCTCTATGAAGGTGAAGGTAATAAATCGCGGGTCATGTGGAGTACCGGATTCGGCGATGTAGAGCTGCTCTATGACGTGCTTACATTGTCATTGCCGTCTGATGGGCCAAATATTTTTGATCCTAATTCGAGGCCTTCAAATTATGCGCCCACGGGCAGTACAACTAGCTCGCGCAGCGGTCAGCTCTTTAATCAGGCTGAAGAAGCCGTAGCCGAAAGTCAAAGTTTCAGCGCCAATAGCAGCTCAACATCAATGCCGGCGTTATCGAATAATGCAGGCGAACGACCCGCTTCTTTTTATGAGTCTGGAGTTCATGCAGCCAACGCCAGCGATGCGTCTACAGCGTCGGGTTCGTACCCGCCTCATCTGGTCGAGAGTGAATTCTTTATTGCCGACCAACCGACTGCTTTTGATAAACAGCAGCGCGAAAGTAAGATGCGCACCTCTGAATTCATGATCGAACCGACCAATGTCTCCATTGAGGTTGGCCAAGCACGCACTGAAAGTCAGATGACTCCTCCAGCACACCCTGACATTGCCAGCCAGTTTCTATCTCAAGAAATTGCTATACCAACCCAATATTTCGAACAGCAAGCTGCTCAGCAACAAGCTAGTTCCCAGTCTGCACAGGCTTATCCGCCTGGTGGCCAGCCGCTTCCCCCAGGCCTACCCAGTCAAACTGGTCAACATCCAGTAAGCCAGCCTCCACCTGGTTATGCCTATCCACCTGGCTACAATTATCCACCGGTTCCCGGTCAACCTTATCCGCCGCAACCACCCTATCCTGTGCCAGTGCCACCAGGTTATGTCTATCCACCAGGTTATCCGCCAGCAAATTACCCACCGGCAAATTATCCGCCTGGTTACGGTTACCCTCCAGGCTATCCATATCCTGCTCCCGCTTCCACTGTGCCTCTAAACTACGGCCCAGGTGGTGTGACGCCTCCAGATCCGTATGCTAATAATTTGATGATGCCCAATCCGGAGCTCATGAATAAGCGGCCTATGGTCATGCTAGGCACTTTCCTGGTTGAAGCTGGCCTTGTACCTAAAACCACTATTGATGCCGCTTTACAGGTGCAAACTCTGGTTAGTCAGGGTACACTATCGGCAATGAAAGCAGCTGAAGCCGTGCGTCGCGCGCACCAGCGTGGTGGCTTTGTCGAGCCTGAGAATATTCAATCAACTGTTCCTCCCAACGACTCTGTGGTGCGTGTAAAACCCCAGCTAGGTCAGGTTCTTGTCATGGCAGGTATTATTTCAGCTGCTCAATTGAAAGCTGGTTTACGCATGCAAGATGCAATGCGCACTGGCGCACTGACTATGGAACAGGCAGTCACTACTTTGCATAATGAATTAGGCAATGAAGCTAAGCCGAAAGTGTCGGAGCCTAACGAAGCTGACAATATTCAAGCGCGCAGTCAAACTCGCAGCCAGACGGGCTCAGGTCAAAGCGCAAGTCAGTCTACAAGCCAATCTAAAAGCCAAGCTACAAGCCAGTCTATCAGCCAGACTATGAGTCAAGCGATCAGTCAAACAAACTCGGTACCTGCCGAAGTCGAAGAACCAGATTCAGAAGAAGTGAAGAAGGCACTGACTTTGCTTACGCAAGTTGGACTGCTTACCGAAACTGATCTAGAAGCTGCCAGTCGCGTGCGCACCACCCGTGGTGGTGAGCTGACCAGAATATTAATGGCTGCGGGCAAGTTGGATAAACTGACTATCGAGGCGGCCACAGCATGTCAGCGTTATATTGACGGCGGCCAGTTGCGCGCAGATCAGGCCATAATGGCAC
This sequence comes from Cyanobacteria bacterium auto_48_18, assembly GCA_036170915.1. Lineage (GTDB taxonomy): Bacteria > Cyanobacteriota > Vampirovibrionia > Obscuribacterales > Obscuribacteraceae. The sequence goes on from JAVHQC010000033.1 coordinate 262,797, forward strand.
TTCTGTATTGTCAGCGCATGCGCGTGCCATTTGAAGAAGCAACTAGCGAACTCAATTTAGATACTAAATAGTGCCTGACGCCTTTGATAAAGTAGTTTTATTTGGAGTGGGACAGACTGCCCTTGCGGTGCTATCTGCCCTGAAATCTACACCTTCTGCTGCAGGCCTTGAAATATGGGGCACAACCAGAGCGCATTCAGGTGACGCACTGCAAGCCCTGGGTGTGAAACCAATTTTGCTTAATGTCACAGGCGACGATGGGGCCGCCAGTATGAAACTACTCAAAGAGGCCTGTGCTGACGCCTGCGTGCTAATTTCCTTTCCACCAGACGAGCAGTCAGAACATTTTTTCTTTGATACTATTAGTGGTGCTCGCAAAATCATTTATATTTCTTCGACCGGAGTGTATGGCTCGCTCACTGGTGTAATTGACGAAGATAGTCCTGTTGATCATAGCCAGCCGAGAGTGCAAGACAGGTTGAAAGCTGAAGCTCTCTGGCGCAGTGCCGGCGCCACAATTTTACGGGCTGCGGCTTTGTACGGCCCCCAGTCAGGTTTGCACAAAAGACTTCAGTCAGGCACATATCGACTGCCTGGCGACGGCAGCAATTTTGTCTCTCGCATTCATTTAGACGATCTTGCTGCAATTATTCTGGCGATTTTCAACAACAATTCTGAGCAAGGGCAGGGGGGGCGTATATATGTTGTCGCCGACCTGAAACCCGCCACTCATATTGAAGTAGTTACCTGGTTGTGCGAGAAACTAAATTTGCCCCTTCCACCATCGGCCTCTCTAACAGAAGTCAATGCCAGCTTAACGGGCAATCGCCGCATCAATTCCACTCGGGTGTTGAGTGATTTTGGCATCAAACTCACCTATCCGACATATGTCGAAGGATTTAGTCAGTGTCTTGCTGGAGTGCAATCTCAGGGCTAATTTAAGTAGCTAGCCGATGCGTCGCTTGCGGCAGTGAAATGGAAATTCAAAAGTGGTATTGCCCACTACTACCTGCACGCAAACATCTTCGTCGCGGGGGTAAATGTAGAAGATCTCACCGGTGCGTGACTCTAAAGGCTCTAATGATATTGTAGTCAAACCTGCGTGCCGGGCTTGCTCATCGCGTACCAGGCCGGTATCGGTAGCGGTATCATCGTCTTCATTGCGATTGAAAATATTTTCCCTTGATGGATATACCGAAACTCTAGTTGGCACCGAATGTGATACCCCGGCCCACTCGCCCCAGACGCCGAAAACATTAGGTCCGCGAAAGAGATCGTGACCCTCAGCGGGCACTAGACCCCTGAAATTACGGGTCTTTTGAATATTGGCCAACCACGGTCGGTCCTGGGTTAGGTCCCACATATTGCGTTCTCGACGAATGCGGTCGATGATTTTGTGATCTACATATGTCAACGGTGAGTTCAGTCTGATGCGACCGGAAGTTACGTCATTGGTGCTATGAAATGTTTGAATGCCACCAAGGCCTACAGATCTGCGATGGTCGTCTAAATTGGTTACGCACACTAGCACTCCCGCCAGTTCCCACAAATCTATCACCGTTACCGCTACTCTTACATTATTGGCGGTGATATAGCGCAAAGGAAATTCATTGTCGATAATCTCGTGAGAGCGCGGTGATCCAGGCTCCCAGCTGAACTTAACTTCGCCCGATAAAGAAGAAGGCTGATCGGCGCTAGAGAGTGCTTCTTTTAATTGGCAACTTTTCTCGAACAATTTCTGGGCGGTTTTGGTGCTACCGATTTTACGGAAAAATAATGCTTCCAGTCGCAGTTCCTCTGCCAGATCTTGTTCTTTGTATCCCGGTTGTTCTGTTAGCGCCGTGCGCGCCTTTAAGAAATATTCTTTGGCGTCTTCGTTAAATCCTTGAGCCGCGAGAGCTCGAGCTAATCTTGAGAAGGTTAGGCCCCGTGCGGTTTCGTTGCCGCCTTCGGCTTTGCCTTTGCTTATTTTCTCTAAAATTTCTGAGGCGTCTCTTGCGTGCTGCTCTGCCAATTTGTCTTTATTTAAAGCCAACTCCGCTTCTGCCAATTCAGAATATGCATTGGCCACTTCTGCACTGCTCTTGCCGTATTCAGCGCTCAATGCTCTGACTAAATTGTTGAGAGTTTCAAAAGCTTTTTGCGGTTTGCCCATGCGATTGAAAAGAAAACCTTGCAAATACCGCGATTGCAAATAGCGACTGCGCTCTGAAGTGGCTTGATTGGCCTCATGCAATGCCGCTGTGTTAAATTCGAATGCGTTTTGCCAGCGGCGCATTTCTACAGCTTTCAAAACTTCGTTGTGACAGCGCAAGTAGTGATCGTTGCGATGACTTTGCGAGTAAGCTGGTGGTGTCAAAGAGACAGAGCAACACAAGGTAACTGCAAAAATAAGCAAAGAGAGTGGCGAAAACTTATTCACGTTCTTTGACTTTTTCACCGCTCTTCAAATTAATGGTGCCACCATTTTCGGTAGCAGATGATGATGCTGGTTTGTTGAAAGAAACTTTCACTGGTTCAAAAGCGTCGGCATTGTCGATACCGAAATAAGTTTCGCCTCTAAAGCCCATTGCTGGAGCCAAGAGGCATGATGGGAATGACTCGATGGCAGTGTTCATTTCGCGCACATTGGCATTATAAAAACGACGAGCTTGTGAGATTCGAGTTTCAGTTTCGCCTAATTCAGTTTGCAATTGATTGAAATTTTGATTAGCTTTCAAATCTGGATAAGCTTCAGAAAGTGCCATCAATTTGCCCAGCGCTCCACTTAACTGTGTCGAGGCCTGCGCCAGAGACTCCGGGCTGCCGCCACTCATGCCTTGATTGCGAGCGGCAATCACTGCTTCAAGCGTACTGCTCTCGTGTGTTGCATAACCTTGAACTGTTTCAACCAAATTGGGAATCAAATCAAAGCGCCGTCTCAATTCGGTTTCAATAGCTGACCAACTTTCGCGCACATTTTGTCGCAGCTTCACCAGGCCGTTGTACAAACCGATGGCATAGATGAGCAACAATGCCACCACGCCAAGCACAATCCACGTTGTCATAAAGTATCCTCTTGATAAAGCCCGGGGAGCCTCTTGGAATTTATGGACCTAACTCCGTCTATAATAGCCATATCTCTATCTGAGTTTACCCGAGTTTAGCTGAGTGATGGGTGTGTAGTGCGGCGAAGATCTGCGTTTGATGCGATGCTTCGCTCTTTGGCGCCCCAAATGCTCTTGATTTTGCTTTCTGTGCTCCCCTTTTATCCGTGGCAATGCGCTCAGGCAGAGCGAATCAAAGATTTTCAAGTCGACCTTACCTTGGCCAAGGACGGATTACTAACCGTCACTGAAACAATTAAATATGATTTTGAAAAAGCACATAGGCACGGAATATACAGGCGTATTCCCATGCAGTACCGCCGACAGGGCGCAATTTACGATCTGATTCTAAATACTCAGTCAGTGACAGATTTGCAGGGTCACAAGCTTTTGTACACAAGCAAGCGTATGGAAGGAGTGACTAATATTCAAATTGGCGATCCTCGGGTGCTGCTCACAGGGCAGCATAACTATCGCATCAAATATGATGTGCGCCGGGCAGTCAACATTTTTAGCAATGGGCCGGAGCTTTATTGGAATTGTGTGGGCAGCGAGTGGCCATGCCCGATTGACCATGTCAGAATCGTTTTTCACCCGCCGGCCGGCACCAAACTAAGTAAAGAACGCAGCACAAATTTTCTGGGATACTTCGGTGCTAGAACGCACGGTCAACAGGCCATTGTGGGCAACGCTCTTGTTTACAATGCCAGTCGCCTGGGGCCAGGGCAAGACTTTACCATTGTTGTCGGCATGCCAAAGGGCAGCGTGGTGCTACCTACTTTATTTCAATCTTTTGTACAGTCGCTTTTGTTCTGGCGTGTGGGAATTTTGATACCAGCAGCCACGCTGGCAGTTTTATGTTCGCTCTGGTTTATTTACGGTCGCGACAGTCTTAATTTACAGGGCGTAGGCGTCGAGTGGAAACCGCCTGCGGAGCTCACTCCTGCTGAAGTGGGCACATTGGTGGATGAGCATTGCGACAACTCTGATGTTACGGCAACATTGCTGGATCTGGCTGCCCGCGGCTATTTGATTATTACTCAAGTGCCGTTCAATGGTTTAATCGGAGTCGACAATAAAGACTATAAATTTAAAAAGGCTGCTAGCCCAGACCCTGAGCGTCTCAAGCCCCATGAATTAATGGTGCTTTCCAGTTTGTTTGTAAGTAATGACGTCACTTATTTATCAGCGCTACGCGGTCATTATCGTGAGTATATCGAGACTATGCGCACCATGATTTATCAATCACTGGTGAAAGAAAAATATTTTGCTCGCATGCCCAAAGATGATCGCGATTACTATTTAATTGTTGGTGCAATGATTTTAGGCACAGGTGCAATGCTTGCCGCAGCTGGATTTACGGCCGGTGATATCTATAAAAATTATGGTCTTGGTATCGGACTTTCTGGTTTGCTAATTATGATTGCCAGCAACTCTATGCCAAAGCGCACCGCCAAAGGTGTCAAGGCTTTGCGTCAATGTCTGGCCTTTAAACGTTTCGTCAACATGGCAGAAAAGTCGCGCTTAGAAATTTTAGCGAGAGAAGATCCGACCATATTTGGGCGGCTTTTACCGTACGCTTCCGTACTTGGTTGCGCCGAAAAATGGGCATTTGCATTCAAAGACTTACTGGACGAACCACCTGATTTTTACCGGGTTACCGGCCGTGATCCAAATTTGGTCTGGAACTCGCAAAACTTTACTTATGATTTGTGCCGCAGTCTTTATACAATTGATTCGTCATTTGACAGCAAACCCTTGCCTTCGTTCAACATGAACAGCTCAGGTACATCTTCAGGTTTTGGTTCAGGCTTTGGTTCAGGCTTTGGTTCAGGCTTTGGCGGCGGAGCTGGAGGCGGAGCGAGTGGCTTTGGCTCAGGTGGGGGTTCAGGTGGTGGATTTGGTGGCGGCGGTGGTGGATCCTGGTAAAGTGGAAGTAGCGCTGTAATTAAAGCGAAGGACATCGGCTAATTTTTTAACTTAGTCAGTAAAGCCTATAATTCAGATTCTGCAAGCAAATCGTTCGAGAGTGTGGCTGCTATTGTGAAAAATTCAAGCAAATTTGTTTTTCAGCTATGCTGCTTGCTCGCAGCTTTTGCTTTGCAAGGCGGGCTTCTAGATACAGAGCTGGCTTTACCTGCTGATGCCGCTTCAAGTAACGAGGCTTCAGGCAAAGACAGCTCCATCAAGGCGCACTCCGCTCAAGCTGGCGGCGCCGCAAGAAAGTCTGGCGCTTCTGCTCGCGGCAAACGTCGTGCTCGAAAAGTAAGACGTGCTGCCACTTCAGGTATTGCTTCCACCAAATTGATTCCACTTTCGCCGCAAGTAGATTCGCTCACTCCGGCGGTCAAAGTCAGCGATAGAGCAACTCTAGACATGCTGCGCTTTGGTGCGCTCAGGCATGCGCAGGGCCAATTTGATGAAGCTGAAACCACTTTCAGGCAAGTGCTTGCCAGAGATTCAAGCAATGTAGATGCTTTTTATAATCTCGGTTCTCTGGCTGAACGTCGCGGTGACCTAATTGCGGCGCTGAGCCACTATCGAGCGGCCCAGGCGCTAAAACCAAATGATCATCAAATTGGTGACGCCGTACACTCTGTTGAAAAAACTCTGCGTAGTGCACCATATTCCCATAACTATCTGCATCCTTCTCATACTGCTCATGCGTTACCTGTATCTGTTCCTGTTTCTGCATCTGTACCTATATCTGTATCAGGCGAGCCGCTTGCTCAGGTCAATCAATTTCCCTATCCCCCTCTGGCACCCACAGTCTCGCGCGATGATGGCAGAAGCGGTAGCGATCAGTATCCGGTGTTAAGCGCCCTTAGTGCGCCCGACCCTGTGCCGTCAGTTACTGGAGGGCCTGGCAGTCCTGGAACTTTCCAGCTTAGTTCTTCAAAGAACGCCGCTCTGGCCCCTACTCTTGGAGTAGTTCCGGCAACTGGCACGGCTATGCCCTCGGCACCGGTGGTTGGGGTTAAACCTAAAAGTCACCCTATCGCAAGAGCCGCCCTCAATGGTGCTCTCAATACTGGTGCATCTATGGGACTGCGAGCTGTGGGCCTGCATTGCCCTGTCTGTCATTTTTTGCGATTCAATTTTTAGATGGCAGTCTTCAAGTTTAAGTGTTTTACTGGTGCAGCGCTGGCATGCTTGATTGCTATCGCAGGTCAAAGTCAGTTGTGTCAGGCGCAGGAAATTCGCATTGCCCGCCCTGATGCGCCAGGTAAGTCGACAGAGGTACAAGCTGATTGTTGCGGGCCTGCTGAGCATAATGAGCTTAATTCAGGCAGCAGCGCCCTTCGCTGGCCAGGGTCAATTGTAGATTTTCACAGCCACTGGCAACTTCGTTATGTACAACCGGTGTTCTGCCCAATGGTCACTTGTATGAGTTCTTGTGGAAACTATGCTGACGCCTGTGTGCTCGATTCGACTGCGGTAGTGGTAAATAAGAAGCACGGCTGTGCGAGCGCGTGCAAGTAGTTTGAGCTGACGGAGCTGTCTTATACTTATGCAGCGGTTGTGTCATGATAACCGTGACAGATTTAGGGAAAAATCGTGAATTTTCTTGAAACTCCATTGCCTTTAGCCGAGCACAAAACTACCCAGGGCGTGGTCAAATTTAGAGTTGCCACCCTGAGCGACATTGATCGCCTGGGCGAAACTTTTTTGGGATCTGACAATGAGCCGGCCGACGCCGAGCCCGCCACTGAAGAATTTTTGGCATTGACGCGAAGATTTTTCAAGCATTTAATCAATGATGGGGCCGTGGCTATTATTGGTGAGAAAGATTCTGAAAGTGCTGGTTCTGAAATTGTTGGCCTTTCATTTGTGGATTTACTCGAGCGCCAGAAAGAAAAGACTCGCATTCGCTGCGATCGCCCCACAGGCATTATTGAGAGAGTGCGTTCAGTTATAGAAGGGCAAGGAGTGGGTCGCGCGCTGCTGACAAACTGCGAGGCATTGATTGTCAGAGCCGGCCTGGAAGCTGCTGAAATTGGAGTCAAGGCGACTAATCACCGTGCGCGCAAAATCTATGAGCGCGCCGGGTATCAAATTGTTCTCAATGGCCATGTGGAAAGATTGCCTGATTTTGAAGGTTATTCAATTTTTCGCTATGAGCCTCCTTCGCAAGTTATGTTTAAGTCGTTGGTGCCGGTGAAGCGCAAAAGTAAGTGAAGAGATTGCACGATTTTGGGACATGGTGGCCGCTTGGTAGGCACTGGCAATTGCCGTATCCAAAACGCAGAGAAATTTTTGCATTTTTCTCTGCGTTTTGGACTTGCGCTTTTTTAACCGCGCCGTGCGCCGGTGCGCAAGATCTTGAAACTCAATCACAACGTCAGACATTCCAGGCAACGGTTGCCCCTGTGCCATTGACCTTGCAAGCCGGCGCCACTTTTCAAGAATCAAGCCTGCCGCCGCAAAACACAGGAAAGGGGTGGTATCGAATTCCATCATGGTTTGCCGGCTACTGGCATCGCCGCGAGATTGTAGAAAAGAATTTTGGCTTTCCTGATCGCAGGCAAATTTCCCTGCGCGATATGAGACGCGGGTATCAAATGGATCGCCGGGGAGACATCTGGCATCCACGCAACGAGCCTTTTGTGGTTAGAGTTGACCACAAAGATACTTATGATCTGAATGACACATCTCAGATGAAACCACTTATGGTTAGCCCCGGATCAGTAGTCTTGGAAATCAGCGCTATGGGCATCAGAGTTGATAAAGCCACGGGCTTGATTATTTCAACTACTCAAAAAAGAGAAATTCATACTTTTAAGCCTGGGCGCAATCACACCATTGAGGCTGAATCAACAGGTATGGGCTACGATCAGCACGGTAAGCCACTTTTGGCCAAGCCATTCCAAAAATTTTATACGGAATATTTAAAGGCACCGTTTAAGCCAATCAACAATGAACTTGGCCGAGACTATCGCACCGATTTTTGCGATTATCTCGAAGCCACCGACCAGAGCGATTTATTACCCAGGTAGTGACTCTTCGGGAACAGGCTCTGTCACTGGGGTTTTACTTTTCTTGTCGGTGATTTTGTACATCACCGGCAGTACCATCAAAGTTAAGAGCGTGGCTGAAACTAAGCCGCCGAGTACTACAGTCGCCATGGGTCTTTGTACTTCTGAACCGGTGCCGCTAGAAAATATTTTAGGCAAGAGTCCCATAATTGCCACCAGCGCTGTCATCATTACCGGCCTGAAGCGGGTAATGGCACCTTCCATAATGGCTGCTTCAGCTGGCCTTGTAGCGCGCAAGTGACTGATGTAAGACACCAGGATGACACCGTTCTGCACAGCCACACCAAAGAGCGCGATAAAGCCGATAATGGCTGGAACTGAGATGGGCTGGTGAGTGATGAATAATCCCAGAATTCCGCCGATGATAGCGAAGGGTACATTGGCCATTACCAGACAGGCGTTTTTGAAAGAACCGAATGCCGAAAACAGCAAGATGAATATTAGCAGCAGTACGATCGGTACTACCACAGCCAATCTTGCCATTGCTCTTTGTTGGTTTTCGAATTGGCCACCCCATACCAGTCTGCACGAGTCTGGAATCTTGACTGTCTTTGCCACTTTGGCTTGAGCCTCTTGAACAAAGCTACCAAGGTCGCGGCCCCTGATGTTTGAAAGAACAGCAGTACGCCTTTGTGCTTCTTCGCGGTTAACCATCACCGTGCCTTCTTCAAGGGTGATATCGGCCAGCATTTTAAGCGGCACCGTGGCCCCAGAAGGCGTGGTCACAGGCATGTTCGATATGTCTTCTACCGAATCGCGATCTTTGCGTGGCAAACGTACCAGAACACCAAAGCGTTTATTGTCTTCGAATACTTCGGTAATGACACTACCGGCAATGGCAGTGTTGATATATTGTTGCAGCGCTGCCACGTTGAGGCCATAGCGCGCCATTCGCGCTCGATCCAGTCGTATCTTCAACTGCGGCGCCCCGAGCATCCGCTCGCGTTGTAAGTCTGCCACTCCTGGCACGCTAGAAATCGCATGAGTAATGTCTGAGCTAATTCCATCGATTTCGCGTAGGTCATCGCCGAAAACTTTAATGGCCAGGTCGGCTTTTACTCCTGATACCAGGTCATCTACCATGTCAGCAATTGGTTGTGAAAAACTATATTTCAAGCCAGTGATGTTATCCAATTTTTTGGCCATTTTTTCGACCAATTCATCTTTGCTGCGCACCGTCCATTTATTTTTTGGTTTCAGGCCTATGTAAGTATCGGCATTGTCTACACCTTCCAGATCAGAACCCATGCCCGATCGGCCAATGCGCGAGACCACAATTTCGACTTCAGGAAATTCTTTCACAATAGTCTCGATAATCTTGGCTATCTCCATTGATTCGGTATGAGAAACACTTGGAGCAAGCTTGGTACGCAATAAAATTGAACCTTCGTCCAGGGTAGGAATAAATTCAGATCCTAAAAAGGGCACAAGGCAAAGTGAGGCCATGAGGGCACCAACTGCAATGGCAATCACTAGTTTTGGGCGCTTTAGTGCGGCTGCCAGAGCGCCCATATATTTGCGCCTGGGCACGGCAAGAATAGGGCTTTCTTTATCAACGATGTTGCCACGCAAAAACAAATAACAGAGCAGCGGAATGATGGTCATGGAGCAGATCAGGGCGCCAGTAATTGAATAGATGAATGTCAGAGCGAGAGGCTGAAACATTTTCCCCTCCACCCCTTCCAGGGTGAAGAGCGGAATATAGACCGCAATAATGATCAAAATGGAAAACAGAATTGGCTTGCCCACTTCACGGGCAGCGTGAGAGGTGGTCTCTAAAATTTCTGCTGGAGATAATTTTTTTCCATCCTCTTGCTTTTCGGCCAGATGGCGAAAAACGTTTTCTACCATGACGACACCGGCGTCTACAATGACGCCGAACTCCATGGCGCCAAGAGTCATAAGATTGGAAGAAAGACCAGTTAACCTCATCATAATGAAGCTGAAAAGCAAGGACAGCGGAATAATCACAGCGGCAATCACAGCCGCTCGAATATTGAGAAGAATGCTCGCCAGAATAATAATTACCAGAGCACCGCTAAAGAGAAGAATCTCCTTTACCGTGTCCATGGTTTTGTCCACTAATTCCATTTGGTTGTAGTACGGCACAATGTGAACGCCCTTGGGCAATTGTGAATGCAGGTCTTTCAGGCACTTCTCCACATTGAGCACTACTTCTTTAGTGTTTACCCCTTTGCGAGTAAGAACAATGCCTGTGACTGCTTCACCTTTGCCGTCTTTAGACGCCGAGCCACGTCTGAAGGCGCCGTTGATAGTGATGCTGGCGACCTGACCAAGTTTTACCGATGTGCCTTCATATTCGCGCAGCACAGTATTCTCGATGTCGGCTGCTGTCTTAATGCGGCCGATACTGCGTATGATAATTTCTTCGCCACCTTGCTCGATGAAATTGCCACCAGCATTGGTGTTATTCGAATTTAGCGCATCGACCACTTCTTTCAGGCTGACGTCGTATGACTTCATTTGATCAGGCTTGAGCAGTACCTGATATTCCTTGACGAAACCGCCGTAGGAGACTACGTTTCCAACACCAGGAACGCTTCTGAGTTTTCTGGCGATCACCCAATCTTGAATGGTCCGTAAGCCGATTTCATCTTGTGGGCCTTCCACATAGTACATAAAGACATTGCTGAAAGTTGATACCACAGGCCCCATCTGTGGCTGAGGCACCTGACTGGGAAACTGAATGGTGTTGAGCTTCTCGCGCACCAGCTGCCTGGCGAAATAAACATCGACGCTGTCTTGAAAAATTACTGTTACTACAGAAAGACCAAAGCTGGAATTGCTGCGAATGGTAGATTTACCCGGCAGGCCGGCCATGGCATTTTCAATAGGAATGGTGATCATGGATTCCACTTCTTCAGTGGCCATGCTCTCCGGCTCGCAAATTATTTGCACCTGAACATTACTGACGTCAGGAAACGAATCCATGGGCAGAGTGGACAGAGAGAACAAACCGGCAAATATTAGAAGAACAGTGAGGGCTATAATCGCTAAACGCTGGCTTAAAGCGAAGCTAATTAGTTTATCCGTCACCGCGCTGCTCCATAGAAAGTTTCGTTTTCACAAGCACGCCGCCAGTTGTGACCACGTCTTCTCCGCCTTGCAGTCCACTGCTGATTTCTACCAGGTCACCATTAGTGATGCCTGTTTGAACCACTCTTTTGGCGTACTGGTCTGGCGATGTGCGAAGGTAAACTACGGTGGTGCCGCCGGTTTCATGAATAGCTTCTCTAGGGCAAGCGATTACTTCGCGAGGTTGGCCTTGAATGTCGATGGTGGCAAACATATTTAGTTTTAGCAGGCCGCTTGTATTATCAATTACTGCTCTCACTGAAACTGTGCGCGTTTTAGGGTCAAGCATTTCTCCCACATAATGTACTTTGCCGCTAAAAGTACGTGGGCCATAAGCAGTCACAGACGCCGCCACCGGCAGACCTTTTTTCACCAGTGCTAAATCTGACTCAGGAATTTCACAGCTGATGGCTACCTGTCTCATGTCGCAGATCGAGAATATTGGCGAGTCTGGGCCAACTATTTCGCCTGGAGAAACGAATTGCTGCACGATAATGCCGCGAGCGGGAGCAATGATAGGCACCAGCGGACGCAGATGCCGGGCTGAAAGACCCGCCTGTGGAGATTTGATCTGCCTGGCTTCAGCACCTAAAAATCCGAGCTTTTCATTGATCGTTTGCAGCTCGTTTAAAGTTTCTTGCGCTTCTGTTTGTGCTAGTTGCCAGTCTTTCTTGATCAGGCCTTTGTTTGCAAACAACTGGCTCTCACGCTTTTCTTCCAGCTGGCATTGTTCGAGATCTAGACGCGCTCTCTCAAGAACGCTTTTGGACTGCAGAAAATCTTTTTCAGCGGCAATGCCCTCTTTTTTAAGAGTCTCCATGCGATTAAAGTTTCGCCTGGCAGCTTGTTCATTAATCAAAGCCAGCTGTAATGCGGTTTTCGCCCTGATTAACGCCTTGGGGCGCAGCAGCTCTTCTTGATAAACGCGATATTCTCTTTCTTCATGCGCTTTAGCAATTGCCAAACGCGAGGCAGCTTTGTTTGCCTCTGCTTGAATCTCGCTAACTTGTTGACTGTCAACAAAACCGAGCACCTGACCGGCCTTTACCTGTTCGCCCGGTGCAACATTCATCTTTAAAATGCGCCCAGACAGTCTCACTCCGACCGTATACTCTTTGCCGAAAACTGGTTTGATTTGACCAGTGCAATGCACCACCGGTGAAAGATTGCGCCGTTCGGCCTTAACGCATTCAATGGACGGAGTAATGTTTTTTTCCGGTTTGGCTGCAATGGCCGAAGAGTCATTGCTGACGCCATTTGACTGACATCCGCAGAGGCTAATGCTGCAAAGAAAGAGGCCCATCAGGAGAATGGCCGTGAAATTATTCGCTTTGGAGAGCCTGTTTAACATTGCATATGCCCGTAGCAAGCCGCCCGATTGGCTTCGATACTTTAATTATTCCATTGTATAACTGTCTTTCAACGCCAATTCTTTCGCCGCAAGGTTTGCTCGAAGCGCGATCTTGCTCTATTGACATGGCAACCTACATAGTCAACTGGCCCCTGTCTTCACTGTTTACGGAAAGCTTTTTGATACCACTAATAGTGCAAAAGAGGTTATGAATATTTTGCCACATTATTTCAGTCTTTGCTAATCAAGCGAGAGTGGTCTCTAATCGGGTATCAAGCTTGATTGACCCGATTCTGTTAGATAGGCACGAAACTCTTCTTTGTAGTTAAAAGTGCCGCCTGGCGACTGATCTTGTGCAACGAATGGACTTGTGTGCAACAGGTTGACCTCAAGCTTTTTTGGCTTGCGCGTGATTGCTTTGCCGTCTTGGTCATAGCGCATTTGCAGACTATGCTCGACTACTTTGCCGCTTGACGCAGGCTGCAGCTCCTGTTCTTCGGTGCGTTTTTCCGCGCGAAGAATTTTATGAGTTTCGTCATCAACGGTAATTGCTGTATAACGAATCAAGCAGCGAAAACTATCTGGTTGCGAATCAAGCACCTGATAGTCTTCAAAAATATCGAAGTCGGTAGCTCCTTGAGTTTTTACACGAGCATAATTAGGAATAATTACGGCGTCCCAAACTGCGCCTGTTTTGTCGGCCTGCAGTCCACGAGTTGATTTTGTCTCGTTTTTGCTTTCAACAGATCTGAGCATAATTGTCTGCTTCAGTGTTTTTGCTTCGAAGCCGCCGGTGAGCCAATCAGGCAGCTTGTACCATGATTTGATTTTGTGATTACCAGGCAAAAGATCTTCAGAAAAAGTTGAGCCAATGCGAAAACGCTCTTGCACCGGTGCTACTCGCTCTTCGATACCACCTTGCAATACCTGCGCCGACGCAGTTTGTACATAATTTGGCAGATAATTTGAACTGAGCAAAATTATTGCCAGCACTGTGAGGTGAATTTTGTCTGGCCAGCTAATATTTAGCTTTAACTTTGACTTTGTCATGGGCAAAATTATACTCGGGAAAAAGCCGCTACCTGTCCTATCCTTTCCCCTATGTTATTTAATCTTGGTAACCCTGATAATCAAGCCTGTAGAGAAACTCCCAGTAAAAGTTCCGCCTCGCCAGCGGAGCTTTTATTGTTTTTGTGGTGTAGAAAAGCAGAGCGCCAATTGAATTGATTGGCGCTCTGTTGCGTATCGAGTCAGTCAAAATCACTGAGTATCAAGGGCGCCTCGACACGACACTACACTACGATTTTTGCATGCGTTTTTCACCGCCATGCTTTTTGCCCCAGTTAGCCTGCATATCGCGCATCTGTTTACGTTGCTCGGGTGTGAGGTTTTCACTCATATCAATGCGGAATGCCAGCATGGAATTGGCCATATCAGCAGACAAAGCATTGATTTTGTCTTGCTCTTGTTGCACTGCACTGCGATCGATTTTGTCGCTGCTGAGCAGTTCTCTGAGGGCCTTGCGATGGGTCATCAGTTCTTCTTTTTTCGGGCTGACTGATGCTTTGAATTTCGTCTTCAAAGAATCCATGGCAGTTTTTTGCTCTTCAGTCAGATTCAAGGCCTGCAAGCGGCTACCTTTCCCGGCACCGCCTTTATGACCGTGTCCGCCTTTCCAGCCGTGGCGTCTTCCACCACCACCCTGGCATTCTTTAGTCTCTGTTTGCACTTTGGTTTCAGCAATTGTGGTATCGCTGGCCTGAGCAAGTGCTGGCAAGAAGGCTGTAGCTAACGATAGGCACAGTGTGCTAAAGGCAATTGATTTTTTCATTGCTTAAATTCCTTATTCTCTTTTACTTCGATTTTTGATTGCGCCCTCGCTTTTGCTTTCGATTGTTTTTTCAATCTTCAATTGCGAGGTACATTACTGTTAACGTAATTTGGCCGCAAAAAGTTCAATCAAAAGGCAAAAAGTTTTATTAACTCTTGACTAAACAGTTGAGCTTGATTCCAAATGCCTCACGGTTTCTGTTTTGAGGGCAAATCACCTGCTTCTTCACTCTAGTGTGAGAGCATAAGCGTGACCGACCACGGCAGAGGCGGATAGATATGACCAACTTATTAAGGCTGCTTTATGGCGCAATCCTAATTATTATGATCGCCCTGGCAGTATGGGCGTCGTTGCAAGAAAGTATTCTGGCGATACCACCAGTAGTGACCCGTGATCCCTGGTTCATCGGCACACTGGCAGATTGCTATTTCTCGTCGGTCACATTTATTCTATGGGTCTGCTATCGCGAAGAAAGTTTGCCAGCAAGACTCTTCTGGTTCCTGGCAATCTCGACCACAGGTAATATTGCCATGGCCATCTATGTACTTATAGCCCTGATGCAGCTTAAGCCTGGTGAGAGCGCCGCCACCCTCTTTACCAGGCGTAAAAATGAAACAACTGAACCGGGTTAAACCAGATTCAGTTGCTTCAATTGATTTAGGGTCTTACTCAGAGACTACTTAATGACAGACATTAATGCCGCGCTTTGACAGATATTTTTGATGATATTCTTCAGCATCATAAAATGGTTTAGCGGCTGTAATTTCAGTGACAATAGGATTTTGAAAAACCCCTTTTTTGTCTAGTTCGGCTTTGATTTCTGCTGCCAATTTTTCTTGCTCAGGCGAATGAAAATATACAGCTGAGCGGTACTGGCTGCCGTGGTCTGGGCCCTGACGGTTCAAAGTAGTTGGGTCATGCATTTCAAAAAACTTGTGCAAAAGTTCTTGATATGTAATCACCGCCGGATCAAAAATCACTTCTACAACTTCAGCATGGCCTGTGTTTTTACCGCAAACCTGCTCATAAGTCGGATTTTCAGTATGACCGCCGCTGTATCCCACTTTTGTTTCTGTGACGCCTTTGAGTTGACGAAAGTTTTCTTCAACTCCCCAGAAACATCCGGCGCCGAAAGTAGCTTTTTCCATTGTGTACGACCTCCCTAAACTACTTCAGCATCAACTACATCATCGCCGGAGCTTGAGCTAGACCCAGAGCCGGTACTCGATGAACTTGAGCTGCCTGAACCACCTGATGCGGAAGCGCCGGCAGACGAACCACCAGCAGTGGCGCCAACAGGTTCTCTACTTTTTGCTTCGGCTTCTTGTTGAATCGCTACAAACAAATTGCGCAGTTCTTCAATCGCTTTTTTCAGTGAGTCATTGTCTACATTGTCTTTGACTTTTTGACGCACGTCGGCAATCAGCTTGTTCGCTTTTTCTTTATTCTCATCGCTGTTGGCTGCGCCATTGTCGGCAATGTGTTTTTCAACTGCATAAGTGAGAGCGTCAGCGTCGTTGCGCATCTCAGCTTTTTCTTTGAAAAGCTCGTCCTCTTTAACGTGCGACTCGGCTTCCTTGACCATGCGATCAATATCTTCTTTTGTCAGGTTAGTGGTAGCAGTAATGGTGATTTTCTGCTCTTTGCCTGTGGTCTGATCTTTGGCAGTTACGGAGACAATACCGTTGGCGTCAATGTCGAATGAAACTTCGATTTTGGCTTGTCCTCGGCGACCGGGTGCAATGCCGTCGAGAATAAAATTACCGAGCATTTTATTGTCGCGAGCCATGGCGCGTTCGCCCTGGAAGACCTGTACATCAACGTTTGGTTGATTGTCTTCTGCGGTGGAGAATACTTGCGATTTGTGAGTTGGAATAGTGGTGTTTTTCTCTACCAGTTTGGTGAAGACACCACCCATGGTTTCAATACCAAGTGACAACGGAGTGACGTCCAGCAAAACAATTTCTTTCACTTCGCCAGCCAGAACACCTGCTTGAACAGCAGCACCGATTGCCACCACTTCGTCAGGGTTTACACTCTGGTTTGGTTCTTTGCCACCAGTCAAACTCTTAACCAGATCTTTGACTGCCGGAATACGAGTAGAGCCGCCTACCAATACCACTTCTTCAATTTGTTCATAAGTCAGCTTCGCATCGGCCAGAGCTTGTTCCACTGGTTTCTTACAACGCTGCACCAGATCTCTAGTGAGGTCGTTGAAGCGAGCGCGAGTCAACTTCATATCTAAGTGTTTTGGGCCGGTTTCGTTAGCGGTGACGAAAGGCAATGAAATTGAGGTTTCAGTCACTGACGATAGTTCGATTTTGGCTTTCTCAGCAGCTTCCATCAATCTTTGCAAAGCTTGGGGATCTTTGCGCAGATCAATTCCTTCAGCAGATTTGAATTCTGTCGCCAGCCATTCCACAACCATGTGGTCAAAATCGTCACCACCAAGGTGAGTGTCACCAGAGGTAGATTTAACTTCAAAAAGGCCGTCGCCTACTTCTAAAACTGAAACGTCGAATGTGCCACCACCCAAGTCGAAGACTAAAATGGTTTCATTCTTTTTGCGGTCTAAGCCGTAAGCCAGAGCCGCTGCGGTGGGTTCGTTGATGATGCGCAGCACTTCGAGGCCGGCGATTTGTCCGGCGTTTTTAGTCGCCTGACGCTGTGAATCGTTGAAGTATGCGGGCACGGTAATCACTGCGCCGGTTACTTTTTCACCCAAATATTTTTCAGCATCTTCTTTCAATTTCCGCAAAATCATGGCTGAAATTTCTTCAGGGCTATAATCTTTTCCGCCCAACACAACTTTGCAGCCGCCTTCTGGGCCTTCTTTGACTTTGTATGAAATATTTTGCAACTCAGAGGCCACTTCAGAATAGTGTCTGCCCATGAAGCGCTTGATTGAATAAACAGTGTTTTGCGGATTGACAACTGCCTGGCGACGGGCCAACTGCCCTACCAGCCTCTCTCCACCTTTGCTGATGGCAACTACCGATGGGGTAGTGCGAGCTCCTTCAGTATTGGCTATCACGGTTGGCTGGCCGCCTTCCATAACCGCTACAACTGAGTTGGTGGTGCCTAAGTCGATTCCTACTGCCTTGCCCATAGCTCTTAACTCCGTTGTTGACCCTAATTCTCAAAAGTTCGCCGCTCCCAGGTAAAACCGGGAGCCTCTAATGTCAGACTATTGAACTGGCAGCTCAATGTGCCAAAACTCTAGTTTTCTTTAATCATCTTTCGCAGTATTAAACCGGTTGAGTAGAATTGGCACTCAGCTCTGCGACAATGAAGAAATGGGAAACTCTGGATTTAATAAACTGCAGATAGTGCTAATGATGAGCCTTCTGGCCGTTTTGTGGCTGGCGAGCGGCGGTGCCGCCGAGGCAGCGTCAAAATTGCCGCCAAAAAAGACAATCATCGATGATCCGTCAGCGAAGCCGGTGCAGCCTGCTTCAGGCGGAAAAGTGATCACTGATCCCACCACTCAAGTTGTGCTGGCGCCTGGTCTAGAAGTCACTTTCCATATATTTGACGGCCTCGACACTCAGTGGCGTCTCGTTGGTAACTACGATTTTGTCGCGCGTATAGAAGAAGCCGGCCGCGACGGCTTCATTTACGAATGGCAGATGGGTGATCCGGCCGACGCATCTGGCTCGAGGCGGGTAGAGCCGGGTGATGTGCATCAGTCGCGTAAAGTCAGTCTCTTTTACCCGAAGCACGAGACCACTACTCTGGTGGGTTACACCAATGCCATCAGAATCTCTGACGCACTCTTCAAAGATCTGAAAGCAGGCAGACGTTCTGAGTTTTCGCTGGACGGTCCCGAAAGCGTCATGGTTTTGCATCAAGAGTCAGTGCCTGTGCCTCGATACATCAAAGGTGATGGGGAAGAAACCATCAATATGCGCATTGATGGCAAAGACGAACCGGTGCGCTGCATCAAGGCCACTTGCGACAATGGTTGGAATTATTGGGTGCTGGATAATCCCCGCTTTCCATTGATGGTGCAGGGTAATGCGCCTTTTCGCTGGGTCACTTCACTCAGTCACGCTTATGGTGAAAGCGACGCCACCAAAGAGGCGAAGCATATTTTTGATCAGCTCAAAGACGGTGGTGTAGCCACTTCTTATTTGATTTTGTTCGATTTTGATTCGGCGCAACTGCGCGATTCTTCCAAAGCAATTTTGCGCTCGCTCAGTCACTATATTGCTGGTGAGCCTAAGCTTAAATTGCAGGTAGAAGGCCATACATGCACCATTGGCAGCTACAACTACAATATGAACCTGTCGCAGAAACGGGCCGAATCTGTCACCCGCTTCTTGGTGCAGAATTGCGGTATTGCGCCAGGCCGCCTCAAGTCTGTGGGCTTCGGCTTTACTAAACCGGAAAAGCCAAATACCAACGAAGCTAACCGCGCCAGAAACCGCCGGGTAATTTTCAGACAGTTTAACTAGTCACTTTTATTGGGCATGTTTTGGTAACTACGTAGTTTCCCCACTGACGTTGCTCAAGGTCGCCCTTACTATGTCTTTAACGACTTATATATAAGGTTTCTGATGCCTCTCGACTCGCTTCAACCTGAATCTAAGAACTTCGAAGGGGTCAAGCCGGTGGGCGCTACCAGCCAGGCTGAGGGCGATTCACTCAGTAACAAGGTGATGCGTGAATTAGACTTGCTCGCTGGAGCCGGATCTGGTTTCGTGCAGGAAGCCAAACGCGCGGCAGAGAATCCTGGTGAAACTAGCTTGAAAGTAGCTGGTTCAGCTGCTCTTGGTTTTGGGCTGGCGGTGGTCACTCGCAAACCAGGCATGATTGGTTTGGCTGCTAAAAGTTTTGGCATCGCTGGTGGAGTGGCATTTGGTGCCGAGGTGCTTACTCACGGTGCTGATGTCAGTCAAGCCGTTCGTTCCAGCTGGCAATCAGGTGCTCAGCAGGAAGCAAACAAGAAAATCGTAGGCAGTTCTGCCGGCGCATTTCTCTTTGACACCACTTTAATGGGTGTGGCGGGAAGTGCCGGGGCAATCGGCTCGCGCTCATACTTTGTGCGCCAGGCCAATGCCAAAGTGGATATTCCAGTGATGGCACTTGGTGAAGAAGCTGCCATCGGTAACAGATTAACCGTGCCCAAACACAGTGATGTGGCCAAGCTTTACTCTGATATGTCAGGCAGAATTGGTCGTGTTGAGTCCATGTCCTTAAATTATGACGGTCCATCTGGTAAATTCGGCACCGCATTTTCTATTGGCAAAGATGGCAAGATGGTCACCAATAGTCACGTCGTTAAAGACGCAGTTGAGGTGACTGTTTTCGATCGCTTCGGCCAGGGCCACAGAGCTGACGTTGTTAAGGCCAACGATTTTGAAGATCTGGCACTGCTGCAGTTGAAAGATCCAAAAGCTGCTACTAACTTTGAGGCTGTTCGAATTGGCAGCTCAGATGTAGTCAAGCAAAATGTCGCCGGCGAAGCGCTTTACACAGTTGGTTTTCCTAATGGCTGGCAGAAACCATTTTTATCTCCCGGCGCGACGATGAAGTTACCTCGAGTTGATCCGCTTAGTCCGCGCGTCGGCATACACTCTGAAACTGGTAATTCTGGTGGTCCAATTATTGATGCCAAAGGCAATCTGGTTGGTGTGCTCAAGCAAGCTGAGCGATCAAATTCGAATGTTACTTATATGACTCCAGCTGAGCGAGTCACTGCCCTGATTTCAGACACTAAAGGCATAATTAAGCCACCTGAGCAGATATCACCTGTGGTGACAAAGCAACGTTACGATATTACCGATGGTGAAGCGGCGGCTAAAAATGTTGAGAAAATTTTTCCTCTAGAAAAGCGAGTTGGTGGCACGGATCAATTTTTCCACTCTAGAATCACGCGCGTTTTAGTGCCCGGCAAAACAAACCTTGAAGAACTTATGCTGCGCAGCCAGTATCAACCTCACAACCGCACCATTGTTGTTGAACCTTTTGCGCTTAACGGCAAACCACTGGCCACAGACGTGGTCTGGCCTGGTACTAAAGTTCCAATCAGTTCGGGCAAGTTGACTTTAAGCCTCGATCGCAATCAAGTGCCTACTTCCATGGAAGCGATTAACGATCCTAAAATGTTTTTGCGCAGAGCCTTTGATTTCAAAAGCAGCGGAAATTATCTGGCTGGTCTAGAGCCCAGTGCACGTCCTGCTACGGCCGGCTCGCTCATGCAAAAATCGAAGGACCGCATACTGCAGTGGTTGGAAGGCAGCGTTTACACCCGCTAATTGTTTTTTGCAAATTATAGCTGAGCGCGCACGATCGTCCAGGCTCTTTCAAACAAGCGCTCTTGCAGGTCTTCTTGCCTTATCAGCACCAGTGTTTCACTGACCGGATGCGCACTGCCAAACAGCATCTTCTCATCGATGCGCGCAAGCAGTAACCATTCTTTAGCGTCTGAAAGCAAATGCGAGTAGTGTGGATCGGCAGCGCGAGCACTGTTGTACGAAATGCCGTTGAAGGCAAAAGCGCAAGTTTCTTGCAATTGCCTGAAGTCTGCCACATTACTGCCGAATAATTGGGCTGGACATTTCGACAGCGAATTGAATGCTTTAATCCAGTTATCCACTTCTTTTTGCAAATCGAAAGGCATGTTTAAGCTTGATTTGAGTTCGCTTGCGCTATTGCTTATGGTCCAGGTTAAGCCAGCCTCGAAAGCATATGGCTCCAGTTGAAGATTGTCAGGGTGAGCTGTGCGCACCGCACTTTTGCGATCACTCTCTTTGATGTAGCTGACGGAGAAACCTTTGCGATCTTTACTGTTTAAAGTTGCTGCTGCAGCTGAGCGAAAAATTGTAATCAATCCGTCTTTTGGCGCTCGTTCGTGCACCTCCGGCACAGCCGCAAGGTCAAACTGTGCCAGAAAGATCATGGGCTGATTGTAGCGGTCGTCAGGCCACTGAAAAAACGAGGGAAGTAACGGTTCGCCACCAATTGTGCCCTGGGTAAAATCTTCTGTCTCTTTGGTGCAAACAAGCCCCAGAGTTTTTACTCTACTGGCCGAAATATACTGGCGAATTTGATCCGCTTCGTTTTCAGGAAGACGTGATGTAATTTTGACCAGGCTTTCGGCCAGTTCTTCAACGTTCATCTCAAGACGCCTTCTGCTACCATTGATATCATCATGTCTATTTAAGCAATAACCAAGGGTCCACAATGTTAGATAAACTCATTTCTATAACAAATTTCAATGGCGCTGCTTCAGCACTAGCCATCATAATTTTCTTTGCCAGCATCTCGGCCGCACACGCTGTGCCTGCTTCGACTTTAAAAAATGCTGCCACAAATTCGGCCAAGACCAAAACTATGCCTGCCAAAGTTGAAGCTGCAACTGCGCCAGTCAAGGCCGCAGGCACAGTTGAAGCGCCTAACTCAATGACGTGGACAGGCTATCTGGTTGACCGCTCATGCGCTGCTGCCATTCAAGGTGACAAGAAAGATGCCATGAAAAGTGTTAAAGAGCACACAAAAGCTTGCTCTCTAGAACCTTCTTGTTGTGAAGCGGGCTTTTCAATTTACAGTCAGGGCGCGTGGCTTGATCTTGACAATGGCAGCTCCCAGATGGCCAAGAAAATAATGCAGGCAACCAAGCGTGATAAAGCTCACGTTGTCAAAGTAGTGGGAATTATCAAACGCGGTGAAGTCAGAGCATCGAGCATCGTTGAAGTAAATTAGCTTAGCGGCGGCATTTTGATTAGCTGCTTGTTTTTTCACTTTCACCACGGATGGTGACAATACCCTGGCCTGCCGCCCAGGCCGATACATCACCTTTGTTGATGGCGACAGCCATTAATTCAGGAAATTTATCGGGTGTACATGCAAAAGCGGGTATACCCATTTGACAAAATTGTGCCGCGTGATGGTGATCAAAGGCCGGCGCGCCCTGATCGTTCAAGGCCAGCAGAGCCACGACTTTTACACCGGCGTTGACCAGGGCGTAAACGCGCTTCAGCATTTCTTGGGCATTGCCGCCTTCAAAAAGATCGCTGATTAAAATCAAGACCGTATCTGTTGGTCTGCGCACAAGAGTTTGTGCGTAAGCCACCGCCCGGTTAATATCGGTGCCACCACCCAGTTGCGTGCCAAAAATTACTTCTACAGGGTCGGCCAGTTTTTCGGTTAAATCTACAACTGAGGTATCAAAGACAACCATTTTGGTGGAAAGTGCCGGAAGCGAGGCCAGGACGGCCGCAAAAATACTTGAGTAAACAACTGAAGTGGCCATAGAACCACTTTGATCTACAAGCAAAATTATGTCTTTCAGGCTTGAGCGCTTATGACCATAGCCGACTAATCTTTGTGGAATGATCGTTTTTAGATTGGGCTGATAGTGTTTTAAATTGATTTGAATTGTTCTCGACCAGTTAATTTCATTGTGTCTGGGGCGGAAATTTTTCATAGATCGATTGACTGCGCCCATAATCGATTGCCTGGTAGGATTGGCCAGCCGAGCCATTAATTGGTCGACCACTTGCCGTACCACCATGCGCGCTGTCTCTTTCGTTTTGTTGGGCATGGCTGAACCGAGGGCAGCAAGCGTCGCCACTAAGTTGACATCAGGCACCATCGACGACAATAGCTCTGGTTCAAGCAGCATGCGTTTAAGATTGAGTTTTTCCAGGGCGTCTTTTTGCATTATGGTGACAACAGACGAGGGGAAATATTTGCGAATGTCTCCTAGCCAGCGTGCCACTTTAGGGCTCGAGCTGCCGAGATCGGCGCCTCTTTCTCCGCCGTCATCTTCGCGCGGATTGTAGAGTGCCGACAAAGTCGCATCAATGGCGGCATCGTCACCGGCTAGGCTGTGTTGCATTCCTTCTTTATCCTGGCTACCGAGCAGCAGTCTCCAGCGTCTCAGCCTTTCTTCCAGTTCAGCCTGGTCGCTCATCTAGAATCACCTTTCTTTTTTTCAGCTTCGCTTTCGTTTTCAGCTTCTGGTAGCGGTTCAAGACCAAGTAAAAAGCGCACCATATTTAGTGGCGGGCGAATGCGTTCAAGATTGAGGTTGTCCTCTATTTCTTCGGTCAGTAATATTTCACCGGCAACAGGTTGTGTGTCTCTAACGCGCTCGCCAATCTGGCGACGCTCAGGGCTGGTAAATGTTGAAAATGTGCGCCGCAGAAGAGGCAATAATTCTGAGAAACTTTCCTGGTTAAGGCCCAGTAACCAACTGTCTAGCAGCTGCCAGAGGCGACTATCATGTATCAGTACCAGTGCGCTACCAGAGAGAAAGCCCTCCAGCCACTTACCTGCATACAGAGGTTCAGAACTTCGAGAAAGGGCAAACTGCATCATGCGCGCTGCTGCTAGTTCGTCAAGGGCGCGACCTTCGAATAACAGCCTGGTGGCTTTGCCGCTTATGTGGCCATGAAGGCTGGCGTCTTCAGCCAACTTTGCCAGCACGCTGCGATAAGCCTTTAGATCTTCAGCAGAGTTTAACAAGAGCAAAGCGGCATTTACTTCAGTTATTAATGCCTGCAGCGAATCGGCAGCTTCGTCATCTAATGACTGGCTGGCTGCCGGCAAACCAATTAAGACTCGGGTGACTAAACCGTCAATGATTGATTTAACGGCACCAATGTCGGTGCCTCTGACATTGCCATAGCGCACCACACGCGCCAATGTAGGAATTGCTTTCATCAACTCAATTACATCACCGGCCATAGCTGCTTCGCTGTTGATGCGAGTCATTACCTGATTGAGGGCATCAGGCAAATCGGCTTCTAAGATTTTCTCAAGTAGATCTACCAGGGTAGCCAGGCTATTTGTTTTGCTGGCCACATCGGCGGCCCTCGCTGCAGCGGCCTGTTCAATAGTTCGGCCCCAGATGCCGGCTTCTATTAATCTGATGCTTAACTCCGGATACCATTCGAGGTCCCAGTTCTCATGAAAAGTTCCGCTTTTGCCGCGAATATATTGCTTTTCCGCCCAGTCGATATTAAGAATCAGCAAGCGATTTAAAAGTTCGCTGCGACTGAGATCAAGCGGTTTGCGCAAGTCAAGTTCGAGAATTTTTGCAATTGGTTCAGGCTTCATGCGCAATTTTGTTTGCAGCTGATTGAGATCTCGCTCAAGGGGCGTGCCTGGAGTATTTTCTGGTACTTGCCCGAGGCTCTCACCAACAATTAGCTTTTTGCGAATCAAGGCCAGCGGAGTATTATTGCCGTTGCACAGCACGGTAATGATCGCCTCATTCAATTCGTCCAGGCCCGGATGCGCAAGCTCGCGCATGGCAGAAACTGCTTCAACCAGACGCAAGGTGTCGATTACTTGGGCTGATGAAGCATCAAGATCTTCATCGCGCAAAAGTTGCGCCACTTTGACTAGCCAGGTTAAGACAGGATTTTCTCGATGGCTGAAAATGTGTTGATACCACCCAGGTGAGTGCACTCCGGCACCATATCCGCTGGCAAATGAGAGGCGGCCGTGGGTCCAGGGTATCCAGGTGGCGTCTACTTTTTGCTTGGGTAAACCCTTTAGCAGTGCGCTGTCTTGCTTGGCCGGGGGCATATTCAGCAAGGCCGGCGTATGCCAGGCGCCGCATACTACAGCAATTTTGTTGAAATCTTTAGCGGCAACACGCATGGTCTGGCGCATGTGCGCTTCGCGTAGCGGTTCCATAATTATGTCTTCGTCAAAAATAATGCGTTCGCTGCCATCATCAGAGACTTCTAGCTTGGCAGTCTTTGCGCGAGCATCAGGATCTTCTTCTGATGCCAGTTCTAATCGCAATACTTGCATGGCTTCGGCAATGGCGTCGAAAACAGAATTTGAATGGTCAACTGCACTGTCGATTTTGGCGGCGCGCTGTTCTACGATTTGCTCCCACCAGCGCTCACCATCACTAAAGCCAGCAGCTTCTGCCAGAGCACCGATGGGGTCTGCTTTGATGCGTTCTCTCAGCTCCTGCCGCTGTTTTAGAATTTGCTCTTGTTCTTGTTCAGCGAGTAAATCGTTTAAATCTTGATTGTCTTCTGCTTGAACTTGATCAATTATTTCCTGGTGGTCTGCAGTTTCGTTTTGAGCCCCTTCAAGATCACCAGGTGCTTCAAGAGTGGGCCTCAACTCAAAATCTTGAGGCTGTGCAGGGGTGACAATGCCAGTGGCCTGCATTTTTTTTAGTTTGGCGGTGTTTAGCGCCAGCCAGTGACTTTGTGGCAAATCCATAAAGCGGCAGCAGATACCGTTGGAGACGGCATATTTAATCGCCTGCCATTCTGGGGAAAATTCAGCAAAAGGATAATAACTGGCTTGTCTGGGATTATCTTGCGCGTATATGAGTAGTGCCACAGGTGGTGTCATGCCTGCTTCGGCCACCAGCGGCAAAATGCTGTTGCCTTCAGGCGGCCCTTCAATTAGAACACAGTCAGGTTTAAACTGATTCAAGGCCGCCACAAGACTGTGGGCCGATCCTGGCCCATGATGCCTGATGCCGAATATCTTTGTCTCGGCCATTCAGGAGATATTGCGCAATGCGCGGTAGAAGTCTTTCCAACCTTCTCTTTCTTTCACTACAGTTTCGAGATACTCTCGAAATACCACAGCGTCTTGCACCGGATCTTTCACCACTGCACCGACAATGCTTGACGCCATGTCTTCGGCCTTAATAACACCATCGCCAAAATGACCGGCTAACGCCAGGCCGTTGTTGATCACAGAGATCGCTTCAGCTGTGCTCAGGCTGCCGCTGGGAGACTTAAGTTTGTTTTTGCCATCAAGAGTGGTGCCATTACGAAGCTCTCTAAAGATGGTAACTACCCTTCTTATTTCTTCCAGAGCTGGTGGTTCAGCTGGTAACTCGAGAGCTCGACCCAGGGCTTCCGTGCGCCGCGCCACAATGTCTACTTCTTCTTCAATACTGGCTGGTACCGGCAAGACCACAGTATTGAAGCGCCTTTTCAATGCACTGGAAAGATCGTTGACACCTTTATCTCTATCGTTGGCAGTAGCAATTACATTGAAGCCTTTGACCGCTTGTACTTCGTCACCGAGTTCAGGAATTGGTAGGGTTTTTTCAGACAGTATAGTAATCAATGAGTCTTGCACGTCAGCAGGTATACGGGTCAGTTCTTCTATACGCGCAATTTTGCCGTGGCGCATGGCTTGCATCACCGGGCTGGAAACAAGAGCGTTGATTGAAGGGCCATCAGCAATCAAGCGCGCATAATTCCAGCCGTAGCGAATTTGCTCTTCAGCCATACCTGCCGTACCCTGAACGAGTAGCGTAGAATCTAAACTAATTGCTGCCGCCAAATGCTCAGATACCCAGGTTTTCGCCGTGCCCGGCACTCCTAAAAGTAAAAGCGCGCGGTCAGTGGTAAGTGTGGCAATGGCAATTTCAATGATGCGCTTGTTGCCGATATATTTAGGCGTGATTTCAAAACCGTTTTCTAGTGTGCCGCCCATCAAGTATTGCATCACCGCCCATGGTGACAACTTCCAGCTTGGTGGCTTTTGTCTTTTGTCTATTTCGGCCAGTGCAGTCAGCTCGTGCGCATACTGAGTTTCAGCGTGTTCTCGCAATACTTGAGCCAGTGTTTCGGTCATGTGGTGGGTCCCTTCTGTTAGTTGGCGTTGGCGGTATAGTCAGCTGTATTATTAAACGATTGAAAAATATCGTAGCGTAATTTGACCGTATCGGTCATGCGCTCGAGTGCATTGCGTCGGTAAATGTCGGCGGTATCTGCGTCGATGTTGATTTGATCGGTGAGCTCACCGGCGACAATGTGCATGCGCAGGGCAAAATTGCTGGCGTTGCTATAGAAAGTGTGGCCGAAGACCGGCACCTTTTCGCGGCTTTCTTTGATGATAAATTTGATTATTTCGCGGGTAAATCTTTCGCTCCAGTTAAAATCGACTTGTTCGAGGTAGTACCATAAATCAAGTCTTGGAGCGGCTTTAGTATTGTCGCGTGCTTGCGACCAGCTCGGTAATTTTCGCAAAATAAGATTTTCTAGAGTTTCTTGCGGCAAGGCCTTCAGTAGTGTTAATCCGGCTTGCGAATCGGTGATATTTAGATCTTCGCGTTGTAGCAGAGCCTGCTGCATTTCTCCACCAAACTTAGCCGCTGCTGCCATGAAAGCCAGTGAAAGAACCAGCGACCATTCGCTGTTTGCCAGGGCGGCCTCCAGCAGCTCGCTAGCGTTCAGGCCAAATTTTTGCTCAAAGTGTGAAGGTGGAACTAAACTTAGTATCTGGCAGAGCCAGTTCGCTTTTGCACCAATGCGTGAGTCAAGATACATGGGTGAGCTATCAACGATTCCATCACGCAACATCGAATCGTCTAATTCTTCAGGTAGTTGGACTGCTATTTTGTTATTTTCGAGAGAAAGATAAAGATCTGCTCGCGCAATCATTCTTTGTTGCAGTCGTGAGCCAGGTATTAATCCCAGAGCTGTGGCCGCCTGGGCACGCACTTCTTTGCGCCTGTCTTTCAGCGTGTCTTCGAGAAAGGGTTCATCAGAAAACTGAAGCTTTTTGCTCAACACTTTTAAGAATGCCGCTTTATTTTCAAATGATTCTTTTTCAAAAGAATTTGAAAGCAATGTGAGCGCTTCTTCAGGCCAGAGAGTGCGCATTGATGCGAAGGCCTGCAATCGTTCTCTTTGTTCGCCAGTCTCAAAAGTTTGAATTAAGACTTGTTTGTCGATACTTTGCTTACTCGTGTAATTGGCGCGCCATTCTTCATTTAAACTTAAAAGCCAATCAAAATGTTGGCCACAACAAAGGCCAATCAACTGGTGCATTTCAGTTAAACTTTTTCCCCAGTCTAATAAGCGCGGCACAAACTCTTCAGGCATCCGTTGCTGGGCGTGTTCACATAAGGCGAGCCATTCTGAAATAATTTTGAAATGCTTTAGCTCGCTGCTTTTTGCTTCTAGTGTCAACACTTGAATTAATAGAGACAGTGACCGTTCACTGACTTTTTGTCGAGTTTCTGGCGGGCAGGCCCGTAACTCGCATGTGAAACTACCTGGCATCACACCCGCTTTTTTAGCAATGCTGATGGCCGTTAATTGATCAATCAATAAACGTTCTTGAGGAAGTTCTCGTTCGCCTAATGCGGCAATGGTGCAACCAAGATCGCCTCCTGAAAGAATGGCGCTGAGCGGTTTTCGATCTGTGCCGAGGATGGCTGTTTCGGTCAATTCATGAAAGGGATTTTTTGCCTGTCTCATTAGACTTCCACCGTCTGCAATTTCAAGTAATTGCCGTTTTTAAAGGCAGAAAGTGGTTTAAGTGTGGTGCCATCCCACTCTCCAAAGAGTGAGAGCGGCTCACCGCCTGAATAGCTGGTAAGCTGCCAGCCAACTTCGTCACGGGCGAACAAAGGAAGCCCAGCTTTTTCTTGATCAATTAACCACCATTTCCCGTCTTTGGTTTTATGTGGTATCACTTTCTGCAAAAGCAATGGCATGGTATCAAGCCACGGCGTTTTCGCTAAGGCTTCAGCGTAGCTGTTTAGAGCCAGAGAAACTGAAGAGCCTTCAAGATATGGAGCCATGGCCGGTTCGCTATTTTTTGTTTTAATTAAGGCGCGTTGCTTGAGCGACCCTTGATAGAAAACCAATTCCGCTTGATAAAAAATACCCGCAATCAGCATGACATCAAACGGGGCGTTGCCGTGAGCAAAACTGAGAACTAATGCCGACTGTCCCTTTTTTCCCCAGAGCCAGCTTTTTTGC
Source organism: Cyanobacteria bacterium auto_48_18 (assembly GCA_036170915.1). Classification (GTDB taxonomy): domain Bacteria; phylum Cyanobacteriota; class Vampirovibrionia; order Obscuribacterales; family Obscuribacteraceae. The sequence continues at coordinate 291,914 of JAVHQC010000033.1, forward strand.
ACACGCAGCCGATCTTGAGTGTAATTGTATTGCCCCACTACTAGCCAGAAGTCGTCTACGCTGTGACCAGCTCCGGCCAGAAGTTCTTCTTGGCTTTGATTGATGCCAATGGCGGTAAGGACATCGGCTTTCAGCTCAGGTGATAGCTGGTCTATTTTGAGAAAAGTTCGACAAATCAAATTGATGGTAGAAAGTTTGTCTATAAGAGCGTTTTCCCAGTCGCTGGTACGGGCGCAAATTTCAGCACATTCACTCACTAGCCGCGCTAAACCTGGTGCCTGAGCGTCAACAAGGCGGGCTGCGCGGTTTTTCCAAAATGCGAATGGTTGTTTTTTCACAGAGCCAATGCCCTGACGCATTAAATCGATGACGAAGAGCTCCAGCTCCTCGATTCCCGCTTGTATTTTGCTCAGCCGGTCTTGTTTTCGTTTATCTTTTGACTGAAGCAATTCTTCCAATTGCTCTGGAGTTCGCTCTACATCGTCTTTGCGCTTTGCTTTGCTGCCTCTGGTGGCCAACCAATCTGCCACCCATGACGGTATTTCGGCCTGGCCGAAAAGCTCCCCTTGGGCCACGTACAACATCATCAGGGCGAGACTATGCTTGCAAGGAAATTTGCGACTGGGACAACTGCATTTGAATGCTGGGCCATTTAAATCTGCGCGAGTCTGGTAAGGCGATGAACCCGAACCCTGGCACTGGCCCCAAATGGCAAGACCATCTGCGCTTTTGCCCAAATTTTTCCATTTTCCAGGCGTGCTTAAGTCGCGCCCAGCCTTGGCCGCGGCAGAGTCAGGCGCAAGTTCTAAGACTTGTTCTGCTGTGAACTCAAACGTCATTGCTATAGAGTATAAATTTTGGGCGCTAAAATGTACTTGACTAGCCGTTTCTTGAAGAATTTGCAGGTTAAAGGTTTTGCTTATTTGTGGCTATGGCCAGGCAGGTTAACTTTCAATCAATATTGCCGCTCTTGCGGTGAAAACGGCTGACGATGTTGGGATCAGGATAAAGTCGCACCCTGGCCTCCGATTTTCCCTCATAATCTAGCAAACTCAAAACATAACGAATGCTCTCTAGTCGGGCCATGCGCTTATCGTTCGCTCTGACCACAATCCACGGGCTGTAAGACATGTGCGTGCGACTGAACATTTCTTCTTTGTGAGTTGTGTATTCTCGCCAGAGTTCCTGGGCCTGATCATCAATTGGGCTCAGTTTCCACTGCTTCAGCGGATTTGTGCGCCTTGATTCAAAGCGTTTTTTCTGTTCGTCTTTTGAGATTGAAAACCAGAATTTGATGATGATCACACCATCTTCATAGAGCATATGCTCAAACTCGGGCACTTGTTGAATAAATCTTTGATATTCCAATTTAGTGCAAAAGCCATTGACTGGCTCAACCACAGCGCGGTTGTACCAGCTGCGATCAAAGAAAACTATCTCTCCGGCATTAGGCAACTGCAGAGTGTAACGCTGAAAGTACCATTGACCAGTTTCTTCGTGTGTTGGTTTTGGCAGGGCCACTACGCGCATAGAGCGTGGGTTGAGATGCTCAGTGAAGCGCCTGATTGTTCCGCCTTTTCCGGCAGCGTCTCGACCTTCCATAAGAATGGCAATACGAAGACCTTTCTCTTGCACCCACCGCTGCAATTTGACCAACTCTACTTGCAGTTTTTCCAGCTCTTCTTCGTACTCTAAATCGGTGAGAAGATCTTTGATTCTTATTTCTTTGGCTGCTAGTAAAGTGCGCAGGCCCTTTTGTGTGTTGACGCGCACTAGATCAGCTGACGTGATTTTGTTTTCGGTTTTACTAATCGGCAGCTTTTTCACTTTGCTTGCGTCGCCATTATTTTCATGCGGGTCGACGTTTTTGAGTGCCACGACCTCGACATCTACAGGGCTGGCACTGATTTTATTATTCTTTTTCCCATCTGCGTTCATAATCTGTCATCCCCCCACCCATTGCTTCTTTATGCCACGGCAGGTGTTAACATAGCCCTCCACGATTATGAGGCTCTATGCATACTTTACTTTTCAAAAACAGAGCGCTGGCCGCCATCGCCTCTTGCCTGACGTTGATTTCATTATTCGCCATGCCTGCCCAATCTCAGGTAAATCAGATTAATTCGGTGGTTTTTGGTGATCAAGTGGCTCGCTTTATGGACGACCCGAGCAACGGTATGCCCATTCGCAACACAGCTGCTGACTACAGCGCCAGGGTGCCATTTATCACCGGCGCCAAGGTGATCATATATAGCCCTAATGGTGAGACCTTTGTTACAGTCTCTGGCAATACCGCTTCATTGTGGAATGCCGCTAAAGGCACTGAAATTATGGCTCTACAGCATGGCTCGACAATTCGCTGGATTGCTTATAGTCGCGACGGCTCTTATGTGGTCACTACAGGTAGTGATTATTCACGCACCTGGAATGCACTTAGTGGTGAGTTTAAAAAGCAGTTGGATCATCAAAACAATGTGCTGCAACTTGTGCTCAGTCAAGACAGCAAGTGTATAGCGGTCACCACTGCTGAGAATTTTCAGTTATGGTCTGCGAGTCAGGGCTTGATGACTTTGAAAATGCCTCAGAGCAACCCCGTTACCTCACTGATTATTAATCCTGATGGCACACAGGTCGTCACTCTAGATGGTACCAATGCCAAATTATGGCGCACCGCCAATGGTGCAGAAATTGGCACAATTGCCCACGAGTTGCCTATACGTGCTGCGATGTTCAGCCCCGACGGCCGATATTTGCTCTGTGCCACTGACTCGTGGACATATCTGTGGGATGCAAAACAATTCATCAAGATTGCCAATGTTCAATATGGCGGCGGTTACAAATAAACCCTATCCTAGTTTGATTCTCGATCTACTTGAATTTTTGATTTCTCTTCGCCCTCAGGCTTGAGAGCCAGAGCCTCTATGGCTTTCAAGGCCTCAGCCCGGTTCAGCTTTAGCAGGCCCTGGGCCACTTCCATGAGCGGATAGAGCTCTTGATCGCTTTTCTCGGCAAGATAGTCAGGCAATAGATCTTGATCTCTTAAAGTGCGCATTGTTCTCACTGCATGAGGCGCTCTGGCGAAGGCGATTGATATTCCAGCCAGGGCCAGACAGGCAATAGAGCCGGCACAGCCGATGTGAAAAAGCCCTGCCAGTGCGGCCCCATTGCCGCGCAGCCAGCCGTGGTGAACAAGAAAATATTGCACTGTCGGCACCAGCAAAAATGTCAGCATAATGAAAAGCAGATTGGTGAGCATGAGAAATAAGCCCCGGTCTATTCCCTGATTTTGAATCAGAGAAATTTTGCGCTCAAACAATAGTGCTTGCAGTCTATAAAAGAGCGGCATCGAGCAAATCAAAATCAATAGCAGATTAGAGGCAATGAAAAGCAGCGATCGAGCAGAAAACTGGTTTGTTGTTTCTACCGAAAGAACAGCATCATAGCCCGAGTGCGCAAAACACCAGGCGGCCACACAGTTTATGATTACCAAACAGGCCAGATATAGACGCAGTTGCTGCGGCAAAATTGCTCGCGGCCAACCTAAGCCTTTACGTTTGCACGCCGCAATGATTATGGCTGTCAATACCATCAGTGGTGCCAACATGACCAGGGTGAATGCAGACCATTGAAAAATATTGGGCATCAGTCAAGTATTGAAAGATCCATTGGCTGGTCTAAATAGACATCAAACCAGAGTGGAATGCGCAGATTGGCCACCCGGGTCATAAGTTCAGGAGTGAGCGCCGGGCAGGTATTCCACGAATTTGAGAACCATGCCACCACCAGGTCAACTGTATAACCGTCTTTTTGTAATCTACTGATGTTATTGCCGTGGTTGGCCATGGCATCCACCATCCATTCAATGTGTTTCATAGCATCATTGCTGCGAATAGCATGCTTTGAAGACAACAACCAACCGCCAGTTTTGGCTTCAAATTTAGCGCTGCTGCCGTGATTTTCCACAGTGATTACTTCGCCCATTTTCCACGCCTTAGTCGGCTTGACTTCAAACAAGTCAGTCAATGATGCTGGTTCCAAGTCGGCATGATAAATGCGCAAAGTGGCATAAGTTTCTTGGGGATGAGTTTCAAAATTCATTTGTCAGATTAGCTCGCCTTCTTCTGAACCAAATAAATAAACATCGAACCAGATGGGTAAACTGAGCTTGCCAAGTCGACGCATTATTTCTGGTGTTAAAGCCGGAGTGGTATTCCAAGATGAGGCGTGCCAGCCCACTACTACGTCAACCATAAAGCCGTGATCTTGCAGATCTTTTATGGTGCCGGCTTTGCCGGTTAATTGATCTAATAACCAATCTATATGAGCCATGGCATTATTGCCGCGAATTACTGTTCGTGAGCTGAGCAACCAACCCCCAGAGGGAGCTTTGTGCCCCAGGCGCTTCCGCCAGCCGTATTCGTCATCGCCACAGCGCCAGGCTACTGACGGAGTGATTTCAAGAAGCTCAGTGATTTGGTCAGGCTCGAGGCCCGGATGATAGACGCGAAAGGTCGCCCGCACTCTTTCTGGTCCGGTGGCGCGCTCGAGGGTTCTGTCTTCGCCAAGCTCGTCTATTTGATGCATCGAGTTTCCTGTGTCAATGCTTCAGTATAGTCTCTTGATTGCCATGTTTGGCATTAGCGGAGTTAACTGATTTTTTAAAAGAGGCTTTGGCTGGCGTTTTGGGCAAAATTGTTTTGAAGTTTTGCACGGCCATTGAGGCTAGAAACATGCTGGCCCAGCCTAAGAGAAAGGTTAAAACAAGCATTATATTTTGTCGAATTTTTTTGCGGTCTCGCGCCAGCAGGCGATGCTCTATGGCCACTCCCTTGGTCAGCTTTTTCAGATCTGTGGCTAATTGCTGCATGGTCTGATAGCGATCTAACGGCTTTTTCTCCAGCGCTTTCATGATTATTGATTTCATCGCCGGCGCAACTTTGAAGCTGGCATCGATTTCTGGTGGTGGTTTATGTACGTGTTGATAGAGGATGTCCATAACTGTTGGTGCGGCAAAAGGCGGCTTGCCGGTTAAAGCAAAGTACATGACGCAACCAAGCGAATAAATGTCTGAGCGACAGTCTACGACTTCGGTAAGGGCTTGTTCTGGGCTCATATAAATTGGAGTACCCAACAGCGCGCCGTTGCGGGTTAAACCGTCTCCGGAGGGAGTGGCACCAGGGGCGGTGATCACTTTGGCAATGCCGAAATCTACTATGTGTACAATTGTGCCACCATCTGAGCCATTGCGACTGAGCATGATATTGTCTGGCTTAAGGTCGCGGTGAATGACGTTGCAGTCGTGGGCGTGACTCAATGCGGCGCTCACTTGCTGAAATATTGAGATTGCCTCAGCGGCTGGGAGCGGGCCATCTCTATTTACTTTTTGTTCCAGACTGATGCCTTCTAGAAATTCCATAACCAGATAAAGTGTATGGTTCTCACTGACGCCAAAATCAAAAGTCTGACAAATATTGGGATGCTTAAGCAGGCTTGCTGCCTTGGCTTCGACAATGAAGCGTTTACGCAACTGTTCGTCATGAGCACCTTCTGGGCGCATAACCTTGATGGCGCAAAGTTGTTTGGTAAAGCGATTTTCTACTTTGTAAATCGCACCCATTCCACCTGATCTGATTTTTCCTAAGACCGTGTATTGCTTAGGAAGCTCGTTATGCAGCGGATCAGGCTCTGTTATTTCAACTGCCATCGATTATTTTATTTCCACAGAAGCTTTAGTGGCGCCTGCGGGAGAATCTGATTTTAGTGCGTCTGTAGTTGGTTTTATTTCTGTGTTGTTGGCAGCAGAAGCAGTCGATTCTGCGGTTTCATACTTTGCCAACTTACTGTCCACAGCGTCGGCCTCAGCATTCTTTTTCAATTTGCGTAAAACTTTTGTGTAGGTCTTGAGCGTAGAGCGTTTTTGTTCATTGGCAAAGGCTTTGTTTTCTTCTACTAAAGTAGCTGACTGCTGTAAATAAGGCTCTGCACTGGAGTAATCGTCTTTCTTTAAGAAAAGATTGGAGAGATCCATTTTTGTTTTCAGTGTGTTGCGCGGATCGGCATTTTTTGCAGCTTGTGTAAATGCCACCACGGTCTTCTGAAAGCCAATGGCATCATCAATTTTATTTTGCGCTACTTTTATATTAACCATGTGTTTAAGTGCAGGAATGCCATTGGCGCTGCCGGGGCCGTCGCGACGATTGACCACCTGTAAGACATAGGTGAAACATTTTTCGGCAGAGTCCCAATCTTTTTTTGCTTCGTACTTTATGCCCATGGCCAAGTATTGTTCAATTGCCTTATTCTGTTGCACAAGAGCCTGTTGAGCCTGCACTGCGGTCTCATAGGTGTTTCGCACTGCTGCGCCGTTATTGTGACTGGCGGCAAGACCAGCTCCCAGGCCGGCTGCACCGGCCTGAACACCACCGTATTCCATAAAAGCTTGACCCTGAGCAGGCCGAGCAATCATATACGCTGCCACCATAGACAGAACAAGAGTGAAAGAGAATGTAGTAAGGTTTTTGGTCATTGAAGCAGCACCCGAAATTAAGGGATCACACACCTTATTCCACGCCAGCTCAACAGGTAACAGAGCGATTCTGCACCTGCTTGTCTGATTAACCGTAAACGCCCTCACTTCAAGGGTTTTCGGTCATCTGTGGATAAGAGAATTGTATGCTTTTATGAACGAGAGGCAATCAATGCCTTAATTAAGGTGGAATCAAATTGTCTTTGCCGGCCTTGTGCAAAAATTCGGCAAATTCTTTTTTGTAATCAAAACGATTGTCTTTATCAGTGGGTTGAAATTCTGCCACCAGATATTCAGTGTAATATTTGGGGTCTGTACTAAGAACAGTAAGCGTACCGTTTTTATCGAAGTTTCGAGTTTCGCTAATTACGCCTTCAACCGTATTGTTTGGACCTGGTGTAAGTGTGTGAATTTCTTCCCATTGCATTACATCAACAATGACATCGCCTGCCTTTTTTGCTGCCACCATGGTACCGCCAAGCCGCAAAATTACTTTGCTTCTCGTCAGAAGCAGCGGTTCGCATTTCGTCAAGATGGTGTGTGAAACCAGGTCACCCCTGTCGATGTCATAAAATATGGGCTCGCGACTGGCTTCCCAGATGTGGCCGTCGGCATCAAACTGCCTTCCCCGTTCTCGGCTCCGAACATTTTTGACTACGCCAGCATTACTTCTTATTTCACTACGTTGTCGTGTGCCTGCCAACCAGACCGGAATTCGGTACCAGTTGGTGATGCGATTGGCAATTTTTGACCGATCGTAAACGGCACCCGGGCGCAGTGAAGGTGCGACAGCTTCAATTTGTGTCACTCCTCCTTGCAGTGTGTCGGCCCAGGCTGAAGCACTTGAGCTGAGCATGACCACAAGCGTGAATAAAAACGCCGGGGCACGATTGAGCATTTGAACAACTGCTATCAGTTAGTTATCGCCTTGGACAGGGCTACTTGATACTAATTTAACAGCTGGCCGCCTGTAAAACATGCCTCTAACCACAAGAATTACGAGCGGTAATACTCCGGCCATAACAAAAGTAATATCGCCTGCCACCCGCAGCCAGGTAAGTAGTTGAAAAATTTCTGAATGGATAAAATCGTAACTGCGAGCATACCAGAACCCGTGTTCGTAGCTGGCAATCATCTGCATCACACCCGCAGGGAAAATGTTGAGCACAATCATCAACATCAGGCCGACATTTAAACCCCAGAAAGATATTCCAGCTAGCCTGTTGCTCCAGGCATTGTCAGTCATCAAATAGCGTGTGCTGAATAAAATCGCCGCCACGGCGAGCATGCCGTAAACTCCCATGAGGGCTGCGTGACCGTGGTTAGAAGTTAAGTATGTAGCGTGCTCGTAATAGCTGACGATAGGCGTGTTAATTAAGAAACCAAATATTCCAGCACCAAGGAAATTCCAGAAACCGACGGCAATTAAAAACATCATGGCCCAATAATGCGAGAAGTTTTTAATTGATCCATCTACCTTGGCCAGCTCGACAAATTTCCAAGCTTCCATTGTTAGCAGTGTCAGTGGCACTACTTCTAAGGCTGAGACCATAGATCCGAGTGCCATATTTATAGCCGGCTGCGCTGTCCAGTAATAGTGGTGCCCAATGCCGACAATACCGCTGCCCAGATACAAGATAATGTCTATGTAAATAACCGATAGGGCTGATTTTTCGGAAACCATACCAAGGCTGCAAAAGAAGTAAGCCACAATAATGGTTGTATACAATTCAAAGATGCCTTCCACCCAGAGATGCACCACCCACCATCTCCAGAAATCGGCTACGGCAAAATTGGTACCAGGATGATACATCATGCCGAAACTGAAAAATAAAGGAATGGCCATCACACCGTAAAGCAGCATATAGGGCAGGCTGCCATGGTCTTTGCCTTTGAGAAGTGGGCTGATGCTGCGAAAAACGATGAAAGCCCAAAGCACCATACCTAGTGTCAGCAGTGCCTGCCAGAAACGACCCAGTTCAAGATATTCCCAACCTTGATGCCCGAACCAGAACCAGAGGTTGCCCAGCATGTTTTTAACACCGAGCCACTCTCCGCCAATGCTTCCAACCGCCACAATTAAGATGGCAACAAATAAAATTTTGACTAGCCAGTGCTGTCCTTTCGGTTCGTTCTTCGAAAGCATCGGAGCCATAAACATTCCGGCAGCAAGCCAGGCCGTAGCAATCCAGAAGATTGAAAGCTGTATATGCCAGCTGCGCGTGACGCTATAAGGCAAAATGCTGCGAATATCGAAACCATAAAAACCTTGTTCAACAATATAGTGCGCCGTCACTATGCCGAAGATTGTCTGAAATAGAAAAAGCAATACTACTACTGTGAAGTACGGGTAGAGTGATGTCTGCGACCGCAACGGTTGATAACTTTTGACATTGTCCACCATGCCTTTGCCATCAGGCATCCAGCCTAATCCAGGAAATGCGCTGAGCAAAAATTGCGTCAAACCAATGCCACCAAGGAGCATTATCAAACTCATGGCGCTCCAGAAAAATATATGCCAATTAGGGCCGTTGCCTACCAGCCGATCTGGTGGCCAATTATTTGTAAATGTGTAGTCTTTGCCTGGTCTTTCAGTAACGCAAACCCAGGCACCCCAGGCAAAGAAACGACTCAGTTGCAAGCGTTCAGTGGCATCGGCAATATAATTGGCCGGCAGTGGCAATTTTCGCCCGACACCAAATTCGGTATCATAGTAAGGAATTAGTTGGCTATAAGCGAACGACTGATTTTCTGTCAAAGTCAAAGTTTTGGTGGCCGGGTCAAAGCGGTTGACTTTGAGCTCTTTCTGCAAAGTACTGTCTAAATTGCCTTTATCACCGGTTTCCAGAGCGGAGTACGCTTTGTGATATTTTTTTTGAGCCATATTCTCGAGAGCAAGCTCGCCTGATTTATGCAGATATTCTGCCGAAAAATCAGGCCCGTTATAAGCGCCGTGACCGAAAAACGACCCCACATCCATGAGGCCATATTTTTGAAAAACAGCCTGGCCGGCCATGATGTCGCTGCCTTTGAAAAGCAGGTCTCCGCTGCTATTAACAATACGGTCTGGGATCGGAGGTGCTTGGTCACTGACCTCGTGTCCCATAAATATGAGGGTGGAAAAACCCGCGATCAATACAAAAAGTACTGCTAGCTTCCATCTCCAGGACATAAGCCCTCCAGTGAACGTTAAGCGCTATTTGGCCCAGCCATGCTAGCAGGTAGCATCTCAGAGATGGGGCTCATATGTGTGGTTCTGAACAGATATGCTTTCTTTAGACCATTTGCAATTCTTTTGCTCTGGCCTTGGGAAAAAGTAGAGTATTTTCTTTATGAATGTGCGTGCGCAGATCTTGGTCAAGATGAGCTAGCCCGGCTGCAAGAGCTTGCCAGCTTTGGCAGGCAAAGTCGGGAGTTGTATATTGATCAGTCAATTCACGCATTTGCATTAAGGCAAGGCCGGCATCATTGTGCTCTGCTTCTAGCTTGTGAATTGGACTGGCAACGAGACTTGTTTTTGTTTTGCATGCACCGGACAACGGTTGTTTTTTGCTCTCAAGTTGACGGATGAATGGAAATAGCACCGCTTCTTCATTTTCTGTATGTAGTCGAATCGCTTGACTCATGTCTGCAAAAATCGCTGCTACTTTCAGCAGCCGCGGCTCTTTCTGCCCGTGTACTCTGGCAACTTTTTCGGCCAGTGCTTCCAGGCGCGGAAGCTCAGCTTTTAAGTAAACATGATGAGTGTTTTCAATGTGATCGACAAGATCGCTGAGCGATGCGTTGAGCCAGTTTTCGCTGCTATCTGTATCTGAAGCCGTGCGATCAGCGTTTTCAATGTCTGCGATCACGAGCTGAATGTCGTGAGCTGTTGCCAGGCAGGCAGCTTCAAGAGTCTGCTTACCCCCGCAACAGAAGTCTATGCCGTACCGGTCGAAAACTGCTGCCCGCAGTGGTTGCTCGGCAACGAGCATACCAACTGATGCCTGGCTAAAATTGTTCATGATTCTCCTTGCCGTCTGACTTAGGTTTTGCTGACTAGATTGGTTGCTTCAGGCAGGCTGACGCAAGAGCAGCTTTGAAAATATTCTTTGGCTGCAGAGCAGTCGGGGCACTGCCAGTCTTCGGCGATATCTTCAAATTTGGTTCCAGCCTCAATGCCGGAAGCTGCGAGTCCTTTTTCTTCTTCAAGGATGTAATTGCACTGTGTGCATATAAATTTCATGGCTAAACCCCTATTTAAGTCAAATGTACCGTTTTATCCATAATAGCACTTGGCCAGGCCTTGTCAATCTCAAGAGTGCCATTCTGTGGTATTTTGTATAAAAAGGTAAAGTTGTACGCTATAGGATTTGCATGATTTCTCAAACCGCTGAATATGCATTACGGGCAATGGTGTTTCTTGCCATGCAAAAATCGGCGGCAACTGGTCAGGCAATCGCTGAGACCACTAAAGTACCGCCCGGCTATTTAAGTAAAATTATGCAGCAGCTGGTTAAGGGAAAATTGGTCAATTCACAACGCGGCATTGGTGGAGGATTTGTTTTATCAAAGGATGCACATGAGATTTCAATTTTAGATGTGATCAATTCTGTCGACCCCATTGAGCCAATTAAATCATGCCCCCTTGGTCTTCAATCGCACGGATTCAACCTCTGTCCTCTACACAAACGTCTTTCTGCAGCTACAGCACAAGTGGAAGAAGCTTTTGCCAATTCAAATTTGAGCGAACTTGTGGAAGAATCAACAAGCCCACTTTGTGCATCTGTTCCACTGACGGAAGGCGAGGATAAATAACTGCATTGAAACGCTTGTGTTTGCTGATGGCTTTTTGCATGGCCGCTCCGGCCGCGCAGGCAGAGCCGTTTCGACTGAGAGCAGAACTGCACGAAGGTTCTAAATACGACGAGCGTAATTTGCCGTCGGACAAAATTGAGAAGTGGTACAAAATTCCACCATGGTTTGCCGGCACGAAAATAAGAAAGAAAATCAATATCAAACCGGGTGTTTCGGTTCGCAATGAACGGGAGCGCACGCGCGGTAAACAACTCGATGCCAAAGGCAGTATTTGGGAAGCGCAACGACAAGTACGCTATGACATCGACCGTGGCGAAACTGTAGAGCATGTGGTGCTATTGACCGAAGAGCCCGTTGAAATCAGCAATCAAAGCGTGCTCATGCACTACATCGGTCTGCGCATTATCGAGAAGAAAGACAATCACCGTATTGTAGAAACTCAGCAAAACGATGAGAAGCATTTGTTCACGCCTTTGCCTGAAGGGGCCATTAAGGGCGAGAACAAGAGCGGCGATGTTTTTGACGCTGATGGATTTAAGCTCTTCAAAATTCCACCAGGCACTTCTTACGTCGAGCGTCGAGTCTCTGATTTTGAAGTTGTGGATCAAGACGACAAATACAACTATCGCAGCAGCTTTATTGAATTTTTGAAAGAGCAGGGTTGGGATAATTTGATTCCCAAGCGGGTAAGGTAGTTCGTATATTTCATTGTTCTTGTTTGAGTGGCTGCTCGTGGGTAGCTCAATTCCACTTTAAACCACCATATTAAACGGCCATTTAAATGAAAACAGAGAATCCCTACTGCCCGTTTTTCCCGCTGGATCCGATAGCGCTAACTGCAGTGAATGATGCGGCAACTCTTTACCCAATTAAGGGCCTGTGTCAGGGACCTAAATTGATGTTCTTCATACCATGATTGATAAGCATAAATTGCGGCAGCAATAAGCCAAGCTGAACACAAAACCAATGCAATGCTTTTTAGATGGTTCATATTAACTACCTGGTGTCACGTCGGCATCTAATCCCACAAGGCCTTAATCGTGGCTGCCTGACGCTTAAGAGCGCGTTCTTTGGCTGCCTGGAAGGCGCTACTGCTGGCCGAAACAGGGTAGATTTTCAAGCCAGCCCACTCCATCGGTAGAGATTTCCAGGTCGGTATTGTCATCGATCTTTAACAGATCTAAAAGGGCTTTCTCTAGTGAAATAGCCCTCCCGTTGCCGTGTTTGACTATTCGCTTAATCATTTTAGCTACCTCCCGCACCTGAAATCATCTTATCAGCCTTTGATCAGCGCTATCGATACCGCTATTGTCTGGAATATAGCTGAGAAAAAGTGCTCAAAAGAGTTTTAGAGTATCTGAAAGGAATCACGCGAGAAAGGCGTTGCGGTGCTCTGTTTCTCCAGAGCGAACTCAGTTTTGATTTCGCCTGCGGATATTTCCAACGAAACTCAGGAGCGAGAATGGTTAAGCTAGCACCGGATGTGGTGCTTCGCCGTTTTGCGTAAGCGAAGCGGGCAGTCCGCTTTTCGTGGTTCATCCCACATGCTATGTCATAGTTGAGGCTATAACCTAACCATTAAAGGGCTTAGATGCGCTCGTGACCCGAGGCCAGCTTCGTGATCATGAAAACGCTATTGAAAATTTCGCCTAGACTTAGACGCCAGGGTCGATCGCACCCTGCTAAAAACCCAGCATAGAAAACGATTCAGAAATTTGAGGTAGATTTTACCCCAGAAAATTAAACCCCTGTTTTGCTGCGGCGCTGCTCGCTGACGTACTTAGTGAGCAGCTGTCTAACAAAGGGTTGATAGCCGAGGCCGGATTCTTTGGCCATGGTTTTCAGTTCTTCGACGAGGGTTTTTTGCAGCCTAATAGTAATAGGCTGTAGGCCGAGGGCGTCGTCAATTGCGGCATCGATCACGGCACCGACAGGGCGCGCATGAGCTTCCGACTGGCCAAGCGTGCCGTTTTCCCAGAGTTCTGAATCGTCGACTATTTGCCTTTTTAGTAGTTTTTTCATTACTTCCCCGGTGTTATTTTTCTAGAGTTATTTCAATTTTTCGTAAAGTGCAACCACTTTAGAGTTGGCGTCGTAGGCTGATTTAACGTGGGCCTCTTGGTTATCAGCAAAATACATAAAAACTACTTTCAATGTTCGGTTGACATCGGTCGTGGATATAAACCACAGAGTCGGCGGGTCGGTTTTATGTTCCTCCCGGTCGTCGATTAAAAACTTGCCGCTCCTGTTGTTGAAGCATTGGATTACGTCATCCAGCGTGATGTTACGCTCGGCTAGTTTGTTTTCAATGGCTTCGCTTGCAAATCCAATAATCAAAACGGCGCCTGTGCTTGTCGAAGTACCCTCTCGGTAATATACACCCATTGTACATACAAAAGCAAGCATGGCGTTGCCAGGAGTTTACGAACCGGTAAATAAAACTAGCGATCCGCCGCCCTGGCCAGCATCACCTGCCACCACTTCCAGTGCCTCATCAACGACCGGCATGCGTAAATTTAAACGGCATCAAGCGCGATACTGTAGAAAGAAAACGAAGGTTCGCTCGAAGCCGAGGACAAGCCTGAATCGATTATTCTCAAGAGACAAGATAGCGCGCAGTTTTGGTCTCTATCGCCTTTGTGGTAGGTTCCGGTTTTCTTTCAATGTATGTCCACCTGGCCTACCCAAATCTGTATTGGTCTGAAACTAGGGTGGGTAAATGGTGTCGCGCCGCATCGCATCAGCCGTATCCGGCAAACAGAGATCGGTAGGTGTCGCAACCAAGCGCACGGTTTGATTATTTCCAGCGTTGAGTGCCCGCCGATCGCAGAAAAGCAAAAGGCCCCAACCAATCAGGTTGAAGCCTTTTCACAAAATATGGGGCAGATGACGGGATTTGAACCCGCGCGTGCCGATACCACAAACCGGAGCCTTAACCACTTGGCGACACCTGCCATATCGTGCAAATTTATACTAACATGTCCGCCGCCGTTGGCTCACCGGCAGCCTGGCAGACGAATATTTTGTAACTACTACTTAATGCCCAGCGGGCTGAAGACAAAAGGCAAAATCCGCGCCAGAACGCCGCCTATGACAAAAGCTGCGGCCCATGAGCCCAACCAGATTGAAACGGCAATGGCCATGCCCCGCTCTTTGATCATTACCCCCACGGTTGCGATGCAAGGCACAAAGAGCGTAATGACAATCATGGCGGTTACAGCCTGAACCGGCGTTAATGCGACATCGGTCAAGCCAAAAGCAGCAAAATCGCGCCTGACAATACCTAATATAAATGTAGTAGGAATGCGCGGGTCGTTCGGCAAAAACAGCCATTGAACAACAATGGGCTGTAAGACTTTGATGATCAGATCGAGTAAACCAATCATTTGAGCCAGTGTGACGACAAAACCGGCAAGAAAGAACATCGGTGTAGCGTCCACCAGAAAATTCCAAGATTTTTTCCAGGTTTTTCGCAAGACATTGTCGGCTCTAGGCAAACGCATGGGCGGCAGGTCAATCATCAGACCCTGTGATTGCCCGGGCATCACAGCGTTGAGCAATAGACCGGTGGCCGCTAGAATGCCCACAACAACAACTAGATAGACAGCCCAGGCCGCACCACCACCAGCTCTAGCCAGGGTGCCTGAGACTACTCCCAGTTGTGCAGAGCAAGGTATTGCCACTCCCAGTAGTGCCGTGGCAATGATTTTTTCGCGTTTGGTAGTTAAAAGTCGAGTGGTGATTGTTGCCATGGTGACGCAGCCCAGGCCAAGTATAAGAGGAATGATGGCACGGCCATTTAGACCCAGTTTATTCATCATGCGGTCAACAAGCACCGCCAACCTTGGCAAATAACCAGAGTCTTCAAGTAATGATAAGCCCAGATAAAAGCCGATAACCAGCGGCATCAGTAATCCAAGCAAATAAGTGACGGTCAGTGTTGCCAGCCCGTATTCACCAACGATGATGTTACCCAGGGCTGAGAGCCAATTTTTGTAAGACCAGAAATTGAAACCGATCTCGTTCGCTGGAATGGTTTTAATGGCAGCGTCAAGCGCTTTGCTTTCGGGCTCATTTTTCAGAGTACCTTCTGGAAAATCAAATACGCGCTCGCCTACTGTGATTGTTGATGGAAAGACATTGGCAGCCACTCTGCGAACCACAGGCTCATAGTAGACTTTCAACGTTTTCTTCTCGGTAAGGTCCACCAGGTTGCCGGCAATCCAAACGCCCAAGACTTGATAGAAAATCAAATAACAGACTGCAAATGAAATTGCCGAGCCCCAGAGCGGATGCAAAAGTAATTTGCCCAGCTTGTTGGAAAACGACCTGGTAACGCCGCTTTGTGTTACTGCATTTTCAGCTAAATCATTAACGAATTTACGGCGCGCACCATAAATGCCTGACCTGTGATTGGCAACGCTCACACCACACATAGTGGCGGTAGGCTCGTCGCCCTCCGCAATTAACAGTGCCTGAGCTTGATCAATTGGGTTATCCGGCGTTCCTTGGTTGCGAATTTCATTGAGGATCTCGAGCAGTTCTGGTCTGATTTTTCCTGGCCTGGCAAGCGGTATGGCATTTTTGATTTCTTCAATGCCTTCTTCTTTAACGGCTACGCAAGTGAGTATTTCGAGGCCAAGCTCATCGCGTAAAACGGCCAGATCAATTTTGATACCGCGCAGAATTGTTTCATCAAACTGATTGATCACTAAGATCATGGGTTTGCCCATTTCGGCCAGTTGGACAGTAAGAAAAAGGTCGCGCTCAAGCGTCAGTGCCGACACCACATTGATGACAATGTCAGCGGCAATGATCATCTTTCTCGCTGCCCGTTCTTCGTCGTTAAAGCTTGATACGCCATAGACTCCAGGCGTATCGGCAAGCTCATCGTCGCCAAGATGACCCCGAGCGATATCAATAGTGGTGCCGGGATAATTAGATACGTCAGCGTCAGAGCCGGTCAAGGCATTGAAAATAACCGATTTGCCCACGTTAGGATTGCCCACAAGGACAATACTGCGCACTGCGCGATGATCGTCACCAGTTGGGGCTGCGCCCTTGCGAGCGCCCTTGCGGACGGTGGAACTTGCCAATTTTGAAGTGGAGGCCATGGCTTAATTATCAACAGAATGGGGCTACTTGTATATCCCTTGAGCAAAGCCTCATGAGACTTAATCACTACTGTGGTAAGTTTTAGCGGCAGCCGCGCCCTTATCATTATTAGAAGCAGTGGCTGGGTCGGCATTCAAGAGTGATGGGAAGGCATTTGAAGAATAAGAGCGCTCGGCAATTTATAACTATAACAACGATCTGCTTGGCAGCCCTTGGCCTGATTCTTTCCTCAAGCTGCGCTCAAATGTCTGCATTTGCCGCTAATGAGAGCAGTTCTGCGGCAATCAGTGAAAAAGGCGTGCAAGAAACTGTGCTTGCTAATGGTCTTAAGGTGCTCCTTCTTGAAGAGCATTCGTTTCCGGTGGCCAGCACTATGGTTTTTTATCGCGTCGGTTCGCGCAATGAAAATTTAGGCGAGACTGGTCTGAGCCATCTGGTTGAACACTTGCTTTTTGAAAAGGTCGGACGTTTTCGCAAAGGCGAAATGGGTGCAACGATCGCGCGCAATGGGGGCATGTTTAACGGCTTTACCAGCGATGACTTTACAGTTTTTTTTGAAACTGTCAGCCCCAGTAAGTTGCCTCTGACTTTGCAAATTGAGTCTGAGCGCATGCACGCAGCTACCTTTACAGCTGAAGATGTGCTGGCTGAAATTAAGCGAGTAGAAAAGGAGTTGGGTCAAGAAGCAAAAGATCCGGTCAATTTACTCAATAAAGAAGTGCGCTCGGCTGCATTTTTGCAACATCCCTATCGCAATCCAACAATCGGCTGGCCTAACGACGTACACAAATTGACAGTTGACGACGTCAGACGACATTATCGCGAGTATTACCAACCGGGCAATGCCACGCTGGTGGTGGTAGGCGATTTCAACAGTGCCGCGGTGATGGAGCAGATTAATAAATATTTTGCACCCTTGCCGAAAGCAGAGCCACCAAAAGCGGTGCGTGTAGTCGAACCACAACAAACCGCTGAGCGACGCGTTTATTTGAAACATGGTGGCAATTCAGATGTGGTGGCGATGGCGTATCACAGCTGCGACTTTGTCAATGCCGACGCTCCGGCTTTAGCCGTGCTGGAAAAACTGCTGGCTTCTGGCGTCAGCGGGCGGCTTAAAAGCAAAATGGTTGATGCCAAAGTTTGCAGTAGCGCGAAATGTACATTTGAAGTCAAACGAGATCCAGGATTATTTACTGTCAATCTGGTTTCTACACCAGGCACCACTGCTCACAAGATGATTGAATCTTTCGAAGCGGTAATGGAGCAGTTGCGAACTAACCCTGTGCCCGAGGCCGAGCTGCGCCGCGCCCGCAATCATGCAGAATTCTTTTTGTTGTCTGAACGTGATGGTCCGTATCGCACTGCCTTTCACTTAGGTTATTCAGAATCAATTGATAGTTGGAAGGGCGCTTATACCTGGTTTACAAAGATAAGAGCGGTATCGCCGGCCGACATTCAACGAGTGGCCAAACGCTATTTTGCTCGTGAAAATAGATACGTAGGTGTGCTCAGCGGTGCTGCCAACAAGCCACTTGTGCAGAAACCGGCAATCAATAAAGACAAAGATTCTGCCGATGCCAAGGAAAATAGCGCAGACAAGAAAAGCAAAGATAAGAAAGAAGCCGATAAAGACCTGGACAAGAAAGACGGCAAAAAGCCGGCAGACAAATTGAAAGATTTGAAAAAGCCTAAGTCGGGAGTTCATCATAAAACAGCCTGCACTAATGCCACAGACATTTTCAAAAGGTTTGGCGTTCATGCCTGTGCTTACAAGAGTGATGATGCTCAAACTGTAGGTGGAAGTGCACCGGCTGGAAATATTGAAGCGACAAACAAGACATCAGCCACTTCTTCGCTGACTTCTTCGCCAAATTCTTCTTCGACTTCTTCACCGAATCCTCATTTGAAAAAGGCAACTTTAAAAAACGGAATTACCGTGGCCGTACTTGAAACCAAACTAAGCCCATCGGTGCACATAGTAGGTGCCGTAAAAGCTGGCGAGGCATATGAGCCCACAGGAAAGCGCGGCGCGGCCGCTGTACTGGCGCAACTGATGATCGATGGTTCACCCAAATATAGCCGTCAATCGGCCGTTAACCTGCAAGACGAATTAGGACTTTTGCCCTCGGCCATGATCAAATTTGATGCAGGTCCGCAGTGGATTAGCTTCCAAAGTCGGTGTCTGAATCGTGATACGGGAACTATTCTTGGCATTTTGGCGAGTCAGCTGCGAGATCCACTTTTAAAGGACAGCGATGTGGAGCGCGCTAAGCAACTGGTCATAGACAGGGTAAAGAAAAGCGAAGATACCGTTAGAGCCAGGGTCAAGCGAGCTCTGATGCAAAGTCTAATTGCGCCAAATACAAGTTTCTATCCGCTTGAACCTATGGACAAGGCTCGATTTGTGGGAAATTTGAAAGACAGCGATTTGCGAGATTTTCATTCGCAGGCCGTCAGACCTGATGCCACCACAATAGTTTTTGTGGGCGACATTACCCTTAATCAGGCAGTAGATCTTGCTGAGCGCAGCTTCGAGGGTTGGACGGGCAAGAGTACCGCTAAGAAAGTGCTGGTGCAGCCCAATGCCAGACGGACGCTCAAATCGTCAATGACTATCGACAAAAAGCAAGACACCATGGTGACAATCGGCAGACTGGTAGATAGCGGTTTAGGAAAATCAGACTACCCACTCATGCTGCTAGCCGACTGTGCTCTGACCAGTCACCCCATATTTTCTCGCTTCGCGCAAAAGATCTCTGGTGAGCAAAGCCTCTCAAGCAGCCTCAGTCTCGAAGATCTTACGTCTGACGTTGAGTCGCTGCCGGGTATGACTGTATGGTCACTAGATATACCGTTGGTATCAAATGCGATGCCACAGGCTGTGAAATTCATTCAGACCGAGCTGAAGAAATTTGGTCGCACTGGTTTGACTGCCGAAGAGTTTGCTGAAGTCAAACTTTATCTGCACGGCGCCTTGCCGGTCAGATGGATGTCTAACAGTCAACTGGCTGCTCGAGCGACTCTTGAGTCGGTGATGCTAGATGGCTCTTGCGATCCGCTTCCTTCTATACATCAGGGCATCCGAGCGGCGACTCTCGATAAAGCCAACCAATTTGTGCGCACTACTTTTAAACCAGATCGCGCCACTGTGGTCATTGCAGGCACCAAGCAGGCTATTCAGCAAATACATGGTGTGCGAGACGAGAGCGGTATTAATGGCAGTGGCTCGTCACAATAAGAGGCTCGCGTTTGATTTTCACTATTACAGTAAAAATAAGCCACTGCTAATCTGAGAAAAAAGAAGTAGTCAAGCGGATTGCGTCGTGATGGGTGAGTGTTTGCTAATGTCGATCTGATCCTTCCTATATCTGATCCTCCATTCTTGGCCTATCCATGCGGTGGTACCATCTTCGGTTGCCAAGTGGTGGCTCTTTGGGCAAGTTCAGCCCCAAAGTAAGTGCAATCGCCGTAAAGCCACGGTGTTGGCTGCTTACGGAACTATTGTAAACATGGAGGAGGTTGTCATTTATTTAATGCATCTGGCTTAAACGCTGCGTCTTGGCACGATTGCGGCTTTGTGAAGATTTGGCGAAGGTCTGTAAACCCAAGCCTAGCTTAGATTTCAGCTCAACGTTGAGAAAATTGACTTTCTAGTGACAAGTTGGCTAATATGCAGCCTTGGTTACCCCCAGTGGCGTTGTAAGAGATGACAATTGTGCTCAACTACGATCAAGAAAAACTGGAATTAGAAGGCCTTCCCGAATATGTGCGCGACAGTGATGTCTCCACCCGGGATGCGTTTGTATCGATCTCGACTCGCTCATTAGCGGAAAGAGAAGCGCAGCGCACCGCCTCTACATCAGACTGGCAATCTCAGAGAGATACCGGTTCATTCAATAGAATTACAGCTGAAGTTGCCGCACCTAAAACAGATGAGCTCGAAGCTCTCTGGCCAGGCGTGCATCAAGACTTCATGCATTCACCTAAGCGCACTCCCAGCTTCTATTTGAGCCTGGGCTTCATGGCCGGCGCTGTGCTTTCCATGATTGGCATCTGGGGCTATTCTGCAGTGTCAGGGCTTATCGCGAGCAATCCACAACCAGGTAGGGCCACAGTGGCCGTGGCTTCAGCTACACCAGCTGCCGGTCAGACTACCCAGGCAATAGTCCCTCAGGGCAGCGACCCTAATTCCGTTCTTGTGCCCGCGCATGCGACTGTGACAGTTGCTTCCGGTGACACGATGGCGGCTATTGCTCTGCGTGAATATAAGCGGGCCAGCCCACGACTGCTTGATGCTATTTGCAAAGCCAATAATTTGAAGAACGTGAATTTCTTGAGCTTGGGCCAAACCATTACTTTGCCTAACTATCAGCCAAGCTCACAGGCTGCTACCCAAGCCAACGCACAAGTTGCTGCTACTGCCGCTTCTCAAGTACACTAAGCGAATTCCCTTTTGAATTTGCCCGTGTCTGCCGAAGCATCAAATAGCTCGTCTTCAGCTACGTCACTTTCTGGTAAGTCTTCGCCGACCAAACCAGAGAAGAAGCCGTTGTGCCCCGAAAATCGCGGTGATTTTACGGTGGAGCGCGTCTTTGAGCTTTTGGCTGCCAGTCTCGATAATTACGAGATTCGCGATCCGCAGCTTGATTTAGCTCACCAGATTGAGCGCGCTTTTACTCAGAAAAAAACAGGCATTTTCGAAGCTGGTACAGGTGTTGGTAAGAGTTTTGCCGCTCTGGTGCCGGCTTTTCTAGCTGGTAAAAAAGTGGTTGTCTCTACTGCCACCATTGCTTTGCAAGAGCAGTACATGAATAAAGATATCCCCATTCTCAAGGAGATCTTTCCGTTCGAGATTAACGCCGCTTTGCTTAAGGGGCGCGGCAATTATCTTGGCATTCGGCGCTTTCGCGATCATATTCTCGAGCAGCATATTGATGATGACTTTGTCGATTGGGTCAATACGACACCGTACGGCGATGTTTCTGAATTAGACTTCGTGCCGCCCTACGACATATGGGGCGAAATCAATTCTGACTCTGATGATTGTTTGCGAAATAAATGCCCTAGTTTTGGCAGCTGCTTTTATTTTGAGGCGAGAAAACGGGCTGAGAGAGCCGACATTCTTGTGGTCAATCATGCCCTGCTTCTGGCTGATGCCGCATCTGGTGGAAGCATATTGCCGCCCTACCAACTGCTGATTGTTGACGAAGCGCATCATCTGCCAAATATTGCCACTGACGCTTTCAGCCGCTCGATAAGCAATCGCGGCATCAGAATTTTATTGGGAAAAGCGATCAAAAGAGTCAACCCACCCAATAATTTGATTAACGATATTGAGCACCGCTCAGGCCAGTTATTCATGCGCCTCAACCTCATGGCTCGCTCAGCTAAAATGAGACTGCGTGAGCCTGTTGAAGGTGCCATCGAACTAATAATAGCTTTGAAAATTTTGCGCGACTGGTTAGAAAATCAATCCTTCGAACATATTTTAGATGTGGATCTAATGCGCGAAAAAGCACAGCTCAAAGCGAAGAGTTTAATTAGCACCATATCTGGTTACTGCACCTGTCTGGAATTAATTGCGGCGCCAAGCCAGGAATGGGTGATGTGGCTTGAGCGCACTGAGCGTCAGGAAGTAAAAATCGAAGTGACGGCAGCCCCGCTTGATCCGTCTCACTTTATTGCCGACCTGCTGTTAAATAAGGCTGGTTTAGAAAATTCTGTCTGGATGTCAGCCACCCTGGCCACCGCTGGTGATGACCCGTTTGACTTTTTCAAACGCTCTATTGGCACCGATCGGTATGTCATTCAAGACCAAGTGCCGAGCCCCTTTGATTTTAAAAATCAAGCTCTTTTATACTTGCCCCCAAATTTGCCAGAGCCCAACCATCCCGATTTTCTGTATGCCGCTTTTGAAGAAATCGAGCGCATCATCGAACTGACTGAAGGGCGCGCTTTTGTTTTGTTCACCAGTCGCTCGGCTCTTAATGCCGCTTTTCAGGCTCTTTCTCCGCGTCTTCCCTATGAGTGCCGCAAACAAGGCGACATGCCCAGACAAAAATTGGTGGAATGGTTCAAGGCCACGCCTCATTCGGTTTTATTCGGCACATCAAGTTTTTGGGAAGGCGTCAGTATTGATGGCGAACAACTAAGTTGTGTGATTATTGATCGCATTCCTTTTCAGGTACCGGACGATCCTGTTTACGAAGCTCGTTGTGAGCAAATGAAAGAAGATACCAGTCGCAGCTGGTTCAACGATTTGGCCCTACCTCATGCCACCATGCGACTGAAGCAGGGTGTGGGCCGGTTGATTCGCACTAGAAAAGATCGCGGTCTTGTGGCAATTTTAGATTCAAGATTGACCAAAAAATATTATGGCCGCAAGATTATTGATTGTTTGCCGCCTATGAAAATTATTCGCGAATTGCCCACCGTGGCTTCGCATGTGATGGAAGATTTTTTGGATCTTGGCCGGGATTATGCGGGCTGACCAGGCTTAGTTGCTGGCATCGAATTTCAAAAGCCTAAGGATTTTTACAACCGATAAGTTGTATGGGTCTACAACCTAAGAGTTGTAAAATTTCTTAGCGTTTTTATCGACGATACCTGGTGATGAGAACGCCCAGGCCGTAAGCCTAACTACCGAGCTCACCTTCACCAGGCGTGTCAGTATCCACAACTTCGCTTACAGCCTGACTGATGGCATGGTTATCGGTATCGGCACCCACAAGCGGCTCTCCACTACCATCATGCCGCACTAAACAGAGCGTGATTGGACAGTGATCTACCAGGTAATGAACAATCGGGTCGCGCTTCATCAAGAAGAATTGCCGGCCACCAACGTTAGTGGTGCCCACATAAAGAATATTGGCATTTAACTCAATGGCTGTTTTAATAATGCCGCGCGCAACTTCGCCGACACGCACTACGCCTGAAGCTTTAATGCCTTGCTCTTGCAGAATTTTGACTGTCATATCAATTTGCAACTGAGCTTTGTCTTGAGGACGATCAGATGAAATCAGCTGCGCCACCACACCAACTTTTTCAGGGTCAGGCACGATGCGTAAAAGCACAATTTCTGCCCCTAAAGCTTTAGCTTGCCTGGCCGCCAGTTCGATGGTGCGTGCACTGCGTTTGGGAGAGCTGAACGCTACTGCGATGATCATTTATTCTTCCAGCCTCCTTTTATGCGTGCCAAATGAATCTGAGAATGATGTAGCAGACTGCTGAAAGTGTTGCCGCCACCGGTAGTGTTAATACCCAGGCCAGCAAAATTAGCTTCATAGTTTTCGGATTTAGTTTATCTTTCCCGTGCACAGGAATAGTGCCGCCGGCTACTGCCGAACTCAAAGTGTGGGTGGTGCTAATGGGCGCGCCAATGTGCGAAGCCAATAAAATAATTACAGCAGTACTCATGGATGCACCAAAGCCCTGTGAGTGACTGAGCTTTTCTCTACTAATTTTGGTGCCTACCGTGCGTATCACTCGCCAGCCGCCAATGATTGTTCCAAGAGCTATGGCTAGAGCAGCTGAGCCCATCACCCAGCCTGGAACTGTATTGCTTTGATAACCGTAAGCTGCAAAATGAGTGGCTAGAATCAGAGTTATTAGCCCCATGGTTTTTTGACCATCATTACTGCCATGCGAAAAGCTTACGGAAGCACTGGAGAAAATGTGTAACCAGCGCATCAGTGCATGCTGCTCAGCGGTTTTAGTAGAGTTAACGTCCCGCTCTTTTTCTTTTGAAATTTTGAGAGTCAGCCATGTAGTGATGAATCCGGCGGCAAAACCGAGTAGAGGCGAAATCAAAAGGGCCAGCACCACTTTTTCTAATTCATGCCAGGAAACACCTGCACGCCAGTCGGCGCCCTTCACTACAGCAGCAGTGATACCTGCCCCGAACAAGCTGCCAATCAAGCAATGAGACGAGCTGACCGGAATACCGTACCACCATGTGATCAGGTTCCAGATCACAGCCGCCAGTAAAACTGCCACCACTATAGGTAGTGTCACAGAAGATTCTGGAATAATTTTGGTAATCACCTGGGCAACCGCTGTGCCCACCAAAAGCGCGCCTAGAAAGTTAAGGATGCCGCTCATAACGATAGCCACACCCGGCTTTAGCGCCTTGGTGTAAATAACGGTGGCTACAGCATTGGCAGTATCGTGAAAGCCATTGACAAAATCAAAGGCGAGAGCTAAGCCTATTGCCAGCACTGCTATAACTGTTTCGGTTTCCATCTAAATAATCTACTTTGTTAGCCTGATGACTGATATTGCTCGCGTTTTAGCAGGTGGAGGGTTAAGGACGTGTTAACGTCGTTAAATGACAGCCTTAAAAGTCGTTCAGAACTATAGCCTGATTAGGGCCAAATATAATTGTGGATTAAGGAGTTTAATAAGCGTGAGTAGACACGCCGGCTTCAACTGGCTCAAGCTCACTGGGGTCAGCGTAAACCCAAAGATCTCCCTGTCTCCACAGTAGTGGATGATGCACGAGATATCTATATACTAGAAGCTGACGAATGATACGACGAGCTGATGGATTTTGCTCACCGCGTCTGTCGTTAGCAAGGCGAGTACGTAGTTGAATCGCTTCGCGCTTAGTCCAGCAATAAGCCGGCCCAGGGTTATTGCCTCGTGAGCGACAAAGTATCGCTACTTTGCCCGAGGGTTGCTCCCAACCTAAAACATAATAATAATCTTGGTTCATCACTGCTAATAATAAGTCAAATTCGAAATAAGTCTAGTGAACAGTAGCCAATAAAGGCCATGGTTAGTATGGATTCAAGCAATCAATCTTTCGCCAATATAGTCATCTTTCATCCAGCCGCTATCGGAGATGCTGTATTAGGTACACCTGTCGCTGCTACTTTAAGGCTAAATTTTCCCGGAGCAAAAATAACATATTGGAGCCATAGTTCTCTTCGCCCTTTGCTTCTCGGCCTCTGTCCATCCATTGATGAATTTGTGGATTTCAATAAAAAGATGGGGTTTTTTGCCCTGCGCAAACAATTGATTGCCTTGAGCCCTGACCTTTTTGTAGATTTGTCTAATTCATTTCGTGGTGAGTTTCTCTGCGGCTTTACCAAAATCAAATCGCTACATTACGCTAAGAATCGCAGTGATACAGCCAATCAGCAACATGCTGTGGGCAACTTTTTAGAAACCATTCGCGAAATTTGCCCTGAAACTCCAGAGCGACTTTTCCCCACCATTTTCCCTGACGCTATCGCTGAAAAATTGGTGCCGGAATTAGCGGCGCAGCATCCATCACTTTATGAAGCAGCGCTAATCGGCCTCGTGCCTGGTGTCGGTAGTTTGCGCCCCCAGCGTGCGTGGATTTTTGACGGATGGGTTTATCTTGTTAGACATCTACTTGATCACCATGCGCATATACCGGTGCTGGTTGGTGGGCCTGAAGATTTTGAACTGGCGCAACGCATCAATATCGAAACCGGCTCCAAATGCATAAATTTGTGCGGTCAGCTCAAGCTTGATGAAACTGCGGCTATTCTCAAATGCTGCGATGTAGTTGTGAGCGGTGATACTGGTCCGGCCCACGTTGCAGTGGCAGTAGGCACGCCGGTAATTGGACTATATGGCGCTACATATCCAGCTCGCAGCGGACCTTATGGTTATTTCGATCAGATACTTGATCAAAGCGCCACTTGTCAGTGCATAGGTGAAAAGTGGTGTCGCTTAGCCGCGCCTGGTCAGCCTGGGGAGTGCATGGGGAGAATCATGCTACCTGAAGTCTTAGGAAAAGTAAGGCAGGCAATTGGTGCTAGCAAACAATTTACTGACGCAAGCTTTGACGAAGATGACACTTTGCCAATTGGTGTTCAAGTAGACCCTGAGCTGATGCGTGAATTTGAAGAATATGCCAATCAGAGCAAAATGCGCCTGGTGGTAGAGGCCGAGAATGAGGATGGCGATAAGGTCTAGAGCGTAACTGGCTAGACGGCGTGTAGCATCATCTTCGTCTGCGCGTTTACTTGGCCAAGACGGATTTTTTCAATATGGTTGAAGTAAACCATAGTGTAATTTTTCCAATTACGGCTGAAATCGCTCACCGAAAGCTCTTTTACTACATCTCTAGGAAGGTCAAGATTAACGGTGGCACTGCTGCCATCGGCATAGAGTGCGTGACGACGGGTAGCTTCCCTGCGCACCACATACGATGCGATGGTTTGCCACTTATTTTGATCGAACACTTGCAGTTTAATCATTAGATCAGATTCGTTTTCCATTGATTCGAATTTCATCAGCCGGCAATAATGAGACAGTGATGTAATCTCAAGTGTTCCTTGCGAGAAGAAAAGCTCGTGGTCATCAGCCATTTCAGCCTGTCTTTGCTTTTCTTTTGTCACTATATGGTGCAAGCTGTTGTCTACATTCTGCATTGCAGGTATGCGATTTGCCACAGGTGGGCTCATGTCAAAAGTTGACTGCGGTTGGCTTGTTTTGTGATCAGCTACCACGTGAAGGTAAGGAGCGGACGGTGCTTTAGGAGCATCAACGTATGATTGTTGTTTCTCAGCTTTATTTGTACCTTTAATGCTTTCGGAAACACTGTGGAATACAGGCTGATTGTTATTTATATCGCTTTTCTCAACTGCAACCGTGTGGTTTGCACTTGCAGTTTTGCCACCATTGTTAGTGACTTTTGTGCTTCCTAATTCAAGATTATCTGAAGGCATCGCTGGGCGTGCATAGTGCGCCAGGTTGAATTTGATGCGTGAAGTTTCAGTGAAAAAATGATCTTCGTATATCGACGCTTCTTCCAAGGTAGGTAAGAATAAAGATTGTGCCGGTGCTACAAATGCAAAAGTATTAAAGCCGTCGCAACGAATTGGAATTTCACCTCTATTTATAGTGAAAATCAATTTGGCAAACCGCGCATCGCCGTACTCTTTTAGGGCGATGCTGGCCAAGCTCTGGCCGGCTTCGACTATGTGACGAATTCTGGTGCTTGGGTTTGGTGCACGTCTGCTTTTTGCTGCCATCTTCGACATCGATATTAACCTGGTAAATTGTTTGGGGCGATTGGAACGTGAGAGTATCTATGCCGGTTGAGCAATTTCTTGACAGCGCCAAAGATTAAATGCAAAAAGCTAGGCCCGCTTTTTTGCCGTCCCGACTACACCCTGGCATCGTACCTTGACATCCGGGCCGCCTACCCTTATATTGAAGCTTCCGTGAGGCGGTATGTATCTTGCCTGCAGGATTTACTAGGAATATTTTGAATGCCTAAAAATGCGGCTCCTGATGACGCTACTAACCAGAGTGCCGAGACGACCAAGGGCACCACTGGTGACGCGAATGTCAATACAAATCTGCGCAAATCTGCTGGAGCTGCGGTAGCTGACAAAACCGCTCCCGTTGAAAGTTCTGGCAGTAGCACTCATGAATTATTGATGGACGCTTCTGGTAAAGAGGTTCTTCCTCGGGCAGGTACCGTTAACTCTACTGCACGTCAGTTTGAGGACGACGTCACTTCTGGCGGGGCTGTGCGGGTGCGTCCCAGCACTATGGATATCGATGGGAAGCCGGTTGCCGGAAGAAGTTATACACGTGAGGGCCAAGAATTTTTTGTGTCCACCGACGGCGATCAGCGCCGTAAATACACAGTAACTCGTAGTGATGATGGCACTCCAACCCTCGAGCCTTTTAGAAGACAGCAACGTACTGATGGTGAAAATCCTTCAAATCGACGCAACGGTTTTGGTAACAATGATGGCGACGGCAGGCCCAATGCTGATGGTAGGCCAAACAATCTAACTAGTGATGGCAGGCCACGGACAGAAGGCAGACCGACAACAGAAGGCAGACCAACAACAGAAGGCAGGCCAACAACAGAAGGCAGACCAACAACAGAAGGCAGACCAACAGAAACTGATGTCCGGTCAAATAACGAAGGTCGCACGAGGATAGAAACGCCTACCAGAGTCGATCAAACCACAGTTAATCCCGAAGTCAGACTTGGTCAGCAACCATTGCAGAATGGCGGTAACGAAAGGCCTCTCCGGAACACCACCATTATGGAAATCGATGGTAGGCAGGTTTCTGGTCGGAGCATTATTGCCCGCGACGGACAGGAAGTATTTATTGCTGCAGAAGGTAATCAACCGCGCCGGTTTAACGTTACCCGCGATGGTGATAATCCGCCGGTACTTGAGCCGAGACCGCGAAGAACGGAAGGGGATGGTAGACCACCTGGTCAACCTGAAAATAAACCTGAGACCAGGGTTGAAGTACGACCTGAGGTCAGACCTGAAGTACGACCTGAGGTGAAACCCGAGGTTAGAGCAGAAGTTCGTCCTGAAGTTAGGACGACTCCGAGATTAGAAACAACGGCGGTTGTTCCTGAGGTAAGGCAGCCCGCCCCACTGGGCCTGCAGCCTGCCGAAGGCAGACGACCAGAACGAGTGACTTTGGAGATTGATGGCAGGCCCGTCACAGGCCGATTCTTCACGACACGCGATGGGCAAGAAATTTTTGCCACCAGAGAAGGCGAGGAGCGCCGACGATACAATGTTGTCCGCGGCGAAGATGGTCAACCAGTTGACTTGAGGCGGATAGAGGGTCAGTTGCCGCGTCGCTCGGAGGGCGAGGGCGATGGCAAGCCTAATAACAGACCAGAGATTAAGCCCGAAGTAGTTCGACCTGAGATTAAGCCTACCGGCGAGGTTAAGCCTGGGCAGCCGCTGATAGAGATTCCTAAACCAGGGCAAATACCTGGTCAGCAAATACCAGGCCAGCAAGTCCCGATACCAAGAGTAGAAGTTCCGGGTTCAGTGTTACCCAAAGGTGAGCAGCCCGGTCAGCCGAGAATTGATCAGCCAGGATTACCTCGCGGTGATCAACCAAGGGTTGATCTGCCAGGAATGCCGAAAGGAGATTTACCTGGTATGCCAAGGTTAGATCAGCCAGGCCAGCCCAGAGTTGATCAGCCAGGATTTCCACGCGGCGATCAACCCCGGGTCGATTTGCCGGGAATGCCAAAAGGCGAGATGCCGGTGGTTCCAAAAGGTGAGATGCCAGTGGTTCCGAAAGGTGACCTACCCGGACTGCCGAAGATAGATCAGGCAGGGTTGATCAAGCCTGGTGAAGGTGTGCAGGTTGGTGGCAAGGCCGCAGAAGTGGCAGCTCAGTTGGCCGCCATGGTAAAACCTGCTGACCAGGCGGGTCTGACCGTAAAGACTGCGCTTGACCAAGCCGGGCAAAATCTAAAACCAGTTGATGTTCTTAACCTTAAACCCGGCGAGCAAGTCACCACTGCTGGTGTCAAGCCTGTCGATCTGACTTTAGCAGGCAAACCAATAGATACCGCTGTTAAAGTTGACCTAAATGCTCTAGGGAAATTAGGTGAAGAACTTAAGGGTGTAAACAAATCATTGCTGCAGACACCGCTAGACGGTAAGTTAGGCGCTGACGGCTTAGCTGCAAAAGATCTGACAACTAAGAGTATCGTTAGTGAAGTTCGCGTTTTACCGACTCAGACAAATCAGGCAGTGCTGTCTGACATGGCTAAAGCGCTGGGTATCACAATCGACAGTAAAACAACGGACGGTAAGACAGTAACCACTGATGTAAGACTCGCTGAAGCAACCTTGAAAGCTGCATCAGAAGTGACTAAGACGCCAGTGGCAGAAGCGGGCAAAATGTCTGTCGAATTGGGCACCAGAGGTGAGATTCGTTTAGAAGGCAGACAGCTTGATACCGTGCGCGCTGATAACTTGCCGGTGCAAAAGCAAAATCCAACAAATGAATTATCTGGCGTCAAAGATGCACGCCCGGATGCTCTGACGAATACCAAGGCCGAACTTGTGGGTAAACTGGATCCGACTCGTGCCGAAAATCAGACTCAAAAAGTTGATGTCAACACAGGTTTAGTGCCTGGCCTTCCCGGAGGTCGAGTTGAAAGCGAGCGGGCTGTTAGAGCTGATCAGGTGCAAATTACTACTGACAAAGTTGATCCGAGCACTCTAGTTAAGACTGAAAAAGAAGTCGGCAGAGCTGATAGTGACACCACCAGTAGTGCTGCTAAATTTGATGAGTTAATTGACAAGGCCAAAAAGCAGAAAGAGGATGACAGAGCTGACGAAGAAGAACTCCTGAATCAGCGCAGTGCTATGATGATGGCTTTGCTCGCGCAAAAGAAACAGCAGCAGGAACAGGAAGAGAAGGAATTTCAGTTGCGCCACGAAGATGCGAAGAAAAAGGGTGAAGACAAGCGTCGCCGCTATGTAGTCAAGGAAAAAGAAACCCTTGAGTCTATAGCCAAGAAGCAATGTCGTGATGTGCGTTTGGCAGCCCTCCTCTATGAAATCAACAAACACATGCTTCCTGTGCGCATGGAGAAGGGTAAGCAAGTAGTTGATCCCAGACCTGGTACTGCCATATGGCTGCCTTCTGATTCTGACATAAAGGAATTCCGCAGCAGGCTTTATGCTGCTCCAAAACCAGGGGCTTCACTCGCTGGAGGTGGCGCTAAATTTGCCAATGCTGATGAAGAACTTGCTTCTAAGTTCGGCGCCGATTGGGATGGCACTAAGCAAGGAAGTTCTGTTTCAGCGGGCTTGATGGGTTCAGCTGTCGCAAAAAGCCAAAGCCGCCGAGAGAATATAGAAAAAATCCTTGGACCAATGGCCGGTAAAGCGGGCGATTCGACTCGCATTCGTTATATCGTTCGCCTGACAGATTCTATTGAATCAGTAGCAGCTAAACACCCTGCCCTTAAAGATGTTGAGCTGTGGCCACTTCTGGCTAGTTTAAATGGCTTGTCCACAGAAGTCGATGATTCAGATCGCCCTCTGGCTGAGCTGCGCCGAGGAATGGTTCTCGATATACCTCTACCCGCAGAAATCTTGCAATTCAGGACGGGTGAATTTGAAGCAGATGCTGACGATGTAGTTGATGTTTCTGATGCACAGGAAAGTGAAGCTCTAGCTCCGACCACAGAAAGTAAGGCTGAGGCTAGTGAACTTGACTGGGAATCGACGGTTTCTTCACCCGCGCTACCCCTACCGGCAAAACCTTTAGTGCAAGGCCCTCAGTCACAGTCTTTAACGCAAGCTTCGGTGACGCCAAAGCCACTTCCCCAACCCTTTGTGTTGCCGGCCAGTTCGCCTAACGTAGCCAGCGAACCGGTGCAACCAATTCCGCCTATTCAGCCTCTCAATAAACCGACAGCTTCTCCTGCTCCAGCAGTAGTGAAGCCCGTAGTTCCAGAAATACAAACTGCTTCAGCGCCACCAGCTGCAGTGCCGATTCCAGCTTTGAATGCCAACCCAACTCCCACCATATCTCCCTATGAGGCCGCACAGGCTGCTGGTCAGCAAATGAGAATGTCTGCGAGTGAAACTTCTCATAGTTTGCCGGTAACTTCGACTCCCGGTCAGGCAAACCTTTCGGCCAATGCTGAGACCACCGCATTGCCTACAGTCAAACCAGCATTTCCATTCATGGCGGGAGCCGCGCCGCAGAGTGCTCCTGTTGGGAAATCTCCTGGCCAACCAGGGCAACCGCTGCAAAGTCCACAACAGTCTCAGGTTCAACCGGTAATTCAGTCTACCGCACAACCAGCTGCGCAAATTTCTGCTTCAGCTTCAGCACCATCACCGGTACCAGCCCCCGCGGCACCACCATCTGGACTCTCAACCTCTATGCAAATGCAGGCGCGTCCACCGCAGGCACCACCATCGGTGCCACCAGGTACGACCTTCAGCTCAGTTTTGCCGACGCGAACTCATCAACAACTCAATGCCCAGAGCCAGTCGCAGTCACAACAAGCTCAGTCAAACTCGCAACCAATGCAAGCCCATAACCAGGTTCAATCTGCCACACCTTCTCCAGTGCAGTCGGCTTCGCAGATCGAAACCAACCCTGCATTGAACGCTCTACCCGCATCGGCTGGTCAACCTGCTTCAGGGCAATCGCTAAACATTCTCGATCAGCCCCCGATCGATGCCGGTGATCGGTTTATCTGGCAGTTGGATGCCAGTGTGCGCCTTGTAAAGTCGTCAATCAAGTGGGATCCGGCTATCGGCGTTTTCCGTTCGCAGTTAGAATTGCTGCTAAATGAAATCTGGTATCCAGTTATCTTCTACGAAGTTTATCCCAATATGGCTGTACGTCACGAATACGTCGGCGGCGGACGTAAAAAGTCAGTGAAGATGGACTTGCCTCCAATTCCGGCGCAGCAGTTGGCTGACAACGATCTGATAAACAATTGGCAGCGTTATTGCCACACATTTGTCAGTCAATTCAACGGTCCACCCAGCCAGACTCTTTAAGACGAAGATTAAAATTGAAAATTTGGCCAATTTTGGCCCTCCTGCCAATAAAAATGTTGGCTGGACGACAGTTATCGCGCTGTTCAGGTAGTATATTAATAGCCGTTAATGTTGGCCAGGTTTTGCCTTTTTGTCCTTTTGCTCTCAGGGGTGAGTGGGGCAAGTTGAAATTTCAGATTATAAAAGGCTCTTGACCACTTTTCGATGTTAGCCATTCGGCTATTCAGTGCATAAATAAGTTAGTAGACATAATTATTTTCAGCATTTTTACCAGGACCTAATTCGTTGAGCGAAGAAGAAGTAAAAAAGGCCAAAGAGGTCGAAGAGACTGTCGATAAGGCGCAGACTAAGGATTCGTCCGTTAAGTCTGGGCTTGGCTCAGATAAGGCCGAGTCGAAGGCAATTCTCGACAAGTTCGATAAGACCGTTGACAGTGTCACCGACACGTCAGATTTTGGCAGCGTAATTATCGACGATGGAACTAAGAAAGGCTCTGAGACCGCGATCGATAAGGACGTCGAAAAGAACTCTGCTAAAAATGTCGAAGAAAAGAAGGCCGTCAAAGACGTCAATGAGCCACCAGTTTCAAGCGGCGGAACACAAAAGACTGAACTCAATTTTACACCCCCGCCCTTAGAGAGCGGTTCTCAGACCACAGCAAAAGCCGAGAATACAATTTCAGCACCAAGCGCAGCTCAAATTTTGCGCGGCGAAGGCGACGTCAAAAAGCCTGTAGTTGAAGAAGCGCCGATGTCGATGAACGCTGAAGAGATTATCGCTAAGGCCTACGCTGAAGAAGCCGCGCGTACTAAAGCAGTCAATGCCTCGGTTTTTAAATCTGGAACAGTGGTAGACGCAGGATTACCACCTACATCAAGCGATACGTATTTCGGCATTGACGGTGCCACCACTTCAATTGGAGCCGGTTCTGGCAACTCGGGCTCTAACGGGTCTGGTTCGCTGGACAGGCCAAACGAAAATAAGAAACCGTTCGAAGACCCAATTAAACTTTCAATAGATACAGGTGTCAGCAATCCAGCCGCTGGAGGTTTAGACATCGGCTTGCCACCGCTATCTGGTGAGGGCGGAGCAGTCTTGGGTTCAGCTTCCAGCGATGGTGGCACCACTGATGCTTCCAGCGCTGATATTCCTCGCATTGATGTCAACGGCAATGTTGTTACTAGCGCTGATATTCCTCGCACTGATGTTAACGGCAATGTTGTCGCTAGCGCTGATATTCCTCGCACTGATGTTAATGGCACTGTTGTTGCCAGCGCTGATATTCCTCGCACTGATGTTAATGGCAATGTTGTCGCTAGCGCTGATATTCCTCGCAGTGATGTCAACGGCACTGATATTACCAACACTAAAAACACTGGCACCACCAGTGGTGCTGGCGCGGAAGTCGCTGTCGTCGCAGTTAAACAACTCGAGCCCGTTGTTGAAAGACCTGTACCGGTAGAAGTGTTGGCGGTCGGCGCCAATTCTGGCAAAACTGGTGATGTAAACGTCAGCGGCGTGCCAATTCCACAAAAAGAAATAAGCACCATAGACGACAAGCTTGAGGTGCCTAAGGTCGAGACTAAAGTTGTTTACCCGGTCTTTGACGAAAAAGGTCGAATTGTCGCCTCGCAGGACGCCAAAGGTAATGTCACTAAGTTTGGTTACGATGCCGATGGTAAGGCCGCTGAAATTAATAGTCCGGCGGGCGAGCTTAAGTACAATGCCACCACCAAAGTTTGGGAAGGCAAAGACAAAGATGGCAATACTCTTAATGTGAGTGATGTCAAATTTGATAACGCAGGAAATATTGATCTTAAGTTAGCTGACGGCTCTAGGAAAGAGTTGCGTGCTGATGGCAGCGCCACTTTGACCGCTGCAGACAGCAGCAAAAGAGAGTTGGATAAACTTGGTAACACTACCAAAACTGTGAGCGCAACTGGTGAGACCAGCACGTTTAAGTACAATGAAAAGAACGAACTTGTAGAAGTGAACAGCCCCATGGGCGCCTATAAGCTCGACTCAGACGGTAAGTGGTCCGGCCCACGTGGTGACGTATCTAAAATTCAAGTCGATCCTAAAGACGGCAGCGTTCTCTTCAACTTCAATGACGGTAGCGTCATTAATCGCAAGATGGACGGGGCACGCACTGAATTTGACAGCGATGGAGTTTCGATCAGGGCATACAATCCAAAAGGTCAGCTCGCAGAAATGTGGAGCCCTAATGGTGACTACTCTGAGTTTAAGTATGATGCTAAAGGCAATCGTACCGAGATGACCCTATGGCAGGGCGAACATGCCCGAGACGCCTCTGGACCAGTTGTGTTTAAAGCCGAAACGCCTGGTGGCCCACTCGTTGACGTCGAGAAGAAATACAAAAGCGTTGAAGTTGATAGCAAGACCGGCGACATAACTTACACACATGCCAACGACAGTAAATCGATTCAGCATCTCGACGGACGACGTGACGAGATTATCGGTGTAGAGCCAAACGCGGTAAAAACATTTAGTGATACCGACGGCAATATAGTCAAAGTTACCAGCGTCACAGGAGAAAGCACTACTTTCAAATATGAGAACAACAAGCTCGTTGAAACCACAGGACCTTTAGGCACGTTTAAACAAAAAGCTGATGGCTCATGGGAAGGGCCACAGGGAAATGTCGATAAAATCGGCGTTGCTGCGGATGGTACGCTAACGCTTACTTACAAAGACGGTTCGCGCATGGAGCGGTCTACTGACGGCAGCCGCCTTGAGTTTAGTGCTGACTCTCAATCTATTAGAGAGTACAACGCCACCGGTTTGCTCACAAAAATGTGGTCCGGCAATGGTGACTATTCCACCTTTGAATATAATGAGAAAGGCGAACGCACCTCAATGACTCTTTGGCCGGGCACAGAAGGCGGCGAGTACGGCGACTACTCGCAGCGCTACGTTGCCGATGTACCTGGCGGCCCCATGTACGATGCTTCCGGAATGTCGAGCGTATCAGTCGATAGCAAAACCGGTGACATAATCACGGTCACAGGGGGGCGCACCGAGCTACAGCACATTGATGGCAGCAAAGAAGTAACCATCGAAGGTTCGCCGAATTCGACACAGACTTTCACTGATAAAAATGGAAATATCATCAAGTCTATTAACAGCGATGGTGGTGTTTCGACCTTTGACTATGTAGACGGAAAGCTTACTAAAGCCACTCTATCGTCACCTGCCGGGGAGTGGACAGTACAGCCTGATGGGTCATTTAGTAATGGCAAAGAGTCAATTACCTCATTGAGAGGTTTGGAAAATGGCAGCATCAGTTATAGAGACAGCAAAGGTCTTGACACCATACTTGATACCGCTGGAAATCGCACCGTTTATGACAAAGATTCCATAAAAACATTTGACAA
Source organism: Cyanobacteria bacterium auto_48_18 (assembly GCA_036170915.1). Lineage (GTDB taxonomy): Bacteria > Cyanobacteriota > Vampirovibrionia > Obscuribacterales > Obscuribacteraceae. Next base: position 328,048 of record JAVHQC010000033.1, read on the forward strand.
GAATAATCGCTTGACCGAAATGTTTGATAAGACCGACAATTTTAAATATACATTCCATTATGACTCAAAAGGGATGCTGGACCAAGTCACCAATAAGAGTGGCACGTGGTCTCGCGTTGGTGATGTTGATGCCAATGGTGTTGCTGCGTGGGTTAATCCTGCCAGGCCTGATTTTAAGTGGGAAGGCAAGAATTCTACCGATGGTGGCAATTACACTCACACTCGAGTGAATTACGATCATTCTGAAGTCAAGAAAGACAAAGACGACAGAGTAGTGTCTGTTACTAATCCTAACGGTAGCGAGTACAAATATAATCGCGATGCCAGTGGTGCAGTTACTGGTATCGAATATAGTGCTGACGGAAAAACTTTCACTAAGCTTGATACAAAGGGCGGAAAAATCGAGATTCTCGATAACGGCTTGCCGAAGGTAACAGATGCCAAAGGTGCGGTGACAACCTTTGCGGGCGATGGCCACTTCACTCAAGTAGACAGCTCAGGCAAACGAATTGCCGAATCTGATAAGAAAGGCAACGTCTATAATTTCGATCAAGCTGGTCAAATTACGTCCATTAAAACCGGCAGTACTTTGTTGGAGAGAAATGCAGACGGCAGCTGGCAGAAATCTGTCATTGGAGCTGACGGTGTCGCCAAGCTTGACCCCAAATTTACATTTACTGGTCAGATTACTTTCGATAACAAGACTGGTCTACAACAATGGGCGAGCGCTGATGGTACTTATCGCAAGAGTGTCACACCATGGGGCAGCACGAGCGAGAGCTACATAGGTGCCGATGGTAAAATTGCCAAGCAGATTGACACCAATAGAACCACCAGAACCGAAACCAACTTTTCTGATGGCGTTCGGGTCAACACTGTCGAAAAAGATGCGAAAACCGGGCGAATCAATAGTATTAGTGATGCTGGCCAGCCTCCTCTGAAGACCACCTTGCAGTACGACGCTGCAGGTAAATTAGCTTCGATCACCGATGCTGGTGGCAATAAAGTGCTTGTTAATTCCACGCAGAATATCAAAGTAGACGGTAGTGGAACAATCACTGTGACTGACTCTGCAAAGAATACGCAGACAGTCTTCAACGCTAATGGCAAAACGATCATTAACTTGCTGGATAACAGTAGAGATTCTTACGGTGCCACAGGTGTCTACCTCGCTCATGAGACTGGCTCTCGTGTCGGTCGATTACCGGGCACACAGGTGGAAGTTCCTCCTACTGGAAGACCCGAGTCTCGACCTGAAACAAGACCGGAGCCAAAACCTGAAGCAAGACCTGAAGCCAGACCTGAGCCCAGGCCAGAGCCAAAACCTGAAGCAAGACCTGTTCCTGCGGAGACTGCAGATGGTCGACCGACTACAAACGTACCAGTTGTTGAGCGTCCTACGACTAGCACCACACCTGTGGATGCCTCTAAGCTTGCAACCGACAACAGGCAACCAACCACAACTACAACTACGGCTCCAGTAGATGCAACCAAACAAACTTCAGGCACTGATATTAAGGTAGGTACCACTCCTCCTGTGACAGTGCCAGGAACTCAGCCCAATACCACAGACACCAGGCCCGCAGGTCCACCGCCACCACCACTATCAGAGAGGGTTATATCTACCGAACGGCCAGCTGCAGGCACTGCTCCTGTGGCCGAGAAGCCAGGTGGGTCGGTGCTGGTTGGCAATCAGGTCGATGCCACAAGAGCTACGACCCAGGTAGAAGCGCCAAGAGGGACGACAGTTGAAGCCGCTCCGAAAGCGGCGACAGTTGAAGCCGCCCCGAAAGCGGCGACAGTTGAAGCCGCTCCGAAAGCGGCGACAGTTGAAGCCGCCC
>JAVHQC010000034.1:0-113491 GCA_036170915.1 Cyanobacteria bacterium auto_48_18
AGAGACGATCTTAGCTAATTAATAAATCGGTCCAGAGTTGCGGGTCCACCACAGTGTTCTTCACTACGGCGGGCATTATCCCAAAGCACTGGCAACAAGTGAGAATACCGAGAGCCCTCAATGAAATACAATCCGCAATCTGCTGATATTTGTTCAATCATTTCCTTGCTTGACGTACCTTCGCGCCAAAACTTAGCCTCCACAATCAACTTCATTGACGGTATGGCAATATCAGAACGCGGCTGATAGCCACCAATTAGTGGAGTGAACTCTTCGTATGTAAGGTCCGGAAAGATTGGCGCTAGGATGAGCCAGAGCATATTTTGAAAATGATACTCATGATCCAAATGCCACTTCCTGGCAGTTCCTCCCCGCGTCTTTGGTTTTTCTTCCCAAGTCCATCGCCGCAACCCAAACGGCAAACTGTGAAGGATAGAAGTTACTTGTTCAATCGTCGCCTGGTTCGGCACGATTCTCGGAGAGGCTCTTCTGATCCATCGAATAGCTGCCAATTGAAAGAGTACTCTCTGGTGATTACTTACATTCGGACTCTGATTCATAGCCATATCGAGAGTGTCGAACAAATCATTATCACTATTGGACTGTAAATGGATGTCTTTGGATTGCAACGCAATCCGAACGTCTGCGCAATCCCGTGTAGGTGAAAAAGTAGGAGGCTTTTGAGAACCTAATACGACATGAGCAGCTGCAACCAACGCACGTTGATACTCATCAACACCTGGAAATTCGCAGATTCGATCACTGAAACTCTCCAACCACGTGATAGTTTTCTCAATCTTCGCAGTGTCTTTAAGCGCAGCAACTCCCAGCGATATACCAAGTAATGCGACTGCATCGATCGCAAAACCAACAGGTACATTGTCGATAAACGCAGAGCACCCGCACAGCCAAGAAAGTCCTACGTCAAAAGCTAATAAGCTTTCGCTATCGTGCAAACCACTTGCGTGTAAATAGCCTAATACTGCAATGTCGCGATAAGTCCGACTTGCCCCTTGAACAGATGTTTTCGTCGCAGTCAAGATTTCATTCAATGAACATTTGGTACCGTCCGCTCCCAGTAGCCAAACCAAGAGTGCTACGCCGATAAAATCAGTGCAGCTTATTTGCCTAACAGATCGATCAAGCATCGACTCAACGTCACCCAGGAGGACTTCGGCAGCTTCAATCATAAGAACCACCTGGTTGTCCCAATTCGCCCCAGCATTACATCGGGATTCCATTTCGATACTTTGTTTAGATTACCGAGAAGCGATGCCACCAAATCTGAATACAGAATCGAAACAGGCATTGACGAAGGGAAAAAACTCCTCCAGGAATGATTTGAAAAACTATAGACCTGCCTAGCGATATAAGTCATGTCTCTAAACGTCGAACGCCTGTCCAAACGCAAAAGGATTGGTCTCGGCAAGCCCTGATCTGGTGTCTTCAGATCATTGGGTCCGGTTAGAACAACAAGAATTTCATGATCACTCATCGAGAGAAATTGACCACGTTTGGCGGCCCAAATGCCCTTTTTACCTTTGGTCGCATAATCAAACACGCCTGCCTGTCCTTTGTCGAACAGCTGGAGCTGGTGATGCTCGACCACGTGAACAAAGGCCACTTCAACATCGAAATCAGACAGTTCTTTCATTACTTCAAAAACTGCTTCCGCTTCTTCGTTTTTAACTGGCTTGAATCCATGAAATATAAGCCGAACATGGTCACCCTTCTGCCAGTTCATAGACGTCTTTATTCTGGTCACTGTTCTCTGAAGCGATGAGACAAGCGCTTGGCGATAATCAGCAAAAGGCACAGCCTGCGACAAATTCTGTAACCAGTAATTACCGTCCCCAGAAAACACTGTAGTGATACCAACAACACGTTCCCTTTTTCCTAGCCGACCTTCTCCAATACTTGCACTTCCTACGCCGATTACGAGTTCATGTGCAATAGCAGGATTAGCCTTCAGTAGCCACGGTACTCCGCCTAATTTCGCATATGTAGCAAGAGCCATATTGTTTAAAACAAATCCGACTTGATAGTCAGAAACCGCAGCCGTCTCGATCTCGAAAGCCTGCGTGGGAATTTGATGTGATAAAAACATTGACTTCGTCGTGAGGTATGGATTTGCATCACCAATCAATTCATGAAAGTGTTCGTCGATTTGAACAAGAGCAAGATCCCATTTCATCGACTTATCTGTGGCATGCTCAATTGCTTTCTTTGCAGCGGCTTGATATGACTCAGTCGAATCGCCCTGTGTCGTGAAAAATTCTGTTCTGACAGAATTCAGACCATATTTCCTTATAAATCCCTTCTGAAAACGATCCTTCTGATTGCCACTGTCTACGCCGTCAAGGAATTTCTTGACGAATTGCTCTACCTGTCCTTTTCTGTTCCCTTGACAGATCACACACACATTGGGTTGGTTCGGTGTAAATGTCTGTGCTGAATATGGACCGTTCGTCTCCAAGCCGCGGTCATGCCAAATGTCGGTTTTCCTTCCTGCTGGATCGAAAACATATGTTGGCCGTGGGGCATCCTCTATGTGGGCTAGAAAAGAGCTGCCGGACGATGCAAATTCTCCAATTTCGAGATTTACTCCCGGAATTATCTCAAGCGACAAATTCGCAAAATACTTGCGGATCTGTTCAATTCTTCTAAATCGCTCAGGTCCAGCTCGAAAATCGGCCAATATTTTCCTAAGGCGAATCTGCACAGCATCGGTCTGTGTTCCACACACAAATTCTAAAGACCTTTCGAAAGCATTTCTATCTGGAACCAACGACACCGATGCAAGCGTCACTTCAGCATAGCCATCTCGATTGTCCACAAGCTTGGCTGTCGTTTCCGTAATTGACTGTACCTTTCCGAGATTCTGTATTTTTTCGCTGTCATGATAACGCTTTCCGACATACAATCCTTCCAACACGACTCCGTCACGGCTTAACTCGGAGCAGCTTGCATCGATTCGTTGGGCACTTCTTATATCAACAATAAAAACAAGCTCCGAGTGTCTTCCCGCCCGCATTGTTCTGACGGAAACTTCGATTAGTGGTCGCACTGCTAGCCACTTCGGCAGAGCTATCCCGTTAGCAGCTGCTACTAGTAGATTTTCCGACTCACTCAAAAAACTAAGTGGATCTCTTCCGAGAATTACTCGCCCCATCTCCTTAACTCTTCTTGCAAGAGCTTTTCTAGCGGCTTCTGCAAGGAGTCCTAGATCGTCTCTAAGACTTTTCTTCTCAACAGTAAAGTCCAACGTCGGTGCATTGGCGACAACAGGCAACAACACAACGGAGTCTCCGCGACGGAGTATCGCAAAATGATCCTGATATTGAATCCGCAACTCTTTCAGAGAACCTGAATCCTGGAACGGAGTTGAGTAAACATCCACTTCCAGATCGGGAACTTTGATCGGAGCTGCATTCATTACCAATTCGGTTGTACTTGTTGGTCTGTTCGACATCCTTCAATAATTTCTCGCACCGCTCAGTGATATCCAGGCGATATGCCTCAATCGAAGATACGCCCATATTCAAAACTAAGTCCACAATTGTATCGCTAACGAACAAGGATCAAAGGAGTGCACAGGAAAACTTGTCAAAATCCGGATAAGGGGCGTCGCATCCAAGTTGTTAATTGACTCCTCCATCGCACAACCTACTTTCGATGCACCGAAAGTAGTATCAACACATATCTTTGTTTTTGCCAACTTACTTGACGCCGGGGCCCCTTGCGCCCGCTATTTCGGCAGCCGCAGCAGCAGGGGTGGGCCTACTCTTTCGATGCACTAAAATGACATGGTGAGCGCTTCGGCGCTCCCTGGCTGCCCGGCGTAAGCCTAGCGGACGCAAGCCCGGCGTCAAGTCAGAGACTTTGATACTAAAAATTCTTCACTCACTGGCTAAGCACGGCCGAGCCTCCAGCCATGCTTAGAGCCCTGTCTTTCGGTTTTTTTGTCGTGTAGTTTCCGTTTTCATTCTATCAGCGATCCCGGTATATCTGAGATACCATGCGTGGTTTGCTGTAACGATTAGAGTATCTAAACATTAGGGTTTTTAGCACAGTGCTCTCCAAAGCTGCTTCCAGCCCAGTTCTGTCTTGTGGAATTTTGAAAATATGCTGCATCGAACCAACAAACTGTCAATGCAAATCAAGACTAAGCGCCGCTCTTGTCAACGCGCAAAACGACCACATGGTGGATTCATTCGGCACCATGTGGTCGCAAAAACGAGGTCTCTGACATAGAGCCGAGGGGTTTACCCTCCCCCCCAGTAAAAAACGGCTCATCTTCCGAGAAGCCGTAAAAGAAGCCGTTTTAAGTTCCTGCCCGGCAAGATTCGAACTTGCGACCTCATGGTCGTAGCCATGCAATCGTTCAATCAAGACTTGGCAGATGGGCCGCTCTGTTTAATAAGTTAAAAAATTGGTGGGCGAGAGAGGACTTGAACCTCCACGTATTACTACACATGATCCTAAGTCAAGCGCGTCTGCCAATTTCGCCACTCGCCCACGAGCGTCTGCCGGGCAAACCGAGTTATCCACAATACCATAAGGTCTAGCGCCTTAGCCAGCCTTTGCGCCCGATGCTACGGCTTCCGTAACTGTTCGCCCTCTTTGCAAGCGCTAACAGCTATCATATTGCCGTGCCAGCGAGAGGATGAACAGATGAAAAGAATGAACGCCCGCGAAATGATGCTCGCCTATTGCGACGGCTGCGACAAACGCCTGGGCGAAATTGGGCTGCCCTCACCGGTCGACGCCGAGCAAGCGGTCTATTCCACCAATGACCTCGACCTCTGCAACGAATGCTTGCCTGCCGCCGACCCAAAAGTCTGGGATATCCTGGCCAGATTGTATAAGCGCATCGCCGAACTCGAAGGCGCCGCGGCTAAATGAAATTTGCCGCTCGAGTTCAGCTTTTCATGTTCTCCGGCATCTTCGGCCTGATGCCGGTCTATTTTTTTGAGCCTCCTCATGCGTGAGGTCCCCGCATGCTAATTCTCACTCGGCTATAAATCCGATTGTCGTTGTCGATCCTTGATCGACTCAAAAGATAGGGGCACGGTGACATCACGTATTCGCTTTTTTAATTCAACTATTTGTCCATATGAAAAAATTCCATCTGGCAAAGCAAGACTATTCAAGTTTTTCATCGTCAGCAAAGCTGGTCGGCATCCGGCTGTGAGACCAGTGCAAGTTGTTATGTTTAGGTTTCGCAGATTTTTTGCGGCTAAAAGTTCAAGTTTATGATCCGTCATTTGGACACTACGCAGTGATAGTTCTTCTAAATTTTCGATAGTGGCTATCTGTTTGCAATCGAAGTCTGAAATCGGAGTGCTTCTCAAGGACAGTGATTTCATTTTTTCGCTGTGAGTTAATTTTTCGAGCACGGTTGACGCATTTGAGCAATAACGAATTTCTAATTTTCGCAGCTGCGGCAGTATTTTGCATCCGACGAACTCTGCAATTGATTTTGGATTGGCCAGCGAAATTGTGAAGTCCTCTAGCTTAGTAAGTCTATCGAGTCGGGCAAAATCTACCTCTTCTGAATCAAATAGATCCAGGGTTTTAAGAGAGGTAAGTTTTCCTATTTGGTTCAATAACTCAGGGCTGCAATTCCCAGTTGGCAAACCAATTCCTTGAAGTTCATCTTTGCCAAAAAAGCTTAAAAGTTCAGGAAACTCCTGGACGATCTGATTCGCTTGAAGCAAAGGCAGCGAGTTGCAGTTTTGTGCAAGCAAGATTCTCCCTTGAGCGTTTTGATATCTGTAATCGGGAAATTGGATGGTACCAAGCGAAAAATCGCTGGGAAAATAGAAGGCTTTTTGCATTCGACCATTCATTTCAACCATCCTGGAATAATTGGCCTTATTCGTTTTTAGAAAAGCTTTCGCCTTTGTTGAGTCTGAGTCTGCGCCTGAGTCTATTGCTGCACTCGTCGCTGCTTGTCTCTCTAATGCTAAAGCTTCGGCTCTTTCATTAGCCCTTGCTTTCTCATGAGCGGCCAGAATTTTTGAGTAGTCGTGAACGAAAAAAGTCTGCCAGACATAGAAAATGCCTACTGAAATTCCCGCTAAGCAGATAAAGGCAAAAATAAGCTTTATCGCAGTTTTACTCTGATTTTCGTCCGCCAGATCAGTTTCCAGCAACTGTTTTGGCGCAGGTAGTTCTGCGGCTACACTTTTGCCATCTCTGATGCGCTCAAGATCAAGAGCGAGTTCTTTAGCCGATTGATAACGCTGGTTCGGTATTTTAGCCATGCATTTTGCAATGACAAAATCAAAAGGTTTGAGCAGCGAATTTCCCACAATCTCTGCAACACTGGGCGGCTTATCTTCCTCATGCATGAGCGCAATTTCTACAGCAGAGTCTGCTTCAAAAGGTACAAGGCCGCTAAGTGTTTCAAAAATGGAGCAACCAACTGAATAGATGTCTGACCGCACGTCCACGTCCTGGCCGTTGCACTGCTCAGGGCTCATGTAGTATGGGCTGCCAAATATTTCACCCACAGAAGTGAGTTCTTGCTGGCCATCTGCCTTTATTAGCTTGGCGATGCCAAAATCGAGTATTTTGACATCCACTGCGCCGCTCGCGCTCTTGGAACAAATAAAAATGTTGGCTGGTTTGATATCACGATGGATAATACCGTTGCGATGCGCGTAGGTCAGTCCGTCTAGAACCGCAAGAAATATCTCCAGTGTGCGCTCGATTGATTGTGGACCTTCACGAGCCAGAATATCTTCCAGATTACGACCTTCGAGATAATCCATCGAATAATAAAAGACAGACTTTTGATGAATGCCTAAATCGTAAACACTTACCATACAGGGATGCTTTAGCGATGCCAGAGTTTTAGCTTCGGCCTGGAAACGCATCCAGTATTGCTCGCTCACCAGATTGGGTGCTAAAACTTTTAATGCATACCGTTGTTGCATGTTTTTGTGGCTAGCAAGATACACAATTCCCATCCCGCCCTGGCCAATAATCCTTTCTATTTGAAACGCGCCACCGATGATGGTGCCTGGCCCAATAGGCACTTCTATTTGGCTGCCGTTCATCAATTGAGCTTGCCGACTCTTTGCTAACTGACGCCTTTGATTTATTCGCACGCTAGTTTGCGTTCGACTATAGTTTTTGGCCTTAGCTGCCGGGTTGTTTTGTGGCCCTCTGCATGTGCATCGCAATTCTTTAAAGAGAAAGGCGGTCATTGATCCGACCTTTTGTACTTCTGATTTCGATTTCCCGCAGCGTTGGCAAATCGTTACTGCTTTAACCTTACTCTCAGGGTCTCGGGAAAGGCGGAGGTCGCGCTGACGTTTTTTCTCACACTGGCAAAAATTATGTTGAAAGAAATAAGACGTGATCGAGCCAGCCCTTTCGGAAGGCTCGGGTTTACCGCAACTTTTACAAAGTGGTTTGCTCATAAAACAGTAGGTCTGAGATTGATGCCGGTTAATATGCTTCCGCGGGTTCTTCCAGTTAGACCGCTTATAATAGCTTATTAAACTACAGGCTGTGAAAGGCTGTATTCTTGCTAAGCACCGGAGCTGGGGCCCCACGTTCAAAGGCAGCCAGATATAACAAGGATTGATTCATGACAGGCACTGAAGAAGAGATTCCAGAATACGTTGACCTTCGCTACGAGGCCTTAATCGCACTTGGTGCCGAAGCTCTCGCCGATGCCTTATACGAGCTGGCAGACTTTAGCGAAGAAGCCGAACAAACTATCGAGCGACTGATCTCTGATGAAGCCACCAATCTCGCCCGCATCGAATCGCGCATTGCCGATTGCGTCTACGACGAAGAAGCCGAAATTGCCGGACCAATCGACTTCGCTAAGCGCCTCGAATTCTTGTTGCATGACCTCACAGCTAGCGTGCCAACTTCAAATAGTTTCGACGGGTTCAGGTTGACTTGTCTCTTCATCGAAAACGACGTAGATGTCTTCGCCAACATTAACGACGATGGCACTTTTTCCCGCATTTTTCAAGAAGAAGCTATCATCCTGCTTTATTATTACGGAAGCGAATGCACAGATAAAGAATGGCTTTGCCACCAACTTTTCCGCCTTTATGAAGAAGATAAAATTGGCTCAAGGTGGAATGTTTTCCATGGCGCCCTTGACTATATTCCTGAAGAAAAAGTACGTCAGCTAATTGAGCGCTTGCAGAGTGCCACCAAGAGCAATCCGGGCCATGAGGAGAAATGGTTGTATGCAGTTGAAGCATTGGCAAAGCAACTTAGAGACTTCGATCTTTTAGAACAGGCTCGCCTTGCGGGCAGTAGCACTTTATCTACTGCAGACATTTGCGAAATCGCGGGCTTGCGTTTAGATGCCGGCGACGCATCGGGTGCGCTTACTCTGCTGAAAAAAGTAGACGCGATTCGCAATCGTCAGACTGAATACAACAAATTGCTTCTGGCTGTCTACAAAGCGCTCGACATGAAAGAAGAGCAGACAGCCCAGGCCTGGAAGTTATTCAAGTCTGTTCGCAGCGAAGAAAATTTCGAGGCCCTGTTGCAGGCGATTGGTGAAAGCGAACGCGAGACCGTCATCGAAAACGAAATGCCTGATATTTTCGCTAAGCATGGTGTAACTTACACCGACGCACACTTCCTTTTAAATGGTAAGCGCTTCGACGAAGCAGAGAAGTATCTCTGGCAACACGAAGTGCCTCTCAAACGCGGTCTCTATGCCAATATTTTGCCTCTCGCCCAGGCCATGGAAGAGCAAGAGCGATATCTCATTTGCAGCGTCTTATATCGAGTGGTGCTCGATGAACTTCTGCGCGAAGGTTACACAAAGTCTTATCATCATGGAGTTGGTTATCTGCGCAAACTAGATGCCATGTCTGACAAAATCACCGACTGGAAACACGTCGAACCCCATTCCGATTATCTTGCTCACATTCGCACTCTTCATAGTCGCAAGGGCAGTTTCTGGAGCCAGTACGGCGGCATTTTACCTTCGAAAGAAATTGATCCTTTAACCGATAGTGTCCACTGATTGATGATTGCCAGCTTTTGACAATCATCAATCAATGTCTCACTTCACGCGCTAATTAAATAGCGCCGCATCGCGAGCCGATGCTACGAAGAAGTTCAAGACTCCTGGCACAGCTAGACCGACGATGATGCAAACTGCACCTCCCACGATAAGACCCGTGCGGCCTAAGTGCATTATTCTAAATACATCTACGCTGCCCCCTTTCAGCAATGCGCCTTTGATTATGCCTACAATTCCTCCTGTCACCATTATCAGTTCGGCAACGTTGGCAATCAAATTCAGCAGAGCCTCTAAGTTGGCGAGGTTGTTGACCCTAATTGTACCGGCAGTGTTGACACCTCTAACCACAATGGCTTGGGCGCCTTGAGGCACGATAGTTCCATTGGTCGCATCCGAAAGACTTGGACCACTCGTAACTACTATTGGTGCTTGAGCAGAGTAGAAAGAGATAGAGCTGTTCAGTGAAACGATTCCTGCTCTTGTCGCGAAACTTATTGATTCAGCTCTGGCATTCTGTGCCACAAGCTCAGAATTGAGACTGCGAGCAAGTAGGGCACTGACCTCTTTCTCAACTGCTTCACTGACTGGCACAACATTGGGCAGTGCGCTCAAGCTCATTTTTGAAACCACACTGTATTCTTTTCTTTCAGCTTGCCAGCGGCGGAAGAATCTGCTCAGATCTGCAAGTTGATTGCCGCTTCTTGTTACTTGAGAGAACGCCGACAACTCACTGTGGTTTCTGAAGAATTTGTCGTCCACAGCTTCAGCTGGGTCGTAGGCAAACTCATACAGAGCCGGTTTGAAGGCAAAGGGAGAAATTATATAAATCTCCTTATGAAAAGCCGGTTGCCTTCCATGCAACCACAAGACTACGCCTTCTTTTGTATGGCCGGCAAATTCTGCTGCTTTTACCAGAGCCTTGAGATTTTCTTGTCCTCCTGTGAATTTAACCTCTTTAAGTTTAGGCAGAGCAGTTTTGAGATTTTCTGGATTGGTGAATGTTTTGTCTTCATTGCTTGCCACCATCAGTGATACTGGTATACCACCAGGAATATGATTGAGAGATTCTTTTATCTGGTCAAGATAATTAGCGGTTTCTACTGAGCCGTCCAGCACAACCACCACTCGCCCAGGGGCTTTGGCAATAGTTTGCACAATCTGTCTGGTCAAGTAGAGACCGTCCGGGCTGCCAGGTTTTTTCTCAGTCGGCCTCCCAACTTTGTGAAAGTGTTGTTGGAAGATACCTTTGTCTTTGCAAGAAGCAAGATTTGTTACCGGGTGTCGCTTGCAGAGAAACGCAACTGGCGATTTTTCGATTTGCTCAGTTGTTAGTAAACCAGACAAGAAATTCAGTCCGTCTTCTCTTTGCCCTGTGGTAAAGGCCGACTGTGTATTTTCAAAAGTATTGTCTGATAGCATTTCTACGTTGTGATCTCCCTCCAGCGAAAAATTGCTGTCTACTATTTGCGGCAACTTAATTTGTGCACTTTCTAACTGTTCTAATTCCATAGGCAGCACCATAGTCACTTGCATCTTGACCTGGCTATCTGGTGTCAACGCTTTGCTTTGTAGCAGATATTTACCCCGACCAAGTTCAGTTAGTCTGCCATCAGATCCTCCTCCATTGTTGTAAGCTGAGGTAACGAATTGGGGCGAGAAATTGCCATCAATGGCTTGACCGTCTTGCCAAACTTTGGCACCAGTGATGGCGGCATTCTCAGGTAGTGATAATTCTGCTCGCGCGGTTTGCGCTTCTTTACCTTCATTTTGAAATACCATTGTCCAGACTAGTGTGGCCGAGAGATTGTCTGGATGTAGGTTACCGTTGATAGTTGACCGAGTAAGAGACACACCGGGAATTTTTGCTCCGATGGCAAAATTTCTCAGTTGCTCAGCAGTCATCTCATTGGTCGATTTATAGTAACCGAATGGTTCGATCGGCATTTCGGCCGGGGTGTTAGACCCGTTTTCGATCATGAAGGGTTTGCCCTCAATCATGAAGTAGAGCCTCTCAGCTTCGGTTGGTTTTACAGGAATGAAAAGACCGGCAAGGCCGGCAGAACGAGAGTCAGCGCAGAGCAATCGTAATTGCTTTTCGCAATTTGCTTGCCGCAAAATTGAGAGCGCTGGCAGGCTAATTTTAGGATTCGAATTTAGCGCTTGCCTCTCATAATAGTGAGCAACCAGTGTTTGCACTTCGGTGCCAATTAAAATTATTGCCGCCGACAGTGCACCAAAACAAAGATATGACAATATTCTTTTTTTTGCTGAATCTAATTCTTTTGTCTTTCTAATTGTTAGCACCAATTGCAGTGTCACAAGAGAAGACGCTAGATAGAGCGCACTGAGCACCCACATATTGGCTAAAATCAGAGCATCCGCGGTCAAAGGGAATGCGCCGTTGTTGGTGTTAACCGAAGCTGCCGCCATACAAGCGATGGCGATGGTCACCGCTGTGCCTATTGCTTGGCCAGCTGCTAGACCTGGCTTTAGGCCAAAAACAAAATTATCTTTGCAAATCGCTCGGTGCAATTTTAAATTTGTAATTGGTATTGATAGGCAAAGAGCAAGTGCCACCAGAGTCTCTACTGGATGGGCCAACAATAGTAGTACGACTCGCTTGTGGCTGCTTACGGCAAACACCGCTGGAATTAAAATTGGAATCACCACTCCAAAAATCATTATTAGAATATTGGTACCGTTGAACCAGAGACCCTGGTCTGGCCGTGGGGGCTCCGGCGCCCAGCGCCCAGCAAATGAATCTAGCGAGTGGTCTTCTCTATCTATAGTCTGAGTGGTGCTTTTTTTTGTCCGCGCAGAAGCGCTGGCGTCCGAATAATCGGACGCCTCAATATGCTCATCCATTGTTGAGCCCTCCATGAGTAGTGCAAACATGCTTCGCGCTGTCAAAACGACAGGCAAAACAATTACTTCTCTCAGTGAGAGAAGTGCGGTTGCATTGGTGTAGTAGTAAGAAACTCCAGGCACCGGTGAATTTTTACATCACAGGCGGCTCGAAAAAGCCGAGCGCCCCCAATGTACTCCTGAAGCCAGCGGGCTGTCAAGTGGGGTTTTGGATAGCCTTCGGCTTTCCTCAAGTCACATTTCTTCGAAGTCAGAGCCGCAAGACTTTGCTATTGTTGTACGAACAATCATCTTACGAAGTCTCGAGGACCTCCATTGAAGCGCTTAATCTGCACAGTACTCTTAACCCTTTTAGTAACCGGCTGCTCCGGCGGCACCGAAAAGTCGCTGGCCGTCAAAGGCGACCCGCTCGAGTGGTGCGCTGAGCATGATCATTTGCCGATCTATCCTGCCGCCAAGGGCGACAAGATTGAAAAGGAGCCTGAGACTTGCACCGTTGTTGCTCCTGATGAGTTAGCCACAGTCGCGCCATGGTATGAGAAAACGTTAGGTAACGACGGCTGGCAGGTCTTCAAAGAGCGTGATACCAAGCAGCCACCAGATGCTCCTGCGCAGTTGTACTTGCTAGAAAAAGGCACAGTGCAAGTGACCATGATGCTATTGCAATCGCCTGCGGATAGATCAACCAAGGTTGTATTCAGCCCACAGACCACACCAATGGCGCACGGCAATTTTGATGCCGTCGTTGCGAAGGCCGACACGGCGAAATAGTTGACACAGTCATTCGAACAGCTGGCGGCAGAAATAGAAGATGCGCTTGGTGGTATCACCGCCAGGCATATCTTGGACAACTCTGGACGTGGAAGCGGCATCGATTATAAGTATCCCGAAGAGGTGGCTTCAGAGCTTCTTTCTAATGTTATTGATCTGTATATCGAACAACTTACAGAGCTTTGTCGCGAGAAAAATGATAGTGAAGCACTAGTTGTTTGCCAGGCAATTATTCTTGCCCTCTACAATTTTCACAACAGTGAAGAATTTGTAGAAGTAGAAGAATATGCCGCAGAGTTTCCTGAAGAAGCTGCCCAGGCTGTTTTGCGCATATGGCAATTAGATGGCGATGGTGAAAAAGCTGCTGTGAGTCCACAACTTTCTACACGGAAAATATCTGCTGACTTTGTGGCCAAATATGTGCCTAAGTGGGAGTGGCTACTCTTCTGACCATTCTTCTGGCATCTGTCGATTTTCAATCTCTGAACGCCAGCGTGCAAGGCGCCCTCGATTGTTCTTCCAGAATTCTGCGCAGCCATCCAAGTAATCGATAACAGCCGATCTCTCGCCCGCTTCTAATAACGTTTTTGCCAGATCAAACTTGGGGCCAAATGATTTAAGCACCGGAGACGGTGCCACTTCACAAGATGATTTTAAATGCCTCTTGGCCTGCTCTATGTCACCTCTGATCAATGCAATTTGTCCAAGAAAAGTGTGTGCTCGGTGCGTGCCATCGCTGCTGATGGTTGGTGCGATTGGGTTTTCCTTACTTGCATCTTCAAGCAGTCTATGAGAATAATTGGCGGCCTTCTCGAATTCGCCAGCTTGAAAAGCAAGCTCAGGTAGGTCTAAGAGCATGAATATTATCTCTAACGGATCGCGTGAAAGCGCTAGAGCCCGTTCTTGTTCTTGTAGTGCTCTTCTTTTGCTTTCACTATAGTCTAAGTGTTCAAGGCCTAAGTCATATACTTGAGCAAGCCGTTTAGCTAAATCGCGATTGTACGGCTCAAGTGTTTTGCCTTTTTGCAAACACGACTCTGCAAGCTCGCGATCAAAGATCAAGAAGTACTGGGCGGCGTTAGTCAATATCTCAATATTTTCTTGTTGGTTGCGGCAGTGGTCCAACCAGAGCTTCTTTCCCTTTTCATATGAGGCATCATCATCGTCTGGGGTAAGACGAGTTAGCTTGTTCAACGGGGAAAGAGGCTTATGCTCGATAATCCAAAGAGAGTGTGCTTGAAATTTTTTTCTGTCAGCCGTGCCTGCAAATGGGCGCCCGTAGTATCCGAGCAGTAACCCTCGTGCATTTAGGTTCTCTTGATTGGTCGCCAATATGACTTCTTGCCTTTCTGCGTCGGTCGGGGTAAAGCGCAACCCGGCTAGAAGAAGCTCAGTGGGAAGCGACTGAATCTCCTTTCGAATCCGAACTTTTAATATCTTGACCATTAAGCGATCGATGGCAACTATAAGAGCCACTGTACCGATACCGACGCCTAACATCTTTATCCAAAGTTTCACAGTGCAGCTCCTAATAACTTGCTTCCCATTCTTTGGAGGAACCCCGCCAAACAGCGATTACAGGTGGTGTTCATTTTCGTACCGTTCATTAAGCACAATTTCTATAAGTCTAGCTGCCTCCGAGTCGTCACGCCGATTGGCTGCCTCGCTTAAAAGCAAAAAGTCGCTGTTGTTACGTAGACGTAGTACCCAAAATCTACATTTTGTTCTCGATGATATGGGCGGACTGTCATCCTTCGCTACTCAGAAAAAATATTCCTTCCTTCTATATCCAATTGTTGTTGAGTTTGCGCTTGATACACAGATGTCTTTATCAAAGGTTAAATTCATTGCCGCATGTCTCGCAAAGTTGTAGACGTAAACTGTTCGTCCCTCAGTGTTCTTGCTGATTGTAGACGGCTCGCCAATGGCGTTAACGATGAATGCGGCGCTGCGTCCGACTGGGTGTAAATCGGGGTTGTAAAAAGGGGCGATTTCATCAGGGATACGATAAAATTTCAACTGAGAAAGCTGGCTAATATTCCACCTATAAAAGTTGCTACATTGTTCACCAGATAAAAACATAGAATCAACACACTTTCCGTTTTCGATAATTAGCCTTACTGGTGTACACGAGTAGCCAAGAAAGTAAATCCAACTAGTTGAGCCGTCACTGCTGTCACCCCAAATTTTGCCCAGACGAGTTTTACTGGTTGGGTTACCGGCTCGAGAGAGAATATTGTCAGTCGTCTCACCAATCATCTGCTTTTGAAACAAAAGTGCGGCTGCTATTTCGGCTTTTTGAAAAAGTGCGCGCTCAGAATTGTGATGGCTGGTGTAAGAAAAATCAGAATTTAACTGACGCATCTGCCAGTCACTCAAAACACTAGATTCGAAAGATTCTTCTGCGGCAATATTTAAAACTGGGTGCCTGAGCCTGCCGCAGTTTTCGGCACCGATAAATTTTGCGTCAATGTTTCTGTCTGTGTCATCAGAGATAAAGGCCGAGGTATATTTGCCATTCAAATAGAAAGCCTTAATTGGAATCTGATTGAAGCCAAAATTGTATGTCTCGCAAATTCTTCCTTCGTGCCACAGATCAAAGTGTTGACCTGCGACGAGAGCGTGACAAAAGGCGTTTGCCGCATCGGTTTCAGCTTTCTCATGCTTTAAATAGTTTGCATCAAGAGTAGCTGCCCGCATCTTTTTAACCATATCCAGATTCAACGCTTGTTGAAACGGTTCTCCTTGCTTTGTGCCCAAAATGGGATGGATACTAAAATCGCGTTTGTTTACACTCGATGCAAAGGCAGGCGCACTTAGAGGCAAGTTTTCGGTATAGATGGCGCAGCCGATAAGCAGTGCAGTAGCAATGAGAACAAAACGTCCGTTGTAGATAATCGCCCCCTTGCTCTAAATCCTGACAGCTAAAGCTTAGTTGAGTATACTTCATGTTCTAATTGGCCAATCGCTGGCAAGCACCTCAGGTCAAAAGCATGAATATCAAAAAGGTTTTTAGCACAGCTTTGGCCGTGTCTGTTGGTCTCAACGGCTTCAGTAGCCAGGTGGTTGGCGCAAGTAGCACTTCTGCTCGGAAGCCGGTCATTGCTGTCCGCAGGCCGGCTTTGAAAGATGTCAGAGGCTGTGCGCCTGTGAAAATTACTGTTAATGATAATTTTGGCTATTCTGTTGATTTTGTTGCTAGGCTCGATGGCGGCGAAGAGCCATGTCTATTATCTATTGACGGTAAGCTTCTGCGCACCGCTTCCTGGCCGGAAATCAAGTTACTATTGGCCGGCCCTGTTGGTTCTAAAGTCAATATCGAAGTGCTAACCAAATATGGTGAGGTCAAAAAAATCGATTTAGACCGAGTGCCGAATGTCACCCAGGATGAGCGACACATTTCACCGGTTTGGTTTTTTGAAAAACTAGATGATATCGACCTGCGCCGTTTTGCTAATTGGGATAGCGGAGACGCCGACAAAGACTTAGATATTTTTGCAAAAGCGAGTTGTGGCATGGCAGTTTCGCGAGCTCAAAGTATTCCTGTTCTATTAGAACCGTCAAACTTGCTCGAACGAACGGCACTTTCGGCAATGTTAGACATGCAAAAAGTTGGTGATTTAGAAGCCGCCGATAGATATCTAGAGATCGGTTTGCAAGAATTGGCGAAGCAGGAGAATGGTCGTTGGCTTGATGCTGAGACCCTTGAAATTATTCTGGCAAATCTTGCTGCAACAGGCCGTTCTACTGATGCTCTACAAATTGGCCTGGCACAACTGCGCGACAAGAAGAGAGACGGGATGGAAGCTGCCATCTCGACGTGGGCCAACTATTATTTGCTTCAGTCGCTACGCAGTCTTGTGAAGTTTCCAGCCGGCCGGACTAATGTTGAAGTTCAGGAACTGGCGCAATACATGCGTCGAAAATATACAAACAGAGCCAGCCATCTTCGCTGGTTGGGCAGATATTTTGAGAAAATCGGCCAGCCTTCAGAGGCACTGCTAGTTTATCAATCCCAAATTGACGGATGGAGAAAGGCGAATAGTTCTGTTACGGCTAAAAAAGTTGCATGTGATGATCTGCAAGCGCTCGCAGCCGCGCTCTATGATAAAGCAAGACTCACGGCTCAAAAGAATAATTTTGCTGACGCTCAGCAGTGCCTGGCGTCAATCTCATCACTGTACAACTCAAGATACGATTTGCAGCAACTGCGTAGACTCGATCAACTTCCGCTGTATTTCCCCACGCCAGCTCAAGTTGATAAGGCAAAGATTGATTTAAAGATTCGCAAGCAAATTTGCGATGTTGAGGAAGGGAATTTGGTCGAGATAAATTGTGACCAGGATTTCAAGACACTTACCCAATGTACGAATGCTATAAAGAATTTGAAACGTTCGGAAGCGCAACAGGCAAGCCGTGTCTTGTTAAAACTATATTTGGACCAACCACAAGCGGTGGCAGCGTTCCAGGGATATCAGTTTCCTTCCCATGGTAAGCACAGGCCACGATCGCGGCTTAATTTGTATCTTGCCAATTTAACTATTGCAAGAAAATTCGCAGATCAAAAATGGTTTGATTTATCGAATAATATTCTTTCTAAATTGCATCAATCGCTAGATGAGAAGTCTCTCGATAAAGAGTCAATTAAAGTACAAAGCACCTTACTTGCTGCTGAGATGGCATTTAACAAAGTAAAGGCGGGGCAAGTCAACTCGTTGCCACCAGACTTCCGTAGCCCGTTTGAATTGCGATTACTGGCTTTGACTTATCACTATGCAGGCGACAGTGAACGGGCCAGGACATTTATAGAACAAGCTTTGACAGAATCTGGGAAGCGAGACACGCTTGGTTCTAGACTTCTAAAGATAGATGCCGCTTGTATCTATGCATCTATTGCTGATTTTGATAAAGCGCAGGCTTTTTATCTTAAGAGTCAGATGAGTGGCACTGCATTCAGTGACGCTTATGTTGCTACGGTGGTTGAGCTCGCAACCATTTATAGAAGAGCTGGAAAGAGTGCTCAGGCAATTTCCATGATGCAGGATCTCCATAACACTTTAGCGAAAGTTCGAAACAGCAATGTCAAAGTTTCACTTGAGAATTCCCAGCTGTTTCTTGCTGAAATGTATCTGGAAAGGAAACAGTGGGCGGACGCACTCGCTGCCGCAAATGCTGCAAATAAAGAAAGTAGGTCTTCTTTAAGTGAGGCGCACATTATTGCTGCGCTCGCTGCTGAGCAATTGCACGACTATGCCACTGTCGCCTTTAATTATTTTGATGCCCCGGCTTATGTTTCAGAACCAGGCTTGCCGCCTTTTGAACCAAATCAGAGAGGCTTATTCGATAAGCTTGCACTTGAAGCTGTAACGAAGCCAATAGCTATGCATGAAGAAGAAATGCTCGAGGTGTGTCTGAAGCGCTCAGCCGAATACAGAATTGAAGCGAGTAAAGCGCTGATTCTAAGTAAGCGCGCACTTACGTTGATCAAAGATAACGACTCTCGAAAACCAGATCTTCTAATTAAGATTGCTGACCTGGAGGCACAAACGGTTCCCAGGTCGACTGGTCAAACTGCAAATACCATTAAGGCAAATCTTGATGCGGCCATGCTTGCACAGACCAACAAACTAACAAACGCGAGTCACTACTGGCTTAAATTGGCGTGTCTTGAAGCACAGGACAACCGAGTTGATTCTGCTGTTGAACACGCCCGGCATGCATTTACTCTTTTTAGCACTACTGACCCCGCAGCTGCACATCTCCAATCGTTGTTACCGGCTTATGGACTACCCTATCTATTGACAAAAAATGGTGCCAGAGATAAAGCTTCAATGCTGATGGAAGAAGCCGTTGAGCGTGTCATGGCAGTAATGGGAGCTGGAAGCACGGCTCACCTCTCCCAGATGGCCTGTCAGATGCAGTACCATAGTCAACAAGCTGACTATGACAAAGTCAAGAAAATTCTATCGTCGATTTTAGAATATGATTTTGCTACTAACTCTGGGCACCCAACTGATGACAAACCAGGCTGGGGTGACGACAATCTCGTTCTCGAAAATAATGAGCAGGTCTTGGGGTTTTTAAGGCTGATTGCAGTTGAAACAGTGAAAGGCAACAACTGTAGCTTAGCCCAAGATATGCTCAGTCAAATTTTGACGAAACAAAAATCTCAACTTGGTGAAAATGACAAAAAACTAGCTACTACCTTACGAGCCATCGCTCACGCTTATTATTTGGCTGAAGATTATCCGGCCGCTTACATTGCATATAACAATCTGGCTGAACACCTGCGGAAAAGCGAGACAGGTAGAAAAGCCTCACTTGCCTACAACTTTGAATTCGAGGATGTCCTACAGCGTTTGGGCAAGCTATCTGAGATTGATACCATTCAAACTGAACGCGCCAATGACAATAAACAGACTAATGAAAGTTTCAAGCAGTCTGACCGTTTGCGTGAAGCTAGCAAAAAATTGCAGCTGGACGCGAAAATACGAGCGGTGAAGTGGTAACTGCTTTTGAACAGTGTTCTAGCACCAGATGTAATCGCAATTCCCACAAAGTTCGCTCATGTTTTCACGTCGCAAATACTACATCTAGATTTAATCGTAGGAGCTTTCATTATCGCCCCTAGCTCTCAATAATCTTGAGCTTAGGCAATGCTTTTCTTAGTTCAGCTAAGTCTTGCGGCGTCAATATATCAAACGGTACGCTAAGCTCACGCAGGCTTTTAAATTGTTTAAAATAGATTAGAGCGTTTCGGGTAAGCCTTTCGCAGCGAGTCAGATCCAGTTCTTTTAGGCCGTGCATCTGAGATATCATGCCTAGGTTTTCGTCTGTCAAATTAGTATTGCAGAGCCGTAAACGCCAAACACCTCTTAGCTTAGCTAATAAGGCATAATCTTGTGCTGTCGGCCTGGTGCTCCCAATATTCAAAAATCGCAGTTGTCTTTCTGGTGCAAGTTTTTCCAACACAGGAGTGATATTTTTCATACTATCGATTTCAATGGTGTTCAGACGAGTAAAACTTTTGCTTTTGCTAAAGGCTTCGCCTGTGACAAAAGTGTTGCTCAAATTGAGTTCTGTAATTGAATTCATTCTATCGATCCAGCTGAAATCTTCATCATAGATGCGGCTGCCTGCTAAGTCGAGTTGTCTGGTTTTAGTAAGGCGAACTAAATTAGCTCCTAATTTGGGAACTTTTTTTTCCATATGTCTAAATCGCAGACAAGTGAAATCTTCGGGCCGGAAAAATTTGATCAGATCGGGATATGTATATACGCAATCTTCGGCATCAAATTTTCTGTTCACATCGACAGGAAATATTAGCTGCCCTATGGCAGCTCTTTGCCCATCATCACTGTTACTTTGCGATATAATCGTACCCAATTTAATATCTGCAGGAAAGTCAAAAATCAAGAACTTTTTGTCTTGTGAAAGATGGCTGTACGGAGTTTTTTGCTGTGCCAGAAATTGCTTGATTCTGCTGTGTTGTTGCGGTGTTATTTTGTCCGTGTTTTCGGTCAGTTGATCTACAAGGCTCACACGGTCTACACTGGGAGGAGCGTCAAGATAGAGTTTGGCTGTGTTTGTTTTTTCAATTCTTTCTGCTTCTGTTTGTCTAGGCTGGAAAAGAAAATTACTCCATAAGAAGAAGCCGCCCAACAAAGAAAATGTTACGACCGAAAGCGTTATCAGCAATGGCCCTGTTAAATTCCTGTCGTGCGCAGTTTCAGTAGCTACCTGAGCTTGTTTTGCTCTAGCACTTCTATATGCGGCCACATCTTTGCCATCCCGAATACGTTCGAGATCTATCGCTAGCTCTTTAGCAGATTGATAGCGATCGCGTGGAAGTTTGGCCAGGCATTTTGCAATTACGGTGTCAACCGAGGTGGGCAGTTGATGGCTTATAACATCAGAAAGTAATGGTGGCGTATCTTCCTCATGCATCAACGCTATCTTAAGTGACGTGTCTGCCTCAAAGGGAACGAAACCAGTCAATGTCTCAAAGAGTGAGCAACCCACTGAATAAATGTCAGAGCTCGCGTCCACTGCATTACCCATGCACTGCTCAGGGCTCATATAATAAGGGCTGCCAAATATCTCACCCACGGCAGTTAGTTCTTGGCCTGCGTTATCACCTTTAACTAATTTGGCTATGCCAAAATCAAGAATCTTCACTTCGGCACCATTTGTGCCTTTGTTGCAAATGAAGATATTGGCTGGTTTAATGTCGCGATGTACGATGCCGTTGCGATGCGCGTAGGCGAGGCCGTCTAACACTGCTAAGAATATTTCTATGGTGCGTTCTAAAGTCTGTGGTCCATCATCTGCAAGTATGTCTTCGAGGTTGCGCCCCTCAAGATAGTCCATTGAATAATAGAAGATAGATTTTTCGTGAATGCCTAAATCGAAAACGTTGACGAGATTTGGATGCTTTAGCGCGGCCAGGGTTTTTGCCTCGGCCTGGAAGCGCTGCCAGTATTGTTCGCTTACAAGACTCTGGGCCAATATCTTTAAAGCAAACTTCTGCGGCAGGGTTCGGTGTTGGGCTAAATAGACTGTTCCCATACCACCTTCGCCGATGGTTGAGATTATTTTAAAGGTGCCACCGATTATAGTGCCTGGGCCTATGGGTATCGATCCAGAGCCGCCACGTAAGTTTTGTATTTTGCTTCTTGCAATTTGGCGTTTTTGTTGTATTCGATCGGCAACTTGTGTGCGCTTATTTTGTACCGCCGCAAATTTGGGACGGCTGCACTGGCACCGTAGCTCTTTAAAAAGAAAGGCGGTAAATGAACCTGCTTTCTGATCTTCAGGGCGAGATTTGCCGCAATTAAGGCAAATGCGCCCGCTTTTGCCCGGCGCGGTAACATCGTGTGATAGTCTCAGATCTTTCTGCTTGCGCCGCTCGCACTGGCAATATTTATGTTCAAAAAAGTATGACGTAATTGAGCCGACTTCAGCCGGCGACTTTTCTTTACCGCAATTTCGACAAAGCTCGCTCATCTACTCATTATATCTAATGTGTAAATGAAAGTTTTGGATTTGCGCGTTTCACTTCTTCAATTTGAGCTTCTGTGAGCAAGTCTGCTGGTAAGGTCACCGATTCTAGGCTTTTAAATTTGGTCAAAGAGTTTCGACATGCCTGGGTCAGTCCAATACATTTTGGCAGTCTCAATTGTTTCAATTTTTTTGCTTCAGAGAGCTGCTCAAGATTTTGGTCCGAAATGATAATGTCATCTAAAGCAAGCTCCTCCAGGTTTGGAATCGCCGCGAGGTTTTTACAGTCTTGAGCAGCAATGCGGCTTCGAACTAAATAGAGGGAAGTCAGCTTATTGCAGTGAGTTAGTTTCTCTATTAGAGGCGAGGCAGTAGAACACTTTGAAATGTAGAGTGAGTCTAGCTGCGGTAAAACCGTGCTTCTGGCTAAGTCTGCACCATGGGTGGTTAACTTTAATTCTAAGTTTGTCAGATTTTTGAGTTTATCAAAATACGGAAAATCTTGACTTTCCAATTCAATTGCCACAAACCGCAAACTTTTAAGCGACGTCAAATCTGAAATATACCGCATTAGCAGCGGGTTGCTAATTTGGCTGTTTCGAAACTCAAGGGCGTTTATATCGTCTTTCTGGAAGTATTTTAGAAGCTCTGGATACTCTGCCACGTTGTTATTGGCTTGAATTATCAAAGTGCCGTCTTTTGGCATTGTGATTATGCCGCGCGCCTTGAAAAATCTCTGGTTGGCTAAATATGTGAGATTACCCATCGAAAAATCGGTAGGGAAAGAAAATTGCTTTTTCTTGACGCCCTGTACTTCGATAATGCGTGAATAATTTGTGTGCCTAGTTCGTAAGAATCTGTCCACAAAAGGTTTGTCGGCCATTTCAGAGACAAACTGATCGTCACCATCCGGATCAGAGAAGTTTTTTTCGGTGTCATCATTCTTCTTTACCGTTTTTTCGACAGTTTCCACTTTTGGCTTTTCAACTGGTTTAAAAAACGCATTCCAAACAAGAAATCCGCCGGTGCCCGCAAACACCAGTATTGTTGCCAGTACCACCAGTAGTGCTGTGCGATTTTGCTTATCTTCTAGTTCTAGGTCTAGTTCTGGTTCGTCTTCGGCGCGGCCAGGACGAAGGGGGCTATAGCTTGTCAGATCTTTGCCATCCCTTATGCGCTCCAGGTCTAGCGTGAGCTCTTTGGCAGACTGATAACGGTCACGTGGATGCTTTGCCAGGCATTTGGCAATCACCAGGTCTACTGAGTATGGCAATTGATCTGGTATCACCTCTGAGAGCGTCGGCGGCTCGCTTTCCTCGTGCATCATTGCTATTTCGATGGCCGAGTCAGCCTCAAATGGCACAAAGCCGCTAAGAGTTTCAAACATGGCGCAACCCACTGAATAAATATCAGAGCGTGGGTCCACGGCATTGCCTGCGCATTGTTCTGGGCTCATGTAAAAAGGGCTGCCGCATATTTCGCCTGCGGCAGTTAGGCCCTGGCCTGCGGTGTCAACGTTGAGCAATTTGGCGATGCCAAAATCTAGAATTTTTACGTCGGCGGCGCTTGTGCCCTTATTGCATATGAAAATATTGGCAGGCTTGATATCGCGATGCACGATGCCATTGCGATGGGCATAGGCCAGGCCATCTAGTACTGCTAAAAATATTTCTATGGCGCGCTCTAAGGTCTGTGGCCCTTCTTGAGCAAGGATGGTTTCGAGGTTGCGCCCTTCGAGATAATCCATTGAATAATAGAAGACTGAGTTCTCATGTATGCCTAAGTCATAAACATTGACCAGGTTTGGATGCTTGAGCGCCGCCAGTGTTTTTGCCTCGGCCTGAAAGCGCTGCCAGTGCTGCGCGCTTACCAGGTTTTGGGCCAATACTTTCAAGGCAAAGTTTTGCGGCAGCGTGCGATGCTGTGCCAGGTATACTGTGCCCATACCGCCAACGCCGATAACGGAGGATATTTTAAATGTGCCACCGATGATAGTGCCAGGGTTAATCGGTAATGTTGCTGACTCGCCACGGCGATGCAATTGACTTATGGCGGTTTGGTTTTTTTGCTTAACCCTATCTGCAACCTGCGTGCGTTTATTTTGTGCCACCGCAAGTTTTGGCTTGCTGCACTGGCAGCGCAGTTCTTTAAAGAGAAATGCCGTAAAAGAACCAACTTTTTGCTCTTCTGGGCATGACTTGCCACAGTTAAGACAAATGCGCTCACTCTTTCCAGGTGAAGTGGCACTGCCAGGTAGTCGCATCTCTTTTTGTTTGCGCTGCTCGCACTGGCAATAATTATGTTCGAAAAAATATGCAGTGATAGAGCCGGCCCTTCCCGACGACTTCTCTTTACCGCAATTTTTGCAAAGCTCACTCATGTCATTACTCTATGCGAATGCTGCCTGTAGCCTTAAGTGTGGTAATTTTCAATGTTACTGTTACAGCTGGTCGATTCGGGTTTTTGGTAATGCTTTTCTAAGAGCAGCCATATCTTGCGGTGAGAGTATGTTACTGGGTATCGTAAGGTTACGCAGGTTTTTAAATTGTTTAAAATAGACAAGAGAATACTTGGTTAAGCCTTTGCAGAAGCGAAGATTCAATTCTCTCAATGACTGCATCCGCACTAGTGATTTTATGTTTTCGTCTTTC
This sequence comes from Cyanobacteria bacterium auto_48_18, assembly GCA_036170915.1. Classification (GTDB taxonomy): domain Bacteria; phylum Cyanobacteriota; class Vampirovibrionia; order Obscuribacterales; family Obscuribacteraceae. The sequence goes on from JAVHQC010000034.1 coordinate 24,304, forward strand.
AAAGTCGTACCATAAATAATTAGAGATTTAACACCAGATAATTTTGACAGTAATGCAAAGTCTCTTGCTGTGGGCTTAGTGGCACCGATACTGATGAATCGCAGTTGCCGTTCTGGTGAAATTTTTTCCAACACAGGCGTGATATTCTTCATGCCATTTATAATGTAGGAATCGAGACGAGTGAAAATTTTGCTCTTACTAAAACCGTCGCCGGTTACTTTAGTATTGCTCAGGTCGAGAAAAATAACTGATTTCATTTTGTCGAGCCAGCGGAGATCTTCATCCTCAATATTGCTGCCTGCTAAAACAAGCTCTTTGGTCTTGGTTAGGCGAACTAAATTAGGTCCTAATTGGGGATTTTTCTTTGCCATGTTCGTAAATTCTAGACAGGTAAAATCGTCGGTTCTAAAAAACTTGATCAGATCAGGATACTCTTTTACACTGTCTCCGGCAACGAATTGGGCGATACTACCGACAGGTATTTCTACCTGACCGTTGGCGTTTACTTGTGTGAATTTATTGCCTTTCTTATAAGTAATTGTGCCCAAACTAATATCGGCAGGAAAATCAAAAATTTGAAGTTCTCCGTGTAGCGATAAGTGGCTGTAGGGCGTCTTTCTCTGTGCTAGGTATTGCTTGATATTAGTATGGTGTTGCGGTGTTAATTTGTCCGTGTAGTTAGTACGTGACTCTAGAATGTAACTTTGGTCTACAGTGTAAGCTTCATCAGAAAGAAACAGTTTGATTGCTTTTGTTTTTTCAGTTCTTACTGTTTCTATTCGTGCTGGCGTGAGCATCGTGTTCCATAGAAAATAGCCGCCCATTAAAAGGAAGGTCGCCACCGCTCCTCCAATCAGCAAGGGTCCTGTCAAATTTTTGCCGTGCTCAGCTTCAGTATTGACGTGAGCTTTTTTCTCACCAGCACTTCTGTACTCGGCAACATCTTTACCCTCCTTTATGCGCTCAAGATCAAGAGACAACTCTTTGGCTGATTGATATCGGTCGCGGGGGTTTTTAGCCAGACATTTTGCTATTACAGCATCAACCGAAGAAGGTAGCTGATTACTCATAACGTCCGAAATTAATGGTGGTGTGTTTTCTTCATGCATCAATGCTATTTCAAGTGACGAGTCAGCCTCAAAGGGCACGAAACCGCTGAGACTTTCAAACAATGAGCAGCCCACTGAATAAATATCAGAGCGTGCGTCCACTGCATTTCCCATACATTGTTCTGGGCTCATGTAAAAAGGGCTGCCAAATACTTCGCCTGCGGCAGTTAGTTCTTGCCCGGCATTGTCACCTTTCACCAATTTGGCAATGCCAAAGTCGAGAATTTTTACTTCGGCGGCGCTTGTGCCTTTATTGCATATGAAAATATTGGCAGGCTTGATATCGCGATGCACAATGCCGTTGCGATGGGCATAGGCGAGGCCATCTAGTACTGCCAAGAATATTTCGATGGTGCGCTCTAGAGTCTGTGGTCCATTATTTGCAAGTATGTCTTCGAGGTTGCGCCCCTCGAGATAGTCCATTGAATAATAAAAGACTGAGTTCTCATGTATGCCTAAGTCATAAACATTGACCAGGTTTGGATGCTTGAGCGCAGCAAGGGTTTTTGCCTCGGCCTGAAAGCGCTGCCAATATTGTTCGCTTACAAGACTCTGGGCCAATATTTTTAAGGCAAATTTTTGCGGCAAAGTGCGGTGTTGGGCTAAGTAGACCGTTCCCATGCCCCCTTCGCCAATAATGGAAGCTATTTTAAATGTGCCACCGATTATGGTGCCCGGGCCAATTGGTATTGCTTCTCCATGGCGTAACCTGTCCATGTGGCGTCGGGCCGTCTGACGTTTTTGTTTAAATCTTTCTGCAACCTGCGTACGTTTACTTTGAGCTACTGCAAATTTAGGCTTGCTGCACTGGCAGCGCAGTTCCTTAAACAGAAATGCTGTAAATGAGCCGGCTCTTTGATCTTCTGGGCACGACTTGCCGCAAGCAAGACAAATGCGTTCACTTTTGCCTGGCGCGGTGGCTTTTCTCGATAGTCTCAGGTTTTTTTGTTTGCGCTGCTCGCACTGGCAATAATTATGTTCGAAAAAATATGCAGTGATAGAGCCGGCCCTTCCCGACGACTTCTCTTTACCGCAATTTTTGCAAAGCTCACTCATTGGCTTTAGCCTTCAAAGATTTTGGTTTTGGGCAAGGCTTTTCTCAGTGCGGCGATCTCTTCTGGCGAAAATGCTGGCGGCAATCGCAGTGTAAGCAGACTCTTTAGATTTTTAAGATATGCCAGCGATGTTTTTGTCATTCCTTCGCAGCCGCTAAGGTTTAAGCCTTTTAGTGATTGGTTTTTTGTCAGCAATGCTAAATTCTCATCGTTCAATTTGAAATTGTCGATGGTCAAATTTTCTAGATTCGACAACTTCGACAGCAAGTCAAAATCTTTTGCTGTTAATTTCGAGTGGCCAATATCAACAAATTTCAAACGCCTCTGTGGTGGGATTTTTTCCAATACAGCAGTGGTATTGCTCATACCATTAATGTCAAAACTATTGAGGTGACTGAAGACTTTGCTCTTGCCAAAAGCTTCGCCTGTTATCTTTGTAAATCTCAAATTGAAACTAGTGAGTGACTTCATTTCATCAAGCCAGCGTAAGTCGCTGTCATCGATAGCGCTATAGTTTAGATCGAGTTGCTTTGTCAAATTAAGGCGCACTAGATTAGGACCCAAGCGGTCATTTTTCACATTTGCATTTCTGAAGGCCAGGCTTGTAAAGTCTTCGGGTCTAAAGAACTTGATCAGATCTGGATAAGCTTTTGTGTAATCTGAAGCTTCAAATCGGCTAGATATGTTAGTGGGAACCTTTACTTGACCCTGAGCCTTAACGCTAAGAAACTGCGTTTTAGCAGGGTTTTTGAATATGACCTTGCCCAGATTAATATCAGCAGGAAAATCGAAAATTAGAAACTTTCGGTCAGGCGAAAAGTGGCTATACGGCGTCTTTCTTTCTATTAGAAATTGCTGGATTCTGTTTTGTTGCTGCTCTGCTACTACAAACGTACTGTCAGTTTGTGAGTCTATTATAGAATCTTGGTCTAAAATCACCCTCTTGTCAAAGAGCAGTGATACTGGTTTTATTTTCGCAATTCTTTCTGCTTCTGGTCTTGCTGGTGGGTAGACCACAATCCATAACGCGTAACCGCCTAGTAAAAGTAATACCATCGTAACTGGTATTAGCCATCTCCTGGTGAGATTATCGTCATGCTCCTCAACGCTGCCCTGCGCCTCTTGTACTTCGGCAGTTCTATATGCTGCCACTTCTTTGCCATCGCGAATGCGCTCGAGATCAAGCGCTAGCTCCTTAGCTGATTGATAGCGATCTCGCGGCAACTTGGCCATGCATTTAGAGATAACAGTATCAACAGAAGTGGGTAATTCAACACTTGCAACATCAGAAAGTAGTGGTGGTTCATTTTCTTGATGCATAAGCGCAATTGCAAGTGACGAGTCAGCCTCGAAGGGAACAAAACCGGTCAATGTTTCGAACAGAGAGCAGCCCACTGAATAAATGTCAGAGCGCGAGTCCACAGCGTTTCCCATGCATTGTTCGGGGCTCATGTAGTAAGGGCTGCCGAATATTTCGCCTACGGCCGTTAGTTCTTGCCCTGCTTTGTCACCTTTCACTAATTTGGCTATGCCAAAGTCAAGAATTTTCACTTCAGAACTACTTGTGCCTTTATTACAGATAAAAATATTTGCTGGTTTGATATCGCGATGCACAATGCCATTGCGATGCGCGTATGCAAGGCCATCTAGCACGGCTAGAAATATTTCTATGGTGCGTTCTAGAGTCGGTGGCCCATCCTTTGCAAGTATATCTTCGAGGTTGCGCCCTTCAAGATAATCCATAGAATAGTAAAAGACCGAGTTTTCGTGAATGCCCAGATCAAATACTTGAACAAGATTTGGATGCTTCAGCGCAGCAAGAGTTTTTGCCTCGGCCTGAAAGCGTTGCCAATATTTTTCGCTTACAAGACTCTGCGCTAATATCTTTAAGGCAAACTTCTGCGGCAGAATGCGGTGCTGGGCTAAGTAGACCGTTCCCATACCACCTTCGCCGATGGTCGAGGCTATTTTAAATGTGCCACCAATAATAGTGCCAGGGCCTATGGGGATGGGCCCCGATTGACCGAAGCTTTGTATTCTGCTTCTGGCGGTCTGGCGTTTCTGTTTGATTCTATCGGCAACTTGTGTGCGTTTGTTTTCTGCTGCCGCAAATTTAGGCACGCTGCAGTGGCAACGTAGTTCTTTAAAGAGAAATGACGTGAATGAGCCGGCTTTTTGTTCTTGGGGGCGAGACTTGCCGCAAGCAAGACAAATGCGTCCGCTTTTGCCTGGCACCGTAGCACTTTTCGATAGTCTCAAATCTTGCTGTTTGCGCCGCTCACACTGGCAATATTTATGTTCGAAAAAATACGACGTGATTGAACCGGCCCTGTCAGGCGACTCTGCTTTACCGCATCTGGTGCAAAGTTGTTCTGTCATCTGGGTGCCTGCCCTTTTAACTTTGGCAGCGCTCGGGCTAGCTCTTGCTCTTGTGCGGCATTGAGCAGGCCTGGTGGAAGGGTCAGATACTCTAACTTTTTAAACTTTTTCAGGCTGTCCAGGCACGAAGCGTCTAAGCTCGGGCAATTACTAATTTGCAGATAATTGAGTCGCTTCAGTGCGGTCAGTTTTGCCAGGTCAGCGATTGTTATCGGCACATTGACTAGAACAAGCCGCTGTATATTTTTGCATGATGCAATGGCGTCAAAGTCTTTTTCCTTTAGCATCATTCGCCGCAAATTGAGGTGCATCAAATTATCATTGTGTGCCAGTTTTTCAAATATGGGTGAAACTTTACCGGCGCAGCTTAAACTGAACCAGAGTAATTGGGGCAACAGCTCAAGCTTCGTTAACGCACCTGTTCCGGCACCAGTTACAGTCAAGTTTAAATCTTGAAGTTTCTTTAGTTGGTTCAGATAGGCCACGTCTCTATCAGTGAGTGTGGCTACAGTAATTGATACCGACTGCAGTGCCGTCAGTTTTGCTATGTACGGCAGCGAAGAACTTGAGTTAGCGTTGCTGTCTAAAAAATTGATGGCATACAGATCGTCGCTCTTAAAATATTTCAGCAACTGCGGATGATCGCTGACAAATTTATTTGCTTCCAGTCTGAGTACATGCCCTGAGGGCACTTTGCAGTCACCTTGTGCCAGGAGAGTATCGATTTTGACGCCATTTTTCCACACAGAGAGATTGCCGATGCAAAATCGGGGAAAGGAAAATAGCTTTAGTTTCTGACCAGCAATAGTAATGATTTTTGAGTATTCGTCAGGATTACTGTCAAGAAAAGGTTTGACTTGATAGTCTGCTGGTCTTTCTTTGAAATCAGGCTGAGCGCTTGCGATTTTTGCCGGCTCACTTTCTACTGTTGATGGGCCTTCAGGTTTTTCACCGTCGCTGGCAAAGAAAAACCAGGCGGGTATCGAACTGAGACAGGTGATGATGATGGCAATTGCTGCCATCAGTGGCGCTTTGCTTTTATTTTTATCTTGATAATCTGCATTGTTATCTTCGCTGTCATCTTCATTATCATAATTATCAGGTGGTTCTGATGCAATTTTCCGCTCATATATGATTATTGCTTTGCCGTCTTTAACGCGTTCTAAATCTGCCATTAACTCGCCGGCAGACTGATAGCGCCGCTCCGGTAGTTTAGCCAGACATTTGGCCAGTACCATCTCTATCGATTGGGGAAATTCTCTCTTGCTTGCGCTCGCTAGTGACGGTGGCTCTTTTTCTTGGTGCAGCATGGCAATTTCTACCGATGAACTTGCTTCAAAGGGCACATAGCCAGTGAGACACTCATACATGGCGCAGCCAACCGAATAAATATCAGAGCGAGCGTCAATTTCGTCACCAAGACATTGTTCTGGGCTCATATAAAATGGGCTGCCAAATATTTCTCCGGCGGCGGTGAGTTGTTGCAGATTGTCTGCATTGACCAATTTGGCAATGCCGAAATCAAGAATTTTAACTTCTGCACCACCAGGAGTACAGATAAAAATATTGGCTGGTTTAATGTCGCGATGAACAATACCATGGCTGTGAGCGTATGCCAGACCATCAAGCACTGGCAGAAAAGTATCGATGGTGCGCGCCAGGGTGAGTGGGCCTTCTTCAACCAATAAATTTTCTAAGTTGCGGCCGGTGAGGTAATCCATCGAATAGTAAAAGACCGACTGTTCGTGAATACCCAGATCGTAGACATTGACTAAACTTGGATGATTAAGTGTGGCAAGAGTTTTTGCTTCTGCTTGAAAGCGAATCAAATGCTTTTCGCTCACCATGCTCGGCAGCAAAATCTTTAAAGCATATTGCCTGCGCATGGCCAGGTGCTCTGCCAGGTACACGGTACCCATGCCACCTTCGCCAATAACAGATTCGATTTTAAATGTGCCACCAATAACTGCACCAGGTCCAATTGCTTTGCCAGTTTGATTTGAGGCTTCAGCCTTGAAACTTTTCGCCAGAGTGCGCCTGTAATTGGCCCGCTCTGCTGTGCCGGTGTGTTCGTGTTCTATGATGCTGGCAGAGTCTTCGAATTGCGGAATTCTAAATTGTGGATTTAGACATTGACAGCGCAGTTCTTTAAAAAGATATGCAGTAAATGATCCGGCTTTTTGATCTTTAGGGCTCGACTTGCCGCAATTGGTGCAGATGCGATTGTTGCTTTCAATGATTGTCGCTCGCCGCGATGCGTGGCTTGATTTGCCGTTACTGTGGCAATTACAATATTTTTCTTGAAAAAAGTACGATGTAATGGAACCGGCCCGTGTAGCCGCTTTTGATTTGCCGCAGTCGGGGCAAAGAGCCATCAGCTTACACCAAGAGACGGATCAACCTCTTGGGCCCAACTGATGATGCCACCAGTGAGGTGACGCACCTTTTTAAAACCGGCGGCCTTTAGCATATCCATGGCTCTGCGGCTGCGCGCGCCGCTTTTGCAGTAGACAACAATGTCTTTGTCTTTATCTAAAACTTCCAGTCGTTCGTTCAATTCATCTACTGGAATTAAAACTGAGTCAGGCAAATTGCCCAGAATATATTCTTCGCCGCGACGCACATCTAATAACAGCGGTGGATTATCTTGCGACAATAGAGCTGAAAGTTCGCGCGCGCTTAAAGCTTCTTTGCCTGGCGTCTCACTGGTACACAAAGCGGCTTCGTCCGTGAGTTTCGAAATAGTCGGATTGTCACCACAAAGGGCACAATTTGCATCGCGCTTGATTTTCAATTCGTCAAAAGTCATGGGCAGGCAATTAAATAGTAGTAAACGCCCAACCAGAGGCTCACCAATACCAAGTATATGTTTTATCGCTTCAGTGGCTTGCAGCGTGCCGATAATGCCAGGCAAAACGCCTAACACTCCGCCTTCGGCACAGTTTGGTATTGTCTCCGCGGGTGGTGCCTGAGGAAACAGACAGCGGTAGCATGGCCCGGCCGGCGGGTTGAACAGGCTGACCTGACCTTCAAAGCGAAAGATGGCACCATAAACATTTGGTTTGCCGAGCATGACGCAGGCATCGTTAACCAGATAGCGGGTAGAGAAATTATCGGTGCCGTCAATAACCAGATCATAGCCAGCAATTATCTGTTTGGCATTGGCAGTGCTGAGCTTTTCATGCAAAGCTTCTATTTCTATGTCGCCATTTAAAGCACCCATACGGGCTGCTGCGCTATTGGCTTTTGACTTGCCGATATCTTCTTTTGTGTAAATCACCTGACGTTGCAAATTTGATAAATCTACGTTGTCGTCGTCAATAATGCCAATGGTGCCCACACCTGCTGCGGCTAGATAGAGCGCTATGGGTGAGCCCAATCCACCAGCGCCAACTATGAGTATTTTGCTCTGTTTCAGTTTCAGTTGCCCGGCGCTACCCACTTCAGGCAATAGCAGATGCCGATTGTAGCGAGCCAGCTCCGATGGCGAAAAGTCGCCGGTGCGGTCTTGGCCTAGCTCTGGCACTTGGTCTGAATCTAGCTCAGGCTCTGGCATTTAGCCCCCGCTCAGGGCGCAGGTAATATGCACAATGTCATTGATGGCTAACGTGGTATCCAGTGTTTTCACTTCTTCTTTGTTGACGAATATTTTGATATGTTGGCGTATGTGATCTTGTTCGTCTATTATGCGAAACTTCATTCCCGGAAATTCTTGGTCGAGCTTTTGCGTTAGTGCCAGAAGTGATGGTGCCTCCGTATCTAAGCTGCGTTGGCCCCTGGTATACGAGAGTAGTGGCCCGGGAATATGAACCATCATATTTACTCGCTCTCCTGCGTGGTGAGAGAATAAATTTCAGGCAAATATCGTACGATACAGCTCCAATTTTGACCCTCATCCAGGCTGGCCCAGACTTCACCAGATGTGGTGCCAAAGTAGAGACCGACTTTTTCGCATGAGTCAGCGGTCATGCACTGGCGCTTCACCGTAAAATAACCGTGCTCTTTGGGCAGGCCGCTATCTAAGCGCTTCCAGCTGTTGCCACTGTCTTCGGTGCCATAAACTGCCGGTTTGCCGTCAGGGCTGGTGCGTGGCCACACCGTTGTGCCATCCATCGGAAATACCCAGACGCGGCTGGCATCTCGGGGGTGGGGCACCATCGGAAAACCAATGTCTCCCACTTCTTTGGGCATGTTGTTGCCAATGCGAATCCAGTCGCTCGATGGTCTGTCCATGCGATAAATGCCGCAGTGGTTTTGTTGATACAGTTTGTCTGGGTCGCCAGGATGCTGTATTAAACAATGCGGGTCGTGCCCGTATTCTACAGTCTCGTCCGGAATCCAGTCGGCTTCAATTTTACGGTTTAATGGTTTCCAGGTGTTGCCTTTGTCATTACTTTCGAAGGTACCACCAACCGAAATCGAGGCGTACATGTGGGCGCTGTCGCGAGGGTCGACGATGATTGAGTGCAGTGGCTGTCCGCCTGGTGTCTCGCCTGATGCAGACCATTTGTCGTAGTCGGCAGCATCATTGAAGCCTGAAACGGGCTCCCAGGTGGCGCCGTCGTCTTCAGAGCGAAAGAGCCCAGGTGGAGAGGTGCCCGCGTACCAGGTTGATTTTTCTGTCTCGTGGCCGGGAGTGACCCAGAAGACCTGGCCGACGGCACGTCCTTTTTGGCCTTCAGCTACCTTAGGAAAGGCTGGTGGTGAGCTGGCTTCTACCCAGGTAGTGCCGCCGTCTAAGCTGCGAAATACTGTGGGGCCTAAGTGCCCGGTTTTGGCTGCCATTAGCAGCACGCTGCTGTTGCGCGGGTCGGCTACTACATGGTGAATAATGTGGCCAAGAAAATGCGGGCCCTCGAGCTGCCAGCTTTTGCCGTTGTCGTTGGTGTGGAGATAAAAGGCGCCTTTGCGTGTGCCAACTAAGAGTCGTGGCCTTGCTGCGGCAATCTTGGCTACCATTATCAACCCTCTAATTTTCCAGCATAATGATATCAAATGATAAACTAGGCCGTCTTCGCGCAGGTTATGAAATGCGGCTTTTTTCCTGCAAAATCCACAAAAGCCAGGCTCATTTAATACTTGCCCTGCTGTTTGTCGCAGCTATGTATTCGACTGGCACAGTCAACGCTTTTAAAACTTACACTTTTGCTGGTGGAGCCATTCATGAGAATATTACCCGCACGGCGCTGGTGAGCGGCGGTGCAAAGATTAGCAAGCCGAGTTTTACCGTTATAAATAAGGGCAATTATAGCCAGGATGCTCTAGGCTCACCCGAATTTTTGAACGACAGTCACCATTTTGATAACTGCAAAATCAAAGAGAGTTTGGCTTATGTAGAAAGTTGCTACAGCGAGATCAGGCATCATTTATGCCTTGCCGGCAAGAACAAGACAGACCAGCTTTTCGTTTTGCGCAAATTTGGGCAATTGTTGCATCCATTGCAAGATTTCTATTCTCATTCAAATTATGTGGAATTACAGCTGGCGAAGAGAAGTAATTTGCAGCCTGCTCAGCTGCCTTTAGTTGATTGGAAGGCCATACCACCAGTGGTGCAAACAGGCTTTTTCTATTTCAAAGACAATACCAGTAACGAAGTTTTTATGGGAGCCAATCCATTTACAGCTAGCAATCCTAGCCGCGATCTGGTCACGCCGCTGCTGGTTAAATGTGGCTTTTGTCGTCCTGGCACCAGATATGCCACCAGCGCTGAGTATGCGCTAATTAAAACTTTTGATCAGCGACTTAAATATGTCTGCAATGCAAAACTTTCTTTAATGCATCGCGACGTCAACAAAGACAATGATGCTACTGAAGAAGGCAAAATTATCAACCCCAGCACTGGCACTACGTTATTTGCTTACGCCGAGAATCTTGCTGTTCGTGAAACTGCCAGGCAATGGCAGCGGTTGGAGAACGAAGTAAAAGGCCAGTGCTCACCGGTGGAAGCGCCAAGAATTATCAAAGCCTTGCGGGCGGGTTTTAACTAACATGGATTAGAGCTTACCGAATTGCTCACTCTTTTGTTGTCGGAGACGCTGGATACTCAAAGCGGTCGAGAAGGCCGGCGTCTTTCTCATGGTCTGGCTTCATAACTGGCGGTCTCAGCGTCTTTAGTTGTTTGAATTTGCGCAATACTTTCATATAGTCGGTGTCTAATTTGCAATTATCATAGAATTTGAGCACGCGTAATTGTTTGGCCGGCAAAAATTGCTCCAACTCGCTGTTGTGGATAGTCAAACTGGCCAGCTCAAGCATTCTTAGATGTTCTAATTTGGCGATGGTGGCCCATTGTTTTTTAGAGAGCGTAAATTCATACATAAAAAGGTCTCGTACCTGGTTGCCTTTTTGCCAGGCTTGCAGAATTGGTTCGATACTGGCTGGGCCAGCTATGCTGACAGAAGTCCACTGAGGCAAATATTTACATTTTGCCACTAGTGTGTAATCGGTGTCAGAGCCAAACTTAATTGACTTTAGATTTGGTAGATCATCTAGATAGTGAACGTCACCCGGTAACATCGGAGTATCGCGGAGGCTTAAATCGACAAGTGATGTTAATTTAGATACGTAAGGCAGTAGGTCTTCGCTCAGGCCATCAACTGTCCAGAAGTCCAGGCCTTGCAGATCGTCTTTTCGAAAATGAGCGAGCAAATGTGGTCGGCTGGCAAACTCGCTACTGGCCTTAAGGTTAATTGCGCTATCCGCCGGTACATCGCAAAGGCCCTGGGCTTTCAATTTTATCTCTTTGCCGCGTTCGAAGTACGAAATTGTTCCCAGGCTAAAATCCTCAGGAAATTCAAATCGTTTGACCCGGCGCCCATCTATGCTAATCAGCCTTGAATAATATTGTGGTTTCTTTTGAACCTCTGCTGGAGGCTGTGCTGGCGCTTTGGGTGCTGAGAAATAACTCCAGGCAAATGCTGCCACACCTGCTAACAACAAAGTAACAATACCGGCCACCAGAAGTGGTGCGCCGGTATTATCAGAATTGGAACGTGAGTGAGAATTAGACTTTTTAGAAGATGGTTTAGACCCATTCGCAAGAGCCGCTTTTCTGGCTGCTACCGGTGCATAGTCGGCAACACTCTTGCCCTCTTTGATACGTTGTAAATCAAGGGCCATTTCTTTGGCCGATTGATAACGCTCACGGGGCAGTTTGGCCAGGCACTTACCAATAACAATATCGAAGCCGTCAGGAAATTTTGTGCTGGTAACTTCAGACAGAAGTGGTGGCTCTTGCTCTTCGTGCATCATGGCAATTTCTAAAGACGAATCGGCCTCAAAGGGCACAAAACCAGTAAGCGTCTCAAATAGCGAGCAACCTACCGAATAAATATCTGAGCGCAAATCTATTTCACCACCAGTGCATTGCTCTGGGCTCATGTAATAAGGGCTGCCAAAAATCTCTCCCACCTGGGTTAGTTTCTGCCCTTCATCAATTTTGAGCAACTTAGAAATACCGAAATCGAGAATTTTAACTGAGGCAGCACTGATGGTGGCACCATGGCAAATGAAAATGTTGGCCGGCTTGATGTCGCGGTGCACAATACCATTGCGGTGGGCATATGCCAGGCCGTCTAATACTGCCAGAAATACTTCGATTGACTCTTTAACTGTCAGAGGTCCATCGTCAAACAAAATTTGCTCTAAATTGCGACCTTGCAAATAATCCATGGAGTAGTAAAAAACAGACTTTTCATGAATGCCGAGATCGTACACGTTGACAAGATTGGGGTGATTTAAAGCGGCCAATATTTTCGCTTCTGTTTGAAAGCGTTGCCAGTACGTGGCGCTTATCAGACTCGGTTCAAGAATTTTCAAGGCGAACTGGCGCCGCAAAGAAAGGTGTTCGGCTAGGTAAATTACACCCATGGCGCCAGCACCGATTTCTTTTTCTATCTTAAATGTGCCACCAATAATAGTGCCTGGGCCGATGACAATATTGCCATTGGCAGTGGGCAGCATTGGTTTAAATGTTTGGGTTAATGGTCGCTTCTGTCGAGTACGCTCACCTGAGCGCGTGCGGCTCTTGCCCGTACCACTTGTACCCGTACTATTTTTGCCGCCGCGGGAACGAGCAAATTTTGGCTCCAGGCACTGGCAACGCAGTTCTTTAAATAAATAAGCGGTAAACGAGCCAACTTTTTGATCCACCGGGCACGATTTTCCGCAATTAAGGCAAATGCGATTGTCGCTTTGTTTTGTATCGCTGGTATTGCCGACAGCATTACCAGCGCCGTTCTTGTGGCATTGACAATATTTTTCTTGAAAGAAATAAGACGTGAGCGAACCAGCTCTGGTAGAGGCTTGTGATTTTCCGCAGGTTCGGCAAATTACACTCATGTCTATGAACTCTTCATGAATCAATACTCTTTAGTTTTGGCAGCGCTTTTTTTAGTTCTTCTACATCGCTTTCATTCAAAAGATCTGGAGGCAATATTAGATCAGTCAGATTCTTGAATAGCTTCAGCTCTTTCAGGCAGGTTCTATCTAGGTTTAACGCGGTGCGGATGGTTAAATGGGTGAGATTTTTTAGGGCTGATAATTGGTGCAAATCATCGCTGTCGAGAGGAACACTACGGAAACTCAAACTTCTCAAATTTTCCCATTTTGATATGGTTGCAATGTCGGCTTTTGGCAGTTTCATATAACCAAGCCCCAATACGATTAAATCATGATTATTGCTCAGCTTGTCTAAAATTGGAGTGATGTTGCCCACGTGCCTCAAACTTATGGCCTCTATGCGTCTTATGGTTTGGCTTTCTGCTAAAGGAACAATTGCACTCTGGAGCGGATCTATTTTAAGACTGCGCAAATGCACAAGCTCGTCTAAATATTTGACACTATCAGCTGTAAATTCTGTGTCGGTCATTTCCAGGGTTATAAGCGATTTCAGTCTGGCGACGTAGGGCATTATGGTATCGCTATTGGGCTCTACAGTTGGCAGCTCCAGGTGTGTGAGATCGTTTGGTGCAAAATAAGAAAGCAGTTGAGGATGCCCTGAGACATTGGCGTTGGCATATAGATTGAGCTCTTGATTGGCTGATAGATTTACTTGCCCTGTGGCCTGTATTCCGTTAATTGTGCCAAGAGAAAAGGCTATGGGGAAATAGAATATTTTGTTCAGTTTTTCGTCTGTACGCAATTTGGCTGCATAATTTTGAGGATGGCTGGCGAGAAATTTCTTTATCTCAGTAGCTTCTGGCCCGTCTATTTCTGAGAAAATCGATAGAGATTTGTTCCCGATGTCCTTCAAAACCCCAGATCGCTCTTGTGTATAGGGCGTGTGTATTTTAGGAGCTGAAGGTGCAGGCCCTCGGTTCAAGCTGAACCAGAAAATGCCTGCGGACGCCGAGCTCATTAGCACCACAAATAGACCGACTAAAACTACAGGAAAATTCGTAGCTTCATTTTTGGCGTCATGGAGATCTTCTTTTGTCACTATGGGTGGTGCCATTACTGCCTTGTCGTCTCTTGCCCGCTCAAGGTCAAGAGCCAGTTCTTTAGCCGACTGGTAGCGGTCGCGCGGTAATTTTGCCAGACATTTAGCAATAATCTGCTCAAAGGAAGGTAAATCAAGATCGCTAACATCTAAAAGTAGGGGCGGCTCCTTTTCTTGATGCATCAGTCCAGTATCAACAGACGACTTACCGTCAAAAGGCACACAGCCGGTGAGCGTCTCAAACATAGAGCAACCCACCGAATAGATGTCCGACCGCAAGTCAACAGTGCTGCCCATGCACTGTTCGGGGCTCATATAGTATGGGCTGCCAAAAATCTCTCCGGCGGCAGTCAGCTGTTGATTGTCGTGGGTAAGCTTCGAGATGCCGAAATCAAGAATTTTTACTTGCTCATTATCGCTGCCGGCTTTCGCGCAAAGGAAAATATTGGCGGGTTTAATGTCACGGTGTACGATACCGTTGCGATGCGCGTAGGCCAGTCCATCAAGCACTTGCAGGAATATATCAATGGTGTGCTCTGGTGATAGTGGGCCTTCTCTCACTAGCCGATCTTCTAAATTTTCACCCTGCAAATAGTCCATTGAGTAATAAAAAATAGAATTCTGGTGAATGCCCAGATCATATACATTGACTAAATTTGGATGTTTAAGGGCCGCCAGGGTTTTTGCTTCAGATTGAAAACGTAGCCAATAGGTGTCGCTCACTAAATTAGGAGCGAGAATTTTCAAAGCGAATTTGCGATGCAAAGCCAGGTGCTCTGCCAGGTAGACAACCCCCATACCGCCTTCACCAATTAGAGACTCAATTTTAAACGTGCCACCAATAACAGTGCCAATGCCTATAGCTTCGGCGCTGCCTGAATTTTCTAGTTGCTCTCTGACATTGTGGGCTAATTTTCGCCTGATTGTGTTTCTGGCGCTTGTGGTGCTGTGAGAGTTTTTGCCTCTGTGCGACTGAGCAAACTTTGGCGAAGTGCATTGGCAGCGCAATTCTTTAAAAAGAAAAGCTGTGAAAGATCCGGCTTTGCGATCTCGCGGCCGCGACTTGCCACATTTGAGGCAAATTTGGTTATTTTCTGCCAGGCCCGATTGACGGTTTCTATTGGGCGCATCTTTGACGTTATTATTGCACTGACAAAAGTTGTGTTGAAAAAAATAGCCTGTTATAGACCCGGCCCTACCGGTCGCCGGAGGCTTACCGCAGCTTTGACAAAGTGTAGGCTGGTCGTTCATGGGCGGAAGGCTATTTTCCTTTTGTCATGCCTAGTCTATCCTTTTTAAACGCGGGAGTGCGCCATAAAGTTCTTTTTCATACGCATCTTCTACAAGCTGATCTGGCAACACCAGCCTTTGCAATTTGGAGAATTTTTTGATGCTTACAAGGCAGCCGGCATCAAGGTTTGTATTGCGAGCTATGTTTAACAGGTCCAGGTCTTTTAGGGTCGTCAATTTTTCCAGATCGTCATTGGTGATCAGCGTGCTTGTTATGCTCAGCTTTTTCAAGTTGTGCATCCCGGCTAGCTTGACAATGTCTGCTCGGTTGAACTGACAACCTTGAAGCGAAAGCTCGATTAAATCGGGGCATTTAGCCAATTTGTCCAATATAGGTGAAATGCTCTGGTTGCTGTTAATTTCCAGCCTCTGCAGCTGTTGCCAAATTTTTGATTTGGCGATGGCCTCAGGGTCCATGGTCCAGGCGATGATCATGAGCCTTCTTAAACTCTGCATACGATCCAGGTAGACCACGTCATCAGGTAGAAAAATCATTTCGCTGATGCGCAGATGGGTCAGAGAAGTAAATTTAGCTAGACGGGGCAAGAAGTCGCTGGATTTCTTACCCGCAGCTCGAAGTTCAATGCTTATCAGATCATCGTTTTGAAAATAATCAAGCAATTGTGGATGTTCGCCCACGCTAATGCTGGCCATTAACGCCACTGACTTTTCTGGTGGAATTATGCATTTACCTAGAGCAGGTGTTTCAGGAGTACCTGATGGATAAAAAGTTAAAGCACCAAGTGAAAAGTCACGAGGAAAGTAGAAGGCGCGCTCTATCTTGCCATTGACGATGCTCTCTTTTTTATAATTTGCTGGTTTACTTTGCAGGAAAGCTTCTACTTTGGCGCTGTCCGGATCGCTATCGATGTCTTTTTCGGTATTTTCCAGCGCTTTGGCATTGAGAACTGCTGCGTCATCTAAATCTTTGCCAAGAGAATTTGACCCTTTTAGGGGTGTAGCTATTTCGCTTGTGGTATTGATAAATATAAAATAGGCAATACCAGCTGCCAGAGCTACCGATATGGTTGAAATTGTAATTAATGCAACCGGAATCGAGTTTTTCACTAGCTTTTCAGCGCCGCCGCTGTCGTCTTCAAGCCTTGCAGTTGAGGGCAAAGCGGCAATGCTTTTACCGGCTTTGATGCGTTGGAGATCCAGAGCCAGTTCTCTTGCTGATTGATAGCGGTCGGCGGGCAATTTAGCCAGGCATTTATCAATGACAATTTCAATTGCTTCTGGAATTTGCTTTTTGCTTACTTGCGAAATCAGTGGTGGCAATTCTTCTTCATGAAGCAAGCCAATTTCAAGGGCAGACCCACCATCAAAAGGCACATAGCCACTGAGAGTTTCGAACATAGAACAGCCTACAGAATAAATATCAGATCGCGCGTCCACCGCTTTACCCGTGCATTGCTCGGGGCTCATGTAGTATGGGCTACCAAATACTTCACCGGCGGCGGTGAGAGTTTGAGCTTCACTGCCAACGGTAACTGATTTGGAAATGCCAAAATCTAGAATCTTTACCTCGAGTGCGCTGGCGTTGTTTGAGCAAATGAAAATATTTGCTGGTTTAATATCCCGGTGAATAATGCCATGCCTATGGGCATAGGAGAGGCCATCGAGTACCAGGAGGAATATGTCAATTGTATAACTCAGGCTTTGGGCGCCCTCTTCTGCCAATATTTCCTCGAGATTACTTCCTTGAAGATAATCCATCGAATAGTAAAAAACAGATTTTTCGTGAATGCCCAGATCGTAAACATTTACCAGGCTCGAATGGTTTAGCGCAGCAAGCGTCTTAGCTTCAGATTGAAAACGTAGCCAGTATTGCTCACTAAGGCCTGGCGAAAGTATTTTCAAGGCAAATTTTTGCTGCATGGCCAGGTGCTGGGCCAGATATACAACCCCCATGCCACCTTCGCCTATGATCTTTTCGATTTTGAAAGTGCCACCAATGACAGTGCCGGGCCCAATGGCTGTTTGTGTACCAGCATTTTCTAGCTGGGCCGCAACGCTTCTGGCCAGGCGTCGGCGTTTAGTGTAACGTTCTGAAGAACTGGTGCTGCTAAATTTTCTATTCTGGGATGTGGTGGCAAATCGTGGTGTCACGCAGTGGCAGCGGAGCTCTTTAAAGAGAAAGGCTGTAAAAGAGCCGGCTTTTCTCTCATGGGGCCGTGACTTGCTGCAATTGAGGCAGACTTGCTGGCGACCACCTAAATTAGAAGTTTGCTTTAAGTCAGAGTGCTCATTCTTTTCATGGCATCGGCAATAATTATGCTGAAAAAAGTATGACGTAATTGAACCGGCTCTGCTGCTTGGTTCTGGTTTACCGCAATTTGGACAATTGTTAGGCATAATGGTTCTACAAAATCACCATCACTAATTTTGGCATAGTTCTTTGCAGTTCTTGATCATCGCTGGGTTCTAGAATGTCTCCGGCGATCACAAGCGTTTTCAGATGGTCAAACTTTTTTATAGAGTGCACGCATGCCCTGGTCAATTTGGTTGCCTGGCCAAGATTCAAATATGTTAGTTGTTTCGCACCAGTCAGCTGTTCTAAGTTTGCATCGGTAAGAAGTATATTCGTCAGTGTTAGTTTTGTCAGATTTTTTACGCTGCAAATAGAATCAATATCCTCTGAGGCTAGTGTGGTATCGCGCAAACCTAAACTCCAGAGCACTTCGCTATTTTTCAGTGCTCTCAATATGGGTGAGACGTTTTTCGTATGCGCCAGAGTAAGCATTTGTAATTGAAGCAAGATAGATGAGTTTGCCATTGGCTCAACTGCTTCTGGCAAAAGTTCTACGTCTAATATGCGTAATTTTTTTAAGCTACTCAAAATTTCGATGTTTTTTTTATCCAGTGGTACATAGAGTAATTCTAGATCGGTCAGGCTACCAAGCTTTGCAATATATGGCACAACGTCAGGCTTTTGGCCGCTCACAGCACCAAATCTGAGTGTGGTTAGGTCGTCAGCCTTAAAGTATTGCAGCAACTCTGGTCTAGTGATGGTGGCCTGACCGGCAGTGAACATTGCAGGCGCGTCAGCCGGAATGATTATTTCGCCTGATGCTGGTCGAGTATCACCATAGTCAAACTCACCGAGAGAGAATGTTTTTGGGAACGAAAATTTCTTTTTCTTTTCTCCATTGACAGTAATGACAGAAGAATAGTCTGACGGTTTGCTGAGCAAGTAATCTTTAATTAGACTTGAGTTCGTTTCTTCGCCGCCCTTACCTAGAAAGTCTAAAGAAGCAGAGTCAAGGTTGTCCCTCATGGGCAAATCGGCTACATCTTTTGAAAACTTGTGCTCGGCTACGGCTTTAGAATGACTATTGGTAAAAGTATTCCAGACAAAAAGCAAAGCGGTCACCGTGCAAGCGCTCACTGCCACCATTGCTAAAATTGGCACAAGCGCCGGTCTGGCCCCCACTGGTTCACCGGTGTGGGCAACCGCTTCACTGGCAGAGCGTCTCGCGTGGGCAATGTCTTTGCCTTCCTTGATGCGCTCTAAATCAAGAGCCAACTCTTTAGCCGATTGATAGCGGTCATGGGGAAGTTTGGCCAGGCATTTATCAATTACATAATCGATTGACTGCGGCAGTGGAGTTTGAGTTTTTGTCACTGCTGATAGTATTGGTGGCAGATTTTCTTGATGCATGAGAGCGATTTCAAAAGCTGTTTTCGCTTCGAAAGGCACAAAGCCGCTTAGTGTTTCAAACATGGTGCAGCCAACGGCATAAATGTCTGAGCGCGCATCTACCGCCTCTCCGTTACATTGCTCAGGGCTCATATAATAAGGACTGCCGAAAATTTCGCCCACAGCGGTGAGCTGCTGAATTTCATCTGCTTTAGTCAATTTAGAGATGCCAAAGTCAAGAATTTTTATTTCGTTGTCATCACAGAGAAAAATATTGGCCGGCTTGATATCGCGGTGAATGATACCGTTGCGATGTGCGTAGGCCAGACCTTCGAGTACTGCTAGAAAAATTTCAATAGTTCGATTCAGGCTTAATGCGCCTTCCCGGGTTAGGACGTCTTCGAGATTTTCACCCTCGAGAAAATCCATAGAGTAATAGAACACTGATTCTGCGTGAATGCCAAGATCATAAACTTTAACCAGATTTGCATGACTGAGTGCAGACAATATTTTGGCCTCGCTTTGAAAGCGTAACCAGAGTTTTTCACTGGTCAACCCTGCTCTCAGCACTTTAAGCGCTACCACCCGCTGCAGCGCTATGTGCGTGGCCAGATATACCACTCCCATACCACCTTCACCAATAACAGAATTGACTTTGAAAGTGCCACCAATTATAGTGCCGGGCGAAATTTCGGCCAGGCTTTGCTCGTGGACGAGTTTAGAGAGTATGTCTTTTGCCTGGCTGCGTTTTTGTTCGATTCTTTCTCGCGTACCTGTACGACTGAAGTTGTCAGTTGAAATTGCAAATTTTGGATGGGCGCATTGACAGCGCAGTTCTTTAAAGAGGAAACCTGTAAATGAGCCTGCTTTTTGCTCAAGTGGCCTCGATTTGCCACAATTGACGCAGATCTGATTGATGGCCGTTGTGCCACCAGCTTTATTCTTTCGGTCACCACTATTTTCTTGCTCAATTTTGCATCGGCAATAATTATGCTGAAAAAAGTATGACGTGATTGAACCGGCCCTGATGCTTGGTTCTGGTTTACCGCAAGTTTTGCAAATCACGTCCATATGGTCACTTTAACATTTCGACTAATGAATTAGAGGCGCCTTCTGTCAGGCGTTTGAGTTTGGGCAGCGCCTTTCTCAGACGCGCGCGCTCCGCTGCTGTTAAATTGTTCGATATTTCAAGCGCTTCCAGGTTCTTGAATTTTTCTAACTCTTTAATGCAGTCAGCATCAAGAGGAAAACCAGCATCAAATTTCAAATTGGTGATTGATGCCTTGGACAACTGCGAAAGCTCGGTAGCGGAAAAGGCCATGTCTTTGCACGTGAGAGTGACAAGACTTTTTAGTGCCACCAGATGTTCTATATCTTCGCTGGTCAGTTCGGTGCCAACGAGATCTAGCTCGCGCAAATGGCTATGCGCCGCCAGCGCTCGCAAGAGAGGAGTAATTGACGGGGTGCCTTTGAGGCGCAATGTACGCCATTGCGGCAAGCTCTTGCAAGTTGCCAGTGCCTCATAATCATTACCACCGGTCAAATGCAGCGATTGCAACTTAGGCAGGTTATTTAGCCTGGCCACGTCGTCTCTATCTAGCCCTTCGCCTTGTAAGCCGATATACTTCAGGCTGGTCAATTTTTCAATATACGGTAAGAGCAATTTATTATTTGCCCTGACGCTCGAAAATCCGATACCCTCAAGGTCATCTTTTTTAAAAAACTTTAGCAGCTGCGGATGATCCGCCACTGTTTGACCGCAATAGAGATTGACCACAAGACCTTGCGGTATTTTGCAGACACCTTTGGCCGGCATTGACACCGACTGGCCGGGTGGAAAATAGGTCAACGTGCCTAGAGAATAATTGAGGGGGAAAGAAAAGATTTTAAGATGCTTGCCGTTCTCCTCGACCATCTTGCTGTAGGCCTCGGGCGGCATGTGAATATCTTCGGCAGGCAAAATCTTTTCATCAGGAACGACTGACTGTAAGCGATCTAACTCTCGCTTCGATTGCTCAAATTTAGGATTTTTCGTTGCCTGTTTTACCGGGCTTGGGTTGAAATAAGTAAACCAGATTGTTAGTGCCACCAGGCTCAGTATCAGTACTGCTGCTAGTGCTCCTAATACTATGGTGCTGCGACTTACATCTGCTTCACTGGCGACTGCAGGCCTCGCTGACGCCAGTGGGGCGCTCAGTTCTTTACCCTCTTTAATTCGTTCAAGATCAAGGGCCAGTTCTTTAGCTGATTGATAGCGATTGCGTGGCAGCTTGGCCATGCACTTTTCTATTAGTTGATCGATTGAATCAGGCAGTGCAATATCAGTCAAATCAGACAGTAGTGGTGGCTGGTTTTCTTGATGCATCAAGCCGATTTCAACCGCTGATTCTGCTTCAAAGGGAACAAATCCTGAAAGTGTTTCAAAAATGGCGCAACCCACTGCATAAATGTCTGAGCGCGCGTCCACTGACGTACCCATGCATTGTTCGGGGCTCATATAAAAGGGGCTGCCAAAAACTTCGCCGGCTGCTGTTAGTTGCTGTGCCTGATCATCACGGCTGACCAGTTTGGCTATGCCGAAATCGAGAATTTTCACTTCTGCTGCAAGAGCATTGGTGGCACTACTACATATGAAAATATTTGCGGGTTTGATATCGCGGTGAATAATGCCATTGCGATGAGCATAAGCGAGGCCTTCAAGCACACTGATGAAAATGTCTATGGTGCGCTCAAGAGTTTGAGGGCCGTCTTTGGCTAACAAATCTTCGAGCGTCTGCCCTTGAAGGTAGTCCATAGAGTAGTAAATAACCGAATTTTCATGGATGCCCAGGTCATAAACATTGACCAGATTCTGATGCTTCAGATTTGCAAGGGTCTTTGCCTCGCTTTGAAAACGCTTCCAAAAATGCTCACTAACCAGGCTTGGTGCCAGAACCTTGAGCGCGAACTTTTGTGGAAGAGTGCGATGTTGTGCCAGGTAAACCGTACCCATGCCACCCACGCCAATAATCGATTCGATTTTAAAGGTGCCACCAATAATAGTGCCTGGGTTAAGTGGTTTTGCCTCGGCACGACTAAATTCAAGCTTGTCACCCATTCTGTCTGCGGTTCGTGTGCGGCCCAGAAGGTTTTTTTGATTAACGGCAAATTTGGGTCTGCTGCACTGGCAGCGCAGTTCTTTAAATAGAAATGAAGTGAATGACCCCACCTTTTTATCTTTTGGGCTCGACTTACCGCAATTAAGGCAAATTTGACTGTCTTGCGGGGTCGCCGAGCCGCGGGTGAGCCGCAAGCCGCGCTGCTTGTTCTTCTCACACTGGCAGTAGTTATGTTCAAAGAAATAAGCGGTAATGGAGCCGGCCCTGGTGGTCGACCTCGATTTGCCGCAACTTTGACAGAGGGTAGTCATTAAGGGCCCTGGAACAACGGCCTCTAAGTATATCTTGTCTAGTGACTAATCTAGAGATAGCTGCGGCCAGCCTGCCGAGATGTCATTTCGGCTACTCCAAGGCTTGTGAATCGGTTGCTGAAGGCTCAATTTTTTTCAGTGAAGGAATGGATTTATACAAAGATTTTTTATAACTATCGTTATCGAAATACTCTTGCGGTATCGTCAATAATTGAAGGTGTTTGAACTTTGTCAAAGTCGAAAGACACTGCGGATTTAACTTGCACTGAATAATTTCGAGATGGTTTAGTCCAGGTAATTTTGCCAGTTGTTCCATTACGGCATTGCTTATGACCATACGTCTTAGCGTGATAAAACTCAGTGATTTGCAGGTGCTCAGGCTGTCTATGTCAGCTGCGGTCAATTTGACTTTTTCTAAAGTTAGAGCTTCGAGCTTACTGCTGCCACTAAGAGCTTTCAAAGTTTGAGGCAAACTGTGACTAACTTCCAGGTACAAATACGATAGTTGCGGTAAAAGCTTGCACTTTGAAAATGATTTGTCTTCAAGTTGTGATGAGCTCATAGTCAATGATTCAAGCTTACGTAAACGGTTTAGATAAGCCACGTCTTCAGGGCGAAAATTTATGCCGTCCAGCCGCAGCCTGGTCATAGCAGTAAACTTGGCTATATGTGGCATCGGTGTACTTTCGGCGAATTTCGATACGCTAATTGAAAGTCCAGCCAGCTCGTCAACTTGAAATAGCTGAAGCAGCTGAGGAAAACCAGCTACGGCGTCGCTCGCGTCTAGAATATGCGGACCACTGTCTGGCAGAATCACATTACCCCGGGCTTGAACCGCCTGCCCCGAGTGAGCAGAGCTGGTCAGGCTGCCTAAAGAAAACTGCTGGGGGAAGTAATAAGCTTTTTGCAGTCTATTGTCTATGCGCACCATGCGTGAATAACTAACAGGTTTTGTGCGTAGATAGGCATTTACTTTTCGCGTCAGGCCTTCATCGTCTAAGGAAGAATCTATTTTTGGTTCAACACCCGAGGCTTCGCTATCACTTAAGGTGTCTTGAATTTTACTAGCTATTTCTGGTTCTATTGGTGCAGACATATTGATGAAATAAATACCGGTGAAAGTTGCCCCAATTAGTGCCACCACCAGTACAACCAGGCCTATCATAGCGGCAGGAATTAAGCTGCCCTGGCGCTCAGAACTCTGCGCGCCTTCATTTTCATAATGGCGATTGCGAACGGTTGTTGTGGCAAAGCTGGCTAACTCTTTACCGGCTTTAATGCGCTCTAGATCGAGGGCCAGCTCTTTTGCTGTCTGGTAACGATCTTGAGGTAATTTTGCCAGGCATCTAGACACAACCAGATCGATTGACTCTGGTAAATCTGCTGTTGCTAAGTCAGAAAGCAATGGAGGTTCGTCTTCTTCGTGCTTCATGGCAATTTCAAGAGAAGATTGACCATCGAAAGGCACATAACCACTCAGAGTTTCAAAAATCGAACAGCCTACAGAATATAAGTCTGACCGTATGTCGGCTTCGCCGCCGGTGCACTGCTCTGGGCTCATATAAAATGGGCTGCCAATAATTTGGCCCACTGCCGTTAGTTTTTGCGCCTCATCTCGATTGGTCAATTTTGCAATGCCAAAATCAAGAATTTTTATTGTTAGTAGAGCGCTGGCTTCAGTCTGAGCGAGAAAAATATTGGCAGGCTTGATATCGCGATGGATGATACCGTGGCGGTGAGCGTATGCAAGGCCGTCTAGCACTGCTATAAAAATATCAAGGGTAGCCGTGAGCGTCAGCGGCCCGTCTTGCGCGAGAATATCTTCTAGATTGCGGCCTTGCAGATAATCCATCGAATAGTAATAGACACTTTGATCGTGTATGCCTAAGTCATAGACAGTTACCAGGTTTGGATGTTTGAGCGCTCCTAAAGTTTTCGCCTCAGATTGAAAGCGTAACCAGAAATGTTCACTTATTAAGGACGGTGACAGAACTTTGAGCGCATAAACTTTATTCATCGCTAAATGTTTTGTCAGGTAAACAGTGCCCATGCCGCCGGTGCCTATAATTTTGATGATTTCAAATGTGCCACCGATAACGGTGCCCGCGGCAATTGGTCTTAACTGCTGATCGCCTGAAATCTCAGACTTCTTCTTTAGCTGGCTGCGTTCTGCAGTTTGTGTACGCCCGAAGCTATTCTTTCTATGCTTAACCAGCTTCGGATTCTTAGCCAGCTTCGGATTTTCGCACTGGCAGCGCAATTCTTTAAATAGGAAGGCTGTAAATGAGCCAATTTTTTCTTCAGTTGGTCGCGATTTTCCGCAATTCAGGCAAATTTGTGCTGCGTCTTTTTGGTCATTTCTATTACGCTCAGATAAATTACTTTCAACACCATCAGCGGCCGAGCGGCATCGGCAATAGTTGTGCTGAAAAAAATAGGAAGTAATTGACCCGGCTCTATCTGCTAAGGGTGATTTGCCGCACTGCGGGCAGAGGCTATCAGTCATTTCATCACCATTAAAACTGGGCCTTGTCTGCCTGGCGTATGCGCTTTAGCTTTGGCAAGGCGCGAAATAATTGTTGCTCTTGCATGGCATCGAAAAGTCCGTCAGGCAAAAGTAGAGTTTTTAGATTTTTGAACTTTTTCAAAGCTTCAAGACACGAGCTGTCGAGCCTTGAACCCTGGTGTAGAGCAAGTGACTTCAGTCTCGGTAATTGTGATAGCTTATCGAGGGTTTCTTTGGTGAGAGTCATATTCTTGAAAGATAGACTTTTTAAATATTCTATTGATGCAATATTTTTCACATCAGCTTCTGTGAGCACAATATGATCCAGGTCAAGGCAGTCTAGGTTCGTGCTTGATGACAGCCGGGCCAACACTTCTGAAATATTAGACGGCCCGCGGAGACTGAGGCGAGAAAGCTGAGTTAGCATTTTGGTTTTGGCAAAATAAGACTGCCCTGCAGGAGTCAATTCGATATGCAGTGCTGCAAGTTTAGTCAGCGGTTTAAGATATGGCAAGTCGGCATATTCGAAGCTGATGCCAGGCAGACTTAAATAATCAAGCTCGGTCATTCTCGACACGAAAGGCATGACTCTGGTGCTGTCGCCTTTGCCTATAATAATTCCTTTTAAATCGTCTTTATAAAACTTCTTCAGCAGTTCAGGGAACTCGCCTACAAGCGGATTAGTGTTGAGGCTGAGGTAAGCGTCAGCCGGGACGATGCACTCGCCCCGAGCGTCAACGGTGTAGGGCATGCCTTCTTTAAAATAGGTCAAGGTGCCGATAGAAAAGCTTGGTGAAAAAGAGAACACTTTCAGTTGCTTTTCGTTCGAGCGCACTGTGTTTATGAGATAAGGTGCGGCTGATTTGGAGAATTCTTTTGCGCCAATACCATCGTCATCAACCACCGCTGGTAGCGTCAGGCTTGGACTTTTGGCAGTATCTTCCGCTTGTTCAATTCTCGGCACAAGTTCTGGTTGAGGAGCGTGATCGCGAGTAAAAACCCAGATTAATGCGGCACTGAGCGGCAACGAAAGCACGGCGGCAAAAACCAGCAATGTTGCGGGCGAAAGAATATTGGTGGTGTGCTCACCGCTGTTACCATTCTCATGAACCCGGGCCGATTGCTTACCACTCAATGATGAAAAAGCAGTTACTTCTTTGCCTTGTTTAATACGCTCAAGATCAAGAGCTAATTCTTTAGCAGACTGGTAACGATCACGGGGCAGCTTGGCCAGACATTTGGCAATGACTAAATCTATGGATGCCGGAAATTCTTTATCACTGACGGCGGAAAGATTAGGCGGATCTTTTTCTTCATGCATCAATGCAATTTCTACAGATGAATCTGCCTCAAAAGGAACATAACCGGTAAGGGTTTCAAAAATGGAGCAGCCCACAGAATACAGATCTGAGCGCGCGTCTACCGTCTCGCCCATGCATTGTTCTGGGCTCATATAAAAAGGGCTGCCGAAAACCTCACCTACGGCTGTAAGCTGCTGTGAGTCATCACCTTCGCTCACCAGTTTCGAAATGCCAAAATCGAGTATTTTAATTGCTGGCAAGACGCCGGCGGTTTCAGACGCACAAATAAAGATATTGGCAGGTTTGATATCACGGTGCACAATGCGCTGCCGGTGTGCGTATGCCAGTGCGTCAAGCACAGGCAGAAAGATCTCAATGGTATGCTCCAGGCTCTGGGCACCGTCCTGCGCCAAGATGTCTTCCAGGTTGCGACCTTTCAGATAATCCATAGAGTAGTAAAAAAGTGTTTTCTCGTGCACACCCAGATCGTAAACGTTAACCAGGTTGGGGTGATTTAAAGCTGCCAGTATTTTTGCTTCTGCCTGAAAGCGTAGCCAGTATTCTTCGCTGACAAAATCAGGGGCCAATATTTTTAGAGCATACTTTTTTTGCATTGCCTGGTGGTAGGCAAGATAGACAACACCCATACCACCTTCGCCAATCATTGATTCAATTTTGAACGTGCCACCAATAACGGTGCCCGGACGCAACGGCGTACCAGCTTCAATGCTTGCATTTTCTAGTTGCGCCTTTAAAATTTCAGTTGAGCGTCTTCTTTGTTTGATACGCTCGGCCGTGAGCGTGCGGCTGTTGTCAGACTTACTTTCGGTGCGGGTGCGAAACTTGGGCCGGGCGCACTGGCATCGCAGTTCTTTAAAAAGAAATGCCGTGAATGAGCCGGCCTTTTGGCCGGTGGGGCGGGACTTACCGCATTTTAAACAAATGGCTTCTTCGCGAACAATTGTCGCCTGCGACTTTTTTGACGATACTTCTTTTTGACATTGGCAGAAATTGTGCTGAAAGAAATAAGAAGTCATGGAACCAGCGCGAGCGGTGGCTTCAGGTTTGCCGCAGTTATGACAAAGATCTTTCGCCATTCGGATGGTTAGTTGCCCCAGTATTCAGCAACTAACCATCATAGCGCCATCAAGGCAAAAAACAACTCTACTTAGTGTCACTATCTGATTTGCTGCTCACCATTACTTTCTTTGGGGGCAAACGTTTGTCGATGGCCTCAGCGGCATATTTTCGACCAAAGTTAAATAAGCGCCAGTCAGTTTCCAGGCTCTTGTTTCTTGTGGTTTGCTGCTCTTTTAATCTTTGCAATATATCGTGCGCCTTTTCTGGCGGCAGGTCGTCGAGGCCGGCAATTAGCGGCCCAATGCCGTCAGCTGAAAGGGTCATGGCGTAGTTGACATCAAAGTTCTTCGGCGCTTCATTTAGCACCAGGCCGATGTCTTGAGGACGCAATTTTGCCTGAGCCATATTGCTAGCTTGAACCATAGCATCAGGATTAGCGATGTTTACGCCAAGCATAATCGCTACTCCTGAAAGGTAGCTGGCAAAAGCGAAGCGCTGGCGATTGCCACTGAGAACGGTGGCGGCAAAGATGGCACAAACAGAGCCAAGCCAGCTCATAAAAACGGTGACGTACAAGCGCAGCTCAGATTGACCAAAAGCAGCTTGATACAAATTCATACGCACAAAGGCAGATGAAAGAATCACCAGCACCAGGGCAATTTGAGTGCCTGCCAGAAGCCTGAATGTATATTCGCCCAGCTTTGATTTGCGCGTAAGCATGGCATCTGCAGCTAAGAGCAGTGGCAGCACCAGTGCCACCACGGTATTCAATTCGAAGAATCCTTTGTGTACATAATCAGCGTAACTCAGTCCAGGTGTAAGTTCTACCAGGCTGGCGCCACCAAACAGGTAACGCAATTGCACAATTACAAATCCGGCGAAAAGCAAATTGATTGATCCCAGCACTGTTGCCATTTCGGTCAAACCGAGGGTTAACCATTGTTTGTTTTCCACCACAGTGTCTGGAATCACCGCATTAAATCTGGTGGCACTTATACTTGTACTTGAAGTGGCACTTGAGTTGGCACTGATTAATTCAGAATTGAGCTGATCGTATTCAAATCCGTCATGCAGAGGTGCGATTAAAGGCGAATTTGGCTGGTCAATTTTAAATATCGAAAGTCCATGAAGAAAACCGGCTGCCAACCAGGCAGTGGCTGAACCGAGCACGAGGTTAGAGGCCAGATCGGCAAAGTCAATTTTAAAAGTCTGCTGGGCAATGGCAGCAAATGCCGGGTCGGCCGCGAGGAATAAGCCGAGAAATATTCCCACTAGCGGTGTGGCTATGGCTAAGCCTTTGAGAAATGCGGCGAGATATTTGGCTTTAGATTCAGACATCATCTCGTTCCAATTAATATTGCGCACCAGAAGTTCGATGGTGTTGAAGAGCGGCGTGATGGCGAAAGTAACTAATGCCGCCGCATAATTTGCCAGAGTACCTTTGCCAAGCGGGGTGCCCATTAGTGAGAATGATGTGCAGGCCAGGCCGGTGAAAATAATGCCCAGGTCAATGGCTAAAAGAGTGGGTGAATCACGCAGAACAAAGAAGAGAGAAAAGAGCACCGCCGGAATGAGAAATGCCAGACCTTTGCGCCGTGACGCGATTTTGCTGGCGCAGGCGAGCAGGCTCGTGGCCAGGGCTAGAGCGATGGTCATCACCGGAACGGCGAGTCCGGCCATTGTATTCGATTGAAGGTTTGCCTTGAGCAGTATGTCGGCCAGCACACCCATAACAGCTGCTGAAGCCAGAATTGCTAGAGGAATATTCATTGATTGGTTCTCTTTTAGAGTAGTCTTTTAACCGGAATAAAAATGTTAATTCAGGCACACGACAACGCAAGTGCTGCGCGCTGATTGCGCGCCACTCCAAGTTGGTGGTTGTGTGTTATTACCGTTATAACTCTGCGAAGTTAAGGCGCCGATCTATTCCTTAACCTCAAAAGCTTGTGTTAACTGACAAATTTCGCTGGGTGCTGCATTAGACTGGTGCTGTTAGAGCAAGTTAGACCTTGGTAAAGACTGGGGATGAAAAGTTAAGACAAGCTGAGTAAATGAAAGGGAAAGCGATGCGCGACAAAATTGTGGCAGGGGCCGACCTGACCGGTTCAAAAGATAATCCGAACGAAGCCTGGTTGGTGGTTGGACGCTTCAGTAATCTGGGTTTTGAGCTAGTGGAAGTTAAGAAAACAAGCTCTCACGCTTTAAATAAGGATCTGGCCGAGCACAAAACCTTAAGCGCTATTGGTATTGATTGCCCATTTTCTTTGCCTGCCGCATTTCTTGATTTTCTCGCTACTAAGAAGACCAAAAAGAGCTATCAATCCTGGCAAGAAGTGGTAGAAGAGTTGGTGTTTATTCCTTTTGATGAATTTACAGCTCTGGCTAAAGAATTTGGCAAAGAAGCGAAGCGCATTACTGATACTGCTGGTGGTGCTTCTGGTTTGAGCCCACTTAAGCGTGCCAACCCTGCCATGTTGCATCTGACTTATCACGGTATGCGCACCCTGGCGTCGCTTGACCCCAGTCGGTTTTTTGTACTGCCATTTCAGAACGCCATTCCTTTTGGTTGTGCCGTGCTTGAAGTGCAGCCCCGTGAAACTCTCAAATATCTTGGCATTACCGATGCTGTTTTTGTCACTAAAGAAAAACACGACGAAAATCTGGTTGAGGCCCACCGTGAGAAATTAGTACAAAATTTGCTCAAGGTCAAAGAACGCAAGGCTCTCACATTGAAAGAAATTCCCGCTTTGATTATTCAAAAATCTTTTTTGCATAATTTCCGCCATTCTGACCGTGCCATCGATGCGCTGATTTCTTGCTACACCACTGCCATATTTAGTTTTGCTCCCACTCATTTTGATGATCCGTTTTCGTCAGACGCTCTGGAAGTCTTGTTAGAAGGATGGGTTTACCGGGCAAAGTAATTTTGCAGTTGGCGAGACAATTTCGTGACATTAAAATACCGCCTGGCCGTTGATAGTGATTTTGACAAAATGGTGCTTCTGCAAAATCGCTACCTTGGCGCAAATCTTGATAGTGATCAGAAGAAAGATGGTTTTCTGTCAGGCCAGTTTACGTCGCAGCAATTTAAGCGCATTAATGAGGATGTGGCGGTAATTGTGGCCGAGAGTCGTGAGGCAGAAGATGGGTCGAAGTTTAAAAATAGTATCGTGGCATTTTTGTGTGCTTCCACTCCAGAATTAAATCAATCATCGCCCTTACCGCGGGCAATGATCGGCGAGTTTCCCACTGCTATGCTGGAAGGCGAAAAGCTTTCACATCTGCATCCTTTAATTTGTGGTCCTGTCTGCGTCGATGCTAGTTATCGCGGAAAGGGTCTGGTTACCGAGCTCTACAGTAAGCTTTTTCTACACATTGCCGACAGATTCAAAGCAGCTGTGGTTTTCGTGGCTGTGGACAACCCGCGTTCGATAGCTGCCCACCATAAACTTGGCATGCAGGTAGTGAAAAATTTCCATTACGCTGAAAAAGAGTATGTGATTATGGCACTAAATCTGTAGTAAGTCGTCTACGGCTCCGTCAAGTTTCCCTGAGGAGGGCGTATGCGCACACTATTGTCTCTGGCTGCCGGTTTACTGGTAGCAATCAGTTGTTCGGCATCTATGGCATGGGCAGACGAGCCGCCGAAAGCAGATAATTCTGCTCACAATAAAGGGTCTATGCGCGAAGACGCTGTTACTGCTGAAAAGCAGGGTAATGCCAAAAGCGATATTGAGGTTTTGGCTAAAGTGCGTAAATCAATCGTAGCTGCAAAAGGGCTTTCCATGAATGCCAAGAATGTCAAAATTCTTTCCAATGGTGGCTCTGTGACTTTGAAAGGGCCTGTGGATAGCGAGGCAGAGAAAAGCAGAGTTGAAGAGCTGGCTAAATCTTGCCGAGGTGTAACCGGAGTGACAAGTATGATCACGGTCGCCGAGCAAGCCACTAACCGTAACCCTAATTAATAACAAGCAAAATTTTTTGGAGATAAAGACGATGTCACAATCAGTAATGGGAATTGTTCATACCCGCGAAGAAGCAGAATACATGGTAGATGCGCTTAAGGCCGGCGGTTTTACCAATGATGATATTTCTGTGCTTTTCCCTGATAAGGAAGGCACCAAAGATTTTGCTCACGACAATTCTACTAAAGCGCCTGAAGGCGCCATCACCGGCGTCAGCGCCGGCGGCGTTATCGGCGGAGCACTTGGTCTTTTGGCCGGCATTGGCGCACTAGCTGTACCAGGTGTTGGTCCATTGATTGCAGCTGGCCCACTAATGGCCGCACTAAGTGGCGCGGCGGTTGGAGCCACAATTGGTGGCGTCAGTGGTGCCTTGATTGGTATGGGCATTCCAGAATACGAAGCAAAATTGTATGAAGGCAAAGTGCGCGACGGCAACATTCTAATTGCAGTGCACGGCGCAAACAACGACCAGTTGAAAGTTGCTGAAGACCTCTTCAAAGCCAATCGTGCCACCGATGTTCACCGCGTGGGCGAAATAGCAGTTAAGTAAGCGCTGAGCTTAGTTTGAAAAGAGCACCTGGTTTCGGCGAGGTGCTCTTTTGATGTGTTTTCAAAGCTGTATGCATGAGAAGTAAATATTCATAGTCACACTTTTATGTTGGTGCCAAGCAAATCGAGGAATTTTTTGATCCACTGTGGATGCCCTGGCCAGGCCGCTGCACTGACCAAATTGCCGTCGACATTGGCATTGGTAAAATCTTTATTCTGCTCCACAAATGTGCCACCGCAGGCAGTGATCTCAGGAGCCACCGCCGGATAGGCCATGCAGGATCTGCCATTTAAAACGCCGGCGGCCGTCAGAATCTGCGCGGCGTGACAGACTGCCGCCACCGGTTTATTTTTGTCGAAAAAATGCCTGACGCAATCGAGCACATCTTTATTTAGTCGAAGATATTCAGGGGCACGGCCCCCTGAAATCACCAGAGCGTCATAAGTAGTGTAATCGATTTTGTCAAAGTCAGCGGTAATACCGAAGTTGTGACCGGGCTTTTCGGTGTAGGTCTGGTCACCTTCAAAGTCATGAATAGATGTTTTCACCTTATCGCCGGATTTTTTACCGGGACAAACACTGTCGACCTGGTGGCCAACCATGAGTAGCATCTGATATGGCACCATGGCCTCGTAGTCTTCCACAAAATCGCCAACAAGTTGAAGTATTTTGGCCATAGTTGCCCCAATTAAGATGAATGTCAGTGACAGTAAAATCACAGTAGATAGATTAGAGCAACTATACACAAAAAAGCACCGGCAGCGCCGATGCTTTTATTTGGCTACCTGATTTTCGACTGTTAGCCGGCCCGTCTGCGAGAAATATGCATTGCTACCACGTTATCCATCAACTCTCTGGAAAAACGAGTTTCTACCTGATTCAACTGTGTTTCCTGTTCTGTCATTACTGCTGTGCCTGGGTCGAGCATAAAACTGAAATTATCAAAACCATCGTTGATTGCGGCATTTCTGCACCTGATTCTTCTTGCCTCAACCATGGCACTGTAATCGCTATGAAAATCCTTAATCACGGCATGTTTGATTAGCCGGTCTTTTAGATTGTTGTCTGACATTTCCCTACCCTCGTACTAAAGAACTTCACATCGATTGAGGACTTGGAAACCGGGTGGAAGTTCCGGATATTTGGGTCCAATTAATAAATTTATTTTGCTAGAAGCTTATGGGTAGCCGATTTGAGTCATGCATAGCTCAGCGTTAGTAGCCGATCTTACACAACAGAAACGCTGGAAGCATGACCAAGACTGAGCATTAGTCGGCAGGCTTTTTCAGCGGCTGCGTGGGAACTCTTTCAAGTCTTTCACCAAGAGTAAACTTTGGCTCCGGCCGGCCTGCAAACTCAGGACGGCTGCGAATGGCTTTTGCTTCGGAGAGTCGATTTTCGGCTGTGAGGAAGTCGGCATACTCGAGCCATACCAACTTTTCAAAGGCAGGGTCATGCTTAGATTTGGTCAAACTTGCCGTCGCTGCCTTAAAGAAACGTTCAGCATCTTTGCTGTTTTTCTTCAAAGCGCTAGCCCTGGCTTTTTCCAGATTTTTCAGGGCGCTTGTGTCCGCCGCACCTTCTTTCGATTTCGATTCAACTGTGCCGGTTTGCCCTTTCACTTTGTCAGGGGCAACGATAAAATTGCCATCTATAATTTGAATAGGCCCAGGTTTAAGCGGAGTGCTATCTGTTTTATTGCTGCTTTGGGCAAAGACGCTACTGCAAGAAATCACGAGAGCCCAAAAAGAAGCGGCAATTTGCCTGACTCTGCGAGCGGCATCTCTGATTTTCCTCAAGCCCACTGGACAGTCTTCGGTAAGCATAGTGCCGTCAGCCCGACGATAAATGCGCAAACATGAGGCGCTACCCCCGGCCAAAAGTTCCACCACCTCTTTTTTGCTCATCTGGCTGGTGTTGTAGACATTGAGCTGGCACGAGCCGCAAAAGCGCACCTTGTCTGTGCCTTCCATGTTTTCCCAGCCGATATTGCAAGGCGAGGCAATCATCACGTCATTTAAAGGGTTTGATTCTTCGTTCATGGTGACCTCTATGTGGTCGAGCTTAAAACACTATACCCGGGTACAACATTGATAATTTATTTTTGAAAGGCACAAAATGGCAATAGTCGGCAACGCTAATCCTTACATGGAAAAATTGGCTGCCATCGGCAATAAGATTGGACTGAACGATGAGCAGTTCACTGCCGCTTCGGTGACCGCCGAGCACGAGCTCAAGCACAATCCATCACTCTACAAGTTTAAGGTGGGTGCGCTGGCCTTTGTCGGTTATGCCTTCATTGGCGTGATTATTTCTCTCGTGGGCCTTGCTTTGTGGGGCAGCTGGTCGCTGGTGATTTCGAGTCATATGCGGGTTTACAGCTGGAAGCTCTTGCTGGTGTTGGGCTTACTTCTGTGGGCACTGCTAAAGTCACTGTGGATTAAAATGCCACCACCGGAAGGCATTGAAGTTAAGCGCAGTGACGCCCCCGAATTGTTCAAAATGATTGATGAACTGTCGCAGGCTCTGCACACCAAGGTCGATAAGGTTCTAATTAATGGTGAGTACAATGCCTCGGTGGTGCAAGTGCCCATGTTAGGTTTTCTCGGCTTGTTTAGAAATTACATGAATCTTGGGTTGCCCTTGATGCTGATACATAGTGCTGATGAATTTAAGGCCGTGGTCGCGCATGAACTGGGGCACTTGTCAGGAAATCACAGCAAATCGAGCGCCTGGATCTACAATCTGCGCAAACGCTGGAGTAATCTTCTAATCAATTCGCAAGACAACCCGTTCTTTACGGTGTTTTATCTTTTTCTCAGTTGGTTTTCTCCGCGCTTTGATGCTTACTCTCTTGCTATGGCACGCGCGCACGAATTAGAAGCTGACGCTGACGCCGTTAAAATTACAGGGCCCCACGCTTTTAGTATGGGCATGATGCGGCTTGAAAGTGCCGGCGGTCTAATCGAAAGAAAATTTTGGAAGAAAATGAATGATTTGATCAATCATGAATCTAATCCACCAGAAAATAGTTATGAACGATATCGCAACGAAGTAAACTCATCGTTGCCTGAGAAAGAAGTATTGCAAAAAGCGCTTATGCAGGCGTTTAAGCAAGAGGCGCGGGCCGAGTCTACCCATCCTTCTTTAAAGCAGCGGTTGTTGCACGGCCATTTTGATGCTGTGGTATCACTGGACGAAAAGAGCTGCCCTGATGATAAGCTAATTGAAAAGTTGCTCAAACCTGTTGACACTACAGAGAGTGCCGGCGCAGTTTATCTTGGTCAGTGGTTTGATCAGGCACTCAAGCTTCAGAGTGCCGTTTGGGCACACCAGGCTGCCGACATCTGGCACCTCGAGCACAACTATCGCAAGAGTGCCAATGACCGCTTGACTGAACTTGATCAACTGATGGAAAAGCAAAGTTTGACGGCCGGTGAACTCAAGGAGAAAGCTCATCTTTTGCTTGTTTTAGATCAGGAAAGTTCTACTCTGCCGATTTATGAGCAATTATTTGAGATGGATCCGGACGATATTATCTCTCAATACAACATGGGCATAGTGCTGCTCAATAGCGACAACGACCGAGGCATTGATGTAATTAAATCTGCAATGTCTAAGCGTTTACACCTGGCAGGTGACGGCTGCCCCTTTGCTATTTCTTATTTGAAGAAACAAAATCGCGACGCTGAAGCAAAGCATTTCGAAGACCTCTATAAAGACTACGAAGAAGAAGCTCACAAGGCACGCAAAGAAAGAATCGATGTAGATGGCAAATCTCAACTGGAAGTGAACCAATTAACAGAAGAAGAGCGAGAACATTTGCAAGAAGTATTCAGGCAGTTCGACAAGATTTCTTACGTCTATATTGTTCGCAAGAAGGTTGAGTATTTTCAGTATTTGCCGTTTATGGCCGTTGGTATTGAAATGAATACTTCTGTTTTTAGTGGCCACGAGGCGGAAGACAAGTTAGAGCTGGCCACGTGGATGAAGCACAACCTGGGTCTGCCACACGAATTTTGTGTGATCACTTTTGAACTGGGTTCTAAGGCTTTGAAAGATAATATGAAAGCAGTGCCTGGCTCGCTGGTTTATAGCACTTATAAAAAGTGACTATTGCTTTAGGACTTGTGAGGGTCTGTTTTCAAAGCCTAAGAAATTTTACAACTCATAAGTTGTATCATTTTACAACCTGGAGGTTGTAAAAAAACGTAAGGCAGCATTTTTGTGTTCCACCCACAGGGCTAAAATCGAACCAATCCCAGCCACTGAAAATCAAAAACCAATTTTATTCAAAAGCTTCTGAGCTGATGGATGTGACTTGATACGGTCAGTAATTCCCTTCATGTCTCTGGCCATATTTTCATTGTTCATGCCATATAAAGAATAGGCGATTAACTCGTGCACTTCGTTCAAATAGTCTTGGCCCACCGTGCCTAAGACCTGCCGCACATTTGAGATGCGCTTTACACGCCAGGTGTCGGCGTAGGGTTCGTCGCTTGAAGAATTTTCTTTCGCTTTGAAAAATTCAATTTTGAGTATGACTTCGTCACTAATAATAGGGCTATAAAAACGCAGACCAACATGTGCAAATTGGTCAGGCGAGTATGGGCTTTTACTGACGTTTAAATCAGGGCCGCCGTCCAGTGGCAGAGCTGATTCAACTGCAGGTGTCTCCGGCGGCGGTTCGTCTAATTCACCTCCGATAGTGACTGCAGTCATTCCCTTAAAATTACTCTGACTGAAACCATGATCAGCTAAAATACGCCGCAGTGTTGCACCACGATCGTTGGGGTGGCAGTTTGCCAGGCGGCCTGGAATTGTGGCCGGATGATTGTGCATGTAATTTTCCATACGCTCAAAAGCTGTATTCTTGAGCTTGCCCACTTCGCCGCCAAGTTCTTTTCCCACTGTGCGCAAAAAATCAGTAGATTCGCCGGCAGCGTAAGCAGGTGTCTCCCAGAAGTTTACTCGCAACTTTGCAGGTAAAATTGATGTTGACTGATCATAGTGAGAGTCACCATATGTGACGGGTGCGTTCAGCGCTTTACTGATGGCTTCAAGCATTTGTGTGCGCAGTTTCGCTTTGGCCATGGCCAGGGCACCACTTGCCACTTGAAGCTGAAAAGCAGTTAGCTTTGGTGTGGTTAAAGCCGGATAGACGAGCACATCGTCAAGCAAGTTATCCACAAGTTCAGCGGTCATCACGCGCCTTTCAAAACCTAACGAATCGTGATTTTGAGCCGCCATCATTGCTTCTTGCAGTGCGTAAAGAGGCGTAGTTGTCCAGTACCAGTAGCCGGCGCCGGCTGCTGAGAGTAAGACGATAAGCGAGAGCACTATTGCCTTGATCTTCAGAAAACATCCTCAGACTGGCGAAAAATATACGCCCGGTTGGATTCGAACCAACGACCTCCCGCTTAGAAGGCGGGAGCTCTATCCACTGAGCTACGGGCGCTTAGCAGTCCGTTATTATAACCTACAGGGTTTTACTCGAGGTCGATATTGATGTAAAGCAGTGGCTGGATGCTGCTCAAGATGGTCGACTAGCCCAACAGTCTTTGTTTACGAAGCGTAACTTGTCACATTCCGGCTACAGCTGTGCTCTTCTTTGACAACTGGCTTCACTGTTAGGTTTCTGTCTACTGATGCCCGGGTAGGTAGTGTTAAGGTCAATCTTCTCGAATTTGTTTTTGGAACATAATTATGGTGACGGCATCATATAAGTGCCTGCTTACTGTAGCCATTGAGGTTCGAAACAGATGAGTAGGCTTATGGAACGTGCAGAAATTGCACTGGAACCCAACGCACTATTGCTAATGCAGCGCTGTTCCACCGTGGCAGCCGTCGTGGCCACTCTTATCGGATTCGTTGTACTGGTGGCATGGGTCGGCTCCATTTCGAGCCTTTTGTTTCAAACTGCTGGGTATGCCACTATGAAGGCCAATACAGCTTTTTGTATTGTGCTCTGCGGTTGCGCCTCGTTGGCTGCACCGAAAGTGAAACCGCTAAGTCAATTTCTGTTTTTGCTTGCTGGCATTCTTGGGCTTCTGTCACTTGTTGAACATTGCACACAATGGAATCTGGGAATCGACCACCTGTTGGCTTATGACAATAAGTATCAGCTTGCCGGTTCTCGTCCCGGCTTAATGTCACCAAGTACGGCATCGTGCTTGATTGCAATCTCTCTGGCTCAAGGTTTGTTCAGTAGCCGAGAAAAAGGTGGGGCAGTAAGTACAGGCTTAGTGCTGGCGACATTTATAGCTGGTCTTTTCAGTTTGATTATGCACCTTTACAATGTTCCGAATGTTTTTTCCGTTCAACCATTTACTCAGGTGGCAGTTCCCACAGCAATTGCATTAATGCTCTTAAGCGTAAGCGCTTTGTGTGCGCATCCGCGTAGAGCACCAGTTGCTATTTTGATCAGCAATACTGCCGGCGGCCTTGCCAGTCGTCGACTGATACCAGTTTGCATTGTTCTACCAGTACTGTTGGGCTGGTTGCGAGCGAAGGGTGAAGAGCAGGGCTACTACCCTTTCGAATTTGGTACGTCGCTTTTGATTCTTTCAATGATTGTGCTTTTAAGCGGACTGATCTGGTGGGTCGCTGATACTCTAACAAGAGAAGATGCGGCTGAAAAACTTTCGACTGCGCTGAAAGCCAGTGAAGCCAAGTATCTAAGTGTTATGGAAACAGCTACTGATGCCATTTTTTCCACAGACAGAAGCGGCGCGATTGTTTTTGCCAACAGCGCTACTGCCAGTATGTTTGGCTATTCTGTTGATGAACTAGCCGGGTGCTCATTGCCGATGTTAATCACCGACGAGCCAAAACATCCACTCAACTCATCGCTTCCCGCACAGTCAGTAAAAGCTTTTGGTAAGCGAAAGAACGGTACTCTTTTCCCCGTTGAGCTCTCCATCGGCCCCTCTCGAGATGGTGGTGCTGAGGCTAATCATGGCACGATTACTTACATTGCCCGTGATACCACTCAGCGAAAACAAGCGGAGATTGCACTGCAGGAACATCAAGAACTTACGCAGGCTATTTTAGAAAGTGCCAATGATGCATTTATTGCCATAGATGAGACAGGCTTGATTGTTGATTGGAATGATAAGGCCACTGAGACATTCGGCTGGACAAGAGAAGAAGCACTCGGCCGTAAACTTGAAGAAACGGTGCTGCCGGTGCAACACCATGAAGCCCATTCGCTCAGAATGCAGGAACTAATTAGCAATGGCGTCAATGCCACCGGCAATCAGCGTATTGAATCGAGTTCGATGCACAAAAATGGTCATGAATTTCCTGTGGAAGTATCAATCTTCCCAGTTAGAACTAGTATTGGTACCACAGTCTGCGCTTTTATTCATGATATTACAGAGCGCAGAAAATCAGAATTGTCGGTGCAAGCTGCTCGAGATGAAGCCCTCAGAGCCTCACGTTTCAAGACAAATTTTGTTGCGACTATGAGTCACGAAATTCGCACTCCCATGAATGGCATTCTTGGGCTTACCGAAATACTTCTGCTCACTAATCTCAACGACAAGCAACGTGATTATGCCACCACTATTCAGATTGCGGGAAACTCACTGTTAACCGTGATCAACGACGTTCTTGATTTTTCCAAAATGGAAGCTGGTAAGTTGTTTCTAGAGGTGTCCGACTTTGAGCCAATCAAGTTAGTAGAAAGTGTCGCAGAACTCCTCACTGCTTCAGCGAGCGAAAAGCAGCTTTCGCTGCTGACCTTTATAGATCCTAATCTACCACTGTCGATGAAAGGAGATCGAGGCAGGCTGAGGCAAATACTGATGAATTTGGTTGGAAACGCGATCAAGTTTTCGGAGCATGGAGAAATTTTAATTCGGGCGTCGCTTGAGAAGACTGCTAACAGCAATCAGTTGATGTTTGCGGTCACCGACACTGGAGTCGGACTATCAGAAGAAGAAATGAGCTCATTGTTTACTCCGTTTGTACAACTTGAAGGTAGTAAGGCTCAGGCCGGTACGGGATTGGGCCTTAGCATTTCAAAGCGTCTGACTGAGTTGATGAAAGGTGAGATTGGCGTCTTTAGTGAAAAGGGTAGTGGAGCGACTTTCTGGTTCTCTGTCCCATTTGAACAAGCGTCAGCAGCTAACATTCGAGAGCGTGTGCGCAGTGATGTTGCCGACGCGCGAATTTTAGTTGTTGATGACGAACAACTTGCGCGTGATGTTTTATACGACTACCTTGTCTCTTGGGAGATGCGCCCTACGGTTGCTAATGGTGGTAAGAGCGCCTTGAGAATGTTGCGTTCTGCTAACGACGCCGACCCTTACAGTGTGGTTATCGTAGACCAGATGATGCCCGACCTGGACGGTATTGAGCTTGGTCAGATAATTCGACAAGATGTGCTTTTAAAGAAAGTAAAACTAGTGCTTCTGACCTCTTTCGATCAGCCTGGTATGAGTGAAGAAGCGCTCAAAATTGGATTTGACGCCTATCTTACTAAGCCGATAAAACAAGCGCAGTTGCTAGATGCCATAGCGACCGTATTGAGTAATGAGCACGAAGCGAATCTCACCGCCATGGTCGCCGAGCAGCTCAAGCAAAATTTGACAACCATTCCACCCATAATGCGTGATGAGTTGATACTGGTGGTTGACGATCACAAAATCAATCAGCAGGTGGCCTTGTTGCTCTTAGGAGCTCTCGGATATGAGGTGCACATTGCCAGTAGCGGACGGCAGGCATTAGAATTTATCCAGCGAGTGCCGTACACCATGGTCTTAATGGATTGTCAGATGCCGGATCTTGACGGTTTTGACACTACGCGGGCGCTGCGAAAGATAGAAGCAGCTACTGGTGCACATATGCCAGTCATTGCTATGACTGCCCATGCCATCGAGGGCAGCCGTGAGCAGTGTCTGGCAGCGGGAATGGATGATTTCTTGAGCAAACCAATTGATTCTGCTCGTCTGCAAACAATAATAGAAAAGTGGCTGCCCTTGAATTCGGTTCAAGACAAGCTAAAAGGCAATCATTCTGGGCTGCCAGATGTTCGAGAGACATTGCAATCTAAATTTGGTGCTCACGCTCTCGAACTTTTTGATATGTGTTTACGAGACATACCTGTCTTATTGGAAAATTTGAGAATAGCGGTGAGCGCAAAAGGTATCACTGAAGTGAAAAGCTTCGCTCACGATTTGAAAGGCATTTCTGGCACAGTTTGCGCTTATGAAATGCACAAGTCTTGTAGCGATATTGAGTTAGCGTCGGGAGATGCCGACTGGCAAAAAGTAAACTTGCTGGTAGATCGACTTGAAAATCAGTTTGCTACCCTAAAACAATCGCCACCAGTATTAAAGTAATTGCGAGCCGATGAAATCGCGGCTTAAATTACACAGCAAAGTACGTATCAAATTACACCTTGGGTGCCGGCTCATGTTTCTCGTTTATTAGTTTATAAACTGAGGGTAGCACTAACAGAGTTAAGAGAGTGCTTGAGATTAGTCCGCCCAGAATGACAGTGGCTAGCGGCCTCTGTACTTCCGCGCCTGTGCC
The DNA here is from genome assembly GCA_036170915.1 of Cyanobacteria bacterium auto_48_18. GTDB lineage: Bacteria > Cyanobacteriota > Vampirovibrionia > Obscuribacterales > Obscuribacteraceae. Next base: position 65,570 of record JAVHQC010000034.1, read on the forward strand.
TGAAGAAAATACCTTCGGAAGCAGTCCTACCGTGGCAACTAAAGCCGTCATTAGCACCGGCCGCAAGCGAATCAGCGCGCCTTTGACCACGGCTTCGGCAATCGGCCACCCGGCTTTTTCCATCTGCATAATATAGCTAACAAGAATTACGCCGTTTTGCACGGCCACGCCAAACAGAGCGATAAAGCCGATTAGAGCTGGTACAGACAAAGTTTGGTGCGAAATTAAGAGTCCGAGAATGCCGCCGATCATAGCAAAGGGCACATTCATCATAATAAGGCCAGCGTTGCGGAGCGAACCAAACGAGGCAAACAAAAGTATAAATATCAATAAGAGCACGATCGGTACAACGATGGCCAGGCGAGCCATTGCTCTTTGCTGGTTTTCAAACTGTCCGGCCCAAACCACTTTGTAGCCTTTGGGAATAACCACATTTTGCTCTACTTTCTTTTGTGCTTCAGCCACAAAACTGCCCAGGTCGCGACCGCGCACATTTGACAAAACCGCTGTGCGACGAATGCCATCTTCGCGATTCAATGTCACACAGCCGCGCTCAAGAGTAATATCGGCAAGCGTTTTAAGCGGCACTTTGCCACCATCAGGAGTATCAATGATCATCGACTCAATTTGTTGTCTGCTGTCTCTATAATCGAGTGGAAAACGGACAAGCACGCCAAATCTCTGAGTGCCTTCTATCACTTCAGTCACCTGCCGACCGGCAAGAGCGGTTTGCACTGTATCTAATACGTCGTCTGTATTAAGGCCGTAGCGAGCCAATGTGCGGCGCTTCAATCGAATCTTGAGCTGGGGCAAACCGAGCAATTGCTCTCGCTGCAAATCCGCTACTCCAGGAACTTGAGATATCTGGCCCTTTATATCGTTGGCTAGGTTGTTTAAGGTAATTGGGTCATCACCGAAAATTTTGACGCCCAGATCAGCTCGTATACCTGCCACCAGATCGTCAATCATGTCGGCAATTGGTTGAGAAAAACTGAACGTCAAACCTGGTATGCCCTTTAATTTCGCGGCCATCAGATCTACTAATCGGTCTTTGCTCTGGGTGGTTTTCCACTGCGATCGCGGCTTCAAAGAAATAAACACGTCGCTCGACTCGACTCCGTCTAATCCTGGTCCTGTGCCGGATCTGCCTGTGCGAGAAACTACATTTACAACCTCGGGAAATTGCATAATTGTCTCTTCAATAGCGGTGGCAATTCCCCTCGAGTTACTGTGTGCAATACTTGCTGCCAGTTTTGTGCGCAAAAGAATGGGCCCTTCATCTAGAGAAGGAATAAATTCAGAGCCCAAAAAAGGCACCACAGCCAGTGTGCACAATAGAGCAGCAACTGCGGTAACAATAATCGTGCGTGGGCGTGCTACTGCTGTCTTTAAGGCGGGTAGGTACACTCTGCTAACAAAGCTCAGAACTTTGTTCTCGCGTTCTACCAGAGGCTTGCGCATGGTCCAATAGCAAAGCACCGGAATGACAGTCAGCGCGCAAAGAAGCGAGCCTGCCAGCGCATAAATAAAGGTCAGCGCCAGCGGATGGAACATCTTCCCTTCCACACCTTCTAAAGTGAACAGCGGAAGGTAAACAGCAATAATAATGGCAATAGCAAAGACAATTGGCCGACCAACTTCGATAGCGGCATGGGCAATAACCTTTAAAGTACTGCGATCATCAAGTTCATTTTCTTTGCGCTCGGCCAGATGCCTGAAAATGTTCTCAACCATGACCACGCCGGCGTCAACAATGATGCCAAAGTCAACTGCACCTAAAGTCATGAGATTGGCTGTCAGACCAGTATATTTCATCAAAATGAAACTAAATAATAGTGACAGCGGAATAATTACTGAGACTATTAATGCGCTGGGAATGTGCAGCAGCATAGCTGTCAAAATAATGATAACCAGTGCACCACTGAAGCCCAATATTTCTTTGACAGTTTCGATGGTTTTTTCTACTAAGTCGGTTTGGTCATAGAATGGAACTATCTTTACGCCGCGCGGTAAGTCCGCCTGAATTTCGTGAACTTTTTCTCTGACTCGCTCTACTACTTGTTTGGTATTTACGCCCTTGCGGGTCAATACGATGCCGGTGACACACTCGCCGCGTCCAATACGTGAAGCCGATCCACGGCGAAATGCCGGACCAATTTCTACCGTTGCTACGCGTTCAATGGTGACTGGAACACCCTTTACAGATTTGAGTACGATATTGCGAATATCGTCTATCTGCTCAATGCGACCCATGCCGCGAATAATTACTTCTTCGCCGGCATTTTCGATAAAATTGCCGCCGGCATTAGCATTGTTTGTCTCTAGTGCACTGGTGACATCGTTTAAGCTCAAGTTGTAACCACGAAGCTTATACGGGTCCACTTGTACCTGATATTGCTTAACGTATCCGCCATAAGTTGAAACGTTGGCGACCCCAGGCACTGACTTTAGTCGCCTGGATATGGTCCAGTCTTGCAAGGTGCGCAAGGCGGTGTGGTCTAAAGTATTTGACTCAAGGTAATACATATAGACGTTGCTGAAGCTCGAAACCACTGGCCCTAAAATGGGCCGCGGACAGCCAGCTGGTAGCAATTGCTCTGATTGCAAAAGACGTTGCTGGATTAAATTGCGGGCAAAATAAACATCGGTATCATCATCAAAGATGGCTGTTACAACCGAAAGGCCAAAGCTTGAACTTGAGCGAATTTTCTTAACTTTGGGCAAGCCATTGAGTGTGTTTTCAATGGGAAACGTAACCAGAGATTCAACCTCTTCAGTAGCCATACTTTCAGGCTCAGTAATAATCTGAACTTGAACATTACTGACATCTGGAAAGGAGTCAACGGGCAAGCTGAGCATTGACCATATGCCAAACATGGCCAGACCGATTGCTGTAGCTATTGTTAAAAGCCTTTGATTTAAGGCAAAAGTTATTAGTTTTTCGATCAAACGAAAGATTCCTGAAAGAGAGACGTGGTGCGGTTTTCAGCACTATTGAAAACTGCTGAAGTTATCTCTATCAATAGCATACTTGGAGCAGAAGTTGGGTTACTGAGTAGCTCGCTGCAAAGATTCGCCCAGTAGTTGAAGGCTGCCATTCACCACCACTTTGTCATGAGGATGCAGGCCGCTCAAAATTTCAACGTAACCACCAGTGGTGCGGCCGGGACTGACTTTCTTTTCCAAATAAGTATCACCTGGACCGTCAACATAAACTAAATAAGTCTCACCGGCTTTTTGCAGTGACGGTTCAGGCACCATTAAGGCCGTGGTGGCACCCACTTGCACCGACATGCGCGCAAACATTTCTGGCTTTAGTCTTTGGGCTTGATTATCAATTGTTACTCGCACTGCCATGGTTCTTGTCTGGGCGTCTACTTTTGAATCGACAAAATCAAGCACACCAGGGAATTTTTCATCAGGCAAACTGTCTACGAGAACCGTCACCGGCATGCCTTTCCTGACAAAACGCAAATTATTTTCCAGCACATTTGCTTTCAGCCAAACTTTAGATAGATCCGAGACCGAAAAAAGTGCTTTGCCGCCTTCAACTAATTCGCCCGGGTCGCAGTCTCTTTCAGTAATTATTCCTGAGCGCGGTGCAGTAATATCGAACACCAGTTGAATGTGCCGGCTTTTCACCACGCTATCGACCAGTGTCGGCGACGTACCGTAAAGGCGCAAGCGTTCTTTACTCGAAATAATCAGAGTCTGTTGCTTTTCGTCGGTGGCCAGAACTTCTTCTTTTGCTTGCTCGAGATCGCTTTCGGCCTGATCGACATCTGCCTTGGCTGCGATTTGCTCTTCCAGCAATTTATTTTTGCGCTCAAATACTTTCTGCGCCAGGGCAACCTTTAGTGTAGCGTGTCGCCTTTCTGACTTTAACTCGAGCAATTTGGTCAATAAATCACTTTGTATTTGAGCAATTTCATCACTGCGAATTTTTGCTAGCACCTGCCCCATTTTTACGTGGTCGCCAGGTTGCACCAGCACTTCTTCGATGCGCCCTGGTGTGAGTGATATCACGGGCGTGCTCAGGTTTGTGTTGGCGAGCACCGTGCCGGCTGCTTCGCAAACAATTGGCAATGTTTTTACCGCCACCACTTCGGTAGTGATACCAATCTTTCTTTGCTGGGTTTTCGATAACGCAATGGGGTCACTGGGGCTAGCAGCGTGGGTTGCGGGAGCGTCGCCATGCTTCAGCACCGCGGCTGTGTCAGTGGCACTGCAACCGGTCAAAAAGAGAAAACTAAATAGCAAAAGTTTTTTCATAGTTTTTTTGATTCTTCTTGTTCTACTACGACTAACTCTTCTACTGCTTTAATTTCTTTCGCCGCTTGTTCTTGCTCTTGGTGTTCCAAAAACTCTCTCACTTTCTGTGGCCTGCCGGGGCTAGGGCGGAATTTTAAATAAAGAGCGGGCAGTACATATAATGTCAAAAGTGTGCAAGACATTAGCCCTCCGATTATCACGATAGCAAAGGGTTTTTGTGTTTGCGAGCCAATTTCGTTTGACAGGGCAGCCGGCAGCAGTCCGACTGCTGCAATAGTAGCAGTCATCAACACCGGTCGCATACGGGTGATTGAGCCATGATAGACAGCGTCTTTTATAGACATGCCCTGATGGCGCAGTTCGTTGACAAAAGATACGAGCAAAATGCCATTTTTTACAGCCAGACCAAACAGTGCAATCAAGCCGACTCCGGCAGAAATTGAGAAATATGTGCCGGTTAAATTGAGGGCGAATACCGCGCCAATAGCGGCCAGTGGCACTACTGAGAACATAATTACAGCGCCCCCAAGGGTGCCGCAAGCTATATATAAGATGGTAATGATGATTGCAAGCGTAATTGGCAATACCATTGTCAGCTGGTGGGCAGCTTCGCGTTGTCTTTGAAATTCTCCTGTCCACTGCACGTGATAGCCATGGGGCAATTTGACTTCCTTTTCCACCCGCTTCTGTGCTTCTTCAACGGCGGTAGCCAGGTCGCGACCTCGCACATTGGCGCGAATGGTGCCCATGCGCGAGCCGGCATCGCGCCAAATTTGACTGGCACCGTTGACTTCAGTCAAAGTGGCCAGTTGCGCCAGTGAAACGGTGGCGCCCGACGGTGTATCTACCAGCACATTATGCAGAGCGTCTTCAGTGTTGCGATATTTTGGTGCCAGTCTGACAATAACTTCAAAGCGTTTCTCACCTTCAATCACAGAAGTCGCCGGCGAGCCACCAATGGCAATTTCGGTGAGCGATTTTAAATCGGCTTCGTTGAGGCCAAATCGCGCCGCTTCAGCTCTATCAATTTCAATGACAAATTGCGGCTGACCTAAGAGCGGGTCAACGATAACGTCCACAATTCCAGGAGTCTCAGACATAATGGTGCCCGTGTGCTGGGCCAGTTTTTCAAGCTCTGCCAGGTTCGGCCCTGTTACTTTTGCCACTAGAGAGCCCTGTACTCCTGAAAGGGCCTCGTCTAGCGTGGTCTGAATATATTGAGTGAAATAATATCCAACCCCCGGAATTTGCTCCAGATCTTTGCGCATTGCGGCAATCAATAATTCTTTGTTTTCTTTGAATATGGGGCGCCATTCTTTTGCCGCTTTCAAATCAACATAATATTCCTGGTCGGCAAAACGCGCCGGATCAGTACCGTCATCTGGCCCGCCCACTTGCGAGAGCACCTGTTTGACTTCGGGGTAGCGCAATAGTGTTTCGCGAATTTCAGCTGCGTTTTTGACTGATTGGTCTAAAGTGACGCTACCTGGTTTGATGGTGGCCCTGAGCCAGATATTGCCTTCTTCTAAATGCGGAAGAAACTCGCTGCCTGTATGTAAAAACATATTGGCAGCGATGCCCACTGCCACTAACGATGAAAGGATAACCGGCAGCGGGTGCTTCAGGCACCAGGTCAAAGTTGGCTTGTAGAGCGCTTTAGCACCAGTCACAATTGGGCTTTGCCGCTCAATTAAAGGCTTTTTGATCAAGGAAAACGAAGCCAGCACGGGCACCAGAGCCAGTGCCAGAAGGCCGGCACCAATCAGAGCCGATACCATGGTGGCGGCCAGTGGGCGGAATAACTTTCCTTCCACGCCACTGAAAGTAAAAATGGGTAAGAACGTAGCGACAATGACCACGATGCCAAATACGATTGGGCCCGCTACTTCTCTGGCTGAATCAGTCAATATCAGTAGCCTTTGTGCGGGTGTTTTATCTTGACCTTCTTCTGATAGTCGCCTGATGATATTTTCTGTCATCACCACGGCACTATCTACAAGAATGCCAAAATCGATTGCTCCTAAACTGAGCAGATTGGCCGGTACGCCGAGCAAACATAATGCGATAAAGGCGGCCAGCATCGACAGGGGAATGACGCAGGCAGTAATAATTGCCGAGCGCAAATCAACCAGAAATATAGCCAGTAAGACAACAACGAGAGTGATACCAATAGTGACATTGGTACCAACAGTGGTGAGCGTTTGATTAATTAGCCACTCGCGGTCGTACAACGTTGTCAGCTTCACCCCTGGTGGCAGAGTGGCTCTGATATCAGGCAGGCGCTCTTTAATTGCCTGCAGCACACGGGTAGGATTTTCGCCCCGGCGCAGAAGCACAATGCCTTCCACGCAGTCGTCTTCAGTGCCGTGACCGGCCTGCCCGCGCCTGACCATGGGGCCAATTTCAACATCGGCCACATCGCGCAGCTTAATTGGAATGCCGCCTGCAGTTGACTCAATGGTGACGTTGCGCAAATCTTCTTCGTCTTTAATCAAACCTATTTGGCGCACAATTAAAGCGCTGCCGTTGTGTTCGATAAAACCACCGCCTGTGGTGGCATTGCAATGTTCTACGGTGTCAAAAACTTGTTTTAGGGTAATGCCGCGAGCCCGCAGTTTGAGCGGGTCTACGTTGACCTGGTAGGTTTTAGTCGGCCCGCCTTCGCTGACGATGCCGATTACCCCAGGAATCTGGCGGAAGAGTTTTTCCAGATCCCACTGTTGAATGGCCCTCAGGCCCATGGGTGAAACATATGGGCTGGAGAGCGAATAGCGAAATATTTCCCTCAATGAGCCTACATCTGGTTCTAAAGTGGGTTCCACGTCAGGTGGAATATTGGCCTGTTGAATGCGCTCAAGTACTTGCTGTCTGGCAAATGCAGTGGTGGTGCCATCTGTATAGGTCGAAATAATTACCGACAAGCCATAAAGCGAGAGCGACCGCAGAGCCGTTTGACCAGGGATGCCGTACATTTCCTTTTCAAGCGGAATTGTCACCAGGCGCTCCACTTCTTCTGAGCCTTTGCCCGGAACAAGAGAAATTACCCGCACTTGAGGGTTGGAGAGTTCTGGATAAGCTTCAATGGGCAAGGCCTTCCAGGCAAAAATGCCACCTAAAATCAATATTAGGGCGCCAATCAACGTGAAATAGCGTCCTTTCAGGGCCGCTGTGATAAATGTGTCGATAGGTGACTGCAAAGAAAGTTACTCAGTTCGAGCAGTTAACTCGGTAGTAGAACATAGAAAATTGTACAGCTGAAGTCGCCGAACCTTTCGCCAAACTTTCGAAATGTAAGGTCTGATGGTTTCAAAGTGCGCTGTACACTCCTGCTTACCCCACCTGGCGCTATAATGTAGGCGTCTTCAGCTCTGAAGCGCCGGGCCTATAAATGTCAGACCTCGATTTAACTAAATATGCCAATTCGGTGGGCCTGGTCTATGACTTGAGTCTGCCGGTGCGTTATCCGCTGGCCGCCGTCTGGCAGGTAGACGCCGAAACCGTGGTCACTTGCGCCCACTCGGTGATTCTCTACTCTAATATTCTTAAAGCCCTGCGGGTGCGCTTTCCTACCAGCGGCCGTGAATATTCGGTCAAATCGGTGGTTTACCACGCCAAAGTAGACAAAGCCATTCTCAAAACCATGGCCAAGCAAGGTCTCACCGACCCGGTGAATGGTTTGCCTCTGCAAAAGCATAATGTCGCTTTGCTTAAACTGTCGCCCAATGTTGAAGAGCTCAGGCCTGAAGAAGTCGAAGAAATAAATGATTCGTTTGAGCGCTTTTTGCCTGAGCACGAACCAGGTCTTGGTGGCAGTCTGGCCGAAATAGAATTGCCTCTTGTCGTGCAGACAATTACCAACGCGCGCAAAACAGGCACCGTCTCAATTTTAGACGAGCGCAATCGAGTGGTGGGCAAGCTTTTCTGCCGCAACGGCCGCGCTACTCACGCCTACTATTTCAACCTGATTAACGAAAATGCCATCTATCAAATAATCATGCATCGCCTCACCGGCAGCTTCTATTTCACATCAGAAGAGGCTCCCGATTGGACTACCGTTGCTGAGATTTCCCGCCCCATAGATATGCTCTTAATTGAGTCGCTGCGCCGCTCTGACGAACTAGAAAAAATGTCGTCCATTGTGGGCGGCCCTTCGAGTTTGTTTGTCAGAGTCACTCCGCAACCAAACTATGACATTTTGCCACCTGACGCTCGCGAAGCCACCAAATTGCTGTGGCCACTTTTAGATGGTGGCACTCCCCTTGGTTTGATGTGGCAAATTGCTGGTGTTGATGATTATGCAATTTATTCTGCCATGCAGGAGTTGGTGAAGACCCGCCAGGTAAGCTACTTTGAAGCACCCTTTGTTAAGGGTGGTGGCGAGATGGTGCCTCTCATGCTCGGGGTGCAAACACCGCTTTCGCCAAACGATCTGGTCACTGCTTTATGGGTAGAAGATTCTTCTTTGGCACCACTAATTCGCCCCGGCACTTTGCTCGGCAGTGTTAAAGATTTAGACCCGTCACATGTATTGCACAATATCGGTTTGCCCTTTGAAGCGGCCGGCTGTCCTATTTTCAAAGATGGTGGCGTGATCGGCATTCATTGCGGCACCGTTCCTCCTGACCCTGCTGTTGTCACTCCTGATGGTGGCTTCCATCAGATGATCTGGGTGGAGCAAGTAGTGGAATGTCTGAGAGATGCAGGCAATGGCGAACTGGTAAAGAAACTTACGCTGAGCGGCGAAGATACACCAGAAGCCGCAGCCAAGGCAGGTTGCCGTCAGGTTGCCCGCATTCAGTGTCCTAAATGCGGACGCTCGTCTATGGACGAACCTAATTTTTGCAAGGGCTGTGGGCAGCGGTTGATTCAAGATTCTGACTATAAAGGGCCGATTGGAAAACGATTGACCAGTCTGACAAAAGCTAAAACCAAGATGATTGGTAAAACGAAAGTGAACGCTGGTCCGCGTATCATCAAAACCGAAGCCAGCGGCCAGCGGGTCAACCCTGTGCTCCTGGCGATTGTGCTCACACTGATTTTTGTTGGTGGTGGGGCGGCTTGTATGGCCATGATTCCACGCCCCAATTTTATTAGCGCCACCCCGGTGAAGTGCGCTGACGCGGGTAAAGCCTGGCTGGCCACGGCTTTGATTGAGTTTCAGGGGCCTAAAGACTTCAGACGCGACGACAATTATGTGCTCAATGGGCCGGCCCAGTTCAGTATCGGCATTCTGCCCAAGCGCCCCTGCTACCTTTATGCCTTTACTTTGCAAAATTCAGGTCGGGTAAATCTGCATAGCCCCACTACTGCGGCTCAAGACGTTATTCTTGATCAGGGTGTGACTTACCTGCTTAAAAGCGATGGCCTGGAGCGCACGCCCCTTTCGCAGCAGCACATTACTTTCTTCGGCTGTGAAAATACTGACGGCGTAGAAAAGTTTGTTCTTGTGGCTAGCGGCATGAAGAGTGCCATTCTGGGCATGAAAGACCCTGCCGCCCAAGAAAAAGCAATCAAGCAATTTGTCACTCAGGCCGACCAGTTGGCCAGCTGCAACGAGCATGAAGGCGGCGTTATTGTGCACGCCAGAGGCCTGGGCGAGCAGTTCTTCGAACAAGCGCCCGCCGGGTCGCACCTTGGTGTTAACGGTCTGATGGGCAAAGATGTTTACATATGTGTGGTGGAGGTAAGGCATAAAAAGGATGCCAGTCTCGACAATCAAGAACCCAGCGAACAGGCTTCTAAGCAAACCTTGCCAAAGCCTGAGACACTGAAGCCAGCGGCTAGTGTCGAGGCACCAACACCTGTGGCTCAACCGCCTGGACAACCCCAAGCACAAACTCAAGGACAACCGCAAGCCAAGCCTGAGACACCCAAAACCGATGGTACGGCGCCGGTTCAGGCTCCTTCGAGCTCACCGGAAACTCCTCCTAATAAGGAGCCGACTATAGATAGTACGAAAGCTGGGCCAACAGCAGAGACCTAAAATCACTAAACCACCCTAATTTCTTTTTGGCCAGGGTAGGGCAAGAGTAATCGGTAAGGACGAAGGAGAAGAAAATGAACGCGCTTGAACTAATCAGAAAATCTTGCGCACTTTCGCTGGCTGCGGCACTTGGTTTGGCAATAACCTCTGGTGCTTTTGCTGAGGAAGTGGGCGGAGCGAAGGGTCTATTCTTCGAACAACTGGAAAAACCGACCCAGTCTCTTAACACCGGTATCAGTTACTCAATTGAACTCAAGCGCGACGGACATCTGTCTAAAGTCAGCAACAAGCAGCAATTTAGAAAAGGCGATAGCATTCGCTTTCATGTGCGCTCGAACATTGATGGCTATTCATATATTTTGCTTTCCAGCGGAAGCCGCGGTGAATCATCGGTGCTTTTCCCCAACGAAAGTAGTCGCGAAGACAATCACGTAGAACGGGGTAGAACCTACGTTTTACCTACAGACGGCTACCTTACTTTTGACGAAAATCCAGGCTTAGAGAAGCTGACATTGTTGCTTTCTCGCACTACCATGGACGCCCAGGCCTATCTTGCTAAGCCACAAAAAGAAGTAACGATGATTGCCTCCGCTCAGACAGGCAGCAAAGATCTGGTGCCAGCGAGAATCTATGTTTCTTACAATGCACCGAAAGTAGAAGCGCCAGTATTTTTGCCGGCAACAACTAGCACGACTACAAATAATCCGGCGAAGAAAACTGTAGTTAGAGAAACCACTAAAAAGATTGAGCGTGTAGAAAAAGTTGAGAAGATTGCCGTACGCAACAACAACAACAACGATGACGACGACAAACCAAAAGCTGTGAAAAAGCCTGTTGTTAAAAAGCACGTGACAACAGCTTCTTCCAGTACATCGAGTTCGAGTCGTCACTCTGCTCCTGCTTCAGATGACGAAGGAACAGTAACAGTGGTGTCACAACAATCAAGTGGTGTGCTTCACGTAGATGTAGCTCTGCAGCACATTTAGCGAGCTGAACGATGGCCTTTTGATTAAAGGCTCTTAAGGGCGACGGGAAAATCTCATATAAACTCTGCGGAAAGGGGCTATTACAAGCTCCTTTCCGTTGTATTATTTGTTTCCAACCTGCCGCTTGGTGAAGAGCTGCTTAACCTGGCCTTAAACCAAAGTGCGACATGATCATCCTGCAAATCTACTTTTCGTCTTCCCCAAACCCCCGCCCCCCAATGGTTTAGTCCAATGCCAATGATCTTTATATTATCGATTGGTTTGACACTGTTTCTTTTAATTGGTGTGTTTTTGGTTTTGAATCCTGACTTGATCTCGCCCAGCCTGGCGAGACGGTGGAGTCGAAATCATAAATATGGACGCCACTAGTATTAGCTAGATCTAAATAGAACTACTGTAATGTATGCCCTTTGCCGCCGCTGTTCTCATATAATATGTTGACAACGGGAGGTTCGCAGATGCAAGTTACGGCCGGTCTATTTCTAATCGATTTTCTCGTGCGACCTTTCGCCAAGATCTATCAAAAAATGCCTTTCATGGTTTTTATAATCATGCTTGTGCTTTACGGCATAGTCGCCTATATCGTCTGGAAATCAGCATTCAAGCCAGAAGAGCAGTACTAGAAATTTTTTCTTAGTGATGATCTCAGTGATGATCGCTGGGGTGCACAGTAGACAGGTGCACTGATATCTTGTCGCTTTCCACGCCGACGATACCAACATATTGTTCAATAAAGTTTTTCACCTGGCCAGGCCCAACCTCTCCATCGAGAGTGTAGGTGCCGTGATCGAGCGGCTTGCTGTCAAAATCATAAGTGTCATAGGTAACAGTAACGTCTTTAATCGGCACATTGTTGTAGTTGGCTACGCGTATCCAACAGACCGGGCAATTGATTACCCAGAGGCCCGAAATGTGCCAATCGACTAGCTCAACGCGAGTGTTGGCCGTGAGCTCACGGTCACCTGGTTCGGGGGTGCAACCAGTGACGGTGACTGATAGAGTGAGCAGAAAAGTAATGAGAAGTAGAGCGGCACAAAACATCGAACAGTTGAAAACAGCTCTGGCAGTGACTGCGCCTTGGAGCTTAATGCCAAATGGGGGACGCCTTGCTAGTGACATAAGCCGCTCAGCTTTGAACCTCGTCTCAGTTAATAAGACTGGGAAGTAAATCCACGCCGGGCATATTCTGTGCAATACCCAATAGAATGAGTACAGCAAAGACTAAGAACAGGCCAAAAAATGCTGGTTCGCCTTCGGATAACATTTCGCTGACTCGACAAGGTAATGGGATAGTCTGATTATATCAGTTGTAAGTGGGTACGCTGTGAAGGAATCGTTAGGAAAATTCAGACCAGCAGTGGGGTTAGCAAATGCTCACCTTATGACATTGGCACCACTGGCGATTCGGCGCCATTTTCCGCTCACAGACTGCTCTAGCGAGCAGCACATAGTCGAAGTAGATGAACAAAACAAAGTTATTGTTTGTTTGCATCTCGCCGAAAGTCTGAGCAAAAAAGTTCCCAATTTTACTGCTGCGCTTCCCAATCTTGACCTGTCGAAAGTGTTGGTGCTGCTGGTTCATGGGCTCGAGGGTTCTGCTGAGTCGACCTATGTTAAAGGTGTTTGTGAGAAGTCGCTCAGCCTCGGCATGAGTGTTTGCCGGCTCAATTTGCGCAACTGTGGTGACAGCTTGCATCTGGCTCAGGGCCTTTATAACGCTGGCATGAGTGCTGATGCCATTGCTGTAGCAAAACATTTAAAAGCACAATTTGGCTTTTCACAAATTTTTCTTTGTGGCTTTTCACTAGGCGGAAATATCGTTCTCAAAGCGGCTGGTGAGCTCGGTCGAGAACTCGGCAGGGCCTTGGGTAAAGACGAGGTTAAGAACGAGAGCAAGAACGAGAGCAAAGAGTTGAGTTCAGAGACAATGGCAAAAGTGATTGATGGAGTTTGCGCAGTTTGTCCTCCGATAGATTTGCACCAGTGCGTAGGCGCCATTGAGCGGCGAGGCAATCGCCTTTACGAACATGGTTTTCTTGGGAGTCTAAAAGAAAAAATTCGCGCTAAAAATCGATTGTTTCCCGGGCGGTTTGATGTAGACCGGCTGGCGGCCATATCTTCACTGCGTGCATTTGATAATACTTACACCGCTTTCGACGCCGGTTATGAGAGTGCTGATGCTTATTATCACGGTGCCAGCGCACTGCGGGTGATGCCCTATATCAATGTTCCAACGCTGGTGGTTGCTGCAGCGGATGATCCACTTGTACCAATAGAGAGTTTTCGCTGTGATGAACTGGCAGGTAACGTCAATGTCAAACTGGTCACGCCTGAGAAGGGTGGGCATGTGGCTTTTATCAGTGATAAGAATATTGCCCTTCAAGATCTTGTGCATGAATGGGATAGAGAGCACGAGCCTGGTCCTAACCAACAGCTAAAAGATCGTTTCTGGGGCGAATGGCAGGTAGTGCAATTTATACTGGCCGTGGCCACCGGTCGCCACTAGTAGCCTGGCAATTTCTGGCAACAGTTATGAAACTGTGTGCTCAGCAAAAAACTGCCATATCTCTGTGCCAAGATCAGGTTATGGATTTACAGACTGATCATAAAGGTAAATGCTAAGAGCAAAAACTAGTTGGGATTTTTAGCAGGCATCAAATATGGTGGCAAGACAAAGGCCTGACCCATGGTCGAATTATCATCATGTTTGCTCAGTGTTGGAAACTGATTAGAGTTGTTCACGTTACTGTTGAGTTTTGCATGTCAACATGAAAGAATTATCTTTGCATGTGTGGTCTTGGCGACCTTTTTTGACCAAAATTTTTAGTCGATGCATATCAGTCGTCAAGTGTATGGGTTTTACTATTTGGGTTTCAAGGAGGTTCGTTGTGAGAAAAGTTATGAGTCTGGCACTGGCTGCCCTGGCTGTGGTAGCAGTTGCTGCACCAGTTTTTGCTGCTGATGATGCTATGGACAAAGTTGTTGAAGGCGCTATGGTGCCTACCAGATTAGGTGGAGTAGCTGCTGGTGTGGTTGTCGGAACACCGATCGCCATCGTTCGTGAATCAGTTAAGTCTTACAAAGACATGACCGAAAAATGTGCAGACAAAGTCGGTGGACATGACTTCGGACCATCATGCTTGTTGGTTTCATTCGCTACATTGCCAGCCGGCCTGGTTGTAGGCGGCGTTAAAGGCACCTACTACGGTGTGAAAAATGGCGTTGTTGATGGTTTCCAAACACCATTCGCTTCTGATTCTTTCAGCCTGGGTAAAATGGACGAATAAATTCGCCCTGAGCAATCTAGTATTGCCTCAGCAGAATTGATAAATTGAACTCGCGGCTGCAACTTGCTCCGCGAGTTCTTTTTTTAAGGAAGTCATGGCCGAACAAGACATTACACCGTGGCTGGCAAAAATTGCCGCAGCTAAAACCCGCAAAGAAATTCTTGTGATTATGGAAGAATTTAGAGTTTTGTCGTGGAGCGATGAGCAGTGCTCAACCGTAGCAAAATTGTATATGCGCTTATTGCTGGCACTGCCAGATGACGGTTCTGGCGCGGTTATTCCTGCGTCTACTGGAAGTACTAAAAGCTGAAAGTGCTTTAGTCTGAAAGCGCCTAAAGCTAGCCGCTTAATGCACTGCGTTAAAAATGTAGTCTGCTTTCAATTCTTGCTTTCGCGCTTCTTCAGGACGGCCCACAGATCTTAATACTGAAGAATAATCAGCCAGAGTTTTGCCTAAAATCGGGTCATCTTGACCTTTGCTTTTTTCTCTAATTTCCACTAATTCTTTCAAGGTGCGTTCAGCTTTTTGCAAGCGCGAATGTCTGACGTATAGTTCGCTCAATGTATCCAGCGCATTTTCCAACATCATCTCGGTCTCGGCAATGCGCACACCTTTAGCTTTCTTTTTGCGCAAAATTTCAGCCAGGCGCAAGAGCAATGCTTCGGCGTCAAGTTCACGGTCTTCGCTTGCTAGTTGCCTTGCTACCTGCAAAATTGTCTCAGGCGAATCTTCAATAGTAGTTTTAAAAATTGGCAACGTAGACGGTTGCGCTGAGGGCGATTCGTAATTAGCTGCTACTTGTGAAACTGATATTGGTGATACTGCTATTGGTGTAGTCTGAGTAGAAGTTGTTTGAGTTACAGTAGTTACTGTTTGAATAGTCTGAGAAACCGGCTGAGATACTTGCTGAGATTGCTTGTTCTGTGTGGCCGAATTGGCATCAACGTCAAATATTACTTCGGCAGCATTTCTAGGCACTAGTAGTGCTGGAGTAGCGGTGGCCTGTAATATTTCGACCTTATCGTTAATGGCCGGATTGAGCGCGCCCAGTATTGTCGCTGGTGGCATGTCTTTTTCAGCAGATTGATTGGGCTCAAGGTTTGCCACCTCTAGTGCTGATTCCGATTCAGAAATGGCGGCCAGCACTGCCAGCAATTGACTGCGCAACCTCTGCGAATTTTTCAAACGCAGTGCTTCGGTTAGTTCGATATAGGCACCCTTTTTATCACCGGCTGCCAGGCATTCTTCTGCCATCTTCTGTCGATGATCGCTGTTGGCCGAATCTTTGCCTGTCTGGGCAATAAGTGCGGCCAAGTTTTTTCTTGCGGCCGGTTGAGTAGGGTCAAGATATAGGGCAGCCCTGAACTCTTTCATAGCATCCTGCGGATGGCGTGCTGCTAACTCTAGGCCATAGTTGTTGTGGGCAATCACCAGGTTATCGCGAGCATGGGCGTATTCTGGCGAGATTTTTAGCAACCGTTCAAAAGACTTGATGGCCAGATCAAAATGTTTGCCGTTGATTTCTTGCACTGCCACATTATTTAGATGGGCTAGCTCAGCGGAGCTTTGATGCCAGTTTGCATTCTTATCGCCAATATTTTTTGGTGCAGCTACAGTTGTTGTAGTTATATTTGGTGCGACACTAGTTGGTACCAGCGCTAGTGAGGCACTAGATCCGGTGCCTTTAATTGGATCATATGGTCTTGCTGTTACCGGCGGGCCACTTTTGCCAGCACCATGATGCAAGCTTCGCACATAGCTGTAATCAGCCATGGCACCGGTCATGTCGCTGAGTGCAAACCGCAGTGAACTTCTTTCTGAAAATACTTGCTGATTGTTTGGTGCGAGGTTGGCGGCCCGATCGATGTCTTGTCCGGCACCGCGAAGATCGTTCAGTCGGCGCCGCACACTCGAGCGGGCAATCAGAGCCGCTACGCTGGTTGGATGCGCTTCGAGGACGTGATCGAGATCTTCTTGAGCTCCCTGCAAGTCACCGATTTGTCGCTTTAACGCCGCGCGAGCGATCCAGCCTTCCACCTGATCTGGCCTGGCTGCCAGGTCTTTGCTCCAGAGATCGATGGCACCGATTAAATCGCCGGCTTTGATTTTGCTCTGCACTTCTCTCGCCGTTGCACTAAGCGGAGCGGCACTGCGAGTGATTGTCAGGCTGGGAGGCTGTTTGCGCTTAGGTGATACTCGGGCGGCCGGTTTGACTGGATCCCGTTTCAAAAGCAGCACTTCCTGGGCCAAAGTCGGGCCGGCAGCCGTCAGCGCGCCTAGAAGTACGGTTGAGCTAGCGAAAAAGTTGATTTTCAAATCGCCTCGCTAAACGTCTAAAAACCGTTCTCGGTCAGAGGCCTTGGGTAGCGGGCAAGTATCGCTTTTACCAAAAATCTTGTAACGCACAGCTGCAACCAGGTCATAACCGACGTTGCGGAGGGGCGCAGGCACAATTAAAAAGGCTTTTAAAATCTTTGAAGGTCCTTCCAATTCGCCGAAAATGCGCAGAGCGGCTGCAGATTTGCTATAGATTTCTTCGTCGGCGGTGCCGGGGTTGCGAATCAAATAGACAGTTTTCAATAGCGTCGGATCAAGGCCATGGCGCCCCAGCACTTCTTTAGCCAGGTCACTTTGTAAAGAGGCGAAATGGAATTTGGCCTGGGAATCATGGTTGAGCACAAACTGTACGAATTTATTGCAGAGCCCGCAAACACCGTCAAACAAAATCAGAGCCTTGACTGAGGCCAGTCTGGCGGCGTTTTCAGTTAATTGCTTAGTTTCAGTCATGAGATTACCTTCCTAGCCATATTATACGTTAGTTAGGTAGTGCCAAAATACAGAGAAATTTTCGAAAATTTCTCTGCAAATTTTCAATCAATTTTCATTATGGTTCCAAGGTCAAGCCGAAACCGAGTAATTATTGTGTCTGCGAGGCCTTAAATGCCACAACAGGTGCACCCGTTGCTTTCGACGACATCATCGCTTCTTTAGCGGTAGAGAGCATCATGCCAAGGTCGGTACAGTCTTCAGGAATGCCGGTGACACCAAAGGCGATGGCTAGATTGCGGCTGTCAATTTCGCCGCCAATTTTTTCATCCCACAAAACTTCAGTGATGCGTTTTGCCACCATTGTTGCTGCTTGCACATTGGTGTATGGCAGCATTAAGAGAAAACCAAAAGTTTCGAAGTGAGCAAGCACGTCAATATTGCGCTTGATTGTACCGATGCGCCTGGCCGCTTCTTTAATCATAGGCAACGGTAGCGGTTCAAGACCAACAGGAGTACGCACACGCATTTCAAAAATTAATAAGCAAAATGGTGCGCCGGTATGCTCCCAGCGGAAGAATTCTTGTTCAAGGAAATACAAAATTACCGGATAGTTTATTAGGCCGGTTTCTTGCCTCATCATGTTCTTCATGCCGGCGTCAATGGCAGAGCGGTCTACACCCATGGCTTCGATGGGCTGCTGAGTGCGCACTTGCGTCGGTTTTTCAGTGACCGCAATTAAATCGGAGACAATTAAATTGTAGACCAGTGGTATCCATTCCACTTTATTGAACGGCATTTTGCGCAGAAGCTCAAATAGAGTGCTCTGATTGTCTATTAATTGATAAAACTCTTTCTGCTCACTCATATCGAGTCTGGCACCAGCCGCCATTCTTTGTTCGAAGTCAGCCTCGGTTAATTTCGGATGTTTGCGCACAAAATAAGACGACATAGTGACGCCGCTTTGATGAATCACTCGATATTGATCAACTAATGGGGCGGCCTCGGCAATCAGGGCGTCGATACGCTTGGTGACAGTGCGCTCGCTTGAGCGGTCATTGGGAAAGAATGAAAATTTTCCTTTGTCCCAGGTCAAAACCTCCATGATCGCTGCTTCGCCTTTACACTCGCTAGAAGCGGCGTGCAGCGGCTGACCATTTTCAAAAAATACATCAATGCCTTCGTCAACCTGGGTGACGCTGAGCATACCGGTCATTTTGCTGATCACGATTGATTGCAAGACATTGGCCACAGTCATGTTAAGCAGATCGCCTTCCAGGGTGGCGTGGCGTTCGATTTCTTGGCTTTCAGTAAAAGCCGGGCGGCTGCGACGCGCCTCGCTTGCCGGTTCTGTGGCGACCGCTTTAATATTGCTGGCAGAGGCTTTCATGCCCCCGAAAGCCTCTAGCTGTTTGGCGGTCATATCGGTATCGTCACCAAGACATTCTCTGGTGAGCAGGTTTGTAATCAGGCCGATGTCACCTGACTGATAATTCCATCTGACTTCGCGAAATGCCCCGTCGCCGATGATAAAGGTCCATTGTGGGTCACCACCATCTTTGTCGCAATTGACCGCCAGGGCACAATCTCGGCTCGGATTTTCAGCAATCCAGGGCAGCTCAACCGCTCGACCGAGATTTTTCTGAGCCTCTTGCAGGCAATGAAAAACGTCTTCATAGACGGGCACACCGTGCATTTTTGACAGACGGATGGGTGAGGCCGGTTGCGACTTTTGGGGTCTAAACATGTTTTTTGCTGCAGGGGCGAGGGGTGAGCTTAGTAACGCCTGATTCTTACTTCTCTATGCCCGGCTTTGAGTGAGCTGAAAACCTGGCGCACAATGATCGTCTAAAATGCCTGAAGTCTGATAATAGCGCTAAGCAGCGGCTCTTTTTGGGAAAGAGACCAATAGCGGCGCTATTAGAAATATAGTAGGGCATTTAAGCAAAGCAATATAGGTTATTCGTGGAAGTCAAAGCCGTAGATTCAGCACTCCAAACCGATGCTCAAGAGGCTGTAAACCCTGATCTGGCGGGCCGTAGCACCGTGGCCATGCATTTAGCCGGCAGTGGCGTGGAGTTTAAAATTGACACCGCAGTAGACCACTCTATTGCCATTGTTAGTTTGACCGCGAAGCTTGAGCTAGTTTTACTGATGCTGGCAGAAAAATCTGAACGTCTGGAAGCGTCAATGATTCGCATCGGACAGCTTGAGGCGGAGCTGGCAGCTAAGCGCGAAGAAGTTTGTGTAACTGTCAAAGACAGCCAAGACATTCAAGACGGCAAGGAGTAAGTATTTGTTCGGGCAAGCATTCATTTTCATCAATTATGAGCAAGCCTTGAAGTTCGGTCATGTGGCCTGGGGCTTTGCCCTGGACGAAGATACTTATTGCTATGGCTCGTCTGATCATTTGCTCAAGCGCCCCATGAGCGATTTGCCTGCCATGATCAGATATTCGCACGTAGAACCAGGTGGCGATATTGATTTCTGGAGCGAAAAAGGCAACTTTAGTGAGATGCTGCACACCATGACTGACGGGCACCACATTCGCTACCACGCTTACAAGAATATTGGTCTGGCGGAATTTTTTCCTGATGCCGCTCTGGCAGAAATGGAGAAGGTCGCAGCCGGCGGCTGGTCGGTGCTGACGAACAATTGTATTCATCACACTTATAAAATTTTGCATGCATATGGTGTGAACGGTGAGAAGCAAAAACTGCTGCTGCCGCAGTTGAGCAAACCAAAGACACTAATGCCCAAGCAATGGTTTAGTCACGCTGATGCCAATGATCTATCGCATTTGACCAGTCATATTCATCGAAAAAAAGTTTATCAGAATTATGTGAGTGGTAGTGAGTAACAGGTAGTATGGCAAAAATACTTTTAGTCGAAGATGACACTAATCTGGCCTTTCTGGTGAAGATGCAGCTTGAGCAAGGTCGCCATCTGGTCGACCATGTAGACACAGGGCTGAACGCCATCAGCCAGTTAAAGATGGCCAGCTACGAGCTGGTGATTCTTGATTGGATGCTGCCAGACATCTCAGGAATCGACATGTGTCGCCAGTACCGCGGCACCGGTGGGCGCACGCCTATATTGATGCTCACAGCTAGAGGCTCTATTGAAGATAAAGCCACCGGTTTAAATGCCGGCGCTGACGACTATCTGGTGAAACCGTTTCACCCAGTTGAACTTAACGCCAGAGTACAGGCATTGCTGCGGCGACCCCAGAGCTATGCCGGCAAAGTTTTGACTGTGCGCGATATCGAGCTCGATACTGAAGCAGGGCGCGTGTTTCGGGCGACCCAAGAAATCGACCTGACATCGAAAGAATTCAGTTTGCTCGAGCTTTTAATGCGCTACCCCAATCAGAGTTTTACTCTAGAGACAATTTTAAGTCGGGTGTGGCAAAGTGATTCCACCGCCTCTGTGGACACTGTGCGCACGCATATGAAGACACTGAGACGCAAGCTTGGCGACACTGAAGAAAATGGCATTATTCGCACCAAGCGTGGTGCCGGTTACAGAATTGTCGATCAGTAAAAGCAAAGATCACAGACCATGAAAATTTCGCTTACAGCCAAGACCACGGGAATTATCGCAATCGTCGCGGCAGTGCTGGTCTATATCGGCACGCTGACATTAAATCTGGCTGCCGAACGACTGGCAAACAGCTATCTGGCCTCGAAGCAATTTCAGTTAGTAGAATTGCTTGACCAGGTGGTGCTGAATATGTCGCGCGCCGACGCTCAAGAGCGCGAGTATGTTTTGACCGGAAATACTAAATCTATTGAGCAGTACAAAGCTTATTTTCAGCGTATTGATGATTGTATGACCCGGCTCAGGGTCTTATTGTCGGACAATTCTCGTTATTCAATGTTGATGGACGAGCTGACAGACTCTATTAGTTTTAGAAAAAGTTGCGCCGAAGAAGTAATCGCTGTGCGCTCTACTGGTAGCATGGAAAATGCCTTGCAGCGCTCGGAAAAATTTGATGAGGCACAACTGACCAGGCACGTAGAATGGCTGGCCAAAGAGGTTTCAGGCACCATTAATCGTGAGATGACCGCGCGCTTCAGTGAGCTTGATAAAGACAGTCTGACCACATTGATTGGTATTTCTATTATTTTATGCTCGGCCTTGATGGCTCTGGTATTTGTCATTCTAGGCGTCAATCGTTATGTCTCTGAAAGGCAAAGGGCTGAAGCAGCATTGCGTGAAGCGCAACAAGCATTGTCTGAAAGAGAAGCGCGCATGCGGGCTCTAGTGGAGACTGCACCTGATGGTATTGTCACAGTTAGAGCCGACGGTAAAATCGAATCGGTCAATGCAGTGTTGGAAAATTTGTGCGGTATTCCATCATCAGATTTGATTGGTGTAGACATCGAGACGATCATTCCTAGTTTTCTTTTAGATGGTCGCTTGAGCGATCTGGCCAGCGGCAAACGCTCACCCTTTAGCGCCGGGCGTGAGCTTTACGCGGTCAAGCAAGACGGCAGCCAGGTGCCTGTTGAAGTTTCTACTTCCACTGTCAGCCTTGGTCACGTCGATGTCTACACTGGTATCGTGCGTGATATCACTGAGCGTAAAGAGGTAGAAGAGCGGGTCAAAGACTTCTATTCTATGGTTTCTCACGAGCTACGTACACCACTTGCTTCTATTCGCACAGCACTGGGATTAATGGAAAGTTTTTCAGAAGAGCTGAGTGATAAGACCAGGCCTGTGGTGAAAATTGCTGCCACTGAAGCAGATCGTTTGATGCGACTGATCAACGATATTCTCGATATGCGTAAAATTGAATCAGGCAAACTAGAGTTGGCTCTAGACGCTTATGACGCTGGCCATCTGGTGAACAAATCGATTGAAGGCATTGAAACTCTGGCTCAAGAGTCAAAAGTAAGCATAAAGAATCTGGCACATGAAAAAGTTGGACTCGATGTCTACTGTGACGGCGACAGAATTTTGCAGGTGCTCTCAAATATTCTTGCTAACGCCGTTAAATATTCTCCCAGCCCTGGTGTGATAACAGTCTCTTGCGAGAAGAGCGGCTCGAGTTGCAAAATCGCTGTGCGCGACTCTGGACCAGGCGTAGCTAAAAATCAAGCACACAAACTTTTTGGCAGGTTTGAGCAATTGCGCTCAAAAGATGGTAAAAACAGGGCAGGTTCGGGCCTTGGTCTGGCAATCGCCAAAGCCATTGTCGAGCAGCACGGTGGTGAAATAGGCGTGGAATTGCCCGATGGCGGCGGATCTATCTTCTGGTTCTCACTGCCGCTGGCCGAAGACGAAATAGAATCTCTTGACGACGACGTTGAAATTGTTCAAACAAGCGAGGCCGAGCAAAGTGTCTGACATTGACGGCGATAATTTAGATAAAGTTGAAAACTCAGAAAATTCGCATGCCCCGGCCTCAACCGCCGAAGTAAATCGTTGCCCTCATTGCGGCATTGAAGTGGCAGAAACCGTTGAGACTTGCCCGGTTTGTCACTCTGAACTACTTGGCACATTTAAAATTGATCGCGACTTAATTGAAGAAGCCGTTGAGAATCACATTACTTTGCTGGGTCAAGAATTTGATTTGAAAAGTCTGCGGCTGGCCGATGATACTGCTCAGCTAATTGCACGCAGTAGAATTCGCGAAATTGTTCGCCTCGACGCTTCGGTTCTGACAATTTTTGAACGGGGCATTGTTCTGCAGCATTTGCTCAATATCGTATTCAACTCTCGAGACGAGCGTGAAGAAGATTGTTTGTCTCAACCTGAAGTTAATGATTAACTAAAACGCTATTTTGCTTCCTTAAGATAATCTCGCAGGCCTTCAGGGTCATCGGTAATGATTGCATCAACACCAAGAGCACAGGCTTTTTTCCAGCCTTCTTTAGAGTTGACTGTCCAGGTGTTTACTTGCAGACCGGCATCGTGAGCAGCTTTGACAGTGTCTGGCCGCACGCAATCAAAGTCAGGATTCCAGGCCGTAGCGCCCACTGTTTTTGCGTAGGCGGGCAAATCATAAAAAGCAGAATCGCCAAGCAAAGCTAATTTATATTTGCTTGTCTGGTCGTGAATTTTTTTCAAAATTATGTGATCGAAAGAACTGATGATAATTTTGTCTGGGTACGGATATTTGTCCAGTAAAGCCAGAAGTTTAGTGTCAATGTCAGCGTAATTGCTGGGGCAATTTTTTATTTCTACATTGATGGTGAGCTTGCCTTTCACAAGGTCAAACACGTCTTCCAGCAATGGCAGCTTTTCATCTTTAAATTCTGGCTTGTACCAGGTGCCGGCATCTAGTTTTGAGAGGGTCTTCCAGTCGGCGTCGCCAACAAGACCGGTACCGTTTGTGGTGCGCTCAAGGCTGTCATCATGAATTACTACCAGCTCACCGCTTTTGCATACGTGAATATCTAATTCAATACCGTCAACTTTGGCCTCTAAACTTTTTTTGAAAGCGGCCATACTGTTTTCTGGTGCCCAGCGCTTGCCGCCGCGGTGTGCCACTATCAGTGGAGTGTGCGCTAATTTATTTGCAGCCATGGCAGGTAATCCTTTGTTGATTGGCATTGAAAAAGACACAGTGCCAGCAATCAGTGCTGAGAGTGCCAGCGTCTTCATCCTGTTAAAAACGGATGCCCATGCCATTGTTGTAACCACCATATCCACCACCGTATCCGCCGTAGCCGCCGCCGTTATACAAAGAGCCGCCATAATTGTTATAGCCGCCAGTGTTGAAATTCATCATGCCTGAACTCATAGAGCCGGCAGCCATCGTGGCCGCCGCGCCTAGAGCTTTAGCCAGGCCACGCAAAAGAGGATGCCCGTTCTTTTGTTGATTTTGTGCCGCACCAGCGGTGGTGCTATTTTCGGTTGCCTGACCAGTCTGATTGTATTGCTCGGCAGCGGCTGGTTGATAGCCTTGCGCCGCTTGCGCTGGTTGGTAGGCTGGAGGCTGATATGCGGATGGCTGTTGATATCCTGATGGCTGTTGATATGCTGCTTGTTGCTGATAACCGGCTTGTTGACCGTAAGCTGGCTGCGTAGCGTATGCATCAGGTGAAGCTAAATTTTGCAGATTCTGCTGGCTGGGCATATGAAACCCCGGGCCAGGGTTGTAGGAAGTTTGATAATTTGACGGGTAAGCAGGTGGTGCTTGCGGTGCATGACTAATACCGTACTGCTGTTGTGAATTGTACTGGCTTTGAGCTGATTGACCAGGATAAGTATGAACAGATTGACCGGGCTGACCAGGCTGACCAGGCTGACCAGGCTGACCAGGGTAATTAGCTGACCGGCCACTATCGCTGTCACCGCCCATGGCTGTGACACCAGGCCCGGTGCCTTTGGTCAAGTGCACGGCATTAGTAAGAGTATCCAGCTGCTCCTTAATTCCGGCATTGGTATCAGGCGGTTGATTGGCAAAAACAATGCCTTCTAAAGTTTGCACTCTTTCAATTAATGGCTTGGAATTGTAGGTTTGACCAATTACTTTATTTTCTAGCCATTCTACTGCGCTCAAATACTGGCGTTCGACACTGGGTGATAAAGTCTTTTCCCAATACTGCTCAAGCTTGTCGGTGCGCGCGCTTAAATCGTCATCTTTACTTGGTTTACCAAAAGCCTTGGTCTCGAGTTGTGAAAGCCTTGAAGCCAGTGGCATCTGCTTATATTTTTGTCCAAAAATCAGCTGTTCCAGTTCGTCCACACGCGGATAATCAGTGCTTGCCAGAGCGGCACTGTCTGCAGCGGAAATATTGCGAGAATTTCCGCTATTGCCGCTATTTCCTGGGGCACCACCAACGGTGTTATTACCACCATCACTTGAGCCGCTTGTTCCGCCTGGTGTGGCATCAGCATCGGCCACTACTTTTTGCAGGTCGGCTAAACGAGTACTATCGTCTCCAGTTTTAGCTTCGCCGAAAACCAGTTTTTCAATACGTGTCAGCCGCTCTTCTTCTGTATCGGTGGGGTAAGTGTGCTGGAAGAAATGACCTTCTAGTTTGGTCAAGGCATTAGAGTCTGCCCAGGCCGGTTGGCCGCACCACTGGGTCAGCGCAAAAAAGGCAAGTGTTGCCGAGAGGCCCGCTGTTAAGGCCAATTGCTTATTTCTGGAGCTTGTCTTGATTTGCTTTTTGAACATGAGAAAGCCGATTATAGCGTATGCATCTGGCCCTGCTTGCCAATGATGGCGGGAAATCAGGTGGTAAGCCGCGGCGGATAAAAACTGGTTAACATTGTCTGGTATACTACGGCGAATATTATTGCCCGCCTTGCCAAACTGTTATAAAGGGTTACCTTCAGATAGATTGTGGAGTAGTTCATGTCCGAAAGCTGGGAAGAACTGGTGGCTCACGCAGACCAGGCCTCTGATCAAAACCAGTTTGAGAATGCCAAAAGCAGCCTGGAAAAGGCGCTTGAATTGGCTAACGATTTTCCTGCTCGAGACGCACGCCTACTGACTAATTTGCAGAAACTGGCGGAAGCCAGCCACCGGTCTGGCCACGACGATCTGGCCGAAGAACATTTGAAGCGGGCTATTGCGGTCACCACGGCACAATTTGGCCCTCATTCTAAGAATGTGGCTGATGTTTCCAATCAACTGGCTAGCCTGTATTACGAGAAAAAACGTTTCGCCGAGGCTGAGACTATTTGCCGCAAAATAGTCAGCACTTACGAGAAAAGTTTGGGCTCAAAGCATATTGAAGTAGGCAAGGTGGCGCAAAATTTGGCCATGATTTTGCAAGAGCAAAGCAAACTTGACGAAGCAGAAAAGTTCTATGAAAAATCGCTGAGCATCATGCGTGAGCATGCAGGGCCTTTTGATTCAGACATCATTTCACTGATGGAAAATTACGCCAATTTGTTGCGAAGTTCCGGACGCAGTGATGAAGCTGATCACCTGCAGGCTTGTGCGCTAGGCCGCGTTTCAGGCTCGTTGCGATCAGTCACCAGCACTCGTTTGCCGCGGCTCGAGACACCAAATTAATTTTGACCTGACTAGTCTGGCCAGGGAGCCACAGCTTTCTGCTCTGCGCCCTGAAATGGTCCTACGTGAGCCAAGATTTCGCCATACTGGGCATGGTCAGGGGCGTAGCGCAGTACAGCACTGCCCATAGTTCCATCATCGGCTTGAGCTTTTAAATGCAGAACCACTGTGCCATCAGCTTCTTGCCAGCAAACACCAATTGATTGAGATAAATCTTGTTCGTCCATATTTTTCTCTTGATTGACCCACTTATTTTAAGCCAGTCGACTGCTCTGTTGCCGCTTAAGCTAAAATAGAGCTGGTTTTTGCAATACAGCCAGGATGTGGCAAACTATGGCGCCAGACATGCTTCCCGAAATTCAGACTGGTTTTCTACACGCTTATTTCATTTATTCTGTGGCTGACTCGCTCAAGCTTAGCGCGGTGCAGCTCGCCCAGGGCAAGATGGAACAAGCTCAAATTAAACTGACCGATGTGCCAGCTCCAGAATATATAAAGTTTGCCGTTGTACCGCTTGTGGCTGAGCTTCCAGACATTGTCATTGATGGTCAAGCTGCCTCCGTGCGGGTAAAGCTCTATGATTATGGCTCTGTCGCCCTGCGCATCACTGTGGCAACTTCAGGCTCGTGGCAGAATTTCGCCGCACTGGCCAGACGGTTCAAAAATTCTCAAGAACTGCCAGTGCAGGCGCAGATGATTCTTGACGGCATACTCAAAGAGATTCAACCCGCCATTTCGAAACCGCACAAAATTTTGCTGGAAGATTATTTTGTCAGCGAAGTGCAAGAGTTTAAAGGTGCTGTCACCTCCTCACAGTTGTTGAACGATTACCGTGTGCCTTTGTCGAGTCTCGTAGCTGGTGAAGAGCGCGCGCTTTCGCCTGCTGAGCAAGATGAAGTATTGAAAGTCAATTTCAGTTATATGGAATGCGAACTGGCGGTGCTCACATGGGATATAGCCTTTGTCTTCGATAATCGCGAAGGGGCTAATACCGTAGATAGTATTATCGAATTTGCCAATACCCAGTTGGTTGAATTGCGCACGTACGACAGTTTGCTTGATAGTTATCTCGATGAAATTTACAAATCGAAGGCTGAGCACATGCGCTCAAACTGGCTTCATGGCGGTAAAGTAGCCACCAGGCAAGCCGAGCGTTTACGCCATCTACTTGTAGATGTGCGCGAATTATCAGATAGGGCCAGCAATGCTCTAAAAATGATCGGTGACGCTTACTATGCCAGGCTTTATCGTGGCATGGCTACCAGACTGAGCCTGGCGGAGTGGCAGCACCAGGTGGAAAGCAAGCTGGCAAGCGTCGGTGAGGTCTATCGCTTCACCCATGACCAGGCAGAAAATGGCCGCAGTGAGTTTCTTGAGTATATGGTAATCGCGCTCATTACCATTGAGGTTCTGATGAATTTCTGGCACCACTGAGGTGACAAGTGTTTTCTGGCCGCACCATTTTTCTAGTTTTGCTGCCACTGTTATGGTGCCCTTGTGCT
The DNA here is from genome assembly GCA_036170915.1 of Cyanobacteria bacterium auto_48_18. Lineage (GTDB taxonomy): Bacteria > Cyanobacteriota > Vampirovibrionia > Obscuribacterales > Obscuribacteraceae. The sequence goes on from JAVHQC010000034.1 coordinate 93,347, forward strand.
TTGGCCGACTTTGACCCGACAGAAATTGAACGGGTTTATAAAGCTAGAAAGTACGCCGAAGTAGAGCATATAGCTCGAGTGCGCATGGCTATAGATCCATACGATGTGCGGGCAAGATACTTTTTGGCCGGCGCACTCTTGCACCAGAAGAGGCCTCAAGAAGCGCTAATTCAGTACGAAGCCTGCATCAAGCTAGGTGGTGAAACTCCTCTGGCAAAAATGTCTCGCCAGGCAATAGCCAGCATTAAGCAAAATCCAAAAGCTTTTACCGCACCAGCGAAAGTGGTGCCAAAAGTAGCCGTTCCTGCTGCACCGGTAGAAGACCCAGACATTGTAGAGCGCAAAGCCAGAGTGCAGAAAGAGTTAGAAGAAGCTCTCAATGTGCACCGCCGGGCAAAAGTGGAACAGTTGAATAAAATTGCCAATGACGAGCAAGACGCCATCGAAGCCGCTAACACAGCCAGGCCTGAGCGCGACACGCTGATTCGCGCAGCGCTGGATGATGCCCAAGAAAAGCGGGCAAGACTGGAGCGCATTTATGCTGACATTGAGAAGCGAACCACTCAAGCGTATCAAGAACGCATCAGTGCTCTCACCAAAAGAAAAAAATAAACCAGAGTATCTATTCTTCTGTGGCTCGGGCAATAGCAAGACCCGCTTTTACAAGCCCTGCTGGGCCGCCTTCGTACACTAAGAAGCGTTCTTGCCAGGCGGGGTCAAACTTAGCTTTATAGCTGCGCAAGCCTTTGTATGAGAAAAAACGATTAAGATGTTCGTAGACTTGATGCAAAGCTTTCTCTTCAAGGGGATCATCTGCACTTTCGCCAACGCCAGATAGAGCAGCTAAACCGAGGCTGAAATACTTGAAGTTTTCAGACTGCAATTGCGTTAAAAGCTTGGCGAAAAGATAATCCATCGCGCCGCTTGGTGCATCTTCGCCATGCCGCATCATGTCTATGGTGACTTCGCCTTCGGCGTAAGATCTGATTTGATTGACAAAAGCCACTGCCACACCTTGCGGGTTGCGCATGACAAACAAATCGTTTTCTTGTAATTGTTCGCGGTCAAATTGACCAAGGCTGAACCCGCGTTCTCTTCGGCCAGGCAGGGCAAGCCATGCTTTTGAAACTGCTTCCACTTCGCTCAAAACTGAATCGGCAATTGGTGGTGAGTATCTTTGCAGGACATAACCTTCTTTATCAAATTTTTTAACAACCGCTTTAAATGTCTTTTTGCTAGCTGTTTTTGCTACAAATTGAGCTAAATCTATTACTCCATCTTCGCCCACTTTTACCGTCTTGAAGCCGTTCTCGTGATAGATTTCGAGATAATCTGGAGTAGTTTGTAGAAATGCTACTTGCCAGCCGTTTTCGTGGCAATGCTGCTTGAAGTCTCTGACTAAATCGTGCAATTTTTCTTTTGGCCCAGAGGCGTCGCCCAGCGCGATCGCCACATTGAGTTCTGTCTTGTAAGCAATGAAGGCGTCTTTATCGCTGTTAAAATAGAACGATTTGTCGGGCAATAATTTAAATATATCAAGAGACGTACGGCCGCTCTGCTCAAGAATTGTGGCAGCCAGATCGTGTTCGAGTGGTTGAGTAAGAAGCTTATAGCGAATTGGTCTGAAGGCACTATATATGATGGCGGCACCAGCCATCATGCCAGATAGTTGCAATGACTCGATAAACCATTTGCCAAACCGCGTGTGCGGCGTAAGATCGCTATTGCCGGTGAGAGACAACTCTTTTATTGTCTGCAAGAAAGCTTCATTGAGCTGATAATTGACGCCAAGATCATTTTTGTCGAGCATGAAAAAGCCGACGCATCCGTAAAGAATCAACGCCACAAGAGAAATGGAAATAATTTTGGCGGTTTCTAAAAACGACTCTTTTTCGCTTCGAACTGTAAAATGTGATTTGGTCGAGAGCAAGCATACGAGCGCGATCACAGTGGGCAGAGCTGAATATAAGGGCAATTGCAGCGCCAGTTGAGGATCTTGAAAGAAGTGAATGCGCTCGCTGCCTATTCTAGCCAGGAGCAAAATAAGTGAGAAGGTGGAAATAGAAAATGCCAGCCACCAGGCGGTGCGCTTGCGCTGATAAAGATTGATACTGAGAAAGATGAGCATGTAGCCAAAGGCAATGGTAAGCGAATTGCTGAGGTGATAGTACTCGTACGGCACAAGCATATTGAACAAACGTGGGTGGTGCGAGAGTCGCACTACAAGCGGCTCCCAGGTGCCGGCCAGGCCGCTAAGTAGTGTGATGCTGGCGACGAACATCACCGGCCAGTTGATACGCTTAAAGTTTGCCTGAGCGGGCGCAGCTGGTTTTGCCTGAGGCAAAGACTGGGGAAAACTAGAATCATCTGGTTCTAGATCAGTCATAGATCAAGCCAGATCCTCCAGAATTTCTTCTGCCTTTTTATAGCGATTAGCAGTATCAAGTTTGGTTGCTTTTTCAATAATTTTTGCCAGCTTAGGGCTAGCTTCGTCAGGCCGCAGTTTTAAATTGGTTATTGGTTCAGGCTGTTTGCCCGTAGACATGAAAAAGAGCGTGGCGCCAAGTGAATAAATATCGCTTTGCCAGGTGGCTTTGCCACGAAACTGCTCAGGAGCAATGTAGTGAGGCTTGCCTACTACTGAGCCTGTAACATTAGAAGTGACTGACTGGGCCACAGAAAAATCAAGCAACTTTATTTGACCGTCTTCTCCCAATATCAAATTGTCGGGAGTAAAATCGCGGTGCACTACTGGTGGTGTTTGATTGTGCAAGTATTGCAGAATGGTGCACATTTGCGCTGTGAGCTCTTCGACTGTTTTAGCCGGAAATGCGCCTTGCTGATCGACATAGTCTTTTAACGTGACACCATCAAGCTTTTCTAGCACCAGATAGGCCCGGTGGTCTTCAAGAAATAGCTCGTAAAATTTGACAATCTGCGGGTGAGAAAGTTTACCCAGCAGATCTGCTTCTTCTTGAAATTTAATAGCCGCCGCTTTGCGCACTCTGGTATCAGGAAAAACCGGCAAGAGAAATTCTTTTAAAACAATCTCTCTTTCGCTTTCATTTTTAGCTTGATTGTCCTGAGCAAGATACACTGTGCCCTGGCCACCCATGCCGATTTTACTAATAATAGAGTAGCGGCCGTTATGCAACTGGGCGCCCAGCTCGAGCGGAGTTAGTTTGTTTCGTTTCGGTGGAGCTGACAGTTCTTTCAACCAGAGCGCCGTGTAGCTCTGTTTCTCTGGGGCTAATTCAAAAGGTTCAAGCATCTCATCGTCGATGCGATCGCTAAAAGCATCTTTCACGGCTGCGACAAATGTAGCTCTATCGTTGGCTTTGAGAATGTCACCGTAGCGTATTTTGACCGCTTCTTTGGCGCCCCGGCGAAATATAAACTGATAGTCAAGGTTAGAGCGTGTCGCTTTTGGCCGTATTATTTCTATTTCCGTAACTGTGCTGAAGTCAAGCTGCTCTTTCTCCTGATAGATCACTTGATTTTTTGCTGCACCAGATGAGGTGCCGAAGCTGAGGCCCTTTTTTGTCAAACAGAGAGCATTAGCACCACTTAGAATGCGCCAAGTTAAAAAGGCGATGGCGCCCGCGCCGCAGTTGATAAGCAGAATAACGGTGGACTGAAAGCCAGTTAGCAGCGGTGCCATATCCTGGCTAATGCCCATTTGTAGAAACGGTTTCAGACTGTTGATGTAGGCTATGGTGAGCGGGAAGATCAAGGACTGTAGAATGCCGATCTGACCGAGAATAAAAAGAAAAAACGGCGCTATGGCTGTGATAATGGCCAGCCTTGAAGCTGTGGGTGTAAACCAGAGAAAGAAATCAGCTCTCGGCATATAAGCCATAACATCTTTGCTGTCGAGCAAATTAGGAGTTTGACTGGCTATCTCTGGGAGATTACGTGTCGTGCTTTGAACCAGGCTAGGAACCGGTTTTGTTTTTTCAGGAGGATTTTCTTGCAAGGGCTCAAGCATGCACAGACCCCCTCAGCTTCTTTAAAGCTTCGATTGCCTGATCGGCAGTTTGCATGCGCTCTTCGTCTTCCATAGTAGTAAGGGCTGCCACCAGTTTATCTAGCTCGGCATCTATCTGTCTATTGACTGAGCGTGGCTGCGACACTGTAAGCGGTTCAGGATCTTGGCCGGTGAGCAAGAAGAACAAGCTGCCGCCCATGGCATAGAGGTCGCTGCGTGGATTAGCTTTGCCCCGCAGCTGCTCAGGAGCGATATAAGCTTGCTTGCCAATCATGGTACCAGTAGCGGTGCCGAGAAAGAAGTTGGCAGCACCAAAGTCGATTATGGCTAAAGTACCATCGGTCTTTAAAATCATATTGTCGGGGGTGAAATCGCGATGTAATATTGGCTCTTCCTGGCCGTGTAAATAGGCCAACATTTGAGCCATCTGCAAACCCCATTCGATGACGGCAAACTGTGGCTGTGCCCCTGATTCTTTTACCAGTCGCCTCAAATCACTGCCGCTTAAATATTCCACAACCAAGTAGTGTCTTTCATTGTCGATGAAGTGATCAAAAACTCTGGCGATTTGTTCATGCGAGAGGCGGGCAAGCATCTCGGCTTCGCGTTTGAGCTGTTTGTACGATTGTTCTTTCAGTTCAGTGTCGCTGCCGTCTGGTACCACTGCTTCCTTCAAAACTATGCGCTCCCCGGCAATGTTGCGCGCTAGATAAATGGCTGATAGACCACCAAAAGCAATCTGTTTTTCTATCTTGTATTTTCCGTCTTGTACGCTATCGCCAGGTTCGAGTGGCACAAAAGTGGTGGAGCCGAATCGCCTGGCCAGCTCATCTTGCCATAATTCGGTATAACCCGGTTGATTGTGCTGTGGTAACAAGCCCCCATCTTTTTGATATAAAAATGTACGAGCGTCAAGCAGGGCGTTGAAATTTTCGGAGCCGCCCGCCCAGACATCCAAAGCCATGACCAGGCTGTCTAGATGCTCTTTTTGCAGATATCGCAGTGGTAGCTCAATTGGTGCTGAGTTGGCAAAAAACAAAGTCAGTTTGGCATCGTTGGAAGCAGCATCAAAATCGATTGATTTGAGATCGCTCCATTTCTTCTTGGCGCGCAGCGAAAAGCCAGGACTAATGAAAAAGGGCAGAGAGAGCCCGTCTCTGGTGATAAAAATGGTTTGATCAGATGAAAGAAAAAGGGTCACGCCCACCAGCACAACTAGAAGTGCATTGAGGGTGAGAAAAATAGAAACGGAGCCGAAACTAAGTATCTCAAGGCGACCGAGAAGGGCGATGCATGACCAGATCCACACAAAAATTGAGATGGGCCAAATTACCCAACAGGCCATGTTGACGACATTGGCACGCTTGCTCTTGTACTGAATGGTCAGTTCAGCTTCAGCCAAATTTAGCTCCCTGGTTTAACAACTAGAAGTAACTAATTTAGTTGTACCCCAGGCCTCAGGTTCTGATCAGAAATCTAGTTTTTGTGTAGCGCTGGCAGGCACAATGTCGCCTTCCAGGTCTTCGGAGTTGCGGGCTCTGCTAACTGGCCTGCCTTGATTGAAATCTTGGGGTGCAGGACCTTGAGCCGAGGTGGGCATGATGCCTTTGCGTTTCAAGTCTGCTTCATGAGCTTGTTTGAGCTCGCGTTGAATTTTTTCGTGTTGCTTCTGACGCCGCTCCTCGGCCTTTTTCATATCTTTTTCGTAACTGTGGTTCGGTGAACCTGCGCCGCCGGGGCCATTGGCCCTGCGACTGGACATGACGCGAGAGCCCACTGCCAGTGCTCCGATACCGAGCATTCCACCACCCATAATCATCGTTGCGGGAGACATGCCGCTGCGACCGTTGCCGTAGTTGGCTCTGCCGTGATTAGTCTGGGCATTGGGTCTGTAGGTGAGCTGTTGGCCGGTGACCTGGTTGACCTGGTAGCCCACGCCGGGATTGTTGTAATCACCGTACACGGCGTTGTGGCCGAAACTGCCCATATAGTTGGGAGTGACTACGCCCACTGGGGTAACGCCGTTAATTTGGCCAGGCACATAGACTGGCACAGCTTGTGGGCCGCCGACGGTTGTGTAGCCTAAGTTTTGAGCCATAACCAGCGTTGAATTGCTCAGCGTCATAGCCATGGCTGTGGCCAGGGCAATAATGAGGCAGAGGGCTGGTTGGAGGGGTTTGTGCTGTTGCATGGATATGGTTCACCTTGGTGAACTCATAATATGTATTTCCCAGGCGGCTGCAAATGGGGAAATTCCCAAAAGCGCTAAATTTATACGTTGAAACGGAAGTGCACGACATCACCGTCGGCCATGACGTAGTCTTTGCCTTCCAGACGCATCAGACCTTTTTCTTTTGCCACTTTTTCAGTACCGCAGGCCACGTAGTCTTTGTAGCCTATTACCTCGGCCTTAATGAAACCGCGTTCGAAGTCGGTATGAATGATACCGGCGCATTTTGGAGCAGTGAAACCTTGCTCGAATGGCCAGGCGCGCACTTCTTTTTCGCCGGCAGTGAAGTAGGTTTTGAGGCCTAATAAGGCAAAGGCTGAGCGAATCATGGTGTTGACGCCAGAATCTTTCACCCCCAGGCTCTCAAGATAGCTGTTGCGTTCTTCAGCGTCGAGAGCCGAGAGCTCAGCTTCAATTTGTGCTGAAATCAGAACTACCGGGCGATTTTCTTCGGCAGCCTTTTTCTTCAAGACCTTTAAATGCGGATTAGCATCAGGATCGGCCAGCTGATCTTCTTTAACGTTGGCGGCGTACAGCAAAGGCTTGGTAGAAAGCAATTGCAATTGCGGCAAAATTTCTTTTTCTTCGTCGGTCAAAATTGAGAGATCGACGGCTTCGACCTTGTCGATGTAGGGCGAGACTTTCTCAAAAATGCTCATCTCTAATTGCGAACGTTTATCCACGTTGTTTTTCTGCTTTTTCAAGCGTTCCATTCGTTTAGCGATTGATGCTTGATCGGCCATGGCCAGCTCGATGTGAATGGTTTCAACGTCGCGCAGTGGATCGATCGCACCATCAACGTGAGTAATATTTTCGTCTTCAAAGCAGCGCACCACATGAACAATGGCGTCGACTTCGCGAATATGTGAGAGGAACTGGTTGCCCAAACCCTCACCGCGACTGGCACCACGCACAAGGCCGGCGATGTCGACGAATTCAAAAACGCCAGGCAGAACTTGTTGCGGATTAACCAGCTCTTTTAACTTATCTAGCCTTTCGTCAGGCACCTTGACTATGCCCGTGTTGGGCTCGATGGTGCAGAAAGGATAATTGGCGCTCTCCGCCTGATAAGAAGCGGTGAGAGCATTGAAAAGAGTTGACTTGCCTACGTTGGGCAAACCGACGATACCGGCCTTGAGCATTTTTGTCTCCAATGAATATGGCCACGCTTGCGCCCTGTGGCACTAATGCAGCCTTTTGCACATTATATTAGGACTGCAGGCAGAGTTTATGAGATGCTTGCAATCAGTTAAGCTTGCTGAGCGGTGAGATTTCAAGCATTAATGTTCAAAGGCGAATTCGGCAATTTCTGTGTATTGGTGGCGGCCTGGGGAGCGCTGGGTTGTGCTGTGGCTGCTAGTAATTATTTCGGCCATGGACAGATTCGGTTGGTGAGTGAAGATACCGAGGTGAAGGCTCCGCTTGGGAGCCCACTGTCATATGAAGAGCCGTACATCAGTGCTTATCTTAGAACGAGAAGAAATGATGCGCCGCCGGTGCTGCCCAAGCCTAACGTCGCTTCGAAAGCGGTTTTAAAGCAATTGTTTTTAGACCATCCGGAAATGCACAAAGATCTTAAAGAAAGTCCCGGCTGGCCATTTCGTGGTGTAATTTTTCGTCAGGCACGAGCAAGTGCCTTCGGGAATTTCGTCGCTGGAAACTATACAGCCGCTGGCAAATTATTTGATCTGGCTAAACGTCATCCTATGGAGCACCTGATGTGCGGAGATGATAACGGTCTGGCTCAAATTGCAAAAGATGAGGCGCTTCTTGCCGCTACTGTGGAATTGCAAACCAACCCTGGTGCAAAGATTGAAAATAAAACTCGCGCCTTGTCAGGCTTGTCGCAACGTTACGAGCGTGAGGATTTGGCTGAACTTACCCGCGACAAGGGTATAGCCTTTACACTTTTGAGAATCAATCTGGTAAGAAGCCAGACTGATACAGAGCACCCTCAGTCAGATGCTGAAGCTCTCGCCATTGCCACCACAAAAGCGCTATTGGGTGAGTTGAGCCCCGCGCAAAGATTGGTGGCTGATGCCGCGTGTGATCGACAGATGCAACGCGAACCTGACTGCACAACGGCGTTTAATGCCATGCTCTGTGGACGCTATTGGGCATCCACGGGTGTACCAAATAGGGCGCTCGAAGCTTTTGAATTCGCCCAGCGTTTTCATGACGTAAATAGCAGATGCATTTCTGATCTCTATGAGTTCTATAAGAACAGAGGGCTCTGGTTTAAAGCCTACGATTTTGCCCTTGAAGGTTCGCGGCGCAAAGGTCGTGAGCCAGCGACCTTCAAGACATGCCTGCTCGACTTTTACATTCGTCTTGAGCGTTCTCCTAAGTGGAGGGCAAAGCTCTTTCAGCAAAGTCCTGCTCTGGCTGCGGAACTCAATCAAAATACATGGAGAGCCCAGGCCTATAAAATTGGTAGCGAGGCTCTAGCAGACAATCTCTCGGATTGGACCACTGAAGACATGGCCAAATACTCCGAAAGAGGCCCTATAGACCTTTGTGCACCATCACTAAATTATTTGATTGAGTGGTGTCAAATCGAAAATCTACAGGGCAAATTGAAGCCTTTGCTCGATATAAATCTTGCCCTGGCGAAAACATACGGCACCACCAGTGATATCGCCGACGCCCTCAGCCAGCTGCGTGAAAATTATGGTGCGCACGGTGAGGTGGCACTTGCCGCTAAATGCGATGCGGCGCTCTATCAAGCAATTACTGACGAGGACGGCGTTAGCGACGGCGCAGGAGGAGTTTTGTGGTTGACTGATCTCTCACTTAGTCAATTAGCCAATTGCTGTAAGGATGCGCTCAAGAAAAAAACCGTTCTAAATGTTTTTGCCGCCGGCGGCAAGCGGGTAACAAAACAATTTGGCGCAGGCTCCCTCCAAGACATGATGCAAACTCGAAACCTTGCGCACTTTTTGCTTGCCTGCGGCGACAATGATCAAGCCGCGAAAATTTTGGCACCAGCATGGGCAATGGCATTAGAAGGTAAAACATTCCCCATAGAAGAGAGACGCAAAGTGTTAATTGACTACATAGCGGCTCTGAAAGCCACCAATAATGAGAGTGAAGCAGCCAAACTGACACCTCTGCTAGTGGCGATCACCGAGCCTGAAGATCAATAGCTTGTAAAGAGCTGAAAAACTAAGCTCAGTATGCCTTCTCGGTCTAAAATTCAAATTAATACTTGCGCTGAAAGCTCAATGAAAGGATAGGTCATTATGTTAGTAAGTGAGCTCGCTCGCCACGGCATATAGCGAGGCCACGGCAAAAAAAGAGAGAGCGAAACAGTGAACACTTCTAATCAAGTCACTGACAAGGTAAATAGTCCGGAAAGGGTAGACACGATGCGAATATTGCTTGCTGAAGACGATGATTTTCTAGCGGGAGGTATTGCTCTAGCGTTACGTAATACAAGATTCTCTGTAGACCACGTGCGCTCCGGCAGCGATGCCGATCATGCTCTTAAGTACACAGATTATGACTTGCTGATTTTAGATCTCGGTTTGCCTAAGATGGACGGCATGGAAGTGCTGGCTAATCTTCGCAATCGGGGACAAGCGTTGCCGGTGCTGGTGCTCACAGCCAGAGATAGGCTTGAAGACAGAGTTTCTGGGCTTGATTCTGGTGCGAACGATTACCTCACCAAACCATTTGAGTTGCCTGAGCTTATGGCACGAGTGAGAGCACTGATTCGCAAAGATCGCTGGGGCAACACCACCGACTTTGTTTATGGTCCGATTAAATTCAATACTTCATCTAGGCGTGTGCTTGTCAACGACAGCCCCATAGACCTCTCAGCCCGCGAGCTGGCTGTTCTCGAGCTTTTATTGCAACGCGCCGGACGCGTCGTCAATAAAAACCAGATTGCAGATCACTTAACCAGCTGGGATACTGACTTGACCCACAACGCCATCGAAATTATCGTGCACCGCCTGCGCAAAAAACTCGAATGCGATGGGTTTGGTATCCGTACAATGCGAGGCCTCGGTTATCTGATTGAAACGACCGCCTAACACATCAATTAGGAGCCAGCTTTTAACCTGGCTGCTAATGCCCTTATCTGCTCTCTGGCTGCTTTCTACAGCGTTTGCATATTTTACGTCGGTGGCTTTCGCCAACGATACGTATGATCGCGAGCTTCTAAATTCTGCCGACTCGGTGGCGGTGCGCACCAGCCATAAAGGCGGGCAGTATTTGATCGACTTGCCCTCGTATGTGCGCTCTATTCTGCGTCACGATAATACCGATAGTTTCTATTACCAAATATTGTCACCAGACAGGCAACGCATTTCAGGCGACGAAAACATGCCTGACTTGCCAAAAAACCTTAGTCTGGGTGTACCTCAATTTTCAGATGGCGTGATGGAAGGCACTAAAGTAAGAGTGGCTTCCATTCTGGTGCCTGTTCCAGAGCCAGAAACCAAAGGCGAGACTTTTATTGTTCAGGTTGCCGAAACTTTAAAGGCGCGGCAAAGATTTGCGCAAGAACTTTTAGTAAGCATGGTAGTGCCGGAAATATTTTTCATTCTCCTTGGTGCCACAGCAATCTGGTCAGGCATCGGTCGGGGCCTGGCGCCATTGAAAGATGTCCAGGAAGCATTGTTGCGCCGCTCTCAACATGATTTGCATCCGCTGTCTGATGAAAGTGCACCACTCGAGGTGCGCCCGCTCGTGCACTCAATTAACGAATTGCTCGGCCGATTGCGTAGTGATATCGAGGCTCAAAATCGTTTTGTCGCCAATGCTGCTCACCAGTTGCGCACACCTTTAGCAGGCCTTAAAACTTATATCGGCTTGCTGCAAGGTTTTGCCAAGCCGCCAGAAGTTGACCAGGCAGTAAACCAACTTGATCATGGTGTCAATCGCATGACCCATTTAGTCAATCGCTTGCTGGCTCTGGCGAAAGCTGAGCCAAATGCGGCGGCAATTTTGCCGAGGCAAATATTCGACTTCAACGATGTGGCAGCAGCATCTACATCTGACCTGGTTAATGTGGCCATTAGCAAAAACATTGATTTAGCTTTTGAAGGCGCCCAGAGCCCAGCTATGGTAGAAGGTGATCCTGCAAGCTTGAGCGAGCTTGTGATGAATTTAGTCGACAACGCCTTACGTTATACGCAGCATGGTGGCCACGTGACGGTGCGCGTTCTGGCCGGCGACTATGTTCTACTGATGGTAGAAGACGACGGTCCTGGTATCGCCGAGGAAGATAGAGAGCACGTTTTTGAACGTTTCTATCGGGTGCTGGGCACCGGTGAACAGGGAAGCGGCTTAGGCCTGCCAATTGTGCGCGAAATCGCTCGCTCGCACCGTGCCAAAGTGGTGATTGATACTCCCAATAATGGCATCGGTACTATTTTTACCGTGACGTTTAAGCGCCATATTGGTTGAAGTGTCGCGTCATTCTTTTTTGAAAAAATACCTTTAAAGGTATTTTTTCTACGATCTCTTCCATCAGCTCTGATTGCGGCGCGCTCTCATATTTTTCAGCACCATTGCACTTTCTTCCACAGCGTCATAGTCAATCAACACAAGACCTTTTTTGCCGCCGCCAAGATCGGTGTAGCCCAGTTGTGATGCGTCTCTATCAGTAAATGAATATTTGCGATCTCGATCTAATCTCTGAGCGAAAAGCATCATGCTGGTTTCGCTAACTGGAGTTACTACTCGCTCTTGAATGAAGAAATTGGCTTTGCCGTAAGGGCCATCAGTCAATGTCGGCTGGCCGATTATTCTGGCATCGAATCTGTGCAACTTGCCTTCCACGTCGGCATATGTGCGGCTGCCCCATTGCGGATTCCAGGTATTTGGTGTGATTTTTAAAATTTGATTGTTGCTCAATTCAATCACGACGCTATCGGCGCCACCATCAATTATTTTTCTGCCAGGAATTTTGAAGCCTTTTAAAACATCGGCGTAAAGGCCCAGGTCATGAGTATCTTTATGACGCAGTAAATGGCGAGCATCAGGATCGCGCAAGATGCTGCTCACCGATTTGTCACCAAGTGCAACAGGGCTAACATGATTGCCTAGTTTTTCAATGCTGTTGGCGAAGCGCAGACGTGAGCCTGTTTGAGTCAACCACAGGCTCTCTTGAGCCGAGGCAAATATATGTTTGGCTTGCAAGACACCTGGTAGCAAGGCCGGATTGCAGCTAGCAATTAAATCGCAGGCTGCTGCCGCTTTTGATTTGTCGCTGATTGGGTTGGCTTTGCTGTTATGTTGAATCAGCATCTGCTGCTCTGGACCAAGCTCTCCGCCAGCTTTTACTTCGCGTACGCGAGTGACCGCAAACGCTTCTTTTGAGCGAGCCATGATTTCGGCAACCGGCAGGTTTTGGCCAACCATCTGATATTCGCGAGCGGTAGAGCCGGCAAAATTACTTTTGGCACCACTAACGAGACTGGTTCTTTCTGTCACGTCGGTGGTTCGCACAGGCTCTATTTTTTCAGCGGTTTTATCGTTTACTCTGCCGATTTTGCCGGCGATGGCAGCGCCAACCATATTGCTTGTGGTGCTGGCGAAAACATGTTTAGCAAATTCTCCAGGCTGGAAAACATTTTCCTGGCCCTGGCGTAGAATCTCGTCAACGCTGCCTTTCGAAGCGCCGAAGATACCACCTGTTACAGTGGTGGCCAGCATTCTGTTTTCACTGAAGGCTCCACCGGTAGATTTGTTTAGTTTGCCCAGGGCTCCGCGGGCGATCATGAAGCTGGCAACGTCACTGGTGAGAGCACTGACATTGGTGGCGGCGGCAAAAGTTTTTTCAGCACCAGCGGCTGCGCTGTAGTTACCTTGGCCATCGAGATAGTTGGTGCGAGTGAGAGCGGCTTCTGAAATGCGAGAGGTAATGCCGAGGCCCACACCAGTTGTGGCTATGCCCCACTTGCGAGAAGCGGCAAAATCAAAGGACGCTTTCAAGCCAACTGCTTTGGCTACGTCAAGGCCTATGTCAGTTGCACTTTCTGATGCCGACTTGGTTTGACCAGGTTTATAAGCATCTAGGGCGGCGGTGCCTGCAGCTACCATGTAACCGGCTTTCCCAGGCATGAACAGACCGATTGATTTGACCAGGGCCGTTCCGTACATGTCGATTTGGCCGGCGGTGTTAAGGGCGTTTCTGTCGGCAAGAATTACTTTGCTGGCTTGCAACGATAGTTCTGTGGCGCGTTTGTCGTTACCGGCTTTAATTTCGCGTGCCAGTTCGTCAGCCAGTTGCTTGGTTTGTTCGCCGGCTTTAGCGCTGCCATGCAAAAACTCGGTAGCGCCGGTCAGTGCCAGACCAATGATTCCGGTGTCGGCCTTTTGACGGGCGTGAAGCTGCGTTTCTTTACGCAGGCTGTCTAGAGCCTGAATTGATTGTTCTGATGCAGTCGGGGGAAGCTGCTTGTCGATGCCGGAGTCGGCTAAGGGCATGTAATTCTCTTATTTTGATCAACATAAGCAACTTAGTTTTAATCTCATACGATCACAATAGGGAGACTCCCACGGCCATGGGAGAATTACGAAATCTCAGACGGGCGTAACATGAGCTCTACGGTGAGCGATTACGTACTATACTGAGCTGCCGCTTTATTGGCTTAGATTAGGCCAAGTTAAATCAGGTCAGATCAGGTAAGACAGGTCAGGTTGGAGGCTTTAATGAGCGCAAGTAGTTACAAATACGGACACGGCATTAATTGGAAGCTTGTCTCCATAGCAGCGCTCGCCGGCTGTAGCATTTATGCAGTATTTGGCGTTAATGCAGCAGCTGCTGCTGATGCAAGTTCTGCTCCCCTTGCTCTGGCTGCCGCAGATTCAGTAGCACCTGACCCGGTTAAAACTTGCGAAGCTTACCTTTCCACTCTACCTGTACCACCAAAGAAAAAAGGCCATCACCCGGTGCGCTTTTTAGCCAAAGCCCTCGGCTCAGAATTAGCATATGATGCGCACGCCATGCTGGTTGATAGTGCTTTTGTTTTTTCAGCTAAAGACAATTTTGACCCCTACGACAAAAAAGCGCCCACAGACAAACCCTATACTTTGCTGGAAATGCAAATGGTCGATGGCAGCCAGGCATCGCTCACAAAGTTTCCAGACAATAGTGGAAAAATTGTTGGTGGTTTTGCAGACGGCACAATCATTGCACCGTCTGGTCCAAACAACTTTATCGTCGCTTATCCCAACGGTGTGCGCGGCAAGCTGGTGAAAGTCTCCGGCAATGAGTTCGACATTTATCGTCCTGATAAAACTGTGACTCGAATCACAAAAAATGCTGGTGGCGATTTTGAGATCAAGAACAGCAAGTTAGGCTATATGGGCACAGCGCGTACCGATACACTCGGCATGCAATTTGAAATGCACAGCAAAGACTTCTAAATTTACGCCCGTTTTTTGTGTTTGGTTTTTTTCAGTTTGTGCAACAAGAGTTCTATTGCTGTGCCGTTTTTGATGCTGCCGGTGCTATAACCCATACTATGCAACGCTTCAAATATGCGGTCTGCTTCGATATTGAGTTTACGGGCTAGTCTTTCAATGCGATGCTGATAGAACAAAGTATCCAGAGGAAGATTGCGAAAGTTTTCCAGGTCTGAAATATTGCTTTTGTAGACAGTATTGCTGGCCGGATAGATGGACGTGGTCAAGTTAACGTTGAGGCCGATGTGCCTGGCACCATATTCGATGATGCCGTCTTGATCGACAATTATGGCAATCTCGATATTTTGACTGTCGTTGCTGGCCGGTGGACAGTTGTTGACTAGCACATCTCCCTGGTGGGCATTGTCAGCGGCTTTGTTGCTGTTGCCTTGAAAAATAGCAGCACACGCTGTGGCGTTTTCGGCCTGCACTTGATGATATGCCCGCACCGGCAGTGGTGTGTTTCTCGCGACCACTGTGGCGCAACTGCCATCGGTGCGTTCTGCTAGAACAGGCACAGAAATTGTGTCCCAGACAATCATGTCTCGTCGATTTTCAAGAATCAAATTGGCTTGAAAAGCGGCTCCTGTGGCGGCTGCATGACTGAAACCACTTGTTTTTACTTGGGGTGCTGCTGAAACGATAGAGGTGACAGATTTATGAATCAACGGCAGCTCGAGCATGCCTCCATCAAAAATAATTCTGTCCACACCATCTGCTGTCCATCTAGCTTCTGCCAGAACGTGTGTAAGATGCTGCTGAAATTTGTGCGTCAGACTTGAAACTATTTCGGCGTACGCTTCTCTTGTGATGCTGGTTATGAGATTGTAATTTCCCATGCCGATCAAATTTAAAATGCCTGCGTCTTCAAGTGCTAAATTAGTGATTCTTATATGGGCGACTTCCGCCACTGATAAGTCTTTCTTGGCTTGTTCTGCGGCGGCTCTCAATCTTTCTACGGTGGCAGCGTCCAGTCTTACTTTTAAATTGTTGGCTCTGCTGCATTCGTCAATCAAATGTCGCACAAGCAACCGATCAAAATCATCACCACCTACTTCTTCACCGCTGCAAGATTTTACTTCGATAATGCCCTTGCTAAATTCGATTGCGGTGATGCCGAAGGCGCCACCACCCATAGTGACAACAAGATAACGACCGTCATCTCGAGTATCCTCACCAAAATAGCAAAGTGCCGCAGCTGTAGGCTCGTTGATTAGCCTCAAAACTTCCAGGCCTTCGGCCTCCGCTATTTCTTTCACCAGTCTGCGTTGATTGCTTGTGAAAGACACAGGCACGGTGATCACTGCTTTACTGACAGGCTTCGCCAGTTGCTTGTTGCATCTTAGCTTCACCCAATACATTAGCGTGGCGTAAACTTGCTGGGCGGTGAAGTGTCCGTTGGCTTGATTGAAAATCCAGTCTGTGCCCAGTTTAGTTCGCACTGAGTGAATCAGGTCGTCTGATTTCTCGCTATCTGTATGCCCTACTGATAATTTGCCATTGCTCAACACTTGTACTGACGAAGAAATCAGGCCAGTAGCGTCAACCAGTTGATCTTCCTGCACGCAAACGCAGCGAATGTTTCTCGTGCCCACGTCAATGCCGACCACAACATGGTCAGACTTGCCCGTGGCCACATAAAACTTTGGCAGTGCGCCAGAACCGTCGCCACCCAATTGAGGAGTCGACTGCACCGGATGTGCGAAAACCGCGGCTTTTTTCTCCAGCAATACAAGTACAGTCAATTGCAGCTCACACTCATGCCCAATAACAATTAACCAGAGGTGCCTGTATTTGTTATGCCCTTAGTGTGAATCTTCGGTGCTCTCTACGTATATTTATTTTGACGCTCGCAAATTAAGGCCCGTAGCATATTTTTCACTCGTGAAAATTCCAGCGGACGAATTTTATTTCCGCCCAGAACCTGCTGCCAGGCCATTAATGAAACAAAGGAGCCGGCGCAAATGTGCGCCATTGCTGCGCTGTCTTCTATGCGCAGCTCAGGATGATGGTCGAAATATTGAATAGCCAGGTCCATGCCCCGAATAATTACTGTTTTTACGTAAATTGTGGCCAGCTCAGGGAAGCGCTCAGATTCGCCTACCATCAAACGGAAAAGGCGGTGATATTGTGGGTCATTCATCAAGACCGAAAATTTGCTGCTGATCAAATCGATAAACTGATCTGGGCTAAGGGCCATGATGGGCTCAAGATCTTCATAGTTTAAATCGATTTTCTTGACGGTCAATTCTTCGATAATAGCGATAAAGAGCTGTTCTTTGTCTTTGAAATGACTGTAAATGGTAGCTTTGATCACCCCTGCTTCTTGAGCTACACGATTCATGCTGGTGGCCTTATAGCCATTTTCCAGAAACACTTTAATGGCAGCCTGCACAATCTGGTCGCGTTTGCTGCGCGAGTGCACTTTTTTCAGGTTTTCCATATTAGTGGTGACTGGAGGTTCGACGGTCAACTACGATTCCTTTTTAGGGGCGGATGGGCGCGGCAATTTTTACGATTACATTGATTATCTTAACTGAAAAATCCATTTTACCATCCATACCGGTTGGTATGGTACCATTGTGTAGATAGTTCGGTACGACCGTTTTGGTCAGACAAGTTTGGAAGGACACGCAGCAAAAGAGAAATGACCATGCAAACTGCCGATTCGCAACCCGATTCTCAAGTGTCGCCGCCTGGCGTATCCTCCCAAGGTGCATCAGCTCAGCCTCTGCCTGCGGCCACGGCGCCCAAGCCGGCCAGGCACTTTCCGGTTAAACCCCTGGTTATTTTGCTGGTTGCAGGCATCTTGGCTACTGCCGGCTTCTACGGCTACAAGCATTTCTTCAAAGCGCCTGTAGACGACGGCAGCATCAAGGTGAGCGGACGCATTGAGGGCTACGAAACCAATGTGGGCGCAAAAATTGGCGGGCGGGTCGATTTTGTCGGTTTTCGCGAAGGCGATCTGGTAAAAGCCGGTGAACTCTTAATAAAGCTCAGTGACGATGATGTGCAGGCTCAATTGCGTGGTGCTCAGGCTAAAAAGCAGAAAGCTGCCGCTCTGGCCGAGCAAGCAAATTATCAAATCAGCGTGGTGGACAATCAAATCGAAGAGGCGAAATTGCGAGTGACGCAATCGTCTGAAGATATGCGCGCTCAAATTGATCAAGCTGACGCCAATGTTTCTGCTGCTGAAGCCAAACTCGGCGAGGCCGAAGCTCAACTGACGCAGGCCCAATCAGATTTGCAACTGGCACGTGTGCGAAAACAACGTTATGGTTTTCTCGCCTCAAAGGGGGCTGTGACTCTTGATGAAAATGATCAAGCTGCGACTAACGCGGCCACGGCTGAGGCAGTTGTAATCGCCAGAGTTAGTTCTGTGGAGGCGGCGCGCAAACAGCTCAAAGTTTCGAAAGGGGCTCTGGCTCAAGCTCAAAGTACAAGGCTTAACCCCAGTATGCGTAAAGCGCAAGTTGGTGCTCTTGAAAATCAACTGACTCAAGCGCGCTATCAAATTAAGTCTGCTAAGCAAGAAGAAAGTAGTGCTCAGGCTGATCAAGAGCAGATTTCGGCCAACATTGCTTATCTCAATGTTAAAAGTCCAATTACCGGCGTGGTCACGGCCAGGGTTGTAGAACCAGGGGCGGTGGCAGTGCCCGGGCAAACTTTGATATCGCTTATAGATTTGAACACTGTTTATTTGCGTGGTTATGTGCCGGAAGGCAAAATCGGCCGAGTGCGCATTGGTCAAAAGGCGAAGGTGTTTTTAGATTCTTCACCAGACAAACCATTTGAAGGCAAGGTGATACAGATAGATCCAGAAGGCTCCTTTACTCCTGAGAATATTTATTTTAAAGATGATCGTGTTAAACAAGTGTTTGGTATCAAAATTGCCATCACTCAACCAGATCGTTTTGCCAAGCCGGGCATGCCGGCTGATGCCGAGATACTTACAGACGCGCCTTAATTATGATGACCCTCACAAAAAGCAGCGTCAGTGCCACAGATCCGGTAGTCAAAGTTCAGGGTCTGAAAAAGTCTTATGGTGCCCTTGAAGCAGTCAAAGGTCTTGATTTTGAAATTTTTGAAGGCGAAATTTTTGGTTTAATTGGCCCTGATGGTGCCGGTAAAACCACTACCTTTCATGTGCTCAGTGGTGTAATGGAGCAATCTGGTGGCTCGGCCCTGGTGCACGGTGCCAAGCCCCGCGATGTGCGTCTTGAAATTGGTTATCTAACCCAGCAGTTTTCTCTTTATTTAGATTTGAGCATCGCCGAAAATTTGCGCTATGTTGCCGGCTTAAGAGAAGTCGATAAAGATGTATTTGCCGAACGCAGCGCTAGATATTTGAAACTTATGAATATTGAGCGGTTCTCTGACCGCCTGGCTGGTCAGCTTTCTGGTGGTATGAAACAAAAGCTGGCCCTTTGTTGTGCACTGATTGCCAGACCAAAATTATTGCTTTTAGATGAGCCTACTACTGGTGTTGATCCGGTATCCCGGCGTGAGTTCTGGGATTTGCTGGCGACAGTCACCACTGAAGGTGTCACCGTGGCTGTAGCTACTCCTTATCTGGACGAAGCAGAGCGCTGCAATCGCCTTATTCTGATGCACGAAGGTGTTGTGGAAGAAATGGGCAGCCCTGCTGAACTCAAGAACAATCTTGGCCTCGCTCGACTGGAAGTGCGTGCCTCGGCAATAGATGGTTTAGAGAAAAGATTGCACCTGATTGAAAAAAATGATCCTTCGATTTTTGCCGACGTGCAGACTTTTGGCGACCGGCTTGATGTGTTGGTCAAAGATACGGCAATTGCGTCGGCGTCAGTGCAGAAAGCAGCGGCTGATGAGCATGTAGATAATCTCAAGATTATCATTCAAGAGCCTACTTTAGAAAATGTTTTTGTCACTAAACTACGAGCTAAAACTAGTGCCGGTGCTGCTCTTGTTGACAGGCCTTTCCCTTTTGTCGCGAGCAGTACGACTGCTGACTATTCTAGTGGAGTGAAGCAGTCGGCCATATTCGCTCAGGGAGTGAAAAAAGTTTATGGTTCTTTTCACGCTGTCAAAGACGTCAATTTGAACGTGGCCTATGGAGACATTTATGGTCTGCTTGGTGCTAATGGTGCCGGCAAAACCACCACCATCAAAATTTTGTGCGGTTTAATTAAACCCAGTGCCGGCCACATGGAGCTGTGCGGGCAAAAATCTAATTTGCGATCAGAAAGTCTGCGCCAGAAAATCGGCTACATGAGCCAGAAGTTTACTTTGTATGACGACCTTACTATTCGTGAAAATCTAGAATTTTATTGTGGTGTCTATTGTGTACCTGACGCCCTCAAGCTAGAGCGCATTGCCTGGGTATTAAACAGTTCAGATCTGGCCGGACAAGAGCGTATGCTCACAGCCAAATTGCCAGGCGGTTGGAAGCAGAGATTGTCTTTTGGCGCAGCTGTATTGCACCAGCCGCAAGTATTGTTTTTAGACGAGCCCACTTCGGGTGTAGATC
>JAVHQC010000035.1:0-328233 GCA_036170915.1 Cyanobacteria bacterium auto_48_18
GCCCAAGTGGTCCTGGTGGTCCTGCTGGCCCTGGTGGCCCAAGTGGTCCTGGTGGTCCTGCTGGCCCTGGTGGCCCAAGTGGTCCTGGTGGCCCAAGCGGCCCTGGTGGTCCTAAGGGTCCTTCTGGACCTGGTGGTCCTTCTGGTCCTGGTGGCCCTTCTGGTCCTGGTGGTCCTTCCGGTCCTGGTGGCCCTTCCGGTCCTGGTGGCCCAAGTGGTCCTGGTGGTCCTAAAGGTCCTAGTGGACCTGGTGGCCCTAAAGGTCCTGGTGGTCCAAGTGGTCCTGGTGGTCCAAGCGGTCCTGGTGGTCCAAGCGGCCCTGGTGGTCCTAAAGGCCCTTCTGGTCCTGGTGGTCCTAGCGGCCCTGGTGGTCCTAGCGGCCCTGGTGGTCCTAAAGGTCCTGGTGGTCCTTCCGGTCCTGGTGGCCCAAGTGGCCCTGGTGGCCCAAGTGGCCCTGGTGGTCCAAGCGGCCCTGGTGGTCCTAAAGGTCCTTCCGGCCCTGGTGGCCCAAGTGGTCCTGGTGGCCCAAGTGGTCCTGGTGGCCCAAGTGGCCCTGGTGGTCCAAGCGGTCCTGGTGGTCCTAAAGGTCCTGGTGGTCCTGGTGGTCCAAGTGGTCCTGGTGGTCCAAGTGGTCCAAGTGGCCCTGGTGGTCCTTGGGGTCCTGGTGGTCCTTTCGGTCCTTGTGGCCCTGGTGGTCCCGGCGGCCCTGGTGGTCCTGGTGGTCCTGGTGGCCCAACCGGTCCTGGTGGCCCTCTCGGCCCTGGTGGTCCTTCCGGTCCAACCGGTTCGTTCACCACCGGCGGATAACCAAGCCAACGAGATCGAACAAAAAAATGAAAACCCTGGCGAAAGCCAGGGTTTTTGTTTTAGTAAGTAACTAAGTAAGTAAATAGAAACTAGATCACGGCTATGGAAGGTCGTCAGCTTTTACTTGATAGCTGAAATAAACCTGTTTGAAAATATGCGCCGGCAGCTGATCACGATAGTGAAAATTTTTACCGTTCAATGTCAAATCAGGAGCAGATGCAAAAACAAAAGTAACTCGCACCGGCGGATTATCGGCATCTGCATTGGCTCTTGCATAGAAACGCGCTACCGCTGGACGAAATCTTTTGTAGACATTGTTTGGCAGTCGCTCACCGAGCACACTGCGTTTTTTCTCCTGCAAGAAACGATCGAGGAGCGAAAGCTTTTCCATACGCGGAAATTCGCGCGCTTTAATGGTGCCGTCTGCTGTTTCAATCAAAGCTAAACTATGCCAGTTGACCGTGCGCAAATCTGGCGAAAAGAGGCGCCACGCCTGCCTCATACCAAAAGGTGCACCGAGCAAAACCAGTTTTTTTCGCGATTCTTCCGATACCACAGGTAATTCTGCCACAGCAAGAATAGTGGCAAGACCAAGAAAACCTATTACGGCGGCATTATAAATATAACGTCGCAGATGTTTTCGATCACGCCCCTGATCAACTTTAGAATCGAGTTTAGAATCAGCTTTAGACTCATCTTGATTAAGCTGCGATGGCGGTCGCAAATCATCTATTGATGAGGTTTTTAAAGCCTGCTCATAAGAGAGCAATGGCGCGTTGCTGTAGAAAGCGCTAGATTTAGATTTATCGGCCATCACTTATCAATCTGTTCTCATACTCAATGATAAACTTGCACACAGACCATTAGCAATCAGCAAGTTCTGGGTAAGTTCTATGTATGCAGGTAGTTGACGGTTAAAACGCTGGAGACGGCAGTGCAATCGAGTTCTCCCAGATCAAAATATTTTTCCTTTCGAGAAGCAATCAACTACTCCTCATCATCTGGCACATTTACTGAAGGCCATAAAGCTCTTGTGTCTTCGTTTCTTGCTGTCTTTTTCATCGTAGTAGGCGCCTGGCTGTTGCCAGAATGGACGCCTTACAAAAATAGCATTACCACTTATACCTGGCCGGTAATGCTGACCACAGGTTGGGTTCAGTACTGGTCACTATTTTGTCCTGAAGTGCGTGATTGCAATTATCACCTGACTGCATTGATAGAATTTGCTGACGGCACAGTCAAATGTTATGAATTTCCCCGCATGGAAAAAATGGATCTTTGGACCAAATTTCAAAGGGAAAAAATGCGCAAGCTTTTTGGTGACAATATCGCCTGGCCGAACTTCGCTCAGTTCAGACCCAGTGTCTGTCGATATTTAGCCAGAGCCAACAATGACACCACGAATCCACCAATTAAGGTGACAATGATTCGCAATATTGTTAACACACCACCACCTGATCCTAAACGCTGGGTCTATCGAGACAATCTGCCTCAACATATCAATAAAGAAATTCTGTTCAGCTACAAAGTCAATGCCAACGACCTAATCAATTAGAAAGACGCACAAGTGAGTGAGACCAATCACACTGTAGAAAAATGGAACCGCTTCTGGTTCGAACCAACGTCACCAGTAGCGATGGCACTTTTTCGCATCTTTTTCAGCATCATTTTGCTGGAAAATATGCTTGTTCACCTCCTGCCAGATTTCGACATTTATTTCAGCAAAAATTCACTAGTGCCGATCAAAGACATGATGAATCTCTACTGGGGTAGCGGCTCATACTTTGATGTACTGGCGCTGCTTCCAAACGATAGCTATATTCTTGGTGCCTTCTGGGTAATGGTGGCAGCTACCGTTTTTATGGGTCTCGGTCTTTTTACAAGATTCAGCTCGTGGACGGTTTTCTTATTGCTGATGTCATTCAGCTCACATTTTCAATTAAATCAAAATGCCGGTGATAATTATTTGAGACTGGCCACAATGTGTCTCGCTCTTTCAAATGCCGGTGACGCTCTTTCTTTAGACAATCTCATTCGCGCTACCAGAGAAGACTGGCGAGTAACTGGCCTGGGCCCCCGGTTGTCGGCACCATGGGCACAACGACTCTTGCAGGTGCAGCTTTGTATTGCCTATGCCCACACCTGGTACAGCAAAATGGAAGGTACGCACTGGAACGATGGTACAGCTGTTTACTATGCTGTGCGCTACGACGATCTAATGCGTTTTCCCGTGCCTCACATTTTTGATCAATTACCTGTCTATATGGCTTTGACCTGGGGCACCCTGTTCATAGAGTTTGCGCTCTTTACTCTTATCTGGTGGAGACCAGCCCGTTACTGGGTTCTAGCTATAGGTGTCACACTCCATGCCGGCATTGAATATTGCATGAATTTGCCTATGTTCGAATGGGCTTTTTTACTCACTTACCTGCTCTTTATTTATCCCGAAGATTTGACGCGCTGCAGTAATTTGATCAAGAACAAGATCAAAACCAAACACGGCGAGCCGTACAAACTGGCTTTTGACGGCAATTGTATTCTTTGCATTCGCACAATCGGCATTGTTCATAGACTTGATGTTTTTGGTCGCATCAAACCAGTTGATTTTCGCAATGATGAAGAAAATGAACTGACAGGTTTGAACTTAGCCCAGGCCGAAAAAGAAATAATGCTACAAAAACGTGACGGCACCTGGATCGGCGGCTTCAAAGCTTTTCGCTTCATGGCTCTTCGCATGCCGCTACTCTGGCTGCTGGTACCATTTTTATACATACCTGTAGTCAGCTTTGTTGCTGAAATGATCTACAAATTAGTGGCGGCCAATCGTAATAATATACTTGGTTCTACTTGCTCGCCAGGCACAGTAGCCTGCGAGGTGAGCACATGACCGGCACCATAATTAAAATATTGATTGTGGTGGCAATTTTTGGCGTGGTCCTGGGTGCCACATATCCGATTCAGAAGCAAGCTGTAGAAGAGGGCAAAGCCACCAATTATGATCTGCTGCTTGGTGTGCAGTTAAGAAGCACCAAAGCACGCTATGAAGCGGCCCAACAAAAGCCCAAAGATATCAACGAATTGGTTGCGGCTGGAGACGCATATGCAGCCGCTTTAACCAGCTCTCAAGATTTTGGTGCAGCAGCGGAAATTTATGGCAGTCAGCTGCCCTTAACCTGGGGACTGGTGACTGACGCTTATAACGAAAAGTGGGCCAACGCCAATTTGCGTCTGGCTGGTGTCTATCGAGATATGGATAGTCAGGGTGCAGCTCTAACCTGTTATGAAAGTCTGCTCAAGTATGACCAACAATATTTACCCGCCACAGATAGCCGCATTGCCCGGGATCTCAATAATATGGGTTTGATGCTCTACATGATTGGTCTTGGTAAAGCAGAAGAGCCAGCGAGAGTGGCAGAATTTCAAAAGTCTAGAAATTATCTTGAACAGGCACTGGCATTACAAGAAAAAATAAATCTGGGCAAGTCATCGAGAGCTGCGGCAACTTTGTGGAATTTGTTTCTCACTTGCCGAGATCTTGGCGATCAAAAAGCAGCAGAGCAGTATCGCAGCAGAGCTCAAGCCATTGATAAATCGCTCAATCGCGTTTGCCGTGAGCCATAATAAAATTAAAAGAGCAAGCCAATGCAGACCTCCAGCATAAATTCAGACTTATCAGGCGACGAGCAAGCGTTGCCTCACAGGGCAGCTCAAGAAAATTCTACTTCTACAAAAACTCCCCACCCCTGGATTTTGTCGCCGGTGCTCGACTATCTTTTTTGCTGTGGCGGCTTGATGTGGATTCTTGCAGGCATAGAGCAACTTGGAGTGAAACCAGGTGAGCAGACTTATCCTTCAATTATTTTAGGCGGCGTCTTATTCTGGGGCAGCTTGTTACTTAGCGAAGCGCATGGTCCGGCTACACTGGTACGAGTTTTTAGAAGTCACACCACACCACGCTCGGTACGCCTTTTTGTCATTGCCTGGGCGGTGGTGCTAATTGGCTTTTCAATTTATGCACTGCAGAGTGAGCCGGTGGCGCAAGTTTTTACAAAAATAACACTGGTCTGGTTGGTGCAACACTACATTGCTCAGACTTTCGGTGTAGTTCTAATTTATTGTATGAAGCGCAATTTTGAGTTAAGCAAAATTGAGCGCGGGGTTGTGCAATGGCTGTTGCGATCCCTCATGTTTTTTGTCATTCTGCGCATGTTTACCGTGCCTGCCTATGGTCATTTAAAAGACTTTCTGGGCATGGAGATTCCATTTTATGGACCACTGCCATTTTGGCCCATGTATACTGCCGCTTTTATTTTGACCCTGTGTTGTTTCGCATTTGTTGGGCTCATGGTGGCCCGCTATGTTCGTAAAAAACAGATCTTTCCACTACCAGCTCTGGTTACCATTTTTTCAGTGGCAGCACTGACGCTTTCCCAAAGAGACGCATTCTTTCTTTTGGGTGTGACTTTTTATCATGCCAGCCAGTATCTAGCCGTGACTTATTCTTATTTTTTGAAAGAAGAAGCTCAAAAAGAGGGGCGAACCATTAGCGGAAGCCATTTGAAGGAATTTCTCAACTTGCGCTCGCTGGGTTATATTGTTCTTTTGGTATGCGCCGGTTTTATGCTTTCCATCGGGCTTCCACAAGGTATGATTCGCAATGGAGTAACTGAAAATATCTGTCTCTGCGTGCTCTATTCTATGTCAAACTGCCACCACTTTTTGACTGACGCTTTTGTCTGGCGCATTAGAAAGAAAGAAGTACGTGAATTGCTTGTTTGAATCTACTTTTTAATTTTGTAGACAGAAAAACCAAGTCTGTGACCCACATATTCAAATGGGCGATGAAGTGCGATTTCATCACCATTCATCGGTGTGAGAGGCTCTAAATTGTCATATTTGTCTTGAATGATAGTGCAGATACCTGCTGCTGTCAGGCTGTCCCATGTTTCGCCATCTTCTATCAAGATTAGCTTCGGCGGCCTGACCGAATTTAATTCGCTGCGCAGGTGATCCATAATTCCTGTTTCAAACTGAGTTAAACGTGCTACCTGCTCAGGAGTTGAGCGCTCGTGCAAAACCTTGAGTGTGTGCAGTGGAAATGCCCAGACAAGATAACCAGGCCTGCGACGAAGTTGGGTAAGCAGAGGGAAGCCTGGCCTCACCTGTTGCGAGAAAAACCAGACCAGGTCTCTGGGCTGAGAATTTTTTTCAACGGCGTCGCTAAAGAATGATAAATCAGACTTTAAACCAAAGCCATAATAGTTGATATCGGCCAGACTAAAAAAGTGCTCTTTGGCGATGTTTCTAAGACAAAAATGGTTGATGGTGACAAAACAAAGCACTGGTAGACCCGCCAGTAATGCAGTTTTTACTAGAGGTTTATTCTTTTGCCACAGCACCAGTTGCCTGGCTAAGTTTTCACACTTAGTGAACTGGTGTGCAAAGAATTGGTGAGCAAAACGCATTGAACGCAAATAACGTGCCAGCGCCAGATAAAAAGCGGTGAGCGAAAAAGCAGTCATGATAAAAGCTTGATGGGTATAGAGCGTGCCTGAACAAACAAGCCAGATAAAGCCAAGCGCCGACATTGTGCACATCAAGCGCACAAGCAAACAACGGCCAGCCGCCGGCAAAGCCATGATAAAGAAAATCACAAAAGCATAAACCAAATCTCGGCGGTCTGGCGACTTATCGACGAAACCCAGATTGTCGTAAAAATAATCGTAAGACAGTAAGTTAAGGCTAGTAATCGGCCCCAGATAAACAGCCACCATGCGTGGTGCACTAAAGTATATGACTGCAGCAACAACAAGCATGCTAGTGACACAGGCCAAAAGCTCCATGCCCAGATAACGGTGCCTGATCTTAAAGAGTGTAACTTCACCCAGTGCGGTTAGACAAATAATCTCAACCACCACCACGGCAAAAAGGTAAATCGGATTTACTAAAAGTGCCACCGAAGCAAGCAGTCCGGCAGACACTTTACGCCAGGTTGGGCTAGTTTTGCCGGCTCCAGTGCTCGAGAGATAACGCTCAATTAGATATGGCCAGAACAAAAGCATGAAAACCATACTTTCTTGTCCATATTCAGCAAGAAAATATAGCTGGCAGGTAATTACCGAAAGCGTCAAGGCGGGCAGGTAAAAGAGCAGTGAAATGCCCTTTGAGCCGCTTTGCATGGCAGCAAAAATGTTCAAGGCAATTACGGAAAAGGTGAGCAAAACTATGAGCAGGTTGAAAATTAAAATCGGATGGAGAAAACAGAGCTTAGACAGCAGCACAGGCAAAGAAAACAGATAGAGCGAAAGGGGAGTGGCATTATCGATGAAATCAATATAGGGTTGAGCGCCCTCGATAATCATGTTGGCGCAGGCAATGTGCATGGCAGGCTCAGCCGGAATCAAGATCTGGTGAGCGCAGAAATAGCCAAAAAGTGAGCCGCTCCAACACAAAAGCAGTAAACAACTAAAAAATAGGCACAGTTTTTTCACGGCACCACCTTCGCAGATGGCTGTAATTTATAGACCGAAAAACCAATAATGTCTTCTTCGATTTTTTTGTAATTTTTCAAATATTTGTCGAAAGCAAAAGGTGCTAGATACTCAGCCGACGGGGCATTCTGCATAAAGATCAAAACGGGCTTGTTCTTAGCAATGTCTTCGCCGTACTGATCGGCAATTATCTTCTGATAAGACAATAGTCGTGTACATTCTGGGCTCGAATCACTGACATCTTGAATGTACTGCAGCACGGAAAGAATGCAGCAATGCAAATGTCTTGAACCGGGGGTCATGCGCAGTTGAGTCAGCACAGGGAAGCCCGGGGCAACTGCGTTTGATACAAAGATAACGGGATCCAAAAATTTTGCATTGTCCAGCATTATTTTGGTAAATGGTGAGTCGATATCAGCCCATGGCGAACTGCCACTATAACCAATGCGCTCCATATCAAACTTAGTATTCGACTCTACCTCGTGAAACTCTTGAGCCGCGCTGGCACCTGAAAAACCCGTAATCAAAAGCAGAGTAACAATGGTCAAAATCGGCAGCTGCTGCTCAGAACGCCGTTTAAAAACAAACTGAACAATAGTGCTTGTCACTGCCGCGGCGCCTCCGCAAAGCAGCATCACTGCGCCGGCAAAAGCAGGAATATCTTGATAATTCCAACCCTTGAATTGCATTAGATAAGGCACCACTCCTGATAAAGCGAAAGCGGCAATGCAAGCGAGAAGCTTATAACGGCGGCAATACGACAGGGCCAAAATTAAGCCTCCGGCCAACAAAAGAAACACCGTCCGCTTGTCGGGAGCAGCCAGACTAGCTGCTAAGGACGTATCCCAGAATTGATAGCCGCGGGCAAATGCCGGCACCAAGAATCCAAAATAATTGTCTTTGACAATCTGCGGTAGAAACAAAAAGTGAGCCAGATAAATTAGAGCAAAAGTAAAAGCGGCCCAATTCTCGGCAACAAATAGGCGATGGCGCAATAGTTCTTTCAACTGCGATTTGAAATGGAAAAGCAAGAACAACTCTATGCAAACAGCATTGAACAAAAAATAGTGCTTTAAGCAAATGCCCACGCCAGCTAAAAGACCGATCAATACGGCCTCACGCCTGCCTACTGCAGCGCCCTGATAGCGAGCGAAACGAAGAAACATGAATGGTGCGTAGAGCAAAACAAAAATTTGTTCTCGCTGGCCAAAATCAAAACCAAGAAAAAAATTGAAATAAAGTAAGCCAAAAATCAAAGCTAGATTTACTATCAAATCAGATTTCGGTAATTTGTTTAGCACTATCAGTGCGCATAAAGACGCGCTAAGCATCATCAAAGCGAGCATAAATAAGTTGAAGGCTAGAGTGACCGGCATATTCAATAGTGAGGCCACAATTGCCGGCACAGTATCGAGATACCAGATTAAGGGCGGGTTGACGTCAAACATGTCTACATAAGGCAGACCACCACCCACAATCAGCTGAGCACATTGCAAATGAAGCGCCGGATCCCAACCAATGCGAAGTGGATGTAACCATACCGAAATCAGCATGCGTAATGAAAGTATGGCTATTAAACCAATAGCGCAAATTTTGGCAGCAAAAGCGGGCGATTCAAAAAAAGGCGTAGAAGAAAAACGTCCTTGCACCTTAATTGCTCACAATTACTGAACCAGTTGCACAAAGTGTAAAACGCGTCGATTCTGAATAACGTCTACGCGGTAATTGCGGCAAACTTCCATGCCGGCCAAGATTGGCCTTTCAGAAGTGCTGAAGGTGCCATTCAAACGGGTGACTGAGTCAATCACCTTAGCCGTTGTATTGATGGCATCAATTTTGCCAAATCTAATGCGCTTAATTTTGACCTGATGGGTAACTAAACGGCTCAAGTTGTTAGGATTGTTCGGTTCAATCATCTCGGTGGCCCCAGCTGTTTCAGGCAGATTGTCTACATAACTAGGGTCAATTCGGCGCAACTGCTCACTTGAAAAAACGTGCTCGGCGACATTAGCGACAAAATACATTTCTACATTTTGACCATCAACTAAAACCGAAACTTTAAAGTTGCCGTTCTCGGCGGTATAAGGTACTTCAAACTCGTTGTTCTGTTTTTTCAGAGCTGGACCGAGCAACTGATTACTTTTAGTTGCTGCTGCCACCCGTGTTTTCTGGGCGAAGCCGGGATCGATGTTCATCAGTGCCGCAGTGGCGTAGGTCTCGGCTTCAGATCCGTTGAAGCGCTGCAAGACTTGCCGATAATATCCGCGCGCTTCGTCAATTTTATTGAGGCGATGAGCGCACACAGCAAGAGTATAAAGTGCACGTGGGTCCCGTGGACGATCCACCGAAGCTTTCCGTAAAAGTGGATATGCTTCTCTATAGCGTTTTTTGTTGAAATAGTTTAGACCAGCTTCAAACGGATTACTGAAACCAGCAGCTCGCTTAACAGTCAACACACCGGTTTTTGGATCGAAAGCTTGATTGGTGGAAGCGAAAAAATCAGCGCCTAAAATTGCCACTTTAGGATCTTTATTTGAGACCTTGACCGGGAAACTGACGCGAGACATTGTGCCCAACTTAATTTCGTGAAGAAAATAAAAACTGTCTTTATCGCTCTTGGCCAGTGCAGCACCATCAGGCAGTTTGCTTTCTTTTGCAACATCGGCACCAATTACGGTATCAGGCACACTGGCGTCTACTACAAATTTGACTTTAGCTCCCGAAACCAGTGCCTCTACAACAGGCTTGCCGTTAGCTTCGGCGGGCTTAATGGTAGAGATTGTGGCAACAAGAGGAATCTGATCCATGCGCAAATTGGAAAGGCTGCTGACGCCACTGCCAGATTTCGCTGTCGAGTAACTCTTGCCCATAGAAGCCACCGCTTTCTTGGATTGCTCAGCGGCGTCTGACTCAGGAAACTTATTAATTACATTGGTATAGGCAGCCAGAGCCCCTTGCAATTGGCCCATCTGGTGATAGCAGAGAGCTTCATAATAATAAGAACGACTGTCGTAGCTCGATTCGCTCTGGGCAGCTTTGAAATATCGCAAAGCATCTTTATACATTTTCGATTTAAAAAGATTGCGTCCGCATTCAAAAGTTGAATCGTCTGCAAACGCGCCCGTACAGCTAAGCACACCTGAGGCAGTAAGAGCCAATATTAGAGCCAAACTTCTTAAGCCTATCTTCTTTCCATTTATCATATTGGCCAAATTATCCGTAGTGCTAGGTTAGTTGTTTCAATCGAAGAAAAAATGTGAGTTAACAGTTAACGCATGGTGCCCCATTGCCGATAAAAGTGGTCATCAGTGCGCGGGTTATAAATAAGCCACTCATTAGTTACAGTAGCCGTTTCATTGAGAGTGCGCTTGCGGAACTTTAAACGGTTGATTTCTTGCAAACCAGGATGTTTTGGATATCTGCGTTCAAACCAATCTCTCGCTTCGCCTACCCATGTGGTTTTCCACTGTGATTCATGCAAGGGCTTCGCTTCGTGGGGATACTTAAAATGCAAATACGCTTCATATTGTGAGCCATCTTCGCGCTTTCCATCGAAATCGGTAGCTCTATTAAATGGCTCATCAAAAGCCGACTCGAAAAGCTTGTCTGGATAGAACTTCATTTTGCCTTCAATCACATTTTTGGTGTAGAAGCCCATGCCTGCCACTGCAAGAATAATGAGTCCAATAACCAGTATTAGCTGTTTTGATGACACCAGAAAGCTCCTAAATTCGCCTGACCATAACTATCCAGACAATAAACACTGCAATGGCGCGCCACTGCACCAGGCCGCAATAACACAGTTTACCAGCTATTGATTAAGTCGTTATTGATTAAGCGGTTTTCGATTAGCACCGATGCTAAAGCCTGCTGAACGCTTAAGCCAGCAATATTTCCCGACATTTTTGATCCCGCAGGCGCCAGATGGCCCCATCGGTAACAAAGTGGTGGAAGTTAACGCAGGCTTGAATAATGGTAGCCACATAGACAAAACCAAAGCCGTAGTTTTGCAATATGTTGGGAATGCCCACATAGACGAAGATACCAGCCATAATCACTATGGCCCAGTATTTCAATGCTGTGCCGCTCGTGAATTCTTTCATGAGATTACGGCCAACATCAGACATCCGTCCTTCTTCCATACCTTTCTCTTTCAGATAGAATCCAAGAGAAACTGCCAGGTATTGACTACCATGGAAAAATGGCGGTCCGTAGACCCAGACGATGGAATTGGCAGCACCAGTAGAGAGGCCGATGCCGAGAATGGTGCAAATCAAGCACAGCGTAGGCAATGGAATTAGCTTTTTCTCTAAAATATACTTTCGTACCACCACAGTGACGAATGCCAGAGTCATAACGATCAAAGCAATCTTGCAACAACTGAAGAGCTGGTAGGGCAGACCATAAAACGGCAACTTAACACCGTAGAGATCGTCAGGCGAAAGTTCTCTAAAACAAAGAATGCGGCTGATGACAAAGGCCGAGAAAGAATGCATAAACCAGCGGTAAGTTTCACGCTCCCATGGTTTAAAGAAATAGCCGCGCTTGTAGCAATAAATTAGTGAGATACCAAAAGTCTGTCCGACATAATGCTGGAACACCCACATCAAATGCAGGTAGACACAAAAACCAGCTGCTTTGGGATAAAGCAGGCAGAGACCAAAGAGAAGCACAGAGCACCATGGCAAATAATAAGCGTAGAGCTTAAAGCGTTCGCGGTTTTCAGGCGTAGCATAGATGCGCATATAGGTTGCGATGGTGTGCGAGTCGGCAAACAAATATGAACCGAAGGTGCTCATAAAAAGCAGCACCCAGGCTGTGGTGCCTGCAGCTCCCGGCAAAGCGGGATCTATGGTATCCCAGTGAAACCAGAATATTTGCAGAGCAAAAATAGCCCAGAGTGCCCCACCAAAGACAAACAAGCTGTCGAAGACCGGATTGACTATCCAGCGGTTACCCAAAACTTTCTCTTGAGCTTTTGCCGGAGCCGGTGATGCGGTATCTCCGTCACGTGTGAAAGTGGTGCTAACCATTTAAGAAGGCCCCCTAAGCGAGAAGTATCTTGCGGCAGCGCGGATCGCGCAGTCGCCAGATGGCAGCGTCGGTGACGAAGTGGTGGTAGTTAACGCATGCAAGCACAAGACCTGCCACCAGTGGATACGAGAAGCCGATTTGACCGAAGAAATGCGGAATGCCGACATAGAAGAAACAACCTGAAAGGATAACTAAGCCAAGATATTTCAAACCTGGTGAACCCAGGGCAGCTTTAGTGATCTCCCAGGTGTTCATGCCTTTAGGCATGCCGCGCTCTTTGATGTAATAAGCCATACACACAGCCAGATATTGACTGCCGTGGAAAAATCCAGGTACATAGAACCAGAACATGGAATTAGCAACATCACGGCTCAGGCCAAGACCAGCCACTGTACCCACGATCATCAAAGCAGGTATGGGCATGAATTTGTTTTCTTTGAAGAACTTACGGGTCAACATCACCACAAAGGCAATGGTCATGCCAATCATGAGGAAGCGACCGATATCAGTAAGCACTGGAGGCAGTGGCCCCCAGAACGGCATATCAACACCGAACCAGTTGCGTGGGCTAAATTCTCTGAAGCTGACAAATCGAATAGTGGTGTAGCCCACCATGGAGAACATAAACCAGCGGAATATTTCTTTCTCCATATTGTTAAAGATATAGCCGCGCTTATAACAATAAATAAGAGCGATGCCGAAAGACTGTGCAACATAATGCCAGTAAACAGTGACCAGATAAATGTAGACAAAAGTACCAGTCATGCCAGGCAAGGTCAGTCCAACAATGAACATTGGAATAGTTGAGTAGGCGAGCCATGTGCGGTGAAACTTAAATCGAGCGCGATCTTCATCGCTACCCCAAATTCTCAAATAAGTTGCCGAATTATGTGAGTCAGCAAAAATATGTTGAGAAAGGAAACCAACCGTCATCAGCCACCAAGCGGCCGGATTAGTAGCAAGCCCGTCTGGCACTCGCCATCCTAAATATAGATAGTTCAATATCAACAGGGCAACAGCGCCGCCACCGAAAACAAACATAAAATCAAAAATCGGCGAAATAATCCACGGATATGGCCCAGCCGGATTTGACGCCAGGGGCGTCTCGGTTTTTGCCATGGGATCTTGAAGCGAGGGCTCAAGAGCACTGGAGGAGGGAAGCCCTGAACTGGGAATGCTGCTGCTGACCATCCATACCTCTACTTGTTAGTTGCACCGGACCAATATCTATTGATTTTATCGGTGATTCGATCTCTCTGACTGAGTGGAAAAATTTAGCTGAAATCGCAACTAAATCCTTTCTCTATTCTACCCTCACAAAGCCGAGTCTAACAATCATTTTGCCCTTTGACACTACCCCATAAATACTTCACGCAGATTTCACATCCACTGCACGAACACTTCACGTTCAATACAGCAAATGAGACAGCACATGAGACAGCAAATGAGAACGGCACTATTCCGCCAGGTAATAGCTGGCAGTGCGTTTGATGGTTGCGGCAAAAGGGGTGGGAGTGAAATTCAACTCGGCCTGCGCTTTTTTACAATCAAAAAAAATCTTGTAGTTAGACAGATAGGCTACTTGCCAGGTCAGCGCACTTTTAATATTCAGCTTTGGTAGTACGCGCTCAGCCACAGTTCCGGCGAACTCCACTAGAAAGCGCGGCAAAACCACCACCGGCGGCCGGCAAGAATAAATCTTGGCGAAAAGCTGACCGGCTTCTTTATAAGTAAGATTAGCCGACACCAGGCTATAACGTTCACCAGCTCGGCCCAGGGTAATGGCTTTAACATGGGCATCAATGATGTCGACAATATCAGAATAAGGTGTGCCACCAGCCGGCACACCAAGCATAAAGCCTTTGGAGAGAGATTTAAAAATTACATGATGGTGAGGGTGCGTGTCACCCTCACCAAATATGATACCAGGACATAACATCAGCACATTCAAACCAGCAGCAAAATACTCTGCCACCACTTCTTCAGCCTCATGCTTAGTGTCGCAATAAGAAAGACCCAGGCCGTCCAGATTGTACTTGAAGGTTTCATCACCAGTGGTGCCCTCAGGTGGAATACCAAAGGCGGCGATAGAACTGGTATGGATCACTCTGCTGACATTTTTCAGCAGGCAAGCGCGCATGACGTTGCGCGTGCCGTCTACATTTACAGCCCTCTGGCGCGGCAGATCGGCTGAGCGATATGACACCAGGCCAGCCATGTGAAAGACAATATCTTTGTCAGTGCACGCCTGCAAGACTTGTTCAAAGTTAGTGACGTCACCACTATAGTGCTGTACGCCGAGCTCGTTAAACTGTTTTGATTGGCCGCTGGCTCGGCCAAGAGTAGTGACAGTATGCCCTTCTTGCACAAGGCGTGGTACCAGATGCGAACCGATGAAGCCACTGGCACCGGTGACTAAAATTCGTTTGCCTACCGACTGCTCACTGGCTGTCACTAGTCTCCATCCCAGTTTCGATAAGTAGAAAGCGCTTGGCCCAACTCTGTCGGTGGGCGGCCGATGATCTCGGCTAATTTATTGTCATGACAAATATTATCAAAACCAGCCATCAGAGCCTGGTCTTTACTAACGAGAGGCACGTTCTGAAAGCGCTGCATCACTCCTGCCGCGGCCAGAGCCACAGGCACAGGAATGTCAAAAAATGATTTCTTAATACCCAGCACGCTCAAAATTTCGCTCACCACCTGACGCATGGAAATCGGCGCCAGACCACCAATTTCGCAAATATCGCTCACGCCTGCGGCCGATATCTTTGTGACAATGGCCTCAGCCAGATCGGCAACAAACACTGGTTGCACAAGATTTTTGCCACCGTTAATCAGCGGCACTAGCGGACGCGTTCTAGCCAGATGCCGGTAACGTTTGACTAATTTACTGTCGCGCCGGCCCACCGTACGGCCAACAATTAGAGAAGGCCTAAAGATAGTAGAAGTAATTTGGGCACCATCAAGTTCGGCCAGCAATGCCAACTCTGCTTCTCTTTTACTGCGCAAATATTCACTGGGCGAATCTAAATCAGCACCAAGCGAAGTGATCATTGCCGCATGAGCAAAACCTCCCACGTCCTTGGCTCGTACACACCAGCTGGCAAAGGCTCGACTTTGCTCCTGATGCAGCTGAGCAAATTTTTCGTTCTTTCCTGGTGCCACAGAGCCAATCAAATGAACAGCAGCTGTAATGCCGGCAAAGGCGTCTTCTAATTTGCGCTTCTGACCAGCAGGCGTGTTTTGAAAATTAGTCAGATCCGCTTGAAATATTTGCGCACCACATTGCTCAAGAAAAGCAATATCAGCAGGCGTG
Organism: Cyanobacteria bacterium auto_48_18; assembly: GCA_036170915.1. Taxonomy (GTDB): domain Bacteria; phylum Cyanobacteriota; class Vampirovibrionia; order Obscuribacterales; family Obscuribacteraceae. The sequence goes on from JAVHQC010000035.1 coordinate 15,651, forward strand.
GCCTGGGGCCTGACCAGTGCGTGCACTTTTGCACCCTGTTGTGATAGAGCGGCTACAACGTGATTACCAAGATAACCAGTTGCACCATCTACCAGAACAATTTGATTGTCGCTCAATTTACTTATTGCCGTTTCCACCACACCAGTGAATGGCTGGTGAATGGTGATGAGGCGGTTTTATCGTTGCCGTGGCCATTGCCGTGGCCCTTCGCATGGCCATTATGGCCACCGTGAGGGCGCGTACCTGTACCTTTGGCAAGAGTGTTTTTATCTGAGCCAGCACCAAATGCGCCACCATCAAATAGACTCCAGATCTTTGCTTGCAAACTACCGAGTTCGAAGCGACGGCTGATGTTTTTGATCAAGGTGACTTCGCCCACTTCATTGCCCTGGCTGCGATGGCCTAGATACTGAAAAAGATAGCCGAAAAATACCAAAACCACACCAAGCGCCAGGTTAGAGTTTCCACTTTCACTGTCGTGCTTTGCTGATTTTGAAACCAGGCTGCTGCCTATTAGCCAGAAACCATAAAAAGCAGCAGGCACACCAACAATATGCAAAGCGGCATTAACCGGATGCCGATGACGATGCATGTAGTCTACGGCAAATCTCGAGGCCACTTTGCCGATTCTCCGTACACCAGTTCTATTTTTCATCGCTATTTTTTCTCAGTAAAGCTTTTCATAGTCACGGCCATACCCTCTTTAAAGGGTAGGCGCTTACTAGAATTATAGTCCAGAATACGCTCGGCTTTAGCAATACTAAAGCCCTGATTAACGGCAGCCAGACGAAAGGCAGCCGGAGAGAAGCGGGCCAGCTTGGTCTGGCTGGCAGCAGGCAACATCGGTGTGATGCCCGAAACCATCTGGCAGACAGGCTTAACCAGCCACCGCGGCAAATCTTTTTTTACTCTTGGCTGGCCCAAACCATCAGCAATGGCGTCGAAAAGTTCTTTTTTGCTCACCTTCTCGCCGTCGGTGATATTGAAAACCTGGTTAAAGGCCTGTTCATTTAAGATTGCGCCTTTGACAGCTGCAAGCAGATTGCCCACATAGACAACATTAGTTTCCCTGACGCCGCCGTCAATCAGCATGGCCTGACCTGTGGCGATGGCCTGGCTGACCCGTGGCAGCCAGGAGCGCTCATGAGGCCCATAGATAAAGCCGGGACGCAAAATCGTATAAGTAGTTTTTGCTGCCTTGACGAGTTTTTCGGCTTCGACTTTAGAGTCAGCGTAAGCTTCGCCGCAAAGCACAAGCGGCGCATTTTCATCTAGGTCAAACTGATCTCCCTGACCAGTAATAACTGATAAGGAGCTGATGTGGATAAACTGCTTGACACCGTTTTTTACGGCCGCCGCAAGAGCATTTTCGGTGCCCCCGACATTGATGGCAAAAATGGTTTCGCGCTTGGCAAGAGGGTCCACAAAACCAGCAGCGTGAATGACAACGTCCACTCCGGAAAGCGCTTGATCGATGGCATTGGCATCAGTGACGTCCGCCAGCCTCGACACAATATCAGTGCAAGCCTGCGGAGCTGCCTGTGCCACCAATTGATCAAGCAAATTTTTCTTTCGACCAATAGCCACAACTGCATATTCTAAGCATAAACCTTTTACCAGGGCCTGGCCAACCAGACCAGTGGCCCCCGTGATGGCCACAGTGACTTTACGATTTTCCATACTCATCTCATTAATAGGTAGTTCTATATAGCTTGTATCAGAGTGCCGCGATCTAAAGATTCTAAACTTTGAGAGAAATTACCCTGGGCGCTAAGCAAAGGTATTTTTACTTGAGCTTCTGGAGCTCCTTCATGCACTCTTTGTTGTCGCAAGCGCGCATATGTCCCGGCAGGAAGATATTTTAGCCTGGGTTCACCCAATCGTTTGCTCGTGCGCTTGTCTAAATATTCAGGATTTTGCATCTGCAGAGATTGATCAAATGCGTGTAAGAAGCTTTCCACAATAACTGGGGGCAGCTCGCGCTCGGTTTCGGCGTAGCAGACATAATAGGGCGGCAAACCAAGTTCGACTTCAGCTGTAAAATGCTTCAGCTCCAGTAGACCGAGCTCGTTTACAGCACGACCAAGGGCGCTTAACACCTGTTCTTCGGTCAATTTTTCACCAGTGACAGAACTGATGCCGGCGCCTTTGCGTACAAATCTGATCACAGGCGTAGCGTCTAAAAATCTATCCACTTCCATCAAATCATTGATGTTGTAGCGATAAAGACCGGCACTGGTAGTGAAGTGTATGTAATAGCGGCCGCCCACAACCAGCTCATCAGCAGTAAGATATCTAGCGTTCGGTGAATCCATTTGATCTTCTTCCACAAATTCGAAGAAGTGAGAAGTCACCGCCAACGGGCCTCCGGCGCCTTCATTGTCGATAGGCACAGTGCCGCGGCCTTCCGAAGCCATGTAGCCAAAATCTCTTTGCGACGGAGTGCCGAACAACTGCGGCAACTTTTCCAGATAGAAAGACATGGGCCCGCCCTTCCACAAAGACATAATGTCGATATCAGTCCAAACATGTTTTGGAATCAGGGCATTATGCTGTTCGAGCAAAGCAGCAAGACGTCTGGCGCGAGGCAAATCGGCTTTAAGATATGGATCAAAAGCTTTTCGCACTGACGGCTCGATGTAGTCAGTCAGGCCGTTTAGCGTGCCAGCCGCAATATCAGCAATCAAATCTTCGCCGCGCTCTTTTAACTGATCGGCAAGCAAAATAAAGCTTGAAGGATTGCAACCGCAAAGCGCAGTGACGTTTTGCATTAGTGCTGCTCGGAGAAGCAAATAGTATTTTGCGTCTACATTTTTTACTTTACAAATTTCATAGGGCAAAGCAAAGTGACGGCGAATAATGTCAGGCTGTCTTTTATTGAGCACACCTGAAACCGCTCCGTAAGGCAATCCGGATGGTGTAAAGCCGTCTTCATCATTGCTGGAAATAATGAGAAACTTACCGTATGCACCTTTAGGAAAATCATTGATCAAATGATAATTGTGCACCTGAAAAGCATGCTGATAGTCTCGCAAATGAGTTTCGGTAATGGGAATATACTTAGGCGTAGCGGTGGTACCACTAGTAGTGGCAAACATAAAAGGCTCTTCAGCAGTTAGCTGATTCTTGCCGCCATGACGCAGCTTATCGATATAAGGCTCAAAATCTTCATAACGCGAAGGTGGTACAAACTTTTTAAAATCATCGTAGCTGTTAATCGATTTAAAATGATGCGCGCGGCCAAAAGCAGTATCTTGATTGGCTTCAATGATGCTTTTGAGTTTCGCCAACTGAGTTTGTTTTGGTTGCTTTAGGGCGCTGTAAAAGCGCTTGATGTGAGTCAAACGTCGCAGGGCCTGCCCGGCATAAATATCTAAATTAGCAAACTGCATTGAATTCACTCTTTGGTTGTTTTGATTTGCCCTGCATTTCGCTACTGCACTGAGCGTATTTGCTTAACTTACGAGGCAAAACAGTAACTCCTAAACCAGCACTAGCACTATTGGTAGTACTAGTTCTAGTACTAGTTCTAGTACTAGTTCTAGTACTAGTTCTAGTACCCCTACCTGGGGCTCCTGCTACAGCTCCGGGAGGCACGGTCATCGACTCTCTAATCAAGTCATCTTTAAGCAAAAATAGATTCATTGCCCCTTCAACATTGGCAAAATCACCGCAAGAAAGAGCAAAGTGTCTCTGCGCTGCGGCTAGAATGCCAGATTCACCCACCTGGGCCCCCAGGTGACACTCAATATTGTTGGCCCTGGCCAGCTCAACCATTCTCATGGCGCTGGCTATTCCACCAACCTTAGAAAGGCGAATATTAAAGGCATTACAAGCCTGGCGCTCAATCAGTGTTTCGGCCTGTTGCATAGTGGTGAGCGATTCATCAACCATAATAGTTTCAGGCACGCTGGCAGTTAAATCAATCAAAGAGTCAATTTGGTCAGCAGCCACTGGTTGCTCACAAGAAGCAATTCTAAAAGGCCTTAGAGCCGCCAGACTCCATTTTGCTTGATCGAGTGTCCAGGCGCAATTAGCATCAACTCGCAAAATAGCATCTTCACCCAAAATTTCACGTGCTAGTTTGATGCGCGCCACATCATCGTTAAGTGAGCCACCAACTTTTAGTTTCACGGTTTTAAAACCGTAACGTTTATAAAAAGAGAGCAACAGTTTGAGCACCGTCTTTTTACCGAATGGCACCACGCCGCCATACCTCATGGTGTCGTGCTTAACGTCTACTTGAGGCCAGGCGCCTGCAGCAAATTGCATCGGCATATGTGCGGCAATCAATGACGGCATTTGCGAAAAAGAAATATTTTTGATTTTTGCCAGTGCATCAAGCATCGCCAATTCAAGAGCACAGAATGAGGCTCCAGCTGCTTTGTGGCCGAGCAAATTGTCCGTAAAAATTCCGTTTAAAGCCGCAAGCAACTCTGATGCATTACTAAAAAAACGGCCCTGAAGTTGCGGCGCATAGGTGTAATTAATGGCGGCCATTGCGCCTTCAGGAGTTTCACCAGTGACATAATCGCGCGGCACAGACTCACCCCAACCAATTACTTCCCTTCCGTCTTCCAAGACGACTTTGATAGAGACAACTAAATTGATGGAAAAGTTCCTACTGGCCAAGGCGTGGCCAAAGGAAAATCGAAATGGCAGCATCACTGCCTGGCAATTTATCGAGCGAATCAACATGGCAGGTTTCCGAATTGCAGGTTATTGATCTCGGCGCCCATCAAGTTACAACTGGGCGTTGAGCCAGTATCCACTCACTGAGCACATGCACATATTCTTTGAACCAGGTGGAGTCAAAGTCAAGAGTATGTGAAGCATCCGGGAATATACGCAACTCTTTGGCGGAAGAAGGAGACTTTCCGTACCAACCTTGCAATTTTTCTACATCTACGATCATATCGGCACCAGCCTGCAGAATAAGCATAGGCATTTCGATGGCAGGTGCCGCTTTCTCTGCCAGTTTACTGAGCTTAAAACTTTCCACAAAAAAGCTTGCAGTGGCCTCAGTCAAACGCAGATTGTCACGTTTGAGGAAACCTTGATAGGTAGGATTGTTAGTCAGCATCTCTACTTCAAGCGGAATTGCCCATTTGCGATTGCGACCTGAATCACCAACAATGGAGGCGTATGCTATTTGCAATTTAGTGCCCATACCATAATCGACTTTTGTGTAAATTCCCGGGCTGGTCAAAACCAAGCCTGCGATGGGCAAAGTGACGTCCTGGCCGCTGGCTGACCTGTATTCCTTCTGACATATAACTGAAGCCGCTTTAGCACCCCAGCAATTTCCCAAAACAATTATTGAGTGCCCCAGATGATCAAAAGCAATTTTGCGCAAAAGTACTTCCAGGTCAGCCAAATAAATTTTGTAACTGGAAAGATTGCCACGATCTCGAGGATTGAGCCCAGAACCACGTCTATCTGGTGCATATACAGTCATACCCTGACCGTTAAGCGCCGACGCGGTATTTTCAAACCAGAGACTGTGCCCTTCAATGCCGTGCAGGTATACGACAACAGGCAGTCCAGGCTTGCCTTTCCATGTTCGACAGGCCAATTGCAAATCGTCTGAAGAACGATGCCATTCCAGTGTCGGTGCTATATGAGTAACGCCAGTCATAGCCGGCAATGGTGTAGAAGTTGAGTTGAGATCTTTCAAAATATGGCTAAATCATTAGTGAATCAAAAGTTTAACATCCCTGAATGCATGGTTCCACTGCAGGACGCCGTAGTAAAGTAATAGCCTGTTGCCCCCGGGGCTTGACGGTAACCAAGAGCTGTGCGATTGCAGACTCGATAAAATGAGGCACGGCATTGCAGGCACAGGTTCAGGCACATCCCTTTGAAAAATAGAAGAGATCACTGGCTACCTGATTTTCAAGCTCAACTGAACCTGGGATTAAGTCACAGCGGTTGGGTGCAACAAGTGCGCTTAAACCAGATAGAGGGCGGCCGGGAGATTTGTAAAGAGCTCTGGCCCTTCATTAGGGAATTACCAACTAACATCGTCAGTGTTACTGATAAGTTGCCGGCCAAGCTGAGCGCAGCACGCAATTTCCTCAATCAGCTGGCCGACCAAGAGCTGCATTACCAGAATCTTTATTTGAGCCAGTGCGAGCTTGTTGGCCTGGAACCGGCAGTTTTACGTCAATCTTTAGAAATCCCTCATTCAGCGGAACGATTGATTGCTTCAATGCGTCGTTATTGCGAAGAGGGAACGGTACTGGAGGGAGTTCAAGCAATTGTGGTGGCAGAACTGGCGGCTACTCAATTTGCCAGAGTTGTGCTCACCGAATTTGAGGGTTATTTTGGCGCCCGTATGGAAACTTATGGGGCACAAAATATCGAAGTGGGCCTGACCTGGTTGAGGCTTCACGCGAAAACCAACATTCGCCACGCTATCTGGATGAAGCGAATGTTAGACGCTCTTGAATTAGACTCTCACTCTTATCAAAACGGTCATGACTCTAAAAATATGCCCCCGGCAGTAGAAGAAATATTGCTGTCAATCTGTGAGTTATGGCAAACCACACAACCAGGGGCTCAAAGTATCAATTTACAATCTGGTTCTGGCAACCCATTTATCGGTGGAAAATAAAAATGCATATCAGCCCTAAAAAAACCTGGACAGCTCTACTTGCACTGGCTCTGATTTGCTCAGCTCAATTTCCAGTTGATGCCGCAAGTGGTGCCAAAGCATCAAAGAACAAAACTAGTGGTGCGCACAGTGCACCACAGCCTGAAGGTGCCGCCTACAAAGACGGAGCCGCCTTTATTGACCGTATGATCAAGGCAGCCGAAAGCTATCCTGATTATGTCTTTGATTTTACGATGGTGAATATCAAAGGCAAGAAGCAAACCGAAGTGGGCAAATTTTATTTTAAAAAACCGCGCTTGATTCGCCTTGAAGAAGTAGGCAGTTTTCGCAAAGGTTCAGTGGCGGTGCTTGGTCCCGGCGGTAAAGTGAGAGCAAAACCGGGCGGCGCTTTCAAATTTGTTTCTGTTGAACTATCGCCTAATTCTGATCTGCTGCGGGGAGCAAACGGCTATCCTATGGTTGACTCAGATCTGATTTCACTGGCAGAAGCATTGAAGAAGTTTATTGATAAAGACGGTTGTGTATCTCGAGTGACTGAAAACCCAATTGCCACCACTGGTGATTCTAAAAACTATATGCTTGAGGTATATCACAAGTCATTAGATGGACAGATTTTTAAGCGAGTGGCCGTTGATCCCAAATCCATGCTGCCGGTTGAATGGTGGGATTATATTGATGGTCAACTGAGTTCGCATTCAGTCTGGAATAATTTTAAAGGGAATGTCGGCCTGTCCGATGATTTATTCACACTCAAGGGAGCAAAAACCAAATGACCTTCAACATTCCATCAATGACCGTTGTTGGTCTATTGCTGATAGGAATCGCTCTTTCGGCACCTGTGCTCTACAAGGGATTCTCAAGGCGTGGCAAAGGCACTTTTTACGAGTCTAACTTCCTTATTCAAAGAGCACCGCAATTACTCTCTGGCGTCAATGTGGCCCTGATTGTCACCAGTTTTCTGGTCTACAACAATGTGATCTCTGGTGTTCCAGGCCTGACTCCTATATTGTCATTAACGAATAGTGAGCCCAGCGGAGCACTCTTGATCGTCTCGTGGTTGGGAGTCTTAGTGATGATTAGCGGCTTCATTTTCATGATCGGCGGCTGGTATTCACTTGGTGAGGCCTTCTCCACCGATGCTGAATTGCTTGAAGGTCAAGAAGTGAAAGACTCAGGCTTGCTCAAATTTGTTATGCACCCAGCATATTCGGGCATTATTCAATCGCTGGTGGGCTCATCCATCGCCGGACTTTCGCCCTTGAGCCTGGCCTTCGCGCTATTTGTTGTTGCTCCACTGTGGCTCAGACGAGCAAAATACGAAGAAGAGCTGCTGGTTAAAACCTTTGGCGACAAATACAAAGAATATGCAGCCAAACTAAAGTGGCGCCGCCTGGTCCCCAGCTTCTTCCCTATTGGTGTATAAAGTTCTAATTCGCCTTCAAGTGCAAGTGGTGCTAAACTCTTTACAACCGCCGCGGAAGTAGATTATTGCATGTTTAAATCAAGTGTTCTCAGTCTGGTTACCATTTTAGGCGCAAGCGCCGGTCTTGTGATGGGCAGCGCGGCAGGGGCTCAAGAGGCCCTGGTTGAATCGGCCCGAGAGGCTGCAGCCAAAACTGCAGCTAAAGCTGCAGCCACCAAAGAGGCGCAGTCTAAAGAAAAAGCGCAGTGGGTCAAAGCCTCAATTGAAATTAAGGCCCCAAGAGAAGTGGTGTGGCAGGCCGTGCATGACGAGCGTAAGCATGATCCTGATTTGGCATACAGCAAAATAGTGGTGCCCGGCGAGCACGAGTATGTGCTTGAGCAGAAAATGGTTTTGATACCTGTGTTCGGCTCAGCTGTCTGCGAAATGCAAAATAAAGAAATTCCGCTTGAGCGCATTGATTACAAATTGATCAAATCAGATCGCTTCAAACAAATGGAAGGCAGCTGGGTGCTCACGCCATCAACTGACGGCAAAAGCACGACTCTGCACCTATCAACCAACCTTGATTTAGGCATTCCGGTACCACGATCGGTAGTTAATGGCTTTACGGCAAAGAAACTGGCTAAGCGCCTTAAGAATGTCAAAGCAGCAGCTGAAACCCTTAACGCTAAGCTCGCTTTAGCTAAAAAAACTAATCCACAGTAGACAAATTGCAATTAGATATGCGGCCGACCAATCTTCTTAAAACAGCTGTCATTGCCACCCTTATATTAGGGAATATTCTGGCATTACCAGCAGTGGCACAAGACGAATTTGCACAGGGGCGCAGCTTATATAGCCAGGGTAAATATGCAAGCGCCATCGTCAGTTTGCAAAAATATCTGGCAGCAAATCCGGGCTCTTACCAAGGTTATTACATGCTTGCCAACTGCTATGTGCAAGTCAAAGATTTAGTCAACGCCAAGCATTGTTATGCCTTGACCCTCACCAATCAGCCAGACAATACTGTGCGGGAGCATTGTCTGCAGGCCATAGAACGCATTGGACTTACCCTGGCGCCGCCTGTAGTGCAAAAGCCAACCACCGGCACCTCCGGTTCAAGTGCAAAATCGAGTTCAGGTAAATCGGAGCAAAAGGCCGGCAGTGACGAAGACAAAGATGAAGTGGTTTCACCTCAGCGCAAGCGTGGTGAAGAAGAAATAGCGCGCATTATGGCAGACGCAAAAGTCAGAGCCGACAGAATCAGAGAAGAACAAAAAGAAGGCCTGGAGCGCTACAAAGAAGCCAATAGCCGCTGGTTCAAAGTGCAAAAGGGTGATACATACGAACGGGTTTTCGGCATCAAACCAGAGTGGGAAACCGAGTTTCTTGCGCCTTATGATTTGCAAATTCAAAAAATAATGGACGACGCCGAACACCGCTGCAATGGCATTCGCAGAGACATGAAGTGAAAAAAAATACCTTTAAAGGTATTTTTTTCAATCAGGCTGAGCCATGGCCACGCCGGCTTCTACCAACACTTCCAGTTTGACCTGAAAATGGTCTTCGAAAAATGCTTTCTTTTCGTTCAGGGCCCAAATTTCAGACTGGCAATGGGTATTGTCGTGTAAATTCAAAAACAAATTGAGAGTGCGTGAATTTTGAACTTCTTTGCTGGACGGTGCAGCACTGATATTGGTGGGAGAAGCTCCGGCACCAGAAGCACTGACAATTACCCGCAAATCTTTGATCACCTGTTTCTGGCTGCGATCGAGGGCCTCTGCAATACGCAAAAATGAGGCCAGATCATAAACAATTTTACGGCCTTCAAGATCTAAACTGTACCAGGCTTCATGCGTCACCTTAGGTTCAGAGCCACGATGATAGCGAGCGATGCTGGCAATAAGAGCCACTTCTTCTTCGGAGTGTCCAAGCAGACCAGCATTCTTGATCAAATAGAAAGAATGTTTATGATGTCCGTTGCGACCGATGAACATACCCACGTCGTGCAACATTGATGCCGACCAGAGCAGGTGTCCGAAATCTTCAGAATGGTTATGGAGAATGCCACGAGTTTGAGTAAAGAGCAGTTGCGAAATAAAGGCCACTTGCTGAGCGTGTTCAAGCGAACCACCATATTTTTCGAGCAAGTTATGCACGCTTTTTGACCGGGGATCGCGATGCACGGTCATACCTGCTTCGAGCCAGCCGGTTTGCAAAAAGCGGTCAACTACAACACCTTCGCGCAGAGCCGCACCACAAACAGATAACTGTTTAAAGTCGAGTGCACGCATGGTTTCAAGCAGCACAATAGAACCGGCCAGCACCGTCTCGTTGCGGTCAGCCGAAACTCCTTTGGGTTTTTCACCTTTAAGAGCGGCATTCTCGAGATAGACAACCAGTTCTTTCAGCCGATCAATATCTATAATCCAACCGTTCAACTCAGCGTGCGGAGTGCCGCAGCTGACCCGATCTAGCTTAGCCAGGGCTTGAATTGTGCCGGATGTACCAATCAAAGTTTCAAAACCGCCACTATTGGTAATACCATTAGATGAGGGGCGCAAAACTCCTTTTACTTCGTCGTGTAACTCGCGAATATACTCGCGGGTGACGATTCCTCTTTTAAAAAATCTCTGGGTCAGTCTGGCTGCGCCTAATTTATAAGATTCGGCAAAATAAATATGACCGCGGTCACCAACAATGAGCTCGGTACTTCCACCACCAATATCAACGATACAAAATCGGCCTTTAAGCTTTGTCCGAGATGAATTAAGACTGGAGAGCACTCCTAAATAGATCAGTCGAGCTTCTTCTTTGCCCGAGACCATTCGGGCATCTACTTTTAATTCCTGGCGAATACGCCGCAGGCATTCCTCACCATTTTTAGACTCACGCACGGCAGAGGTAGCAACCGCCACAACAGTACTGGCACCGAGCTCTTTGGCTTTCTTGATCATATCGCGCAAAATACGTGAAGCAGCACGCATGGCTGGTTCATCGATATAGTGAGCGGTAAGAGAGCGGCGAAAAAATGGTACAGCTTCTTTGACTTTTGCCAGCACTTCAAAATGATCTTTATCAGGGCTGGCCTGACAGACAATCATATGAAATGAATTGGTGCCCATATCAATGACAGCAATAACTGGGCCACCTTTAACCTTGACCCAAGAATTTTTGCGCTCGACTTGCCGCTCTGAAGCAAGAGTATCTTGCTCGGCACCGGTCTTGGCAGAATTAGGCTGTACAGTCATAGACTAGTTATACACTCAATTAGACAACTTGCAACTTGCACCCAGGGTTTTAAGCACCGAGAGCGCACAGTCGCTGCCGTTGGCGACGCAATCAGGCAAGCCCACACCGCTAAAATAGGCACCGCCGAGGTGCAAAGTAGACCCGGCCAGAGCGGCTTCAATTTCCTTTATCAAATTTTGGTGGCCTAATTGGTACTGAGGCATTGAGTCTACCCAGCGGTGCAGTGCCTGGTACTGTGGCAAGCCTTTAAGACCCAGTAGAAGACGCAGGTCAGCCAGTGCCATATCAATTAATTGCTGATCGTCGCCAGCAAGTAAATGCGTTTTTTTGATGCCACCCAAAAAAGCACGAATTACAACTTTACCCTCAGGAGCACGTGGAAATTTTACGCTGGCGAAACTAAAAGCCAGAGAATTGATTTTGTACTTTGTCATCTCCACTTCAGGCACCACCGCGCCAAAGGCGTCAAGGGCATGATCGAATTGGCCGCGTTCAAATATAAATGTAGCCACAGCCGATGAGGCAGCCGGAATTTTGCCCAGTGCCATGCTTAGTGGAGCGTTCACTGACTCCAGCAGAGAGCCGGCCATTTTGGCACTGGTAGTAATCACCAGCTGATCGGCATCAATTTCACTACTTCCAGTTTGACTGTCGGTCAGGGTGACACCATAGGCCTGCGACTTATGGCTAATTGACAGCACACGAGCATCTAAACGCAAGTCAATATTTGGTTTGTCTAACGCCGCAATCAGCGCATCGACAATTACTGCCATACCCTGATCAAAACTGGCAAAAAGACCATAGCGCGCACCACTGCTCTGAGAATCAAAATCTGCATCTAAATTTGCTGCGGTCGATTTTGACATTTGTTGGTGGCGCAGAGCTTTAATCACGCTGCCAGCAGTGCGTTCCATTTCGACAAATCGGGCTGCTGTGTAATCTGCCGAAAGACAGTCGGCATCACCAACATAAATTCCGGCCACCATCGGCTGGGCCAGGCGGTCAAGCACCTCTTGTCCAAATCTGCGCCGTACAAAAGCGGCCAGACTTTCTTCTCGAACACCACGGCGCCTGGGTAAAAACAGATCAAATGAGGCCCGCAATTTTCCTGCCAAACTTAAAATCGGGCTGGCGAAAAATGCTCTTAGATTAGCCGGGGCCAGCATAACAAAACCCACTGGCAAAGGTACAAGCTTGCCACGATTGACAATTAAAGCCCCGCGATGCTGAGCGTTGACTTCGATGATGCGCTCTTCAATACCCAGTTGCCGCGCTAAATCGAGCATAAAAGGTTTATTGGTAATGAAAGAGTCGGGGCCACAATCAATAATGCAACCATCAGTGTGAATGGTTTCAATTACACCACCAAAGCGCGGCAAACTTTCCAAAAGAGTAATATGCAAATTGCCAGCAGCAAATTCTTTGCTTTGAGAGAGTTTAAAAGCGCAAGTCAGACCAGTGATGCCGCCACCAATAATAGTGACTCTATGGCTCATAACTGAGTGCTTTTCGAGTGGAAAGCTCGTGCACGCTTTCTACCAGGTATTTAACATTATCAACCGGAGTATCTTTGCCGATACCATGACCAAGATTGAAAATATGCCCGTTGCGTCCAGCGGCCTGATTCAACACCAGTCTGGTACGCTCGTAAATCAGCTTACGGTCACCAAGCAAGACCGTAGGGTCAAGATTTCCTTGCACTGCCTTGTCGCCAATCAACTCCCAGGCAGCAGCCAAGTTCATTCTCCAGTCTACGCCCACTACGTCAGAGCCGGCAGAAGCGACCAAATCGAGCATGCCACCAGTGGCAGTGCCAAAGTGAATTGTCGGTACCACATTTTTTAAAGCACTGAAGATTCTCGTAGAATGAGGCAAAATCAAGGTAGTGTAATCTTCTCGCCCCAGTGTACCGACCCAACTGTCGAAAAGCATTAAACAATTGGCCCCGGCTTTCGCCTGGGCAAGCAAATAATCAATAGTGATATCAGTCAACAAAGTCATAAGCTTTTCGAAAGCCTGGGGCTCGAGATACATAAAAGCTTTTGTGCGCTCAAAGTGCCGAGACGAACCACCTTCAATCAAATACGAGGCGAGAGTGAAGGGGGCGCCGGCAAAACCTATTAACGGCACCTGCGGCTTTTCCTTAATGAAAAGTTTAATGGCCTCGAGTACATAACCAAGACCTTCTTGAACATCGAAAGGCGTCAACTTGTCGACGTCGGCGCTGGAGCGAATAGCGTTATCAATTACTGGGCCATCACCTTGCGCGAAACGCAGACCGGCATTGAGACACTGTAGCGGCAAAAGAATATCGGCAAAAATAATGCCGGCATCGACTTTAAGCATTTCAACTGCCATGACCGTCACTTCAGCAGCCACTTGAGAATTATGGCAAAGCTCTAAGAAGCTCAATTTCTGCCGAATAGCTCGGTACTCAGGCTGATAACGGCCAGCTTGACGCATTAACCAAACGGGCGTGCGTTCAACAGGCTCGCAACGCAAAGCCCGCATGAAGATATTTTTTTCTAAGGCCGATTCTTTCACTTAAAAGCTAGTATGGAAGTTATATAGCGAAATAGTAGCATCGTAGTTAGCTCTCTTACAAAAAGAAGCAGCAAATGGAATCTTCCGTGACAAAACACTATCCGGTAATTATCCTCGGTGCAGGGCCGGCAGGCGTCTCGGCCGCTCTAACTTTTAAAGAAGCACAAATTCAGGCATTGCTGGTTGAACAACATCCCACTTGCGGAGGTCAACTGGCGACAATTCCTAGCGCCATTTCGAACTTTGCCCTGGGTTGGTTTGCCAGTGGCGCAGAAGCTCAATTGCAGCTGCAAGCTGTGCTGGAGAAAAGCAATGTAGCCATGCTGCAAGCTCAAGTGCACGAGGTGGACGTGGGTCAAAACAGAATGCCTGCAGTAGAACTCGATTGCACAATTGGTATCAATGCAGAAAAAGCGAAACTCAGTTGCGATTACCTGATGGTGGCAACAGGTTTGAGTGAGAATAAACTCTCTTTATCGCCAGCCGATCTCAATGAAAAAGTGAAATATCACATTGACGAAAATCTGGAAAGTAAAACTGTGGCAATTGTGGGGGGAGGAGACAGCGCTCTGCTCAAGGCCATCAAACTGGCAGGTTTGACAAAGAAATTATTTGTCATTCATCGTAGAGAAAAATTCAATGCCCGGCCCGACTTAATTGAGACCGTGGCTAAATTAGCCAATGTGGAGATACTGCTGTTAAGCGAAATAGTCGCTCTCCAGGGGCACGGCAAAATTGAATCAATTACGGTAACCAGTGCCGGTGCACTGATAAATTTAAAAGTCGACATTGTACTGGCGAAAGTTGGTTACAGACCCAATTCGGCAGCTTTTGGCAAAATACTAGCCCTAGACAAATATGGCTATATTGTCGTTGATAGCAAGTTTAAGACCTCTGACCAGCGCATTTTTGCAGCGGGCGATATTACTGCCGGCACTGTGCCGCGCATCGGCACGGCGGTGGGTCAGGGCATGGCTTGTGCAGCCAGCATGATTGCCGAAATAAATGCTTCACACTCTTAAGGCAAAGATTTTTTCGAGCACTTCAGCTACTACTTGATCAGGAGTTGATGCACCGGATGTGACACCAACTACAACTTCACCACTCACAGGGAAAAACATTTCCTTTACTTGCGTCTGGTCGCTTTCGAGTGGCTTGTGGCGAATAACGTTACCAGGCCCCAGACAGCCGGGGCCGTCGATATGATAAGAAGGCAAACCGCGCTTGTGCGCTATTTCTTGCAGGTGACCAGTGTTGGATGAATTAAAGCCGCCAATCACCAGCATTAAGTCGAGCTTCTCTTCTACCAGTTTAAGCATGGCATCTTGACGTTCTTGCGTGGCATCACAGATGGTATCGCCAGGGCTGAGAAAATGTTCGTCAATTTTGGCGGGACCATACTTGGCAAGCATTGTTTTTTCAAACAACTTACCAATTTGCTCAGTTTCACCTTTAAACATAGTGGTTTGATTGGCCACGCCAATTCGAATCAGATCGCTATCAGGGTCGAAATCTGGTGAAAGACCAGCGGCAAAGCGCGCTAAAAACTCGCTCTTCTGGCCCCCCTCAAGAATGTAATGACATACCCATTCGGCATCTTCTAAACTTTGCAAAATCAAGAAAGTGCCGGCCCGTGAAGCAGTAGCAACGGTTTCTTCGTGTTTAGGTTTGCCGTGAATCACAGCTGTAAATTCGCTTTTATCGTATTTGACCACCCTGTTCCATACGCGCGAAACCCAGGGACAAGTAGTGTCTACAATTTCGCAATTGAGCGAATCGAGCGTTTTTAATTCTTCCAAAGACGCACCAAAAGCAGGCAAAATCACCACGTCGCCAGCACCGATGTGCGATATGTCTTTGTTGCCATCAGGCAAAGTCTCAATAAATCCGATGCCCATATCTTTAAGATTTTGATTGACTACCGGATTGTGAATTATTTCATTGGTAATCCAGACACGTCTGTCCGGAAAGTGCTGTTTAGTCTCATAGGCCATCGACACAGCGCGATCTACACCCCAACAAAATCCAAAAGCTTCGGCCAATTTTATGGTGATGCCATTCACGGTCAATACATTTCCGCCCGCTTTGAGCCTGGCGATCAAATCTGACTCATAGTCTTTTTTCAATTCGACATCAACCACGTCTTTCAGACCAAAGCCCTTGCGATGGTATGTAGATGCAGCTTTAGCATTGTGGGGCGGGTTTTCGTTAGTCATAATTTAGAGATACTTTTGATGCCTGTTGACCATACAAATCATATAGCCAAACCTCTCGGCAACCATCTTACTGTAGAGTTCATCCTGTTAAACATTTACGATGCTATTATGAACCCACTATTCCTAATAGGATGTTTTTGACCGCATATCTTCAGACTGGAGGAAAATTCGTGATTAGTTTCAAAGAAACACGCGCTCTGAAATTGGCTCTTTTTGCCCTTGCAACAGCTTTCGTGGCCAATCCTTTTGTAGTCAATCCGGCCATGGCCGATGACACAAAATCAATGGTTCGTAACACGGTGATGTTACCTGTCAGAGCCGCTAGTGTAGCCACTGGTCTGGCTGTAGGAATTCCTGTAGCAATTATGCGCCGCTCAGGCAAGAACTGTGTGGAATACAACGAAAGTATGGCCGACAGCATTGGCGGTCACAAAAGCCTTCCACCAAAGTTCATGGCTGGAGTCTTAAGCGTACCCGCCGGTATAATCGTCGGCACGGGTGAAGGCCTCTATTATGGCGGCAAAAACGCTTTCAGTAAGAGTGCAGAACACCCATTCAGCCTGGCAACTTTGAGCCTGGATGAAGAGATTGAGTAAAATCTCGAGACAGTAAACACTTATTAAAAGAAGAGACTGACCATATGTCTCTTCTTTTTTTATCGGCCGTTTTTGCACGCTGCGCTTGACATGTAGAGCTTAGTAATCAGTCTAATCTCTAGGTTTGGCCAATGAATTGTGGGTATATGAATCTGGGAGTTAGTCCGAGTACAGCGATTAATGAATCGCTGGTGAGAGGTCGGCAAAAACTTGGCCAGGAAAGGTGAGGATGATGAAAAGTATCGATAGGGAGAGAGTTCTGAGGCTAAATTGCCCCGGTTTTGGTGATGAATCTCACCTCAACCTTGGCAGGGCTAAATCGCTCGACAACTATCAAGTCATTATTGCGAATCCTGTCAGCTTGCTTCATTTATTTGATAAGGGACCAGAACCAACTCGCCGCATTAACCAATTGCTTTCAGAAGGCGTTAATCAGCTCAATGTTCCTGACGACGCATTGATTCAAGAACTAATCAATGAGTCAGATTCACGCTTGGAGGAGTTGATACCATTTCTCTCCCAAGGCGGTTTACTAGTTTATTTTCTCTGCAGACCATTTGTTCTAGCTGGTCCGACCATTTCTGTAGACAATTACGATTGGCTATCAGTTTATGCACCAGCAGTAAAAAGCCCACCAGATAACGGCAGTCGCCAGATGAGTGCTCTGAGCCACGGTAGAGTTGTTGAAACCACCGAAGAGGGTCGCACCTCAGAAATGGCTGAGTATCTCGACCAGAGCAGCATTGAATGGAACACCATTATCCGCACTGATTTTCTCTCTTCAAATTATTCCGTACTAGCTACCGCTGCGCAAAAGAAATGTATCGCCGCTCAATTTTGGGCCGGTGACAATGGTGGCAAAGTTATTTTTCTACCAGCACCATACTCGCCTGATTTCGATCGGGTGCTGATGAATTGTGTGAACAAATGGTATCAAGACGCAATTATTAAAGGATTTATCAAAGATGACTCGGTGCCTTTCGTGCCGGCAGTCGAACCGGAATCTCAATCTGACAGTCCCCCTCTCGCTGATAAGGTTCCAACTCAGACTATGGATGAAGCTCGTTTAGAAGAAATCATGGCCAGCCTTGCCTCGCATCATGCCAGCTCGACTGCTGCCGCCGAAGCAAAGGCAAAAGCACCGGCAGAAAATTCGGAAGAGGCTCAATCAGTGCCGATGCCACCAAAACAGCCACCAAAAGGTGCTCTAAAAGGACTGTTTTCATCAGACGCCCTAGATCCGTTTGATGACGATGACGAATTTATACCTGCACCGGTTCCTGCACCTGTTTCTGTTGCTGCACCTGCATCAAGCGAGTCGCCCACCAGAGTGACCGCTGAAGAAATTTTGTCTTCAGTCTCCGCCGAGGCGAACAAAAATCCAGATGCCTTCCAGGAAATGGAGCCTATTCCTCTATATGATCCGTCTGGCGAAAGTCAGCCTCAATCAGCTCCAGAGGTTGCATTGGTCAATAATTTCGAATTAAAAAAAGCAACCGCCGCCATGGATCTTTCGCAGTTTGCTGAGACAGCAAGACAATTAGTGCAGCAAGCAAATGAAATTGAAACCGCCACTCGCGATCCTAATGTCGTAACGACAAGTAATCCCAAGCCAAAAATTGCAGACATTCTCAAAGGGCTTGAATTTGGCGGCGACAAAGATGACGAACTCGAGCCGACCGCGCCTGAAGTTACCGATGTCGTCTCTACTCCGGTCCAGGCAGAAGCACCGCCCCCTGTGCCAGAGTATCGCTCTGAACCATCACCTTTTGCATCTGAAGCAGCACGTTTGATGGAGTCGTTGCACTCTGGCAGCGGACTGAATGAAGGTCTCAATATTGCTGGTTCAGCTCCATCTGCTCCAGCTGCGGCACCGCACCATCAGCCCACCATGGCAGAAATCGAAAGAGCCGAAATTGAAGCAGCATCAAAAAATCTAGAATCAGTGTTGCGACCAGAAATGGATGCGCCACGCAACTTCTTAGAAACCGGCCGCTATCAGCTCACCGATGAGCCTGTCACCAGTATTTCTAAAGAAGAAGTTTCAGTTAGCTCGGAACCGGTGAGTGCACCAGCCGAGCCCGAGATGCCATCCATTTCGGAAAAAGAATTGATTCGTCTCACCGCCGAGCGCGAAGCAAGAGAAATCGAAGAATTTCGTAAGAGCTTCGAGTTTCTCAAAGAAGAAGATGAGGCCGCTGGAAGTTACCAACCGGAAACCTTACAGCCTTCCGACAATCCTATTTTTGCCGGCTCAGAAAACTCTGTTTTAGAACCTGCAGCAGCGCCTCAGCAGGCCTTTGCCAATACTTCGAGTAGTGAATTGCCGGCAGCTAATTCTAATCAGGATCAGCCTCCACCACCTCCAGCGCTCCCTGAACCTGAAATTTATCAAGGCAAAGCACCATTGCCGCCACCAGTAGAAGAAACGCAAGAACGTTCCAGCTTGCGCTCATTACTGCACACTCTCGGCGCATCGCGACTCGAGCCTCAAGCTTCAGCTAAAAAAGAAGAACCGGCTCTAGAAACTCATGACTCACTTTCTGCAGTTCCCTCTGCAGCAAGCCACCAGACAGAGAGTCTTGCTGGTAACTCTGCGGCTCCATCTTCAGAGCAGCCCATAGAGCAAGTAGCTGAAAAATCAGATCTATCACTGGACCAGCCAGTAGACAGATCTTTAGACAAACCATTAGACAAAATAGCAGACAAGCAAATTGAAACAATAGCAGAGGAGCAAGTTGTGAATTCATCCTTTACACCGGTGACCGAAGAGCCAGAAAATAGGACTTCAGAGCGCACCGAGACGCCTACCTATGCCGCAGCCGAACAACCTGCTCAGACATCAGCACACACTGCAGCCTCAGCCGCAGAAATTTTCCCCGGCCTGCCTCCAGAGCAGAAAATGCCGGCGATGCCGATGCCAGTTCAAACTGCACCAGATTTATCGACGGCTGTGCCACCACAACCAGTGCCAGCGACACCATTGGCCGCACCGGCAGCAGAGATGCAGCAGTATCAACAGTTTCAGAACCCCAACCAGCCACCAGCGTCTCAACCGCCAGCAGTTGCACCACCCGCAGCACCATCATTTATGTCGATGCCGGAGACGCCACAACCAAGAATGGAACAGCCTCAAGCCCCCCAACCTGATTTAATTAAACAACCAATTCAGCAACCAATTCAACAACCGATGCAAGAGTTCGCACAACACTCTATGCCAGAACCAGTCCAACAGCAGATGAGCCAACCTGTTCACGCACACGGCACCAATGGCGATGGCAATGCTCGAGGCATGGATCTCTCGACATTACAGAGTAACGACCAGTCAGCACCTCAACCGAAGGAATTGATAAAGAAGATGGAAGAAATGACAAAAACCGCCCCTTCTACATGGTGCGATGAATTTTCCTTCCCATTTATTGACCTGCTCAAAAATGAACATCAACAGATGGCCGAACAGATTCGCCAGATGCAAACCCGACTTAATTCGGTGGAAGCACGCATCCAAGCTGTAGACACGCTTAAGGTGATCTTATTGACAGGCGAAGGTGACGCTTTACTTGGTGGTACTCAGGAAGTTTTGACCCGCCTGGGCTGGCAAGTACAACAGTCAAAGAGCAACGCCAACGAACTCTGGCTATCACGAGGTGATCAAGTAGAAGCAATTGCGCGAATCGTACATAGCTCGTTAGCTGCTAATCGTACTGAAGTTGCTCAACTGGCCGAATCGGTTATTGCTTTCTGGGACGAGCACGAAATTGAGCCGAAGGGCATTTTGATTGCTCAAACATGGTCTTCCAAGCATCCATCAGAAAGATCTGAGCCCGATTTCAGCCCTGCTTTACAAGAATTTGCCGGCAAAAAACATTTGAGCCTGATGTCAACCATGCAATTACTTTCAATGTATAAAGACATTGAATTGAACACCATGCCGGTTGACGAGATGCGCAAGCGTATGATTGATACCAGCGGCAGACTGCTTGGCTTCCCACTTGATAGCAACGTTGCTCAAGCGGCTACAGGGGCCAGATAGGGTCGGTCACTTAAGGTAGTACACTAGTACTCAATTATTTGGTTACAGCGAAAGGGGCGACTTAATTGTGAGCATTCCAACCCTGCTAGTCTGCGATGGTGATGAGCCCACGCAGCAGTTATTGGAAGGACTAATTAAAAACGAGCCGGGATTGCGCTACATTGCCACAGTCTCAAAAAGAGACGGCAGTCGTGCAGTTGAACAGGCCATAAAAGTAGGCACTAAATTGCTCTGGATCGATCTCGATGATGAGCCTGTAGAGGGCCTGAATTTACTGGCGGAGACTCGTCAACTCTTCCCTCAGTTGCCTGTTATTGTCAGCAAGAGTGTCTTAGACGCCGACATGGTGCGAGCTTCAGTCAATCTTGGCGCTCTAGACTTTTTAGATCCGCAGAGTTGGGTCAATCAAATCAAGATTGTGGTGGCAAAACTGCAAGCATCTTCGGCTGCACCAGCCGCGGTGGCAGCTGCTGCTCCTCAACCAGCTCCGGCTCCTGCTCCTCAACCAGCTCCAGCTCCTGCTCCTCAACCAATTCCTGCACCTGCTCCGACTCCTCAGTCTGCTGCAGCTCCGACTCCTGCCGAGGGCGGCAACCGCTGGGGCGACCTGGATAAGATTCCAGCTCCTAAAGTGGGTGGCGCGGCAAGTGCACCCGCGGCAAAAGCACAAGAAGCTACGGGCGAAATTCACCTCGCTGCAGAAGCTGGCTTCCGGCCACCTGCAACCCCTCAAGTGCAGGTACAAGCAGCCGCGCAACAACCGGCAGCACCCGCTGCGGCACCATCTAATGGTAACAAGTGGGGTGACCTGGACGCCATTGGTACTCCGTCAGCTGCTGCGGCCCCTTCTGCACCTGCAGCTCCAGCACCGGCTCCTGCGCCGGCAGCTCCTGCACCGGCTCCTGCACCGGCAGCTCCAGAACCGACACCAGCTCCTGCTGCAGCTCCTGCTCCTGCTCCTGCACCAACACCAGCTCCGACGCCAGCCGCTGAAGCCACCGAGCCTGCTAAAAAATGGGGCGACCTCGATGCCATTCCTACACCAAAAGTAGAAGTCGAGCCAGTAGCGATTTCAAAACCCATCCACGCAGCCGGTGATAACAAATGGGGCGAACTTGATGCTATTCCAAGCCCTCAAGACAAACCGCGTCCAGCTCCTCCAACACTGCTACCTGCACCCAGTGGTGGCAAAGGCCTGAAAAGACCGGCACCGGAAAAAGCAGAGATGTACAACATTCCTGCAGTGCCAATCTGGATGATCATTTTGATTTTGCTTGTAATCGCCGGCTGCGCATATTACGTCTTGCGGCCACATTAGTGATTAGCTAATCTGCAAGCTGGTCGATTTTCGCTGCCAAAATAAAATCAGATTCGGTTAAACCATTGATTTTGTGCGTCCAGATTTCAACTTTGAGTTTGCCCCATGAAATATGCAGATCAGGATGATGATCAATACGATCCGCCAATTCACCGGCTTTAGTGGCCAGATTCATAGCACCGCGAAAATCTTTGAATTCGTAGGTTCTGGTTAATTTGCCGTCGGTAATGGTCCAGGCTTTTAGTTCAGCCAAATAGGGCTGCCACTCCTCCTCGGATAGCGGCGGTACACCACCTCGACAGGGGATACACTCTTTTTCAGCAAGATTCATTGGTGTCCCTCTTGAGCTTAAAATTCAGGGCTTTCTTTAGACAAATCGCCGATGGTCATTTTCAACGGAACAGTGCGTGTACCGCGCTGCACAACGAAGTCTACTTGATCTCCAGGTTTCTTATTCTGGGTCTGTTGACGCACTTCCATGCGCGAACGCACAGTCACACCGTTGATTTTGATAATCAAGTCTCCTGAAGCCATCCCAGCCTTTTCAGCAGGCCCGCCTGAAGCTAAGCGTACAATTTTAACTGCCACCGGATGTGATGGCAGTGTCAGCGATCTGGTGCGATTAGGATCCACATCTTCCATGTACACCCCAAGAAAAGGTCTAGGTATTTGCCCGCTTGCAATCAGCCTGCTGGCTACGTCAGCAGCCACGTTGGAAGGTGTAGCGAAGCCAATGCACAGAGCTTGACTGCGCACGGCAGTGTTAATGCCGATTACTTCACCATTTAAATTCAGTAAAGGGCCGCCGGAGTTGCCCAAATTTAGAGCTGCATCGTGCTGAATCAGGTCAACTCGATTTTTAAAATCAGCCAATGATCGGTTGATGGCGCTGACTACACCCAGTGTCAAAGTATGATCAAAGCCAAGCGGTGATCCAATTGCAATGGCCCAATCGCCAGGTTGCACATTTTTTGAATTGGCGAACTTTAGCACCGGCAATTTGTCAGCATCGATTTTTATTACTGCCAGATCTGAGAAATCATCACGCCCGATCAAGCGAGCAGGAAAGCTGCGTTTATCATCAAGAGTGACAGTGACGTCAGAGTAACGGTGTATAACATGCGAATTAGTAAGAATATAACCGTCAGATCTAACGATTAACCCTGATGCCTCCGCGGGCGGTATCATACTCGGCCCCGGTTTAGCCGCATTAGTACGAGCACCATTAAACTTGATGTCAATAGTGACCACAGAAGGATTCGCTTTCGCGGCGATATCAGCAATCAAATTAACCGGAGTCTTGTCTGACCGGGTTTCAGCAAAGAGATTCGCCATGCTGGGCTTTAAGCTTGTAGTTACTGGTTCGCGTGGAATTAGGTAATAACCGGCCCAACATCCAAAGGCAAAAAGATTGACTCCGGTTAATGCCATCAGCAAAAAAGTAGTCTTTTTGCTGAACTTAAACGCAGCCGCTTCACCAGCCCCGCCATTAGATGGCACTTCACCTTCAGCTGCGGCCCCACCAGCCGTGGAGCCAGGGGCGTCTGGGCGCATCTGGGGCGGCAAGTAAGGTTGCCAGGTTGTGGCCGGGCGATCTTCCAGTAACGACTCGCGGGAGACGGCCGGGGCCGGGTTCGCCTTACTATCTAGACGAGATTGGCCTGTCGAAGCCTTATCGGCACTTTCGGTGGGCGACTCATCGTCGGAAAAGTCGGAAGATATGTAAATTGGAACGTGGTCTGGGATTTCGGGCATCCACTAATGATACCAGCTCCCAAATGTTCAGGTAACGGCACTGTTCTTTTATTAGCCTCCTACCAGCTTAAATCGGAGAGCCGCGCGCACCGCATTCGATCCAAAAAGAAAATTTCAAGCATCGCCTTTGTATTGGCACCATATCTGGCACTAGTAAACTTGCTGTCAACTTGTCTAATGATGCCTGTCAGCCAAAGTAAAATTTGCTCATCGTCAATATGGCAACTGGCACCATTAACGGGTTTGCACAAAAGAATTCTAGCTTTAATCGAAAGACGCATCAGTGTGACAAGCAAAATTAAGTGACCGATGCCGGCCAGTAAAGAAAGATTTGAGAAGCCCGGGCCAAAATACATTTTTGAAAAGACTCGCACATATACAAAACGGGCAAGAAGGTCTTCACAGGCTGAAGGTAGTGGGCCGGAAGCAGTATTCAGCAATTGCCCTATACCAAACTCAGCACCGGCGAATGGCAACATTAAACTGCCAACAGGAGCTACCAGAAATGCAGAAACAGTCTCAGCAATAAGTCGGTCATCAAGCAATTTGTGACTGCGTGATTCATCTGTGTAAGCAGAAGCAAAGCTCGCCAATAGTATTTGATCAATTTGCTTCGGACGTGCAGCACTGCCAGGCAAATTTTCACGCCACATAGAAGCAGGACACAGGTCAGCAACTTGCTTGAAAAATCTGGCTAGAATAGCAGTGGCTGTGTCATCCTTGCGGGTAATTGCGCCACCCATATCGGTAATGGAACGCTGCAAATCTGCTAACAATGAAGACTCTAGTTCGCTAAATCGTTCATAACTTAAAGGCAAACCTTCGGCAATTTTAATTGACTGCCAACCGGCTAGTGTCTCACTTTCAAGCTGGGGGAAAAGAGAACGAAAAAGCTGCAATGTGGAAGCAAGCTCATTATCTTGATCGCTGAGCAACCGCCCGCTGTTGCTAATCACTCCGCTGCTGGCAAAGCAAAGCCCGACAAATGTCCCCTCCGGAGTATCCATAAAGGTATAGGGAAAAAGCTGACACATGGCCGGTTTAGCAGTATTGTGCAATGAGCATCCGGAATCATCCAGATATGAACACTTGCCGTCAGCTCGTTTCTCTAAAGCCCTGGTAAAGCCAACCAGACCACCCTGTTTTTCAGCTACCGACAAAAAACTGAGCGGTAATTCTGCTTCAGAAACAGACAACGCGCCGACCAGTCGCTTGACGTCGGTTTCATTCAATGGCACCGGCCATGACAGGCAACAGTTGGCGCATCGAGTGCACTCGAATCGAATGCCTCGGGGAATGTGCAAAGAAGAAGTAAGCAAATGCATAACTGTATTAAACAATAATCATTGCGAATTTTGCGCGAATTTGGCTCTAATTTGGCGGCATTAGCAGTCATATGATAATCCGCTCATGCGCACATAGGCCCTGACTCATCAACATAGAGAGATATAAGCGGTAAATTACAGACGACAATGGTTTCCCCTCAACAGAATATTGACACATGCGCAAAAACACTAACTGGTTCGCTCGCACTTTGGTTTTGCTTATGGCATTTGGCCTTACAACTCCGCCATACATGGTGGAAGCCAAAACCGGCGCGATTAATTCAACTGCTCCGATTGAAGACAAATGGGCGGTGATTATAGGCATTGGCGATTTCGTCGATCCCAGCATTCCGAAACTAAAATACTCAGCTAAAGACGCGCGTGACTTTTACAATTATCTAGTTGACCCGGCGCAAGGAAAGTTTAAGCCAGACCATGTGCGCCTTTTGCTAGATAAAAATGCCACCAAAGTCAATATTATGGACGCACTGGGCGATTCATTTTTGCCTCATGCCGCCAACCCCAAAGATCTCGTCGTAATTTATCTATCTACCCACGGATCTCCAGCCGGAGCGGATATTCGCGGAGTGAATTATGTCGTTGCCTACGATACTCAAGTAAAAAAATTGTTCGCCACCGGCATCGAAATGAACCAGCTTCTGCGCATCATTAAAGAGAGAGTACACACCAATCGAATGCTTTTGGTGATGGATACTTGCTACAGCGGGGCCGGCGCACGAGTGGGTCACAAGGGCATAGTTCGCACCAACATAGACGGCCATTCTGCGGCTCAAGGTGTTGGCTCGCTGGTAATTACATCAAGCTCTCCTGATCAAAGAGCATGGGAATCAGACGATCTTCACAACAGCTATTTCACTCGTTATTTCATTGATTCATTGAAAGAGACGGGCACTAAATCCAACAGTAACATTGAAGACGCCTTCAACATGATGCGCGCTAAAGTTCAAGCGACAGTGCTCAAAGATAAGGGCGAAATGCAAACACCGGTGATGGCTGGTGTTTTTTCAGGACCCAGCCTAAACATATCGGCACCACCCTCAGTGACTAGAGAAGCGCCCATTACCTTGCCTGCTGACGCCCTGGCGTCAGCTACACCAGGTTCAAGATCCATTGGTGGTGGCGGGCTCGATTTTTCCGCTTACGTAGAGCACGTGCGCCTGGGTAACCAGTTGGTGGAACAGAACAAAACCTGGGATGCCATCCACGAATTTGAACTAGCCACCAAAGCCAATCCTGAGACTATTGACGGTTACATTACCCTGGCCGAACTTTACGACATGCAGGGCCGCACCAAAGAAATGCTTAACGCCGCCCGACGAGCGGTAATAAATGATGAAAGTTCTTCTAAAGGCAGAGAAATGCTTAGCCTTGCCAGTCTGCGCGACGGCAGCGTAGAAGAAGCTTTGCGTCAAGTGCAAATGGCCATTACTCTCGACCCGTTAAATTCAAGAGCCCATAATTTGTTGGGCTATATCAATGAGCACAAGTTCAACCGCGTTGATCAAGCTGAGCAAGAATACCGGAAAGCTCTCGAGATAAATGGCCTCAACACCAGAGCTTTGGTCAATCTTGGCTTACTTTTAGAGAAACACAATAGTGATTTAACCGAACCAGAGGCACTATTCCGCAAAGCAGTTGAAAGTGATGCAGACGACTGGGAAGCGCACCTTTCGCTCGGTCACCTGCTCCACGCCCGCAAGGGAAAACTTGAAGAAGCGGAGAAAGAAATTCGTAAAGCCATTGAACTGGCACCAGCGAACGCACGCATTCACAGTGAACTGGGAAATATTCTGGCCAAGGACAAAAAGCGTCTCGAAGAATCTGAAGTGGAATTGAAGAAAGGTATTGAACTTGGCGCTGACAAGGGAACGCCACACTATCTGTTGGCCAACTTCTTGCTTAATCAGCGAGGACGCATTGACGAAGCTGAGCGCGAATATCGCAAAGCAATTCAGATGGATCCTAATTTTGATCAAGCCATGGTGGCACTGGCAGACTGTCTGGTGACTTACCGCAAAATTTATGATCAATCTGATGACCTTTACAAGCGTGCATTAAAAGTCAATGCCAAAAATGCAGCGGCCCACTTAGGCATAGCCCGAATACAAGAACTGCTCTTCAAGAACTTTGTCGCTGCTGAAGAAGAGACTCGCGCAGCTCTGGCCATTGATCCACGTTATTCGCTGGCTCACGAAAGATTGGGAATTTTGCTTGAGAAATTAGGCAAGCCTGGTGACGCTAGACTTGCCTACCAGACTGCCATTGAGACCGATCCAGAAAATGCCCGGGCGCATTTTTTACTGGCCATGCTCACCTGGGAACAGTTGCGTAAACCGCAAGAAGCAAAAAAATCACTTGAAGAAGCGATCAGATTACAGCCCCTCAACTCGACTTATATAACAGCCATGGGCAAATGGCTTTCATCAGAAACGAAACAATATAAAGAGGCCGAGGCTCTGTTTCGCAAAGCCAATGAAATCAATTTTGCCGATACCGAGGCTCACTATTTGTTGGGCATGCTACTGATTGAAAAACTTGGTCAACGCAAAGCCGGTGAAGCAGAATTGAAAACCGCCATCGATCAAAAACCTGACGACAAAGTCTACAAGGCCTCATATGAAAGGTTTGTGCACTAGATATGAGTACAGAAAAACCACAATATCGTTTTGATGATTTCGATGATGACGAAGATGACGAAGAAAACCAGTACCATGAGGAGCTAGTCTTCGACCTGGTCTCACTAATTCACGCCTGGCAAGACGAAGCGCCAGATAACAACTATTATCTTGATACCAAAAATGGTGCGGTTAAGTTAGTCAATCAAAATCTCTATGATCTAAAGCAATTGACTGACGAAATTGAAAAACATAAAGAGCGTTATTTGTATCTGCCTAAGCCAGGCCCACAGCAGTTAAAAGACGACCTCCGCGATTTTCAGAAAACCATCGAAAATAAGAGCCTGGTGCCAATACTAGACATGGCTATTGAAAGTCCACATCCGCTGGCCGGATTCAATAAAGTGCTCTCATCCCATCCAGAGGAGCTCGAGCGCTTCAAAGAATTTAGAGAATCGAGAGTACGGCTGCGCATCAGGCAGTGGTTTGAAGCAAACTCGCTTGTCGACCGCTGGGAAGTTTAGAGCTTATATCAGTCACGGCTGCGTAGGAAGCATCGCGTCGTGTATGTACGTATTGCTAAGTTGCGAATCGGCATTAATATCAATATGCAGTCCAGAGGATTTTCTCAATGGATCAAATTGATTCCCCGAAAGCATCAGCCAAAGAAACTGCTAAAGATTTTTTCGGCAAAGCCTGCGCCATTCAGCCGCAAGACAACGAACTGCCTGTTATAACCCGCAACTTTAGATCGCCGGGTTGCGATCTGCAAAGCTATCAATCGCCGCCGGCCAATGATGGCGACATGGATGCCCTTCAACTATATAGAGACTTACGGCCCAGTGTGGCTTATTTTAAGATGCAGGGCAAGACCGACGGCACCGGCAAAGAACAAGCTGGATTAGATAAAACCTGGGGCGGCAGCGGAGTGATTGCCGCTAAAGAAGAAACCAGCTGTTTAGTGATTACCGACGACCATGTCACTAAAGGTGTGCCGCAGCAACATGTTAAAGCTGGTGAAATCGGAGTCGTGTTGGCCAATGGCCAGAAATATTTGGGCTCTGTGATCACTTCAGATCCGGCTCGAGATCTAGCTCTTGTAAAAATTGATACTGGCTCTGAAACAGAGAGCATTTGTAAACCGGCTAAATTCCACGACACCGTTATAGACCCTGCGCAATCACCTGAGCTAATCACAATCGGACAGCCATATACTTCTGAGGCGATTTACACATCTACGGGTACCGCATCTCAAATGCAAAAACGAAGCTCGTTCAATACTATAATTCAGCCTCTACCTGGTGAAGATGCTAATCGAGACGTTCTGGTCAGCAGTCTCTCAATTCGTGAAGGTTTCTCAGGTGGAGCGGTTTTTGACAAAACTGGCACCGTGGTTGGTGTCAATGATTTTCATACCAGCCCCATGTCATCAGTATCCACTCCCGTTACCAACGAAACGGTGAAAGATTTGCTTTCCAGGCGAAATGATAAAAGTCCCTAACTTCAAGTACTGACGCTGTACTTGTTCAAAGAGTTACCAACACCACGCTCTGGCAGTGCAGGCCCACGCACCACTTTTATGGCTGACCAGGGCAAGTAAAGTGTTTCATTCTCTCGTCGTAAGCACAGATATGTGCCTTGATCGGCCATAGCAACCTCACCATCAACCTGTTCACCGCTCATCAAGAGAACGGTTACTGCTGTATTCATGGGAATGGCCATCGATACTCCAAATCATCGCGAAGGGTGGCTGCTAAGTATAACTCAGAACGCTTTAGTGGCTCTGGCTTATAGGCTGCTCACCATTCTGCCGGGCTTTGATAGCTGCCACAGCCTCATGAGTGTTCATGTGCCCGCCGGAGCCGACATTCTGCCCGACTTCGTTTTGAGCATAACCGCTCAGACCCTGGCGAGAGGCTTCAATCATGGCGTTGATTTTGGGAGCAATGACGCCGATGGCGCTTTCAAGAGCACCTCTAGCAGCCAGGCAAGCAGCAAATCCGGCAAAGTTGCCACTGGTCAAACACTGGTTCATGGCTGCGACCACGTTGCCGTAGGCGCCGTAACAGGCACTGAGATCGCCGCCAGAAATAGTGGCAGGATTTCCAGCTTTGGCCGACAATGCACTGGCAGCACTGGACGCACTGGCCGAGGCTGAAGTTGCGGCCGCCTCTGAGGCTTGATATGCACCAGGAGAGGAGTTGGAGAGTCTCACACCATTAGAGAAACTAATATCACCGGTGGCGTTATCAACGTAAGCTTTGCCGTTGAACAACTCAACGCCGTCAGGTGTAAACTTGAATGTTCCGTCAGTTCTCGAAAATTCGTGAGTCTCAGCATTATAAGTGGAAACTACTTTTCCCTCTGCATCAAGTTCTTGCAGTCTCTTAGTAGGATCGTTATGGTCCATTCTGTAATTGGAAATCACTTTATCTTCAGCATCAGTGTAAGTAATCTGCTGCTTACCGTCTGCTGCTTGCGTAGTGATTAACTTCTGCCCGGTAGTGGGATCAACACGCAACACGCTCGGTTACCACTTCGCCAGTAGTCGCGTCTCTTCGAATGCGCTCGTTGCCGCCAAATGAAATACCACGGCCATTAGGGTCTAATACTAACCCCTTAACTTCACGGCTCAACTCTTGAACTGTGCCCTGACTGACCACATTGCCGTCTTTGTCTCGTCTAACAGCGCGGTTAGTTTTCGTGTCAAATTCATAACTGCCGCCGTCGTTGTTCAAGACTACTGCTAATCCTTCTTTGTTCATGGCAAATCTGGTGCCATTAGAAGAACCAATAATAGTACCGTTCTCAGCGTGCACAGCGCCTGTTCTGTTCCTTAGGAGCTCACGAGCCTCTCTGGCGGTTTTGAACTCCTGACCTATCTCAGTGAAGGCTTTGAAAGGTCCGAAAGTCTGGGCAATATTCTCACCTTCCATGTGAGTCGTAACGCCATCTTTAGTGATGGTGATTTTGTCTTTGCCGTGGCTTATGTACTCAGTACCGTCCTTAGTCCTGATAACCTGATCGCCATTTGCGAGACGGTCATAAGTAGTACCTGACTTTTTATCCTCCATGTGGCTTTCTTTCGTCTTCGGATTCCAGAACGAAATAAGCTCATCGGTCTCATACTTGCGCTCTTTACCGCAAACTGTCGCCTTAGCGGAGCCGTCATAGGCGTCCAATCTAATTTTTTCTAGTTCTCCACTGGCAGTAGTGTCGGTGGAAATCTTCCACTTCGAATCTGTGGACATCGTTTTAACGTAGCTATTGAAGTCGAATGTGGTGGCCTCATCTAAAGCCATGTCAGCCTTTGAAAATAGGCCAGTAAACTTTTCTTTGCCCCAGCTCCAAGTGTTAGAGACTGTATCGCCCACACTGCTTGCGGCATCGCTAACCCAACCGAACAGGCCACCACCATTCTTAGCAGGTTCTGGAGTCAATTCAGGGGTCTTACCAGCCACAAGAGTTTCTGGAGTTTTAGAAACTAACGAGACATCAGTTGTCGCAGCAAGATTACCCACAGTAAAGGCTGTCTTCTTAGCATCGTAACCAGCAATTGGCGCCGATAAATCTAGCAAGCCCTCAACTTTACTTGTAGAAAAAATTGGCTTAGTCACTTTAGATTCAGCAGTCTGGGCCGACTTATCTGGGGCCTTGATGCCAAACCAATAATTTCGCACTTCTTCTAAGGCATTCTCAGCCCAATTCTTGGCCTCAGCAGGCTCGTCTTTTTTAGCGTCTCCAGCCGGTTGAGTTGCGTCTGTCTTCTTCGCGTCTCCAGACGGTTGTGCAGCGTCTGTTTTCTTAGCATCACCGGTTGTGGCTGCGGCCTTTGTTGGGTCTTCTTTAACAGAATCGGCTTTTAGCTTCTCCGCGGCGCCATCAGCAGCTTTTTTCTCAGCATCAGTTTCACCAGCCTTGGCTGGTTTGGTTTTGTCATCTACAACAGGCTTGGCAGCATCTGTCATGATTTGGCGGAAACCCCTGAAACGTTGACGGTGCGAGTAAATTGGCTAGGGCCGGTGCTCGGAATGAACATCATCTGGTAAATGTGGCAATGCTGTGACCATTCTGAAGATAGCAAATACCCTTGTCAACGGTCGACTACGTATTTCTCCCACGCTTTTCTTCGTATTTCTCCCATCAAATGGGCAGAATTAATATTCCATATACCCATAAAACGTCACGAAGAACCGGAAAGCACATAAATGGAGGGCAAGAGCAGAAAAAGCGGGGGATTGCTATAGAATTGCTACTACGGCATCAGATAGAGGTTTTCTGTATTTATGGTTTTGTCTCGCTCACGCCGCGTGTATTCAGCTCTTGTTGCCGGGCTCGCCTTTACTTTTACGACGTTCGCCCTCAGTGGCTGCCAGACAGTCAAGCTCTCCAACCAACCTGCTCACACCGGCGGCGCTAATCAGAATGCCGCCGCAGACACACCAGTGGCCGGCAATTGGCAGATATCTTATTCTGTGGGCAGCGAAACTCGCTCTGCTCATATGAACATCAGCCAGAACGGTACGTCTTTCCAGGGGCTGGGCACTGACGACAGCGACCAGCAAAATTTCGTCATTGATGCCGGCGTCATTAACGGCAAGTCAATCAGATTTCACAAGCGCTATCACGTTGACGAAAATCCTAATTTACCGCCCATTGTTTATATCGGTAATTTTGAAATGACTAAAGGGGCCGAATATAGCGGGCCCTACATGTCTGGCACTTATAAGGTAGTGAAAAACGGTCAAACTGTCGAAGGCCAGTGGGACGCCGAAATTGCAGGTGGTGGCGGTGTTACCGCAACACCCACACAACAACAGGCTCCACCACCAGTGAACAGCAACCACCGTCCGCACCTATCTGGTAAGTGGGATGCCGGTTACGAATTCGAGTTCAAAACTGTGCGCTCCAGCATGTATTTGGAACAAGACGGCAATAAAATCACGGGTCACGGAATGGACCGGGCCAGCAAAGAAGCATTCAATATTAAGGGTGTCTATAAATATCCTGAAATCAAAATGTGGGTCAAATATTTGCCGGTAAAGGCCAGTGGCAAAAACAAGGCTAAAGGCGAGCGATCACTGGAATTTAGAGGCAAAGCTTCTGTAGTTAACGAAGCTGAATATCAGGGCACCAGGATGGAAGGCAAAACTAATGGTGGTGGCATGTGGATGGCCGAACAAGTCAGGTAAGCACTGGGTTTATTAGCCGGCACCAGCAGCGGTACCACAAGAAACTATCTCAATGTTGGCCGCAATTAGTGGCCTGTTTACTAGCGTGCCTTTCTATTTCGGCGCTTGCATGTGCTCTCGCTGCGCCCGTGGCAAAAAAGTACATAACCGTTTCGTTTCCCCGCGATAAGGCGCTGGCTGAGCTCATTGTTTACGATTTTGACGAAGAGAACCATCAAACCATTTCAAGACGCTCTCGCTTAATGGCTCAGGGCCAGGTCAAAATTCCTGCCAATTCGTCTATTGTAATGATTCTCACCTTCGACGGGCTGGAACACCTGAGCAGCCTCGAACAGTTAAGTGAGCAGGTAGCAGAACTTTCGGCAAGTAAGCTCGAACTAGAAGACAAACACATGCCGCACTTGAAAAAATTTCCCAAAATTCGGCGGCTCAATTTAAACGACGCGCTTATTACCGATAAGTCTCTGCCAATAATTGGAAATTTAAAAGAGATCAATGATTTACGCCTGAGCAGCACAGACGTCACTGGCACCGGATTTGGTGCACTGACCGGCCTGCCTTTGAAGGTAGTCAATTTAAGTGGAATTAGTTTGAAGCCGGGCACTTTGAGTAATATCAAAAGTCTGCCCGAGAGACTTACGGATCTCAACGTGAGCAAGACGGGCTGTACGGCTATAGACATGGCCTTTATAGGTCAATGCGCCAAGCTGACCAATCTCGATATCAGCGGCAACAAACAAATTGGCGACGGCTCAACTAAATATCTCATTAAGCTGACAAAACTGAAAACATTGCAGCTGCAAGATACTTCAATAACGGAAAAAAGCTTGCCACAACTAGCAAAGCTACCGTTTTTGAAAAAGCTTGTAGTACGCAATAGGAGCTTCTGGATTAAAGGCTTCGGTAAGTCGCCAAAAAGCACCCTGGCAATCTACGACGTCTCAACTTCCGGTAATTCTTCAGCCGATATGTTTGAGCCTCTTCATTGAGATGTCTAAATTACACCCAGTTTTTTGCCTACTTTGGCAAAAGCACTGAGGGCTTTATCTAGGTCGGCCACTTCGTGAGCGGCAGAAATCTGCACACGTAAACGTGCTTCGCCGTTGGGAACAACTGGATACCAGAGACCACGAACATAGACACCTTCATCAAGCAACTGGTTCGACATATCCATGGCAGTGGCAGCTTCACCAACCATTACGGGCACGATCGGATGAATGCCTTCCAATATAGTGAAGCCCAATCGCTTCACTTCTTTTCTAAAGTAATCAGTATTCTGGTGCAATTTTTCTACAAGGCTAGTGTCTTCTTCCAACATATTGATTGCTTCTATAGCGGCACAGACAATGGCCGGCGGTAAGGAATTAGAAAAAGTATAAGGCCGAGATTTTTGGCGCAAGAAATCAACTAGATGCTTTTTGCCAGCAATAAAGCCACCAGCCGCTCCACCGAGAGCTTTGCCAAGTGTGCCTGAAATCACGTCTATTTTGCCGTGTACTCCACAGTGTTCAGGAGTACCACGTCCGCTGGCACCCAGCACACCGGTAGAATGCGATTCATCCACAAATAAAAGAGCATCATTTGTTTTGGCTAGGTCCACAAATTCTTGCAGCGGAGCAAACTCACCTTCCATGCTGAAGACGCCATCTGTGGCAATAATTGAAAGTCTGTAGTCTTTAGCTTTGTCTTCGCTTATGGCGGTACGCAGTTGTTGAATATTATTGTGCTGATATGCTCTCAAGTCTGTAGTTTTAACGGCTATACGAGAAAGTCTGATACCGTCGATGATACTGGCATGATTGAGAGCATCTGAATAAATCACATCGCGATAATCACTGGCGCCCAGCTGGGCTCCTACTAAGGCGGCGAAGAAAGCTTCGTTGGCGGCAAAGCAAGAAGAGTGAAGAATAGCGGCTTCTGTGCCTAAAAATCTGGCCAGGCGCTCTTCTAACTCGAGGTGAATTTTTTGAGTGCCGCAAATAAACCTTACCGATGCCAGTCCATAACCATGTTGATCAATGCCTTTGCGAGCAGCAGCGACAATGCGCGGATGATTAGCCAGACCAAGATAATTATTGGATGCCAGCATAACTTGCTGACGGCCATTTGCCTGCACGAGGCCGCCTTGCACGCTGTCTACAGGCACTTCGTATTTATAGGTTTTAGCTTCCTTAGCCTGCTCAAGTTCTCGATCTAGAGCCTGATAAAGTGATTTCACTCCCAACTTTTTGGCTACGCTCTGGCTCATTTTCCTAACCTCTTTATTTAGTTGCATCTTGAGGGCTAAATACCAATTTCATTTCTTTGCCGCTCACCAGCGACTCAAAGGCATTTTGATAATCATCAAGCGGATAAAGACCTGGAGCAATCACCCTCGAAAGTCGCTCCTGCAGCCCGTTATGATCTTCCTTAAGCAAGTTGAGCATAGTTTCCCAGGTGTCGAACATACGGCGACCAAAAATGCCCTTGACGGTTACGCCTTTCCAGATGACACCGTTGGCGATATCAAAGTTCGCCAGGGGTTTTCTGGCAATGCCAAGCAAAATCACTAGGCCACCGTTGCGCACAATATGAAAAGCGTCTGTGTAAGCCGAAGGCGAGCCGGACATCTCCAGCACCACATCTACACCATTGGCTCCAGTTTCGTATTTATCAACGGCAGCGTAAAGTTTGCTTGAACCCTGGCCAACATCGAAACAATGACGAACACCAAAGTCAGCAGCTAATTTAAAGCGCCTGTCGACATCAGCGGCTTCAGTAAGATAAATGCGCGAAGCACCGAAGTCTTTGCACAATGCCGCCGCCATTAAACCAAGCGGTCCGGCGCCGAGAATAGCAACTGATTTGCCTCGCACATCTGCTTCTGAAACAGTGTGTACTGCATTGCCAAAGGCATCGAGCAAGGCACCAATGCGGGGCGGAATAATGGAAGTGTCACCACCTTTACCAAGAAGAATGACATTCTTGTAAGGTACAGTGACCGCTCGCGCGAAGCATCCATCTAAATGTACGCCTTTGACTTTTACTGATGTGCAAATGTGCTCGCTGCCAGTACGACATAGAAGACAATGCCCACAGGCCAGGTGCATTTCTGCGGTGACGTAATCGCCAACTTCTACACGCAGGTGATCAGGAGCAGCCTTGCTGCCGGCTTCAGCACCGTCACCCACTTCTTCTACGATGCCACAAAACTCATGACCGACAACAATGGGAGAATACTTAACCCCTTCTCCTATATAGCGTTTCATCTCATTGCGAATACCTTCGTTTTGAGAACTGGCGAAAATGCTTTTGTCAGTACCGCAAACAGCAGTTGCGAGAACTCTGATTTTCACTTCGTCCAACTTCAATTGCGGCTCTGGATGATCGCTCATCAAGGTCAGCCCATCGCGGTCTAAATCTTCTTTGATGAGACATTTCATGCCTTTGTTACCTTCTGCGTGTTTGTTACCTGAATCTTTTGCAAGAGCGTTCGCATCAGAAGTAGAACTGGTGGTGGCCATTTGAATCTGTGGTCCTCGCTTGGAAAGTTACAGAAAAGCAACGAAAACAAATTTACTTCACATTACCTATAAAGCTCAAGCCATTGAAAGACGCAGCTTTTACAGGCATTTTGATGTTGTATGTACTGAAGATATAGTCCCTTAGCGTTTCTTTAGTTGCCAAGGCTGAGTGATGCACCTACAGTGAACTGCATCACCTCAACAATTTCTTCATTATTCAAACCGACCCCTTAAAGGAAACAGCAATGAACTTTGACCCCGCCTCATTCGAGCATATCGACTTTGACCTCTGCCGAAATGTCAGCGCTCAAATACATTCCATTGAATCTGCTATCGAAAACACAGTGGTTGAAAATATCGTCGCCGGCAGCGGCGGGCCCGAAAACAATGAAACCACAGACGCAGGCTTGCGTTTCGTGCGTCACCTACTGGTCAATTCAAGATCTATGCGCTTTGGTTTCATGCCAAATTTGAAAGACATGCAGCACATTCGTCAAATCGCTCAAGAATACATTCGTGGCTGTGGCAACGGCCCGCTTGCCCTTGAAACCATGTATCAAGTAATGCAGCCTTAAAAAGTACTTCGCACCAAATTACTTTGCAGTTGGATGAGCAATCAATTGTTCAAGAGCGCTCTGATACTGCAAAGGCTCCATGTAGCCGCTTAAGCGACCAATGAATTTTCCTTGCGTATCAAACACCAGAGAGCATGGAAAACCGTGAACATTGTATTTGCTGGCGGCATCGCGCGATTCTTTTGAACCTTCAGCGTTGACTTTAACGCAGACAAATTTGCTCTTCAGATATTTGACCATTTGCGCGTCGGCAAAAGTGTCTTTGTCTAATTTTTTGCACCAACCGCACCAGTCTGTATAGACGTCGGCTAAAACATACTTGTTTTTGGCTTTGGCTTCCGTCAAACCTTCGCTCAAGCTATTTTTCCAGCCGAGGCCACCTGCGGCTGCAGCCGAGAAATGGCCACCACCGCTGTAAGTTCCAGGATAGAACACCATTGAACTGACCACACCGGCTGCCAGTGCTACTGAGCTGACAACAAGAAGAACAGAGCGGGCGACTAAACTTTTTGAACGTTTCATGGTCTTTCCTTTGAAAACTTGTGACATGGCTCATTTAACTCTCGACGCTTACTGACTGTGTTTGTTTCCGGACAAATCCTGCTTACAGATTTTCTTGAGGTTTTTCTTTAATCAGTTAAGTCCAGTACTTCGGACTTGACCACTTTTAGGGGCGGGAAACCGCACTTTAAGAATTTATCGTGAAAATCTAGAAGACTGAACTTGTCGCCCATTTTAGCTTTGTATTGATCGCGCATAGCTAAAATCTTTAGTTTGCCCAGGGTGTAAACCAAATAAGTGGGGTCTTTGGTGCCCCGCTTGGTTTCACGCTCAGCATTGGCTTTTTCCATAAAACCTTCCTTCTCAAAGAACTTTATACCTTGATCGTAAGTCATGCTGCGAGTATGCATTTCAATGCCGACTATATATCTACAAGCACGCAAGAGGGCATCATGCACTTGAATCATGGCCAATTTTTTCTGGGCTATGGTGTCACCCGGCGAAAGTGCTGCCCCAAGACCTTCTTCAATCATCATTTCTTCGCAATAGTGAGCCCAGCCTTCAGCATTGGAAGAACAACCCAAAAGCTTGCGCACCTTAGATGGTGCATGTTTGACCCACAAGAATTGCACGTAATGACCTGGATAAGCCTCATGCACACTGGTATTGATTAAATCGGGATAACTGAAGAAACGCATGTGCTCTTCAATGTGTTTTTTATCCCATTCAGGCTCAATTGGAGTCACATAATAGAAAGCCTCTTTTGCCTTATCTTCATAAGGGCCAGGAGTATCCATGGAGGCGAAGGTTAGAGCGCGCATGAAAGACGGACTTTCAGCCACGGTCACTCTATCTGTTGAGGGAATGGTTGCAATTTTTTTGTCCACCACAAATTTCGAGATGCGATCGAGCACATCGGCAGTGGCGGGCACTATTTTATCGGGGCTAGGGTGATCACTGGCAATGTTATCAAAACACTCTCGCACGCTGACTTTGGGATCGATTTCATGAGCCAGTTCTCTAAAGCGCGCCTGTAGCCTTTTTAATTCCTTATAGCCATTAGCAAGAATGACATCAAGTTTTTCGTCTTCCATTTCGTCATATCTAAGCTTCTTGGCATAAGCATCGGCACCAATTGGGAAAGTGCCTTTTGCATTTGGCACTACTTTTTCTTTGATGAAAGTCTGATAGTCGATAAGGGCCGCAATGAGCTTTTCATTGGCTTTAGTGAAACGTTCTTTTAAAGCCGGATCTGCATCTTTAAAAGCGTCTGGAATAGTTTTCTTGAATAAATCAATGGTGCCGGGCAATTGTTCGAGGGCAATTTGGCAGTAAATCGGCGGCACTTTATTTGGTATCAAGTTCGCTTTGCCCGCTTCGAGCACTGATGGAGCTTTCTCAATGCGCGCGATTGCTGAGGCGAACCGTTCATTGACAGGGGCGAAATTGCGCTTGGCCAGCGCGAAGACGCTATCGGCAATCAGAGAAGGATATTTGTCGGGATCGCGTTCAAAGGAGCGGAGTTGCTGGAGATCCAAAAGATTGGCTGAGATATTGGCCTGGATCATGGAGAGATCGAGGCGCTGGGCACGAGGCAATCTGTCGAATCGCGAATCTCGAAACAATCCTTGAAAACGAACCAAGTCTGCTTCGAATCGATTCAAAGCCACTGGTGATAAATTCTCCAGCTGACTGTCATATTTATGAAAGCCCGCTTGAGTGCCCCAAGAAGGGCTGTTGGCAAAAGCGGAAGAGAAATATTCTTCAACTAGACTCTCGTAGATAAGAACTAGATGACTAACTTCAATCAATGGTAGTCGGTTCGGGCGAAGACTTGAATTGCGTTCCAGTCGGTGACGCAGGGCAGGTTCTTCCAGTAAATTTACTGCACCTGTTGGACCAGCCGGGACATCTGGGGGCATATGGTCAGGCGGATGCTTTCTGTGTACATCAACCCAGGGAGCCTCGGCATTCTTTGAGCCGTCGAGCTTAATCACTTGCACTTGGGCACTGGCATCCTGGCAAAGTTGCGACGAAAGCAAAACCAGCAACATCAGACTGGCAACTTTGACTATGTAATTTTCAAAATTTACCTCCGGAGGTAAAGTTTGAGACCGACGCTTCAATGACATAAAAGACACTTGCTTTTCCTAATTTGCTTAAGTGAACTAAGCATAATCTGTCGCAAGGCAGATTTACACATAAAGAAACAATTGAGAATGTTCAAGGGCAGGAAATAAAGAGTCAAACTACCCTGATATAAAGAGCTTTTCGTTAAGTAGGAGCTATCTCTTATTAACAATTGGGGAAGACGCTGCCATATGTAGGTAGAATCTTTGAGTTAAGGATACCCAGAAGGTTTTATGTCAGCCGGTTTAAACATTTACGTCTTGGTCAAACAGGTACCAGATACCGGTTCAAAAGCTGGTCTCAACCCTGACGGAACCATTGATAGAGCAAAAGCCAAGCGCATGCTCAACCCCTTTGATCGCTTTGCCTTGCAAGCAGCCTTGCATGCCAAGCGCACATATGGCGGAAAAGTCACAGCCATTTCCATGGGACCACCCCCAGCGGTAGAGATTCTCCTGGAAACCCTGGAGCATGGGGTGGATGAAGCTTACTTGCTTTCTGACAGAAGGCTCGCAGCTTCCGACACACTGGCAACGGCATACGCTCTTTATAAGGTTTTGAATCACATCGGCAAACCCGATTTGATTTTCTGCGGTTTGCAAACCACTGACGGTGATACTGCGCAAGTTGGCCCACAACTAGCTGAACGCCTCGGTCTACCGCAAGTCACCTACTGCGAAGACTTTCATATGGAAGATGGCAAAGTGCACGCTCGCCGCATTATTGAAGGCGGTTATCAAAAGGTTGTAGCGGATACACCACTCTTGATCACTGTAGCCAATTCATATCATCCACTTGAATATAAATCTTTCAGAGGCGCATATAAAGTAAGAAGATTGGCCCGCGATCAAGAAGAGATGAAAAAATATATTCACACTATCGATCTTGATCTGGTCGGTGCCGATCCTGATCGCACTGGGTTGAAGGGTTCACCTACAATCGTCGCCTGGACAGAGAAAGTGGGTGAATTGGGTGGAAATTGTACGATGCATGAAGGCCATTCCACTCAGGAACTGGTGCATGACGTCATAACCGCAAGCGCAGTCAACCAATTTTTGCTGGCAAAGTCCTAGAGTAAATAGAGTTCTGGTTCGAAGTTTAGATCAGAGATAAAAAAATGAGTGAACAACCTGACGTTTCAGCCTTTTGTCCGAAAGGAGATGTGCTTGTCATAGCCGAGCAAATCTTAGGCGATCTGCAACCAGTAACTTTAGAGTTGCTTGGTGCCGGTCGACTTCTGGCTGACAAAATGGAACGTAATTTGAAGTGTCTGGTGCTTGGCTACAATCTGGGTGATATTCCGCAGAAGTTAATCGAAGCTGGCGCCGACGAAGTATTTGTTGCTGACGACAAAGAACTTTTTTCTTACCGTACTTTGCCCTATAGAAGGGTTGTCGTCGACTTCTTAGAGTCGCTGCCTGAGCCGCCTCACACATGTCTTTTAGGTTCGACCACTACCGGGCGTGATCTGGCTCCAAGAATCTCTGCGCACTTCGAGACTGGTCTGACAGCCGATTGCACTGAGCTTGATATCGGCCCTTACGAGCACAAAAGTAAAGTCGACCCCACTAAAATTGGTCTCTATCCCAATTGTCTTTATGCCATTCGTCCAAGCTTTGGTGAAAGTTTAAAGGCAAGAATTCTTGGGCCCTGGAAAAATCCTCAAATGGCCACAACCAGGCCAGGGGTGATGACGCCGAACAAATATGAGCCCGGCCGTAGCGGCAAAGTTACGCCTGTTCCAGTTAAATTGCTACCAGATGACTATCGTTTGATTATTGCCGACACTGTGCGCGAAGTAGCCAAAGGCATCAAGCTGACTGAAGCCGATGTCATCATTGGTGGTGGCTATGGTTTAGGCAGTGCCGACGGTTTTGATTTGCTCAGACAACTGGCCGACGTCTTTGAAAATTCAGCTATTGGTGCTTCACGCAAAGTAGTTGACCTTGGCTGGATTCCTTACCAACACCAGGTTGGTCAAACCGGCAAAACAGTGCGACCAAAACTTTATATCGCTTGCGGAATTTCAGGGGCCATTCAACACCGCGTAGGTATGTCGAAATCAGGATTGATTATTGCCATCAATAAAGATCCCGATTCTCCGATTTTCAAATTTGCTCATCACGGTATCGTCGGTGACATCTATCAGATCATTCCTGAAATGATCAAACAGTTCGCGGAAATTCAGTCAGGACGGGGGGTCGAGGCAGTTGTCGGAACGCATTGAGTATGACCTACTTTTGGTCGGTGGTAGCCCATCAAACCTTACACTGGCATATCGTTTTCTTGAATTAGCCAAGGAAAGCGGTAAAGAATTTACTATTGCTATTCTTGAGAAAAGCAAAGACTTCGGTGCGCACATCTTAAGTGGTGCCGTCACTAATCCGCATGTGATTGAAAAAGTCTGGCCCAACTATAAAGAGATGGGTTTCCCTATTGAAGCTACTTGCACTGAGTCTAACTTTTCAGTGCTTGGAACAGAAAAGAAATGGGACATTCCTTCCAGCCTTTATCCAAAATCATTCGATAAAAAAGGCTATCTGGTTCTGACTTTGAGCTATGTAGTTAATTGGATGGCCAATCAACTACAAGAAAAAGCGAAAGAAGTTCCAAACGTCACCATCGATCTTTTCACAGGCTTTGCCGCTCACTCAGTAGTGTTTGAAGACGGCCGAGTGGTAGGCGTTTCTGTTACTGAAGAAGCCAAAACTGAAGAAGATTATGTCTACGGCAAGTTCACTTGTTTTGGCGATAAAGGCTTCATTTCACGCGACGTTATTGATCATTTCAAGCTGCGTGATAATCCACAGATTTGGTCGGTGGGCGTCAAAGAAGTATGGCAATTGAACGAAAGTGCTGAAGGCAAAGTCTGGCACACTCTCGGTTGGCCACTTTTAGAAGGCACATTCGGCGGCGGATTTGTCTACGGTATGAAAGACAATAAACTGACTGTGGGTATGGTTATCAGCCTGGATAGCCAGGATCCGAACATGAACCCGCAGCAGAAATTGCAAGAGTACAAAAAACATCCATTTATTCAGAAACTAATTAATGGCGGCAAGCTCTTGAAATATGGTGCTGCGCTATTACCTGAAGGCGGCTATTACAGCTTGCCGAAGAAATTCTACGTGCCTGGCGCTATCCTACTCGGGGACGCTCTGGGAGTACTCGACGTCAAATATCTGGCCGGCATCGATCGGGCCATGGAATGCGGTTATGTGGGCGCTAAAGTTTTGCATGATGCATTAGTAGCCGGAGACACTTCTGAAGCTGCCCTGGCTCCGTATCAAAAAGAACTTGAAGATGGTTTCGTCATCAAAGAGTCGTACAAAAATCGTTATTTCCGCTGGGCATTTATCGAAAATCCCAAGTTGCTCGGGCGCTATCTGCCTGATATGGCCAAGAGTATCGACAAAACCAATGCCTGGGTTGGCATGTTGAAAGTCGGATTTAAAAACCCTCTTGGTGCCACCAAGGACGGTGTGCGCTCACTATCATTGATTGAAGGCAAAATTGATATTGGCCCAATCAAATACGTGGAAGACTACAAGCATATTATTCCAGCCTGGGTGCCGCCTAAATACGACGAGCCGCCTAATTTTGATAAGGCCACAATCTACTCGAGAGTAGACGCTGTTTTCTATGCTTCGACTAAGTATCACGAAGGCAATAACCACATTGATGAATTCAATGCCAATACCTGCGTGCGTTGCATCAGCACATATGAAGCCCTGGGAAAAACTACTCCTTGCGTAGCCGACTGCACGGCCGAAGTGCACAGAATTGATATTATCGACGATGTGCGCAAACACGGCATGTCGCTCGAAAACTGCGTACACTGCCGCACTTGCGAAATAGTTTGCCCTGAAGTCAATCTACGTGTTAAACCGAGTGCGCAAGGAAGCGGACCAGATTTCCTCGGTCTCTAACTTCTAATTGAAAGACAATTATTCTTCCGGTTTCTCGGGAAGCACCACAGGGTTGCTATCTGGCTTAACCGCTGAGCTTGCCTCTGTTTGAATGCCGTAGTTGACCTCCACTCCTGGTGCCCGTTTGCCTTTGAGTGGGGGAAAATATTTAACAATCTTGTCGCCGCGACCGGCTCCAAATAGCAATCCTAGTGCAAACCACCCGGCCTGCCGTAGAGTGGTAAAACGATCAGGTACGTTAGACGCTGTAAACAAGTCACCGCCCATGAGAATAGCCGTCACCAGCGCCAAAGCACTACTGGCAACGATGGCCATGCGAATGGTCAAACCGGGCTTACCAAAATAGAGAATAAGAAGGCCGGTGACAAAGCCGGCTGCTGAAAGGCTGGCGTAGAATAACTTGATTGCGAAGATTGCAGATTCTGGTTCTGACATAAGTTCAAAGTTACCACAGTGAGATTCTGGCAGGGTG
The DNA here is from genome assembly GCA_036170915.1 of Cyanobacteria bacterium auto_48_18. GTDB lineage: Bacteria > Cyanobacteriota > Vampirovibrionia > Obscuribacterales > Obscuribacteraceae. Next base: position 59,649 of record JAVHQC010000035.1, read on the forward strand.
CTTCTTTGTACCCAGAGTTCAGAGCAGTTTAGTTCTTCTGGGCAATAGCTTCGGCCAATAACTGAGTAAATTGTCCAACCCAGGTCTCAACATTTTCAAAATTTTTGCCGTAGTCGAAAACAACATTCTTAGAGCGCGGGCGGCTCAGGACTTTAACTTTCCAGTTATTCTCAGCCAGCGGAGTTAGCTCCACTTCCATTTCTTCACCGCTCGATCGCCAGCTCGGGCCACTAGCCGCTCTCGTAATCATATGCTCAACATCATCAGAAACGCGCGTTACGTACGGCACCACAAGCAGTGCCTGACGGGCGGCATGCAAAACTTGCTTGCCCGTGCCAACAACATCAAGCTCGCGCATTTGCTCAAGCTCCCAAATTTGTCTATAACGCCCTTTGCTCAAAAAGACATGAGCACTTAAGTCTAAGGGCAAGAGCACTGCCACCATAAAGACAGCAAAGATACCACCAATGGTGAGCCCTGCCATCAGACCATAACGAAAGGCATTGGGTTTATCGGTATTGGTGAGAACAAAAATCATAATCAACAAACCAATGCCGCCGCCGAACCCCAAAGAGCTCACCAACATGGCACGAAAAACCCTGAGTAAATACCTGGCCATTGATTATTGATCTTCTACTTCCGAGTCAGGCACAACAGCATCTTGGCGCAAATACCAGCGAATAAAGCGGTAGATGATATAGCCTGGTGGCACCACCGCACTGAAGAACATGATTTTGTCCAACCAGTGCAGCATACCTTTATTCTTCTTCCGACAAAGCACAACTATCCTCCTCATCTGACAGTTTAAGACCGCCCTCAGCCGTGATGTCTTGCACATCTACCATCTCCGGCTCTAGCTCTTCTACGTGAATATCAATGTTCAATTTGTCGGCTGACAATGTGCTCAGCACTTCTTGCATCAGGTCTGCACCAACGTCGTCAATCAAATCTTGCTCCGCTTGTGCAGCTTGTTCAGCGTTAAGCTTCCCTGCTGCGGCCGCCAGTCGCGCTTGTAGTCTGTCGTTTTGCGTGCGCTTCGGATAAAGTCTTGCTCTACATTTAGTGCAAAAGCAGTAACTGTTTTCACCCAGATGACCAAAGTCACCAATTTTGAAACCGATAGGAAGATAGGCTTTAGTAGACACTAGACGTCTGTCGAGACCCTTCAGCTTGCGTTGATAAATGCGTACATACTCGTGCCGGCAGGCTGGTACGAGAGGTATATCAGGTGCTACCGGCACTTCAGGCGCTACAGGCTTTTCAGACGGCACAAGCGCTTCAACAGGCTCGGCTGAATTAATTTGAGTATCTGGATTTTGTGGTTCTTCTTGCATACTGATTTTTTTCGTTTGAGTTCGGGCTAGCTAACTAGTGATTGGACTAATGCTGTTTTGTAACGGGAAACTCCTGCAGCATTTTGCCCTTCCAGTAAATGATAACGGCAAGTTGATGGTCATCTTTGACAATGTTTGGACATGAGAAATAAAGAGTGCGTTCAGCACCAGCAGCAAAAGGCATAGATGCTGATGATGCCACTGGTAATGCCACGGATCCGTTGTTGCGACGTTTGGTGCGGTCGAAAAACACAGCCGTTAGTTGCAAGTCAGTGACAGGCTGACCGCTGACGTTCTTTATCTTGATCTCGCCTTCAGGAGTTAAGCTGCCTTTGGCTAACCAATTATGTGATGAAACCACTGAAATAGGCGAGGCGCCTGGGTTCCACACATCGGTCTTCACTTCGGCTTTGACTTCATCTTTCTTTTGCTCTTTAATCAGCATTGTCAGTTGCTCAGCTACCCGTTCAGCGTGACCCTTTACCGACATTGCTTCTTGCGTTTTATTTTCTTTGGCCAGAAGAGCGCTCCAGGTGTTGAGAGTGCTCAACAGTTGCTTTAAGAGCGAAATAGAAGCTTCGGGTTTCAGCGAAACCGCCTCTTCAAGTGAACGGACCGCGCCGGGATAATTTTGCAATTTCAAATTGAGAGTAGCTAAGAGTTCATAATTGTCAAAACTTTTTTCTTTATCAACCAGCTCAGTAAGAGCTTCCTGAGCCCCCTCAAGATCTTTTTTAGCCAGCAATAGTTCTATTAATCGGTGCCGCGCTTCCAGGTTGTTGGCATCTTGCTGGCAAACTATTTTATAGTTTTGAATCGCCTTGGTTGTGTCTTTTTTATGACTGTATAAGCCAGCCAGGGCAATACGGGTGCTTGGCTCGTCGCTCACCGTCAGGCTTTTCTCCAGCATACTGATGGCCTGATCTTCGTCTTTATCACGAGTTTCGGCCAGGGCCGCCAATTGCCGATATGATTCTGCCAGTTGATGAGGCACTTGAGACTTTAGTGGCTCCTCCAGACTATCTTTATATTGCCAGGCCTTGCTTAAATGCGTGACGGCGCTATCAATGGCTCCGGCAGCCAAGTTTGCTTCAGACCAGCGTAAATACATGCGCGCCCGGCTATTGGAAAGCTCCGCTGGTTTTACCACTTGCAGCGCAGAATTATAAAGACGCTCTGCTTCTTCATAATGATTGTGATTTTGATAATAAGTGGAATAGCTGTCTACCACTGGCGCCAGATTGACATCCTGACAGCGCACTCTAAAAGCGGTGTCGAGGGCGGTGCGGCCTTCGGCAAAACGGTCAGTGGCCAAATAGGCCTGGGCAAGCCAGGGATAAACCCCCACGTTTGCCGGATCTTTGCGCACCAGATCTTCCAATAAAGGCACAGCCGTAGCGGCTTTGTTCGTACGCACCATGGCAGCGGCCTTCCCAAGCGGTGTCTCTTTCGGCGTAAAGACAATGTAACCAATCGCAAGCAGAGCGCAAACAATCAAACTAATTACAACAAATGGAACACCCTTGCCTGCTTTAGGAGCACGAGGCCGCCCGTCGGCATCCACTTCGTTAGAAGGGGAAGAATCGCTCTTAGTGCCGTCTTTGCCTGACATTTACTTTCTGTTGATTTCCTTTGATTACACATTTGTCTTCGACAAACTAGACATGCGTAGTGGTATCAGAAGCTATAATAACGTTCAGTATGACGCAGGATATTAAGCTCACGCCCACTTGTTCATTCGTTGACATCGTCCCACGATCTCAGCCTCTGACTCAAGGAGATAATCATGTAATTACCGCTCGCACCTGGGGCTCGTCCTCAGATTGCCGGGCGGCAGTATTGCTCGTGCACGGGCTTGGTGCCCATAGTGGATGGTTTGAGGCCCTCGCCAGACGCTTAAAGGTGAAGAGAATCTTCTCTCTTGCCTACGACCATGTTGGACATGGCAAGCGCGCCACTCAAGTCTTAATGATGAAGCAGCAATGGCTCAATGATTTAAAAGAAGCCTATGAATATTTGCGCGAGACTGTTGGCGACCGGCCAATCTTTGTCATGGGAAACAGCATGGGAGCTGTGGTTGCCCTCAAGGCTTTGCAAGAAATCACCCCCTCAGGGCTGGTGATGTTTTCGCCAGGTTTTGACGGCCATCCAGAAATGTTCAAACTTTCCTACCGCCTCAGAGCGATGAGCACAGCACTAATTAGCCCAGACAAATTGCTCACCCTTCCATACACGACTGATCAAATTACACGTGAGCCGCAAGTGCGCAACTGGCTTGCCAATGATCCAGATCGCAAATTTGAGCTCAGCGCCCGTATGCTTTTAGAGCTGCTCAAGCTTACTCAAGACACAAAGTCTTCCACTCGGCGCAAATTGCCTTGCCCCATATATATGTTTACTTCTGGCCACGAAACAATCGTCAATAATCTGGTCAGCGAAGCTATCTTTGAAAGACTGAGTGCACCAAGCAAGCGCAAGCACTCTTTCCCTGAAGCCTGGCACGATTTGATGTTCGATCCGGTGCTTGATGAGCTTGTACAGCTCTTGCTTACATGGATTGACGAAGTTTCAAAAGAGCAGCTGTCAGTTTCTTAGTAGTTATCTGATTCTTAGTGGCTTTCTGATTCTTAGTAGCTTTCTGATTCTTAGTAGGTTTTTATCAAGCGCTCAGCAGTGCATAACACGGCCCAACTAGCTTCGACCACTGCTGGCTAGGCTAAGATAATTTAGGCTTCATTCAACATATTGAAAACTGGCTATAATATGGGCTGGTGGGAATCTGAGGTGCTTTACATGCTGGTGGATCGGAAGATATCCGATAGTATTACTGATCGCAATATTGCGGCAGTATTTTTTGCTCGTGCCAAAGAACTCGATCATCTTAATTGCGTCGAATTCAAAGAGAAGAAAGAGCCATACCGCTCTATGAACTGGCGCGAATTCAGCAAACTGGTGCAGCAAATCGCCCTGGGCCTGATGACTATCGGCCTGAAATCCGGCGAAAAAGCAGCCATTTTTTCTTCAACCACGCACTTCTGGGTAGCAGCCGACATTGCCACCATATCTAATGGCGCCATATCAGTGCCTGTCTATCCCACATCTTCCGCCAGCGACATTGAATTTATTATCAACAACAGTCAGGCGAAAGTACTTTTCGTGCAGAACGAAAACATCCTCAAACGCGCTCTGGCAGTTAGAAGTTCTCTGCCAACAGTGCAGAAAATTGTGCTCTTTTATTTGCCAGCTGATGTTAAATCGGTAGACGAACTGGCAGACAAATATAATTTGCCTAACGGCTATTTAGTCGACATCGAGTCTTTGCGTAAACTCGGTGCCAGCCTCGATACAGCTCACTTGAAAATTCTTGAAGATAGAATGAAAGGCACACCAAAAGATGGTATTGCCACCATCATTTATACCTCTGGAACAACCGGAGTGCCAAAGGGCGTGCCTCTTACTCACAGTAATATTATGGCTGTGATTGAAGACATGAAGCCAATTCTCTCGGTAGATGAAAGAGCAGTTTATCTTTCCTATCTGCCGCTCTCACATATATTCGAACGCATTTGCGGCGAATTTTACTGGCTTACCCATGGCGGCGTTTGTGCCTTTGCCGAAAGTATTGAGACCATGGGCCGCAACATGGCTGAGGTCGAACCGACTCTTATGCTAGTGGTGCCAAGAGTACTTGACCGCATTTATGCGAAAGTAAAAAGCGGCATCGACGGTGCTTCTCCAAGACGCAGAGCCCTGATTGATTGGGCTATTGCTACCGGTGAAGAAATTGTCGAAAAACAGGCCGACGGCAAGAAGATTGGTCCAATTTTGTGGGCCAAACAAAAAATTGCCGACAAAATGGTTTTGCAAAAATTGCGCGAAAAAATTGGCCCGGGCTTAAAGCTTATAGTCAGTGGTGGTGCCCCTGCCACTAAAGAAGTACTGACATTTTTCAATGCCATCGGCATCAGTTGTCTTGAAGGTTACGGCCTCACCGAAACTTCTGCACCCACTAACGTCAATCGCCTCGGTAAGGTGCGCATAGGCACCGTTGGCCCGGCGCTTGATTCAGTGCATCAAAAATTGGCTGACGACGGTGAAATTCTCGTTAAAGGTCCAACCATTTTTAAAGGGTATTACAACAATCCTGAAGCCAATCTGGAAGCCTTTGACGGTGAGTGGTTCAGAACCGGAGACATCGGCACAATTGACGCTGACGGCTTCTTGAAAATAACTGACCGCAAAAAAGATTTGATTATCAATTCCGCCGGCAAAAATATTGCTCCACAAAAAGTTGAAGCGGTATTAAAGACGGTGCCATTTGTTACGCAAGCAGTTGTCTTTGGTGACCAACAGAAGCACCTGGTGGCGCTAATAACTTTAGACGAGCAGGCCGCCTGTGATTTTGCCCGCGAGCGTAACTGGGAATTTGATTCTTACTTTGATTTGAGCCGCTCCAGTGCTTTGCTCGGATTTCTCAAACGGGAACTGCAAAACCGCTCATCAGCTCTGGCAGAGTATGAGCAAGTAAAGCGCTTTGCCATTCTTGCAAATGAACTTTCCGTAGAAGCCGGAGAACTGACTGCCACTCTTAAGATCAAACGCAATGTAGTCGGTCGCAACTACAAATCGCTGATTGACCAGCTCTACAGCAGTCCAGATCCTGTTGCCTATGACCATGAAAGTCAGGGCCAACGTGAACTTGCGCACACGAGCAAATAATCTAGCTTAACCTTTAGCAGTATCGCTGATTCTTAAGACAGAGCTTTAGCTGATTCGCTTCTTTCGGTTTTATCGAGAGCAGCTACTTTAAGCACTCTTGAGCGTCCGGCTTCGAGCACAAAAAGCGCACCGTCGTGGCCGAAGGCGACACCTGTCGGATTAACGAGCCCGGTGAGGAAAGTCTCAGCCCGGCCTTCGCGATTAACGCGAATCACGGTTCCGGCTCGTCCAGCAGTGATGTAGAGCCTGTCGAGGCTGTCCATGGCCAGGTTGCCGTCGTATCCGTCAGCGAAATTGAAACTTTCAGATTCGGCTACTTGTATGCGCGCGACTTCGCGGCCATCAAGTGAACGTTTGACCACACAACCGGAAGCGTGCTCTAAGCACCACAAGAATCCGTCTCTTTCAAGCAAAAGACCTTGAGTGCCGTGGCCGGGACCACCTAGAAGAACTTCGTATTCACCAGTTTTATCTATCTTAAAGACGCCACCAGTGTTAGATGGAAAATTAGAGACGTAGACTTCTTCACGAGCACCAATGGCGATGTCGGAAAGGAAAGTGCCGCCGCCGGTAAGATTGCCGTCAAGCTGAGCCAGGATGCGGCCCGACTTGTTGGGATCAATCTTGTAAACGGTACCTTGGATGGTGGCTACATAAAGCACACCTTTGCGATCGAAGCGGAGACCAGATATGGTGCTGTTGCCTCGAATGCGCGCATATTCACTCAATTGTCCGTTGCTGTCGATGAACCAGACAGAACCGTCGCAAGAGAAATAAATGCCACCAGGCCCGGCAGTCATGCGGGAGAAGCGATTGGAATATTGCGAGTTGAGTTGAGAAAGAATCCGTACAGCGTATCCTCGGGGAGCATCGGGAAGGTCAATTACGGATAATGACGAACCGCTCCCCTTAGACTCCTTTTCGGTGACTAGCACTCCTTCATCTTCTTCAGCCGTCTCCGCAGACGTGATGTCGATATGAAGTATCAAATGAAGCGGTACGAGAATACGACGAATGTGAATCTGGCCATCGCTCTCATGCGAATAAGACTCAACATCTATGTGGTCATGGTCAACAGAAAGAACGCGTCCGGTGACGGTGTTATGGCAGCCCATACCGTACCAGATTTGAATTTTCTGCCGGCTATCGACGAACCCCTGTAGCCTGGTCCTAAAGCTCATAGCAAATGCCCCTCACCAATCACCAACAAATTCCCTAATCACTCGCCTAGCTTAAATGCTAGCTCAACTTCTATAAGTCGAGAGATCAATACTAACCCTACGCTTATTCTTCTACCCATTCTTGGCGATCAACAATCAATGCGTGATTCCAAAACTGCTCAATTTTGTAAAAGCTGCGCTCTTTCTCTTGCAGAACATGCACGATCACCGAACCGTAATCTAACAAAACCCATCTGGCCTCGCTCAGCCCTTCAATTGATTTGCGCTTGAAATTGTGGCTCCCAAGTACTTGATCAACTGCATTTGCTATAGCTTTTACCTGTGCAGCGGATTCACCTCCAGCAAAAACAAAATACTCTGCCAGCACTGTTACCGACGCCACATCCAGCACCACAGTCGACTGGGCTAACTTACTTTCACAGGCATTGGCTGCTAAGAAGGCAGCGGTCCTGGCATCGATGTTGCCGTCAACGGTTATTGGTCTCAAAGGAGGCCCACTCGAAGGATATGACACTATCTTTGTTCCCTTTCCATCTTGGATTTCACCATTTTCTTTGTTAAAAAGCGATTGCTTTACCTACCAGTTAAATCCGCCTGGCAAGCCATCTCTTTCCAATTATGACGGCAAATGCTTATCAAGAGCGACAATTTATGCCAAGTCTCTTGTGTCAGCCCAACAGGTGCTGTATCTTTGTCGCTCAAGTGGTTATTAGACCGCCGAGAATACACTTTATGTTGTACTTTTGATTTAGGACCGGATACTAGGAGGAATCTCTGTGAACAAAGCAGAACTGGCTGCCGAAATTGCTGCTCGTACTAACACAACCAAGAAGTCCGTCGAAGAAATGCTTGCCGCTTTCACCGATTGCGTGACCGAAGTGGTAGCTAAAGGTGATCGCGTCACCTTGGTAGGTTTCGGAACATTCTTGCGCCGCGACAGACAAGCTCGCGAAACAAACAATCCACAAAAACCAGGTGAGAAAATCAAGGTGCCTGCTAAAAAGGTTCCTGCTTTCCAACCTGGCAAAGAATTCAAAGACACCGTCGACAAGAAATAGTCTACGGCCTCTCTCTGAAGTGGTTTGGCCCGAAGGGCTTACAAAAAAGTATTAAGGGGAAGGTTAAACTTCCCCTTTTTCTTTGCAACTAACGAGTCTTTCTCTGGTGGAAAACTACGCCAAAGAAAAAAGCTTGAGCGATATCGCTCAAGCTTTTAAAACCGACTCTCACTCCCCTGAACTTTCAGGCTCCGGTGGCCCTTCCGGGCTTTTAGCAGGCACGACTAAATCGGTCCCGGTGGCTCCAATATATGTCGACAACTGGGTGGAAAGTTCATTGATTCTGGCGTCATGAGGGCATTCCTGCAGGCCCTCTTTGAGCCAGTTGGCAGCCAGCGGTAATTGACCATGAGTGGCCAGCAAATTAACGATATGCAGGTAGCCTTCCACAAAATTAGCTTTGGCCCGAACGCAATGAGCGTAAGAGTCGCGGGCAAGGATGAAATCTCCGTCTGCCTCGGCGGCCTCACCGAGCTCATAAAAGACCATTGATTCAAGGGTGCTGGGCACTCCATTGTGCTGATTGCTGCGAGCCTGATCAATTAAACTGACTGATTCTGCAAGCTTGTCAGTAGCGGCACCATAGTTGCCACGCAATTTTTCGTTAACGCCCTGGTCGTAAAGCGCATAAGCACGGGTGAGTAAAGCGTAGTTGCGAGCTCGCGGTGCGATGCCCAAATCTACTGGCCCACCCACATCAGGAGGAGCAACGAATCTTGTCTGCCCTCGTTGAGTATGACTAACTCTTTGTGTATGGCTAACTCGTCGAGCATGGGCTCTATGAGCGCTGCGTGTGGTGCCATGACGGCGGCCAGCAGCTCTGCTGCTACGCGCGCTTTTGCGCCCGCTTCTGGTGCTGCTACGCTGGGAAGATTTTACCCGGGCTTTGGAAGAACGGCCGCGAGATACTGCTTTTTTTGTGCTTCTGGAGTGGCTCTCAGTACGACGGGCGAAAGCTGCTTGCTCTAAGCCCGTCAGGTCAAACCAGATGCAGCCGGCCTGACTGATTAACAGCAGGCCGGCTACCGCAATTGCCCTTAAATTAAGAACTTTGTTGCTCAAGCTGTTGTTTCTCTTCGTCGCTGACGCCTTTCATGGTCAAGTTGACGCGATTGCGCTCGTCGATTTCTTTGACTTTGACCACTACTTTTTGGCCAACAGCCACCACGTCTTCCACTTTCTCCACTCGTCTGTTTTCCAGTTGTGAAATGTGCACCAGGCCTTCTTTACCAGGCAACACTTCAACGAAACAGCCTACGGGAATAATGCGGGTGACACGACCGTTGTAAACAACTCCCACTTCGATGCGTTTGACGAGATTTTGAATCCAGTCACGGGCAGCTTTACCGCCTTCTTGATCGACTGAGCCGATGCGCACGGTACCATCATCTTCGATGTCGATGCTGGCGCCGGTTTCTTCAATGATACGGCGAATCATTTTGCCGCCTGGTCCGATTACCGTACCAATATCTTCTTGATTGATATGGATAGTGATGATGCGTGGAGCCCATGGAGACATCTCTTCACGAGAAGCAGGCAATACAGCTTCCATCTTTTCAATGATATGAACACGGCCTTTTTTAGCCTGGTCCAGGGCGATGCGCATTACTTCTAATGAGATGCCTTCGATTTTGATATCCATTTGCAGAGCGGTAATGCCGTCTCTAGAACCGGTGACTTTGAAGTCCATGTCGCCAAGGAAATCTTCCAGACCTTGAATGTCGGTAAGTACTGCAAAGCGTTCGCCTTCCAGAATCAGACCCATGGCAATGCCACCAATAGTGGCTTTAAGCGGCACACCAGCATCCATGAGCGAAAGCGATGATCCGCATGTAGAAGCCATAGATGTAGAACCGTTTGATTCCAATACTTCTGAAACCACACGAATTACATATGGGAAATCATCTTGACTGGGCAGAGCAGGCATCAATGCACGTTCAGCTAGAGCACCGTGGCCAATTTCGCGGCGGCCAGGGCCACGCATTGGTTTGACTTCGCCCACTGAAAATCCGGGGAAGTTGTAATGGTGCATATAGCGCTTTTCAGTTTGCGGATCGACTGAATCTAATCTTTGAGCATCGGATCCGATACCAAGAGTAGCCACGGAAAGCACCTGGGTAGTGCCTCTTGTAAATAATCCGGTACCGTGTGCGCGTGGCAATATTCCACATTCAATCGTTATCGGTCTGACTTCATCACAACGACGACCGTCAGCCCGAATGCCTGTATCAAGCACTTTGGCGCGCATCAATTCTGCTTCGTAATTTTCCAAATATTCGGCAATTTTGCTGCCGGATACTTTCTTTAGTTCATGATCATCAGCCAATTCAGCGATGGCGTCGACGATTGCTTTGGTGGCTTCATCAATGAAGCCTTGACGCACTGATTTGTCAGTAACTGAATCCATAGAAGCTTTAAGTGCTTCTGTAGCTTTAGACTCAACAATTTCTTTCAATGAATCAATGGCAGGTGGTGCGACAAATTCTTTAACGGTGCGGCCGAAGGCTTTGACGAAGTCACGCTGCGCTTCTACTTGTTTCTTGATGATCTGGTGCGCGTAATCGATAGCGCTCAAGATGTCTCTTTCGGTGACGAAGTCGCAGCCTGCTTCAACCATCATGATTGATGATTCGGTGCCGGCGACAATTAAGTCCATATCTGACAGTTCTAACTGTTCATATGTAGGGTTACCCACAAATTTGCCGTCAACGCGGCCAACGCGCACTGCGCCAATTGGCCCGTTAAATGGCAGCCCAGCCAGTTCTAAAGCGAAACTGGCACCCAGCATTGCCAGAGTTTCTGGTGGGTTTTCCATATCGGCACTCATAGTGGTAGCCACTATTTGCACGTCATTGCGATAGCCTTCTTTAAAGAGCGGGCGCACGGGTCTGTCAATCAAACGACTGGTGAGAATGCACTTGTCAGGCGCTTTGCCTTCACGACGGGGGAATGATCCGGGAATGCGGCCAACCGAATAGAGTTTCTCTTCGTAGTCAACTAAAAGTGGGAAGTAATCGATTCCGTCTCTAACTTTTTTGCTTTCTGTACAGGTGACTAAAACCATAGTCTCGCCGCAATAAATTTCTACGGCACCACCAGCTTGTTTGGCCATGCGACCGGCTTTAACTGTAATCGTTTTTCCGTCAATGACTAGCTCGGCTTTGTGTTGAGTGCCGGAACGTTCTTCTACTTGCAATTCTTCATCCTCTTCTTCTTTGTACTTCTTTTTATCTTAAATACCAGGGCGCCAATGGGAACAGGCCTTGTTGCAGCGCGCACAAAGCTAGCCAGTACTTGCCAAAAACAAAAAAGGCGAGCCAAAGGCCCGCCTTCAAATAACAAGTTAACTAGCGTCGTAGTCCGAGCTTTTCAATGAGCTTGCGATAGCGCTCATTGTCTTCCTTCATCAAATATTGAAGTAGACGGCGACGCTTACCAACCATCATCAGAAGCCCGCGTCGGCTGTGAAAATCTTTCGAGTGCGTTCTCAGGTGGTCAGTTAATTGATTGATTCTGTCTGTGAGCATAGCCACCTGCACTTCCGGCGAACCGGTGTCTTTTCCGTGCGTCTGGTGACCTTGAATCAGCTCTTGCTTGCGATCAGCTAAAAGTGGCATTTACGTCTTTTTCCATTTAAGTTGAAGTTAGATATTAGCATATACAAAGCGTGCGGCTTACCACCTGCGGGTCTTAGCGTGCTTGAAATCTTCATAATCAGCACAGTTTTTTCTCATATTGGCCGAACTTTTGAGTCTGTTATTGAAATAATCGCTACTTGACACGGGTGAGCGGCACTGGCTGAAATTGAATAATCAATGCAATAAACGTTACACCACCTTCTATATGTAGAAGATCAAATACACTTGAGGTCGGCACCATCAAGCAACAGGAGCAAACAATTCATGGCTGATGTAAAGGTCAGTGTTTACACCCCGGCAGGTAAACATGTGGGTTATTTCGTCAATCCGCAAGTGAAAGCTCACGCCGACGGCGACTATGAACTGAGCGGCGAATTCTTCGATGCCAACGGCGAAAAGCCAATACGTATCGATTTTAATCCCCAGGCCATGCCATATTCAGCTGATCTTGGCGAAGTGGTCGCCAACGACAGCAAAATTGCTCATCGCCAATTGCGCGCCGTTTACATTCAAAGCGGCAGACAGCCAGTGAAAATGAGCGGCCAGGGCCAATAATTTTCCGCGTCCGCAAAATGGGCCAATAGCTAAACAAAAGAGCAGCGGTGGAGGGAAACCAGCTGCTCTTTAGTTTTATACCTTGTGAATACTTTGGCTTGAATCCTAACAATGCTTGGGCTGGGGGGCTTAGTGAGGGTCAGGGTCAAATCAATCAAATAGATCTTAAAGGCATTCACAAGGTTAGGTCAGGGATCGATTTACTAAAATTATCGAACTCCATAATGCTGTTATAGCAGTCGGCTGTATAGGGCACCCTATAGGTGGGACAATAAAAGCGTATAGGGTTTCTTATGTAAAAGTGGATTACCATCGTGGACGACCATTCAGCCCCTACCAATGTAAAAACCGCAGACGGTGGAGAACCTGCCGCCGAGCTGGCGCAGATTCATAGGGAGCGCCGGGTGCTCCTTATAGAGCCTGTGGATAAAGAGATGCAGCTGATTAAGAAGGCTATTGTCTCTCAATCTCCCTTATATGATGTTGACACCGCCAGCACTGCCAAAGAAGCACTGGCACGCATTAAATCCATTCCTTATGATGTGCTCGTAGTAGATAACGACCTACCTGACAGTAGCGGCGTCGAGCTGGTCACGACTCTGGTGGCCGAAGCACCCAACTCGCCCATTATCGTTATTACCAGCGTCGATTCGCCAGAGCTGGCCCTAAAATTGCTCACTGTCGGCGCCAGTGATTATTTGCCAAAAATAGGCGAATATCAAAAGTTCTTACCGCGCATGATTACCACCAATTTGCAGCGCGCCATCATTATTGAAAATCTAAAAGAGATGTACGATCGGGTGGAAAAATCGTCAAGAGACGAGGCACTCTTCAATCGATTTGTGGTCAACATTCACGGATCACTTGATCAGGCCGATATTCTTGAACGTGCCACGCAGAGCCTGCTGACTGAGTTTGAAGCTTCGCGCGCGCTCATTTGTTTGATTGGCGATCCTGATAATTCTATGCGCATCGTCAGACAAATGACCAGTGACAGCCTGGCGCCTATTTCAGATAAAAGCAGTCTCTTTTCCAAATATCACGATCTACTTTTAGACGTGGGCGAGCGCCGACCTCTCATGGTGATGCAAGATGATACTTTTGCTTTTGCCAAAGACGTGCGTCTTGAACTTATCAACTATAAAATTTCATCAATGGTGATGGTGCCTCTGGTTTACAGAGGCAGACTGATGGGGCTTCTGCATCTTGATGCTCACGTTGGCACCAAGCATGATGCGCGCATGTGGACTGTGCGCGATATAACTTTGCTTTCACGCATCGCTAATCAGCTTTCTATTGCTCTCAGTCAGGCCAAGCTTTATCAAATTGTAGAAGCGCAAAGTACGTCAATCAGCAAATTGACTGACTTGTGCAGCCAGCTGACACAAGTGGTGCACAGCACCAAAGAGCTCACAGAGCGCACGGAAAGTCGCGAGAAAGTACGCATTAAACTCAGTACCAGAGAAATTGAAGTATTGAAGCAAGTGGCTCTCGGTCTATCAAATAAAGAAATTGCAGAAGAGTTGCACATAACCGAAGGCACTACAGAAGTACACGTATCGCGCTTGCGCAAAAAGCTCAATTTGAGCACGCGAGCTGCCTTAGTGCGTTATGCCTATGAAAACCACTTGAGTTAGAAATTAACGTCAGAAAGTTAGTCAATCAAACAATGTGATTCTGAGGCAAAGTCACATAGAAGCAAGTACCCTGGCCATATTCACTGGTGCAGGTAATGGTGCCACCATGCAATTCGGTCAGCGCTTTGGCGATGGCCAAGCCTAAACCACTGCCGCCCTTTTTTTTGGTTTCTTCAGAGCGTACCTGGCGATAGCGATCAAATATGAAAGGCAGATGATGGGCTTCAATGCCTATGCCATGGTCTTTCACTACTATTTCAATATTGTGCCCGACGAGAGAGGCATGCAAATACACCGCACCATTTGGGTGGGAAAATTTGATGGCATTGGCCAAGAGATTGATCAAAATTTGCCCAAGGCGCTCACGGTCGGCGATTAAAATCAAACCGCATTTCTGATGCTTGAGCACCACTTTCTCTTTTTCAGCCACAGCGCCCATCATGCTTAGTACATTGGTAAATAATTCGTCCAGGTCTACTTCTGCATACTCAAGCGAGAGCATGCCAGATTCCATTTTGTCTAAAGCGAGAAGGTCACCAGTTAGTGTCAGTAGCTTGGCGCAAGCCCGTTCGCCGCTTTGCGTGAGTTCGATGGCCTTCTCACTAAGTTGGCCATAGCCGCCGGTTTGCAGCGAAGCAAATATCAAATTGATGGTGGAAAGAGGCGAACGTATATCATGGCTGACCATATTTACTATTTGCTGGCGCATGTTTTCCGCCAGTTTGCGTTCTGATATATCTTGAATCAAACATATCCAGGTGCCTTTATCTTTCGACCACTTGATCATCCAGAAACTATCAATAATGGTGCCGCCGGCAGTTTTCATTTGCAGCTCGAGTACAGACTCGGAGGCAGAATAGCGTACTTGATAAAGTGTCTCCAGAAGCAGCTCTTGCTCAGATCCACCCAGCAGATTTAAAACGGAATTGCCCATCAACTGGCTTATTTTAAAACCGAGAAGTTTTTCTGCAGCAGGATTGATTGTTTGAATGATAAATTCACCATTGATGGCACAAATAATGGTGGCGGCACTTTCGATTAGATCTCTTTCTCTGGCAATAGACTCGCCTAAAGCCGCAGCCATTTCATGAAAGGATTGATCGAGAGCAGCAAGCTCATCATCACCCTCTTGCAAATAGTGCAATTTTTCCTGCCGCCGCAATCTTGCCACATTGTCTGTAAGCACCATAAATCGCTCGCCTACATTTTTATAAATTCGCAAGCCGAAAAATGCCACCAGAGCCACATTCAGAAGCAGGCTGCCGCAAACAATCATGGGCACAGTGGTTTTGGCAAATTGAATCACTTCTAAATTTTCCACCTGCGCCAGCCAGCCGAGCACAATTAGCACTGACAGGGCCTGGATAGCCTGCGGTAGGCAGATCAAAAGAATAAATTGAGTTTTTAAACTGGTCTTCCTATCCACTCAATCATTCATCTCTATCTGTGGATTTAACTTCAGGTATCACCGGTTGGTCAACTTGGACATCTTGAGGTTCTTGCAAATCTTGCACTTCCTGTACTTTCTCTACTTTGCGTACATTCTGTACTTTGCGCGGCGCCGGATATTTGCCGGTGGCCAGAATTAACCAGGTAGCGCGCTTCAGCTCATTAACTCGGCCGGGCTCCTGGCTTTCCTTTCTCAGAGCCTGAGAATATTGAGCGATTCTTTTGTTGCCGGAAGCAGGTTTATTTTTTAATTCAACCCAATCTTGATAGCGATACCATTGTTGTGCTTCTTGTCTTTGTAAGGCCATGCGATACAAGAGTGCATAATCTTCATTATCTGGAAAACTTCTATTTAGTGCTGCCAGAGACCTGATAGCACCTTCCATGTCGCGCCCTCTAAGCTTTTGCAAAGCCTGGGTCAAGACTCTCTCCTCTTGACTAGCCTGGTCTTCCAGGGAACTTGCGAAGACTGAAGGCAGTCCATGAAAATAGGAGAAGCAGACCAGTAGAATAGGCAAGGCATGCCCGAAGCTGCACTGTTTGGAATATTTGCTTCCCGACACCTTCAGTGGTCCTCATCGTCTATGCCACTTAGTTAATCTGCCCAAGGCCAAACACTTTGATCTTAAACAGCTTACGGCAACATTTGGCAGTTAGCATATTGCTATTCAAAGATAGCGAAAGAAATGGGTAAAAAGCAGGCACTGTTGATCGAGACTCAACAATCAGAAGAAAAAATCACCACAGAGGCGTTAATGCGGCCTCGCTGGTTGATTGTGCGCTTTGTGCTGGGCTGGATTCTTTCCATCGCCATTCTTTTCATCCTGGCATTGATGATCGATATAGACTGGATGAAACCCCGGTTAGAAGCGGCAATTGGCGAAAATTTGCACCGCTCGGTAAAACTTGGGCACCTGAGATGGCACTTTGGCCTCAATGGAATCACGGTGCTAACTCGCACCCTCAAAGTTAATGAATTAGATGGCGACCCGTTTATTCTCGCCAAGAGAAGCAATATTGGTATTGCCTTTACACCACTTTTGCAAGGCAAGTTGATTGTCAAGTTTATTCAAATAGATCACCCTGAAATCTGGGCTGTGAAATTAAAACCCGGCGCCTGGAACTTTGAAGATCTGCTTGAGCCAACCATTGATGTTCGGTTCATCGAAGTAGATGCAGGCACTGTGCACTTAAGCGATCAAAGCAAGGAGGCGATTTCTAAGGAATCACTCACCTTGAAAAATGTAGACTTAAAGCTCAACTGGCCGTCTCGCGGCATGAGTAGCCCACTTTACCTTTCCTTCAATACTGATACCGTCAACAAAGAAAAAATTCCCGGTCATGTGCGCTTAGACGGATTAGGGCGAGCCACCGATAAAAGTTTCGAGCGCACCAATTACACAGTCAAAGTTAATGCCACGAACCTTCAGGCCAACGACCTGAGGCGATTTATGGCTGTGGTGGGCGACGACAAACGGATGAAAGAAGCTCTTGATCCCCAGGGCCAAAATCTTTCAGTAAAAGGCATGCTCGATTTTGATGCCGAAGTTGTGGGCAGCCTCACTGATGGTTTTGCCGCCGACATCAAAACTCACATCAAAGATTTCGTGGTGGCCTCACGAGATATGGGCAAAGTTCATACCAAAGGTATGAGTACTGCAGGGGCGGTGCAACTGACAGATGGTTTGATCGGTTGGCAAGATCTTGATTTAAGTCTTGGTCCGCTCAAAATAAAATCCAACGGTGAGCTGCGCGACTGGAAAGAAAAAAAGGCCAGCTACTCTGTCACCGCTAAAAGTCAGATTAACGACCTGGCTAACTTGACAAAACATATTGATATCACCGGCTACAAACAAAATGCCAAGCCGGCCGAGCAGCTCATTCACGTTATTAAAACAGCCACTTTGAGCGGCAAAGCCTTTTTTGATCTCAAGTTCACAGGCAACGAGACTAAATCAAAAATTCTTTCAAAATTAAGAGCGGAAGGTTTACCGGTACAAGAACTGGTGCAAGCATTGGCGCCCGGATATGCTCCTTATTTAGCAATCACTGGCATCGGCCCTAATTCAGTGGTCACCGGCGTTTTTGAAGCTTTACCGGGGCGAAGAATTTCAATTAAAGACGGCCAGATTACTGTGCCTGACTCGGTAATTAAGCTCTCTGGCGAAGTTGACCTGCTCAAAGATTCTTACGACCTGACTTTCGATGCCGACAAGCTTTCGCTCAAAAAAGCCTGGAGTGCCGCACTTAATGACCCTAAAGCAAGAAAACAAATATCCATGCGCATCAGGCGCACCAATTTAAGCACTCTATTTGTTGATGGCCTGGTGCGCGCCTCAGGCAATGTTAAAGGAAACAGGCGCAGCAATGAAGCCAACGTGGTGGCACACCTGACTAATGGTGGATTTGCCACCGCCGATCACACTCTTAATGCCAATGGCATTTCTGGTGAGGCACTGATTAACGGCACCACTCTTAAATTCAGGAATGTTCAAGGAAAAGTGGGCGCCCTTGGGCGCTTTACCCTGACTGGTGGGGCGGTAAGACTGTTCAATCCCGGCACGGCAATAGATCTGGCTTTGCGTGGCACCAACGTCAATTTCGAAAACCTCAGTACGATCATGAATTTGTTCGAGCTCAATTTTCCTGCCATTACCGATCAACATTTAACAGGCCAGGTGCGCGAACTGGTAATTAAGCTCACCGGCCGTCCGCAAGGCCCTCAAGTTTATATGAGCGCCTCACCGGCTGATATTGCTTATCGTCCGCCCGGTCTAACCAGGCCTATTCGAGCGGTTTCAGGCAATATTCTCTATGAGCACGATAACGTCACCCTAACTGACGTGGGCATCATCACTAGAGGCATGCGGCTTACCACCAGCGTGCGCATTGAAGCACTATCTACGGTGGCGGCTCTCAAACGTGTACACGTCAAAAGTGATGGTATCGATATTGGTGATATCGATTACTATTTAAGCTCCCCTGTGCTGCCGACGCCTTTGCGCTCAGCGTATAAAAACCTGCTCAACACTTACAAAATCAAAAATCTGCACGGCAAAATTTACGGCGATGTGGTCGTAATGCCGAAGAACAAAAAAGACTTCAATTTAGAAGGTGTACTTGGTTGCTACAGCGTTGGAGCTACGGTAAGCAGCCTTGAGGTACCCCTTGAGCGCATTGCCGGTATTCTGGCCGCTTCCGGTGACGAACTTTTGATTCAAGACATGAGCGGTTACGCGCGCTCTACTCACTTTGATCTCGACGGTTATGTGAAAAATTACAGATCGGACCATCCCAGCTGGAAAACCGAACTGCGCTCTACTATCGCCCCTCAAGAATTTCTTGACTTGGTGCCGGCTTTAACATCCTCGATGATGAACGGGCAGTTAAAGATATACTCTGCCGGCCCCTTGCAACTGAGAGCGCAGATCGAAGGCAACAACAAGAAAAACGAAATTATTTTCTCTGCCCATGCTGATGCTGCAGACCACTTAAAACTGAGCATTCCTATATTTACCGTCAACCAGCCAGCCGGAGAGGAACTCAATCTTGATGGTTCCATGACTGTAACTAACGAAGGTTTAGAGTTACACAGCACAAACTTATTGCTGGGCGAAGCAGCAATCAAAGCGCAAGGAAACTGGATCTGGAGCTCACCGGAGCAGCCTGTAGTACTCACAGTTCTTTCACCAAATCCGGTGCCAGCTAAGATTCTTGTCGGTTTAATTGATCCAACATTTGACACTAAGAATCTGACCGGTACCCTTGACGGATTTATCACTCTGGATGGCCCCGTACGCCATCCTAAACTGAGCGGAAAAATTTCACTTGATCGCATTAGTAATCCGGATTTCAATTTATTTGGTTTGACCGGCACTATTTCGGCAGACAATACGAAAAACAATAAAAGTGATCCATACGCTGTTTCGGTAGCCCATATTGATATTAATCATCTGAGACTGCAAAAGCTTTCTATCAATGATGTGGGTGGCCTTTTACAGATCGAAAGTCAAGAAGGAAAAGACGGCAAGGTAATGGCACCACGAATTGCCATGAAAGAAGGCACTGCGCGTGTAGCCGGTGGTTTATTGAAAATGGACGGCTACGTCGACCTGGAAAAAAGGCTGACAGTCTTTAACGCACAAATGACCCAGGTGCATATGGAGGAAGTTTCTGACCGGCTTCTGGGCACCCCAGGTGAGCTCACCGGTGCCATGGACGGCGAATTACATCTAACCGCATCTGGTGGCGGCACGCCCAAAGAGTTTATAAAGCATCTAGAAGGCACAGGTGCCTTTACTATCAAAGACGGCATTGTCGCCCGCTTCGGTCAATTGCAAACTAAACTGACACAGGCTAATTTATTGCAACAAGGTATCTTAGGCTTCAATTTCAACAACTTGATGCAGAGTGTGGTGCCTGTCAGAACTGGCGAGTTCAATGAACTTAACGGCCGCTATTCGATTTATCAGGGCATGCTTAATATCAAAGAAATTCGCTTCAGCGGCGATGACTTACGTATGTGGGGAGCCGGCACTGTCAATCTTGCGGCCAATACCATTGATGTGGAAATTGCCGGCACCATTCCCCGGGTAACGAAATCAAGGCTCGGTGGAGTCATGGGTGATCTTTCGCGCCGGGTGACTATCTCTAAATTACTCAACGCAGTCACGTTCGGACGTTTGGAAAATCTCCCTTCTTTGCCGCTATTAGGTGACATCGCTTCAGATAAACCTAGAACCTTCAGTTTTACAACTGAAGCTAATATGGCAGATGCCAAACAAATCACTAAATCAATAGAAAAGACATTTAAGTGGCTACCGAATAAACAAGCGGCTAGTGCTCACCCTGTACCCGGTCTCAACTAACGGCTGATAAACAGTCGATAGTCAGATTTGTGAAAGTTGAAGCCACCACTGGTGATGTACACGCTTGCCAACATTTTGCATATGTGTATGATATAGGCAATGACACAATTGAATAATTCTATGGCAGGGCTGACCCACATCAGCCCTAAATTTGTCTCCGCTCGCAGCGACGCAAATAGCGCTGCTGGCAGCGCCTTGCCAGTTCAAGGCGGCCAGAAGTGGCAGGCCGCCCCTTACAAAAATTTGGCGACATTGCTGCCACCATATCTGGAGCACATTCAGGCTGAACGCAGCCTTTCGCTCAACACTGTGATTTCGTACAGAAGAGATTTGACATTTTTTGTCGCCTGGTTCAACAGCGTCAATTTTTCCGGGGCACCAGCTACAGTGCCGAGCCGGGGCGAAATTCTGCAATATCTATCATCGCTTAAGGCCAAAGGGCAAAAACCTGCCAGTGTCACGCGCATGCTGGCCAGCCTGCGTGGCTGGTTCAGCTGGCTTAAAGATATGCATTTTATCGCCAGAGATCCCCTGGAGCATTTTGAAAATCCACATCGAATTAAAAAACTGCCGCAAGTTTTGACCACTGAAGAAATTTCCATGCTCTTTGCCGTCAGCAGTACGGCAAGAGAGAAAGCCTTACTTGAGCTTATGTACGGCTGCGGCCTGCGTGTTTCTGAGCTGGTTGGTCTCAATGTTTCTGATTTGAATGTTGGTCATGGACTGATCAAATGCCTGGGCAAAGGCTCTAAAGAACGCATTGTGCCTATGGGCAATCAAGCCATAAACGCACTGGCACTTTATCGTGCCGATCAGGAGGCGCGCGCAGCTGAACAGTTGAAAAAATCAGCTGACGCTCGGTTGGTTGAAGCCGCTCGGGTGGCCAAACCAGGGGCCAAAGCAAAACGAGGCAGACCACGCAAGGTAAAAGAAATTGCTGAAATGGCCGTGGCAGTAAGTAAGACTCGGCCGCGAGCAATTAAAGCTGAGCCTCTATTTAAAGATGAACAAGGTGAGAGACTTTCACGCCTGGTGGTCTGGCAAATCATCAAAAGGCTAAGTCAAAAAGCCGGTATCAAAAAGTCGATTTCACCGCACACTTTGAGGCACAGCTTCGCCACCCATCTACTTGAAAACGGTGCCGACCTGCGGGCAGTGCAAGAACTTCTAGGCCACTCGAATCTCGTCACCACCCAGCTCTACACCCATGTGTCGCGCGCACATCTAAAGAGCGCCTATACTCAAGCACAAACTAACTTTGGCCTTGCTCTATAATGGAGATTCGTTAAAGTATAGGTAGATTGACCATGCGCTTGTCTTCAGGCCTGCAAATTGTTTATACGCTTTTGGCCTCGGTTTTCCTTTCTCTGGCTTTCGCATTACCACCAGCCCTGGCCCAAGCATTCAGTAACGGCAGCGAGCTGGGCATTTTCTATGCCACCACCCGCGATAACGAAGGCACCGCCGCCAGGCCATCTTACGGTAGCGGCAGGCATCTTGATTTAGGACAGGGCTCACTTGAATATGGTGTGGCACCACTTAACCGCGGCAATTTCAACTCTATTGTTGAAAGCAAAAATTGGCAGCAATTGCGCAGCGAAATGGCCAAGCGAGACACTTACTGGACCAATGCCAAAGTCGGTCAAGCGTCTAAATTGTCTGATACTGATTTTTTCAATCGTGTGAAAAACTTTCACGGCTTGATCTGTATTTATGTTCATGGTTACGACATTACTTTTGAAGAATCAGCAAGAGAGCTGGCCGAACTGGCTGACGAATACGAAAAGCGTTCAGGGCAGCCGGTTTTCCCTATTCTCTTTTCCTGGCCGTCTACCGGCAGTAAAGTCGACTACAGCGGCGATGAAGCCAGTTTAGAATGGTCAGCGGTGCCTTTTCGTGATTTCGTTAATCGCTTAAACAACGAAAAAAGCTCTGATTCTTCAATAGATTTATTGGCTCACTCAATGGGTTCGCGTCTGGCTTTCTGGTATGCCATGGCAGCTGCACCAACCATTTCTTCGAGTGGCAGACAGCCTTTTCGCAATATATTTCTCTCCTGCGCCGATATTGATTATTACACTGGCGAACAGCGCAAAGATGAATTGCAAAAATGCGCTGAGAAAAACGTTTTCATTCTTACTAATGATAATGACGGACCACTGCTCACCTCTCAAGCATTACATGCTCAAACCCGACTTGGTCGCCCCGCTGATGGTGGCATCGCCATCAGGCAAATTGTCAATCAACCGGGCGGCGCTCGTTTGCCGCGCAATGTTAACGATTTGCGCAATATGGCTACCAGTGCCAAATCAGGCGAACTCTTAAACCAAGTAGGAAATCTGCTGGCCGGCTCACAACCCTCAGTCAACAGTGGTAACAACAATAATAGTTTGGCTCAGTTTGCCCTCACTACATTTTTAAACAAACCTAGCTCTAGTAGCGCATCTGGTGGCTTACTTGCAGGCCCCAACACCGCTGGCAGCGCCGAATCACCAGACGTGCAGAGCTGGCTAGCCGCCAACAGCCAACTCAGTCGTGACTGGAACAGCCGAACCAAACTAATTGACGACACCGGTCTGGTGACAGTCAACATGGGTCATCGCCTAGCTTGGCCGCTCTTAGCCGGGCTGATGTTAAGCGAACCCACTCTGCCACCTTTCGTCGCCACTGTGGTGCATAAACGTCCGAGCTCTATGCTCTTGCGTGAAATGGGCGGCACTCCCACTTATCTGTATCGCTATTACAAAATCGATCTTGACCGCTTGACTAGATGAATAATTCTATTAGTAACAATTAATTGCCTCTCGGGCATGTCAATGCTCTTGATGCGATACCTTATAAGCAGGTTTTTGATGTTTTCTGTTTGATGTCGTCTTTTGAAGTCACGGCCGGTTTTGACCTCGCGCCTCTTAAATGACCAACTAGAGCATCCATCACCAAAAAGGCTGAAGAGTTTAAAACAGCATTGCCTCCTTGAGCGGTGCCTTAAGAATCAATGTCACGATGCGACGCACAGTGCGAGCACTCAAAGCTAAGTAAAACAAACACTTTTATCAATAAGGTAATTTGATGAGTCGAAGCAAGGTAGAGGGCACCAAGATTGCCCAGGCTGCAAAAGATCTCAATGTCACCAGCGTTACAATCAGACGCTACATTCAAGAGTTCGAGATCGAGACAGCCACTGACGAAAATGGCATAAAAGTTCTTCCCGCCCAGGCTTTAGAAGAACTGCAAGAAATTCGCAAACTTAAGGAAGATGGGCTGACCAATCCTAAAGTGATGGAACAGCTGGAAGAAATGCGTTCAGCAAAACCGGATGAGAAACCGGCTAAGGCAAAAGCAAAAGCTAAACCAGTAAAAGTTGCAGCCGCAGCAAAAGGCAAAAAAGCCGCAGTTGAAGTTGAAGCCGATGCTGATGACGAAGACGAAGAAAAAGAATCAGTTAAAGAAGAACCGGTTCGCAAAATACGTGCCACCAAAATCTTAAAAGCACAACCGGCACAGGAAGAAGAAAAAGACGAAGCCGCCGCTGATTCTGAAGGTGAAAGCGACGATGAGGAACAGTCTGGCCAGGCTGCTGCCGGCGTTGACGGTGACCGCTTCATGCACGCTTTAACTTGTCAGACTTGCAGCAAAACTTTTGAACACAATAATCCTCGCCTGAGAGATTGTCTTGAGTGCTACCGCGCCAAGCGCAAAGAAAGAAGACGTGGTGGTGGCGAGAAACACAAAAAAGTAATTGAGAATCCGCTAGCCACGCAGGTCTTAAGCAGAACCCAGTCTCCTCCTGCCGCTTCGGCTTTAGCTGCCTCAGGCGAGAGAGATGTTATTGATCGCACTTCAGATAGACCAGATAGATCAGATAGACCAGAGCGCACGGAACGTCCTGATCGACCAGATCGTGAACCTCGTCGCGATCGCTCTGATAGAGAAGGCCGCACTCCAAGTGGTAACGACAGAGCCGATCGACCTGATCGCTTAGAGCGCCCTGATCGCCCGGAAAGAGAAGGTCGTGATCGTGAAGGCCGCGCTCCAAGCGGAAACGACAGAGAGAAGCCAGGCCTGAATGGTCATGAAAGAGCAATTGCTGCTGCTTCAGCGCAAGCCTTGACTCAAGAAAAACGCACTGTAGAGCCATCTTCATGGGCTCAAATGCAAAAACCAGTGCGTTCATATCGCAAAGCCATCGAAGAAACCAGACTAATCACAGGCTCCCTGAAACGACGCCTGGAACGGCCTGACCTGCCAGAAGGCGAGCGCCGCTGGCTGGAGCAAATCTATGCTTATCAGCTGATATTGCACCAAGGGTGGAGGCACCTGGCTGAATATAAATCAGGCAGCCCGACACAAAAACCTCAGCAAGAAGATTAGCTCACTGCCTTAGAATGGCTCAGGTAGCTCTTTTGGCAAAAGCGGCTGGGAGAATGCTCCGGGTTGAGCTTTCGCTTGACCGTATTGACTATAGTCGTGATTGTTGTTCGCTGAAACTCCCGGTGCACCAAGTAGACCAGGCATTGGCCCAGCGTTGAATGGATTGGCCAGTGGTGCATTGGGCGGAGCGGTGGGCGGAGTCATTTTAGTCAAATCAACCGATCTGGTTAATCTCACAGGCACCACATCACCTTCCTCAAGCAATAAATCTTTGCCGCGATAAGCGCGGCTGCTTCTGCGTGTTAAGCCAAAGGTCATGGAATTGACCATTGATCCGACTGAGTTTTTGTAGTCAGCCAAAGACAAACCTGGCCCGCGCACTATGGGTGCTTTTTTCATATCATGGGCGGGATTACGATCGATAAAACCAGTAAATGGTGTAGAGCGGCCGTCAGGAAACACCAGGGTAGTTAGACCAATCTCGACATTACCGGACGCGCCTCGCTGTCTCTGTATAGCCGCAGGAGCGGCCACCACAACTTTGCCGATGATGCGCGAGCCGCGTGGTATCAGTTCATTGCCATTTTGAGAATAGCCGTCTACAAGGACGATGGAAAACAGATCTCCAGACATACTTTTTTTTGAAGAAATATCGTCACCCAGAACACCGGTCAAGACAGAACCGGCACCAATGCGCGAATTGATCATCTGTTGAATCATTTCATTTGAAACTGCACCAGGACGATTGAAGGCACCAGGTCCTGCGTACGGCGCTTCAGGTGCGGCCATCAACGAGGGAGCCATACCACTGGAATTGGCATTATTGCCAGCACCAGATCCAGAATTAACCAGCCCAGGAACCGAACCAGGTGGTGGTGGAACATAGCCTTTGCCCATGGGACCAGATGGTGGCGCTCCTTCTGGATGCTGCATTTGCCACTGTTCACGGCTACTTGCCGGTGAAAGAGAAAGACACAAGCAGAGCATTAAAGCTGCTGTCGCGTTCAGGTTTGCTTGCGCTTTAACCTGCATATTTTTCCTCCCCCAGAGTCTAAAAAGAAAGGAAAGATTATTTTCTTTCGGTTCTTAAGCCTATTCTATGTGGATTTTAAGCTAATTAGCAAATTATTGCGTAATAGAAGCGACCTTTGAAAATTCTGAAAGTGCGCACTGTGTTACGATCTCCCCTTCATATAAGTACTCCTTTGCCTGCCGAGCAGGACGTTTAGACCATAGGGGATAAAGCATTGGCTGAATCTAAAAAACAAAAACAGTACGAATCGGTTTTCATCGTCAGACCAAATCTGGATGAAGACGCTGTAGACCGCACCATCAGCGCCGTTGAAGAATTTATCAAGGCTCAGGGTGGCTCAGTCGACTCAGTAGACAAAAAAGGCCGTAAAAGATTGGCCTATGAAGTGGAAAAAATGCGTGATGGCTACTATGTCGTCATTACTTTCACAGCTAAGACCGAGTCTATTTCACCGTTGAAGAGAATGATGGTTCTATCAGAAGACATCATCCGCTCACTCATTGTTGTGTTGGAAGAAGAAGCGAAAGCAGCTACTAATCAGTAATACACAGTAATTCAGAGTAAGCAGGTAATGCCATGAGTTTGAGCAAAATAGTCATTTCAGGGCGGGTAGTGAAAGCTCCAGAAAAGCGTTTCACACCTAACAACAACGTGGCCGTTACTGAATTCACCATTGGTGTGGATTCACCTAATCGTCAAGACGGTGGAGTAGATACCAACTTCGTCAAAGTAATCACCTGGAGAGATCTGGCTGAGCGTTCCGCTCTCGAGATCAAGAAAGGCGATTATGTGGCAGTTGATGGTCGGCTACAAGTAAACAACTACACCACAGCTGAAGGCGCCAAACGCCGCGATGTGGAAGTAGATGCAGTGGCAGTGGAAAATCTTTCGCTCACAGTGAGCGGAGAGGGAGAAACCAAGAGCAAAGGTCCGGAAGACGAAAGTCGCCTGGCTGCTGTATCAGGTAAGAAGCCACAAGGTAAAAACATAGTAGAAGGTAAAGAACCGGAAGACCTCGACGCCATCTTCTCTTCAGAAGACGAGATTCCGTTCTAAATTGCATTTTCAGGAGAATTTTTAAATGGGCAGAATGTCAAATGACTCAGCACCACCACGCCGTCGCAAGACATGTGGCTTTTGCGCTGACAAAGTAGAATTTATCGATTACAAAGATCCGAACCGTTTGAAAAAGTTCGTCACTGAGCGCGGCAAAATTTTGCCACGCAGAATCAGCGGCAACTGCGCTAAGCACCAGCGCTCACTTACTGTTGCCATTAAACGGGCTCGTGATATTGCTCTTATGCCTTACATGGCTGAAGGCTAGATCGCTGTTGTATAGAATTAGTGCAAGTAGTCTTATAACTAGCCGAAATAGAGATTCTATTTTCATTTCGGCTGTTGTAAGATTATTTGCCCGCGCCGAAGTGGTGAAATGGCAAACACGCTACGTTCAGGTCGTAGTGAGAGCAATCTCTTGGGGGTTCAAGTCCCCCCTTCGGCAGTTTTTTGTTAATAGTTATTGATTTTACGAGGTACGCTTGAGCACAATCGATCCCCGTCGTCCGGACGCAAGACGAGACCTTCCCCCTCTCAACGAACGCATCCGCGATCGTGAAGTCAGACTTATTGATGAGGATGGTAGTCAGCTGGGAATTGTGCCTACTCGTGAGGCCCTAGCTGCCGCCAAAGAAAAAGGTCTTGATCTTTTACTCGTCCAGCCAGATGCTAATCCTCCTGTAGCCCGCATTCTTGACTATGGCCGACACAAGTTTGAACTGGAGAAACGCGCCAGAGAAACGAAGAAAAAGCATCACATCCAGGATGTGAAAGAAATCAAGATGCGCTACAAAATCGAAAATCACGATTTTGATGTGAAGTTACGCAGCGCTCAAAAGTTCTTAATCGAAGGCGACAAGATAAAAGTCTTGATTCTCCTGCGTGGCCGCGAGATGCAGCATGCCAACATGGCAATCGATCTCATGAATCGTTACGCAGAAGCCCTCAAAGATTTATGTTTGATTGACAGAGAGGCCAAACTCGAGGGCAAGAGTGTTATCATGATTCTTTCGCCCCTTCCTTCAAGGGGCAAATCGCCTGCTTAACTGGATTTCAGAACTCTGAGAACAGTAAAAGTTGTCGAAATTGTGACTGTCCAATTATTGCGATGCTTGTTGCAATCACTATTGCAATAGAACGTTCACCCAGAGAGTGGAACCAAAATGCCTAAGATGAAAACCAATAAGGCTGCCGCTCGCCGCTTCAAAATCACCGGTACCGGTAAGATTTTGCGCAGGCAAGCTGGTAGTCGCCACTTAAACGAGTGGAAGTCAGCCAAAGTGAAGCGCAATCTGCGCGGAACTACAGCCGTGCATCCTGATGTTGAGGAACACGTACTGTCCATGTTCCCTTACAGAAAATACTTGCGTTAATCCAGTTCGAAGTCCGCAAGCCAGGTCCAAGGGATTACTCCTCTCCGACGACCGGCACCGTTTTCGCTAAAGCTAAGTAGCTATCAAGCCTAAACATCTACACATCTCTTCTTTGAAGAAGGAGCAAAAATGCCCAGAGTAAAAAGAGGCAACGTCCTCCAGAAACGCCACAAGAAAATCCTCAAGTACGCTAAAGGTTTCCGCGGCTCCAAATCCAAAATATTCATAGCTGCTAACCAGGCAGTAATGCAGGCCTGGAAGAATGCTTACAGAGATCGTAAGAAACGCAAACGGGACTTCAGAAGTTTGTGGATCACCAGAATCAACGCTGCCGCCAGAATTCATGGCATGAGCTACAGTGTGATGATGAATGGTCTGAAGAAAGCCAATATCGAAGTCAATCGCAAGATGCTTGCCGAACTGGCAGTCACTAACAAAGAAGCCTTCACCAAACTGGCTGAATCAGCCAAAGAAGCCGTTGGCGCTGCTAAAAAATAAGTGTGTTTTTGTGGAGATTGAGTTGAAGTGAGAATAGTCACTCTCAGCTCGCCATCAAACCCGCTTCTTAAAAGGATTCGCTCACTTCATGAGCGCCAAGCCCGGCACAAAGCCGGGCTTTTCCTTATTGAAAGCGAAACTGTGTTGATGGAAGCTTTTGCCCGTGATTTTGAAATTGAAGCTGTTGTTGTGGACAGAGAATATTTCGAAAAGGGATTTCCTGAAACTTTCGATGACAATTTAATTGAACTCAACGTTGTTGAAACAGCGCTATTTAAAACTCTGCCAACTACATCTACTCCAAGTGGTGTCGTTGCTATTGCAAAGGCGCGTGACCACAGCCTGGACGGTTTGCTGCAAGCAATAGATCACGACCACGTCACTCTTGTAGTTTGTGAAAATGTGCAAGATCCGGGCAACCTTGGCACCATCATTCGCACCGCTTTAGCCTTTGGTGCCGGCGGCTTGATTTTAACGCGCGGCTCCGTCGACATATACAATCCAAAGGTAGTGCGCTCGGCCATGGGAGCTCTTTTTCAATTGCCTATTGCCACAAACGTTGAGCTTGGCGAATGCCACCAACAACTAAAAAGTCGAGGCATTGATATTGTCGCGCTTAATCCCGAGGCAGAACAATCATTTACCGATTTGAAATACGGAAAAAAGGTCGCGCTACTTCTGGGTAATGAAGCCAACGGCCTAACTCTAGAAGCTGAAGCAATGGTGACTAGAGCCGTAAGAATACCGATGCACGGAGATGTAGAGTCGCTAAATGTTGCCATCGCCGCTGGTGTCGTCTTGTTTCATGTCAGCAGTATGGCTGCGCGTTAATCATACTTAGTTAGTTGAAACCATATTCGTCGCATTCTTCTTCGACGGTTAAGTCAAGAATTACGTCCTCGTATATGGCTGAAACAGGCACTTCCAGAGCTGGCGACAAAGCGCTTAATGTCAACGAGTCACTATAAGTGAGGACTTTCCCTTCCCACTGGTTATCGCTAGCCAGTTGATATAGGTCTACTTGAAATTTGTTCTGATGAACTATGGCATATTGCTTGAGACTTTCTAGCAGCCTGTAAGCTACTAGCTTCTCCCGTCGGTCGATGTGAGAAGTTGATGGTGATAAAACCTCCACAATTAATACAGGGGCTCGCTTAAAAACGCTCTTGCCCTCATAAGGCTCGCAGCTGACCATCAGATCTGGATAGTAAAAGCTCTTTGCCTTTTCCACATTGACTTTCATATCGTGCATAGAAACTCGACAACTTGTGCCTTTAAGGTGGTTGTGAAGCAAATTACAGAAATTTACGCAAATAACGTCATGGGCCTGAGTGGCTCCAGTCATAGAAAAAATCTGGCCACATACATATTCATTTCTGACCGTGGACGTTTCTTCTTGAGCCAAATACTCTTGGACAGTCAGGTCCGGCAATTTCAAAAATTGAGACATTGACTTCACTCCTGCACAGTATCTCTAATTATTATACGACGGTTGTCAAATCTCAAATTAGAGCGCGTGGGGTGCGCAAAACTAAAACGTCTACGCTCTAGTTTTGAGAACAACTAAACTGCGCAGCAAGGGCCATAATTGCTAAAATTAGGCCATGGTGAAAAAACTCGAAAAAGTCAAAGCAGATGTTGATCTGGAGCCAAGTTCGGGCTTTCAGCCGATCACGGCAGCGGACGAAGAAAAATCTGCCGACGACGATCAGTTAGATTCGCACACCATGACTGTGGTTGAGCATCTAGATGAGTTGCGCTGGCGAATTATTCGTAGTGTTGGCTATATAACCGCGGCCTTCATCGGTTCACTCTTTCTCACTAAAAGCGTGCTACGCATTTTGCAAAAACCAGCAGGCAATATAGTGTTTCAAGCACTTTCAATAGAAGAGCCGCTGGTGGTATTCATCAAAGTGACTTCATACCTTGCTCTGATAATTGCCTCGCCATTTATACTCTGGGAAGTGGGACGTTTTGTGGCTCCTGGGCTAACCAGGCAAGAAAAACGCATTGTCTCGCCTGTGGTTTTCGGCAGCCCTTTATTGTTTTGTTGCGGCGCGATTTTCGCTTATTTTTGTTTGTTACCGCCGATGTTGAGCTTCTTCGGAAATTTCAGCCAGGGCATTTCGCCCATCAATCAGCGTCTCGACTACTACATTTCACTTGTATGTTCAATTCTGCTCTATATGGGCCTTTGCTTTCAAATTCCCATTGTCATATTTACTCTTGCTATGGCCGGCCTGGTCAATTCGCAGCAACTGATTAAAATCTGGCGTTACGCTGTCTTTGGCAGTGGCATGGTGGCATGCGTATTGACGCCTGACCCCACCGCTTTTTCAATGCTTATTGTTACAGCAGCATTGAGTGGCCTGTATTTCTTATCGATTATTCTGCTCAAGTGTTTTGGTAAGTGATGGACTGGCAGCTGATCTCCCATTATCTTCTGGCGATACTGGCCCTGCCTGTCTCTGTCATTACTGTCAAGAGCGTAATAGAAAATTCAGGCACATTGTTTGATGAAGATCTGACGATAAAGGATCGAGTATTACTGAAACAATTTGCCTTCTTCGTGCTACTGCCCGTGGTGGTACTTTTTCATGAACTGGGTCACGCTCTTGCTGCGCGTGTTTTCGGTGCCACCATCAGCGCCTTTCACTGGAGCATGTTCTGGGGTGAAGTGACAATTGACGGCAGGCTTACTCCGCTGCAACATTATGTAATTGCTCTGGCGGGAAATCTATTTCAATTAGCGGCCTGCTTTTTCGCCCTTGCTGTGGCCATGATAGAAAGCTCTCCAGCCATAGTTGCTCTGTGTATTTATTTCTATCTCTTTGACGGATTGGCTTGTCTGCTTGGCTATCCCATACTATCGCTAACTTCATGGAACGATGACTTTGCCATAATTTATGGACAGGGTGGCCCAGTACTCGGCACCGTCACCGGTATCATTCACTTGATTCTAATTGCTCTATTTCTTGCCTCTTACTTTAGTAGCCCGGCTAAATTATGGTTTGTACGCAAAACTAGACCTGCCTGGTATCGGGAATTTGCAAAAACGCTGGCCAGGGCCAAGCAAGAGAATGATGCGGTCAACTATCTGGCGGTGGCGTGGCAGTATTATTTTGTCGGTTTAGACAAACTTTGCGAGCAGTGTTTGACCACCGTGGAGAAACTTGACGCAAAACTAATGGACGTTTGGTTATTACGTGGATATATCAATCAAAGTAAAGGCCGTTTTGACAGTGCCATTTTATGTTTTGAAGAAATTACCAGTAATGATGGTGACAGTGACAAGACTCTGCAAGCGCGGGCCTGGATGGCATGCGGTCACTGTCTGGCGCAAAAGCTGGAAAACGCCCGAAACCCCCAGTGGCACGATGTATTAAAAACCTATAAGCAAGCTTCGACCGTAGCGCCGGAGCTGGCTGACCCACATTATTACCTTGGTGTAACACTGATTAAAGCCGGTCTATTAACTGATGCAGAAGCCGAGCTGCAACTTTGCCAGGGAAGCCAGGGACGGGTTCTGACCTGGCTTGACCCCATGCTCGGCTCGATGGTTCAGCAGGAAGTCAATACCATTCGCAGTATGAGCAGGACCAAGCAATAAATTTCTCTCACGCTTGTCAGGAGAATGCCTCCTATAATTACCGCAATCCGAAACAAATAACGGCGTTACTAACGAAGGCATCTAATTTGAACTTCAGCGCATTAGTCCATGAGCTGCTGACGCACCAATCCACTGCTATTGCCTGGGGCCTGGCGGTGCTAACTCTAGCCCTGGCGGCAGACACGCTAATCAGGCTTTATACAGAGCGTCACCGGCTGGTCAAAGAAGAGCTCAATGATGATGACCGGGCTTTTGCCTGGCGTCTTGTCATTTTTCTAGTCTTGCCGATTTTGGTTTTGATTGATCTTCGTGTCAGCGAAATCGTCATCGCTGCTGGTATCAAAGACGGTGGCACCATCGCACTATGTGGTGAATTGGTGCAATTGCTTTTTGCTCTGGTTTTGCTACCAGCATTACTAGTGCGGCCTCATCCATTCCTGGCCACCTTCCTCGGTTATACCGTCGCTTTTACTCTCGGTCTCAATCTGGTACTAAATCCGACTCTGGCGCTGGCTGGTGTAGGCACCGAACGTCTCAATAATGCTTTCATCATTGTGCATACTCTGCTTACTGTGGCTTTTCTTTTTTGCTTGCGCTATTCGCCAGTGCGTCTGTGGTTTTCCGGTCTGACTCGGCCGCAGATTTCCAAAGAATTAGCTCAGTCAATTACGCTCTGGAAAGAGCACAAACATGACGCTAATTTGACTTTGCGCACCGGTTTGCTATACGTGAGAGCAGGCATGAATCGGCAGGCTAAACGACTGCTAAAACATCTGGAATCAAATACTATTCATGCCACTTTTCTTAAGGCGCTAATTTGTTTTCGTCAGCGGCGTTATGCCCAAGCAAAAGTATTATTTGTGCAAACATCAGAATTTCAAGGTGTAGATGGAGAACTGAAAGCAACTTTACTAGCAGCTGCTGCCTGTGCCGCTTTTGCTAATGGAGAGATCATAAACAGCCTCAATCTCTGCGATCGCGCCCTTGAATTCGAAGATGCCTGCTTGACCGCTCGTATGGTTAGAGTTGATGTCTATCTGGCCCAAGGCAAAAAAGCTCAAGCGGCTCAGGACATAATGGTGGCAATGCATCTCGGTTTAAATTTCGATCTCAAAGACAAAGTGCCGGTTGATATCGAGCAAACTTATATGCAAATAGCGGCACTATCAAATCAAGCTCAGGAAGTGCGTTCTGAGATTCTTTTGAAAAATTGATGCGGGTTATACGAAAAATCGCTTTCTTCTTTTTAGATAATACATATAATGGCAGAAGCCAAGTGTGAAAAAATGTCGCAAAGTAGCAAAAAGCTCAACGAGTCCAAAGAGTGTCTACAGGTATCCATGTCTTTGAGGTCCTGTTGCCAGCGTGCCAATTAGTGCCAAAGTCAGATTGAACATCCGTGCCAGAATGGTGATTCTGTGCCTCGCGGTGGCAACTCCTTTGTTGGCCATAGGCAGCTTTTCACTTTTCAAAGAGTATCAAACGCTCAAGCACGAAGCCGAAAATGCCACCACTCTGCAAGCGGCAACCGGAGTGCGCACTTTAACTAACTGGATTGACTCACAGCTTGGTTCTTTATCAGCTGTAGCGGCCTTGAGTGCCAAGAACTCGCCACTCAGCACTAGCAATAGCTCAAGTGGTCTGAACACAGACACCACACTCTCAACAGCACTGGTGGCGCAACCATCGTGGAGCAAACTAATTTTGACGTCGCCTGACGGCAGCAAGGTGATCGCGCAAGCGTATCGCGATAGCAGAAACAGTGCTGCGGCTAGTCTCACTGACAGTCTTATCTTCAAACAGCTTCTGGCAACCACTCTAAAAAGCTCTAAGCCGGCCATGGCATCAGCCACAGTCTTTGACCAGATGGGCAAACCTTACATAGTTGCCTGCGCACCTGTGGTTCAGAACAATAAGGTGCAGGCACAACTGGTTGCCGCCATAGAACCAAGGGCCGTACTCAATTTGTTTACTGGTCTATCAGGCGACTCGAGTAAAACCAGCGCCGTTATTGCCGTCATCGACTCACAAAAGCGCGTGATCGCCAGAACCATCGAGAATGATTTCTGGCTGGGCAAAGATTTCTCCCATGCCAAAACAGTTCAAGCTGCGGCCGGCAAGCAGAAAGGTACTCTCGAGGCCATTGGCATTGCCGATCCAACACCTCGCGCTTACGCTTTCGATCATGTGCCGGGTACAAACTGGCAGTTGACTGTAGGCATGCCCACAAGACTTATATATGGAACGGCTCATGACCAGCTGATTTTAATGGTGGCGCTAGCGGCGTGTGCCATCGGAATTTCTTTTGTACTGGCCTATTCAGCTACTTCACACTTCACTCGGGCTATTAATAGCCTGGTGCGAGAAGCGCTTGCCCTGGGCAAAGGCGACTTCTCCAAACGAGTCGAAGTCAAATCAAGTGATGAGCTTGGCATGCTCGCTCGAGCCTTCAACGAAATGGCTATTACCCTAGAACTTGACCGTGATCAAAAGAACATGGTTAATCGCATTTCTGAGTCGGTCAGGCAATCTTTAGATATGGACGAAATTCTAAACACCACCGTCAAAGAGTTAGGGCTCGCTCTCAATGCCAGCCGCTGCTGTCTGGCCTTGATTGACACCCACAACACCACAGAGCTCGAAGATGACGAGCTTTCTTTCGACTATGTCTGGTGGAATGAAAAATTCAGCGGCAACGCGCTAACCAATCGCAAAGTGCTAATTTCTGAAAACACCACCTTGCGTCACATTATCGATCAGGGCTCAATTATCTGGCTTGATGTATTGAGCGAGCAAGACTTCAACAACTTGATTGACGACAGCGGGGGTAGCGACGCTGCTGACTGGCGGTCAATTAAAACTCTGATTGCTTGTCCTATTCAAGCGGCCTCAGGTATCATCGGTTTGATTCTAGTACACCAGTGTGACGACGTTCGCGCCTGGTCACCGTCAGAGCTCGAACTTGTAGAAGCAGTGGCCAACCAGGTTTCATTGGCTATTGATCATGGCCGACTTTACAGCCACGCCAAAACTCTGGCCGAAAAAGAGCAGCTAATCAATCACATTGTTCGCTCGGTGCGTACCTCACTAGACGTTGACACCATCCTTGATACCGTTACCAGTGAACTGTCAAAAGCACTTGGTGCCGATCGTGTGCAGATTGCTCAGCCCCGGGCTGAAGGGCCACTGGTTGTCACTCACGAACACCATTCAGCAGAATTGGAAAGTCACAAAGGCTTGAGTCTGTACGGCAACAGCATCGATTTTCATCCTAACGCCACAATCAACAGTTTCGTCAGTGACACTGGTAACACGGTGCTCGGAATTGATTTAGCAGCAATTGCAGGCGACGGCAATCAATCAATTGCATCGCTTTCAGTAGTGCATCAAGTCGCCGGCGATCACGGCTGCCTGCCGTTCTCAGAATATCTTGCCACTATCGGTTCGCAGTCTTTGATTGCGGCACCGCTGCTCAATGAAAATCAACTGATGGGCGTTTTAATTGTGCATCAATGCAGCAGCTTGAGACAATGGTCAGAACACGAAATTCGTTTGGTTTCTGCCATTGCCGACCAACTGGCCGTGGCCATTGCCCACGCTCAGCTCTTCGCACAAGTGAGACACCAGGCCATAACCGACGGGCTGACTGGTCTGTATAATCACGTTTATTTCAAAAATCGCCTCACTGAAGAACTGCGCACTGCTGAAAGAAAAGGCCAGCCAGTTTCACTGATTATGATCGATCTCGACAAACTCAAGGTTATCAACGACACCCACGGACACCCGGTGGGAGATTCTGCCATCAGGCAAATCGGCGCTATTCTCAAGACACTCTTGCGCAGTGGCGACACTGCAGCGCGCTATGGTGGAGAAGAGTTTGGCATTATTCTGCCAGAAACATCACTTCTAGAAGCGGCCTTAATTGCCGACAGGTTGTGCAGCCAGATTCGCAATACTCATGTGCCTGGTCTAGGAAAAATTACCGCCTCTCTTGGTACTGCCTGCTATCCTAAGCAAGCACGCAATTCTTCTGAACTAATTGAAAAGGCTGACAAGGCGCTTTACGCAGCCAAAAACAGTGGCCGCGACCAGGTGCGCGTGTTTGAAGAAGATTTGCAAATAGGTGCATCGCCTACTTTTACAAACGTCACTCGTGAACAAGAGCGGTCAAATCAAGAGTCGTGACAGTGAAAAAAAGACTGGTGCTCTTCGATATTGACGAAACAATGATTTCTTCAGATGGTGCTGGCAGAAGAGCTCTGGCGCGCGCTTTACGTGAACAACATGAAATACCTGAAGAGCATACCCGCATTTCAATGTCCGGAAAAACCGATCCACAAATTCTCATGGAAATTTTTACGGCATATGGTTATGACAAAGCCAAAGCGCTTTCGCATATTGATGACCTGATTGCCTGCTATCTCACCTATCTTGAAGACGAGATGCGGGCTTCGCAGACACTTATTTTGCATAAAGGCGTGGTGGCGATTTTAGAGCGGCTGGCGGCAGACGAAAATAGCTACCTGGGTTTATTGACCGGCAACGTAGAAACCGGCGCCCGCAAAAAACTCGATTTTTTCAATCTCAACGGTTATTTTCCAATTGGCGCTTATGGCTCAGACTCAGCCAATCGTCTAGATTTACCGCAATTTGCCGTGGGCCGAGCACAAAAGCATTTTGAAACCGAATTTGCGCCACCGCATGTGGTGATAGTAGGTGACAGTGTCAACGATATTGCTTGTGCGCATGGTTATGGTGCCAGCGTAATCGCCGTCAATACAGGCAAAACTTCATGGCAAGAACTTGCTGATTGCAAACCGCAGCATCTTTTTCAAGATCTAGCTGACACCGAAGCTGTTTACCAGGCAATATTCAACTAATTTCGGCGGCTGACGATATATTTTAAAATTGCTGCCCGCTGGTGCTGATTGAGCGTTGCGTCCCAGTGCAGCGCTTTATAACGAATGGGGGGCATACTGCCCTCTTCCACTACCGTAGAAATTTTGGCCAGATCAATATTTGAAATTAGCTCTTTTCCTGAAACCTGATCATGAGTCAATTTAAAAGACTTTTGTCCTTCCAGCATGTCGCGCGCAATGGTATCGCGAGCGATAGGAAAAGAGGCATAGTAAGGGTGAGCGATCAAGTCGGGACTTACACTATGACAGTCAACACAACTGCTCTGTAGTATTTTTGCCACCGGCGCAAAGTCTGGGTTATTGCTCACATCGGCAACGGTCTTACGCACCACAAAAAAATTAGACAGTGGAAAAGCCAGACCAACGGCAAAAACCACAAACAGCACAATGAATGGTAAAAGCCGATTGAGAGAGCTGCCTCTTGTGCTGCGCATCGGTGAAAATCCTTATGAGACTTTAGACAATATAGCTCATAGAAATAACTATAATTGTTCAGAACATCATAAAAGAGGAATTGGTCTTGTCAGGCGAAAGAAGACCGCGCGGAAATAGAAGAACAATCAAGGCATACATCGGCCTTGGTTCTAATGAAGGTGACCGACTGGGCTACGTGCAACAGGCGATGCAACTTTTGAAAGACGTTAACGGCATTAAGGTGACTGAATGCTCAAGCCTCTACGAAACCGAACCCGTGGGAGATTTGTACACTGAATGGTTCGTCAACGCCGTTGTCGCTATCGAAACCAGCTTGACGGCAGAAGATCTGTTCGATGTATGTCGTGATATCGAAAAAAGATTGACCGAAATGCATCGCCACAATTCCACAGCGCGAACTCGCGAGCGCATAATCGATCTCGACATTCTATTTTATGGCGACAGCGTGATCGAGAGCGCCGGCGGCCTACGCTTACCGCATCCAAAAATACATTTGCGCTCTTTTGCCCTGGTACCGCTGCTTGAAATCGCACCAGACATTCGTCATCCTGGTTTCGACAAGAGCGTGGCACAACTGCATGAAGAACTGGCCGAACCAGAGCAGGTTTTCCTGTTTGGCACTCGAGCGGCAGAATCAAGCGAACTAGATCGATAGCAATGAATTTTAAAATCGGCTCCGACATTTGTTCAATCAAAAGAGTAGAAGACGTATACACGCGTTTCGGTGAGCGTTTTCTCGACCGAATTCTAACCAGCGGCGAAAAAGCGTATGTGATGTCGCGGCCCAAAGATTTTTTGTCCAGAGTAGCTGCGCGCTTCGCTGCTAAAGAAGCCACGTCTAAGGCCTTGGGCACGGGCTTTATTGGCGTTGGCTGGAAAGAAATCGAAGTTGTACGCTTGCCTTCAGGTGCGCCGACCATAAAATTACACGGTCGCGCACAGGCTGTGGCCGCACAGCGCGGTCTGACAACTTTTGAATTGACTATGAGCCACGAGCAAGAATATGCCATTGCCTTTGTTCTGGCAGTGGGAAATTAGCTCAAATTTTGCTATTTGCCAATTTCAGGACCTGGCTGCCCTACGGGCCTGCCGATAGCCATAGCGATCATCAAACACTGGTCGACTTTCTCCATCACTTCTTGAGGGAAGGCGCCAATTTTGCTCACCATTAGTGTTTTGGGAATAGTCGCGATAACGGTGCAATCAATGACGCTGTCTAATCGTAGACCCGCCGCTTTGCCTTCAGGAGTATCCATCAAAACTTCTACTTGTGTGGGTTCACGA
The DNA here is from genome assembly GCA_036170915.1 of Cyanobacteria bacterium auto_48_18. Taxonomy (GTDB): domain Bacteria; phylum Cyanobacteriota; class Vampirovibrionia; order Obscuribacterales; family Obscuribacteraceae. Next base: position 98,667 of record JAVHQC010000035.1, read on the forward strand.
GCAGCTCTTGTGGTATTGCTGGTTAAAGGCACCAGCAGCACGTCGTCGAGACGTGCGTTGTTGTAGTCATTAGAAATCAGTACGGCAGGTCGGCGTTTTGTCTGAGTCGATCCGTCATCAGTTGTGTACGGAAAGGACACTAGGACGACGTCACCTTTCCTGTACGTTGTCGGCTTCGAAGTCATTGGCTAGTCGGAAGAGACCGTTAAATGGTAAGTCCGTTAAAAAAACGGCTGCCCAGGTACACCTGGTCAGCTTGTAATTGTAGCAAGTTTGAAAACTTTTGAGGCGGCCTATAAAAACACAGCACAAAAGGGCTCTTTCGAGCCCTTGGTCAACCAGACCGGGGGATTAGCCTTTAGTTAGGCGTAACCATGACCATATACGGCATCGGTTTCATGATCTTCACGACAAAGGATGGCAGATGATGCCTGAGCGATACCTCTGACGGTCTCCTCACGAGCTGCCGGCATATAGGACATGGCCAAATCTTTGAAGCCGTGTCTTATTTCCCAGAAGTTCGGAGCGCCTTCAAAGACACTCTTTTCCGATTTATCGTTGTCATTTCCGAAGAAGTCGTTATCCACTAATTTCCCTCTCCATTTGGAGATGAGTTACTTGACGCAATTATAACCGGCTTTCAAGAGATAAGTCCAGCAGAATTAATCTACCAAACCACACTTTTGATTACTTCGATCTTTATCAGTCCACAGTTGTACTTACCCAGAATCGAAGATCAAATAGACCCTCTCCGGGTAAATTTAATATAGCGCTTGGCGAGCCACCTGCCAATGGTGGTTTTACGATGTAAAGCGGACAGGCTGCTATTCTCGGTCAGGGAATTGCTTGCGTAAAAACTCAATAGTGCGCACTGTAGCCCCACCTGGCACGAAGACTTCAGCTATACCCTGGCTCAAAAGCGAATCGCGGTCTTCATCAGGCATGACGCCGCCGCCGAACACGAGAATATCGTCTACGCCTTGCTCTTTGAGCAATTTGACCACCTTAGGCAACAAAGTGAGGTGGGCCCCAGACAGGATGGAAAGGCCAATGGCATCAACGTCTTCTTGAATTGCCGTTTCCACGATTTCTTCAGGAGAACGGTGCAAGCCAGTGTATACAACTTCCATACCAGCATCGCGCAGAGCCCTGGCAATCACTTTGGCCCCACGATCGTGGCCATCCAGCCCAGGTTTGCCAATTAGAACGCGAATTTTGCCCTTAGTCATGGTGCCTCACATCTATATAGATACATAGTTTAGACCAGTCACTACCAGCGGCCCAGTCTTTTTGAAAACCTACGGCGTGCCGGAAGGCAGTTTGGGAGCCACGAGCGACAAAAGTTCTTCAAAATTTGGAATATCGCGCCTGTTAATCAAATAAAAACCTCTTTTCGTCCTCAGCACCGCCCAGACCAGAAATTTTGGCAACTTCAAACTAACAATGTCTTCGTCGGCAATGGTGTGACGACCGAACAGAGTTTCAATAATCAAGCTGCCTTTGGCAACGATTACGCCATTTACTTCAAAAAGCAGGGAAGGCAACATCACCAGATCAAGGCCAAAAATGAAGACCAGCAAGAAAACTTCGGCGCCAAAGTCGACGGCCAATTTGTGCTGCGCGCGCTCTATCATGCTCATCGGCATAGATATATTGAGACCAAGCAGAATCAGCAAGTAAAAATATCGCACCAGGCTTTTGCGCGCCTTACGCCTGAAGCTGGGCAAGTCTTCGGTTGCAAGCACAGTTTTCTCGGATTTTGCGGGTTTCTTAGTGTTCGCCATGGGCTCGATATTATACTTCTCCAACCTGAGCAAATGAACTATCGGCAAAGCGACAATTGGAGCTAATCTTTAGTGTTTGGACCCATAAGAGTAAATCATGAAGCTAGCCGATTATATTTTCCAGCGCATTGAAAAGACCGGAGTGCAGCATACTTTTGGCATTCCTGGCGATTTCGTTTTACCACTTTATGCAGCCCAGACCCGCACCAGCCTTAAGACTGTTGTGCTCACCCATGAGCCCTCGGTAGGATATGCAGCCGACGCCTACGCACGTCTGCGGGGCCTCGGTGTAGCGCTGGTCACTTATGGTGCCGGCGGACTGAATATGGTCAATCCGGTGGGCCTGGCTTACGCTGAAGAATCACCACTGCTGGTGATCAGTGGCGCGCCAGAAACAAGATTTCGTCAAGACAAACCTCATTTGCACCACTGCGTCAAAAGTTTCGATACTCAACACCGCGTCTACGCCGAAGTGACTGAATCAGACGCTTTGATTGACAATATCAAAACTGCTCAAAGCGAAATCGACCGAGTCTTTGATACCACCCTATCTGCCTCAAGACCAGGATATTTAGAGCTGCCACGCGACATGGTTAACCAGGAACTGGTTATTGAACCAGCAAAATTACCAGAGCTGCAGCCAGTACATCCAGCCCTGGCCGCGGCCGTCAGCGAAATTGCCATGCGCTTAAAAGCAGCAGTTCAACCGGTTTTAATTGTTGGGGTGGAAGTGCGACGCTTTGGTCTCAAAGACGCGGTGATCGCCTTTTCAGAAGCATTAAATATACCTGTGGTGACTTCAATTTTAGGCAAAGCAACTTTCCCTGAAACGCATCCAAATTTTATCGGCAATTATTTTGGCCAGTTTGGTAATCCTAAAGTCAAAGAGTTTGTCGAAAGCTCTGATTGCATTATCGCACTAGGGGCGGTGATGACTGAGATGGAGAGTGGTGGCTATACAGCCAAACTAAAAGCTGAGTGCCTGACTCAAATAAACAATCACGAAGTAAAAATCGGCTATCACAATTATGGCAATCTTAAGCTCGATCAAGTCTTGAAAGAACTGCTCGATTCAGTCACTTCAAAATTGACGCCAACAAAAAGATTCACGGTGCCATCCATTGCGAGAGAAGTGATTGAAGCACCTGAAGGAAGTAAAAAACTGACAGTGGCAGCCATGATCGGTGCTCTCAACGAAGTTTTAAAAGACAGCCAGGAATTTTCTGTAGTCACCGATACTGGTGACTGCATGTATGCCGGAATGAGTTTGCAAACCGATATTTTTCTGGCGCCTGGTTACTATGTCAGCATGGGATTCGGTGTACCTGCAGCCATCGGCGCTCAGCTTGCTATGCCTAGTCGCCGGCCCATAGTGCTTGTTGGTGACGGTGCTTTTCAGATGACAGGAATGGAAATTAGCACAGCCGTCAAAATGGGGCTCAGTCCAATTGTAATTGTTTTCAATAACGCCAGCTATGCCATGCTGCGTTTCATCGATCAAGAGCGCGACTATTTTGATTTGCCGCGCTGGGATTATGTCGAGCTGGCAAAGGCAGTGGGCGGAAATGGCGTGCAGGCCTCTTCGGCAGCTGACTTCAAAAAAGCTCTGGCAGTGGCGCAAAAAAGCGACAAGATGTTTTTGATTGACGCTGTGATTGAAAACGACGACATTTCACCGACACTGCGGCGACTGACTGATCACTTTGGCAAGAAAGTCAAAGCGGCAATTTCTTAAGAGAATAATTTATGCCTAAAAATAAGTTTGCCATTTTGACCATATCAGCCCTCATGGCTAATAGCTGCTGCATCGCTCATGCTCAAGAGCTAGTTGAAGACGACACAATCAACATCAACGATTATCGTATTCAATCAACTGCTATAGCCGAGAAAATTGACATGCCTGAACAAAAAAGCAAAGCCACAAGCAAAGGTAAATCTCTACTTGCAGCACCAAGAGTGGTGGGTGGAATAATTTCAGGAATTACCGTAGGCGTTCCGGTGCGTATAGCTCATGATGTCTCTTTTGAGACTAAGCGTATGCGTAATCAAATTACCGATGACATGGATGGTTCAGCTAGACCCGACTTTCTTGCCCGCACTATCGGCACCTGCACCGGTGTCGCCTATGGGCTCGTGAGCGGAGTGATCAAGGGTTCAATCAAAGGAACTGAACGAGGGCTCGAGTGCGGAGCCCGCAAACCCTTTTCGCAAGAATCAATGAGTCTAAAGGACACTGAGCTCAAGGCTGAGCCTTAAGTTTGCAATTTCAGTTTTCATTTGGCAAAGCCGGAAAAATCGACTAACATAGACCCCTTGGCAACCGCGCGGCTTTTTCGGCGATAAAAAAGGCGCCCTAATGGGTATGAAACAGACGTGCTGGCCAAAATGCGTTTGAGGGAATCTCGTGCCGATTCACAGCAATAGCAAGTCCGGAACTGATAGCTCAACTGCCAATTCATCAGAAGTGGCAAAAGCAGATCCGGGATTTGTACCTTCACTGCTCCACTCTGCAGCCTACGAAGGGCTGCAAGCACCGGTTCAGGGTTTGGCGCAAATCGTAGACCAGACTGCGGGTACGAAGCTGCAAAAAAGCGTCACCTTTATGGACGCTCCAGAACGGGCAGAATTTCAGTCAGCCAGCTGGTACGGCCAGCAGTTTGGTTCAGTGGGCAAACTCGTTCCCTTTATTGCCGCGTATGCCGTCACTCATAAGGCTTTTACCGGTGCAGGATTAACTAAAGGCACCGAGAACGCCGCTAAAACTCTGTTTAGCAAATCTAACGGCACTCACATCGCCGAAATTGCCGTGGCCGGTTTCGCCACGGAGGCAATTTTTGTGCCTGTGGTAGGTGCAGACCATAAACGCGGCCAGCCCTTGAGTAATTTTGAATTTATCGAAGCACGGGCGAAAAATGGCGCCGTGGGCGCCATTACATTTGCCACTCTTTCCAGTGGCATGATTGGTTTGAGACATGCGGGCATGGCTGTTGAAAATAAGGCCGTCAAATCTGTTTTAACTAACAACGCTTTTGGTGCGGCCATATCAGGCATTCCCACAGGCATCGTCAGTGCCGATACTCACGCTCGCATTGTAGAAGGCCGCTCCGCCACCAATCAAGAACGGGTTGAATCGGCCTATTCCATGTTCATAATCGGCGGTGCTCTAGGTGGTCTGAGCAGAAACCGCTCTGCCAAAACCGAGACCACAGGCATAGAAGCAAAAAGTACACCAACCAAATCGACTTTGCTCTCGTCAATCAGCGAGCGAGTACAGAAAAAAGTTAGTGCTGGTTACGAAAGTTTCGACAGTTTTATGGCCTCAATCAATCCGCTGCTCAAAGGCCCTGAATTGCAACCGGCCCATATTCAACCGGGTGGACGCAGTGGCCTAGGCAACCGAGCGATGGAATCAACTTTACATGAGCTCGGCAAACCGGTGGTTTTGGAGAATCGCAGTGCCACTGTCAGTAGTGCCACTATAGAAGGTTCAAACCCATCGAGCAGTGCTGTAATTAGAAATGCTCCTGAGGCTGTTAAAGAAGCAAAAGCAAAAGACAAAGCTTCTGAAAATACAAAACTCGAATCGACTGATGGCTTGACTTCAGCCTCAAAATGGCTCGATCAGCTTGGCATGTCCGATATAGCCGAGTTTGTTAAAAACGACCGGGTCTTGAAAAAACAAAAAGTGGTGAAAACACTTGGTCAGGGAAATGACTCACCTGCAGTGCTCGAGCTTGCCCCGAGCAAAGAATTTCCCAATGGTGGTGCTCTGAAAGTGACCATAGCCGAAGGCGGTTTCGAGAGCAACTATGGCAAACGCCCTGGTGACGCCAAAATTTATGGCAAAGTACACGAAGTTGACTTAAACGGCAGCGGTTTCTCAGGCTCGGCTGCACTCTATGTGCAGGAGCTGGCTGACCCTGTCTCCAGGCCGGCTCCACAACTGGTTGACGCACTATCGCGCCGACTGGACAAGGCCGGTTTGGAAATCACCGATGTGGGCTCTGGAATCGAAGGTCAAGTCGGTGTGAGCAGAGTGACAGGAGATCTGGTTGTTATCGATTATCCGGCTGTGACCAAAAAGGGTGGCGGCAACGAAACTTTAGAAGCAATCCGCGGCGGCTACGAGCGTGTCGAACAGCAGTATGAGGCCGAAAACAGTGCTATGAGGCGCGGCAAAAGCCTTGAAGAAGCTGAGCCTCTGCCAGAAGTCAAAGTTGACGTCGAAACCATGGCCAAGAGACAAGAAGTGCTAGAAGGCACCAAATTGACCCCAGCTGAGAAAGATATTTTGAAGCAGCTCAGTCAAGCTGAAGAAGGTTTCTTTAGCATGAAGGAAGTTTATGAAATGGCCGCTTACGTAGACGGCAAATACAACGCTAAAGGCACAGGTGCTGATTTAGCTTATGGAAAAAAAGTAGTTGAAGCCGTAGTTAAGAAAGCTCGTACAATGGGAGCGCTGCAAAAGCCAGCGCGTGCAGCTAAAATAGAAAAAGACTTAGAACACGACGACTACTAAAAAATGACTAAACACATTGGCATTGTCGCCTGTAGCGCTGAAGGCGCGGCGCTCTGTTATCGCACCATATGCAGTGAAGCTCAAACAATCATGGGCCGCCACTGGCATCCTGAAGTCAGCCTGCACACCCATCCTATGGGCCGATACCTTCAAACTCTAGAAGGTAAAGGTGGATGGCAAGGTGTGGCGGAACTAATGATTGACTCATCTGTACGCCTGTCACGCATGGGCGCTGATTTCATCATTTGCCCAGACAATACGGTACATCAGGCTTTCGACTTAGTTGCTCCTGCTTCGCCTCTGCCGTGGTTGCATATTGCCGAAGTGGTGGCAGGTGAAGCTCAACTGAAAGGCTTGAAAAAGCTGGGCGTTTTAGGCACTCGCTATTTGATGGAAGGCCCAGTCTATCAGGTCAAGTTGGAAGCTCTGGATATCAACTGGGAAACACCTAGCGACAGCGATAAAAAAGAAATCAATCGCATTATTTTTGACGAGCTGGTTAACGGTAAGTTCAAAGATTCTTCTCGCAGTTATTTTCAAGAAGTGATCACCGTTCTGAAGCGCCGCGGATGCGACGGTGTAATACTGGGATGCACCGAAATTCCACTATTGATTGACCAACAAGACTCAGTATTACCCGTACTTGACTCAACCAGGTTACTGGCCAGAGCAGCGCTTTTCATGGCCATGCAGAATAAACCGGTCAAGCGACCACGGTCAACACTGGCACCACAATAATGACCATCACTGCACCAAAAGATCTGACCCCTCTGGTCACTGGCAATCTGTGGCGAGCAATCTGGATCATGAGCTGGCCTCTGCTACTGATGACCATCGCCAATTCGTTTGTTGGATTAGTTGATGTGTATGTGGCCAGCTTTCTTGGCTCTAACACGCAAGCGGCAGTAGGTCTAGCTGAGCATGTGCTCTTTCTCTTTTTGCTATTTATCCTTTCGGTTGGTGTCGGCTCAACCGCAATTGTGGCGCGAGCATTTGGCGCCGGCGACAAGGCTTCGATGATACGCGCTACTGGTCAATCATTCGCTCTTTCTATTGTGCTTGGTCTGGGTATGACAGTCACAGCCACCCTGTTGGGTCATTACGCACTTCCATTTTTCACCAGCTCGCCAGAAGTATTGCAGGTAGGGCGAAGCTATCTGATCGCTTACAGTTTCGTACTAATTCCTTTTAGTATGACTTGCATTGCTAACGCAGTTTTTCGAGCGATCGGCGATAGCAAGACGCCACTATATATAGTGTCAGTGGTGACCGCCATCAATATTGCCGGTGACTTTCTTACCGTCATGTATGGCTGGCCGGTCAAGGGGCTCGGTGTATTAGGCATGGCTTATGCCGCCCTGGTGGGAAGCTCTGTTGGTGCGGTGCTCGCAGTAATCGCCATTCGCAAGTCGATTCTGAAGGATAGCCTGAAAAGCATATATCCTTTCGACAGAGATGAAATTATGCGTATTGTCAGAATTGGCATACCATCAGCCTTGCAAAGGCTGGCATGGTCACTTTCAGTCTTTGTCGTCTTCTTTATTTTAGCCCGTTGTCCTGACTCGGTGAGCTCACTGGCATCATGGACAATTGGTATGCGCGTCGAATCACTGATATTCATGCCGCTTATGGCTCTTAGCTTGGCAGTAGCATCTATAGTCGGTCAAAATCTTGGTGCCAATGAATACGACCGTGCTTTCAATGCTGGTTGGCGCGTCACCTGGATCGGCATCTGGTCAATGACTGTGCTTGGTTGCGTGCTGTACTTTACCGCCGAGCCAATTGCTCGACTCATGAGTCACGACCCAGGCACCATTACCTACACCACTAATTATTTGAGGATAAACGCGCTGGGTGAGCCCTTCCTGGCATTGGGAATGGTCTTAACCGGTGCGCTGCAAGGAGCTGGTGATACCAAGACACCAATGTACGTCACTCTGATTTGCAATTGGGTCATTCGCTTACCAATTGCATTCTTTCTGGCACTAAGCCTCAATTTGGGCCCTGATGGCGTCTGGTGGGCAATGATATTTTCAGTAGTTATTCAGGGCTGTTTGATTGCCTGGCGTTACCAGTCAAAAGGCTGGATGCAGGCGCGACTCTAACTTGGGCAGGAGTAACCAGCAGTGCCAGCAATACCCATTGCACGAGCTTTATATGACCACTGTTGAAATTGTATTCAAAGATTCCAGCAAAGCTTAAAGAGATCATTGCCCCCAGCAAACCTAGTCCGATGGCGCTGTTGAAGACGCTTAGATTGTCAGTCGACGATAATTTAGATTGCCTGTAAGAAAAATAAAGGGCACTGCCAAGCAAATACAAAAATGCAACTGCTCCTAAAACTCCTGTAGTTGACAAAATTTGCAGATAATTACTGTGAGCATGGTTCAAGTCGGTAGAACGGCCTGCCACCACCGCTTCAGATATGGGTAAACGAGGAAACTTACGCGGCCCCACACCAGTAACAGGATGCTCTTGAAAAAGTTGCCAGGCAGTGGACCAAATTTTCAGACGAGCAGTAACGCTTACATCAGTTTGCCAATGAGCTAATGGAGCGATTCTGGCCTTCACCAGCGGAACAAAGCAATAACTGAGCACTCCCACCACCAGCAGTACCATAGCGCCGCGCAGAAGCATTTTTGGAGAAACGTACAAACAGATACTGAGAAAAGCAAACATCATGCCTACCCAGGCGCTGCGCTCGCCACAAAAAAGCAAACCGAGTAAATTGGCTAGCAGCACAGCCAGAAAGACTTTGCCGTTGTGCAGAAGAGGTAAATGCTGGTAACCTTTTTTAATCAGAAATCCCAGGGCCATAAAACTTGTCAGTTGAATAACACCAGCAAAAGACATTGGTTCACTAAGAAATCCGGTGGCTTGCAAAAACGGATAAGTAGTGAAAGGACGAAAATTAAAAATCTGCTGCGGCACGGCAAACAGCCCGGAAAGCGCACCAGCTAAGAGCAAAACTGTCAAAGTCCAGGCAGCAGTACTATATTTACCGGAAACTTCCGATCTTCGAAACATTTGCAAGGCCACCAGATACGGTACCATCATGCCCCGCATGCTCCAGAGAGCCTTAACTCCTTCATCAATGCCGCCACTAGCCAATCCGGAAATTAAAACCGGCACGGCAAACAGGCAAAGCGGCAGCAGTAGGGGGGCTTCCCTCAATACTTTTAGACGTTCAAGCCGGTCAGGCTGAGCCAGTGCCACAAGCAAAAGTAGAATTAGACAAATCCATGAAGCGGAGACACTGCAACAGAAACAAATTGCTAAAGCCATAGCAAGATAGCGTTCGATGGTCGCAAGAGAAAAAGAGAAAGGAAAAGAAAAAGGAATGTTAGCCACCTGACTTCAGACTACTTATTCCAGTTGACCATGCCCATAATTTCGCGTACTTCAGTCAATGTCTGGCTTGCCACCTTGCGGGCTTTAAGATTGCCATGCTCAATAATCTTGCGCACATTCTCAGGATCTTTAGCCAAGATTTCACGCTTCTCGCGGAACGGTCTGAAATAGTCATTAATATGCACAGCCAGGCGCTTCTTGCAGTCAACGCAGCCAATTTTTGCTGTCTCGCATTCATCTTTGGCTTGAGCCAAAATATCTTTGGCAAAAATATTGTAGAGAGGCCATGGCACTTCACAAAGATCCGTATGGCCAGGGTCGCTTCTGGCGATGCGAGTGCGATCGGTAATCGCTTGCTTGATTTTCTTTTCGGTATCGCTGTCAGTGTCAGCTATTTTTATATCATTGTTAAAAGACTTGCCCATTTTCTGCCCGTCAATGCCGCGCAGTAAAGGTGTCTCTGTAAATTCAGGTTTGGGCTCGGGGAAATAATCGACGCCAAATAGATGATTAAAGCGACGTGCTACATCACGAGCAAATTCAAGATGCGACTCCTGATCTTTACCCACAGGAATAAGCTCACCTTTAAAAGACAAAATGTCGGCAGTCATCAAAACCGGATAGCCGAGCAAACCATAGGTGATTTTGTCGTGGGCGGCATTCTCGTCTGAATCAAGCATTTTGACCATGTCTTTCAAAGTCGGCTCACGCTCAACCCAGTTGTGGGGCGTAATCATTGAAAGCAGGAGGTGTAGCTCGGCAATTTCAGGAATGGCCGACTGCACATAAATGGTTGAGACATCAGGATCAATGCCGACGCAAAGCCAATCTAGAGCAATTTCCCAGATGTGACCCTGAACTTCTTTGGTATTTTGAAACTTTGTCGTCAGCGCATGCCAATCGACAATTGAGAAATACGATTCATAGCGGCTTTGAAACTGTATCCAGTTTGAGAGCGCGCCAAAATAGTGTCCCAGGTGCAGACGTCCGGTTGGACGCATACCCGACATTATTCGCTTTGATGTCATCTTCGGTCTTTCTATTTACCAGCTTGAGATTTAGCAATGTTCTCTCTAACAATTGCTTTCTTTCTGTTTACTTTGTTTTTGCGGCGAGTCTTCTTCTCACGGCGATTATGCTTGTCGGTCATCTTCCAGTCCTAACTTGACGGTAAAGAACTGAGTTTACCTAATGCGAGCGCTAATTGCAGGAAATTTAGCGAGGTGCAAACCTTTCTTTTTCACGAGTGAGGCGGTCCCAGTCAGAATCGGTCATGAAGCCCATTTTAACTAAAAGTTCTACAAGCTTGACGCCCTTCTGCCTGGCGAGCTCAATTACGTCTCTCAATTCGTCGCCGTTGAGGCGCCGACGCTGCAATAGATACTGCTCCAGCTCTACTCGACCCAGCAGAAGATCGGCCGTCAAGCTGACAACCTGATCAGGCGGGTCGATGTAACCGCGCTCTAAAGCATACTTACAGTTATGTAATACCTGAGCCGGGTCTCGACCTAAGCCGCCATCTGTGGCAACGTTGATAAATGTTTTACCTGTCTTAAAAGCAGAAACAATTTTTTTCAAATCGTCATCTAAAGCGTCATTATTCAAGGCTACCTGGCCAAAAGGAGCCACATGAAAGCAGGTTTGAAATAGCCTTTCAATATCAATGGCAACCAGAGGCAAAGGATCGGTGCGACGGATGTCAAAGGATTTTTTCTCGGGCTCCGGCTCCACATCAGCAGGTTTAAAGGAAGTTTGAGCCTTTGGTTTTTCTAAAACCGAGGTTTGGGTACCAGGCTTTTCGTCGTCATTTTTCAGAGAAGCAGTCTGAGCTTTGGCCATCAGTTCATTAAACTCAGCGCTGCCTACGGCAGGCAGGCTATCAGATGTAATTACTTCTGCCGGTCTTTGAACCTCTGCTTCGGCAACAGGTGTCGAAACTGGCTCAGGAATAACTACTGGATCTGGCACTTGAGCTGGCACTTGAACTTGAGCTGGAGCTGGCGCTGGAGTTGGAGCTGGCTCAGGCTTAGAGTCAGGCGCAAAATCAGAATCTATTTTTGGTTCTGATTTAAGTTCTGATTTAAGTTCTGATTTAATTTCCGGTTGCTTGCTCGACAGCTCCGCCACTAAATCGGCAGCAGGCTGAGATTTACCGGCATGGCCGTTTTTGTTGGCACCACCATCAGTGCCTTTGGGCTTAATGGATTTATCAGCAGCCGATTTTTCGCGGGATTTCTCTCCAGATTTATCTGCGGATTTTTCTACAGATTTCTCAACCACTTCCTCAGCTGCCGTCGCCGCTGCTTTATCCACCAGGGCCTGTGCCTGACTGAGATCTTCCACCTGGTCTAGAATCGAGTCGAGACTGGGGCGAATGCTGTCCACAGAGCCGGTGCTCAGTAACCTGAAAAGCGAATTCGTGGCCTGCACCACGTCAAAACTAAACTCACGCATAGCCTGGCGCATGGTACGACCATCGGTGACCCAACCCAGCACCACATAATCTTCCTTATAAAGCGGTTGCTTTTGCAGCGCCTCTTGCCATTCTTGAGTGCCAAATTTAGGAGACGGCACAATTTCGGTATTCAGACCGACATTAGACTTCTGCAAAAAAAGCATTTGATCGGCAAAAGTATTGACTTGTTTAAGCGGTATCTTGAGATTACAGCTTTCCGCACTGGTGGCGCCCTGAGCCAGGCGCTCCACAATAAAAGTACCTTCATTCCAGAAGAGGAATTCAGTCAGGGCGTCATTGCCCTCTAAGAGGCTGAAATTAGCCGCCAAAATCTCACCGTCGCAGACGATTACTTCGCCTTTCTGAGTACCATTAGTAAGCTGAACGGAATAACTTTTATTTGATTCGGTGGCCAGAAATTGCAGCAGACCTGGCAGGCTGACATCGGACAAATTGCCTTCAATCATTGATCCTTACCTTGCTTCTTGCCTTGTTTCTTGCCTTGACCCATACCTTGTGAAATTGCGTCAATGCGCTCAAGTTGATCTCCCGAACTTAGTAGAGGTCGTAAGTAATTAGTCCCTTATAAAGGCTAGCGGTTCGCACCATGGTCTACCAAATTTACAAAAGTTAATCAATATCTTGACTGCTTAGAGTTGACTGAGATTTGGGTAAATAGCAGGAAGAAGCACAGGCGATTTTCTGCCGATCCTCGATTGAGTTTTTTTACGAATTTTACTTCTCTACCAAATGGAGTTTAAGCGCGTTGGCCGCCAAAGTTACTGATGAACTCTCAGAAGATTACGCCGACGTCTTTGGCACTGGAGATGAGCCGGAGGCCGATGATGAGCCGGAGAAGGAGGTAGAGGCCAGCGGCTTCACTGAAGACTCTGTTCGCCTCTATCTGCGCGAAATCGGTCGCGTCAAAATGATCAAGCCAGACGAAGAAATTGAGTTGGCCAGACGTATTGCCAAAGGGGATGGCGAGGCGAAGAAAAAGCTGATTCAAGCTAACTTACGCCTGGTAATTTCTATTGCAAAAAAATATTTGAATCGCGGACTGCCCTTTCAAGATCTAATTCAAGAAGGCAATTTGGGCCTGATTCGCGCCGCCGAAAAATTTGACCATACAAAAGGTTTCAAGTTCTCCACCTATGCCACCTGGTGGATAAGGCAGGCTATCAGCCGCGGACTGGCCGATAAATCACGAACTATCCGTGTGCCTGTACACATGGTCGAATCAATCAATAAATTGAAAAAAACCAGTGCAAAATTGGCTCAAGAGTTAGGCCGCAAGCCAAACGAGCACGAGCTATCATCGGCACTAGAAATTCCTGTGGGTAAAGTGCAAGAAATCATGGCGGCCGACCGCGAACCTGTTTCAATGGAAATGCCGCTTAACCGCGATGATGAGACATATATCGGCGACCTGATTGAAGACAACGAAGCTACGCGGCCTGATGCCACCACAGCTGAAGAGCTGATGCGTCAAGACTTGAGCCGCATGCTCAGCCAGTTAACGCCCCGCGAACGTGACATCATGCATTTGCGCTATGGTCTTGAAGACGGCAGGCAACGCACTCTCGAAGAAGTTGGGCGGCTGTTCAACATTACCAGAGAGCGTGTACGCCAAATTGAACACAAAGCTTTTCGAAAATTGCGGCAGCCCAACTGGTCATCAAGACTGGCTGGATATCTGGACGATTAAAATTCGCTAACTGTTAACGAATTAGACAAAAGGCCTTCTGTCAACCTCTCAGGCTTGGTAGGGTTATGTCTATGACAGAAAAGCAACTACTCGCGCCGAATGTGTTGACGGAGCTGGTTGACTTGGGCCAACGCCAGAAACTGCGTTTGCTTTTAAATGACCAGCACCCTGCCGATTTGGCTGAATGTTTTGAAGAGCTGGGACCGAGCTATCGAATCTCATGCTTTCGCTTGCTCGATTTAGACAATGCTTCGGCCCTGTTAGCAGAACTCGAACCAGACGGGCAAACAGAGTTGCTGCGCGATTTGGGCGACATCAGTATTGTTGCTTTGATCAGCAACATGTCGCCCGATGACGCCGTCGATTTGCTCAGTGAATTGCCGCAAGAAAAGGCGCGCGATCTGATTCGCCAGGTCTCTGACGTAGAAGCGCAAGAAGATCTGACCCAGCTGATGACCTTCAAAGAAGACACTGCCGGCGGCATCATGTCCACCGATTATCTGGCTCTCCATGCCGATATGACTGTGGCCGAAGCCCTTGTCTATTTGCGTGAAAAGTACGAAGACTTAGAAGAAGAGATATACGACGTCTATGTCGTAGATGAAAAAGAAGTGCTTGTGGGCGAAGTAACTCTCAAAGAATTACTCACCGCCTCGCCGGAAGTTTTAGTCAAAGACGTAATGGACGAAGACCTGGTGATGGTCGAAGCCGAGGTCGACCAGGAGCAGGCTGCGGAAATTTTAAGCCGCTATGACTTGCTTACTTTACCAGTGGTCGATGCCCACAAAAAATTGCTTGGTATTATCACCGCCGATGATGTCATCGACGTATTAAAAGAAGAAGCAATTGAAGATATTTTCCAGTCATCTGGTATTACCACAGGCCCTGAAAATCAGGATGTTCTTAACTACAACGTGCGCAGTGCTTTTTCTGCCAGACTGCCGTGGTTAATCATTACCCTCTTGATTGAAAGCGGCTCAGCGTCAGTGATCACCCATTTTGATTCTGTCATTCAACAAATGGTTCAGGCAGCTTCATTCATGCCTCTGCTTTCGGGAGTCACCGGCGGAGTAGCCACACAGAGTACTTGTATTCAAATTCAAAGTAGCGGTAAAACACCTCTTAGCTTAAAAGCCGCTTTGCGCAGCATTTTTCATGAACTCAAAGTGGGCATGCTGCTGGGCCTTTTCTGTGGCCTGGCCACCTATTTGATTTCTCGCTTCCTGCACCAGTCCTCTTACCAACTGGGAGTGGTGGTGGGCGTTTCTCTTTTCATCACTATGACTTTTGGCGTCATTATCGGTACATTAATGCCGATTATCTTCCGCAGACTGGGTGTAGAACCGGCTCATGCCAGTGGTCCATTTATTACCAGCATTCTTGATGTGTGCACCATGTCGATTTACCTTACAATAGTGCACTACTTCCTCGTTGCCTCCAAGGGCATTGCATTCTAATCGGCTTTATTTTCTCCATGAGGTCAAATTCGATGGAACTGGTCAAAGACAAAGATCCAAACAAAAAGCTGGTGGATAAACGAGAGAAAGCGTCCACCGTGAACCAGTCGGTGAGCGCTAAGCGACACGAACGTGGAGTACTAATGGCGCGGGAGCGCATCGATCAGCTTGTAGATCCGGGCACTTTTCTGGAAATTGATCGATATGCCGTGCACAAATGCCTTGATTTCGGCATGGAAAATAAAGTAGCAGCCGGCGACGGAGTAATCACCGGCCAGGCTCATATTGACGGTCGCCCAGTTTATTTGTTCGCTCACGATGCCACGTTTGTTGGTGGTGCTCTAGGCGAAGTTTTTGCTCGCAAAGTTTGCAAGATTATGGACCTGGCTAAACAAGCAGGTTGTCCGGTGATCGGGCTGAACGAGAGCGGTGGTGCGCGCATTCAAGAAGGCGTGCGTTCACTAGCAGGTTATGCCGATATTTTTTATCGCAACGTCAGCTGCTCGGGAGTGATACCACAAATATCAGTAATCTACGGGGCCTGCGCCGGCGGTGCCGTTTACAGCCCGGCGGTGACCGACTTTACAATCATGGTTAAAGACAAGAGCTGGATGTTTGTCACTGGCCCTGAAATTGTGCGCACCGTCACTGGTGAAGACGTTTCTCTTGAAGAACTGGGTGGTGCCATGACCCACAACTCGAGATCTGGCGTAGCGCAGCTCTTGGCTGAAGATGAAGAAGACTCATTCTGGTTGACAAAAAAACTGCTCTCTTACTTGCCCGGCAACAATCTTGACGCACCACCGCAAGAACCATTTGACCTGGCCAACGATCATCTACAACCAGCTGACATGGCTGAACTGAACAGCATCGTGCCAGTTGAAGCGGCAAAACCGTACGACATGTACGGAGTAATCAAACGTATCTTTGATAACGGTGATTTCTTTGAAATTTCACCACACTTTGCCACCAACATTATTACGGGATTCGCCAGATTGGGTGGCAGATCTGTAGGCATTATCGCCAACCAACCTAAATCGCTAGCTGGTTGTCTAGACATCAACGCTTCTGTGAAAGCCGCTCGATTTGTGCGTTTTCTTGACGCCTTCAATATTCCGATTCTGACCTTCGTTGACGTGCCCGGTTATCTGCCAGGCACATCGCAAGAGTACGGCGGCATTATTAGACACGGTGCCAAGTTGCTCTATGCCTACTGCGAAGCTACTGTGCCTATGCTCACTGTCATTACACGCAAAGCCTATGGTGGTGCATTTGATGTAATGGGTTCAAAAAATGTGGGTGCAGATTTCAACTTTGCCTGGCCTACAGCCGAAATCGCAGTGGTTGGTGCCGAAGCTGCCGTCAATTTGCTCTATCGCAAAGAACTGAGTGATGAAGCCAGTAAAGCTGCTGGAAAAGCTAGTGGTGCAGCTACTGAAGGTAGCCGTTTCACCGAACTGGTCAGCGAATTTAGAGAGCGTTTTGCTAATCCATATATTGCTGCTGAAGAAGGCTATATAGATGATGTGATTATGCCTGAAGAAACCAGAGCGAAATTAATCGCCGCATTAACTGTGCAAGCCAATAAAAGAGTGGAACGCCCCCGGCGTAAACATGGCAACATTCCTCTTTAACTGCTGACTAATATTTATAGATGATTTGAGCTTTATTGGTGCTGCTGACGTCAGCTGGTCGCTTAGGCCGCCTCAGCTGAGGGTGCAGAAGAAATAGATGCCCACCCATCTCAATTGCCTCATTATTTTCAAGACCATCTGCGTCGGCTTGATCATCTATTTTATGGTTGCCGTGCAGTTTTACTACTAAATTGATATGAGCGTTATAAGGTGCTGGCAATATGGAATCAAATTTGGCCACCGGATCCGCCGCCCCAGTAACTTTTTCCACATGGGTTAGAACCGCCGGCGGAAAAGGCGAATCAAAAAAGACAAATACACCTCTTACCTGATCGCCCTGCCGTGCTTGCATCTTGGCCATGCGTCCAAGAAAATCTTTGAATAAGTCAAGTTGAGCGTGAGCATTCTCATTTTCTGCGGTTTTACTGAAAAGCGGCTCAACCACTAAAGCGCAGGCTAGTGTCTGGCCGGTGTTGGTTTTAAAGTTCAATTCGTAGACCGGCATTGCCACTTTTTGAAAAATGCCGCGCGCGAGCTGCTTTACGTCTACAACTGCAATTTTGGAAAGTGATTCCCACAGCTTTATTTGACGATTGTATAGCCCGCTTTGATGCGCCTGGGTAAAGTAATCGGTCAAAACAAACTTTGCCGCCGCCATTACCATGTCTGGCACTTTGGCGGAAGGCTCAAAGAGCAGATTGGCGCAAGCCGCTTCGAGATCTTGAGCTGTGGCGGTGCGAGGCGACTGAGTGACTGAACTAAGGTTAAAAGCCTCGGTGGTGTCATTTTTTATGACAATGGTTGAGCTATTTACAACAGACATTTGATTTATCAGTCCTAACCACTGTAAAGAATGGGGAATTTGGTGCTATATCAGCCGGAAGTTTGGTAAGGCCGCTTAGCACCATTTAAACGTGGTACATCTATGTTAGCGAGTTTAACCAGCGACATGCTATTACTCGAACTTGACGAGGGGGTGAATAAAAGTTCAAGAATATTCAGTAATTTAGCAAATCCATGTCCTTGGAGTACTCTCGGTAAAGCTTATATCAGGTAAACTGATAGTAGGCATCTTGGCGGTTGCAGCTTACTTTCAGAATTGGGGGAAGTAAGTGCGCAAGTGAGGGAAGTTAACCTCTATCTTATTGGCTAGTTTAATCCCCCCACAATGCGCACTATTTCACAGAGGCAGCCTTCAGGCTCCGATAGGTCCTGAGCACGCACGTCTATAGTTTCTGTGAGTTAACCATTTAAATAATGCCTCTGCTTCCATCGAAGAACAACACCAAAGAATTTGATCAATCCGCCGTGTCAGTGCTGACCGACCTGAAAAAAGGCGGTAGTGACAAGCGTAATGAATTTATCTGGGTGCACCAGGAACGTATCTACGCTGTAGCCCTGCTGGGTACCGGCGACCATGAGCACGCGGCCGAAGTCACCATATCTTCCTTCAACAATGCTTTCAGTGCTCTCAACCAGAGTTTGCCTAAAAACCCCGATATGTCAATCTGGGACTGGCTTTCTCAATATGTCGTTGAGGCCATGGGTGAGTATCACAGCGCCAACAGCGGGCCACCTGACGAAGAAGAAGCAGACCCTGCTCAAGATGGATCCGCCAGCATGGACTGGGAGACAACAGTTCTACTTGGCGTGCAGAGAGTCAAACGTTGCATTGGCTCATTGCCTCAAGAGTTGAAAAGAATCTTTCTGCTCAGGCACAGTCTTGACCTCAATTACGAACAAATTTCCATCATTACCAATCAAAAAGTCGAAAGATGTATGGCATTGCTCTACCGCTCTCGAGTGCAAGTAGTGAAATGTTTGGGCCGCGGTTAAAGTTTACAAGTTAGTGACAGTAAAGGTTTAAAGGTTGATATCTAATGTCTGACGCCGAGTACAGATTACTGATTCAAAGATCATTCGATGAAGAACTCTCTAAACAAGAGCATCGGGCGTTCGTCAACCATCTGGAAACATCAGATTCCGGTCAGAAGTTTCACCATCAACTTGATCAAATGATCCAGGCCGCACAAGATACACCTTTGCCCGATGACCTTCGTCCACAAAACCCGGAAGCTCTTGCGAGAATGATTATGGAACAACTACCGCAGAAAAAAGGCTCTATTTTTGCCATGTTCACCAACTTGTTTGGTGGCGGCGGCGGTGGAAAAGCCAAACCAGGGGCAAGCAAGAACGGTCAGTCGAAAGGCTCGGTCAAAGTTAAAGGCGGCGACAAGAAAGCCGATGCCAACCGTGGAGCGAAAAAGGGCAAAGGTAATGTTCAAGTAGATGTCGATGACGAAAATGACGTCAGCGCACCAACCGACAGACGCCTGCCCGGCATGAAGTTAAGCCGCAAAGAAAAGGCTGCTGAAGCTGCTGCAGAAGAGTTGGAAAACTCAATCGGCACTTTCTCGCGCCTGGGCAAAATTAATTCCCGTGCCAACGATGCCATGGAAAATCGTGATGCTCAATCAACCACCAGATCTCTTGGTGAAAAATTTGGCATGCCTGGTGCCACAAGCAATCCACTTGACGAAGCACCACTAACACTGGCTGAATCAATCAAGCGCAAAGTTTCAGAATCGCAAAAGCTTTCGCCTCTAGACATGGAGAGCGAGGAGTACAGTCAAGAAACGTCCGGCGCTCAGGCGCAAAGTGGTGGCAATTTTGCCAGGCCTCAAGACTACGCAGCACCAGAACAAGGCGCTTCAGCATGGAGCGCGCCAACACCAATCGGTTTACCTATTAAACAAAAAATGGGCGCACCGGTAACGGCTCAGGGCTTAGACTGGAGTGGTGCACCTGCTGGTAGTGGCACCGGCAGTTATGAAGAACACCCTGGTTCAGCTATTGGTTTAGCACCACCTGGGCAGAAGCCTCCTACTCAGCAAAACATGGGTGCCGTATCGAGCGCCGCATCGGGCGGGGGTCTTGATTGGGGTGGTGCGCCAGCAGCGGCGCAAAATAATCAAAGCGGCTGGGGAAGTAATCAGCCTGCAATGGAACCTACATCAAGTCAGCCGCAAGCATTTGCGCCTCCCACTGGCATGAACAATGCTGGTATTAGTATCAGTGCTCCAGCACCAGTAGCACCTGCTGCACCTGCTACTGCTGATGGTGGCGGCTGGGGTTCGGGCTGGGGCAATGAAAATCAAGCTCCGGCTCCCGGCGCGCCTGTTCAGGGCACCGGCGTGCCTCTAAAATCATCTGACTCGTGGGCAGTGCCCGGTTCTGAAGCAGCCAGCTCCTGGGGACAGCCCGGCGAAACTCCAGCAGCTGCATTCCAGCCTGAGCCTGTAGCTGCAAGCCCAGGCGTTGACCCATGGGGAAGCGCTGCGGTAGCAAATTCTGGTTCTGAATCAAGCACCAGCACTGGTGGCTGGTCGAGCCTGAGCAATGGCAATGCATCAGCTCCAGCTCCAATGTCACCGGCACAAGGTGAAGGTGATGGTGGCAACTGGGGCCAGGCAGGCACATGGGGCGCACCTGGTACGCAGGCCGACTCGTCTTCAACTGGTACTCTAGACTCGGTACATAATGCTGCTCCTGCCCCGGCTAACGACCCCTGGGCACAACCGGCTCAGCCAGCTGCAGCAGCTCCAACTGCTTCGACTAATGACGCTTGGGCCAGTGTAGCTGCTGAAGTAGCAAAGCCTGCCGCAGTCGCAGCTACTAATGATCCTTGGGCACAACCTGCTCCAGCTGCCGCAGTCGCTAACGATCCTTGGGCACAACCTGCCTCCATGGGCGCACCACCAGCTTTCCCTGCTCCTGTAGCAACGAATGACCCATGGGCACAGCCTGTATCCGAACCAGCTCCTGCCCCTAGTAATGATCCCTGGGGCCAAGCTTCACAGGCTCCACAAAGCGCACAAAATTTCGGCGCACCGGCTTCAACTATTCCTGCTTCCGCTCCGGCACCAGTCAATGACCCTTGGGCCCAGGCAGCGGCAGCACCCCAGGCATTAGCACCGGTTGCCAATGAAAATGTAGGTTGGTCAGCACCAGCAGCTCCTGCTGCTGATGCCTCAGGCATGGCCTGGGGACAATCAGCATCTGGGGGTGGCGCTCAACCTATCGCTCCCGCTCCACTTGCTACTCCAGCGTGGGGCTCACCGGAATCGGCACCACCTGATGCTAGTGCAATGCAGCCGGTGGCTCGAGCAGCTTGGTCACCAGAAGCTGAACAGATGGAAACCGGCACCTGGCAAGCCTATGGGAAGAAAGAACAATCTACACCACTAGCACCAGCAGCCTCGGCGTTTGTGCCTCAGTCTGCACCAGCAGCCGCCCCGGCAGGCGATCGCTGGGATCAACCGATTCAAGATCGCAAGCCAGAACCGGCTGCCACTGAAGCTGCTCGTTGGGATGTGCCAATTCAAGCACGCACCACGGGAGCCGATCTACCAGCACCAGCACCAATTGCACCGGTGATGAGTTCGGGTATTCCGGTCAATCAGATCGTAGAAAAAATGGGCGCGGTACTTGGTGGTGGGCAGGACAACCGTTGGGATGTACCTATTCAAGAACGGGCTAATAAAGATGCTGCACCAGAGCAAGCAGCTGAAGTTATGCCTGCAGCACCAGCTAATGCGGCACCATTTGGTGGCGCACCGGCACCTGCTGCACCATCAGCATGGGGCGATACTCCATCTCCATCTCCATCTCCAGCCCCGACAACCTGGGGCACACATCCGGAACAGCCTACTACAACTCCATGGGGGGCGGTGGAAAGCGCACCAGCAGCAGCTCCGGCAGGTGCTGCAGACGCGCCTGCAGCACCTGCCGCCTGGTCGGCACCAGCAGAAGTGGCACCTCAAACACAACCAGCTGGATGGGGCAATGAAAAGCCACAAGTTCCTTCCTGGACAGCCGCCGCAGAAGCCGCTCCGGCTGCCGCGCCAGCATGGAACAGTGCTCCGGCAGCAGCAGCACCAGCTCCTTCTGGATGGGGTGTAGAACCACCTGCAGCAGCACCAACATTGCCAGCGCCTTCAGCCTGGGCAGCAGAACCACCAGCCGCACCAGCAGCACCTGCAGGAGCAGAGGCGTGGGGTCAGCCACCAGCATGGGGTCAGGCTTCTCCAACTCCTGCTCCAGCAGCACCACCAGCACCAGAAGTAACTGATCGCAACAATGCTGGTGGTATGTTCAATTTAGCCGACCGCGATATCGATAAGATTTTTGGCGACAATCTCGGCGTCAGCGAACCGGTTGGCAGAACACTGGTAAATACTGGTGGAACGGATCCTTCATTAGCTGTGCCCGCGGCTGCAGTAAATAATTTTGCTCCACCGCAAGCTCCTGCAGCAGCGGTTCCACAAACACAGGCTCCAGCACCGATTGCACAAGTACAAGCTCCAGCAGCGGCACCACAAGCAACACCTGCCGCTCAAGAAAACAAAGGTCTGTTTTCACTAACAGATAATGATCTCGACAAATTGTTCAGCAATAATTTAGGAGTGGACGAACCCTCGACTCAAGTAGCGAACAATGCACCATCCATAAGTCCAGTGCAAGCCGCCAACAACTTTGCGCCACCAGCGCAAGCAGCCCCAGCAGGCTGGAGTGCACCAGCTGAAGCACCTGCAGCTCAACCGGCAGGTTGGGGTGTACCTGCACCTGCTCCTGTGGCCGGCGCCACTACATCTGGTGGCGGCTGGTCAGCCGCCCCACAAGCACCAAGCGGCTGGGGCATGGAAGCAGCTCAACCTGCAGCAGCAGCACCAAGCGGTTGGTCAGGCGCTACTCCTGCAGCACCTGCTGCCGAGGCACCAGGTGGTTGGGGCACACCCACACCACCAGCACCGCCAGCCTGGAATCAAGCTCCAGCTGCAGCGGCAGCACCAGCGCAAGAGCAAAAAGGTGGCTTGTTCTCAGTTGACGATAATGTGATGAACCGCATTTTCTCAGATAATCTAGGCATTCCAGAAGATGCAAATAGTTCTTCAGCTACAAATTCTTCTTTAGATTCGCAGACTGATATGGGCATGTCGGCTCCGCCTAAGATTGCTGGTATCGGCCGTCTTGACGCTTCTGCCGATCAGAACCAAGACGCTGGTTCAGGCAGAATTGCTTCCATCGGGAAATTCTTGCTCGATCAAAAAGACCTGGATAAAATCGGTAAACTAACAAGCTCCGACTTTAACGAAGGCAAAATGCGCATCCTCACTCTTGAGGCTTCGCAAGATTTGCAATCGTTGCTAAGCCAGATAGGCACTCAACAGGGAGTCGTCGGCTCAGTAATTGTGGGTCATGACGGACTTCTGATTGCCAACACCATGCCTGGTGATATGGACGCTGAATCTGTTGGAGTATGGGCACTGGGTGTTTATATGAACACTGAACACGTGACTAAAAAAATGGGTCACGATCGGGTGCACCAGGTTGTCTCGAGAACCCACCGCGGTTACGTGGTAATTGCCGACTTCGGCGGCGGTTTGCTCGTCACTGTAACTGACGGCAGAGACACTGATTCATTGATTCCGCTGATGCGTACCATCACACAGCTGGTTAATTGATTCGCAAAATTCAGTTGCTCAACCAGTCAATTTATGTGGCTTGTGAAAGCACATAATTGACCAGCGTGCGCGCACCAAAACCGGTGCCGCCTTTACAGAACTCGTCGCGCTCGCGATCGAGCCAGGCCATGCCGGCTATATCAAGGTGGGCCCAGGGTTTACCCTCAGTAAACTCCTTTAAGAACATGGCAGCACAACTAGAACCTGCTTCGCCGCGCGAACCGGCATTTTTCAAATCAGCAATGTCACTCTTTAAGGCGTCTTTATATTCGACAAATAAAGGCAACTGCCAGTATTGCTCTGAGCTTGCGGCACCACTGGCGATGACAGAGTTCACCAGATTTTGGTCTGAGCCCATAATTCCGGCGGCTACACGGCCCAGGGCCGATACTACAGCACCAGTCAAAGTAGCGATATCGATAATCTCGTCAGCACCATTGCGCAGGGCATAAGTAATGGCATCAGCCAACACGAGCCGCCCTTCAGCGTCGGTATTATTCACTTCAATGGTTTTACCATTCATCGATTTGAGCACGTCTCCCGGATGCAGCGCAGCTGAGCCCGGCATATTTTCAGTGGCGGGTATCACAGCTAACACCGATACCTCTGGTTTGACTTTAGCAATTACCTGCATGGCTGCAAGTACTGCTGCCGCTCCGGCCATGTCATATTTCATATGCTCCATGCCCACAGCGGTTTTCAATGATAAGCCGCCAGAGTCAAAGGTAATGCCTTTCCCCACCAGACCAATAGTTTTTTTGCTTTTTGTTTTGGCAGCAGTGTACTTGAGAACGATTAAACGCAGAGGTTCTTTTGCTCCACGAGCTACACCAAGAAAAGCTCCCATACCAAGCTTTGTCACTTGTTCGGGATCAAGTATTTTAATAGTCAAACCATTGTCGGCGGCAATTTTGCTGGCCGCTTGAGCCAGCCTGGTTGGCGTCATCACGGCTGGCGGTTCGGCAATGAGCGCCCGTGCCATATTAGTCGCCTCAGCCATGGAAACGGCTAAGAAAGCCGCTTTCTTCACTTGAGCAGCGCTAAGATCGCGGCTAAAAACATTCAAAGTGCAATTGACTGAAGAATTGGCTGCTGCTCTTTTATCGTCTGCTCTGGTTTTGTACTGAGCAAAATTGAAAGACGACAAGATCCACGATTCGACTAAAGAAGACAAACAGTCAGAAGCATCCAGCGTCTTTCTTGCGGCCGGTAGATCGGCTTTGCTTTTTTTGGCACCGACCGCTTTTGTGCCATTTGCCGTTGCAGTTGCACAAGTACGCATAAGCAGTGCAACGTTTCTCACAACAATTGTTTTAGGGCTCTTCTTAGCTGCAGTCGCTTTATCTTTATCTGTGTCTTTGTCTTTATCGCTGAGAGCCTGAGCATTATTGAGGGCAGTAATTTTCTTTGAAATTTGTACGCCCAGTTTGCGATATGCAGAGAGCGTCACGTCTGCTTCAGTACCGAGACCAAACAAGAATAATCTTTTAAATGGTGCTTTACCATACGTGGGCAAAATCAGCTGCTGGCCTAATCTTCCGCCAAAACCGTCTTCTGCTGCCATGTTTGCCAGAGCAGTAATGAGGCTCTGATCTATTTTTAGCTCCAGAGCACTCAGGGCATCAAGAATTTTTTCCTGATTGAATACTCCCACTACCAGCAGATCCGCTGCCAGAGCGCCTGCAGCACCAGATTGTAATTTTACGTCCATTGGGTTTCCTCAAGTACTGCTATTGATCACGCGTGCCACTATTTCGTCTACGATTTTGCTGTCTACTTGCCGCCGACAATAAGCAAGGTAGGCTTCCATCCAGCGGCGCAATTCTAAAAGCACTGCTGAAACCGGCACACCATCACGTTTCATCTGAGCAAGATTAACTGATATACGACCTTCATGGTCTACGTGAAAACGAGATTTTGCCGGCGAGTCGCCATGCACATAGTGCAAAGATGCTTGCAAGAGCGCCTTATTGTCTTCGCGACCGACTAGCTCTTGCATCTCAGCGCCGATTTTCTGCAAAACAATGAGCGGACGAAAGAGACTGGCCTGTTGAATATTAGCCAACTTCAGCTCAGTGAGCATATACAACGATTTGACAATTTTATGAGTGGGCCAGTTATCGAAAGCCTTAATTACTTCGTCGATGGTAGACAAACCGTCTATAAGAGAAGCCAGCTCAGCAATCATTGAGCGGTCTTCACGACTCAATACAGTCTCGTCCATCAAGCGTATAGGCGCACCGTTATACTGCTGCCAGACCATCTCGAAATTCCAGACTCTCTCTAAAATCGAATCTCGCCCCTGGGGCAGACTGGCAAAAATTTGATTGACTTGATCTTGGCAGAGTGCCGAGTCTAAGAGCAAGCGCTCTAGTGTCTGAGTAATTTTGCAATTTTCATCAAATTCTTGAGACAGTCCTTTGTCTCGAAAAACAAAAATGCCCTCGCTCCAGACTGTAATAAATTCGACCATGGCGTGATAGCCGCGCAACTTATTCATTTTGGCGTGAGTGGGTTTGCCGTCCACAAAAGCGACAATCAATATTTTTTCGCGATCTTCTACGGTGAGCAAACCGGTTTTCTTGGCCGTTCCCAGTGACTGTAAAAGGCCAGCCGTATCAATAGCACCGAGGCTTCCGATCATAGAATCGCGCATAGTTTCAATATTGACTGTACGCGAGACGCCTGGCAGTTCGTCTTCGGTGCGCCTGTGATAGCCACCATAAAGATATTGATCGTCAAGCAAAACTTCTAGCTCACGAGTGTTCAAATAACCGGCACGCACGGCCAGAAGACCAAGGAAAGTGCGTTGCTGTTTGCCCCAACCTTCTTCTTGTTGCCGCTCAAGAAGCTCGCGTAACTGCGTTTCAGTGAGAATGCCGCAGGCCACCATATAGCGCCCAAGGCGGAAGGGCTTGCGATTATGATAACAATTTGACAAAAATTGAATGCGCGAAAATACAGGAAAAATTAAACGTGCCGCTTCCAGCTCTTGCAATATTCGCAAAGCTTCATCAGAAGGCAGTTGATGGTGCGATTCTACATTGCGCACAATCGACTCAACTGAAGCATAATCTTCTACCATCTGCATCACCCAGTTTTGCGGCGCAGGCAGGGTAAAGTCACCCTTTACTTGCTTACCGTCTGAGGTCAAAACAGGAATTGAAGTTGAGAGAATGTGATTGGCCAGAGTGCTGCCACCACCTTTGAGGCGGCGGCGATCGATACCACTAACAGTGGCACAGGCATAGTCAGCCAGCAGCGGGTAGCGAGTGAAAATACCAAAGGGACTGTCGTAAATATTGAACGTCAGACCACCAGCAGGATCGTCTTTCGTTAGAGTAATAGCGCCGTCGCCCTTTACAAAAAGCAGCACTCCTTGCGGGTTAAGGAGCTTCTTCGCGTACATAGCAAATTTAACTAAAGCATCTAAAGGCAGCGAAAAACCAGTCTGCATCAGATCAATGATCAGGCCATCTAAACTTTTACCGGTCTCCACCAATTTGTCTAGTTGACTATATAGATTTTCGCGATAAGAAAATGTCAAAAAGGCCAGGGAAGAATTGAGATAATTTTCAGTTGCTTCTTTTTCGCTATTTGACGGTCCAGAAGATCCAGATGATCCGGGCGACCCGGACGAACCAGATGCAGCCTGTGGAGCATCGTTAGGAGAGAAGTCAGCCATAGCCTCAATTCTTGCGAACAGCAGGAGATGTTGCAGCGGGTTTATCAGCGCCCGAATTTGTACCGCCAGTGGTGGCGCTTGAATTTACGCTCGAAGTAGCAGCGCCGCCTGGCAGCACCATGGTGCCGCTCAATTTCTGCGCAATAGCATCTGAAGGGGCTACAAACAGGGCTTTAATCGCCAGTTGACCTCGACGTGGTCCGGGTTGGGTAATGCGACCGACTTCTATAATCAAATCGTTTTTAGCCGAGGTAACGAGACGATAACGCGCTGCACCACCCTGAGAAGACATGGCCACAAGGCGCATGGGTGGGCTGACTCTACCGAATAAACCAAGATATTTTGGAATCGAAACTAACTTACTATCCACAAGCCATGACTTAGCGATGTCTGGTCGGCTGTTAACTACAGCCTGGCAAAAGCTCAATGCAATAGATTGTGGTGCGTCGTCAGCGGCATGGCCAGCTAAAGTATATTTGCCGCCAATAAATTTGAGAATGACTTTGTAACCCGCAGTGCTGGCCGCAGCAACTGGTTTCGAAATTGTATCTTTGACCAGACCAGGAATTTTATCTTCGTCTCGCTTCTCTACTCGAGCTGGCGCTGGTGGCTGAATAGTGAGGACAATGTCATTTCCGGAAAAAGCTGCTTTTCCAGTGACGTTTTGGGTGAAGAACGCCGGCAGAGCACTAAAAAGTTCCGGTGCTTCAGGAATTCCCTCAACAAGCTGGAAGCCCTTAAACCATAATGCTGCAGTGGTGCGATCTGCACCAATCAAAACCAGTGACTTTGGCCCACTAGCGCTAACTGCAGGATGGACTACTTTGGTAACCTTAGTAATACTGCTTTTGCCTTTTTTGACCACCACCACTTTTGCTGGTGCGTGGGCAACACCACCAACTATGTGGGCATCACGGAAAGATACATTCTGAGGTAATGGAATAGCAGTAGTGCGTGCTGGTGTCTGAAAAATTACGGCATGACTTTCTCTTATTGACGGGAAACTCCACACTCTAAAATTACCGATTCCGGTTTCACTGACTTTGACTTTGAATTCGCCCAGTGAGGGGTTAGCTGCCACTACGTGGGCCGGCTCTGCGGATACATACTGGGGCAAAGCCAACAAATCACGCAGGTAAGTGGCGTAGCGGCTCCACGACAATTCGTCAGGATTACTGCGATAGTCCTCAGCCAGAGGAACCAGGTTGGCCGCCACCAGTGAAACGGCAGGTGCTGTGGCATTCTCTTTTGTGCTTGCAGAAGTGCTTGCATTTGCGGGAGCACTGGCAGCTGCTGTTTTTGCAGCCGCTTTAACAGCTGATTTCATCGCTGGTTTTGACGCAGGCGACTTAGCCGCCGGTTTATGTGCGCTGCGCTCAATTGCCAGACTGGCGGGAACCGAAATATAGGTTGCAGCCAGAGACAGCGACAAAAGTGAACTTGCAAGTTTTTTCGAATTTGTCATTAATTTGCCGGTGAGTGAGTAACAAGCGCTAATTCCTGCAAATTTTAACCGCTTGACCTCGAGCCGCGCGTAAGTAAGCTCTAACGCGACAGACCAGCAAGAGTGGAGAAAGATAAATCTTTTGCACAATCGTCAAAATCGAGGTGGAAATCGTGGGGATCCTCCCATGATTGCCATGGACAAGCGCTCCGGCCGGTTGTAGATTGAAAGGACGCCTCTCAAGGACCCAGCGAATGTCACCCCTCGATTTCAGATCTTCCGAACCTTTAGACCAGGCAGCCAACAGCAACCTGGCTGGCGGCGGCGATTCTATTGCCCGTGAAGTGCAAAATCAATTCTCTGGCCTGGCTTCCGCTGGTAAAGATGCTGCTATGGCGGCAATTCCAGGTGGCGCCGAGTCTGGGCTAGGTGCAATTGGTGCTGCCGGCGAACAAGCCGTTTCACCTTTGATTAATATGATTACAAAGATGCCAGGTCACATCGGTTTGATGAGCAGCTTCTTTGAAATGTTGGGGGCATTCTTCAGCCCTCAGCTTGAAGCCCTTGGCCAGTTCGGCATGTCGCTTGGTCTCGATGGTTCCCTGTTGCAAGATCTTGGCGGCGACACTATTTCGACGTTGACTTCGATGACATCTGAACACTTTGCTCTCAATCTTGGACTACTTCCAGGCAACGCACCTATATTTGGTAACCTGGGCGGCCTCCACGGCAGCTTCAATTCTGATTTACTTTCCAGCAAACTCAATGCCTCTCTGGGCAGCTCCAACCAGCTTTTCAGCCAAGATGCTTTCAGCCGTAGTTCATTCAATGTGAGCGGCTCAGGAAGCATGGCTAAGTCTGCCTTTGAAGGTGCTGGTCATTTGTCTGGGCCTGGTATGTCAAATGGCATTCCTCAAGGCCAGATTGCCGGCAACAATCGCTTGTTCAGCGACAGCCTCGGTGGCGGCCAGAGCTTGAACTCGCAGACTATGGCCCAGTCAGTGCCTATTCAATCGACTATTCAGACACCACTTCAAACAGCTAACGCCTCTTCGCTCAATGTCAGCGGATCAACATTTGGCGAACCCATTAATAATGACTTGCTCGCCATGGGCAACACCAACGACTCCTTCCAGTCTACTGTTGGCAGCATGAAGCACGATCTGGGAGCAGGTCAAATCAAGGGTGGAGCAGAAAATCTTGGTGGACTGAAAGCTAAATCACTCAGTCTAGACGGGCACAACGGTGACCTCAAAGCAGACAGTCTGGGCGACAAGCATGCATTACCCAAGCATGATGTCAGCCACAAAGTAGAAGCAAAAACCGAAATGGCAAAGGCCGATCACAAGGTTGATGCCAAACATGAAACCGCTCGTACTCACAAAACATTCGACCGTGTTTCTCATTCAGTCAAGCCGAGCCATCAAAATGTGCAAGCAGCTAAGCCAGCAACGGCCACTACTGCCAGTCACGCTGCCGCTAAATCAGCAGCCCCAGCTCAGATTGAAACACAACAAGCTGAAGTTGCCGGCCAGCCAGAGCAGCCATTGAGTGAACAACAGCAATTTGAACAGCAACAAATGCAACAGCAACAAGTTGCCCAGAATGGCGACGTCAATCAAGCGCAACCAGAAGGCGGCGATGCTCAAACCGCGCCTGTGGAGCCACGCAGCTACACCATTCGTTCAGGCGACAACCTGTGGAATATCGCCAAAGACAATCTCGGTAATGCCAGCAAATGGTCAGATATTTATAAAATGAATTCTGATGTGCTTGGCGCTAATCCTGATTTGATCAGACCAGGTACCACCATTCAGTTGCCTGGCGCTGACGCAGCCGCCTCCGCTTCAACCAATGTTGCCCATTACACTGTGCAGCCTGGTGACAATCTCTGGGATATTGCCCACGAGCAACTGGGCGACGCCACCAAATGGGGTGATATCTACAAAGCCAATAGTGAAATTATTGGTTCTAATCCATCCATGATTCATCCTGGCCAAGAGCTCTCATTGGGTGGCACTGCCGATCCGTCAATGCAGCTTTCGAGCGCCGCTCAACCAGCTCCAACTCTGGCATCCGCCGACCCAGGCGCTGCTGCCGGCACAACTAATGTAAACATCAACCCTTCGGGCGCTGAGGCTCAAGCTCAAGTTGCTCAATCACCAACCGATTCTTACGGTGCCGAAGCCGGCATGCCAGATCAGGCCATGCCTGGTGAGACACTGCAAGCACAGCAACCACAGATGCAAACACAGTCTGGATACAACACTGGCGCCACCACTTCATCTACTTCGTACAGCAATTATGATGCCATTCGCTCAAACCATCAGTTGCCTGATCCTGCCAGCTTAGGCGAGAAGGTCATTCCTGCTAAGGCTCAACCTGACGCAATTATTCAGCCGGCTCAAGCTGCCACTCAAAATATGTTCGCCACAAAGCCTGTGGTTAACACTAACCTGGCCAATGACATGCTTAGCTTCTTAAAGAAACGCCGTTAATCAATCTGGCTGCGGCAGTAACGCTTGTGATATCGGCCTGATTACCCTGGCAAAAAGGTTGCTTGGCAGTGCAAAATACTGCGCTGAATAGTTTTTCTTGATCACTTTGCGAAAGTGTAGTCACGGCCGGTAACGCCACCACGGCTTTGCCTGCCGCCTTGGCTAATTGCAGGAGCTCACCCACGGCTTTACCGCTCAAAGACTGGTTATCCAGGCAACCTTCAGCCACCACAACCATGTCACACCAGTTCAATTTTTCAGTCAAATTTATTCTTTCGGCGAGCCAGTGAAAACCTGATACAAAGCTCGCTGAAAGTGCCGTTGCCAGGCCAAAACCGGCTCCACCAGCGGCGCCCGCTCCTGGGGCGTCACGCAATGAAAATCGCTTATTGGCGGCGGTAGCGGCATCGAGCATGTCGGCAAAGTGAGCTAAGCCTTGCTCAAGCAATAACACCTGTTGGGGGGTGGCACCTTTTTGCGGTGCAAAAACAGCAGCAGCCCCGCTTGCACCTAAAAGCGGACTGACCACATCAGTGGCTATAACAAAGCTCACTGCTGCAGTTTTCTCTTTCAAAACAGCCAGATCGATATACTCAATATCAGTCAAGCTACCGCCACCAAATATAGTGCTTTGACCCTGCGAATTTAGAAATTTGGCACCAAGCGCCACCAGTATGGCAGTGCCACCATCAGTAGAGGCACTACCACCAAGAGTAATGACAATTTTTCGAGCTCCGCTTTCAATGGCGTGAGCAATTAATTCACCGGTACCGTATGTATGAGCAGTCAGTGGTGCAAGTTCATCAGTTTGAAGATGGGCTATTCCACTGGCCTGGGCCAGTTCGATGCAGGCTGTATCTTTCAATAACAGATATGCGGCTTTCAAAGGCTTGGAAGTGGGGCCTGAAACTGTTTGATAAACCAGCTCTCCACCAGCTGCTAGTTGCAAACAAGCAAGAGTGTCATCGCCACCATCAGCCACGGGAGCAAGCTCAATCTGATTGAGACCTGGAGTCTGCCCATTGATTCCCACCTCAATGGCCGTGGCCAGGGTGGAGGCGGCAATGGTGCCCTTGTAGGCGCAGGGCGCTATCAATATTTTCATAGCATCCTTAATCTTGGGTTTTGATAGTTTATCCGACACTAGCTGGTGGCAAGTTATAGATAGCGAAAGTTTTTGAATGGAGTTTTTAAAATGCCAAGACGTGAAGAAGTGAAAAATCTTTTGACTAATATGCAATCAGCCATCGGACCAGATTCGCTGCATCGCAGATTAGATCTGGCACCTTATAAAGTTGCACGTGCCTGGCCAGGAAAACCATATTTACTCATAGGTAATTCTTATAATGCCGAAAAAGCAGTGCGTGGCAGGTCTAAAAAAAGAACCGCTGCGATAAGTGCATTACTAGCTCAAGCCGGGGCACGCAATTGCGTCAAAATAGGCGATGCCCTGAAAAACGAAGACTTCGTCAATACTTTGAGTCGCTTTGAACATGACTGGCTGAAAAGAGAGCATGCTTCTACATTAATTGGGCCAGCTTATGATGATCAAGGCAATATTCTGCCTCAAAGCTTTGCTGTCTGGCGCAGACTTTATGCGGCTAAGCCCACAGATTCGAATAAAACCTTAGTTCTGGCGGCCTTGCCGAGCTGAAAAAAACTGAGTTCGAACTTAGTTTTTCAGAAAAATACCTCCGGAGGTATATTTTCTAACTAGTGCATCCCCTGCTCACCCGCCCGTGGTTGCTCAATTTTATCCACTCGGCGAGCATGGCGGCCGCCTTCAAAATCGGTAGTCAGCCAGGCTGCGATAATGGCCTGTGCCTGCTCGCTATTCGTAGTGCGGCCGGCCAAACAGAGAACATTGGCATTATTATGCTGTCTGGAAAGTTTGGCTGTTTCCACATCACCTATCAAAGCCGCTCTCACTCTGCGTACTTTGTTGGCGACAATTGATACTCCCACTCCAGACCCGCAAACGAGAATGCCTTTCTCACATGTACCGTGAGATACAGCATCGGCCACTTTACGAGCATAGTCAGGATAATCGCAAGAATCGAGCGAAAAGGTACCAAAGTCTTCTACTGCAAGACCCTGCTCGGCAAGCATCTTCTTAATCGCTTCTTTCAATTCAAAGCCGGCATGATCGCTACCAAGAGCGATTGCTGTTGAATTACTTTCTGAATTCAAAATTTAGTCCTTTATAACGGCTTTATAGTGGTTTACTAAAAGCACCATTTATGGTGGCAGAATCTTTTTTTCAAGAATAAACCGGCAGGCGTTTATAACTTATCTGGCCAACGTTATTAGGCGCCTCAAAAGTATCTGCCGTTTCCACCATTTCTTTGATGCGATCGACTCTGAATAAAAGCATCTCACTGCGTTCGTGGCAGTAGGCCACCATGCGCCAGTTACCCTGCTCTTTTATCATAATCAACGGATTAAGCGTAACAGTGTCTACTGATTCACGCAAGAAGCTGTAGTACTGCACTCGTACACTCAGATGATTGATCATCGCTTTTTCCAGCACCGGCAGAGTTTTGTCGGTGGCATACATGGGAAATTCAATCTGAGCATAATGGGCTGCGTCTAATTCAAGACTTCTGGCAAAATGGTCTTTCTGAGCGCCCTGGCTGTCCATTTTGGGAAAGTCGAGGGGCAGCTTGTCATAATCGATATTGATGTCATCCATCATATTGTGGTCGTCTTCTGTAATAGAACGCCGCAAAGCCTGCAAATCTTCTTCGTTATAAGAATCAAGGAACGAATCGGTATCTTGCATATTTAAGGCCAGTGCATCGGAGACGTAAGAGTAATCGTCTTCCATTTCCCCTTCACCCAGCACCGAATCAACAATGGCATCTGCCAGCTCATTGGAGAGGTGCGAAACCTCGATGGAGACCATGGCGCTCAACTTGCCGATAATCTCTTTGATTAACTCATCGCGCTCTTGAGCGTGAATAGTAACGCCGGCCACAAGCTTGTCCAGTAATCTGGCACTGGTAAGAAGAAGTAAGCCTTCTTCTTTAGTAAATTCAAGAGTGAACTTTTCGTTCAGTTCATTGTCTTTGAATTTGTCTCGACCGTTGTTATTTTCTGCCCTGTCGTGCATTTAATTGCCCTGCATGCCACATCAAACTAATCTTGTTGGTCATTGAAAATCAAAACAGATAAACTCGAGCCATAGCTCTAGCCTAGCACTGCTTGTCAAGGGCGGGAAGACCTCAACCCAAAAAGGTCAATTAATTGGGTCTGGCGACCTATAAATTACATCCGCTCTGGAGCTGACACGCCTATTATGCCCAGTGCGTTGCTTAAAACCTGCTTAGTTGCAAAAATTAGTCCCAGTCTTGCTTTCGAGACTGATAATTGATCAGTTATTACTCTAGAAACTTCATAGAATTTCTGCAAATCATTAGCCAGCTCATAGGCATAACGTGCCAGACGGCCAGGCAAACGTGTTTTGAGAGCTTCTTCAACCTCTTCTGGAAATAACTCCAGTCGAGCAATCAGGGCTTTTTGATGCCCTGCTATGGTCGAGTCAGAATCAAACAGAGCAGTAAATACTTCTCCACCAGATTGATACTCCTGCAAAAATTCATGCCATTGAGCTTGTGAAAATGGTGGCTGGTCTGTTTTACCAGTTTCAGCGTTGACTACGGGCTCCATAGCGCGACGCAAAATGGCACAGCAACGAGCATGTGCATACTGAATATAAAATGCAGGATTTTCGCGGCTGGTTTTCTTAGCCAGATCCAGGTCAAAATTGATGGCATTTTGCGGGCTCGATTCAGCCAGATAATATCTGGTGGCGTCCACTCCAACTTCTTCCACAACTTCGCTGAGCATAATCACTGTGCCTGCGCGCTTCGACATTTTGACAATCTGACCGTCGCGGCTCAGATTAACCATTTGCGTCAGCACCACTTCAAGCTTGGAAGGATCCTGCCCCAGGGCACGCACAGCACCTTTCAGCCCAGGTACCTGACCATGGTGATCAGCGCCCCAGATGTTGATCACAATGTCATAACCGCGGCGATATTTTTCCAGGTGATAGGCAGCATCATTGGCTAAATAAGTGGTGGCACCGGTTGATTTACGCAATACACGATCGCGCTCATCGCCTAATTCTTGCGCCTTCAACCAGTAAGCGCCGTCTTTTTCGTAAGTAAATCCGTGTTTGTCGAACTCTTTCAAAACATCGGCCACTTTGCCGCTGGCATGCAGACTGCGTTCTGAATACCAGTCATCGAATTCGATACCAAGATTTTTCAAAAGTGTTTTTTGATTTTCAATAATCAAATCTTTGACCAGATCGCCCACCACTGACGGCCCCTGTTCACCTGATTGCAAATATTGATCGCCGTGCGCGTCCACTACTTTCTGCACAAAATCGCGTAAAAATTCTTCAGGATATCCTTCGGCAGGATACTCAACCTCTTTGCCCAGCAAGCGTTGATAAAGAGCCCATGCGCATCTTCCAAGATGCAAAATTTGCTCGCCATAATCATTGACATAAAATTCTTGATCGACGTGATAGCCGCCGAACTTCATCAAATTTGAAAGGCAACTACCAAAAACCGCATTACGACCGTGCCCAATATGCAATTCGCCCGTAGGATTGGCTGATACATACTCAACTAAAACTTTTTTTCCTGCGCCTTTAACTGAGCGGCCGTAATCGGCAGTTTGGCAATGGACTTGAGAAATAACGTCAGTGAGCCAGACAGTGCCCAATGTAAAGTTGATAAATCCGGGCGCGGCCACCGTTATTTTGGCTATTGCACCACTTTCAACGGCTTTACTTTTGCCAATATATTCTGCCAATGTCTCGGCAATACGCAGTGGCGATGTTTTGACAAGCGCAGCCATTTTAAGGGCCATGCCGCAAGCGAAATCACCATGTTCTGCCGACTTTGGCTTTTCGATAACAATGGC
This sequence comes from Cyanobacteria bacterium auto_48_18, assembly GCA_036170915.1. Classification (GTDB taxonomy): domain Bacteria; phylum Cyanobacteriota; class Vampirovibrionia; order Obscuribacterales; family Obscuribacteraceae. The sequence goes on from JAVHQC010000035.1 coordinate 134,664, forward strand.
AACAGCGCCATTTTCGGCCTCGGCTTTTGTCAGAGGGCCCATCTTGCCGTTATCACAGGCCTCAAACAAGGCCTGTTCAACAATCTCGGCCAATTTCTCCTTGATCATCGCTTATATACTTCCAAAGTTTCAGGCCACGTTTCTGGCAGGGTTTCCTGGCTCATGATATTACATTCATGGGTGGGTTCCAGCTTCCGTGTAGGAGCTTGAAGCAAGTTCGGTATCATATGAAAATGAAAATGCCTGAAAAAATCAAAATATTGAATCTTGACTTTGTTCTGCTGGCAGGTCTACTGCCTCTGAGCATCTCGCTGGTCACCGCTTTGCCGCTGCAAGCACAAGGCCCGAGCGCCAAAGGCAAAGCCCCAGCATCTAAGTCTGGTGGTGTCATAGACCCATCTGTAATTGACCCTGTCAGGCAGCTGCAGTTGATTTCAGCGGCGGTTAAGGCCAGCCGCATGGAATTGTCGGCAATTGCCGCCGAACTGGACAAAGTCAACCTTGAGCTGGATAAATTTGAAGGCAAGCCAGCAAAGGATATCGACCGTAAACAATTTACCGCTCTAGGTGATCGTTTCAACAACACTCTGGCTCGCAGTGAAGCTGTTGAGAAAAAAGTCAGCCAATCATTAGCCAAAAGCTTGAAAGATATAGGCAACGTCAAAGCGGCTCTTAAGCGCATTCAGTCGCAAAGATTGACTGACAAGAATGCAAAAAAGGTGTTGAGCGATAGTGAGTTGAAAGAGTGCCTGAAAGATCTTGGCGATCTCGACAAGACAGTGAGAGAGCTTCAGACCAGCTTGCAAGAACCGCAAAAATAAGTGCACAAATTAAGACCGCCGGCTCCAAGACCGGCGGTCACACTTTATTGAACTTAGTTCAAAACTTTTTAAACGCCTTCAATCTCTTTGAGCAGGCTGAAAACCTGACTGAGAGCCAGATCATAATCAAGGCCATCGAGGCAATATCCGGTTTTTCCTTTGGCTTCGACTACGTCAAAGCGAGCAGTGTGCTCCATCTCATTGATGGTAATAAGCAAGCTGGAGCCGCCTGAAAATTGGCATGCAATTTCAGTTAGAGAAGGCAGAAATGTCGACGAGCCAATAGAACGATTTGAAATTCGACGTACATAAAGATTCTTATTTCGCCAGTAAGACTCAGTCTCATTGCCGCGGTTGATCGAACCTGGCTGGGCATCACTGACCTGGCACCACTTCTGATTGACGGAAGCAATATCGCGTCTTTTGAGTGCAAGCAGACGGGCACCATACTGCACGGCAAGATCAATCAGCTTGCGATATTTCAATTCGTCGACGGCAGGTTCGCTGGCGAGCACCAGAGTACGAGGACTGAAAGCTGTTGATGTACGTTCACGCTCGACAAAGGGCAGAACGTTGGTGCTTACATATTGATTGACAGGTGCTGATGCAATTCCGGTGGTCATTGAGTTTTCCTTATCTGGAAAATATCCAGGGCAAGACGCGCTTCCTTACTTACTAATTAAAGGTTGGAAGGAGCGGATATATTTGTAGAGGAGCGGCGTAACCAAAAAATTGCTTTAGTTCGTGCGTCCTATTAACAGTGAATCATTATACGAGATTAGTTGCCACCTGATCAGCAGCGCCGATCAGTTTTAATGCTAGCCACCACTGATGGTGTTGCATCGCTAATTATGCAACTGCTCACTATCGTCAATGACGACTCGAGTAGGCATTGAGCATACACTGAAGAAATATATTTGTTCAATTGAAAAATTGCCCATGTCCAAAAGATCTTCATAAAAGAAACTATCGATCACCTATTAGATATACGATCGAAATCTTTGCATCGTTTACAAACAGTATTGATGAACAACGGCTCATAGTAAGGCTTTGCAGCCCCCTGCGCATTTACGAAAACCTGCATTTCGTTAATGAGAGAATGAACAACTAACGCAACTTACTGATACAACCTACTAATAAAGTTGCAACCACTTTCATGGTTGTCGCGCACCACTAAAACAAAAACACTATCTAAATAGATAGTGTTTTTGAAATACGGAAAATAGAAAATTGAATATATGTAGTTCGAAAAAACAACTCGCTCTATTTATTTGGATTATCGATCGGCAGGACGTCACGCATGCGACGCATCAGGTTCTGAATTTTATCTGGCATTACTTCCGTCTGCGAGCCAGGGTTAAGCTGCGCTTTGCGATTTTGAATCATGATGCGCATCATGTCTTCCAACTGCTTCTGCTGCTTCTCGTCAAGAATTTTGCGTTTATTAAGGTAGTTTTGCATAGCAGCATTACTAAGCTGCGCTCTGCGCGATGCAATTGACTGCTGCATCGACAATATTTGAACCGGGTCAGCATTATGATCAGACAAAAGCTTTTGCAACTTCGACTGCTCATCGCGAATTTGCGGGCTCAGCTCATTGAAATCTTTGTACCACTGCTGCTCAAGCGTCTGGATTTGACCGCTTTGCACTGGTGTTAGATTGAGCTTAGTCCAGTCAACGCTGCATGAAGCCGAAGCGGCTGGCCCTTCTTGGGCGAGCCCGGGAGGTGCAAATTGAATAGTACACAAGGTTGCCACGAGAGCCGCAGAAAAAATAGCGCCGGCAGATTTTGCCGAACGAACACTATTCTTCATACACCACCGCTTCAGCCTTATCTGCTGGTTGCAACAACGATGAATCAATCAAATATCCTTCCGCTGAAACTTGTCGCACGTTCGATTGTTCCGGACTATTGAGCCAGAAAGCTCCCAGACCGAAAACCATTACAAAGACAGCCGCTACAGCCGCAAGTGCATATAAGCGTCTATCAAGTCCTTTTACTACCTTATTAGATGTAAGTTGAGCCGATTGTGTTTTTGGTGTAAAGGGCACCACTTGCAATTTGCTTTTGATACCAGGCCACAGATCGAACTCTTCTGGAATCTCAGGTTTATAAGAATCGCGCAGAATATCGCCCACAGTCGAAATCTTGTTGAATTCAACCTGACAATTGGCGCAATCAGTTAAGTGCTTAGTGATTTCTCTGTGTCTTTGCGAAACCACTTCTTGATCGAGGTAAGCGGAAAGCTCGTTATCAATCAGGGCACAGTCAGCGTTAAGTCGTTCCTTAATAGAAGACCACAAATCGACATTGACGGCCGCCGGCAGTTCCAACCCTTTTGACAGCAGACGATTGGTTTGATTAAGAGCAGTAAATTTCGCCAGACAGTCGGCGCAATCTTTAAGATGCTGATTAACACCCTCTTGAGCTGGTGAAGTCAATTCTCCATCCAGATAGGCAGAAAGATCGTCAAGAATGACATCACACACAGAAGGTAATTCGTGTGACATTTTCGACCACAGATCGGGCATCTCGGAGCTATCTGAGAAAGCCCTGCCGAGCATGGCAGTCAACGCTTTTAGCGATTCATAGCTGGCCGTGCACTCGGTGCAATCGAGCATATGTTCGTTAATTTCTTTGGCAAGCTCCGGAGCTACTTGATTGTCAAGCAATGCCGAAAGTTCATCCTTATATTTATCGCAAGCTAAAGCTTCAACCATCGCTAGGAACCTCTGGTACAGACTGAGATTGTTCGATGTAGGGCTTAAGCAACTCTTGCAATTTGGTACGGGCTCGCGCAATTCGCGACTTAACCGTTCCCATTTCTGTTTGTGTAATTACTGCAATTTCGTCGTAGCTTAAACCCTCCACTTCTCTCAAGACGATGGCTGTACGAAACTGTTCCGGCAACCGCAACATTGCCTGGCGGATGACTTCCGAGACTTCCTTATTGAGGATTTTTTCATCAGGCAAGATGGAATTATCAGGTATATCGCGGGTTGAGCCGTCAGACTCACCGTCCTCTCCACCATGAGAATCATCCATAGATACAGTGGGCAGGCGACGCGGGCGCTTACGCAGTTCGTCATAAAATAGATTAGTGACAATTTGAGTTAGCCAACCACGGAACGAGGCTGGGTTTCTCAGGTTGTTAATGGAGCGCCAGACGCGAATGAAAACTTCCTGAGCCAGATCCGAAGTGTCTTCCCAGTCAGGAGCCAATTGATAGATTAATGAATATACGGTGCGTTGATGCCGTTTAACCAGCTCTTCAAAGGCCTGGGGCTCGCGTTTCTGGCAAGCTAAAACTAGATCACGGTCACTTTTCTGAGAGTAAGCGGTTGGCATCGAAGGTCCCTATACACGTTCCTTAATATGGTAACACTTGAAACCGAGCTCGAAATCGCCAAGATTGAGACAGAAGCATCAATTTTCGACAGCTGAGTTAGATTTCGGGCCACGGTTCTAACGATAGATTTATTTCAGGAATGGCAAAAAATGGTAGCATAGCAGGTTAAGCCAGCTGAAAGCGGCTTAGCTACAGCTTTTAAGCCGTGCCAAATTTTCATATGACTCAAGGAGTTGCTGCTTTGACCACAAACTATTTATTCACTTCTGAGTCGGTAACAGAAGGCCACCCTGATAAAGTTTGCGACCAGATTTCAGACGCTATTCTCGACGCCATGCTTTCCCAAGATGTGAAAGCTCGAGTTGCCGCTGAATGCGCAGTATCCACAGGCCTGGTGCTTGTCACCGGTGAAATAACCAGCACCGCCACCGTCGATTTCCAAGAGCTGATTCGCTCCGTCATCACAGAAATTGGCTACACCGGCGAAAAAGGGGGCGGTTTCGATGCCATGTCGTGCGCCATTCTCACCGCCATTAACAAACAGTCACCAGATATTGCTTCTGGAGTCGATCAAGCTTTAGAGAGCCGACCTGTGACAGCAGATGGGAAAGCCTCGTCTACAGATGCAGCTGACGAAACCGGTGCCGGCGACCAGGGCATGATGTTTGGTTTTGCCTGCAACGAAACACCTGAAATGATGCCTATGCCTATTTCGGTGGCGCACCGCATTGCTCGCCGCCTATCTGAAGTGAGAAAAAACGGCACTCTGAAATATTTGAGACCAGACGGCAAAACTCAAGTCAGTATTGAATATAACGGCACCACACCGGTGCGGGTCGATTCCATCGTTGTCTCCACCCAACACGACCCAATCGTTGACGGCATCGAAGAAAACACCAAGCTGCAAGAGCGCATCGCTCAAGACTTGAAGGCTTACGTGATTATGCCGGTCTTCCAAGATCTTTCCATCAAACCAGATGACCAGACCAGATATTTGATCAATCCATCAGGAAGATTTGTTGTCGGTGGGCCACATGGTGATGCCGGATTGACCGGCCGCAAAATTATTGTGGATACCTATGGCGGTTATTCGCGCCACGGTGGTGGTGCCTTCTCCGGTAAAGATCCAACAAAAGTTGACCGCTCAGCTGCTTATGCTGCTCGTCACGTGGCAAAAAATATCGTCGCAGCCGGTTTAGCTGATCGCTGCGAAGTACAAATTGCTTACGCCATTGGTGTAGCCAGGCCAGTTTCGGTCAATGTAACTACTTTCGGCACAGGCAAAATGCCTGATCACAAAATTACCGAGTTGATTCATTCAACCTTTGATTTGAGACCAGCTGCCATTATCAAAACATTCAAATTGAATGAGTTGCCAAAACTCAATGGCGGCAAATTCTATCGCAACGTGGCTGCATACGGGCACTTTGGCAGACCTGATTTGAATCTTCCCTGGGAACAACTGGATAGGGTGGAAGAGCTAAAAAAGTCGCTGGCTAAAGCAGCCAGTGCCTGAGATAATCTGACGCTGTGATTTTGATTAACGATCTTTAGTAAGGAAACTTTTTGTGATCGCCAAGCTAAGTCTATGAAATCCGGCACGCTTACAGTCAATCCTGACACTGCGGAGTCATACATTGTTGAACTCACTGAAGGCGAAGTGCTTCAGATTGGGCGTAAACCTGCCTCCGGTGGTATGAAAAAACTGGTTTTGCCCTACCCTGAAGTATCAGGGCAACATTCAGAAATTCGTTGCAAATCAGAAGGCTGGACAATCGTTGATGCCGGCAGCACTAACGGCACAATGCTCAACGGCGGGCGCTTGACGCCCGGCAAAGAGTATCACTTACACTCTGGTGACCGTGTCAAAATCGCCCAGTACGAGCTTCTGGTAGATCCACCTGAATTCGATCATCCTAATCAAGATGAAGATACGGACGATTCACAAGACCGCACGCAGTTCCGTATTCAAATGATGAACGCCACCATTCTGGTTGGTGACATCAAAGGCTTTACCTCTTTGATGGAAGCCCATGCCACCAGGCCGATGATGGTAATGGAAGCAGCGCAAAAAGTTTTTGATACTCTCAATGATGAGATCAATAAGAACTATGGTCAGCTCGAGAAAATCGCCGGTGACGCCATCATGGCTTACTGGCAGGGCAACGACGCTAAAACTGGCGGCGGGCTTTCAGCGTGTCAGGCCTGCATTACCGCTTTAAAATTGAAGATTATTACCGTCAAATTGGCAGCAGATAAACGAGTCTGGCCTTTTGAAGGCCATCCGTTAATGCTCGACATGGCTCTGGCAACAGGTCCTGTGGCCTCCGGTAATCTTGGCTCAAACGCATCTAACCCCGCACTTCTGGGTGACACGGCCAATCTGGTATTTCGACTGGAGAAACTTATTGGCGACGATCGCCCTGGCGACATTATTGTCGAAGGCGTGACTTACGAGCTGGCTAAAGACAATTTTAAATTTGATTTTCTTGGTCAATTCAATGTAAAAGGCCGCCAGAAACCAGTCGATGTCTATCGCTTGATCTCACCTCTTTAGACCATTCAATGAACAAATTTGCACAACTGGCAGGCCGTCTGGTGATTGGCAGATTACCCGGTCTAGTTTTAGACGCCGAGCACAAGCAAGCTTTGCAGGCCGGCACTCTCGGTGGTATCACACTTTTCAAAGAAAATGCCAGTGATCTCAAACAGCTGGCCACGCTCACCCACAATATTTTGGCGGCCTCTTACCATGCCCCTGTTTTAACAGTAGATCAAGAAGGTGGCGCCGTTCAGCGCTTTGACCATGTGCTTTCGCCTTTACCGTCGCCCATGGCAGTGGCTGCCCGTGCAGATATTGAAGCAACAAAGGCAATAACCGCCATCAGCTGCAGGCAACTAAAGGCGCTCGGATTTAACTTGTTGCTGGCTCCAACTTTAGACTTGCTCACTAATCCGCTTAATCCGGTGATAGGCACAAGAGCATTTAGCAGTGAGTTAGAGTGCACTACCAGTATGGGCGCACAAGTGATCGCGGCCATTGAAGAGTCTGGCATGATTGCCTGTCCAAAACATTTTCCTGGGCACGGCTCAACCAGTCAAGACTCGCACCTGGAGCTGGCTATAGTCGACAAAAGCCGTTTGCAATTAGACCAGTATGACCTGGCCCCTTTTGCCAGAAACATTGCGTTGATGCGCGCCATTTTAATTGGACACATCTGGTTGCCGCAGCTTGAAGAAAAGAAGCCTGCTACATTGTCACCGCTGGTAGTGACCGAAATTTTGCGTCGCGAGCTCAAATTTGATGGCCTAGCAATTTCAGACGACATGACCATGAAGGCAATAACTAAAGCTTATGGTCTCGGTGAAGCTTGCGTCATGGCTGTAGAAGCTGGTATCGACTTGATTTTAGTATGCGGCACTTTTGCCCAATCAGCCGAGGCGGTGCAAGCAATTAGCTCGGCCATAGAAAGCGGGCGCTTGAGCAGCAAGCGGGTGAATGAGTCAGTCACCAGATTAGACAAACTATTTCAGGGAAAACCGCAATGCATAGACCCGTCAACTGAGCCAGATAAGCTCGAAATTTTGCAAAATCAGATTGTGGCAGATTCTTCTTACAGCACCAAATTTAGTACTACCTCGCCCGCGCTGATGCGGGGTAACATCTCGAGAGCAACAGACTGGCTGGTGCTTGCACCCAATCACCCACGTTATCACCTGCCCCTGGCCGAAGCTCTGGCCGAAACTATGGCCGAAACTATGCCGGAAACTCTGGCTGCAAATGAAATCGCCACAGAAGAGCTACGGTATAGCATTAATCCTGATCAAATTGAAATTGAAAATCTGATCGCAAAGTGCCGCAACAGAAATGTAATTCTGATCACATTCCGCACATTTATTAATAGCAGCCAAGCACAGCTTGCAGATCAGATCGGCAAAAACTCGAGTAAGACAAACCAATTTGTTCAGATTGCCGCAGACACTCCCTACGATCTGCTCAAAATGCCCACCACGGTGACAGCCTCACTAGCAGCATTCGACCCCAGCGATCAAGCCATGATGGGCATTGCCGAGATTATCGGAGGACGGAGCGGAGCGCGGGGTAATTGTCCGGTGAATTTGAGATTAGACATATAATAGGTTTGTTGGCCTGAGGTTTAAAGATGGATCCTGAACAAACACTACCACCGGCGTCAGGGGAGCCAATTCCTCAAGCACCTGCAGCGCCTCAAGTTGCTCAACCTAGTCAAACTGAGAGGATATCGTCCATGGCAAGCGATCCACGCATATCAAAATATCTCGGTAAAGCCACCAAAGTGGTTGTAGCCTGTGCCGTTAGCGGTTCTATATTGCTGGTGGTGGCAATTTTAGCCGTGGTCAACCTGCTTAACCAGGTCACCTCTGCGATACATCCATAGACTTAGCCTTTGATGTCGCGATAAAGTGCAATAGGCATGGCTGCACGCAGAGCCGCTGCCTTAGCCGCTTCACCAGCAGCAAGCAAAACTCCTAAATCAAGACAATCTTCAGGAATACAACTAACGCCAAAGGCCAAAGACAAGTTTGAGCTATCAATATTCGGGCTCAAAGGCGCACTCCAAATTGCTTTAGCCACTCTCTGAGCAAAAGTATTGGCACCAGTAGTTTTTGTATTCGGTAAAAGCATTGCATAATCATATTGGTCATAGTGGGCCAATAAATCGATGTGACGCTTCAAACGGCTGATGCGACGCACTACTTCGGCCAGTGCAGGAGTATCAAGTGGCTGCCTTTCAAAATGAGGCGGGCCGCTAATTACTCGCATCTCCATTACCATTACAGAAAGTGGACTGCCTGATCGGTAACCGCGGAAATATTCTTGCTCGAGAAAATACAAGAACGCTTCATAAGTAAACATGCCGGTTTCAGGCCGTCGCAAGTTCATCATGACACTGTGAATCTTTGATTTATCAATAATCTTGGGGGCGATTGTTGCCTTCTCTTCTTTGACACCAACGAAGTCATTGGTGAATGTAATCAAGTCGGCGTTAAGCAAAAGGGTAATCAAAGGCACCCACTGGCTGCGCGATAGACGTGTTTTATCGACAAGTGCTTTAATTGTGGTCTTATCATCAATCACTGAATAAAAAGCTTTCAGTATATGACTGGCCACAGTGGTATCGTGCGCCGCCAGACTTTCAAAGTCGTAACCGACCACGCTCTCATGTTTACGAATGAGCACAGAATCAGTCTGCAGGCCAACGTTGCGCAAGAACGTAACTTTGTCCACAAGGTGCACGCCCAGAATTACAAGATTCTCGATGGGCTGAGCAACGTTTCTCTGAGCCACTCTAACTCGTGGTTCAAATTGGTACTTTCCTTCGCGCCAGGTGAGCAAATCTAAAATGCCTTCATCACCTAAGATGCCGCCTACATCTGCATGTTGAGGTTCGCCATCAACAAAGAATATTTTTGCGTGCAAACTACCTTGATCAACATCAAGTCGGCCGGTCATTTTCGCTAATAAAATTGACTGCAGCAATCTGGAAATTTCAACAAGTGACAGGTCACCGTTAGGTGGCAACGTGGACCGCGTCCAGGCATTGTCTTGCGGTTGGGTGACTGACTTATTGCTTTTGGGATCAGTTTCATCGTTTTGCTTGGAAGTCTGCATAAAGAGCGTGTCGCGTCGCTTGGACGAATCTCTAAAAGCTTCACTGACTGAAATCACACCGTCCGCTTGTACACTCTGGTGCACTTCGCCGCATGACGAAATAATCAGATTATAGACAAGCAAAACGTCACAGCTGGTGTAATCCCAGACCAGGCGCATGTTCTTGCCGACGAATAATTTCCATTCAGTGTCTCCGCCACGCCAGGGACAAAGAATATTGAGAGTAAAATCTATTGCTCGATCGGGTGTAGACCACGTAATTTCAACTTGCCTTCCCCGATGCTCCATTGCCACCGATAAATAGTGGTGAATTTCAGACAAACCCGGCGCGGCCGGTAACTTCTGAAGAGTTTTAGGGAGCGGACCCGATCTCCGTAACATTGGACACCATCCTTTTTCAGCCTGTGTCTACAGCAATAGGTTTCTCAACCTAACTCGACACAGTTAACGCCTTACGACTGACAATATGCCCAGCAAATTCAAAACTAACCCAATCAGGGCCCCAATTAGAGTGCTAGCGTCTTATAAAAAAACATTGCCACGTACCTAATACTACAGGTAGTGCATTTTGTCTTCAATAAACTCGCTCAATCACTCAGTAGCGTTTCATCAAATATTGACCAGCCAGCACCATCACCAATATGAAGGCACCATTAATTGCTAGAGCCATGGAGAACAGGCTCGTACCGACCATCAACTGCCAGCAGACAAGTGCATGTCGTGGTGACATGACACGCAAAATACCAAAGCGTCCGACAATAAAAATAGTGAGTGCGAAGAGGAAAAACAAATCGGCTGCAAGTAAACAAAAGATTGCATAGCGACCAAGGCCCGCCAGGGGCAAGAAGAGAAAGACAAGCGCAGCCACAACGGAACCACGCAGAATTCTCACGCTCTGTTTATCAGTCTCTCGAACGGTAACGGCTTTATCATTGGCCGCCTGTTTCACATGGGCAAGTGATTCCCAAAAGGCCGCGATAACGCCAATACGCTTGTTCCCGCGCTCCGCGGGTATGTCTGCGGAGGGGCTCTGATGACCCGATTGAGGTTCGCTTTCGCTCATGGATACTCCTGTACTACCAGACAAAGTACCGCAATCTGGACAATTCCAAACCTGCGAACTATAAGATTGGTTTAGAGCACAGCACTAGTTGTGGCAATAAGCTCGCTGCCGATATCAAAGAATGTTTGAAATAGTCTTTTTGCCTCGGCAACAATGGCGTCAATTTCGTTTTGATTGAAACCTTGAGCATTCATCGTTTCTTTAAAATTAGTCCAGCGCTCACGCTGTTTATCACCATAACGATCAAAATAGCTGGCACCGCGATCTTCCGGCAGATTCATTCCAGCTCGCAAAGTTTTGGCCATAAACTTAGCACCGTTGGTTGAACCTTCCAGCACGTAAAGGAAACCGAGTAAAGCCAAGGGTGAACGCCTGGCTAGCTCATCCATATAGCTGAGCAAACCAGCGGTAGAAGCTAGCGGCACAACACTATCAGGAGCAACTGAAAAATAGTCAAGGTCACCAGTCACAGCACTGAGATCAGTATGATACGGAGCCAGTACAGCCGCCACACGAGTATCTGCCGAAGCAGCGCGTGTCAACAGGTCTCCCAAATGCTTATGCATGAGATAAAGCTGGCCCAGATAGGCTACATAGCGATCCTGCCTGACTGTACCGCTTCCCAACTGCTTCTGAAAATCTTGCCCTTCAGTGTCGTTGTGCATATCTTTAGTCGATTCGCGCAAAGCGTCCATTACGCCAACGGCATCGGATGCAGGTGTATTGTGGTCGGCCATAAAATCTCCAGCGCATAGACGGGACGCCAATAGTTTATTACAAGCCCTGAATTTTAAGCGGAATAGTTGTGATTCTTTGCGTTTCCAGATTTCAAGAGCCGTTCTCTTTACCTTTTGACTATTTGCTGAACAGATAATGGGAAACCATCCACTCTTGGCCCTGGCGGAAAGACCACAGCTCAGCACAGGCCATAAAGAATAGCCGCCAGAACGCCCACCAGCGCAATGCCTGGTCTTTGCCGTAGGTGTTTGCCAGAACAGGCAAAATCGCTTTTTTATTGCGGTCCATATTTGCCAGCCAGTGATTAGCGGTCTGACCATAGTGTTCACCGCTCACAGTCCAGTGCTTTTCAATTTTCAGATCGTTCTGAAAATAAAGCAGCAGATCGTTTGAAGGCATAATTCCGCCGGCAAAGAAGTTACGAGTCATCCAGTCGGTGCCGTCTTTATCTTCATAGTGATAGCAGAGATCTTTGTGAGTGAAAATGTGCACGAACAATTTGCCTTCAGTGCTAAGGCAGCCAGCAATGCGGGAAAGCAACAAATCATAGTTTTTCATATGTTCAAACATTTCGACTGATACCACTCTATCGAATGGTTCACCAAGCTGAAAATCAAAATCATTCATATCACAAGTAATTACTGTGACATTCGTTAAACCCAGCTGTCGGCAACGTTCTTCAATATAAAGCCTCTGACTACTTGAATTGGAAACTGCAGTAATCTTACTTTTAGGAAAGCGCTCGGCAAGATAAAGTGTAAGCGAACCCCAACCACAACCAAGCTCGAGAATTCTCTGACCATCACTAAGATCGGCACGGGCAGCAGTAAGAGCAAGCATAGCCTCTTCTGCCTGATCAAGTGTGTCATCACTGTTGACGTAGTAACAGGAGCTGTATTTCATGCGGCGGCCCAGGCAGAGTTTAAAAAATTCAGCCGGAACTTGATAGTGCTGTTCATTGGCTGAATCAGTCTTAATGGCCACAGGCATAAGCTTCAGCTCTTGCACCATGGCAAGCAAATGTTCTTGGCGTAACTGATGAGTGGGTTTGGTTTCTTCTTTCAATTTTGTCAGCAGCAAGTTTCTAATGCCCGCTCGCACTAAAAAATCGGGCACCATATTAGTGGCTAAGATTTCGTAAATTAGTGCTTCCGAGCCTGGCTTGCTCAAGCTCTCAAAATCGATCTGAGTTTTAGTATTCTTTTCGTCGGTTTCAACAGCGGTCATGATGCACTCCTCTTCTTAAACCAGGGAATGAACGGGCTGGTACTTCGCTGGTATGCGGCATAGACTTCTCCTTTGCTACGCAATGCTTGCTCTTCTGTGGCTTTGACCCCGGTCACTTTTACAAGAAACCAGAGCATCAAGAGCGGGCAATAGAATGTGCACCAGCCGTAAGGAACAGCCAGTGAAAAGACAAAAAACGCCACCCAGACAAGCCACTCAAAAAAATAATTGGGATGTCTGGAATAGTTCCACAATCCAACCTGGCAAACTTTACCGCGATTTGATGGGTCTTTTTTAAATGTTTCAAGCTCATGATCTGCAAGGCTTTCACCCACTAAGGCAATAAGAAAAATCACCATGCCGATAATCTCGCAAGCAGCAAATCTTGGCACAGCATTGACCATGGCCAGGGCAAATGGCAAAGTTAAAGACGCCAGCAAGACCGCCTGCATTTCGAAAGCAAGAAACAGCCCTAAAGCAGCATTCTTGCCCCATGCCTGACGATATGCGCTGTAGCGTCCATCTTCAGCCGGCCACAATCGCTTGAAACGAATGGCCAGAAAGAAACCCAATCGCAGGCTCCAGCACGCCACCATCAGTAGTACTATAGCATTGCGCGGCATCCAGCCCCAGCCATGCATATAAGCCAGAGTAAAATCAATCGAGGCAAGAACTACAAAGCCGAAACCCCAGACCACATCAACAATACCCGCATTGTTGATCTTCTCGCTCACCAGCCAAACCAGAAACATCAGTACAATCATGGTGGCAAAGCTTACTAGCATTAATGTAATTATTGACGAAAGTTCTGCCACTGTTTTTCAACCTGCCTTATAACTGTTCTGTTTCTGCACTGGCGCGCTGCAGTCGATCTCGCACACCATCCCAAGATTCGTCGGTTGAAACAGTTTCTACAAAAATACGATCGAGCTTCAAGGCATCGAAGTGTCGCAACTGTTCATAAAGCAACCGAGCGTACTGGTCTACCTCCGGTGGAGCAATTACCAGCGCGTCATATCCACGCCCGCTCATACTTTCCTTGAGCTGCTCAATTGTGGCTGCAGACGCTATCACTCCCACGCCCTGATCTAAAGCATTGAGTTCAAGGGCCAACTCTATTAAGCTTCTGCCGTCAGTCACTGTCAATTTTGTCTGCGGAGCGTAATGGCTAGGCAAAGAACCGGGCACACGCAGCTCTGCTTGCCCAGTATTATTCGAAGCCAATTTATACCCGAGTACAGCTTCTAAAGCCTGACTGGAGATCATTCCGGGGCGCAAAATTTTGGCTTCAGTGGTAAGGGCGATGATCGTCGATTCAATACCAACTTCACAGGCACCACCATCTAAAACCATGGCCAGAGGTGAATCTCCTTCTAAATGAAATTCAGAACGCACCGCTTCAGCCGTTGTGGGCGAAAGTCGGCCAAAGCGATTGGCGGAAGGGGCAGCCAGGCCACCAGTTTTAGCCAACAACTTCAGAGCAACCGGGTGCGCCGGCAAGCGCAAACCGATTGAATCTTGACCACCAGTGACCTGCGAAAGTACATGATCAGCTTTGGGTAAAATCATGGTCATGGGCCCAGGCCAGAATTTTTCGGCCAATTTGTAAGCGTCAGCTGAGATATTTTTTGCCCATTTCTCTAACTCACTGATGGCGGCAATATGCACAATCACCGGATGCGATGCAGGACGCCCTTTCAACTCATATAAAGACGCAAGCGCTCTTTCATTGCTTGCATCAGCACCAAGGCCATAAACTGTTTCAGTAGGAAATGCCACCAGTTTACCGGCCTTAAGAAAAGCAGCGGCGCGTTCAAGTTCAAGTTCAAGTTCAAGTTCAAGTTCAAGTGCGTGATCAGAGGCAGTCATTTTCATTATCCGTGAGATTTTAGACCAATCTCTTAAGAAGCTCCCCGTGGCTTAAATTAAGATTGTTGGGCCTAGTATAAACTGCTTGCACAGCGGTGATATTGCGCATGGCAAAAGCCGAAAAGCAATAAGACAAATAATATTGCCATTTGCGCACAAAAATCTGGTCGAAACCGAGCGCGTGCACTTGCTCTAGACGAGACTCAAACTCCGTTTGCCAAATCTCCAGCGTTTTCGCGTAGTAGTTGCCGATATCTTCAAGATCATGCAGGAACAAGTCGCTCTTACAGCGCTCCAGCGCCTGACTGACACGCCGATGACTGAGCAACTGAGAGCCTGGAAATATATGTTTCTGAATAAAATCAGTATTCTGACGCAATAAATCGTAGCGAGAATCAGGACACGTAATCATCTGCAAAGCAAGCAAGCCATCTTTTTTTAGAAGCGAATTACACTGCTTGAAAAATACATCAAGATACTCATCACCTACTGCTTCGATCATTTCAATGGAAACAATTTTGTCAAATTGACCATCAATTTGCCGGTAGTCTTGCAAACGCAAATCAACTTTACGTTCTAAGCCACAAGCAGCTAATCGTTTTTGAGCATAATCAAACTGTTCCTGTGAAATAGTAACGGCGGTTATGGAACAGCCATAATTTCTGGCCGCATACTCGGCAAAGCCTCCCCATCCGCAACCGATTTCAAGCACACTATCTGTTGCTTTAATTTTGAGCTTGCTGCAAAGACTTTCATATTTCGCCTCTTGTGCCGCAGCCAAATCAGAATTCCAATTTTTAAAATAGGCGCTGGAATAAGTCATTGATTGATCAAGAAATAGCTTAAACAAATCATTACTCAAATCATAGTGGTACGAGATATTGCGGCGGCTATTGCTCTCATGATTTCTGCGCCCGTAATGCAAAATTTGATTGACCGCACCAAGCAAATTAAAAGAACGCCAGCTGTTGTTGCCTTCAAGAATCTGGCAATTGTTGACATTCAGCAGGGCCCAGGCAATCACACCGGCCACATCACTACTCGACCAATCGCCATCCATGAATGACTCAGACAACCCTACGTGACCAAAAACTACAAGGCGACTAAAGAACTTTTCGTTCACAACTTTGATGTCAGCCTTGATCAGTACAGCCGAAGTATCACTGCGCTGGGCACCAAAATAAAGTACCTCTCCCTCGGGCAAAGTTAAAGTGAGCTGCCCAGACTTCATGGCAGCCAGTGCAGAAATCACGATTTTGCGACACATGCGTTGCCAGACTGTGAGCCCATGGCGCCCTGACGGCGCCACAGATGAGTTCTGCGAAGCTGCTTTAAACTCTACTTTCGACTTCGGCATGTTTGTGTTCCTTTTCACTGCGATTTAGCACATCAATTTGCATCTGGGGAGAATCTTGTTTAGCGAAGAATGGCACCTGCTTAAGCCAGAGCATCAGGGCATGCAGGTGGATAGCTGTAATAACCTTTAAAGTGAGCAAAGGATACTGCAAAAATAAAGACAGATCTAAATTGAAAATCGGTGCACTTTGGCCATGGACATTGGTCACTAGAAGCGTCTCACCACCCTCACTGAGGGTATTTACAGAAAGATTGATCTGATCTTGCGGTAAGGACAAAATAAAGTGAAAGTAGTCTGACACTCGAGAAAATGGTGAAACATAAAAGTGTTTAGCAGCCAGCAAATTGAAAACGTTCTCTGAACTCATTGAGTTACCGCTTAGCAAATACATTTTCATTTCGCCAAAAGTGTTGCCAACTTCGGCCACAGCAGCAAGCGGAGAGTGGTGCTTGTCAAAAACAAAATAAAAAGAGACAGGGTTGAAAACATAACCCAAGATACGCGGATAAGTCAGCAAAAAGATGCTGCCGTCAAACTCGCTCACAGAGTCCGATAAAATATGATGCTCACGCAGATAATGTAGCATTCTATCCTTTAGAGGTGCTGCATTATCTGCCAGTAAGTGATCAGAATCGTAGAAGCTAAAAAGGTTAAAACGATTGCGGCTAAACAAAGGCAGGACCGCATCTAGACCATCGAGCTCATCAAGATTTAAATAGAGCATAAAGACTTTGTGCTTAAAGCCATAGCTGGCAGGCAACCGCCGTTGATGCATGATCTGGCAGCGATACACCTTGGAAGAAAAACTTTGGCCGCTTTTATTCATAGAGCAGCGCCCACCGCACTTTTCTGCAAAATCACTTTTGCCAGATCGATGGCTGAAGTCAATGCATCTTCATGAAAACCATAACGGAAATAGCTACCGCAATAATAAATCGACTGATCAGCTGAGACCATGTTCAGTGAAGACAAATGCTCTTGGGCAGCAGCTGTAGCTAAGTCAAAAAGCGGATGAGTATATTCGAGAGAGCGCACAATTTTGCTTGGGTCAATAAGAGACCTACTATTGAGAGAGACGAAATAGTCTTTCTTAGCCAGGAGCCCCTGCAAGTTATTCATCCAATAATGAGTTGTGCTGGAAGGGCCGGGGGAGCTAAGAAACCTGGACTGATCACTTTCACCAACACGGTAATTCCACGAAGCCCAGGCTAGTTTTTCACGTGGCATTACCGAACTGTCAGTATGCACTGTGATCTCATTATTCTGATATTTAAAAACAGAAAGAAGTTCGCGCTCCCGCTCGGTAGACTCCGCCAAAAGCGCCAGAGCTTGATCAGCATGGCAAGCCAGAATAGCCTTGTCGAAATCATAAGTGACCTCGGCAGAAGTTACCCGAGCACCATTAGAAGTACGCTCGACTTTTGTAGCAGCACCATGGATGGAAACATTTTTAAGACTGCGACGCAAAGCACTGACATAATTGCGAGCGCCACCATCTACGGTGTACCACTGAAAATGGGTATCAAGGCCAAGAAAACCATGATTATCAAAAAAACGAATCAAAGTACTCATGGGGAAATTTAGCATTTTATCTGGCGGCGTAGACCAGACTGCACCTCCCATAGGTATGAGATACCAGTTCAAAAAATCAACGCCAAGTTTGAAATGAGCCACATAATCTCGCACAGACATATCGCTCACATTAGACAACGAAAGGCTTGCCACTGCGTTCTTGTTGAACCAGTCGAGCTTAAGTAACATGTGCCAAAATCGAAAGTTGAGCAAATTTTTGCGTTGAGCAAAAACGCGGTTCAGGCCAGCACCATTCCACTCTATGCCCTGAGGCAAATATTGCACTGAAAATGACATGTCGGTAGCTTTGACAGGCACGTTCAATTCAGCCAGCAAAGCTGTCAAATTAGGATAAGTACGCTGGTTATAAACCATAAAGCCAGTGTCAAAAGAAACGCAGTCTGATTCGCTTTGCACATCGATGGTGTTAGTGTGGCCACCAAGGTAATCGTTGCTTTCGAAAATTGTCAGCTCATAGTGCTCTTTGAGCTTGTATGCACAGCCAAGACCAGCGATTCCAGCACCGATAATGGCAAGCTTTTTCATGGCCCTGCACCACTCTCAATTTTCAATGCACTGCCGTAGGCTTCCACGGGCACAGGACGTAAATCCCAGACAATACCAATTTTTTCCATCACTCTCAAAATATAATAGGTGACGTCAATTTCCCACCAGTAAAAGCCCTGACGGACCGCCCCGGGAAAGCGATGATGATTGTTGTGCCAGCCTTCTCCTAAAGTAATCAGGGCCAGGAAGAAATTATTTTTACTGTGATCGTCAGTATGATAGCGCTCGCTGCCAAACATATGGGTAAGAGAATTGATGGTGGCAGTGCCATGAAAAAGCAAAACCGTGCTGACGAAAAATCCCCACACAAGTAACTGTAGCGCGCTGGTTTGCAACTGTGGAAAATACTGCTCTAAAACAAAACCAGTAAGCAATAAGCTTATACCGAGCATTGTGGGCACAATCCAGTCAAAACGATTGAGCAACACCAGTTCTGGAAACTTAGTCAGATCGGAAATACTCTCATAATCGGTGGGCATATTAGCATCAGCTGTGATCCAGGCAATATGAGACCAGATAAATCCGCTGATGGTAGGTGAATGCAAATCACCAACTTTGTCTGAAAGGCGGTGATGATTGCGGTGATGGGCAGCCCACCAGAGCGGCCCCCGCTGGGCAGACGAACTGGCCATAATCGCGAAGACAAATTGAGCAACACGACTGGTCTTATAGGTGCGATGAGCAAAATAGCGATGATAAAATGCCGTTACCGCGAACATTCTCACCCAGTAGAGTGTCACCGTGACCAACAGGGCAAGCGGCGAGAAGCCTACCACTAGAATCCCAAGAGCACCAAGGTGGAGAAACACGAAAGGCAACCATCTGCTGGCTCGCGATACTTTCGGCAGGGCTCTAACCTGCTCGGCCCCTGCTGGGAAGTAATCTGAGTCTAACCAGCGCCAGATTCCGGTCAGGTTTGGCTTCTGTGGGTTTAATTCGCGCGAGAACAATTTTTCCACCATTTGGTCAGCATGGCAGCATAGCAGCGTTTTTCCCCATAAATCTAGATTACATATTCTTGATGACAAACGCTTATGCCGTGCAACAAAACGTCATCACCAATGAGGTCGGCCGCCAGTATTCTCCAATTGACTGTATTCTCGATTAGTCGTTTTTGCTTAGAAGAAACAACCCTTGAGGCTTCTTCATCAACCAGCATTTTTGGCGCCACGATCCAGTAAAGCTCATCCACAAACCCGTGATTGATTAGTGAGCCGGCGAGCTTACCGCCACCTTCACAAAGAATTTTCTGAGCCCCCTGATTAAGCAAATATTCTAAGCAAAAAGGCAAATCGATCAGCCCGTCGGCGTCTTGTGGTGACGCCACCAGTTTGCAATTTTTGGGGTACAGGGTTTGTTTGGTTAGTTCACCGCTCAGAGTAAAAATAATCACATCACCCTGAGGGGAAAAAATCTTTGCCGAAGGATTGATTTGGCATTTAGCGTCAATTACTGCTCGCAGAGGATTTCGGCATGGCCGAGAGGCATTACTTATCTCGCGAACATCCAGGGCCGGATCATCAAGGCGAGCAGTGTTGGCACCAACAAGCACACAGTCAAAGCTGTCACGCAAATTCATGACAAAATTTCTCGCGGCTACACCGCTAACATAGCGACTGCGGCCTTCGCGATCGGCAATGCTACCGTCTAGTGTCATTGCCATCTTCAAAGCCACCCAGGGCATTTTCTCTTTCTGTGCCTTAAAAAATCCGCGATTAAGATAAAGCGATTGCGCAGCCAGAACGCCGCAGATCACATCAATGCCGGCGGCCTTAAGCTCGGCAATACCGCCACCTGCCACTTTGATATTAGAATCTTCCGTGCCGATTACTACTCGGGCAACACCACTTTCAATCACCCTTTTTGAACACGGTGGAGTACGGCCCGTGTGGCAACAGGGCTCCAGATTAACGTAAAGCGTTCCGCCCAGGCTTGCACTGCCGGCTTGATTCAAGGCATTGACTTCGGCATGTGGCTGACCAGCCTTACGATGATAACCTTCACCAACCACAGCACCATCTTTGTTTAAAACCACAGCACCGACCACAGGGTTTGGGCTGGTGCGTCCTTCGGCTTGCCGAGCCAATTCCAGGCAGCGGCGCATGTAACGCTGGTCGAGCGAGTCTGCTTCTACAGGTAAATTCGACGAGCTATCCAAAAAACACTTCAGCGACACCATAAAGCTCCATATCTAGAGTCTTTAAGGTGCCTGTCGCCTCCTCAATGGCAACATCAGTTAATTTGCTGCCCGCTAGTGAGACCATTCGTCCATACTTTTTCTCATTAACCAGCTGGGCAGCCTTGACGCCAAAGCGTGTAGCCAGAACACGATCAAAGGCTGTGGGAGAGCCGCCCCTTTGAATATGCCCAAGAATCGTGGCGCGAGTTTCAAAACCGGTTTGACTCTCAATGAGTTTGGCCAGTCGATCGCCAATACCTCCTAGGCGCTTATGCCCGAATGCATCGACTTGCTCTGCGGCTTCACCGGCTTCTACGCCGTCTCCCTCGCCATCAGAAAACTTTGCCCCTTCGGCTACTACTACAATGGAATAGTCGCGACCCCGGGAGTGCCTTGTTTTAATCGCCTGCACCACTTTTTGTGCTTCGATTGGTTTTTCTGGAACAAGAATAAAATCTGCACCGCCAGCGATACCACCATAGCAAGCCAGCCAACCTGCGTCACGTCCCATCACCTCGCACACATGCACACGGTTATGGGCTTCAGCAGTAGTGTGCAAGCGGTCCAGCGCTTCAGCGACAATATTAACTGCAGTATCAAAGCCAAAAGTAAAATCGGTAGCGTTCAAATCGTTGTCGATGGTTTTTGGCACACAAACTACATTGAGATTATGTTCCTTGTAGAGTCTGTTGGCCACGCCGCATGTATCATCGCCGCCCACCGCAATCAAAGCGTCAAGCCTGTTCTTCTGCATATTGTCCAAAATTCTTTCCGGACCACGGTCGACTTTAAAGGGGTTAGTGCGCGATGTGCGCAAAATCGTTCCACCCCTGTGAATCAAGCCGCCTGTAGACTGCATGGTCAAAGGCATGACCATATTCTCGAGAGGGCCGCGCCATCCTTCAAGAAAACCGATTACTTCAGAACTATATTCTTTGACGCTAGTGCGAACCACCGCACGAATTACAGCGTTAAGACCAGGGCAATCGCCGCCGCCTGTGAGAATTCCAATGCGCATTTTGCCACCTTTGTCGCAGCCAACTTAACCGCCCCACATGCCAAGCAGACACAGTGGGCGCCGGGCAATCAGTATACTGACCGGACAAAATCTTTTCGTGCGGGCCGCCGAACACTTAAGAATCATAAAGTTCCAGGGCTTTTTGGCTGACTTGGCTTACATTTATAATTCACCAAAAGAGGACTAGCACCTTGAATCTCTACGAATACGAAGCCAAGCGAATCTTTGCCGAAGGCGGCATTCCGGTTCCGCCAGCCCAGCGCATCACCAAGCCGGAAGAGCTGGCCAAAATCCATTTCGGTTATCCCCTCACTTTAAAGTGTCAGGTCTTGACAGGTGGGCGCGGAAAAGCAGGCGGCATCAAATTCCCTAAAGATTTGAAAGAAGGTATGGCCCTTGCCAAGGACATGCTCAAGCTTGCTATTAAAGATTCAAAAACAGAGAGTCTTCTGGTTGAGCCACGCATGAATATTGCCCGGGAGCTCTATCTGGCTGTAACCCTTGATCGTGACCGCGGTTGTCCAATTTTCATCGCTTCAGCTGAAGGCGGCATTGAAATCGAATCATCCGCTAATGTTTTGACTGAGCCAATTCCTCATGTCTATCAGCCTTACATCGGCCGCAACCTGGCCGCAAAACTTGGCCTTAAAGGCAGCGAGTTAAATAAAGTTGCTGACATCGCCAACAAGCTCTACAAAATTTTCGAATCAAAAGACCTTGACCTGGCCGAAATAAATCCGCTGGTAATTAGCGAAGGTGGAGATGTAGTCGCCCTCGACGGCAAGATCATCATCAATGACGATTCGGTTAATCGTCAGCCGCAATTCCGTGGTTGGGAAGAAGCACACTTGTGCGACCTTTCACCTAGAGAGCGTGAAGCGAAAATGACCGGCCTCAATTTGGTTGAATTGGACGGCAATATCGGCATACTCTGCAATGGTGCCGGATTGACCATGGCTACCATGGACATGGTCAAAGCCTTCGGTGGACAACCAGGCAACTTCCTTGACGCCGGCGGCGGATCAGACCAGAAGAAAACTCTGGCTGCTCTGGAACTGGTAAACGACAATCCTAACGTCGACGTTATTCTGCTCAACATCTTAGGTGGCATCACCGCTTGTGATGAAGTAGCCGGAGCCCTAGTCGAATTCATGAAAAAGTATCCTGAGCGCGCCATGGTAGTTAGACTACGCGGCAACAATCAAGATATTGCCGAAAAAATGTTGGCCGCGTCCGGCCTCAAACTTTATCCCGATTTGGAAGAAGCTGTTAAAGAAGCGGTCAGTCGCTCTAAGAATTCTGCCAAAAAACCAGTTGCCGCCGGCAAAGCCTAAAAGGAGATTGACGTGATACTTGTCGATAAACATACAAAAGTAATTGTCCAGGGCATAACTGGAAAAATGGGTGCTGCCCACACAAAACGCATGATCGAATATGGCACTAATATCGTTGGTGGTGTCACACCCGGAAAGGGTGGCGAGAAAATGCATGACGTGCCTGTATTCGATACAGTCAAACAAGCTGTAGAGAAAACAGAAGCCACTTGCTCTGTAATTTTTGTGCCACCATACCTGGCTCTCGATGCCGGATGCGAAGCCCTCGACGCCGGCATTACACTGCTGGTATTGATTACAGAAGGCATTCCACCACTCGACACCGCTAAGTTGGTTGCTCAAGTCAAAGCCAAAGGAGCCAAACTAATTGGTCCAAATTGCCCTGGTATCATTACACCAGGTCAATCACTTATTGGTATTCTCCCTGGTTCGATTTTCAAATCAGGACCGGTAGGCATGGTGAGCAAAAGCGGCACCCTGACCTATGAAATTGCCCTAGCTCTGACTGAAAGTGGCCTAGGTCAATCGACATGCATCGGCACCGGCGGCGACCCCATCAAGGGGCTCGACTACCAGGAGCTGCTTTCCATGTTCGAACATGACCCTGCCACAGAAGTGATCGTAATGATTGGTGAAATTGGCGGCAGCGCTGAAGAAGAAGCGGCAGCCTACATCAAGAAAAACATCAAAAAGCCTGTGATTGGTTTCATCGCCGGTCAAACAGCACCTCCCGGAAAACGCATGGGTCATGCTGGTGCCATTATTTCTGGTGGCAAAGGTACAGCCGAATCGAAACTGGAAGCCTTCAAAGCTAACGGCGTAAGAGTAGCAATGACGCCATCTGAAGTGGCCAAGCAAGTAGCAGAAGCGCTGAAGCAACCAGCTAAAGCCTGACCTGTAACGGAACAATCAAGAGAGAAAAAGCCGGTCGGCATGACCGGCTTTTCTTTGCCAATTACATATGGTAAATCAGCGTTTCAAAATTTCACTGAGATAATTTTCCAGATCAGCGGCCACCGCCGGCTGCGAGCGGAATCCAATATAACCATCTGGTCGCACCAGATAGAGGCACTCGGAAGTGGCACCATAGGCGCGATGCAGCTCTTTTGTTGAATCAAATAATACTGAAGTATATTTATTGAAAGTAGTGTAATTAGCTTGATATTCAGGAGCATTTTGAGTGTACGGAACAATCACATGCACGTCGACTAAACCAAAAAACTTTCCCTGCATCATTTTCTCAATTGCTAAAAATTGTTCGTAACCCTTGATACTCGCTTCAAATCCGTCAAAAAGCAGCAACTGAAAATTAGGAGAAGCCATTTGCAGTGCCAACCTGGTCTCTCCGTGCCTGGTCTGGCACTCTCTGTCCACTACACGATCACCGGCCATGGGTGCTCTGGCAAAGTCAATCCAGGAAAGCATAGTAGGAGTTTCGCCGGAAGTGGCAGGATCACTAGCAGCACCAGATCTGCTATTTAAATTGAGATGTAAGTTGTGTTCCAGAAGGTCTCCCAAACTGGCATGCGACTCACTTGAAATAGGGCTCTTACGATAGCTGATGCCGGTCAGGCTGCCAGCTTTTAAAATGCGCTGCTGCACAATCTCTTGTGATGCTAAAAACCCCATAAGCGTATTGCGTACACCTTTAGCCACAGGGCTTCTTAAGGTCACGGCCTTAGTGGCAAAATCTGTTCCTTCTAAAACAGCCTGGCCAACAGCGTGACGTTCAAGGTTATAACTATCAAGAAGAAAATCACCCGCCTGCCCTTTAACTACAAGAGCCAATTTCCACGATAAATTTGCGGCATCCTGCATGCCTGTATTCATGCCCACACCACCTACAGGGCTATGAATATGGGCTGAATCGCCAGCGAGAAAAACGCGACCTTTGCGATACGAAGTAACACAGCGGCGGTTGATTTTAAACCAGGCCATCCATCTTGGATCTGAAATGGTAAAGCTGGTGCCGTCGCTGCCTTGTGGAGCACGCCTTTTAACCAGAGCCAAGACTTCTTCAAATATAAGCGGCCGTCGCTCTTCATTCTCGCCCAGCGGAGGCATGTCAAAAATTAGCCTGTAGCGACTGTTGCCAAAGGGAAAGCAGGCCAGAAGACCATCTTCAGATAAATAGACGTAACCCTCATCTTCAGCCATTTTCAAAGTGCCCGGGTTTAACTCTACATCGGCAGCGCCAAAACTCTCGTCATAAGAGACACCTGTAAAACGTAAATCGAGCCCATGCCGAACGGCACTGTGAGCACCGTCGCAGCCAACCAGATATTTCGCTTTGATTATCTCAGTTTTGATGCTGCCATCATCGGCAGTGCTAGCGATGGAGGCTGAAACAACTTCTGACTCTTCCACAAACGATATCAGCTCTTTGCTGCGCTCGATGGTCGCACCAGCTTTGGTCAGGTGCTCAGCAAGTATATGTTCAGTTTTATCTTGAGGAATAGTAAGAGCAAATTTGAAGTATGAATCGATTTCATCAAGACTCAAATGCACAATGCGCTTGTCATCAGCAAAAATATTACTGCCGCGCAAGGCCAGACCAGCTTTGAGAAAAGGATCAACCATTTTGAGATTTTCGAACATTTCTAGATTGCGCGCATGCACCACAATCGCTTTAGAAATAGTAGTTGCGGTTGCAGCTTTGTCGATGATGCGGAATGAAACTTTGCGACGCAGTAAATCATTGGCTAAGGTCAGACCGGTAGGGCCAGCACCAACGATTAATATGTCCACAGCCTGAGCGTCTTCAGAAAAATTCGTCTCGTTGGTGGCCATAATTACCTCTTTGTGCGCGCTAATTTTACAACAGTCTGATTCGAGATTTGGGGACCATCATGTGGTGACTGCCACCTTGTCAGCTTGGTGCAGTTAGCTTAGGATAGTCATAGCAACAGGATTCAAACTTCTATGGCAGCCGACAATTCAACTGAGAAAACTCGCCCCATGCGAGCCCTGGTTTTGCCAGGTGGCGGCGGCAGGGGTGCTTATCAGGTTGGTGTCACCAAAGCTTTTAAAGAAGCAGGCATCGAATTTGACATTGCTTTTGGTACAAGCATTGGTGGCATCAATGCCAGCCTCTATGCTCAAGGCAATCAAACCAGACTAGAAGAACTCTGGTGTTCCATTCGCAGTCGCGACATTTTCGGTCTGCCTTCAGCTCATCAAATCGGCCGCCTGGTGCTGGGTCACAAACTGGGCTTGCTCGACACTACTCCGCTGGAAGAGCTTTTGCGCCGTGAGGTCAACTTGCAAAAACTCAAAGCCAGCAAAACTAAAGTGGGCTGGTGCACAACTGATCTTTGTAGCCTGGAAACGCGACTGATAACAATTGACGACATTATGTCCACCAACGAGTTGATTGATGTACTGATGGCCACTTCTGCTCTTCCCATGGCTTTCCCGCCGCGGCACATCCACGGTCAGGGCCTGTGGATAGATGGGGGCCTAGTGCGTAATACACCCATGGAGACCGCCATACACCTGGGAGCTGACGAAGTGTACATGGTGCTTTTGCATCCCGAGCGCATTAACGTTTGTCCGGTGAACATGTTCGAAGTTTTAGTGCGTTGTCTTGATATTGTGCTCGACGCTTCCGCACGCAAAGAGGTGCAGTCGGCAGAGTTGTATAACCGCTTGATTGATGCCGGTTCAGTAGAATCGCGGGGCCGTAAAAAAGTCAAAATTCGAGTCTTTCAACCCAAGCATGGTGTCAATGTTACCCTGCTGGAAATTGATCCAGAACGATCAAGGCGCTTAATTCGGCAGGGCTATGATGACGCTAACGAGCAGCTGGCGCAAATTTTTAGAGAAGAAGCGGAAATATCAGCTCAAGTTTGAATAGCTTAGACTCAATATTGAAAACCGTCTTTACGCAAGTGAGTCATGGGCTCATCGGCACCATTAAGCAATTCGCCATCGGTAATTTCACCCACCACAAGAATGTGATCACCAGCCTCGGTTTGCGACTTAACCACCAGACTCATATAAGAAACAGCTTCGGCAAAAACCGGTCCGGAGCTAACGTCCTTCAATTTTAGTCCATCAAATTTTTCGGCGTTGTGTGGCTTGGCGAAAGCTTTGAAGATATCCATATTGCGCTTGCTCAGTACGTTGACTGAAAATTTGCTGCCAACCGATAGAGCTTGAAGAATATCGCGTTTCTTGTTCACTGATACCACAAGAGATGGCGGCTCAAAACCTGCCTGAGTAATCCAGGTGGCCATCATTCCGTCTTTGACGCCATCTTCACCGTGCACTGTAATGATGTAGACACCACTGGCCAAGCGACCAATTGCTGGACCTACTCTTTCTTTCAATAAAGCTGCAGAATTCATGGGAACCTCGTGAGTTAAAGTTTACGTCCAATTTTTGCCAGAGGCTGTGCCGCGGGCAGTGTTGAAGTGATGGTGCCTTTCAATTTAGTTGGTGGTTTACGCTTTGACTTGTAAGCAAAAAACTGCATGATTACTTCAGCCAGTTTGGCCGGATCGTGGTGTGTAGGCGCGTCTTCGCTAACCAGCATTTTTCGAAATGGAGTTACACCAAGATCTTTCAATCGCTCAGAATCAAAGCGTACCGGTTTAGAACCTGAGGGAAGATCAGGCACCACTCGTCCATATTCATTAACGAGAACCCCTTGCATCAGTCGATTAGAAGCGATAATTGGAGTCTTCGAGTGGCTGAGAATGGCTTCCACATGGTCACCGACCGAATAATCGGTAGTTTCACCTGGCTGTGTCATCACATTGCAGACATAGATTTTTTTTGCAAAAGATTGACGCACCGCATCAGCAATTCCAGGAACAATAAAGTTTGGAATTACAGATGTATACAAACTGCCTGGCCCAAGCACTATCAGTTCGGCATCAAGAATTGCGGCCACAGCCTCAGCAGTGGCTACTGGCTCTGCCGGTTCGGCAAATAGACGCTTAATGCGCCTGCCTTCACCCTCAGCGGCAATATGAGATTCGCCGCGTACGATTGATCCATCTTCAAATTCAGCTATCAGATTGAGGCCGTCTAAAGTTGCGGGCAAAACCTGGCCGCAGCTATTAAGCACGCGGCTGGCGGTGCGAACTGCTGCTATCATGTCACCATCGGTGATGGCGTAAACTGCGGTCAAAAATAAATTACCAAAGCTGTGACCTTCAAGGCCCTCGCCAGATTGAAAACGATACTTAAACAGATCAGTGACCAGCTTATCTTCGTCAGCCAGAGCAGTAATGCAGTTGCGAATATCACCGGGAGGCAGCACGCCCAGCTCTTGCCGTAGACGCCCTGAGCTGCCGCCGTCATCACCTACAGTAACAATGGCAGTGATATTGTAGGTATGTTTTTTCAAACCACGCAATAAATTAGAGAGGCCGGTGCCACCACCTATGACTACTACTTTAGGGCCGCGGCCGAATTTGCGAGCACGATAAAGCATGTCAGGTATAGATTCGCGCTCGGGCAAATATGTGCCGAGAACCTGTTGCATAGCTCGTACAATCAGCACGGCCATGGCTAAGAAACCAACAGCGATAAAAAGAATGCCATTCAACTGAATTGGTATGGCTTCTTTTACGTCTTGTATAACTTCTCGTAAACCATTGATGCCGCGAGAACCATACTTGAGGACGCGGTCAAGCGGGTGAATATTATTACAGAGCAATACACCATAGACTATAAAGAACAAAGCAATGATGACACCGCCGAGATAACGTTTTAACCCCGGCAACATCCAGCTGCCAAAAAGGTAATCTAGTGATTTCTTCGGCTTCTTCAAGCAATCAGACCCCTTCTTGAAGGGCTAATTTCTCTTGATCTGGCTCTGCGTGCTGATTTTGGTCTAGACCTCTATCAAGCTCGCGATGTGACAGTGATATTTGATAATGGGGATAGCTCGATTGCAGTTTCTGGGCAAGTTCTTCGGCTACTGCCACCGAGCGGTGCTGACCGCCTGTGCAGCCAAGAGCAATCGTAAAATTATCAGTTTTAGTATCAAACATTGCCGGCATCACCTGCGATACCAGAGTGAAAAGATGACCCATGAATTCTTGAGCAGAAATCTGCTCCATCACATATTTTTGCACGGGGGCGTCTCGCCCAGTGAGAGGCCGCAGCTCTTCCACCCAGAACGGATTTTTCAGAAAACGCACATCTAGAACAACGTTTGCCTGGGGCGGATTGCCATTTTTAAAACCAAATGAAACTACACTAACTCGATTGTCCGGCATTTTATTATGACTACTGCTCATTTTCTCAAGTCGGTATTTTTAGAATGCAACTGGCTCCGTGGCTGGTTGCTGCACTGAGGTGGTTTTTGGTTGTTCTTGTTTCTCTGGTTGTTCTTGTTTTTCTGCTTGTTCTTGTTTTTCTGCTTGTTCTTCTTTCCACTCGGCTTCCAGTTCTTCTACATTACCTTCACGGAAACCGTGTTTGGTCATCTCCAGATCAGCCTTAATTGTAGAAACTGCTTTGTCGATGAAAAGCTCACCGTCAAGGTGGTCGATTTCATGCTGAATTGCGCGTGAAAGCAAATTGCCGTCTGCGGTAAGCTTAAGCGTTTGACCTTTCAAATTTTGGAATTTAACTACTACTTTTGAGGCTCTTTTAACTTCAAAGAAAACATCCGGGAAGCTGAGACAACCTTCCTGACCTGTCATCTCACCATCGCGTTCGATAATTTCGGGGTTGATGAAAACAATAGGACGCGGAGTTTCATCTTCACCGCTGACATCGATCACCATCAAACGTTTTGAGACGCCGACTTGAGGAGCAGCTAGACCGACACCGTCATTCTCATACATAGTATCGAGCATATCTTGCGCAAGTTTTCGCACCGAAGAGTCAAAAATGCTAATTTTCTTGGCTTTAGCCTTTAAAACCGAATCAGGGTAGTATCTAACCTTGAGTAATGACATGATTGCCGCCTCTTTCAAAAACCGGCCTACGCGCCGTGTTTCTAATATGTATCCTTCAACTGCGCCTAGCTTGCTAATAGAGAAATTTTTAAGCTCTAAAGTTTCTCACCCCCCATTCCACGGGGTTCTTAGCCGATATTATCACACCAAAGCCAAGATTTTATAGACTATTTTGATGCCTCTATCTCTACTCTACACATATCTTTCTAAAATCGCTGCCCAGGGCAAGTCGGGAATACCCGCATTTCTCACGCTGGCAATGGTTTCCAGTATCGTGCCGGCAGCCGCTCAAGATTGGGGTTACGATGCTCCGCCTCAAACCGGAACTTCCGCTCCGACAAGTAAATCTGCAGCAAAAGCCGCCGCCAGTACCTTAAAAACTCCGTCGAAGCCACTGGTTGCCCCCGCTGCAAAAAGCACGCAAAAAGCAGGCATGCAAGCGACAGCCGTACAACCGGCAGGCATGCAACCGGCAGTGATCCAATCAGCAGCTCCCGCCCAGGAACAAGTGGACGATAAGCGTTCCTGGCTGGAAATATTTGCCTTGTGCGCATCCAGCAACATTGATGACGATCGCACCGAGACTCTTGGTCTGGCCACTCTTTCAGGCGAACAAAAAGATAGCCTCGGCAAGATGATTGATCAGAAGCTGGCCGCCAATGCCTCTGTGTATGCCGGTATTGCTCCTTTCTGGCGTCAGACCAGGGTGAAAGTGATTCGTGAAATCGACAGCAAAGAAAGCTATCGCTTATTGTTTCGTGCTCTTATTCGTCACGCGCTCAGCGCTAAAAATTCACCACTGGCGAAAAATCAGAATGAAGCCGACCTTTTGCAAAGCTTGCTGGGAGCCGCTCGTATTGCCGACCCCGGGCCACCACCGCTCACTGAAGATGCAGTTAATGCTTACGCAGACATGACGGTTTTTCTTTTCAGCAAGCGTAAACCAGACCGCTCTGTTGATGGAGATGAAAATCGCAAAGTTTTTGCCGATGTAATCAAAGATCGCTTTGTGCGCGCCCCTAACCCCGCAGCCAAAGCGGCGATGACCAATTTTGATTTAACCTGGGCTTGTTTTCGCTGTCGATTTCTAGATGTTGACGCCGAGCAAAAAGAAAAGCTCAGTGCTCTTATGGCCTCTGGTGACAGCAAAAGTAGCGCCATGCTGAAACAAGAGCTAGTCAGCCCTGCCATGACAAAATTATTTGCTATGGGCCCGTGGGGCGAAAAATCAGTTAAAAGTGCAAGCGCACAGAGTCAGTAGTTTGCACCACCCCTGACACAAGCCGCGGCAACCAACCGTAAACCACAGACATGCAGGCGAGTAGCCAGATGACAATGGTGCATTGAATCGGTCTATCTTTGAGCAATACCTCTTCTGGTGAGCCGGTATTAGTGTCTCTGACAGACAAAACTTGATAGCGCAGCACACCATATAGCACCATCGGCACTGTCACCATCATCCATTGACCATACTGTGACTGAAAACTGTAAAAAGCATATGCGGTAATCAAACTCGGTACTATAGCCGCTTCCATGCGATCGAGCAGGTCTATGGAATATTTACCGAGCACTTTTCTGTGGCCGGCAGCATCGCTGCCCAGACTTTTGATTTCTTGTCGTCTTTTTTCAAGAGCGAGAAATAATGCACCAAGGGAGGTGCACAATAAGAACCAGGCAGAAAGCGGCACATGTGCCGCTGCACCGCCGGCCAGTGCCCGCAACACAAAACCGGTGGCGATACAGAAAACATCGAGAATAATATGATGTTTGAGTTTAGCCACATAAGCAATTTGCAAAAGCAAATAGGCCAAAAGCACAAGGCTTAAGGCCGGTCTTGTCAGATAACCAACGACAAAGCTAAGAATCAAACAGATCAAGCCAATGATAAAGGCGGTTTGCTTACCGATTAGACCAGCTGCTACAGGACGTTTGCACTTGGTTGGATGCTTACGATCAGCTTCGGCGTCAAGAATATCGTTAAAGACATAAACCGCAGCAGATATAAAA
Source organism: Cyanobacteria bacterium auto_48_18 (assembly GCA_036170915.1). Taxonomy (GTDB): domain Bacteria; phylum Cyanobacteriota; class Vampirovibrionia; order Obscuribacterales; family Obscuribacteraceae. The sequence goes on from JAVHQC010000035.1 coordinate 166,340, forward strand.
CATAGTGCCACCACACACATTGAAACATGGCTGACCACTTCGCCACTGAAGAGCCTCCCGGCAAAAAGCGCGGGCGCGAAGGCAATCAAATTTTTTGTCCATTGTCTAGGACGCAATAATCTGACAATGCTCTTGGGCGTCAGAGCACGAGGGCCAGCGGCAGAATCGCCGACAGCATCAGCTTGAGCATCTATTTTCTGGCCTGAATTCATAAAATCATTATGCCTTTAGACGCTGTCTTTTAAGCTATTTGAGCTTAAGAGCCAGCCCAGACACTGAAAGATAAACCTGGTCAGCCTGAGCTGCAATTTTCTGATTGGCCAGACCTAGCATGTCACGATAGCTGCGGGCCAAATGGTTGTCGGGCACGATGCCGGAGCCTACTTCATTGGTGACCACAATAAAGCGTAAATCAGAGCGACTACCTATGGCTGATAAAAAATCATCCACGTCTTTTAAAAGATTTGCTTCCAGCTCTCTGCGCACATTGTTATCTTCGATTGTGTACGGAATAGAAAGCAACAGATTGGAGACAAAAAGTGAAAGACAGTCGATTAAACACAGAATAGGTGCGTTGTCGTCGCCCGGCAACTCTGTTATCACTTTGCTCAGCATCAGTGGTTCTTCGATGGTGCGCCACTCAGTCGGGCGGCGCTTCGTGTGTAAAGCAATGCGGTCGTGGGCTTCCAGATCGTGATCTATTTTGCCCATAGTTGCAAAGTAGACCACGGCTAAACCTGTGTCTGCCGCCATTTTTTCCGCTAAAGCAGATTTACCAGACCGAGCACCGCCGGTAATCACCGTCAGCTTCACTAATTCCGAACTTTGCATTTCAACACCCAAAACTTGCAGTTGCCTAAAGCAGCTAAAACACTTAAGCTATCACAATCTCTTGAACAAATTATGCCACTACTTGCAATACCTGTATAAAAGTGCCAGCAGAAGATAAGCTCTACGATTTTAGTCCACGCACAGCCAATCTGGACAAATTAAAGCAACACGTCCCTGCTTCGCCAATTGCAGATGACGGCATGTCAAAGCATACTCTCGATTTATATAAATCGTTTATGCATTCATACGTCAACCGCATTAATAATGCGACCTTCAATGTCACCATAGGAGGTATCAGAATTGGATCAGCCAAATATAGCCGCCTGGCGCAAATTAATCTGAAAAGCAAAGTAATTACCTTTTCTCGTTTTGCCATCGAAAACGTTCCAGAAAGAGGCAGACGCTATCTTGTTCTTCACGAGTTAGCTCACGTTCTCGAAGCCAGCCACAACGATTATTTCTGGCAACTGGTTGGACGCTTCGAACCAAACTACAAGGAGATTGGCAGTGATCTCGACATGGCTTTTAAAAAGAATGTCAGATCGCATGACAGACTAAGTAAGCGCCAGATTAAAGCCGGCAGCAGTGGTCAGCACGAAAGCGGCCGCGCTCAGCAACATTTAGAATTATTCCGTCAGAATAAATTGCTCTGGACTCCTGACCATGGCTATATAGAGCATGGCAACAAACAACTGGGTCTTCATAAAGACCAGGTTGAAAATTTTGCCAACATAGACTTAGACAGCAGGCTTGCAGACGAAGCCTTCAGAGCCTATATCGACCTCAGGCGAGAAGAAATAGATCAGGAATGTGACCCTGAAGAAGACCATCTGCCTGAAGTTATTGAAGGCGACTGCAATGAAAAGTGTAGTTTCAATACTCAACAGTTAGATGATTATCTCTACAATGATGATGACGAAAACTACACAGACAATTTGTTCGGCACCATGAGCGGTGGCGATGGCGTCTTTTGAGCCCTGCCTGGTATTTTTAGTGTTTCAAAGAGAATAATTAATTATTAGCTATTAGCTCTAAAACCAGCGACGACGGTAAGCACGCTAGAATGTTGTCTGAATAGGAAATTCTGGGAATTGGACTGCAATGGCTGAACGCAGGGTAGTTATAACTGGTTTAGGGATGGTGACTCCGGTAGGCATCGGCAAAGATGTATGCTGGCAAGCACTTCTGGCTGGCGAGTCCGGTGTGGCCCCAATCACACAATTTGACCCCATTGCCATTGGTCTCGAAACTAAAATTGCCGCTGAAGTAAAAAACTTCAATATTCAAGACTTCTTCCCCGACAAGCGCAAAGTCGGCGGCATGCTCAAAGAAATGGATCGCGTCACACTTTTGGCTATGGCAGCGGCAAAATTGGCTCTCGAAGATGCCAACTTTGATATGTCAAAAGAACAAGCCGAACGAGTCGGCACCTTCTTAGGAACAGGTGTGGGTGGTCTGATTACAACCACGGCCGATCACATCAAACTGCTGGAAGGCGGACCGCGAAAGCTTGGCTTGCGTTCAGTGATTAGACTGATGCCCAATGCCCCAGCCGGACAGGTCGCCATCGAATATGGTGCCAAAGGTCGAGCTAAGGCCGACTCTACTGCCTGTGCCAGCGGCCTTGATTCACTTTTCGACGCATTCATGTACATCAAAGATAACCGCGCCGACGCCATGATTTCAGGTGGTTGCGAAGCCGCCATTAACGCTTTCAGCATGGCTTCATTCGGTAATATGATGGCCCTATCAAAACGCAATGATGATCCTAAAGGGGCCAGTAGGCCATTTTCCAAAGACAGAGATGGTTTTGTCATCGGCGAGGGTGCAGTGGTTCTTATTCTCGAAGAATTAGAACACGCAGTTAATCGGAAAGCGCACATCTATGCCGAGATTGTAGGGGGCGGTGCTAGTTGCGACGCTTATCATATTGTCGCGCCGCACGAGACCGGTGAAGGCGCTGTAACAGCCATGCGTGAGGCATTGAGAGACGCAAAAATTACGCCTGAAGACCTCGATTACATAAATGCGCACGGCACTTCCACCCCACTTAATGACGAGCGCGAAACCATTGCCATTAAGACCGTGCTGGGCGAGCACGCCTACAAAATTCCAATCTCAAGCACTAAGTCGATGGTAGGCCATTTGCTTGGTGGTGCTGGTGCTATCGGCACTGCGGTAGCAGCTTTGAGCTTGCACGACCAAAAAGTTCATCCCACCATCAACCTCAATAATCCAGACCCTCTCTGCGATCTCGATTATGTGCCCAATGTTGCCCGCGAAGTCAAAATGGAATACGCCATGGTTGAAGCCTTAGGCTTCGGTGGTCACAACACAGTGCTCATCCTTAAGCGCTACACGGCCTGATTGAGCTTTTGATTTCTTTTTCTTGGTGGGCCAGGCATAACTGTGCGCGACAGTTGGTCCGGGTCGGCAGAATTTGAATTGGAAGCTACGGCAGCATTGTTATTGGCCGCAGCTATTGGTGATACTGCTGCTGGTGACTCGTTGTCATCATCATCATCATGATTAGATTGATTTGCCACTACAGAAGATCCGCCTTGTTCAAGGATATCAGCTTCGGTTTGTTCTTCACCTTCGCCCACTGTACCGCGACCAACGCCACCTTCATTAGCGGATGCAGCCAGTGATGAGAACATCTGCTTGGTATCAGATGTGGTTCTATTGCCCACGGTGCCGCCGCCGACTATATTGGCCATAGAACTGGCCACGGTAGCAGTATCACGTCGGGTAGCTGCGTTTGAGTTCATCAGCGAAACAGGCGTGTTCAGTTTGAGTGAAAACGCAGAAGGCATATTGAATCTATCGCTGGCCGGCTTCTCAAAGCCTTTATCTACGTCAGATCGGCGGGTAGATCTAATCAAGTTCTGAGCTGCAATAAACGAGATAGTAGTGGTATCAGCAGGTGTTTCAGCACCTTTGCCGCGGAAATGCTCACTGCCATACATGCTAATAAGAGCGCGTTTTTGATTGTAGTCAGGATCATTGACGTTGAGGCCAAAAGCGCCTACATCAGACATTTTGTAGAAATTGTCTTGCCCGACGCTGCGAGATGCCACGCCGTTGTCTTGCGGTACTACTCTGTTCTGGCGACCGGCGGCAAAGGCATTGCGCACCACGGTTTGACCGTTGGCAGTGAAAGTGACATTCTCTCTGGCAGGAACTGCTTGAGCACTTACTGGCTTCACTTTGATTTCGGTTTTATCTAAGTTAGTATCAGGATTAACTATTGGTCTGTCACCACCTATCGTGCCAGCCTTGGTTTCAATGACAGCGCCAGCTTTGACGTCGCTACCATTTTGCGTATTCTCTACGGCTTTAACTTCAGGAGTGGCAGTTAGAGATTGATCAAGATCAGGAGCAAAATTTTGAATTGGCCTGTCATCTTCCATACGATTGCTGACAAAGATCGTTGCTAAGCCAGCAGCCATGCCAGTTCCGCTCACAGTTCTAATGAAATTAGGATTAAAGAACATAGAACGGTTGTTGGCAAAAATAATATCGTTTGCCGACAAGTTTCTCATCATGGCGCCGGTCTGGCCGTTACCACCAATAAGCGGCAACATTTGACTGCGCACCGCAAGGAAGTCGACGAATTTCGATGCAGCAGAATTGCCTGCCAGACTAACTGTTTTGAAACCTTCAGAAGTAAGACCGGCAAGCAACAGCTTGTCTGAAGCAACTTTATTGCCTTCTGCTGCTAGTTTAACGAGATTGCTTCTATAAGCGGCCACTTCAAGTTCATTTGCCGCCACAACCAGCTTGGCCTGTGCTTGTTCGAGCTTGTTAGCCACTTGCATACCGGTATGACTTTCAAGATAACGCAGCGTTTGCAATTCGGTTGATGTTTGGCGAATCAACTCTCTTTGTACTACCGAGCTGCTGGAATGGCTTACTTGATTGAATAGATTTTCAACATTAGGCAGACGCTTTTCAAACACGCTTTGAGCCAGTACCCTTGCGTCGCTGACAGTTTCGCCAATAGCATTGTGGGCTTGTTTGAGCTGGCCTACTTCACGAGCGGTTTGCGAACCCACAACTTTTGACGCCGCGATTTCGCGTTCAATAATTGCCAGCTGCTGGTCCATTTGTTTGATTGCTACGCTGCGATCGCCGCGCACCATCACATTTTCAGCAGCGCGAGTGTAGTCAGTTACGGCCTGACGCAAAGTCACATTATTTGATAATGCCACATCTTTCGCCACAGTGCTTTCCAGTACCTGACCAGTTTTGACCAGTGACTGCGCCTGTGCCTCGATTTTCAAAGTGCTTTGCTCTAGAGCTCTCACTTCCAAATTCTGCTTGAGATTAGAAACACTGGCTTTGAGATCATCGAGAACTCTCTTGCCTTCTAAAGAACGGTTCATGGCAGACTGGAAGCCAGGTTGTTCAATTTCAGCAGCAAGCTTTTTGAGGGCAACCGATTGCTGTTCAAAGGTTGAAGCAGTTTTCACTTCCACGGCAGCTTTTTCAATATTGACCAGACGCTGAGAAACGTTAGCGTCCGCGCGCAGGGTTGAATTTTCTGCCACTCTGGTGCTTAGACCGGCAACGTGATTGGCTTCTTTTGTAATGGCGGCAGTATTTGCTTCAAAACTACGCAAGCCCTGAGCTTCGACGGCAGCTCTATCAAGCTTAGCCACCGATTGTTTTAACTCCTGATAAATAGCTGCTTTCTCGCCTTTGAATAGAGCCTGGCCACCCAATTCGTCAATCTTCACCAGTGAATCTTTGATTCTTGCCACGGTGTGAACATCATCCACAGCGTTAGTGAGAGTCTTCGATTGACGCGAAATGAAGTCGAGATTGTCGGAGACCTGGGCTTGAATAGAGCTAGAAGATTTTTGTGCATGGGCTGCAGTATTGTCGGCCAGGTTAGCTGACAATTTTTCAGTTTGAAGACCAATTTTTGTAGTTTCGCGTTCGATGGTGCCAACTGTAGCTTCCATTTTTTGCACGCGACCCAAAGCAGCCGAACCATTCTCCAGTTCGACAACACTGGCTCTTAGATCTTGAGCAATATTTTTGGCACCACCAGCTTCAAGGTTATCAATGCGATTGCGCACAGATGAAAGTACTTGATTGGTGTTGACACCTTCTTTTAAGGTGATTAGCTCTTTTGAGATGCTACTCAGTTCTTGTGTAACTTTTGGCAATTGCAACTCAGGATGGCCTGATTGAGCAATTCTTTCCACTTTGCCCACAGCGGCAGTGGTCTGTTGACCGAAGCGGCCGATGGTCTCGATGCGCTCGATGGCAAGGGCGGAAGTTTCGATTTTGCTGGCGGCATTGCCCATAGTGGCACTGGAAACTTTCATCTCTTCAACCAGTGCAGCCGCTTTCGGATTTTCGGCGAAGAAACGCGAAAATTCAGGCTTGTCGAATTCTTTAATAAGTTGCTGAACTTCCCGCGCCTGTACGCTGGCATTAGAAGCTCCAGAACTAGAAGGCGTAACTGGTGAGCGGTTATCCAGCACATCATCAATCTTCTTCAAGTTGCTGTTCAAGCGATCAACAACAGCACCATTGTTTGCACCGCGAGCACCAACTGATTCATCAAGCATTCTAGTCAAGTCACGAGTGCGACCGCTCAAGGTTGCCGCTTCGTTATCTAAAATTTTGAGACTGCTCTCAATCTGTTTCAAACTTGTGCGCTCAACCGCTGATGTGGTAACGGTGTTAACGCTGCGGCGCATTTCGACCAGTTCTTTACCGGCTACCGATTCAAGCACATCTTTGCCGACATTCTGCTCCACTGAGCGCATGGCTTTGCCCAGGTCGTCGACCAGTTGTGGTGTCGCACCTTTTTCGGCGATTAATTTGAAATTGCTTTGCAGAGCATTGAGAGAGGCTGCGGCATCGCCGTCTAGCTTCAAGCCACTTTCAGTCAGCTTGGCGCTGAAGCTTTCGACTTTTGCCAGGCCTTGTTCCGCCACAACATTTGTGGCTGGCATTTTAGCGGTGAGCGGCTCTTGCAATTGGAATGGAGATTTTGCAGTAGTTAACTTAGGTGCCACCGATTCCAGCAATTCACCACCAGCGGCATTAATAGCACCAGTAGTTGTCTTAATTTCTTGCAGTGCGGCTGCAGCCTTGGGATTTTGAGCAAAGTGCGCGGCAAACTGAGGGCTATCTAGTTGCTTAACGGCGAGGTCAAGCTCTCTGACCGCTGACGGAGTGGTGACACCCCTTTCTAAAATTTCGTCGATTTTGCGAACAGAGCTGGTCAATTCGCCGGTATTGGCCACTCGGCTATCAGCAATGGCGTCAACCAGTTTGGTGGTCTGCTGACCCAGGTTGGCGGTCTGCGCTTCTACCAATTGGACTTGTGATCTTGCAGTACCTAAATTAGGTGTCAGTGCGTTCAACAAATCGTCTCCACCAGCTGCATTTTTAATAGCACCAGTGGTTGTTTTAACTTCTTGCAGTGCGGCTGCAGCTTTTGGATTTTCAGCAAAGTAAGCTGCATATTGAGGGCTATCTAGTTGCTTAACGGCAACGTCAAGCTCTTTGACTGCTGACGGAGTGGTGACACCCCTTTCTAAAATTTCGTCGATCTTGCGAACAGAGCTGGTTAATTCGCCGGTATTGGCCACTCGACTATCAGCAATGGCATCCACCAGTTTGGTGGTCTGCTGGCCCAGGTTAGTTGCTTGAGCTTCCACCACTTTGATGTCTTTTATTACCGGAGCGTCAAAGTCGGGAGCTTTAATAGTGGTCTCAGCCTTAGCAATATTGGGCTTAGCACCACTTTCGAGCACAACTTCAGATCTAGTTACCGCGGTTTCACCGGTTACAGGTTTTACTACGGGCACTTCTTTAGACGGCAGGACAGGCACTTCTTTATTTGGAAGCACCGCATCTTTTACAGGAACTACCGCGTCTTTTACAGGAACTACCGGGTCTTTTACAGGAACTACCGGGTCTTTTACAGGAACTACCGGGTCTTTCACAGGAACTACGGCGTCTTTTACGGTTTCGCCGGTTATGACTTTCGGTGTGCTAGCTGCATCACCAATTTTACTCTCGCCCACCGGACGAGTAATAACGGGCTCAACAGGAGGGGTTTTGCCATCTAAGTGAACCGGCTTCGCGACAACTGGCGCGTCAGGCACAACCTTAGTATCGATTTTGACGTTAGCGCCCAACTTGATATCAGCAGCTGGAACGACAGCGTCGTCGATTGCCTTGATCACTCCTCCTGCTGGTTTAACTTCGACTCCAGCAAAACTGCGAGAAGGAGAAGGGGTAGCAAATGGCAGTTCAAATTTTGTCGACAATCCTTTAAGAGGATTGTTGGTGCTCAACCAATCAATTTTGTTGGCCATTGATTGACCAAAAGTAGTGACAGGTTTGATTGCTGTTGATTCGGCAGCCCTAACCACAAGGCCTTCCGGCACGCGGCGGCCAGAAAGAACGGCTACGTCATTCAGCTCGGGAGTGCTGCTACGTGTAAGAACAGTGCGCACGTCAGACACCAAACTGCGAGCAGCCACGGTACGAGCCATGGCGGACTCGGCACCAACGATGGCCTCAGTGCGCGCACCGACTTTACCGGCAGTGCTGGAACCGCCAAATCCGGCGGTGAAAACGGTAAAGATGGCAGCACCAGCAAGGTGATAGCGCTCTTTGGTGGAACCATGATCAATTACAGCAGCGGCTTTGACGGTTTCGTCTTTTAAGGCTTTGGCTGTCGCCACCGGATTGCTGACAATATCTTTGACATTTGCGGCGATGTTGCCGACTACACCCTGACTGTTGCTCTTCTTACCAGCAACGATGTCGGCAGTACTCTGATGGCGAGTGACAATTGCCAGGGTACCGAGAGCCGCGTCGGCCATCCCGGAGGTCAGGCTACTGAGATTAGAAGACCAGCTGGATTCTTCTTTTTTGACGAACTTTGCTTCTGGAGCTTTTGGTTTGGAAGCCAGCAGGTCGCCCGCTAAATTTGCAGCAGGAGTGCTAGGAGCCTTAACTGGCTCGTCTGGTTTCTCACTCGATGCTTGTGGATTTTTGGGCATTGTTTGACTTGGAGGCTATTTTCTTTTGGGCTGCCAGATGGGGGGTCTATGCATCTACACGGGTTGCCAAGAATCTAGACAAATTTCTCATTTTTATCTGTATAAATCGATGGGGGAACCACGAGGTAAGGAAAAATGACGTTTGTGGAAAGTAGGGACGCCAGAGTGGTACTTTGATAAGAACCCTTGGTATTTGGTCTTTGCTCCGTGTAACCGGTGCCAGCGTTTGCCCGAGCACTAATTACAACTTATATATCCCCTCAGCGTAAGGGTTCTAAACAGGTCCAAGGCCAGAGAACCGGTTGCCAAGAGGCCCTTGAGGATTTGCCCACCAACATGTACCTGCGAGAAAGCCTCAATAACATTCTGGAAAAAGACCCGGCAGCACGCAGTTGGCTTGAAGTTGTGCTTTGCTACCCTGGTTTCCACGCCCTCTTTTTCCATAAAATTGCCCATTCTTTGTGGCAAGCAGGCCTACGTACACCTGGCCGATTTATCTCCCACCTCGGTCGCGTTTTTACCGGCATCGAAATTCACCCAGGTGCAACCATCGGTAGGAGAGTTTTCATTGACCATGGAATGGGCGTTGTGATTGGCGAAACCGCCAGGGTGGGTGACGATTGCGTTATTTACCAGGGAGTAACCCTGGGGGCAGGGGCAGCAGCACGTCAGGGTGCACTCAGCCGCGACACCAAGAGGCACCCAACCTTAGGGCAGGGAGTGATCGTGGGCAGCGGTGCCGAAATTCAAGGGGCGATTATCGTTGGTGATAACGTGCGGGTAGCTTCGCGCTCGATTGTGCTCAAAGATGTGCCGGCCAATTCGGTGGTGGTGGGCGTACCTGGTCGAGTGATCTATCGCGATGGCCAAAAAGTGCAGCCGGAAAAACCACAAGAAGACGTACCAGACATTGAGGCGCAAGCGATCAAATCTTTGCACGACAAATTGTCTGACCTGGAGGGCACCGTTAAAGAGCTCAAAAATAAGGTCAAACTGCAAAATCGCCAGTTAGAGCAATTGCAAGAACGGGTGCCCTGTCCTGAATTGAGCGCCGAATCGAGCGCCAGCCACACGGCCCTGACCTCCCTGGATCCTCGTCCAGTTGGCAGCAGCGGCGACGGTCAAGACCCAGTAGACGTTTTTCTCCAGGGGGCAGGAATTTAATGTTGGTAAGCATTTGACAAATTAGCGGCCGATAACTTGAATAATTGAGTAGCAGCAACGAAACGACCGAATCAGCGGCTAAGATTGCGGGTAGAATAAATTGGGTCCTCAGATTTGACGGAGAAAGGAAACTCGCATGGCGGTTAGCGAGCTTGAAAAAGCATTCGGCACTCTTACCGAAGCTCTCGACATGACTGAATCGGAAATTTCCGAGGAAGTTAAGATCATTGAGCAGCAAATAGAAGAGTTAAAGGCACGAACTATTGAACTCGTGGGCAAACAAGAAACGTTAGCTCACGACCGAGCATCCATTTCAGAAATGGTCAATCGATATTGTGACACCGAGGGCGGTGCGGGCTAATTGCTATTAGGTCGTTCGCCTGTAGATCCAGCATTGCCTGGAAGAAGCTAGGAAATATTCATTCACAATGTCAGGTTCCTGTCCCTATTGCGGTGCCAAACTAAATTACGGAATTAAGTTCTGCGTAGTTTGTGGACGGCCAATTACAGGCCAAGAAAGCGCCGGCAGTAAAATGGGCGGCGGTATGCGTTCTGGTATCAGACCGGCCGACGTAACACGCAGGCTCGATGATCTGATGACTGTGGCTCGCTTTAGACGTTCGAAGCGCACCACTTCTCTCGACACCAACGTGCGCTGGCTCGGCCTCAACGGAGTTTCAGTGGCACTGGGGGTAGTGCTGTTTTTCTGTGCCGTAAAGATCAGTCTAGATGGTGGTCTGGTAAAACGCACCGATGCCCACATCTCACCCCTGGCAGGCATATTAACCAAGCTTGGCATGGACGATCTGGGCAAGAAAAATCCCTTAGACCAATGGTTCAAGCCAGCCAAGCCGGCAAGCAAAACTCCTTCTAAAAATCCGGCTAAAGCCGACTCGAAGAAGAAAGTAAAGGTCAAAGTGAAGAAAAACAAAGCCGAGCAGCCGCAGCGCTAAGTTATTAGTCTAACGATGCCATGCTCAAGCAAAAGAGCAAACTGCTCTTGAGTCCAGTGTTTTTTAACTTTAGGCGAGTGTTGCAAAGTTGCGCGAATGACTTTGTCACCAGCCCCGGTGACTTCGTAGATATATTCTTTTTCAAACAATGGCGGAGCTTTGACTGCAATCAGTTGACCCTTAACCAAATTGAATTCGTTTTCGTCCATGGCAGCCTAGACCGATGTCACCAGTTGCCTGCCCAGATCGACCTTCAGCGAGTCTCCACTGTGCTCATAAAGCTGATATACCTTGGCGTCACGCATCAATTTTTCCACCGGATATTCGCGTGAATATCCATATCCACCAAAAATCTGTACGGCATCTGTGGTGACCCGCATAACCATCTCTTGTGCGAAAGCTTTAGCACAAACGGCTTCCGTGGCAGACATAATATTTTGATCTGCCAGCTGAGCGGCTTGCCAAACTAGCAACCTGGCCGCTTCAATGTCTTTGGCCATGTCGGCCAACATAAACGAAACAGCCTGGTGCTGAGAAATGGTCACACCAAATGTAGTTCTCTCTTTGGCATACTTAAGAGCATGAGCCAGGGCACTGCGGGCAACACCAACCATGCCAGCGGCAATAATCGGATATGTACGCACCATTGCCCGACGATAAAGGCTCTCTCCTTGTCCTTCACCACCGAGGAGCGCCGATTGGTCAAGATAGATTTCGTCCATTCTCGTGGCGCAAATCACCTGAGCCTTACGACCGAGGCCGTGTACGCGCTCACCAAAATCTAAATCGTCATCGGCACTAACTAAAAAATAACTGAAGCTAGAATTATGGACTTTCGCTACTGGCGGCTCATTTTCATTGACATCAGCTTCACGCCGGTCTTCGCTGGCTGCCACCAGGTACCAATTACCGATGCCGCCATTAACGAGAGCTGCGTGTTTGCCGCTGAGAATATAGCGATTGCCCTCTTTACGATAAAAAATGCGACCATTTTTTAGACCACCAGACATTGTAAAACCGGCTAATAGCGGCGCATTCATTAATGGGGTGAGAAATTTCTCTTTCTGCTCGTCTGTGCCGAAATCAATCACAAATTGTTGAGCCACTGTTGATGCCTCTACACCACCAGCAATACCGCTGCATCCAGCTGCCAGTTCTTCGGCAATGACACAACCATCAAGACATCCGAGACCCAGACCGTTGTATTTTTCCGGCACTGCAGCGTTAACCAGCCCGGTCTCGAAAAGCTTTTCAAAAATGACCTGAGGAAACTCACCACTCTGGTCATATTTATGAGCGGTGCCGGCAATCTCACGGGTGGCAAACTCGCGCGCCAGTTTCTGGTATTCGAGCTGGTCTTCGCTTAGCTTATGGGTGAGCATGATTTTTCCTGATTACCTGATTCTATTTGTAGATGTTGTAGATATTGTAGGGCCTGGCCAATTAGCGTCTTATTATGGAGTTAAAACAATTATTCTTGACAATTATTGCACCCTGCAAAAACGTGGCCGGCTGCGGCTTGTGGAGAAGGCCTAAAATATTATTCATCAATACAGGGCTAAAGCGTGCCTTCAGTGCTTGACCCGCGGGCTCTGGCAGGGCATCATTACACTGTCAAGAAGATCTGATTCGATTATCAAATGAACGTGCTCGTCGCTCCATCAATTTTGTCAGCCGACTTCTCCCGCCTGGGTGAAGAAGTTAAACGCGCTGAGGACGGCGGCGCCGATTGGATTCACGTTGACGTCATGGATGGCCACTTCGTCCCCAATTTGACTATTGGCGCTCCGGTGGTCAAATGTCTTAAGGGTGTAACAAGTTTGCCCCTTGATGTGCACTTAATGATCACCGACCCTGATCGCTACCTGTCTGATTTTGCTGACGCTGGTGCCGATTACATCACAGTGCATCAAGAAGCTTGCAATCACCTGCAAAGAACTCTGTCTCATATTCGCAGCCTGGGAAAAAAAGCGGGAGTAGCTCTTAACCCGGCCACAGCTGAAGACAGCCTAAAATACGTTTTGCAAGATCTAGACCTGGTGTTGATTATGTCGGTTAATCCTGGTTTTGGCGGACAAAAATTTATTGCCGAAGTGCTGCCTAAAATAGCCAATTTGAGAAAAATGTTTGACCAGGCAGGCAGACCTGATGTTGTCATTTCAGTAGATGGTGGTATCAACGCTGATACCGCTAAACAAGTCGTCGCTCATGGAGCAAACGCGGTAGTAGCTGGTAATTTTGTTTATGGTGCACCCGATTTAACCAAGGCCATCAAAGATTTGAAAGCAGCGGGAAGCAATGTCCCGGCTAAAGAAAAAGCAATTTTAAAGTAGTAAGGAGAGAACAATGACCGAGTCGTTGAAAATGACCAGGCTAATTTGCAGAGGGCTAACATTTGCTCTGGTATCATCCTTGATATCAATGCAATTGCTGACAAGTCCGGCTGCCATAGCCAGTTACGATGACATCGTCGTAGATACTTCTGAGATCGGACGTTCTCACCATGGTGTTGTAAGCTCCGATCAATTCCTTGAACTGGGAGTGCCTTCAGCAAATGGATTGCGCATTGAAGGCGAACAGGCCATGCGTTTGGGAAAATTAGACCGCGCCATTATGGTACTGCAGCGCTCGATTGAGCTAGCACCGATGGACATGGACGGACGCATTCTCTATGCAGAGGCACTGGAGAAAAAGCTGATACGCTCTAAGCCTCGTGACCCGGCTCTCTATAATTACGTGGTCAAGCAATGGCTATTTGTGGCCAAGAGCGCTGAGTTTGCAGATCAAGGCATGCAGGGCTTTAACCACTTAATGAAAGTTTGCGGCACAGTACCGAAGAAATGGGAAAAAGAGAAAAAATTCCTTTCCCGTGTACTTATTCCTGAAGATGGTTCTGCACCAGTACAACTGGGTCGTCGCAACGTTACAGCTCTTTAGTCTGCTTTTGAGATTTTATGCTTGATTGTCCAAGTTTGATCAAATCGATCAAGCATGCAACTGCACCCCAGATAACTGCTATCAGGCTTATGCTAAGCCAGGCCCAGGGGGAGTGCATGCTAACTAAATGATCCTTCATCGCCAGAACCTGACCGACAAATTTGTCGCTTTCCAGATTGATCAATATCAATAGAAAAAAACCAATCAAACCGTTGAATATGCCAAACAGCAAGGTCAGCCAAGACAGCCGCCAGAGCATCAATAATGGGAAAAAGCCAAGCAATAAAAGTGTGTCAGGCAGCCATATATCTTTACTGCCACCTGGTATTTGAAAGGCGAGAACAAGGCTTAAAACCCAGAGCAATGTCGACAAGATAGTTGCGACCCAACCGGCTCTTGATCGCTCTTTCAGTTTCATTTCATTCACCCGAAAGAGTAAGGCGCACAGCGTCAATAACTTTAGCCATTTCTTGAGGAACATCTGCAGCACTGGAACATGATTGCACTACTTGATGAGCAAAAGCAATTTTGTCAAAATCACCCAGCCCGCGATCTCTAAAAATTTTGTTCAAAGCTGCTTTGCGACGCCCAATATCAGGAATATCAAACTCAGAGCTGGCCAGCGTTTGGCCAAACTTGCTCAGTTGTTCGGATAAAAGAAAATAGAGTTGGTCCGGAGGATAACTATCCTCCAGCTCTATCACCGCCAGTGATACCAGCCGGTCACCGTTACGCAACGAATCATCAATTAACTCAGCGGCATCGGCAGCATCGCCGTCGAGCACGCAAACAACCGGCAAGCGTACAGTGTCTTTGATGGTCAGATAGCGCCGCGCCACTTGCTTCGCACCGCCACTGGCAATCACTTCCACGCCATTTAAACTAAAGGGTAAGCCCTGCAAACCAGCAAAGTGCGGTAGTACAATAGCCTCGGTCTGACCTTCCACCAGCAGCAAAAGATTTGGCCTGAGTTTACCGGCCAATTGACTAGCGCATTGCCAAACCAAGTTGGACAGCGCCTCTACATCTAAGTTTTGAATCGGTCCGTTTTTTGAAATTTGTGCTTTTAGTTCAACAAAAATGTCCTGCACTAAAAGTACACGCTCCAGGTCTTCTGCTTTCTCGCGAGCGTTTAAAGTTGAAAGCTCGTTGAATTGCCAGTCTACCGATGCTAGAAGGCAGATGGTAAGCCAGGCTTTAGCAGCTGCAGAATTTGAGTCGGTCAGATTGTTTATTAAAGCCTGCATTTTCTCACTTAGCTGAGGCTTGGCTTTTTCTGCCAAAGTGATTTGCCGCTGATGCCACTGCTGATACCAGCTATTTAAGGCAGTCTCGCTAAAAACTCGCAGGTCATCGAGGCCAATTGCCAGACTGAGCACTTCTGAGAGACTCGGTTCTTCGTGCACATGAGGTCCGAAAATTTGTCCGAAAGTTTGTGCCAGAACAAAATAATCGTTCTCTAAAACTCGCAATAGTGGCTTAGCTTCTAAATTTTTCCCTAGATACTTCACCACTGTTTTGCGCATACGGGCAAAGCGGCTCGCCGGTTCTTCAAAAGCAAGCTGACGCAGCGCGGCAACGAACAATTCACTCACATCCGGCGTACGAAAAACTAATTGCGGCGAGCGCGACAAACTTCGTAACTACCCCTTGGCTAAACCATACTGAGCATATAGTCTAGTAAGTTCGCTCAATGCAAGCAAGCAACAGGTTGTTTTTGGGCCATCCCAAGGTCAAGCCTATGTCTTCCACCGAAAGCGAGCATGAGCTCAACGACGCTCACAGCTTAGACGATCGGCTCGTCAGCGGGTCTACCTGGGCTGCCATATGGCACATGAGCTGGCCGATGCTGATTCAAATGCTCGTCATCGCTCTGGCCAGCTTTGTCGACATCAAAGTGGCTGGAGAATTAGGCTCAGAGACCCAGGCAGCTTTAGGCATCTGCAATCAGATCTGGTTTTTGATGTTGCTTTTAACAGTGGCATTATCATCGGGCACCATGGCGCTAATCAGCCGCTTCTGGGGAGCACGAGATTATAAACAAGCTGTGGAAGCAGGCAGACAGTCACTAATTTTCTGCATACTTTTCGGCATTGGTTCAACCCTTGCCGGTTTTGCAGCAGCCAAACCACTTTTGGCCATGGCCGGCGCCAATGCCAATGTGCAATCACTGGGATGGCAATATCTTTCTATCGATCTGCTTTCGCAGTTGCCTTTCACCATTGTCTGGACAGCGCATTCAATGTTTCGCGCCATGGGCAATTCGCGCGTGCCGCTGGTTAACTGGTTATTCATGACTGTGGTAATCATCAGTCTGGATTATTTTCTTTGTTTAGGCCCGCTTCAGTTGGGTGTGGCCGGCATCGGCTGGGCCTGGCTGGTAGGCGGAGTGATTGGCATGAGCCTCAATATTTATTTGTTGTCCCGGTCTGAACTGGCAGCTTCGCTCAATTTGTGGCCGGCTATCAAAGCGGGTCTTACACCAGAAACAAAAGAATGGGTCTGGCGCATTCTCAGAATCGGCATTCCCACCTGCATTCAAGATTTAGCCTGGGTGCTCGGTAATTTCGCTCTCTTCCTCATTTTTGCTATGACCAAAAACCCCACTGCCTGTCAGGCTTCGTGGACAATCGGCTTTAGAGTGGAAGAAATGATTTGCACGTTGCCCTTGCATGCTCTGGCAACCTCAATCGGCACAATCGTAGGCCAAAATTTGGGCGCAGGAAAACCAGACAGGGCCGAACAAACAGGCTGGCAGGCCATGAAAATCGGTCTGGCAATTTGCATTCCCATGGCGCTAATTATGTTTTTGTTTGCCACGCCGCTGGCTGCCACCATGAGCAAAGACGCCAGCGTAATTGTCTACACCGCCGACTATTTTCGCATCATTGGATGCTGTGAGCCCCTGGTAGCATGCTGGATCATTCTATTTGGCGCCATGGCCGGAGCAGGGTATACAAAATGGCCCATGTGGATTGGCATAATCTGCCTCACAGTGGTGCGCCTGCCGCTGGCATACTATCTGGCTACCGTACACGGCCTGAACATGGGCCCTTCAGGCATCTGGCTCAGCCTGGCCATATCTGCCGCGGTAATTGGTTTGCTGGCTGTCTGGCGCTTCAAAAGTGGCGTTTGGAAAAATCAGCAGGTTTAGAATTGAACTTTTTACCTCGCGGCAACGTATACAAAAACGTGGCCTATTGTGGGGTGAAAAAATGAGCGGCGTCAGATTACAAATCAAAGAGAAATATGCAGCAGTCAACAATAAGAAGACTAGCAAGCCACAAGCTTCGACCAGTAGCCTTACGAGCCTGCTTAACTATCAGATTCCCAGGCTGAAACTTTATGTGGTGGAAGAGGGAGTTAGCCTGAAGCGACCCTATCCCAAAATCAAATCTGCTGAAGACGCCGCACTGCTTTTGAGCCCGCTACATTTTGCCTCAGAAGAACATTTTGTCAGTTTGCACTTAAACACTAAATTTGAAGTTATTGGTTTGCACGAAGTTTCGCACGGCACTTTGTCGGCTTCTCTGGTACATCCACGTGAAGTATTCAAAGCAGCGCTGGTTGCCAATAGCTACGCTATTCTTGTTTGCCACAACCATCCATCTGGAGCCAAACTGGCACCTTCAAAAGAAGATTTTGAAACCACGAAGCAACTGCTGGCGGCTGGTAAGGTACTGGGTGTCACCGTGCTCGATCATCTAATTTTGGGCTTGCGAGCAAACATTAATGACCATCATCAAGCCGATTCTGAGAGTTCCGAAATATTTAGTTTCAGAGAAAATCACCCTCAATTGTGGGACTGTTAGCTGATTTCCAGTATGATCACTTGAAGTAGATACTCTTTTTAGGTTGTGGGAATGCGATAATTTATGGCTTTTTGCTCAAAAAGAAATACGGCTGTAGTCAAAATTGGCGATCGAGAGCTGGGTGGTGCCTGCCCTGTGCTCGTACAGTCAATGACCAATACGCCCACCGAAGACCCGCAAGCCACAGCCAATCAGGTAATTGAGCTGGCAGACGCCGGTTCTGAAATTGTGCGCATAACAGTTAATACAAAAGAAGCAGCCAGGGCTGTTCCTACTATTGTCAGCCTGCTTGAGAAAAAGGGCTATAACACCCCTTTAGTTGGCGATTTCCACTATAACGGTCACCTGCTTCTTTCTGAATTTCAAGACTGCGCTAGGCTGCTGGCAAAGTATCGAATTAATCCGGGCAATGTTGGCCGCGGCGAGAAACACGACAATAATTTTAGAGCCATGGTGGAAGCAGCAGTCAAATGGCAAAAGCCAGTGCGCATCGGCGTCAACTGGGGTTCACTTGATCAAGAATTGCTGGCAAAAATGATGGACGAAAATGCTTTATTGCCGCAGCCAAAAGATGCCCATGAAGTTCTGATTGACGCTATTGTCGAGAGTGCACTGTCATCAGCGGCGGTGGCAGAACGCTATGGCTTAGACCGCGGGCAAATTGTCTTATCAGCTAAAGTTTCAGAAGTGGTAGACCTTGTCAGTGTCTACCGCAGACTGGCAGCCTCTTGCTCATATGCCCTGCACTTGGGGCTAACTGAAGCCGGAATGGGGATGAAAGGCATTGTTGCCTCTACAGCTGCCCTCTCGGTACTTCTGGCGGAAGGCATTGGTGATACCATCAGAGTTAGCCTGACGCCGGCCCCTGGTGCTGCTCGCGATGAAGAAGTGCGGGTCTGTCAGCAAATTTTGCAATCACTGGGTATTCGCTCCTTTAATCCACAAGTGACCGCCTGCCCTGGTTGTGGTCGCACTACCAGCACCGTTTTTCAACAGCTGGCGCAGCAAATTCAAGAGCACTTAGTCACTGAACGCGCCCGCTGGCAAGAGAAATATCCTGGTGTAGAAGATTTGAAAGTGGCGGTGATGGGCTGTATCGTCAACGGTCCAGGCGAATCGAAACACTCAGACATAGGCATATCATTACCGGGCACTGGTGAAGAACCGCGCGCGCCTGTTTATATTGACGGGCAGCATGTCACCACCCTTGATGGCGCGAATCTGGCTCAAGACTTCATTAAACTAGTCAATGATTACGTCGAGAAGCGTTACGCCGTCAAGGTTTAAAAGGCGCTGATTAAGCTCTGCACTGGTTAAGCTCTGCACTGATGCTAATTGGCATCAATCGAATTTTGAATGCGCGCGTTATAGGCCTTTGCACGTTCCTCTGGCGAAGTTACGGCGCCTTGGCGATTTCTATCAAACTCGTTAGCGCGGTCGTACACATCATTAACAGTGTAGGTGGACCACTGCGATACACCTTTCAAAGTTTTTTCCAGGTCTTGCTTATCGCGCGAAACTTTTGAGTGTGCTTCTGAACTGAGTTCACCATTTCCACTAATTAATAGGTTTGCTGATCCACCCATGATTCTCAACTGATCTTTGCCGTCTTCTCCCTTAACAAGAGAGACACTATGAGACATGGTTTTTTCAACCTCAGTGATTACCCGACGAGCTGATTCAGGGTCGCTCATTAACTCCTTGGCTATGCTCGAAAGGGCTTGCCCATCACCGGTGATCATGGCGCGATTAAAGTCTCTTGTGGCTTGTGTCTCTGCAGGCGTGAGAGCACGTTCACCTTTTCTTAAAAAGGAATTCTCCACAGAACTGTCCGCAGCTCTAAGTGCTGAATCTCGCTTCTCACTGTCAGCAATAGTTTCATTGCGTCCATCAACCTTAACCGGTCCCACTAAATCAATAACTGTCTTTATGCCACGGTCAAACGGGCCAGTGGCAGGGTCAATAATGATTTCTTTGGGCAGACCGTCTTTGTCTCTAACTATTGAAGCCTTGCCTTCTTTTTCGAGCTTGGTCAGTGCTGAATCTAGCACTCCCTGCTCTTTTGCCAGGCTCAACGCTCCCATCATATTAGAGCGGGCACTGCCATCACCGCGTTCGACTTTGGCGGCAGCACTTTCAATATCACCTGCTCGATACTCGGCCAATTTATCTACAGAGGGTTCTTCGCGGGCCCGGTCATCCAGCCTCCCAGTTCTATAGATATAATTTTTAAGCTCTTTCTCATTGTCGAGCTCGGAATTATTGGTCTTGCTAGACCTGTCTGGTGCGTCTTTACCCATGTTAAATCCCTCAATCTGACGTCATATTAAATGAGCCAAGAACTAAGCGATCCACGAGCTTAGAACTGCCTTGAAGGTTCTACCCCAAAAGGACAATTTCTAGACATTGGACGAAATAGATTTAGTTATGCTCGTGTAATTTACGCACTTCGCTGGTGAGCTTTGGCACCACTTCAAGCACATCGCCGACGATACCATAATTAGCAAATTTGAAAATCGGTGCATCAGGATCCTTATTGATGGCAACGATTACTTTAGATGACGACATGCCGGCCAAATGTTGAATAGCGCCTGATATTCCGCAAGCAAAATAAAGTTGCGGGCTTACAGTTTTGCCTGTCTGACCGACTTGAAATTGGTGATCGATCCAGCCTGCGTCCACAACTGCTCGAGAAGCACCAAGAGCCGCGCCAAGAGCGTCGCAAAGTGACTGGAGCACAGGCCAGTTTTCAGGCCCTTTAATGCCGCGTCCACCAGCGACAATAATGGCCGCCTCAGATAATTCAATTTTGGCACCTTCAGATGCATGCACAGCCACAACCTTCGCCCGTACTTTATCAGCGCTGACAGCCATATCTTCAATACTGGCGCCGCTACCGTTAGCTTCGCCCACAGCAAACACATTTGGTCTTAAGGTTATGAAAGCCAGAGGGGCAGTAATTTCATAGACTCCCCAGCATTTGCCGGAATACATTGGTCGCACTGGTGAAATATTGTCGCCATCTTGTTGTAAGGCCATAACGTCTGATACGCAAGGAGCATCAAGACGGGCAGCAACCCGAGGAATAAAATCTTTGGCCATAGCAGTGTGAGCTGCAAACACAAATCGGGGATCAACTTTCTTCACTGCTTCAGCTGTTGCTTGAGCGAAAGCTTCGGTGGAATAACTGCTGAAAGAGTCACTATCAACCACTAATACAGTGTCAGGGCCATACTTTCCCACTTCAGCTGCCAGCTCTTTTACGCCGCTGCCAACTAATAAAGCTGTGACTTTTTGACCTTGAGCTCTACGCTTGGCTTCACTCAATGCTTCAATGGAGGCTTTTCTCAGCTGGCCATTGCGTTGTTCAACGAAAACTAAAATACCTGATTGCGACATTTCTATTCTTCCTTTTAAATGAGTCTTAAAGCACGTGGGCTTCGCTATGCAAAAGGCTGACCAGCTCTTTCACTTGAGCGTCCATGTCGCCTTCAATTTTGCGGCCTTGCGGGCGATCTGGTGGCAACATCATCTCTTTGATGCGCACTTTCAATTGATCTCCGCCAACCGCACCTTTGACACCAAGGGCAGTGGCATCTTTAACAGCAATCTCTTTACGACGGGCAGCCATAACCCCCTTAATTCCGGGATATCTAGGCTCATTTAAACCTTTTTGCGTGCTGATTACCGCAGGAAGTGTTCCTTCAACAGATTCATGAGCGCCTTCAATTTCACGCTCAGCTTTAAAGGTTGTGCCTTCCACTTCGAACTTGAGCACCATAGTTGTCTGTGCCCAATCAAGCAATTCTGCAAGCATAGCCGGCACTTGACTGTTGTCACCACCGGCAGCCTGGTGGCCGCATAGCACCAGATCATAGCCACCATCTTTAATGGCGGCGGCCAACACCTTGGCTGTAGAGAGAGTGTCTAAAGAAGCAAAATCAGGGTCGCTCAAGTGCACTGCCGCATCGATGCCGCGGGCTAAGCTGTCGCGCAAGACATCAGTGCATTCCGCTCCGCCTAAAGAAATCACAGTGGTATCGCCTGTGTGCTTTTCTTTCAGCTTGAGTGCTTCTTCAATAGCAAACTCATCATACGGGCTCGTTATAAAACGAACGCCGGTATAGTCGATATTTTTCTTGTCTGCAGAAATGGCAATTTTGGTTTCTGTATCAGGCACGGCTTTAACGCAAACAGCAATCTTCAAGGCCAATCTCCTCAGTGCTAAAACTTGACAGGCAAGATTATACGAGCGGCCGCGCCCATAACTCGGATTATTACCAGGTTTCTTAATCAGCTGAAGACGCTAGATGTCACGATTCTTTTTCGGGGTCGACGGAAGGCCCATCACCAGGCGGATCAATCAGGTTATCCACAGTGCCGACGCTGTTTACTGCCGCCGGTGCCTCGCGACCACGGCCGCGCAAACCTTCGGCGGTGAGATAGCATTTTTCGTCATTGCACCAGACAATTTGATCAACCAGCTCATCCGGGTCATCAATTACAGTCAATAAATCGAGCTCATCTTCGCTCAGAAATCCTCTGGTGATAACTTCAGCCCTGAGCCAATCAAGCATAGGATTCCAGAATTTGGAGTCTACCAATATGATGGGAAAACGCTTGATTTTCTTCGTCTGTATTAAAGTGACAGTTTCAAAAAGTTCATCCAGGCTGCCAAAGCCCCCCGGCAAAATCACAAAGGCGACAGCATACTTGACAAACATAAGCTTGCGCAAAAAGAAATAGCGAAAGTCTAGAGATTTTGTCTGATAAGGGTTTGGACCCATTTCGCGAGAAAGGGAAATATTCAAACCCACCGAAGTGCCACCGGCAGCAAGGGCACCCTTATTACCTGCTTCCATGGCTCCAGGGCCACCACCAGTTATTACAGCAAAACCTTTTTCGGCAAGCTTCCGTCCTATGGTTTCGCCGAGAATATAGACCGGATCATGGGGTTTGCAGCGGGCCGTGCCAAATATGGAAACGGCCGGACCAATTTGCGAAAGGTCATCAAAGCCTTCCACCAGTTCTGCCATCATGCGAAACACACGCCAGGTATCTTTCGCCCCCATATCATCAAGAACATATTCCGAATCAGCCACTATTCACCTTTTACTTATTTAGTAATGCTTTTTTCTCTCTCAAATCACGCAGGAAGAAAACTTCCAGTGCGTGTTGATCTGGCATCTGACCAGTTTTTACTAACTGCTCCAGCCGGGTCAATTCAAGGCGGCTCTTGACTAAAAGATCTGTAGAAACATGAGTTAGTTTTCTAACTTCTTTTTCCAACATGAACGGATTAGAACCCTTGAGATCAGCGGCCAGATGCTTGGCAAGATCTTGTGGCGCCAGCTCTCTGCGCTTTATACCTGGCCCGAAATTAGACTCTTTGTTGTACATTTCGCACAAGAGTTTGATTTGCACCCACTTACTTACCATGGTCTGCATGGTGGCAATAATCTGCATCGAATTTTGATGGGCCAAAAGCTCACGTAAAGTAAGAAGTGTTTGTTTATGATTGCCCGAAAGCCAGTTGTCGGCCACGCTGAATATGCTTGAGTGGTGCGGGCTTAGCTGCCGCAGCACATTGAGACTAATAAATTTTTCCGGCAAAATATAAACTGCCGCTTTTTCTATTTCAGAAGAAATCTGCCGCAGATTGGCTTCCAGACCTTCAATCAAATAATCAGCGGCTTCAGTTTCAATAGTGGCCTGGTGCCTTTTGGCCTCCATCTGACACCAGGTCTGAAGCTTGGGGCTGGTGCTGCCAGCCCAGACTTTTTCTCTTGGGAAAGATTCTAGTTTTGCGTGTTTTGATACCAGCTTCGAAAGACGCAAAGTGGTATCAAAATTATTGGTGCTAACAAAAATCAAATAGGTATTTGGGTGCACTGATGAAATGGCCGCTTCCAGACTATCTTCATCAACAGCGTCTTTACTGGCTTTAGCTGAAGCCTTAGCAGCTTTCTTGGCCGAATCATCTTTACCTCCCGCTGACCGTTTTTTTGCAAACCAGTCACAGCGATCAATGATTATGAGCTTATTGCCAGGGCCAAATGGCAAAGAAGCAGCCATTTCAGCCACTGTTTGCGCCGGAGGATTATCAAGGCGAGAATAATTGAAACTGGCCCAGGCAGGGTCGAGCAAATCTGCCTTGAGTTCATCAAGCCGTCTGTAGAGCTGAAAATCTTCTTCGCCGGCCAAGATAATTACGGGCATTTTTGCTTCTCAAATAAAATTACTAATCGGAAATTCTTTCGCCAGTGGAAAGAAAATATACTCTTTTGGCAATGGAAGTACAGGCGTCGCCCATGCGTTCCAGAAAGCGTGAGCAAAAAAGAAACTGTGCTCGCATCTGTGCCTGGCCTGCTTCTTGCTCACCCAGGTTAGAAAGCAATTTCTTTGATAATACATCGTGCAAATAATCCACGGTATTGTCGCTGGCCAAAATTTCTTTGGCTTTGGAGGCTGAGTCGGTAAGAAAACAAAGCAATAATTCTTGCACCATGTGATAAACAGCGGCAGCCATTTTCGGCAACTCATCAGGTATTTCTATTTCATCTTCAATGGCCCAGTTTGCAAACCTGGCCACTCGATTAGCATGATCGGCCAGCCTTTCGAACTTTGCCGCAATCAAAGGAATACTAACCAGCGCGCGAATTTCTTTGGCACCGAACGTCTCTCGTTCAATCAGCATGTCTACACATTTTTCTTCAATTTCCTGGCAGAGTTTATTGATCTCTTCTTCCTGCCTTTCGATCATGGCAATATCTGCGCGCTTGTCGCCTTTGAGTAACCGTGTCACTTCGTAGACGGTAGTTTCAACCATACGCCCCAGCGTCAGCACTTCTTCTTTTATTAGTGTGATTGATTCTGTTTTCACTAATTATCTCCGTCAACAAACAATTTTCAATTCTAGTCAAATCAGTCACTGGGTAAATTCAGGCGATAACCTGAGCGATGAACGGTTTCAAGCAAAGTCGGATTTTTGGCATCGTGCTCAAGTTTTTGTCTCAGCCAGCGAACATGCACTGCTACGGTTTTTACATCACCATCAAAATCAGTGCCCCAGACGCGATCTAGCAAGGCTTCTGTAGACAGAGCTTTGCCTACATTTTGCATCAACACTTTGAGCAATTTAAATTCTCTCGGCGCAAGTTCAATATTTTTGCCGCGAAAAGTTACGCGTCTAGCGTCTTCGTCGAGTATCAACGTGCCCAGTTCTATACGCCCTTTAGCCGACCGCGCTTTTTCTTTAAGAGTGCGGCGAATCAGTGCGTCGAGTCTCGCCAAAAGCTCAACCATGCTAAATGGTTTGACCAAATAGTCATCAGCGCCTTGAGACAAACCATGAGCAATATCAGCCGGCGCCGATCTTCCGGTGAGCATTAAAATTGGAATATCAGGAGCCTGGGCTCTAATCAGTGCACATAAGTCAGGCCCTTTCATATCAGGCAGCATCCAGTCGAGAATGACTAAATCTGGCAATACTTCTGTGAAGCGGGCGAGGCCGATGGCACCGTTATTGAAAGCAGTAACTTCAAAACCGTGGCGAGTGAGATTGTATGTCAGAGTTTCGACGATGGTTTCATCGTCGTCTACTATCTGAATTTTGATTTTGCTCGACATTTTCTTTTGACCGGCTGAATTACGGAAAGTCTATTCTAAATTTGGAGCCCAAGCCTTCTTGCGAAGTTACGGCAATCTTAGCACCGTGTAAATCGACGATGTGTTTGACGATGGACAAACCAAGGCCTGTGCTGCCCCTTGTGCGGCCCCTGTCCACTCGGTAAAAACGTTGGAATATTTTGGGAATTTCAGCTTCGGCCATACCAATGCCTGAGTCTTGTACCTCAAGGTAAGGGGGCGGGCCGCCAGCGCGGATTACAACACTGCCTCCGGCCGGCGTAAATTTAATGGCATTTTCCACCAGGTTAATTAAAACCTGATCTATTTGCTCTGCATTGGCAGACAATTCGAAACCTTTTTCTATCGCCAGTTTTAAGACCACGCCTTTTTCTTGCGCCATTTCTCGTGTAGTTTCAACCACATACTGAGCACGCTCGGCTATATCAACGGGAGCAAAGCGCATTTCATCACGCCCGCCCTGTAATTTTTCATGAGAAAGCAGGTCTGAGACAAGATTTTGCAAACGAGAGACTTCTTCTTTTGTGCGATTAAGCATGCGCATGGCCGTGATTGGGTCTTCTACGGCACCGTCAATTAATGTCTCTACTAAAAGTTTGATATTAGCGAGAGGAAGCCTCAGTTCGTGAGACACCTCGGCAATCCAGTTATTATGCTCTTCTTCAGTAAGAGGACGATTATCCATTATTTCACTCAATGGCTACACCACAGGTAAAATCACAGGCAAATTCACAGGAGAAATCACATCTAAGATCATGGGCACCACCAGCGGTGCAAGTGCGAGCTCTGAAGTGAACAGGGGAGTGACCAGGGGAGCGACGAGAGACGCGACCACTGAAGCAAGTTCGCAAAACAGATTTGATTGCTGCTATTGATTTCAATTGATGCGAACGGCGCTTTGGCATTGAATCGTATTTGACCCAGTAAAATGCACTAGAATCTTACTCAATTCAGAGCATTAATAGGGTTTTTAAAAATTATGGGACCGGTAGTACTGGCAATTTTGGACGGATGGGGCATCATTGATGAAAAGAAAGGTAACGCTATTCTGGCGGCCCGCACTCCAAATTATGACCTGTTGAAAACGCAGTATCTCTTCACGCATCTTCAAGCCTCCGGCGAGCATGTGGGTTTACCGCCAGGCTTGATGGGCAATTCCGAAGTGGGCCACTTAACTATCGGCTCGGGGCGCACGGTCACCCAGAAGCTCACCTTAATTTCCAACACTATTGCTGATGGTACTTTCTTTGAAAATCCGTCCCTGGTGGCAGCCGCTGAAAACGTCAAGCATAGCGGCGGAGTGCTCCATATCATTGGGTTGCTTTCTGACGGTTGTGTGCACTCGAGCCCAGATCACCTCGACGGTTTGCTCGAGTTTGCCCGGCGTCATCAAATTAAAAGACTGATGGTGCATCCCATACTCGACGGCCGTGATACACCACCGCGCTCAGCCAAACGCTTTGTGCGCGAGCTAGAAGAAAAGCTAGCCAATTTCAATGGCGCCGCTGAAATTGGTGTGATTTGCGGACGTTACTATGCCATGGACCGAGATCAGCGATGGGAGAGGGTAAACACTTACTGGCGCGCTTTAGTGTTGTCAGAAGGAACTCAAGGCAACACTCCTCAAGAAGCAATTGACCAGTCATACGCTGCCGATCTAGGTGACGAGTTTGTAACCCCGCAAATTATCAACGCCGTACCTATAAAGGATGGCGACAGTGTGATTTGTTTCAATTTCCGCCCAGATCGTGTGCGCGAGATTTCCCGAGTGCTGACGCAAGCTGATTTTGCCGAGTTCAACAGACCGATTGTGCCCAGCGTCTATTACGTATGCATGACCGAATATGATGAGCATTTGCATTTACCTGTGGCCTTCAGCCCTGAAGTTTTGCCTTCACAGGACCTCTTCAATACTTTGCCTGAAGTGATCTCTTGCCACCATATCGGCCAGTTTCACGCGGCGGAGACTGAAAAATATGCCCACGTTACCTATTTCTTCAATGGTGGCAAAGAAGCCCCGGTCGACGGTGAAATCCGTGAATTGATTCCATCATTGAAAGTCGCCACCTACGATCTGGCACCAACCATGCGCACCCCTCAAGTATGTGACCTGGCCTGCCAAGCGATAAAGAGCGGAAAGTATCCATTTATAGTGCTCAATTTTGCCAATCCTGACATGGTCGGCCATACGGGCATTATGGATGCAGCTGTACCAGCCGTAGAATCGGTAGACCTGGCATTTGGCCGATTGCTGGCAGCAGTGCAGGAGGCAAACGGCACTCTAGTTGTAACGGCCGATCATGGCAATATCGAACAATTGATTGATTATAAGACGGGTGAACCGCACACGGCTCACACCACTAACCCGGTACCGCTTGTGGTGGCAAGCTTCCAGACCCCTTTATGTGATCCACTTAAACTCACCGGTGCCACCAGAACTGGCACTATGAAAAAACTCACACCTGGTGGCCTGGCAGACGTTGCTCCCACAATATTGGCAATCATGAATATCGACAAACCGGCTGAAATGACCGGCCGGTCATTGATATCCAACTGATCATTTTTCTGTATTGAAGAGCTATGCAAGTTTGCTTATGTAAGAACTGGGCTAGAAAAACCCAGGCAAAATCGGCACTGATATTTACAATACTTCTTTTCAAGAGGTTCAAATGCAAGAAAGAAAGGATATAATTCAACCGATTTCAGGTGGGCGAAATTTACTAGCTTTGCCACCATTGTCATTTTGAGAGAGCTCGCTGACAATATTTCATACAGGATTAGAAGGAGACGAATCGACCGCATGATTACTTTGAGAAACCTAGCCCTGGCTGGCGCAAGCTTGGCCCTCGTAGCTTCCCTCGCAGCTTGCAGCGGCAGCACCGATACAACAACCAGCACCACTTCCACTACCACTGGAACTGGCACTGATGCTGCTACTACTACCGTCACAACCGGTACTGATGCTGCATCTACCAGCACAACAACAACACCAGCAGTTGAGACCTCTACAACTACTGCTACAACAACTGCCGAATCTCACTAGAGATTCGTTAGACAAAAAATTGAAGCCCTTTCAGGAAACTGAAGGGGCTTTTCTTTGCGGAACATTTTAGTGCGCAATCGTCTCTGTATAATGTGTTTCACAAATAAGGGTGCCCATGGCTATCTCCAAACTTATTTTTCAACTATTACTTTTGTCGCTCTTGTCTAATGCTGACGTCGCCCTGGCCCAGCAGCCGCCAGCGCCAGCGGCCATGCCCCCCATGACCCAGCCGCTTTCGGCTCCCACAGTTTCTTTTGTTGATATCAACTCTGGTCGCTTCGGCAAATTGGAAATTGATCTGCTTGATGGTCAATTTATGAATGGCGCCTGTGACAATCTGCATCTGGTGGCACGCAACATGGACTTTGCCGCCGGAGAACTTAAGAGCCTCGACATCGATGTAAAAGGCGCCAACATCGACGATTTTCTTGTTGATAAACTCAGTCTCACAACTCAGGGCGCATTGAAATTCGACAGTGGTCTTTTGCTCAATCAAAAAACACTGCAATTCACCAGCCCGGCAACTGCACAGGTAACTGCCACCATTAGCCAGGATAGCCTCAATCGGTACCTGAAGGCACCAAGTACTCTCGATCGACTTTCATATACTGCCACCAAAAAAGGTGGCATGCTCGCCAATTTATTGGGCAGCGTCGGTGGCAATTTCGGCTTGACCATCACTGGCGCCAATATTGTTTTAGGCCGCAACAACAAGGTCAATATGACGGCTGAAGGTAAGGCCGGCATCGGGCAACTGGCACTACCCATCGCAGCTCAACTTGAAAGTCAGCTGTCGATTCAGGAAGGTTGGGTGCAACTATCTGATACCAAACTCATGACCGCCGGCCAGGAAATTTCACCACAACTATCTGAGCTGCTGGTGAAAAAAATTAACAGCCTCTCAAATCTGGGCACTAAATCAGATGACATTCACTTTAGCTTTACCGAACTCAAGGTTACGCCGGGCAAACAATTAGTGGCAACTGGAACGGCTCTAGTAAACCGCTTGCGCTTCGGCCGCAATCAGAATCAATAATCAAATGGAAAATCACTGACTATGAGCAAACAACGTTATATACTTAGCTTTCCAGTCACTTGCTTCAACTAGAAAGCGAGATTTTTGAATGTATAAGCGGCGCGACAGCCGGCAATGGGACCAGCTTAGACCGGTCAAGTTTACGAGAAATTTCACCAAGAATGCAGACGGCTCAGTGCTGGTTGAAATTGGTGATACCAAAGTATTCTGCACCGCAAAAATCGAAGAGCGCGTACCCGCCTTTTTAATCGGCAAGGGTGAAGGTTGGATCACAGCCGAATATTCCATGCTGCCGGGCTCTACCTTGCAGCGCTCGCAAAGAGAAGTGACTCGAGGACAGGCCTCAGGCCGCACCAATGAAATTCAGCGCTTGATCGGTCGCTGTTTAAGAGCAGTGGTAGACCGCCGCGCTTTGGGCGAGCGTACCATCACAATTGACTGCGATGTTTTGCAGGCTGACGCCGGCACTCGTGTCTCTTCCATCTGTGGCGGTTTTTTGGCACTTTATGATGCGTTGAGCAAACTGCGTAAAGCTGGTGTGTTTGATGAGTTGCCGATTACCGAGCACATGGCGGCAGTTTCAGTGGTGCAAATCAACGGCCAGCTATTGCTTGACCCTAACTACAGCGAAGACTCGCAAGCGGAGATGGACAGCAACATAGTTCTGACCGAATCGGGCAAAATTCTCGAATTGCAGATGACCTCTGAAACCAAACCTTATGACGCCGCCAAGCTGACCGATTTGATGCTCCTTGCCAACAAAGGTGTGAAAGAGATCATCAGCATGCAGCAACAAATTATCAATAAACGCAATTAGAGAAAAACCTCGAGTTTTTCTGTAAGGCCGTTTTTGCGCCATTTTTGCAGAAATTGAGAACCGGACATTTAAGCAATGTCACATGAATCTTAAATTTGTTCGCTTTCCTGCTGACAACACAGCATAAGGCTATACACTTAAGAGCGACGCGGCAAGTAAAGTAATTGCGCAATACACCATGGCGTAAGTGGCAAGTGACGATTCAAGCAAGTGACAATTCAAGAAAGTATCGATTTTAATCCAGAAGAGTTCAACCCAATTCGGGAGAGCTTTAGAGACGTGAGCCCTATGCGGCTTGTCCTCTCTACTCTAGCGGTGTTCGAACGCATTCGCAAACTGCAGGGATGGAAAGGCGCGCTGCGAGTCATTCCTATTGTCTGGACGATTATCTGGTCAGTCAAAGGTTTTTCGCGTTTTCATGCCGAAGAGTTTGAACGTGCCAGCCGCGGCGACGCCGTGGACGACGTTGAAGAAGCAGCACTGACCAACAAAGACTACGAACAATACAGAGAATTGGGCCGCTGGCTTTGCAGGCGTCTCAACGCCCTCGGTCCAACTTTTGTCAAAATTGGACAGACTTTGTCTACCAGAGCAGATTTGCTCCCGCTGCCAGCCATGCTTGAGCTGACTCGGCTGCAAGAAAACGTTGATCAATTTCCAACTGAGACCGCTCGAGCAATTATCGTTCGCGAATTAGGCGCTCAGCCAGAAGAGCTCTACAAAGAATTCAACAATGTACCGATTGCCGCCGCCAGCTTGTCGCAGGCTTACCGGGCCACGTTGGAAGACGGCCGTGATGTTGTCGTAAAGGTGCAGAGACCAGATCTAAGTAGCATCATCGTCATGGATGTGCAGATTCTTGCTGCTGTGGCCGACGAAGTGATGAAGTATCCCAGCCTTTGCCGCCACACGGAATGGCCAGGTGTGGTGGACGAATTTGCTAAAACTATTTTTGAAGAAATCGATTATATTCGCGAAGGCCGCAACGCGGACATTTTCAGGAGTTCGTATCGTAATTTCGATCGCATCTATATTCCTCGCATTGTCTGGAAACTGACAGGTCGTCGAGTTCTAACTATCGAATACGTCTCAGGCATTCCCATCAATGATGCCGCAGGCATTGCTGCCATGGGCCTTGACGCTGAAGAAATTACAAAAATTGGCGCCAATTTCTACTTGCGTCAATTGCTTGAAGAAGGATTTTTCCACGCAGACCCGCACCCGGGCAACATGCGAGTGATGGAAGATGGCCGCGTGGGTATTTTTGATTTTGGCATGGTGGGTCGCATCACCCCTGAGCTCAAACAGCACATGGTCAATGCTTTCATGCATACCATTCAAAGAGACTACCGTGAGCTTGTGGACGACTTTGTCGGCATGGGTTTCCTCAAACCAGAAGCCGATCGCGATGCTCTATGTCGCGACCTCGCGCCCATCATCGACGCCCGTTTTGCTGATGGTATGAGCAAAGTGCGTTTCCGTAAAATGCTTTTCGACTTCTCTGAAGTCTGCTTCGCTTATCCTTTCCGCCTGCCATCTGAGTTTACTTATGTCATGCGCGCCTTACTGACACTGGAAGGCATTGCGCTGACCATTAATCCGAAATTCAATTTTGTTGATGCTGCTATGCCTTTTGCTCACAGACTGGTGATGAAAAACAATCAGTTCCTTGGCCAGGCAATCTTCAAAGAAGTATTCACTGACGGCAAGTTTAATCGCCGCGCAGCCATTAAACTAATTAAGTCGGCAGCCCAACTCACAAGCTCACTGCTCTAAATTCAATATTGAAGAATTCTCGAAAACTGCTGGCCCTCCTGCTAGACCTAGTTACGCTCGTGCTCGTGCTGACAGCAGGCTTTGCTGTGGTGACAAACCTTGGCCAGACCCTGGCAAAGAACGCCAACGTGTACACCACTGCTGCCAACGGCAGTTTTCAGCACATTGATTTCATCAGCTATTACATGGCCGGCACCCTCGCTCGTGCGGACAGCGAAACCCGCCTCAAAGCATATGATCCGGCAGTACAGCTCAGACTTTACAACGCAATTATTGCTCCGGCAAAAATCGATAGACCAATTTTTCTCAACTATCCACCATACGCATTCAGTCTGATGGTGCCATTTACTTTTCTGCCACTGCGCGTAGCCTATCTGCTCTGGGATACTCTTTCTTTACTAGCTGGTATTGCCGCCTTAATTTGGGCCGGTAGGACAGCCGGCAAAATCACCAATTATCCGAAGTCAGCGCTGGCAGCACTGGCCTGCTTATTTGCTCTTTCCTTTCCGGGTTGCGACGCTCTAATGGACGGCCAGCTTACCTGGTGGTTCATTGCTTTAATTGCCCTTGCTTATGTAGGCCTCAAGCGTAATAACGATTATTTAGCCGGCGCAGCCACGGCTATGCTTGCCTTAAAACCACACTTTTTCCTTTTTATGGTGATACCGCTCTTAGTATCAAAGCGCAAAAAGGCAATTTTCACCTGCGCAGCAGTAATGAGTATTTTGCTTCTACTTGCCGCTGCCAACCTGGGTTTTGAGAATGTCTTGAATTATCCCAAAATTGTTCTGGCAGGAGAAAATGTAGAATTATGCCCCATGACTTTTCCTGAGCGCATGGTTTGTTTGCGCGGACCGGCCAGCATTTTTCTCAACCATGATTGGTATATGCGCCTTGCTTTTGGCGGCTTCATTGTCGGCCTTGGCGC
Organism: Cyanobacteria bacterium auto_48_18; assembly: GCA_036170915.1. Classification (GTDB taxonomy): domain Bacteria; phylum Cyanobacteriota; class Vampirovibrionia; order Obscuribacterales; family Obscuribacteraceae. The sequence continues at coordinate 199,326 of JAVHQC010000035.1, forward strand.
TTACTTTTTTATTTTCAAAAAAACCTTTCAAAAGGCGCCTGGACTCAGTTTGGAGACGGCATACGGCCTGGCTATTCCCATTCTACTTACTCTCAGCCCTCACATGCACGTTTATGATTGTGCACTACTGGCAATACCAGCGGTTTTGCTCCTTCCTTCTATCAGGCCTTCGCAATTGCTGAGAGAAAAACCTCTGGCTTTTAAACTCTATAGCTTACTAATTTGTTCCTACTTTTTACTTTCCTGGCTGATTATGGTTTGCGCTCCAGGCCTGGGCGCTCTCTTACCTGCTGACCTGCAAGCAAAGCTCAGCGTCAATGATATTCCTTGCGCCCTGCTTAGTTTTTACGTTTATCTGATGGTTGATGTGGTGCTCTTTGTTTTACTGGCAGCTTCTGCTTTTTCGGAGCCTCATCCGGTTGCAAGGCCTGAGCAGGCTGAGTGAGAACTCTCATGGCTTTTTTTATGATTTACAGAAAAACCTCGAGTTTTTCTGTAAGCAGTGCAAAGTCATTTTTGACCCCCTCAGGGTAACTCTTAACAAACTCTGCAACTTCAAAGCAGAAAGTTACGGTTTTTGGCCCTTTTCGACCCCACAATCTTAAGAAATTTCTAGTCAGATGCAAAAATGTGCTGTCTAGCCTCAAAATAAACGAAGACAAGTGATGTCGCGCTGGAACCAGGCCGTTCATTGTTAGTCTCCTGCTTTAGACCGTGACCTGAACTAAGAGGTTTGCCATTGCTTTCAACTGCGCTACCGATTGTCCCGAGTTTAGCTAGCTGTCAGCATTGTTCCACGGCTATAGATCCGGGATCAAAGTTTTGCGGTAACTGCGGCATTCCCACTGTTTTACCAGCCCGCATGGGTCCTAACGCCAGATATATAGAACAATCTTTGTCTGGAAACAGCAGCAGCGCCAGTGCGGTGCAAGCATCAAACGTGTTGAACACCAAGGCTGCCCAGTATCTCAAAGGCACTGAAGGAGCAGCAGCGGCTGCCAAAACCGGCGTTCCCAGCTTCGCCCGCAATAAGAAACACAGCCGCGCTATACCACCTGAAATGCAGGCTGAGATGGCGGGGCTCATGGCCGGCCTGGTGAGAGAGAATATTTTCCTGGTTGGTCACTACATGGTTTTCGCGGTCACTACTTTGATCGGCTTATGGATTGCAGTCAAATGCTTCGTCGAATTCAACGGTGACGAGTTAAGCAAGCTGATGATGGCCAGCACACCACTAATGTTTATCAACCTGACGGCACTGGTAGCTCTGGTGCCAATCAAGGGCACCAAGCGCGAGATTGCTCGCATTAATGAACGCATGACTTATCTCAAGCTCGCGATGGAACTTGATCACATCATCTAATTGCAGAGCAGAGCAGACCAGACCAAACTAGACTAGATTTCAGTCTCTAGTCCGCAGTGGCAGGGCTCCAGCGCAAATTAGGTTTGCGGGCCGCTAGAGCCTCATCAAGCTTGCCTACCGGAGTATTGGTCGGAGCATGTCTGACGATATCAGGTGACTCGATGGACTCTTTATCAATCTGCAGCATGATTTCGGCAAATCGATCAAGCATTTCTTTGGCTTCCGTTTCAGTGGGCTCGATCATCATTGCTTCAGGCACAACTAGTGGGAAGTAGACAGTTGGTGCGTGCACACCAAAATCAAGCAAGCGCTTAGCCATCTGCGCTGTTGAAACACCACGTTCTTTTTGTCTGACGCCGGAAAGTACAAATTCGTGCATGCAAGCTTGCTCATGAGCCACCACAAAATTGCGGCTAAGTTTCACTTTGAGATAATTGGCATTCAAAATAGCATCGCGTGAAACCTGACACAAACCACCTTTACCATGAGCAAGAACATATGCGTAGGCGCGCACCAGAATGCCGAAATTGCCATAAAAGCCTTTGACTTTGCCAATTGATTGCGAGCGGTCCCAATCAAGAGTGAACTTGTTTTCGCCGCCCTTCGCTTTGGTCACTACCGGTTTAGGCAAAAATGGTTCGAGAATATCGCGGCAGGCAACGGCACAAGCACCAGGGCCGCCACCACCATGAGGAGTGGAAAATGTTTTGTGCAAATTCAGATGGCAAACATCGAAGCCCATGTCGCCTGGTCTGACAAGACCCATAATGGCGTTAAGATTAGCTCCGTCGTAATAAAGCAAACCGCCGGCTTCGTGCACTAGTTTTTGCACGGTCATAATTTCTTCTTCGAACAATCCTAAGGTATTTGGATTTGTGAGCATAATGGCAGCGGTGTCTGGGCCAAGAGCAGCCTTAAGCGCTTCGGTGTCAACCAGGCCTTTTCCATTGCTTTTAATTTCCACTACGTCGAAACCGGCCAGAGCGGCGGTAGCAGGGTTGGTACCATGGGCAGTGTCAGGAACAATTACGGTACGACGTTTAGTGTCGCCTTTAGATTCGAAATAGGCACGAATCAAAAGCAGACCGGTTAGCTCACCGTGAGCTCCAGCAGCCGGTTGTAGAGTAACAGCAGGCAGGCCGACGACATTAGAGATCGACTGCTGCAATAGATAAAGCAACTCAAGAGCGCCCTGCACTTGATCTTCTGGTTGATTAGGATGCAGTTCTCTAAAACCTTCAAGAGCAGCCATGGCATCGTTAATTTTAGGATTGTATTTCATGGTGCACGAACCGAGCGGATAAAAACCGGTGTCGATGCAATGGTTTAAATGTGAAAGCTTGACAAAGTGCCGCACAGCTTCTAGCTCGCTTACTTCTGGTAATGCCGCCGCAATTTCGCGCACATAACCTTTAGGAATGAGCTTACTAACATCTTGAGCAGGAACTCCCGGCTTAGGCAAAATTTCTGTTCTTCTACCAGCTTGAGATTTTTCGTAAATTAGCTTTTCCATTTCCATTCCCATTTTTTAGCAGTTAGTTTTTCAGCGTTAGTGTTCGAAAATGCCTGACCATCCCAATAAATCGAGTTCACAAATGGCTGGCAAGGCCACATAAAGTTTTTCAGCCAGAGCCAGGCGATCTTCTCTTTTTAGAAGCGCCAGCACTTTTGTATAAAGCGGTAAAAGCATGCGCACATCGTTGGCGGCATATTCGATTTGTTCGTCGGTAAGATCAAGCTGCGCCCAGTCACTGGTTTGATTAGACTTATCGAGCTCCACCCCGAGCAATTCATGAACAAGATCTTTTAAGCCATGCTTATCTGTATAGGTGCGCACCAGCTTCGAACCAATTTTTGTGCAGAAAATGGGAGCAACATTGATACCTAGATAATATTTGAGCACCGCCACGTCAAAGCGGGCGAAGTGGAAAAGCTTGAGCACATTTGGCGCTTCACACAGTTTCTTCACATTCGACATGGTGTCGGTCTTTAAATCATCAAGACTTTTGTAGCGGACAAAGCTGACAACACCTTCGTCATCACAAATTTGGATCAGACAAAGGCGATCGCGCCGTACAATCAAACCCCTGGTCTCGGTATCGATAGCTACCACTGACTTTTTCAAATAGTGCTGCAAACGCTCGTCGGGTATGTCGTTTTCAAACAGTTCGGCTTTACGATGCTTGACCAGTTCAGACTTCACAGAATCACCAGGGCAAATTTGTACAACGCAATAAATTATAGACTCAAGAGAGAGTCAATTCCTTAGATATTGCGCTTCTAATGATTGGCAAGTCATTGGCAAGCATCATCTAGAGCTTCAGCCAGATGCTTAACCTTGACATTGAGACCGCGCGCCTTGACCCCTGCTTCAAGCTGCAGCATGCAACCAGGATTGCAGGTGACAACCAGGTCGGCACCAGATTCTTCTATAAACTTCATCTTGCGATCAAGCACTTTTAAACTCAATGAAGTATTGAGCAAATTGTAGATGCCGGCACTGCCACAGCAATGCTCAGCTTCGGGTAAATCATATAAATGAGCGCCGATGCCCGCCGCAAGCGCACTGAGTAGTGCTTGAGGCTCGGCGCGCACGCCCTGGGCGTGAGCTAAATGGCAAGCGGCATGGTAAACAATATGCGCTTTGGTCTGAGTTTCAGGGCCGGCTGCCGATGGGCAGCTCATAGTATCTGCAGGGAAATCACCGGCAGCCAGAGTTTGCGAGAGGTCTTGCACACGAGAGGCAAATTTAGAGGCACGGTCGGCCCACTGTGGCTCATTGGCCAGCAGCACCGGATAATGCTTGAGCATGGCACCACAACCAGCTGAAGTGACCACAATTTTGTCATTGTCAACAGCGCCCTCGAACAGATCAATGTTGCGCCGCGCCAGCACTCTGGCAATATCATCCTCGCCGGCATGGTAAGCCAGCGCACCACAGCAGGTCTGCTCAGGCACCTCCACAATATTGCCTTGACGCACCAAAAGTCGCAAAGCCGCGTGGTTGACATGATTATAAAAAACATCCATAACGCAGCCGCTGAATAATTTTGCCGCACCGCTTTTGGTGCCTGCACGCCATGATTTTTTAGGTAGCGGAATATGCTTCGGCACCACCGGCGTGAACATTTGAAAATCAGCAAGTTTACGCAAAATAGCAAGTTTACTGGTGCTAAATTTTGCGGCCAGAGAGTCAAGCTTAAGCTGTTGCACTGTGCGCAGCATTGACCCGAAAATTTTCAAGCGACCGTAGTGCGGCAAAATCTGAGAAAATGAAAATCGCAAGATTGTGCGCAATAGCCCGTTGCGACGAGCTGCCAGATGAGGCCGAGCCCCGTCGAGAATAGCTTCATAGTTAACGCCTGATGGACACGCTGTTTGACAGCCCAGGCAGCCAAGGCAAGATTCAAGATGTTCAGCTGCTCGTGGTGCCAGCTCTCCGCCAAGCTCTTGCCATTTGGCCAGCAAATAAATACGACCTCGAGGTGACTCCATTTCTCTACCCGTAGCCAGGTAGGTCGGACAAGCCGGTAAACAGAGGCCACAGTGAATGCAGCTGTCGAGCAACTCTTGGCTGAGCGCAGCCTCACCGGCGCCAATCTTAATAACGCTATCGTTGCTAGACAAAGGTCACCTGCGGGCTGAGCGCCGCAGCCGGGTCAAATTTTTCTTTTAAACGCCCAAGCAATAGTTCTAGAGCCGGTTGCGCCTCACGCAGGCGCCTTGAACTAAACCGGTAAGGACCACGCTGGGCTGCCACCACCAGTGATTCCCAGTCAGCCAGTGCACTGCCATCATTTCTTTCGCGACATTGATTTAAAATTGTCGATATTAGAGCCAGGTCGCGATCTACGCCAGAGTCGCTGTCGCTGTGCAAATAAAGCCTGCCAGAAGACGGCCTGATGCGCAGCAGGCCACGATCTTTAATAGAAATCAACCTATCGAGAATGCCACGAATGAGCGCAAGCGAGGCAGCCACTTCAACACCAAATATAGTGCTGCCAAAGTTAGTGGTTAGTGCAGCGCGTGCATGATCTTCATCAACCCCCAGCCACTTTAAAGTCGCCAGCGCCGCCTCTACCTGAATCGATACATCGCCCACTAGCTCTGCCGGCCCGCTAATTTGAATGTATAGTTGATAGCTGCGACCGCCGCTACCATTAGCTTCAATAATTTCCAAAGCCGATAGTGGCAAGCCTGTTGCCAGAAGTCGCGCACAAAGTGCGAGTAATTCGGCTGAATGCATAGAGGTTACACAAAAATTGACTGTCTTTTCAGGAATGGCATAAAGACGCAAATAGGCCAAATATGGAAAGGCCAGTGAGCCCTGGGAGCCAATAATCAATTTGCCTACATCAAAACCAGTGACGTTCTTAAGCACGCGGCCACCAGTTTTTAAAATTTCGCCTTGACCACAAACAGATTCAAGGCCAAGAACTTGACTGCGCAAAAAACCATAACCATTTTCGAGATAGCCGCCATCACCACGTAAAATCAGCTCGCACAATGTGAGCGAGTCTGAAGCAAATGTATCAACCGGAAAGAATTGACCTTGCGAGGCCAGCTGATTATTAAGCGCCTTGACAGTTAGGCCGGTCTGACAGGCAATTACCAGATCACTAGCAACATGTTCACGGGTGCCGGTCAATGCCGAAAAATCGATGAAGATATGATCGCGGTCTATGACTGTGTCTGCATTAGAATGGTCTGCATTAGAATGGTCTGTATCAAAATAATCAGAGTTAAAAGCTCCTGCATAGAAAGCGCATTTGGGACCATACTGGCTCTTAAGGAGCAATCGCAGTTGCTCTTCAGAAGTGGGTCTGACTTCGTACCAGATCATTTCTTCGGCGGCTGCCGAACCGAGCTTATGCACTCCGTTTCTTTCAACGGAGCAAACTTTGCTCAATGCAAATGTATCGGTAGGCATCTAATGAATCTTAGTGCACAAACGGCAATTAGCACAATATAGCCAAAGCATATGTCGGCAAACTGCTAAAATTCACATGTTCAATTGAAGTCAATTAGCAACTAAACAAATCAACAATCCAACAAATCAGCAAATCAACAAATCAACAAATTACCTATGGCCCGCAACTTAATTTTGATCTCAGGTTACTACGGTTTCGATAATCTGGGCGATGAAGCCATTCTCGAACAACTCATCTGCGAAGTGCGCAGCGTCACCGGTAATACTGATGAAATAGTTGTGCTCTCCAATGATCCTCAGGCCACCAGCAGCACTTTCGGCGTGCGCAGTGTTGACCGTTGGAAAGTACTCGCTTTGCCTCCGCTGATGACCCAAACACGGCTGTTTATAAGCGGAGGCGGCGGGCTCTTTCAAGCTACGGAATCAATTAAATCGATTATTTATTACGGCAGTCTGATTGCCGTAGCCCGCATGCTCGGCGCCGATACTCTGATTTATGCCCAGGGTCTCGGCCCTCTGAAAACTAAATTGAGTCAGAATCTGACCAAACAAGCTTTGGGTTTTGCACAATATATGACTGTGAGAGACGATAGCTCTCAGTCGCTGCTCGAGTCGTGGCAGCTGCAATCACAGCGCACCGCTGACCCTGTCTGGGCCCTCAAGGCTTCACCACTGCCGCCTGCTGTGCAACAAGCTCTCGACCAGGCGCGCACAGGCCCAGTGGAGCAATTGGTTGGTCTATCACTGAGGACCGGAGGAGGATTCAGCCAGACCCATTTGCAAAAACTTGTGGAAGCCCTTAATCAATCATTGAGCAAAAACACGGCTATCGTGCTTTTGCCCTTGCAAAACGAGCAAGACAAACCGATTTTGGCCGACTTTGCTCAAATGTGGCAAAAGTGCGGCCGCGGCTCAGTGGAACTGCCCCTTGAATTAATGACATTGCCCAGTCAGTGGTTATCACTGATGAGCTGCTTAGATTTTGTCGTGGGTATGCGTTTGCATTCGCTAATTATGGCTCTGGCCAGCGGCAAAGCGGTAATTGGCATTGCTTATGATGCAAAAGTCGAGACTGTTTTGAAACAATTCGAGCAAACAAATTTGGCTTTTACTAGAGATAGTGAAAAGGCAGAAGAATGCAGTCAGTGGGCGGAAAAAGTAGCTAATGTGGTAACCAACCAACAAAAGTTTGCTGCCATTGCCGCAAAGATGGCCGCTCAAAGCCGCGAACTTGCTTGCCAGAACGGTGCCCTTATCGCTAAAATTTTAGCTAGTAAATAGACGCTAATTAACTACTAATTTTAACGGCTAATTGCAATGCCACTGTCTGTGATACTAAACTAACTTGTGAATCTAATATGATATCGAACACTTCAGTTGCCGAAAATCGCGAACATGTGCTGAGCTATCCGGTGGATCTGCTGAGCGAGAGTGAGGCAGTGGCAAAAATAGAGCAGGCCTGGAAGTCTAATCAAGCTCTACATGTGGTGACGCTGAATGCCGAGATGGTGGTGGCATCACAGAGAGACGAGCAGCTCGACCGCATCATTCGCCGCGCTCAACTGGTAGTTCCTGATGGGGCCGGTGTAGTCTGGGCCATTAAACTGGCTGATGCAAAAAATGCTTCGGTGAAGCGTTTGCCCGGCATTGAACTCGCAGCAGGTTCACTAGCCGCTGCTGCGCGGCTTGGGCAGCCTGTGGCCTTAATCGGCGGGCGCAAAGAAGTAATGGACAAGCTGGTGGAAGAGCTGCCGAGAGTGCATCAAGGCCTAAAGATTGTGGCCTTTGCCAACGGTTTTTATAACAAAGAAAAAGAAACAGAGATGGTCGAGCAAATTGCAGCGGCACAGCCCAAGCTGGTTCTGGTAGCCCTTGGTGTGCCAAGACAAGAATATTTTATCGAGCGCTTTAGCAGCCATTTCCCTCAGGCAGTGATGATTGGAGTGGGCGGCAGTTTTGATGTCTGGACAGGTTTTGTTAAACGCGCGCCGGAGACCTTTCAAAAATTCCACTGTGAATGGCTGTACAGGCTGATAAAAGAGCCATGGCGTTTCGGTCGCATGGCACAGTCTCTGCCAAATTTCGCACTGCAGGCCGCAGCTGAAATTGTGGCTAAGCGCACTGGTCAAAAAAAATAACATGCTTTTTGGCAAGACTTTTCACCAGTCAGTAACGCCAGAAGAGCGTCTTCGCCTGGTGAAAGATATTCCATTGCGTAATCTCGCTCACCTTGGTGACGCCGTCTTTGAGTTATTTGAAAGAGAGCGAGAAGTAATCGCCGCCGCCACTGTGCGCAAGTTGCACAATCAAGTAGTCTCAAGAGTCAATTCGAAAGAGCAAGCAAGGCTTTTAGAATTGCTAAAGCCTGCTCTAACAGAAGACGAGCTCGACATGGTCAGACGGGCTCGCAATTTAAAACCAGGCGGCTTCAGACGCAATGTTGAACAATCTATATTGCGCCAGGCCACTGCCTTTGAAGCGCTGATTGGCTATCGATTTCTAACTGACGAAGATAGATTGCAAGAGCTACTAGCTTTGACCGATGTCTCAGAAAACCAAATCGAAAGCTAAAGGCGAAGTTAAAAAGCCTCTAAAGTGAGCAATTAATGCGTTAAACCTTAAGGATAGGTTGTAATGCCAAACAGCCTCTATATCTGATGCTAAGTTAGATTTCAGGAAGTACTGACTAAAAGCTACCGACCTCTAAAAGCTACCGACATAGAAACAGCGAAACATTTGCCGTGTCACTCCAGACTGAAGAAATTTACCGCACACTATTACAAAATTCGGCTGATGCTGTTGTAGTAACCGACAACGACGGTTTAATTACCAGCACTAATCCTTCTTTTGCCAAACTGGTAGGCGACGAAACCACGAGCATCATCGGCAGCCAAATAACTTCCTTTGTGGACTGGCACAGCCACGATGAAGCCGACGCTCGACTTGGACACACGCCTGACAAAAAAGAAGATGAGCACGGCAATGATGAACCGAAACCAATAACGGTGCTCACCAGATCAGGTGCCGAATTTATAATGCCGGCCTCTCGCTTTCCCCTTAAAGACGAAAAATCAGGCTCTGCCTGGGGCTTTTTAACGATCATTTATGTCATTCAAGCGAATTCACTACAACAAGCACAAACCGAATTTGTCAGCACAGTCAGTCATGAATTGCGCACACCACTGACCAGCATCAAGGGTTTTGCAGACACTATTTTGCGCGCCGGCGATCGTTTAGATGTGGCTCAGCAGCGCCGCTATGTAGGCATCATTAAAGATCAAGCCGATCGCCTGACACGATTGGTGGAAGATATCCTGGCGGTCTCAAGGCTCGAATCAAAAAAATTGCAACTGACTATTCGCGCGATTGATCCGCTCGAAGCTATCGAAAGAGTGCAACAAAATCTTACCGACAAAGCTAAAAACCACAAAGTGGTAGTCAATGTTGCCCCCAGCCTGACACCAGTATGGGCCGACGCAGACAGACTAGAGCAGATACTGACCAATCTTATAGACAATGCCATCAAATATTCACCAGCTGGAACAACAGTAACCATAACTGCCAAGGGCCTGGAAAAAGCCACCGCCAGTGATGCCGAAATGGTTGAATTTGCCATCAGCGACGAAGGCGTGGGTATTCCTGAAGAGCACCTACCCCAGGTATTTTCCAAGTTCGGCAGGTTAGATAATCCGCTAGTGCGGCAGACTGAAGGCACAGGCCTTGGTCTCTACATCACACGCTCGCTGTGCCTCGCCCTTGGTGGTCAAATCTCAGTTTCCAGTCAGCCGGGCAACACCACATTCACTGTCAAACTGCCTGCTGCTACGCTCGAACTACAAGCGGCTAGAGGGAGGGATTAATGCTCCTACCCACGCCAGTCATTTTAATTATCAACCAGGCCAGACAAGCAGCTGAATTTTCTTCCGTATTGGAAAAAACCGGCAGCAAGGTACACGCAGTAACTTCTTTTGAAGAAGCAAATGAATTGCTTTCTTTTCTGCACCCAGACATTATCATTCTGCCGAATCAGCTTGAGGGCGTGAGCACAGGTGATGGCAGGCTCTACTGCCAGCAAATCAGAGCAACGCTGGCGCCACCACGGCCGGTGCTTGTCTTGCTGCATCCATCAACTGATGTAACAGAGCGCATTAACGCTTTTCGCTATGGTGCTGATGACGTGCTTGGCGATCCAATCGATAAAAACGAGCTGGCCATACGTGTTTTGGCCCACTTGCGCAGGCGCCAGGAAGAATTTTCCAACCCCCTGACTCAGCTGCCTGGCCCTAACTTAATTAGACGCATGCTCGAGCAATGTCTCTATTCTGATAAAACCTGGTCGGTGATGTCTATCGACTTAAATAAAATTCGAGTCTATAACGAGACTTACGGAGACCTGGCCGGCGATCAGCTAATTAAGGCTCTGGCAGCCATTCTCCTTGATGTGGCTGACGAAACAGAATTTGTCGGCCACCTGGAAGCCGATGACTTCATTATGGTAACCAGACCAGAAGTAGCTGAGCGAAAAGCAGAGCTTATATGCCAGCAATTCGACAGTGTCAGCTCGCGCTTTTACCCCAAAGGAGATATTGCTCGCGGCTATTTGATCTCTACTGGTCGGGGCGGAATTCGGCGGCGTGTACCATTGATCTCAATTGCAGTTGGTATCGTCAGTAATACCGTGAGAAAATTCCAGTCTTACATCGATGTGCTCACCAACGCCCGCGACCACCGCAATGTGGCCAAGCAAAAACAGGGTTCTTTCTGGGTCTCTGATAACAATCTGGAAGAAGAATTGCAAGAGACAAGTGCCAATAACGGCCAACATTCTGCGCCCACCGTCATTGATCGCACCTCGCGTATTCTGGTGGTAGAACCTGATGGTGCCATGGCCTGCTTACTGCAAGAAACTCTAGCCTTAGAAGGATACTGTGTGCAGGTGACCAGCTCTGCTGATGACGCCTTAGAACTAGCGCGCTTCGAGCCGCCAGACCTAATTTTGCTGGAATCAAATTTGATTGACCGAAAAATGGACGGTTGGAATCTTTGCCGTGCTCTAAAGGCTGATATGGTGCTTTCCAAAATCTGGATCGTAATGGCAACTTCTCACCCGGATCAGCTGCTGGCTCTGGAAGCCGGTGCCGACCTTTATTTGCCAAAACCTTTTGATATTCCCAATCTGCTCAGTGAAGTGAGTTTGTTGCTGCGCTCTCGCGTCTAAACTTCACTGTCTGCCAGACTTACTTCTTTTATAGATTGCAAAATCCATTCTGCCGCTTGCACGATAGAAGCCGCCTGATAATCGGGTTTGACCGGCCATTGATAGGCCCCCGATTGAACGTCTTTGCCATAACCAGTTTCTACCAGTACTCCCTTAATCTTGCAATTGGCGGCCAGCTCTACGTCAGTGGCCTTGTCGCCCACCATAAAAGCAAGGTTGCGACTGAGAGCAGGCATATCTTTGTAAGCCCTCTCTACAAGACCAGGGCCAGGTTTGCGGCAATCACAGGCAATGTTGTAAGGCGGCACTGAACCACCTTCTTCAGGTGACAAATGGGGACAATAGTAAATGGCATCAAGATGAGCACCATGACCTTTCAGGAGCTTTGTCAGGCGCTCGTGCAAGCCATTGATATGGTCTTCAGCATAGTAACCACGTGCCGCACCAGTTTGATTGGTGACAAGCACGCAAGCCACCCCTGCATTATTGAGTTTGGCTATGGCTTCGCCGGCACCATCGATTAGATTGAGATTATCAAGCTCGCGAATGTAACCGGCTTCTATATTGAGAGTGCCGTCGCGGTCAAGAAACACCACCGGCTGAAAATCGCTAGACATATGGCAAAACCCACTGGCAGGGAGAGGGATCGGTTCGGTTCAGTTCAATTCAATTCAGCTCAGTTCCGGTCCGTAAATCTATTACTATTTTAAGTCGCTGGACCGAGGTAGATGGATATGTTACGATGGCGAGTAGTTTCTTTACCATTTGAAATCATATGCGATTAAACGACGAAAACGCTTCTTTTCGATTTAACCAGAAGGGCCTGCGCAAGTTCTTAGGCGATTTGGAATGCGAAATAATGGAGCTGGTCTGGAAGTTAGCCAACCCCACAGTCACTGTCAGAGACGTCTTCGACGCTCTGCGACATGAGCGCGAAATCGCTTACACCACTGTGATGACCACCATGGTGCGCTTGTCGGAAAAAGGTCTACTCAAAATTGTGGATAAAATCGGCCTGGCCAATTGCTACATGCCTGAATATGATCGCGAAGAATTTTTATCGACTGCAGTCAAACTAGTGCTGGATATTTTCACCAGTCAGTTTCCTCGTGAGTCAGCTGAGTTTATGGAAGTCTATCAAGCGAAACTGGCTAAGAAAGCTCAACGTAAACGCTAAGACAATAAATTGGCACCTCTTTCAAATTAAGGCGTTGGCACTACTGGTAGTGTCAACTATTTGTTTTTCTCTAACTTATGTTTGCTAATGCTGCTCAAATAAGGGCAAAACATTTTTAGCAACGTCGCCAATCAGCGGAATAGTGTCTGTACGAAACGGTGCCACAGGAATGCCGTTCTTGCTGAATAAAGCCGCCGGCACGTTATTGGCCCAAGCATAACGGCAATGAACCGGAAGATGCACCGAAGCACTGGTGAGATAAATGACGTTATTTTCCATTGTCACTTTCGCAGTTTTGAACTGCCCATCTTCACCGGCAATTTCAAATGCCTTTGTCTTTGGGTCTTTGAGTTCTAAACCACTGTCGGCAACTGAAAAAGTAACCTTGAGTTGCGGGCCCACGCGCTCTGCGGACGAAAAGCGTGGAATCAGGGCGTTAGCACTGCGGTAGAGGCGGCCCGCTACAATTTGTGCGCAGTTTTGACCAATCAACAGCTTGTCGGGACTGCGCAGGTTAGCCCACGTGGCATTGGCAGGCGCATTGATTGTCGGCACAAGATAACAATGAGGAGCAAGGCAAGCTTTTTGCTGAGCTTCGCGAAAATAGGCCAGGGGGCTGAGATTTTCACCATCGATATTCTTACCCCCCCAGCGGGGCAATTGCACGACAAAAAATGGCATATCAGCAGCGAAGCGCTTGCGCCAGCTCTTTGTCAAAAGGGCAAATTGCATGGGATAGGAATTGAAACTGGACAGATCGTTCTCGCCTTGATACCAGACAACAGCTTTAAACGGCAGGCCAGTCAGAGGCAACAGGTATTTATCAAAAACCGCACCAGGCTCTGTAGTGTTTTTCTTGCCGCTCTTCTCAGGCAAATCTCTGCTGGCAATCCAGCTATGCAAATTGGCATTACCCACGGTGCACTGGACAATACCTACCGGCACATTTTCTTTCATCAATTTTCTTAAGGCGCTGACAAAGGCAACGGCCAGAGCTGACCTATTATTGAGCTCACTGCTGTTGGCCGAGACCCACTTACCTGGCTGGCTCACATCATAAAAACGTGTCTCGTCCGGCAAAGCAATGGCAAGATTTCTGCAATCTGTTGATTCAGAGACCGGCAATTGCATATTCGACTGACCAGCGCAAAGAAACACGTCGCCGACAATGACGTCTTGCGCTTGAACTTTCTGCCCCAATGACTGGATGGCAACTGAGAAAGGTGCACCGGCCGACCGTGCCGGCAAAGCAATTTCCCAGCGGCCATTAGCACCAGCAATGGTGGCGGTAGTGACGTCACCCAGAGTGGCTTGCACGGCGGCACCCGCAGCGCTCGAACCGACAAATTTGATCGGCCTGTCACGCTGCAAAATCATATGATCAGAGACGATTTGATCTACTGCAAATTTAGCCGCCAACGCAGGAGAGGCCAACCACAAACTAAGCAGCAGTAGGCTGGCTACAAAGACAGGTCTAAATGGAGATGGAGATGGAGACATGGACAAGCAGCGCCAACTTTGATGGTCAGAACAAAATAACAGCATAGCAAAGAAGGGCCGCTTACGCGGCCCTTCTCATCAACATGCAATCGGATTTGAGTTAAACGATTTATTCGTTGTCTGGAATCGGAGCGCCATCAGGCAAGGTCGGAGAAGTCTTTTGGTGACGTTCTGCGCGGCCGGATGAATAGTGGCGTTCATCAACTACAGTTGGTTCAACCTGGAAGATGTTCATGTCACGAGGCCCTTCCACTCTGCCGATTTCTTCAGGAAGCTTGAGCTGACCTGGAGTACCGGGAAGAATGATTTCTGGTCTGACGGCAACAACAAGTTCGCTTTCGTTCTTGTTGAAGGCCTTCGACCGGTAAAGAGCGCCCAATACAGGAACTTCGCCCAGTAGAGGAGTCTTGTTCAATTCTCTACCAACGTTGGTTGTGACCAAGCCGGAGAGATAGAGTTCTTGTCCTGGTTTAAGTTCAACAATGCTCTGGGTCTTTCTGGTGGTGAAGCCAGGAATAGAAGAACCTGTACCGAAAGTAAACGCAAGTTCGTTTGAGATGATTCTTTCTTCTGGTGAAATTTGCAAGTTAATGGTGCCATTTTCTTGCAGAACAGGAATCATGTTGAGACGAAGACCGAACGGTTCAAAGGTAACCGATGCCAGTGATTGGCCGGCGGTTGCGATTTGCTGAATGATTGGGATTTCTCCACCAGCCAGAAACGCAGCCCGTTCTCCAGAAATAGTCACCAGTGTTGGCTCAGCCAGAACCCGTGCTCTTCTTTGAGAAATGATGCCTTGAATAGTCGGGTTAACCGATACGCTACCGAAGTTAGAGATACCAGTAAACAGGTTGAACAAGTTAGCAGAGCCTAAAGTGGCACCACCAGGAGCAGCTAGCAGAATTGCTTGTGACAGCAATGATGATGCTGGGCCAACAGGTGTACCTTGACCAACACCGGTAACGAAAGTCGGTGTGAGGAAGCTAACTGGTTGAAGGCTGCTGCCCTGACCATAGACAGGCAATCCGTTCACACCCGAGGGTCCGAAGAGTACCTGTGGCTGAATAGTTTGCATACCCTGACGGAAGCGAGCGCCCGTTTCAGAGTTCAGAACGACGTTGTTAGCTAAGTTTGTACCAGTACCACCAACACCGAAGGAGAAGTACTTACCGGCCATGCCAACGCCCACTTGCAGAGCAAGTTCGCGGGAAGCCGATGTGTTCATCTCCATAAACGTGCAGTGCAGAGCAATCAAAGGCACTTTGCGCACTTTGACTAAACTCGTTACCCGGCCACCATCAGAAGCCATAACCTGGGCTTTGCTAATGTTGTTTGGCAAGTTACCGAAGAAAGTGTATCTATCGACGGAGTTCAACTGTGCTAGCTGGCCAGATTGACCACCACCACCTGAGGTACTACCACCGGTTTCACCAATTTTGCCGTTAACGATTCTTCCGTTCACAACTTGAATGTTCATGCCGCGATCGTCCATGAACACGTTCGAAGCTGCGAAAGCTTTGATGATCGATTCAGGGTGATCAACGTCGCCAGTCAGAAGCACGCGGTCAGAGCCACCAACGGAGAAGGCTTTAACGATAATGCGAGGGTCAATTTCACGCAGTGTAGTTTGCAACTGTGTGTAATCGCGACTAACGCGCAAATCGACACTTATAGAATTGCCGGCATCATCCCAGAGCAACATTGTGCATGTGCCGGGAGCCTTACCAAGAAGTACCATCTGATTTTCAGATACTACTACTGGCTCAGCAATTCCTGGGTCAGAAATTGATGTGCGAACAATTTTGTTCTTGAATTTAAAAGTTCTCGATTGAGAGACTTTCAAATCAATGGCATTTGTAGTTTTAAATTCTTCGAGTTCTACGGTGCCTGTCACCACCGGTGGTACCGGTTGAGCAGTAACGTAGGTGCTCTGGTCAGCAGCCTGAGCGACTACTTGATCAGGAGCGTATTGTGCAGCAGTTGGCACCGAAGCAGCTTTAGCAGCTGCGCCTGAAACTACAGGAGCGGCGACACTGGAATCAACAGCAGAACTAGCTGAGTGAATTGCCATTGCGGTGCTAGCACCGGCAGCGCCACTATCTGCTGGAAGGAACAACATGGCATGACTTCCGTCGACGGAATCAACCTTGCTAGCTGGTGCCTTCTTCACCGAGCTAATCGCTTTAGTAGCGCTTGTGGTAACTCTATGAGCTGCCTTCGACACTTGAGGAGCGGTTGCAGTGGACGATCCGGCCATTCTTTGCCAGATTGCGCCTTGCGACTCCGAGTGTGCCGACAGCCAATTAGCCTGGAGCAACACTATTGATAGGCTCAAAGCTAAGCTCAACTGGGGCTTATTCATTCAACTCTCCCTCTATGAACTCCCGAACTGTTTTCCGATTGCTTTCGAATACTGGGAGCATTCATGGTAAAGCCGGCACGAGACCGACCAGTACAGAAGCTTAACACGAGTACTTGAGCAATGCACTGATTTTTTCTATCAGGCACCACACATTCAACATTGACTTAACACAGCTTTATTCAGTAGTCGTGTATTCCTGCACAGCAGCCCGTCTTGGCCGATCAAAGTAAACCGCGACAGATGCCAATGACAACCATATGTGGTGCACGATTGGTCATCGCAAGCATGTATGTCAAGAACAAACTTCTACACATTTTTCTTGCATTAGTAAATTTTCAATTTCAAGCTAAAAGAGGGAACAGCCTGCGCCACTCCCTCTCTTAAATTTGTCGTGAACAGAAAACGATTTATTCGTTATCTGGAACAGGAGCACCATCAGGCAACGTTGGTGAAGTCTTCTGGTGACGTTCTGAGCGTCCACTGGTGAAGTGGCGTTCATCAAGCACCGAAGGCTCAACTTGGAACATGTTCATGTCGCGAGGACCTTCTGTACGACCGATTTCTTCAGGCAATTTGAGTTGTCCTGGAGTACCGGGCAAGATAATTTCAGGTCTAACCGAAATCACAAGTTCACTTTCGTTTTTGTTGAATGCTTTAGAGCGATAGAGGGCACCAAGCACAGGCACTTCACCGAGAATCGGCAATTTAGAAGTTTCTCTACCGATGTTGGTTGATACCAAACCAGCGATATAGAGTTCTTGCCCTGGCTTGAGTTCAACTACCGTCTGAGTTTTACGAGTTGTAAAACCAGGGACGATACCGTTACCCTGACCGAATACTGAGAAGGCAAGGTTATTGGCTAACAAGCGCTCTTCAGGTGATACCTCTAAGTTGATGACGCCATTCTCTTGCAGAATTGGAATCATATTGATTCTCATACCGAAAGGTTCAAACACCACCGATTGTTGAGCAGTACCACCAGCAGCGATAGCTTGCAAAATTGGAATTTCGCCGCCCGCTAAGAAGGATGCACGTTCACCAGACAGAGTTACCAGTGTGGGCTCGGCCAGTACTCTGGCTCTACGTGAACTGATAATGCCCTGAACAGTAGGATTCACCGAGAAAGTCGTAGCACCATTACCGAACAAGCTGTTGGAGGTGAAAATGTTGGCAGCTTGCTGGGCGTTGAAGGTGACACCACCAGGAGCACCAAGCAATACTGACTGACCAAGCAGGCCACTAGGACTGAGCAAAGTGCCCTGACCAATACCGGTTCCGACGGCCTGGTTGGTGACGAAAGACACAGGCTGGAGAACATAACCAGAGTTGAAGCTGGGGTTGATGCCTTGGGCGTTAGTTGGTATCGGAGCAGTGTTTTGAGCAGGAGTTACAGAGCCGAGCGGTGTATAGGCTCTCTGGCCCGGCACACTGGATATCGGTCCTGAGTTAACAGCATTGGCAGTACCACCAATACCAAACGAGAAGGTCTTGCTAGATACACCGAAACCAAGGGATACGGCCAACTCTCTAGCAGCACTGGTATTCATTTCTAAGAAAGTAACGTGCAGCACGATCAAAGGCACTTTGCGCACTTTAACCAGGCTGGTGACGCGACCACCGTCAGAAATCATTACTTGTGATTTGCCAATGTTGTTAGCGTTGTTGCCGAAGAACGTGTAACGGTCAACGGTACCAAGGCTGGCCAATTGACCAGACGAACCACCACCCGCGGTAGCACCGCCGGTTTCTCCGATACGACCGGCAACAAGTCTGTTATTAGCAACTTGAATGTTCATACCGCGGTCATCCATATAAACGTTCGATGCGGCGAACGCTTTAATGATTGACTCAGGGTGATCAACATCACCAGTTAAAAGCACTCTGTCAGATCCACCGACCGAGAAAGCCTTAACTACGATGCGGGGATCGATTTCGCGCAGTGTTGATTGCAGTTGAGCATAATCACGGCTGACACGAAGGTCGATTGATACCGAGTTACCGGCATCGTCCCAGAGAACCAGAGTTGATGTGCCAGGAGCTTTACCGAGAAGAACCAACTGGTTTTCTGCCACTACAACTGGTTCGGCAACGCCTGGGTCAGAAATAGAGGTTCTTACAATTTTGTTCTTCAATTTAAAAGTACGCGATTGCGAAACTTTTAAGTCGATAACGTTAGTAACTTTGTACTCTTCAAAATCGAGAGTACCAGTCACCACTGGTGGTATCGGCTGCGGTGTGAGATTAGTATGGTCTGATTGCGCCAGTAAATAATCTGGTGCTAACTGAGCCAACATATTCTTGGAAGAGGCTGTGCTAGCTGCGGTCGATGGCAACGCTGCCAACTGACGAGGAGCAGCTTCGCCGGTTATGTCCGGAGCCGTCACCGGAGAAAGATCAGCCGTTTCGACTGGAGCAGCGCCAGCGCTGTCTAGTGGCAAGCCGGGGTGAATCGTTAACGCTGCTGCAGGTGCCGCACCGCCAGCGCCGAGTTCTCTACCTTTAGATAGGAACAACATCGCGTGACTTGCGTCTACTGCATCAGTCTTAGCAACTGGCGCTTTCTTCGCCGAATTTGCTAATTTGATATTTGTGGCAACTCTCTGAGTTGACCGGGACACACCTGTACCTGCCGAGTTGGCAGAACTGGCCATTCTTTGCCAGATTGCGCCTTGCGGCTCAGATTGTGCCTGCAGCCAATTAGCCTGGAGCAACACTATTGATAGGCTCAAAGCTAAGCTCAACTGGGGCTTATTCATTCAACTCTCCCTCTATGAACTCCCGAACTGTTTTCCGATTGCTTTCGAATACTGGGAGCATTCATGGTAAAGCCGGCACGAGACCGACCAGTACAGAAGCTTAACACGACTGCTGCACAGTTGCACTAATCTTTTTCACACGGCACCATACATTCAACACTGGCTTAACACTTATCTCATTACAACAGCCAAGAGCATGACAGAGCCGTCAATTCTGGCGATCGTGTTTTTTAGGGATTGCGGTATTTGACAACCAGGGGTGGTGCCTAATTGGTCTAGTAATATCGTCATAACTATGTATGTCAAGTGAGTCACCTAACCAAAAAGATATCGAAGGGCACCACCTGTGGAGACATGATTTTCTACTTATCTTTTTTCGGCCAATGTCAAGCAGTAATTCTCTCTCAAAATCCTGTCCCCGTTTTATTACAATGATGTGGATTGAAGTGAGTGATGGGCCTGGGTTAACCATAGCCCTGTCAAGAACAGAGTGTCGCTAACTGAGCGGCCTGAATAACCTTATATAGTGGTATATTCTTCAAATAACTTACTAAACAAATTAGTCAGCACAATAAAAAGGAACTTAGCAGTGGATAACACTTCCGAACAAGAAAAAGTTCTGGTGGTCGATGATGAAGCCTCAATTCGGCGCATCCTCGAAACCCGGCTAAAGCTTGCCGGATATAACGTTGCAACAGCAGCCGACGGCCAAGAAGCACTCGAGCAGTTCAACGCATTCCAGCCAGACCTGGTCATCTTAGACGTCATGTTGCCAAAGATGGACGGCTACGAAGTTTGTAGAGAAATTCGCAAGACTTCTGATACGCCAATCATCATGTTGACTGCCGTTGCCGACGTTTCCAATCGCATTCAAGGCTTGGAAATTGGTGCTGATGACTATGTGGTCAAGCCGTTCAGCCCCAGCGAATTGGAAGCCCGCATCAAAGCGGTTCTACGTCGCACAGTTGAACGCCACCAAGAAGTTGGCCAGAGCAAAAGCTCTAACGTAATTACGATTGGTAATCTGAAAATCGATCTCAACAAGCGTCAAGTGACCCGTAAGAACGAAAGAATTCGCCTTACCGGAATGGAATTCAGCTTGTTGGAATTACTGGTGACCAATTCAGGCAAGCCTTATTCGCGCGGTGAAATCTTGCAACAAGTATGGGCCTATCCTCCTGATCACCGCATCGATACTCGCGTTGTCGATGTGCACATCAGTCGCCTGAGATCAAAACTGGAAGAAGATTCGTCTAATCCTGATTTGATTTTGACCGCTCGCGGAATCGGCTACATGTTTCAAAAAATAAACTAAAAGCTGAAGTGGTCTGATAACTCAAATCACTCCAAAATAAATGAACTCAAAAAAAAGCCCGGATTTAATTCCGGGCTTTTTATTGCTTCTACGAACAGAATTCTATGTGCCTGATTTCCACGAATTCATGTACTCAGTCATTTCTGGTGACAACTTGTCGATAGTCATGCCAAGGCTCTTGAGCTTGAGGGCAGCGATTTCTTGATCAATTTCAACTGGAAGCGTGTGTACGCCCGGCTTGAGTTGACCTTTTTTCTTCGCCAGATATTCAAGGGCGAGAGCCTGGTTGGCAAAGCTCATGTCCATAACTGAAGCTGGGTGGCCTTCTGCACAAGACAGATTCACCAGTCTACCTTCAGCCAAAACATAGACTTTGTTGCCGCTGGGCAATTCGAATTCTTCCATCAAAGGACGCACTTCGCGTTTTGACTTAGCCATTTTGCGCAATGCTTCGAGATTGAGCTCAAGGTCAAAGTGACCAGAATTGCAAACAATGGCACCATCTTTCATGGTGGCAAAATGTGGGCCGTCAATAACGTGACGATTGCCAGTGACGGTAATGAAGAGATCACCGATTTTGGCAGCCTCAGCTACAGGCATTACTCTGAAACCATCCATCACAGCTTCAATAGCTCTAATTGGATCTACTTCAGTAACAATGACATTGGCACCTAAACCGCGGGCGCGCATAGCGCAACCTTTACCGCACCAACCATAACCAAGCACCACAACATTGCGGCCGGCAACAAGGCGGTTGGTAGCGCGGATGATACCATCAAGAGTTGACTGCCCGGTGCCATAACGATTATCAAACATATGTTTAGTTTGAGCGTCGTTCACGGCAATAGCAGGGAACTTAAGTGCACCGTCGCGCTCCATAGAGCGTAAACGAGTGATACCAGTGGTGGTTTCTTCAGTTGACCCCAACACTTCAGCAATCTGATCTGGACGTTCTTGCAGCAGAGTTGCCACAAGGTCAGAGCCGTCATCAATAATGAAGTGTGGTTTGTGGTCTAAAGCGATATTTACGTGTCTGTGATATGTAGGAATGTCCTCACCCTTGATGGCAAAGACAGACATATTCCAGTCTTTGACCAGCGAAGCCGCTACGTCGTCTTGCGTCGACAATGGGTTAGAAGCAATGACTACACACTCAGCACCACCAGCTACAAGAGCTTTTGCCAGATTGGCAGTTTCGCTGGTTACGTGAGCACAAACCGATACTCTCATGCCTTTGAATGGTTTTTCTTTCTCAAAGCGCTCGCGAATCAGTTTGAGCACAGGCATATCGCCCTCAGCCCACTCGATTCGCTGCTTGCCAAGACCGGCAAGGCTAATGTCTTTAATTTCTGAAGCCATGACTGTTTTATTACTCACCTGACGCCTCCTTAAGCTCGCTCCAGAATCGTAGCAGTACTTTGCAAAGAACCTGCCAACCATAGCCTTTCTTGAACGATCTTGACAGATTAATAAAATAGCGGGCTCCGAGAAGCGAATAAACAGTCCTTTTCAAGGGAATATTGGTTAAAGAGGTGCGCATAGTCCTCACTCCCACTGCTCAATGAGCGCTTTGCCGGAGCTGACCGATGGAAACCTGGGCCAAATCTGTTAAACGGACGCTGCTGATTGTCGCTGCAGTAGCCATTAACAGCCCACAGTCGGCCAATGCCATGCTTTTGTCGGGCCATTTAGAGGAACGCAAAGACAGCTCCGAAGGGCAGCAACAAACAGGCGCTGCAGGGCCTGGACTGCAATCGCAAACGCCGACGCTCTCGCCCATGCCAAATTCTTCGCAGCAGCCCAGCTTGCCTCAGCAGCCCGCTCCTCGAGCTCAGAACCGGCCGCCTCAGGCCCAGCCGCCAAACTCGTTTCCCCTCACTTATCAAGGCGCCTGGTACTGTGAGACCACCGTGGTTGACTCCACTCTGCCTGCCGTGGCCCAGGGTCAAGTAATCGGGTCAGAAGTAGTCTTTTATCCGGCCAAAGACGGCACCATCCACGCTCGCTGGAATCAACCAGGGTGGGTTGAAACTCAGTCGCAGGCCATAACTTTTAACGGCAGCGAAGCTAAGGCCGACCGCACTACCTATTATTTTGGCGACAATATGCAAGGTTCATGGGCCGCCAGGGCCCGCGATCAGTTTGCTCAAACAAGTGCCGATGCTATTTCTGCTAAAAGCTACGTCGATCAATATATGGATGGTCAATATTTGGGTCGTTATCGAACAGTGTCGGTTCTCAAGAGAAACGCGGCTTCGCAAAATATGGCAAACAGCATGAATTAAAAAAGAGAGCACCAGAAAAACTGATGCTCTCTTCCTATATATAGAACTGAATCTAAGAAGTGCTGACTCGACTATTTTGCGACAGCAGCCAGGTGCTTGGCACCAGGTCTGTTTTGTGCAAACGACTGAGCGCCGCGGAATATCGCTTGTGCACCAAGTTCATGCTCGATGCGCAGCAATTGATTGTACTTAGCTGTGCGTTCAGATCTACAAGGTGCACCAGTCTTGATCTGCCCAGTCGATAGAGCCACTGCCAGGTCAGCAATGGTGGCATCTTCAGTTTCGCCAGACCTGTGCGAAAGTACGCTTGTATAGCCACTTTCGCGAGCCATGTTAACGGCGTCTATAGTTTCAGTCAAAGTACCAATTTGATTTGGCTTGATCAGAATAGAATTGGCGACACCAAGTTCGATACCACGTTGTAATCTGGTGACATTGGTGACAAAGAGGTCGTCACCCACTAATTGCACTCGACTACCGAGAAGGTCGGTCAGCTCTTTCCAGCCATCCCAGTCATCTTCAGCCAATCCGTCCTCAATGCTGATAATCGGATAAGCGTTGACCAGCTTTTCGTAGTACTTGACCATCTCCTTGCTACTCAGAGATCTATTCTCTGTGGCCAAAACATATTTACCAGATTCGTAAAATTCAGTTGAAGCAGGATCAAGCGCGATAGCTATTTGAGAACCAGCTTTAAAGCCAGATTTATCGATTGCTTCAATAATGAGTTCTAGAGCGGCTTCGTTGCTTTTAAGTGATGGTGCGAAACCACCTTCGTCACCAACCCCGGTGCTCAAACCTTTTTTATGTAGCACCGCTTTTAGTGCCTGATAAATTTCAGCACCCCAGCGAATGCACTCAGAAAAGTTTGGTGCACCAACTGGCAAGATCATAAATTCTTGAAAATCAACACCCTCTTGAGCGTGTTTGCCACCATTGATGATATTCATCATTGGCACAGGCAGTATATTGGCCGAAACGCCGCCTACATATCGGTATAGGGATAATCCCAATGCATCGGCGGCAGCTTTTGCAACTGCAAGACTGACACCAAGGGTGGCATTAGCACCAAGCACTGATTTATTATCGGTACCATCAAGTTTTAACAACTGCTGGTCGATTGCTTTTTGATCTATAGCATCCATACCAACAAGATTCTCTGCGATCATTTCGTGTATATTTTCGATAGCTTTGAGCACGCCTTTGCCGCCGTAGCGCGCTTTATCACCGTCTCTCAGTTCAACAGCTTCGAAACTACCTGTGGAGGCACCAGATGGAACTGCGGCGCGACCGACGGCACCACCGGCGAGGACAACTACAACTTCAACAGTTGGATTTCCGCGCGAGTCCAGAATTTCCATTGCCGATATTTCTTCAATATGCGTCATTACATCAATACTCCTAAAACTCAAGACTGTGAGCGCAAGCGTCCTCTTTTATCAGAAAAAGATTTCTGATTTCGAAGTTTTTTTGCTGCGATTTACAAAGGTTCAAGTATAATCCTTTTCACTGGATTTAAATTTGGATAGAGCATTTCTTGAAACAGCACGAAATCTTTCTCAATTTGTTTCTACCGCAGACTCGATTATTTGTTTTATTTCAAGCTCTTGTTTAACTACTGATAACAATGTTCTCTTTTGAGAACCTAGAATTGACGGCTACGTATGGGCAACTTGCATGGCGGAAGTTTCCAGGCAATCCAGGAATACTTCCAACAGAAAGAGTGCCGTTTCTGTTCCAACGCTTTTAAATCTGACGGAATTCAATTACTCAGGGAAGAACCTGGTGTATTGGTCGTTCGCGTAACTTGCAGCACTTGTGGTCATCCGCTGGGCGTAGCCATTGTAGGCACAACACCTAAACCACAAAAAGCTGTCTCCCTTCACCCCCGCGACTGGACAAAGCGTGACAGAGATAGGCTCGTAGGCATGCCTGCGATCACCTACGACGATGTGTTGAACGCTCACCAGTTCTTCAAAGGGTTGGATACTGACTGGCACAAATTGTTGCCAAAAGCCGGCAAAGCCAGCTGACATTGATTTTCCTCTCCTAATCGTCGTTGAAAAATAAGCAAAAGGCCAGGCAAACACCTGGCCTTTTGCTTTATAACTGAAGAAACAGCGGCAAATAAAATGACTGAACATAAGAAAAAGTCTGATTCCCGGCCTCATTCACGCGGTAAATCAGAAGCGAACAATATTTCCAAAGGCAACAAGCACGACAGTCCACCGGGATTTTTCGATACTGAAACGCGCCTGGCGCCAGTTATTACGAAGGCCAACCCTGACATACAGGTAGCCTGGTACTTTCCTAATACTTACGAAATTGGCATGTCAGGACTAGGTTATCAGCTCGTCTGGTGGCTTTTTGAACAACATACAAATGTATTGATACGTCGCGGTTTCACCGACGTTGAAGAAAACAACATTGATGATTGTGAGCTTCTTGGCTTCACCGTTTCTTGGGAATTAGACTTCATCAATATTTTAAGCATCCTGAGAAAAAAGGGTGTAGCTTTCACCGCCGAAGCTCGGCAGATGGAAAATACTGCCCCGATTATCTTCGGCGGCGGCCCAGTATTAACCGCAAATCCTGAGCCTTTTGCCGAATTCTTTGACATTATTTTGCTGGGAGACGCTGAAGCGATAGTGCCGGTTTTTGTAGACGCATGGCAAAAAGTGAAAGATATTTCGGATCGCAAAGAGAAACTCATTGCGCTGGCGCAAACGCCGGGCATTTACGTACCATCGCTATATGCCGTTGAATACGAAGAAGCTGCAGGAGCGATCGTTTCTATCAAACCGACTGCAGAAGGTGTGCCAGAACAGGTCGTTAAGCAGGTTTATGCCACTCCTGATGATTATGTTGCGCATACGCAGATTTTAAGCAGTGCCACCGCCTGGAGTGACACTTTTCTCATTGAAGTGGTGCGATCGTGCCCTCAAGAATGTCGTTTTTGTCTGGCGAGCTTTTTGACACGACCATTTCGTGCCACCAATATCGACACCATCATCGAAAAAATAAATGGAGCCATGAAGCACACTAAGCGCATTGGTCTGCTGGGTCCTTCAGTGACTGAGCATCCGCATTTTCATCAGCTGGCAGAGCGACTCTTTGATCGAGTTGATCTGGAGATGACTGTAGCTTCAGTGCGCGCCGACAGCTTAACAAAAACAATCTTAGCCACCATCAAAAAACTCGGCCAGCGCTCTGTCACCATTGCCATTGAATCTGGTTCTGAAAAACTTCGAACCGTTATGAAGAAAAATCTTTCAGAGGCGGAAATTCTTCAGGCCGTCGATTTGATTGAAGAAAGCGGCCTGTCAGGTGTGAAATTTTACGGTATCGTCGGCCTTCCTTATGAAACTGATGACGACCTGGAAAAAACCATTGAACTTATGGGTCGGCTGAAGAAAAAACACAAAAAGCTCAAGTTCGTCTTTGGTGTCAGCTCCTTTGTGCCAAAAGCGCAGACTCCCTATCAATGGTACGGACGCGACCGCGCCTGCCAGACAAAACTTGAATTTATTCGCAAGAATCTTTCTAAAATCGGCATTGAAGTAAGACCAGAGAGCCACAACTGGAGCGATATTCAGGCGCTAATTTCAAGAGGCGATCGCCGGCTCTGCCAAATTTTGATTGATATCGCAGGTACCGACGGCAAAATGGGTGCCTGGAAACGGGCCTTTCGCAATCTTCCAACAGACGTGCCCGATCTTGACTACTACGCCTTTCGCCAGATACCCAAAGATGAAATTTTGCCCTGGTCGCACCTGGTAGATCCAGCAAAAACCGCTTATCTTCTTAAACACGATCAGGCAGCCGAACTGGCTGCATTAAGCTGAGATCAAACAGCCCACAAAAGCCCTTAAAACAGATAGACTGGTAAAACCTTTCTGGAAAAGATTGAAAGGCTGTTGAGCGCATTTGAGCGAGGATTTTCTCATGGGTATGCCAGACGTCGACGTCAAGGTCGCTGAAAACGTAGCTAACTTGGTCCAGCCTATTCGTGACGACTTGATGAGTGGCGCTGCTGAAATAGCACTGCGAGCCATTACTGTCTATCAAAGCGTACTTTCGGATGAGCAGAAATCGCCGGAGCAACTCAAAAGCAATCTCACCTTCACAGCAAAGACCTTAATTGACGCTCAGCCGGCGATGGCACCGCTATTTCATCTTGGCAATGACATTTTAATGACCATCGAGAATGCTCAGACTGTGGAAGATATTCGCAATCGATGCACCAATGCTCTGACGCAATTTG
This sequence comes from Cyanobacteria bacterium auto_48_18, assembly GCA_036170915.1. Lineage (GTDB taxonomy): Bacteria > Cyanobacteriota > Vampirovibrionia > Obscuribacterales > Obscuribacteraceae. Next base: position 226,496 of record JAVHQC010000035.1, read on the forward strand.
AAAAAACACTCTGCGCCAGCGCCTCTACCATTGCCGACATTGCCTATGACTTAATTGACCCGGGCGAGCTTATTTTCGCCTACTCGTTCAGTTCTACCGTGGTCAGCACTTTGCTAAATGCCAGAGCGCGAGGCCGTTTCTTCAGAGTGGTATGCACAGAGGCGCGTCCAAGTATGGAAGGTAGAAAATTAGCTTCAAGGCTCGCCTCTGGTGGAATTGAAGTTATCCATACATTCGATAATGCCATGGGTCTAGTGCTAGGCAATTGTAGCGCCGCTTTTATGGGATGCGATTGTATTGCCCGCCCAGGAGTGGTCAATAAAGTCGGTTCGTGGATGTTGGCAATTGCCTGCCGCGAATTGAACGTGCCTCTGTACGCTTTGTCCGGCACTGAAAAATTTGTCACCGACGAGAGACTTTTCGAATTTGAAAAACATGAGCGGCCCGGTGTAGAAGTCTGGGACAACACACCAAAGGGAGTGGCGGTTTTAAATCAACAATTTGATCTGGTGCCTTTTAACTTGCTCACCGGTCTGGTTACCGAAAAAGGCATTCTTAAAGAAGTCGACATCGAGCCATATGTATCTAGCGTGTCTGTGCATCGTGCTTTGACACTCGCGGCAATCTAGATTTTTCGCAAGTGCAATTTCGCCACGAACATTTACTGGCCATAACCACTTTCTGGATCATGATGCTGCTGACCTTGGCAGCAATAAGATTCTATTTGGAAAAGCGCGGCGATAGGCGCAGCAATTACGTCTTCGCATTGCTTCTCTACACAGCTGGATTACTTAGTGCCGTGGTCAGTGGCTTTGGCATTGCGCGCGAAGGCTTTGAGCTAATCAATTTACTAGCAATGGCCATCTTTCTAGCTAGTCCGGTTTTTCTGCTTTTGGTACAAACTATTGCCCGGCGTAACAATTTCAAAATTATAGCTAATTGCTTCTGCCTCATGGCACTGCTGGTGGTGGCAGTGGGCATTGATGCGTTTTTGATTGAGCCGCAATGGCTTGAAACCACCCACGTGGTTTTACAGAGCGATAAAATCACAAAACCAATCAAAATCGCGGTGTTGTCTGACTTACAAACAGATCATGTAGGAGATTATGAAGCTTCTGCCGTGAAAACTGTCATGGCCGAAAAACCAGATTTGATTTTATTGCCGGGAGATTATATTCAATGCCTGACTGAAGAAGAGCAGGGCAAAGGTCACGCTGATTTAAACAAGCTGCTGCAAGAGACTAAATTTAGCGCGCCACTTGGTGTGTATGCAGTGCAGGGAAATGTGGACTTAAACGAAGTCTGGCCGACAATCTTCGCTGATTTACCGATTACTGCAATTGAACAGACAAGAACAATCGAAAGCGGCGAGCTTTCAATCACTGGTTTAAGTTTCGCCGACTCTTTCAACACACACGCATCTATAGCGCCAAGCAAACTTGGTCGCTACCACATTGTCGTTGGTCACGGTCCAGACTTTGCTCTTTCTAGTCCTGAAGCCGATTTACTCGTAGCAGGACACACTCATGGAGGGCAAGTGCAACTACCGCTATTTGGACCACCCATCACCTTATCAAAGGTGCCACGCAACTGGGCGCAAGGAACTAAGGAGATGCATCCGATTGAAACGCCAACCGGCAGCACCCTTATACTTTCGCGCGGTGTTGGCATGGAGCGCAGATTTGCTCCACGGCTCAGATTTCTCTGCCGGCCGCAGCTAATTTTTGTTAGACTCGAGCCCAAAACAGTCAAGTAGTTTCTATAGCTGATGCGGCGGCTCGTTTCCTCGAGCGGCCCGGGAGCGCTCAGATATTACTTCAGTGGCCACACGAAGCCAGGAAGGGCCTGTCACCTGTCTGAATAGCGATAGCAACCAGTACGGCATCCAAGAAGCTTCCCTTAATATGGCCGAAACTTCGTTTTTATTCCAGAGCGTCACTACCTGCTTAACTAAGTTAAGCGTGCAGACTCCGTTTCCCAGATGCCATAACGCTCGAATAATATCGCCAGGCGTTGTGTGGGCGAGATGCTCCTTCCTTCCACTGGCTATGCGCATGCGAATGCGGCCGTTTGTGGTAAAAAACGATGTTGAGGACCTCGTCAGAGCAAAATAGTTCTTTAATTCGTCCACCGGCAATTGGCGCATCGACGCCAAACTGGAGCCATGGTCAAAAGTCTTTCGGCCAAACGAGCGCGCTTTAACAGCCGCAATTTCTTCACTGGTATAACTCGCCTTGCGTTTTGCGACGCTAACGAAAACTCCTCTCGCCAATCTCTCTATTACTCCGCTTTTCACAAGCTTATATAAACTGTTATCTACGGCTGACCTACCACCATAAACCATACATTCGCGAGTAGTGAATATCTCGCCAGGTTTAAGTGAGCTAACAAGCTTGCGAATAAGTGACATGCAAGTCATTGGATGCCCTCCATCAATTAGCGTCATATTTATGTACTACGCTAAAAGTGGGTAGAAAGTTCAATTTGTTGGTGTGTTTGGACAAAGTTCTGAGAAGGCCTATTTGGCTGTTTTAGTTTGGCATGGGTTTTAAAAAGTTGGAAAAAGGATATGGAGAGAAAAATGCGCATTTTTCTCTCCATATCAATAATGTCAAAATCAAAAACCGCAAGACCAGACCTAAATCCGGCCCGCCCAACACAAACTGAACTTTTTATGGATACAATCCGCGCAAACGTCTCGCTTCCACAATTCGCTCAACCGCAATACTCATGGCGGCCATGCGCATCGACAGTTTTTTCTCGTGTGCGACGTCAAAAACGCGAGTGCAGACATTGTTGACGAGTCCTTCAAGTCGCACGTAGACTTCATCTTCAGTCCACAGAAGGCGCATTAGTCCCTGTACCCATTCAAAATATCCCACAGTAACGCCAGCGGCATTAGCGAGAATATCGGGCATAACGATCACACCTTTAGCGTCAAGAACATCGTCAGCGTTTGGAGTGGTAGGAGAATTAGCACCTTCCACAACAATTTTGCATTTTAGACGATCGGCATTGCCAGCATGTAACTGGTTCGATACCGCGCATGGTGCCAAAATGTCACACTCAAGTTCAAGCAATTCTTCATTGCTGACTTTGTCAGCTTCTGGATACTCGTACATGGCGCCATTAGCGTCAATGAAAGTCATTAAGCCTTCCACATCAAGACCCTTAGCGTTATACAGGCCACCGAATGCATCTGAAACGCCCACAATTTTAAATCCGGCTTTGCTCAAATTGCGCGCCACAGAGGAGCCCACTTGACCGAGACCTTGAATAATCACAGAGGGTGAATCACCTTTAAGGTTGGCGAATTCTGCCGCGCGACGAGCCGCTAAGGCCACGCCATAACCAGTAGATTGCAGCACTCCAAGTGAGCCGCCAAGATATTGAGGCTTACCTGTCACCACCGAAGGTACAGTAAAACCTTTGTTGACCGAATACGTATCCATGATCCAGGCCATGGTCTGCTCGTCGGTATTGAGGTCGGGGCCGGCAATGTCTTGGGCAGGGCCAATCAGTTCAAGAATTTCAGAAGTGTAGCGGCGGGTTATGCGCTCAAGTTCACCTTTAGAAAGGGTATTAGGATCCATCCGAATACCACCATGAGCGCCGCCGAACGGCAAATTCATGAGCGAACATTTCCAGGTCATCAGCATGGCCATAGACGCTACTTCACCGAGAGTAACTTCAGAGTGATAGCGCAAACCGCCTTTACCGGGCCCAAGAGCTAAATCGTGATGGACGCGATATCCCATGAAGGTTCTGACCGAACCGTCATCCATGCGGGCTGGAACCACTACTGAGAGCGAGCGTTTAGGATGTCGCATAGGCTCAATCACATTGTTGTCGAGCTTTAGATGCTCGGCCACCTTGTCAAGCCGTTTTTGCGCATTCAAGAAATCGGGTGTTTCCCATTCATTAGTCACTGCGCTGCCAAATCCTTTACTTTCCGTGGCGATTCCCATTTTTCCCTCATTTTTTTCAGGCATATACAGGTTAAGCGGTAAGACGGTAATTGTAGCCTTATTACTTATCAATACCGGCAGATCTATTGGAATTAAATTAGACTCGCCATAGCCAGCGCTTTGATTCTTTCCCCGTCCTTTCTAACCTGTTCAATTAGTGCCTCGGCTTGAGCTCGGCTAACTCTGGCAAATTCTTGTTCTTTAGCCGATGCACCAAAATCTTTTAAGTTGATAAGCACGTTGTAATAGGCACCTTCTGCCGCAGCAGTTGCCATTAAAGCTGCAACCGCACCGTCTGAAAGTGAGCTAGGATTGCCATGCTCAACCACTTGCGCAGCTATTTGCAATAACGCAGGCGCTGCCTGCAGAACTGACAGCGGCGTACTGGTGGCGATGATATTGGCATCGACAATGGCGGCATCGCGCAAAGATTTTTCGGCCTCGCTACCCTTTGGCAGCCGCCGGGCCTCCAGAATTTTATTAAAGGCGAGCATGTCGGCATCCACAGTTTCCAACAAAGACTTTTTCAGTTGCTGTGCGTCTTCCGCCAGCTTTTCCATCAATGCTTTTTGATTTTCAAAACCTTTTTTCTCAAAAGTCAAATTGGCCACCATGGCCCCCAATGCCGCCGACAATGAGCCGCAAAGGGCAGCAGCACTGCCGCCACCTGGAGCAGGCGATTCGCTTGCCAGCTCGTCGGCGAACTGCGCAAGCGTCATATCGCGCAAGAACTTCCCTTCTGGAGCAACACGATATTCAATTATTTTCTCTCTGGCAACAAATGGCGACAGCTCTGCCAGACCAAGACTTTGTACAGCACATTCCACAATTTCACTTTCACTGACACCAGAAGAGCGCCCCTGTTTGCGCAAATAGTGTCTCCCTGCAGCAAGCATGGGCTGCAATGGCACCAAGCCAACAATTTCAGAGCCGGTAACCCGCACACCCTTACTTTCGGCCTGGCGACAGACTTCGTCAAAGGCCTGGTGAAGCGACGTGATTTCAAAGTTGGTCAGATTAATTGATACTTGCGCTCTTTGGTACTCGTCTACATACCAGCCTACCGCCCGCACTTCTTTCAATGTGCCGGCGACTTTCACTGTATTGCCGTCAGCATCTTTTTCAATTTCTCCGGCGGCGTTTCGCTTGGCCCGACCTGCTTCTCTAATATTGAATGCGATCTCGTTAGCTATTTTTTTTGAGCGCGTGTTGAGATTGACGTTGTAGGCAATCAAAAACTGCCTGGCACCAATGACGGTGGCACCACTGGCCGCGTTAAAAGTTTTGGGACCAAAGTCAGGAGCAAATGCACTGTCCTTCATTTTCTCATTCAGCGCTTCGTATTCGCCTTGACGAATGTCAGCCAGGCTGCGTCTTTCCGCTTTTTGTGCTGCTTCTGCATAAAGGTAAATCGGAATGCCCAGATCGCGGCCCACACGCTCACCTAACTTTTGTGCCAGCTCTACGCACTGGGCCATAGAAACTCCGCTTACCGGCACAAACGGACAAACATCAGTAGCCCCCATGCGCGGATGCTCACCGCGATGCTTGCGCATATCAATCAACTGGGCTGCGCGCATAATGGCTTGATAAGCGGCTTCCACAACCTGTTCAGGCTGACCGACGAAGGTAACGACTGTACGGTTCGTGCTGTATCCGGGATCTACATCTAGTAAATTGACACCACTGACAGCACGAATGGCATCAGTAATTGCATCGATTACTTTTTCGTTGCGGCCTTCCGAAAAATTTGGAACGCACTCTACAAGCTGCATGGACCCTCCAGATTGTTAACACCAGTATTTTTTACAGTTTCTTTTGAATGCGCTTTTTCATTACTGCCGATCCATATGTGTGCTTGAGGGTGAAGAAAAGCGCAATAATCGAAATCGATACCCACCAGAAAACCCAGAATATCGGCAAGGTAAAAGGCACCATTTTCGCCATCGCAGTGGCGTCGCTAAATCCACCGCCTGCCAAACCTAAGGAATGCGGGACCAGCACCCAGAGCAGAGATAGAGAGCTCAGTGTGGTCTGCACCGCCAAAAATAGTACCATCAGATTCGCCATTGCAGGTTTTAGTTTCCGGCCCAGCCAAAAACAGACAGCCCCCATTCCGAATCCCCAAATTAAGCTAATAACTGATTCTAAGAAATGCAGCGGATTGAGCAGCCCAGGTACGATAAACACAATTGTGCTCAGAATCATACATACGCCAAGGGCCGACAAAATTAATTTCGAAAAGCGCGGATACTGACCAAGATAAATGAGCAAGCAACCAAACAAAGTGGTGCCTACATAGCCCGCCTGCGTAATGAGAAAATTCCAGCCACCTTCAGTAAAGGTCAGCCCACCGTGGCCCTGCCCATCGGCGGCAATTGTCAGGCCGATTACGTGCCCTCCAGTTAGCACCGCCGCAAAAGCGTGTCCCAACTCGTGCACCATGGTGACAAACTGATTGACTGGCGTGAGCAACAAATTGACAATGGGCACATTAGCAAGCAAAACGCTGAGTACAACAATCACCCAGAAGGCCGTCATATTCCATCTAGGATCGTGCATAAAACTAAGTTGTGACGCTGCGTCACCACCACCGGTGACAACGGCAATTTCTTTTTCTTTGGTTTTACTGGGCTTCTCTTTGGCCGCTTGTTTCTGTTGCTTCACCGGTGCGGGCAAATCAGACTTTGGCTGATCTGTAATTTTTACTTTGCGCTCCGCATCAATTTCCATCTCAGCTTCCAGCCTGGCCAGACGTTCTTGCACTGTCTCGGTAACTTTCAAATCTGGTTGCGCATCTTTAAACTGCGGCTTGGCTGCAGACTGCTTTTTTTTGGGCTCTTGATTGGCAGACATGGATGATTTCTATTCTCAACAGAATGCTGCGAGTGCTCAGCTGCTAGACTTGCCCTGGGAAATGAAAATGATAGCTTAAAAAGCAGTCTAAAGCGGCTATGCACCTAAACTTACTAATAGTTATCAGTTTACTCTGCTGGAGCACCTGGGGCCTATTTGATAAAAAAGCGCTGGATGGCGCCGGGCACCTTGATGTTTTACTGTTTCAACATTGCTTCTACCTGCTGGAAGTGCCCGTCGGCTGGTTGCTGCTCAGCTGGCTTCATCATAATTCGTGGCACGTCAGCTCAGAGACATGGCTCTGGACGGCTTTCGGCACACTGTCATCTTCGAGCGCCACGCTGTTCTATCTAGTTGCCATGTCTCGTGCAGAGGCCAGTTTCGTGTTAGGTATAACCGCTGGCTACCCGCTCGTAGTGCAAATCTTAGCCTTTTTCTACTTGCACGAAGCGCTGGTTCCAGAACGACTTATCGGCTCGGTGCTTGTGGGTGCGGGCGTTGCACTGGTGGGCTCTTCAGCCAGTAAGACCACAGACATGGCTAAACGCAATCAGAAGCTGGTGCTGCTCATGTGTTTACTGGCAACCGTACTCTGGGGCGCCACGGGCCTTTTTGACAAAAAGGCCCTTGACTTTGATGAACCTTTGCGAGTTTATTATGCCCGTGCAGTCTGGGACGCCGTGCTATTGGCGTTAATGCTCCTGATTTATCGGCGCATCAAATATAAGGTCGCTTGGGGCAGTGGAGTGGCCTGGAAATATTCCACCCTATCAGCCTTCTGCCTTGCTCTTGGCACGCTCACCTATATGTTTGCCATGACCATGGCCACAGCCTCGTATGTAATTGTCATCACCGGCTGCTATCCGCTTTTAATGTACCTTGGGGCGGTGATTTTTCTCAAAGAAAAATTGAGTAAAATGCGTCTGGCCGGCGTAGTCTTGGTGGTGCTTGGTGGTTTGCTGGTGCAAAACACACAAAGTCAGTGAGCTTAAAAGTCTGGGCATAATAACTTTCAGACAGAGATTGATCGAGGAGCAAGCAACATATGAGTGACGATTTCCGCAAAATAAAAACGGAAGAAGAGCTAAAAGACAAGATTTTATCGTCAGTCAGAGAGGCATTTACCGGCGAAGAAACCAGCCGGTGGATAGTTGCCATGCAAGAAGAGTCTGTCAGTCAGGCTGATGAGTCTGTGGTCACAGGGTCTAGCGACAACAAATTAAATGAGAACATGGCCGCCATTGTCGACAGGTTTTTCGACAATTTCAAACGTTACGCCTTCGAGTTTAATCGCAGCCTAGACCAGCGAGAGCTGGTGGTCAACTGCGAAAGACCGGCCAGTATGCGCACTCAGGCCGACTATACCGACATGGGCGATCCCATCAGATTTTGCATTGGCCACATATCGTCGCGTGACTGGGCACTTGTGGTGCAGGCCGAAGAAAACCGAGTACGCGCTTTTATTGCACCAATCAAATACCTCGTCGGTTTTCAACCTGATCAACGAGACTTCGAACCTTATGTTGACATCAAGCTTATTAGAGACAAAGTCGGCGCCATGCGACAGATGGTCTGGTCTATCGATGGACAAGCACTAGCTTTCGAAAGCATCCCCGCCCTCTCGCGCAGACTTTTCGGCCAATTGGTCAAGGTAACTCGCGGTGAAGCGACTAATACTGAAAAATTTGTCTTTGATCCGCACGAATACAAAGTCAATCCAAATGACGTCGCAATTGAGCGGTCGTACGAACCTGATGATCAAAATATGTTTTTCAAAGAAGCGCAAGAAAAAAATGCGGGTCAATTAGCTCCCAAGGGTTTTGCTTTAGAAAAAGAGAGGACAACTCATACACTGGCTGCTCTGGCCAATGTTGGTCAGAATCCCAGTCCGTTTTTGAGCCATCAACAAATTCAGCACCACATGCCGGTGGCTTCGTCACAGCAATCTAATACAGATCAGCAAAATTTTGTACCGCAGCAGTTGCCTCTACCAATGCCCCAGCTGGCGCAACCTTCAGTAGGTAGAGAAACAGATACTCAAGATCAAGCTGACGCTGTCTCCGATAATCAAAATTCATTCAACAAAAACGAACTGCCATATCGACCTGAACCTCAATCAGTAGAACAGTTCGCTAGCCCAGCTGCTGCCCCACGCCCTGTGCCTGAGCAAGCGCCGTTTGACCAAAAAGATCTTTTTGAAAAGCTTGCAGGAGGCCACTCTCCCACACAAAACTCAGGGCAAGCTCAAGCACACGAAGCGCCTATGCAAACTGCTTCGCCACCTGTATTTTCGCAAACACAGCAGCCGCAACCCCAAGTGCAAGAAAAATCTCAGGCCCAGGCTCAAGCTGAGACAACACAAATTCCAAACGCTGCTTCAATACTTGCTCAGCGTCACAATGATTCTCAACCAGTATCAACGTCAACTCAACAAGCGTCAGCTCAATTAGCTTCAACTCAACCAGTACCAACTCAGACTCCCTCAGCTCAGACTCCCTCAGCTCAGCTAGCAGCTCAGCCGGTGTCATTAGACCCGCCTACCACAATGCCTGCCGTTGCTTACCATTTCCAGGCTGGCGCAGAAGGCCCTAATGGTGCGGCGGGTAAAGTCAGCATTGAAAAAGAAACAGCCGAAAATAATCGCAAAGTTGCTCATGCCTTGAAAGGGCTTTTCGATTCTGTTGATTCGTCCATCAGCACCCTCAATGCATTAGGGGTAGAAGCCATGAATGCAGACGACATTCAGGCAGTAAGCAATGTGATGAAGCAAGTGAAAACCCTAAAAGTTTTGCGCGACGGCATTGTGCAACTTTCTAAAGACTGGCAAAAGTCAATCGAATAGCCAATCGAATAGGCAGTTGCTCACTCAAGCTAGAGACGAAAAAAGCGCTTCAATCACTGAAGCGCTTTTTCATTTAGATTCGGAGAGGGAGGGATTCGAACCCTCGGTACAGATTAACTCCGTACGTCTTCTTAGCAGGAAGGTGCTTTCGACCACTCAGCCACCTCTCCAGGTGCTGCCAATGCTCTGCTCTTCTATGATATCTCACAAAATGCATATTTTATTTCAAAAGCCAAAATTAGCCGGTTGCAAAGCATCAAATATTTCCTAAAACCACCAGATTGACCCAATAGTAGGCAATAGCACTACTAATGATAATGCTGTCACCGCGGTCAAGAAAGCCACCGTGGCCAGGGAAAGTGTCGCCGGAATCTTTAATGCCGGCATCTCTTTTAAGTAAAGACTCGCAAAGATCGCCTAACTGAGCCGCTACTGAAATTATGGCGGCCATTAGCGGCGCCTGCCAGAGATTGAATTTAAATGGGTGGCAGGCAAAAAGAACATGATCTGACAAATAAGTGATGGTCACGCCAAAAATAATTGAAACCACAAATCCGCCAACGGCTCCTTCGATGGTTTTTTTGGGACTGATTTGCGGATAGAGCAGGTGTTTGCCTATTCTCTTGCCGATGTAGTAGGCGAAAACATCGGTGCTCCAGATAATGAACAAGGTAGCCCAAACATAGGCCAACCCGGGCTGCTGCAGCGGATTGTCAGTGATGGGCATACCCACCGGAGTGAGGTTGCGCAACAAGACCAGATGGCTTGGTAACCAGCCTACATATATAAAGCCAAGAATGGTTGAGGCAATATCAGCGATGGTAGCTGGCGGATTGTCATTGCGAAAAAGCAAACGGAAGAACGAAATATAGATGCCAATAGTAAGTAAGAGAGGGAAGTGCTGAATGGAAAAGCTGTCAGGCAATCTGTAGCCACCCAGCATCCATTGAGGAATATCAGGCAGTGCCGCCATGACAAAAAAAGCGACAATCATTCCAAGCACAATACGGCTGGAAGGATTAATGCCTTTCTTGCGAGCCATGGCAATGAACTCGCGCCCACCCATGTAACACGCAAAACCCAGAGCCAACGACAAAAATATGCCGCCGGCCATAATGCTGCAAACAGCACCGGCAAATAAAAGCAAGCCAAAAAGCAGTCTCATTTCGCTGTTCTATTGCTCTCTCGTTGCGCGGCTTGAAGCCATTAATCTGGCTGAAAAATATGCAGTCAGGGGAATGGTCAAAACCAATCCTAGACTACCACTAATTGCCGAAGCCACTTCTGTTGCAACCAGATCGAGATTTATAAGTTTTGTCGAAGGAATTTGACTAATAAGCAATAGCAGCGGCAGAGCAGAGCCTGTGTAAGCCAGTATCAACGTATTGGTCATGGTGCCCATAATGTCGCGACCAACATTCATGCCTGATTGGTAAAGCTCAGTAAAGCTGAGGTGACCAGCTTTAGCCACTTCAGAAACGGCGGAGGCAATAGAAATGCCCACATCCATTATTACTCCCAGAGCCCCAATCAACATACCAGCGGCCAGAAGACCGCTGTAAAAGCTAGGGCGAGCGACAAGCACAGAGCCACGCAAAATTTGCGCTTCTTCAGATGACAGGCCAGTCAGCGGAGCACTGACAATCACCACCTGAGCGGCAATGCCAGCCACAATTACTCCCCCTACAGTGCCAAGCATGGCAGCCAGAGCCTTTTTAGAGCGGCCAGCAACAAAATACATGGTGGCTACGGCTGAGACCAGGCAGATAGCAATTGCTACAAGCAAAGGATCGAAGCCATTCAATGAAAGTGGCAATAAGACAAAAGCAATTAAACACACACTGACCAAAAGGGCCACTAAAGACTGAAGCCCTTTTTTGCCACCGAAGACGATAAAGGCTATCAAAAAAGCCAGTAACAGCCAGCCTAAAGTGGGAGCGCGGTGATAGTCGGCGATGTTATATTCGCTCTTTACCTTGCCACTACTAGCAGTGCCCGTGACAATCGAAAGAATCACTTCACTGCCGGGTTTAGCATTAATATTGAAAGCCGGATTGTCCGTAATTTCATTGGCCACTGAAATTTTCTGGCCTTTCAGCTTTCCCTCTAAAATTTCCACGTCGACAATTTCGCGATTTGCCACCATGCCTGTCGATGTAAGCAATTGCTGATTAAGAACAGGCTTGCCTACTGAAATAACACGGGCCACAGCAAATTCTTCATCGGTAAAATGCGAACCCGGATCTTTCAGTGTGGCACCACCGGCAGTATTAAGCGCTGGAGAACCTGAAGATGGAGGCATCTAAATCTCGCTATTATTTTTGGAGTTCTCAGAATTTTCCAAATTATTTTTATTGAAAATATCCAGCTGCTTAATTTCAGCCGTGGCCAGCTCAGCCAGAATGCGTTTGCTTACAGGTTTATCTAAATGCTGGTAAGCAAATGGCGTAGCCATGCGGCCGCGAGAGGTGCGTTGAATGAAACCTTTTTGAATCAAAAAAGGTTCGTAAACATCTTCTACAGTTTCGGAGTCTTCACCGATGGTGGCAGCTAGAGTCTCTAAGCCTACCGGTCCACCATCGTAGTGATCAATCAAAATTTGCAACAGCTTTCTATCGGTCATATCAAGGCCGTATTTATCTACTTGATACGATTCCAGCGCAGCTTCTGCTATGGCACCATCAATTATGGCCGCACCCTGATATTGACCAAAGTCACGAACCAGGCGCACAAGACGGTTAGCAATACGTGGAGTACCGCGGGCCCGCGAGGCTATGGCCACAACAGCTTGATCGTCCATCGAAACATTTAAAATTTTGGCCGTGCGCGCCACAATTTTGGCCAGTTCGTCTTCGTCATAAAATTCCAGACGACAAACAAAACCAAAGCGATCTCTCAAAGCATTGGAAAGCATTCCCGCTTTAGTGGTGGCACCAATCAAAGTAAAACGGGGCAGTGGCAGACGCATGGTGCGCGTGGCCTGACCTTTGCCTGTAGTTAAATCGATGACAAAATCTTCGATGGCCGGATAAAGCAATTCTTCAGCCACGCGGCTCAGCCTGTGAATTTCGTCAATAAAAAGAACATCTCCTTCTTCAAGTTGATGCACCAGGCCGATAATGTCCCTCGGCCGCTCAAGTGATGGGCCTGAAGTCATATGAATGCGCGCCTGCATTTCGTTGGCAAGCACGCGCGCTAAAGTGGTTTTGCCTAATCCTGGTGGGCCGTAAAAAAGCACATGGTCGAGGGCTTCACCACGTGATTTAGCCGCCGAAATAGACATGTGCATCATGGTTTTTAGCCGCGATTGACCAATGTATTCCTGCAAACTGTCAGGCCGGACCGCCTGATCTGATTTTTGATCCGCCGAATTTTCCTGACCTGAAAGTAAAGAAGAGCGACGATTTTGGCTAACGTTAACTTCTTCTATACTTGGAGAATTTTTACTACTTTCCAGCGGTTTGGCCGCAACTTTCGTTTTGCCCGAAGAAGGCGAAGCAGAGACTTTGCTCTTAACCTGTTCGGCCGCAGAATCTGGTGAGTCACCGCTGGTTTTGATAATGGTCATAGATACGAACTCGTAATTTTTGTAAGTAATGGGGCTATTGAGCCAGGTATTCAGGAGATCATGAGAAGTAATCAAGGTGTTCGCGAAGCAGGGCGTTTATCATTATTGCTGACGCCTTAGTCTCATGAATATGCCAGGGATATACTTGCCAGGGATACATCTGCAATGAATACAGTTCAAAGTCCTACTCCAACAGCTGTGTCAGGTGCTAGCACATCAAGCTCAAGCTCCAGTCTAAGTCATAATCAGCCTGTTGTCGCTAGCCGTAAAATTGTGGCCAACCCACTCACCTATGAGAAGTCTATATACACAAGGCCAGCGCATAGTGACCTGATTGGTCCACTACCTGAGATTTCGGTAGTGATACCGGTCTATAACGAAGAAGAAAATGTTGATCTGCTTTACGCTAAATTAGTCAGCGCCCTTGATCAATTAGACAGAGCCTGGGAAGCCATTCTTATTGATGACGGCTCAAAAGATCAATCTTATATAAAACTCAAAGCAATTGCTGCCGGCGATACACGTATAAAAGTGGTGCGCTTCGTGCGCAACTTTGGCCAGACCGCTGCTCTGGCTGCTGGTATTGATCACGCGCTGGGTGATGTGATTATCCCAATGGATGCCGACTTGCAAAATGATCCGGCTGATGTAAAAAAACTGCTTGAGAAATTAGACGAAGGATATGACGTTGTTAGCGGCTGGCGTAAAGAGCGCAAAGACGAGCTCTTCTTGCGCCTTATTCCTTCATGGACAGCCAATAAAATTATCTCGTCCATTTCAGGTGTTCGCCTGCACGATTATGGTTGCTCACTCAAGGCTTATCGCAAAGAAGTAATTAAAGACGTCAGACTTTACGGCGAAATGCACCGCTTCGTGCCAATTTATGCCACCTGGCTTGGTGCCAGGGTGGCTGAAATTCCTGTCAATCACTATGCTCGTCAGTTTGGCCAATCAAAATATGGCATCTCGCGCACATTTAAAGTCGTGCTTGATTTGATCACCGTAAAATTCATGGCTAAATATTTCACCAAACCAATCTATGTTTTTGGCACTGCTGGCTTGGCTTCGTGGATTTTATCGTTCTTGATTTTCGGTTGGATGGTGGTACTGAAATACTACTACCAGACTTCATTCATTGAGACACCACTGCCGGTGCTGGTGGCGGTATTCTTCTTGATGGGAATGCAATTGCTGCTAATGGGTCTGCAGGCTGAAATTATGATGCGCACTTATCACGAGTCGCAAGGTAAACGCATCTATAAAGTCAAAAGTACGCTCAATGTAGATGGCGAACTGGTCTGAGCATTAACTCAGTAGCGTCTGGTCAGCTCCCACTGGTAGGCACTTTCAACCACTTGCTCTAAATTGAACTGAGGCTTCCAGCCAAGTACAGCCTGAGCTTTGCTGTAGTCGGCTACCAGTTCGGGCGGATCGCCTGGGCGTCTATCCACAGGTAGACAAGGTACGCTTTTGCCGGTTACTTTCTCTACTGCGGCAATTACTTCTTTAACCGTGGCACCATTGGCTGTACCTAAATTGATGGCAACGCCATTGTTCGCCGACTCTTCCATATCACCCTTAAAATCAGTACTGGCAATGAGCTTGAGTGCCAGGCAGTGCGCTTCGGCCAGATCATTGACGTGAATATAGTCGCGCACGCACGTGCCGTCTTTGGTGGGATAATCGCTGCCGAAAATTTTGAGCGGCTGTTTGTTCTTGCCCATGGCAGCAGCCAGTGCCAGCGGAATTAAGTGTGATTCAGGTTCGTGACTTTCACCAATCTCACTGCCTTTTTCACTGGTATCAGCCCCGGCGGCATTGAAATAACGCAAGGCGGCATATTTCAATTGTGACGAAAGGGCCAGAGCGCGCAATGCTTCTTCCACCATCAACTTTGTGCTGCCGTAAGTATTAATGGGTCTTTGCTGATGTGCTTCATCCAATGGAGAATATTCTGGATTGCCATAAGTTGCGCACGTAGAGGAAAAAACAATCTGTTTGACATCAGCAGCAACCATCACCTGAAGAAATTTCAGAGTTTCAATTACATTGTTTTCGAAATATTTGAAGGGTTTGATTTGCGATTCACCCACATAGGCATTGGCCGCAAAGTGAACAACCGCGTGGATATCATGGGCGTTAAAGATGTCACCGATGGCATCTATGTTACCGAGTGAGGTCTTATACAAGTGAATGCGTGAGCTACAGGAGCCATCAAGGGAGAGCAAATTGCCGAGGGTGAGATTATCCACCGCCACAAGCTCAGCAGATGGATTTTGCTTGAGGTAATAGCGCACGAAGTGCGAACCGATGTATCCAGCGGCACCGGTTACCAATAGCATCGGTTTCAACCTCAAGATGAAAAGCTATCAAAATTCTATCAGCTTCGCCAAAACAGAGTAATATTGTCTTGTTGGGCTCCGACCAAGCTTGATCACATTCCCCCATTTGGGTAATAGCAAGTCTGTGAACGATAATCAGACGGCTGGCTCTACCGAAACTGTACGCTTAGATGCCGGTCATCACGAAATTTTTCCCTCTGGGCAGGCCCTTGCCGGCTGGCTGGGAGTTGGTCTGGCTGGCTTTGTCTGTCTTTTTCTTGCCCTGGCCTCGGTTCACATTTTTAGCCCCGGGCTGCAGGTCAAAGATGTTGCCGACCGTGATTTAATCGCTCCTGAAGATATTTCGGTAATCGACCGCGTCGAAACCGACAAAGCCATCGCCATGGCAAAACAATCAATCATTCCAGTTTTTCAAGTTGATCGCGCGCGTGACCAAGCTTCTCAGGCAGCTGTGCAAGCAGCACTGAAAAAAATTGAACAATATCAGGCCATGGGCCTTGTGCCCGTAAAAAGTAGTGTCAATATCAGCCCGGCGCAAATTGCGCGCATCTTGCTTAGTTCAGATGAAAGTTTTGCGCAACAGTCAACTGCCATGCCGGCTATCGCTGGAGAGCTGAACAAGAGACGACAAATAATTCTTAATGCCAGAAAATCTGGAGCATTTATATTAAAAGACAACGAACTGCTGACCGCTTTGATAGTTGAACCGGCAGCTCTGGCAGACTACAAAAAAACCATGGTGGCCAGCGCGGCTCGTTTGTGCAGCAAATTCAATCGTTTTCCCGTTTCTGACAAACACGTGTGGGAAGAGATCGCTGCAGAATTCTTGCCAGACAGTATGCCTTTCAATTTGAAATTGGCATCGTCATCTTTGCTGGCTGAAAATCTCGAACCTAATATGGTCATCGACAATAAAGCGACGCAAAATAAAACTGAAGAAGTAGTCAAAACAGTTGCGCCCATAATGCTCAAAATTACCAAAGGTCAAACAATAGTGCCGCGCGGCGCCTTGATTAGCGAGAGCAAGTTAGACCTGCTTCAGGCCCTTGGTATCACTCACATAAACCGCTGGCCCTTTATTTTCAGCATGGGAGTGTCACTAATAGCGGCACTGACCCTGGTGGCACTGTTCCTTTACACTTATGAGCCTAAACACTTCTTTTCCGCCAGCTCGATTGGTCTGATGTTTACCGTTGCCGTGGTGGCTTGCACGGTGGCATCGGTAATCGGCAAAACTTACCCGCAGTTTGTGCCAATTCCAGCGGCCGCACTGATCTTGACTATCTTTTTCGGCCATCGCGTGGCTATTGTCTGGACAGTGCCAATGATTATGTTGGTGGCAGTAGATCACCTGATCGATTTGCGCAATATCTTTGCTCACTGTCTCGCTTCAGCAGCAGCAATCTGGACTTATTCAAAGAGGCGCAATGCCCTCATTAGCACCAGCTTGTGCGTGGCAGGTGGTCAGGTTATTGGCGATCTGGCCGCCTGTGCTGCCACTCAATCAATCACTTCATGGACAATGCTTGGTCGGCAAGCGGGTATCGATTTCTTTGGTGGAATGTTTTCGGCCATTCTCGCTATCGGCAGCTTGCCGTTTTTAGAAAACATTTTTGGTTTGATCACACCATTTCGTCTAACCGAGCTAACCGACGCCAATCAACCACTTTTGCGCCGGCTGGAAGAAACTGCACCCGGCACTTACCAGCATAGCCTGGCGGTGGCGAACCTGGCTGAAGCAGGTGCTAAAGCCATCTCAGCTGATCCTAATATGGTTCGGGCCGGAGCGCTTTATCACGATATCGGTAAAATGGTGCGCCCTAAATATTTCATTGAAAATCAACTTGGTGATACCAACCCACACGACTCCATGACTCCTGAAGAAAGCCGCGGCAGAGTACTGGCGCACGTAACTGATGGTATCGAACTGGGGCAAAAATACGCCTTGCCAAAAGCGATTCAAGATTTTATACCAATGCATCAAGGCACCACTTTAATGGCGTACTTCTATCACAAAGCTTGCTTGCGTGACGGAGCCGATAAAGTTGATGCTAACTTTTATCGTTATCCGGGTCCTAAACCTAACACCAAAGAAACAGCAGTGGTGATGCTGGCTGACGTATCAGAAGCAGTCACTCACAGTATGCAAAATCCAACTAATGACGAAGTAGAAATTGCCCTTGATAGAGTTTTCCAGAACCGTTGGGATGACGGTCAGTTTACAGATTCAAGCCTGACTCTAGAAGAGCTACATAAAGTCAAAGCTGGCTTCTGTCGAGTCTGGCGCACACTGCACCATGAGCGGCTTAAATATCCGTCTACCACCACGGGCAAAATGCCCATTGCGCCTGAAGAAGTTTCTGCAGCAGCTACTGCAGGGCCGGTTGCAGCCGCTGAGCCTGCTGAAGTAGTTGTAAACAACGATTGTTGCTCTTAATCGAGCTTCTAAATTGAGTTCTTATTCGAGCTTGTAAATTAGCCGTCGCGCAAACGAGTGCGTTGCTTCCAACCAAGGCGGAACACTGCTTCGTCAAAAAGCAAATTGTTTCGACAGGCCATATCGAGAGCAAGCAAAGCACGCTCTTCCGTTAAAAATTCAGTATCGAGAAGATAGATGGCTCGCAGAGCACAATAAACAACTTGTTCGCTAAGCACTTTTGCCGCCACCAGCGCTTTGCTAACTTCGATGGCCTGGTTGTAATTGACTTCCAGACGCTCTTTCACCTCAATGGGCAAATTTTCATCGGCCACATTTAAAGCACCTGTTTCACGTAACAGATGAAGCATTCTCTTGCTCGGATTAAGCAAAATGCGACTGACAGATGCCTCTGCCACAGCTCGATCAAAAGTCTGACCAAACTCTTTCATGCGGACATAAGTATCGCTGGCCAGCGCACTGTTGAGCATATTGTTGTCGATCATCTCTTGCAATTCAACAGTGGCATCTATGTAAGCTCGCTTCATACCGCACACTTCAGTCATCGCTTTACCTGACGCTTGCGCACCAGCTAAAGAACTTTGCAGCGACTCTAAGAGCTCTCCGTCGCTAATCAGTTCAGCTTCAAATAAAAGTTCGCCGATGCGCGGAGAACTGCGTAACATCGACCGCTTGAAACCGATATTGGCGGGCAATTTTTCCAGAGCAAGTTCGCGCTTATTAGATTCGGCAATCGCCTTAATGCACTGCTCTCGTTTAATAGATCCTCGGCGCACCAACTGTTGACCAAGCAATGCGGTTTCAAGCAACTGCTGTGAAATGATGCCGCGATAGCAAAGAATATGCCCTAAAGGCAGGCCTGTGCGCTGGTTAACGTCTAATGCTTGATCGAGTAAAGTGACGTCTACCACATGCGCGTCAATTAGTAGCTGCCCCAATTTATTGCTCAAATGATCTTCCGGTTGCACCACTCCAGATCGTTCGAAAGCATCAGACAAAGGCACCGCATTCTTAAAAGCTTCCGTCAGAACTTTCACACCCACTTCTAGAGGTAATTGCCGATCATTGATAAGAGTTTGAATATCGAGCGCCGAACGCAATTGCAATTCAGTCACATAACCCGATTTGGTCAAGACTTTACCAAGAGGCAAACCCTGATCTTCGAAGCTGCTCAGTGCAGTTTGAATAAAGTCAAAAGAAACTAAACCGGCATACATTAACAAGTCGCCAATACGAACGTGACCAGTGGCATGCAGCAAAGCATTCTTAGTATTGCTGGAATCAGCACGCTCTATCGCCACTGCTGCCAGACGCAGTGCTGTAGCGCTAGGCAATCTTGAAGCGTTCACTGGTGTCGCATTTGTTGCAGGTCTTGCGGCAGCATCAACATCAGTGAGTGTGCTTTCAGGCAACTCAGCGTTAGGCGCTTTAGCGCTATCTTCTTGAGAACCGTCCACTGCTGTACCCCTGAACTGATCTGAGTTACAAAATAAGTCAGTCAGGATGGCTGAAAAAGCTCAAGGCTGTTTTGCCGTATTCCCGATAATCCACTTTCACTAGGCTACCACCGTCAACTTCCATGAGATCGTCACGATTGTGTTCAATAATGACAAGACCGTCTTTTGCCACAAGGTGAAACTCAACTAAAGCGGCAAGAATTTGACTGCCATAGCTCTTTTTGTATGGCGGATCAGCGTAAATAATATCGAAAACAGCCCCGTTTATGTGGGGCCAAACCCGCCTGACATCACAGATAACCACGTGAGCATCGCCAGGCACATTGAAGAGTACGCTGGACTTTTTGATACTGGTGGCCTGGGCTTTGTTTTCCTCAACAAAAGTTACAGCTTTAGCGCCGCGACTCAAGGCTTCAAAACCCATCAAGCCTGACCCGGCAAACAAGTCAAGAAAGTTGGCGCCGTTAATGCGTGAACCTAAAATGTTAAAAAAAGCCTGTCTGGCTTTCGATGATGTCGGACGCACGCTCATGCCATCAGGACACGGCACGGACCTGCCTCTTAACTGACCGCCGGTAATTCTCAAAACAACGCCCCTATTTAGGACCACATGATAACATGTGGTCTTGAGCGAGAGCCGCGGCCGCATGGTCCCCTAGGGTGACAATGTAATGCCGCCAATCTGGCGACGTACCCTTAAAATGAGGCAACCTACATGAGCGCACGGCGAATAGCGCGTGAACTGGCAATAATCGTTATGCCACAGCTTCCCAAAAATTCTGAAAAGCTGGCTAAGGTTGAAATCTCAGAAATCGTCGATCGGGCAATTCACATGCTTGTGGATTATGCCAAACAGAATTTAAAAGACGTCAATGCCATGCTCACCAAGGCCGGCAATGAATTAGTAAGCATTGAAGTTGAGCACGGCGATAACAGCAAGTCATCGGGCGAACTGGCCGCAGTGCCGCTAACCACTGCTCAGGTGCGCGATCAATTGAGCACTCTTGAAGTGTCAATTAACATGATTTCAGAAGCGCTAGATATTCCAGAAATGGCTCTGACAGCCAATAGCACATTACTTAAAACCAACTGCAAAAAATGTGGACACGTAGATGAAATAGCAATCGCTCGGCCTCACAAAGACGACATCCGCGAATTTCTTTTCCGCTTGATAGAAACCTATTTGGAAAATCGCGAAATTATCGACGAATATATCAAACGCGCAAGAACACAATGGCGCATGGAGCGAATGGTTTCAATCGATCGAGACATTTTAAGATTGGCTTGCGCCGAGGCTTTTTATCTCACAGATATTCCAGTCAACGTAGCTATTTCAGAAGCAGTAGAATTATCGCATCGCTTTGCTGACGAAAAAGCAGCAAAATTCATCAACGGTGTGCTGGCCGATTTAGCTGAAGAAGCCGAAGCAGTAAGACGCTCAGCCAGGCGTAAAGCTTACGCCGAGCGTGGGGGTCAAGGCGAGCCGGCAGAAACTGCCGACGCTGCCGAATAAAGAAAGAAATTTAGTGAGGATTTTTCATGAGTGAAGACGGGGAGAGAAAAGGTTTCTGGGGAACAACCCTGAACAAACTCAAATCGGTACTCGCTAAAACTAAAGATCAAGTCAGCGATCCTGATGCAGAAAATGAAGTTAGCACGACCTCTCTCTCATCAGATGCCAATACGGGCAGTGCATCAACATCCACCATCAGCGAAAATCAAGCTGTTAATGCTAATGCCGCTAATATAAACGCAGCTAATTCAAGTGTAAATTCACCTGCTGTCAGCGCCACAGTCACTGCTGTCCAGCCCGTTGCGCCGGCAAAAAAAGCAGTCAAAATCGTCGACGCCGATTATATTGAAGCTCTAGAAGATCGGTTGATCAAGGCCGATCTCGGTCTTGCCACCGTTGACCCGCTGATGCAAATTCTGCGCAAAGACTCACGCGGCAAAAATTGGACTTCTGAAAATGTAGATCAGTTCCTCCAGCGAGAATTCAGCAAGCTTCTACAAGACGCTCCTGGTGCCGATCTCAGTTTCGTCGCCGGCAAAGTAAATGTTTATTTGATTGTCGGGGTCAATGGCGTAGGTAAAACCACAAGCATCGGCAAACTGGCATTTCGCTTTAAGAGCGAAGGTAAAAAAGTGCTGGTGGCTGCTGGTGATACCTTTAGAGCAGCAGCCGAATCTCAATTAGAAATCTGGTCACAACGAGCCAACGTAGACATTGTTAGACTGGCCGATGGTGCTGATCCTGGCGCTGTAGTTTATCAAGCATTGCAGAAAGCTAGAGAAGAAAATTATGACGTCGTCATCATTGATACGGCCGGGCGATTGCACAACAAAACAAATCTCATGGCCGAGCTGAAAAAAATTCGCACGGTGGTAGAAAAAAATAGTAGCGGCATGAATGTAGAATCACTGCTGGTGCTTGATGCCTCAACAGGACAAAACGGCTTGCAGCAAGCCAAAGTTTTTTCTGAAATATGTGGCCTCACCGGGGTAGTTTTGACTAAACTTGACGGCACCGCCAAAGGTGGCGTGGTCTTTGCTATTGCTAAAGAGCTAAAAATTCCAGTCAAGCTCATCGGCTTGGGCGAAAAAATGGAAGACCTGCGCGATTTTGACTCGGCCATGTTTGTTCAGGCGCTTTTTTAGCGAATTAATTCACACGCCGGCGCACTTGCTTCCAACCTGGGGCCCGGCCTTATATAATTGCGCCACCGTTAATAATAGAATGTGAAGTAAACAGGTACGAATCATGGTTTCAGCCAGTAAAGCGGTTGGTACGCCTGCATTGAAAGATGCACGGCCACTGACAGCAGAGCAGTTGCACAACACCATCGCTTATTGGAATGCAGCCAACTATTTATCAATAGGCCAGATTTATCTACTTGATAATCCATTGTTGCGCCAGAAACTCGAGTTAGGCCACTGTAAACCACGATTGCTGGGTCACTGGGGAACGACACCGGGGCTGAATTTCATTTATGTGCACTGCAACCGTCTCATTAAGGCTCATGATCTCAACATGCTTTATGTGGCAGGCCCAGGTCATGGTGGACCTGGACTTGTTGCCAATACCTATTTAGAAGGAACTTACAGCGAAACCTATCCGTTAATTGAAGAAAATGCCGAAGGCATGCAGAAACTGTTCAAACAGTTTTCTTTCCCCGGCGGAATTCCGTCGCACGTGGCGCCTGAAACTCCAGGCTCCATTCACGAAGGCGGCGAGCTTGGTTATGCACTGGTGCACGCTTTTGGCGCCGTGCTTGATAATCCTGATTTGATTGTTTGTTGTGTTGTTGGAGATGGTGAGGCAGAAACAGGACCATTAGCAGCCAGCTGGCATTCCAATAAATTTGTTAATCCCAGTCGCGACGGTATTGTCTTGCCGATTTTGCACCTCAACGGTTACAAAATTGCCAATCCCACAATTCTTGCTCGCATGAGCGATGAAGAACTACAAAACCTTTTCAACGGTTATGGATATAAACCATATTTTGTCGAAGGTCATGAGCCTGAGGCCATGCACCAGCTAATGGCTGCCACCATGGATGCAGCCCTGGCCGACATAGAAAAAATCAAAGCGGATTGCGCTAGAGATGGTTTTACCACTCGCCCTGTTTATCCCATGATCATCTTACGCTCACCCAAAGGTTGGACCGGTCCTAAAACTGTGGATGGTATCGCCATTGAAGGCACCCATAGATCGCACCAGGTGCCCCTCAGTGAGATCTTCACTAATCCAGGCCACCTGGCACTACTCGAGCAATGGCTCAAGAGTTACAAGCCTGAAGAATTGTTTGATCAAAAAGGCGCCTTGCATGCTCACTTGAAAGCACTTGCACCACAAGGTAACCGGCGCATGGGTGCAAACCCTCACGCAAACGGCGGCCTTTTGATGAAAGAGCTGCGTCTTCCTGATTTTAAAAACTATGCACTCACAGTAGACAAGCCTGGCAGTGTCACCGGCGAAGCTACAAGAGTGCTAGGGCAATATTTGAAAGATGTCTTCAGCAAGAATGAAGATCGTCAAAACTTCCGACTATTTGGACCAGATGAAACTGCTTCCAACCGGCTTGGCGATGTTTTTAAAGTCACCAATAAAGTGTTCACCGACGAAATTTTAAGCACCGATGATAATATCAGCCATGACGGTCGCGTAATGGAAGTGCTCAGCGAACACATGTGCCAGGGCTGGCTGGAAGGCTATCTGCTGACCGGCCGCCATGGTCTTTTTTCTTGTTATGAAGCATTCATTCACATCGTTGATTCGATGTTCAACCAGCACGCCAAATGGCTCAAGGTGACCAGACAAATTGGCTGGCGCAGACCAATTGCTTCTCTCAATTATTTGCTTACTTCGCACGTATGGCGCCAGGATCACAATGGCTTCAGCCATCAAGATCCCGGGTTTATCGATCACGCAGTCAATAAAAAAGCAGATATTATTCGTGTTTATTTGCCACCAGATGCAAACACACTTTTATGTGTGGCCGATCGTTGTTTGCGCAGCCGTGACTTTATCAATATCATCGTGGCTGGCAAGCAACCTGCTCCTCAATGGCTTGATATGGATACTGCAGCCAAGCACTGTTCTGCTGGTATTGGCATATGGGATTTTGCCAGTAACGATCAGGATGGTGAACCAGATGCAGTGCTTGCCTGTGCCGGAGACGTACCAACCGTAGAAGCTCTGGCCGCCGTAGACTTATTGCGACAAGAACAACCCGATTTAAAAATTCGTTTTGTCAATGTAGTTGACTTGATGACACTGCAACCAAGCAGTGAACATCCTCATGGTCTCAGTGATCATAATTTTGATTCAATTTTCACTACAGACAAACCGATAATTTTTGCCTACCATGGCTATCCATGGCTGATTCACAGGCTGACTTACCGTCGCACTAACCATGAAAATCTCCACGTTCGCGGCTACAAAGAAGAAGGAAGCACCACAACACCATTTGACATGGTGGTCATGAATCATATCGATCGCTTCCATTTAGCCGAAGACATAATCGACAGAGTGCCGCGTTTAAAGCACTCTGCTGCTCGCACCAAACAAAAGCTGCAAGGCTACTTAATTGACCACAAAGATTATATTGAACAACACGGCGAAGACATGCCACTGGTAAGCCAGTGGAAATGGCCTTCGTAAATTTAGACCTCACAACCAGCCAGGAGCTCATCGATGGTACCCACCAATTCAACCGACGTCGAAACCATTGTTCGTATAGAGGACGACCGCACCGGCACTTCTATTGAAACTTTAAGAAGAGCCATGGCCGACCATCTTTTCTATACCATTGGGCGCTTTCCTGAATTGGCCACCAAACATGATTTATACATGGCCCTGTCGTACACAGTAAGAGATCGCTTGTTGCACCGCTGGATTAACACCGTCGAGACTTACTTCAAAGAAAAAGTACGCATCGTTTGCTATTTGTCAGCTGAGTTTTTGATGGGGCCGCAGCTAGGCAATAATTTGCTCAGCATGGGTCTGGAAAAACAATTTTCTGAAGCTGCAGAATTGTCTGGCATTTTGCTGGAAGACATGATTGATGAAGAAGAAGAGCCAGGGCTAGGTAACGGCGGTCTCGGACGCCTTGCCGCATGCTACCTCGATTCGCTGGCAACACTGAGCATTCCTGCCATAGGTTATGGTATTCGCTATGAATTCGGCATTTTCGATCAAGAAATTCATGACGGCTGGCAGGTAGAAGTAACAGATAAATGGCTGCGTCTCGGAAACCCCTGGGAGATAGCCAGACCAGAAGCGGCTGTGGAAGTAAAGATCGGTGGGCGCATCGACATACACACTGATGCTCAGGGCAAAAATATTGTGGACTGGATACCAGAGCACATCATTAGCGGCGTACCGTACGACACTCCAGTGCCAGGATACAAAACCAATACCGCTAATACACTGCGTTTGTGGAAAGCAGAAGCTAAAGAATCTTTCGACTTCCAGGCCTTTAACGCCGGCGATTATCTGGGTGCCGTGAACGACAAAGTATTTTCAGAAAATGTCTCCAAAGTACTTTATCCCAATGATAACGTTGCTCAAGGAAAGCGCTTGCGTCTTGAACAACAATACTTCTTCGTCGCCTGTTCATTGCAAGACTGCGTGCGCATTCTAAAAGCATCAGGCAGTTCCATCGAACAATTCCACGAAAAATTTGCTTTCCAATTAAACGATACCCATCCCTCAATCGCCGTGCCTGAACTGATGCGTATTCTTATGGATGAGCATGGTATGGAGTGGAATCAAGCCTGGACAATAACCACCAATACTTTTGCTTATACCAACCACACGCTCTTACCAGAGGCTCTAGAAAAATGGTCGGTGCCACTCTTTGCAGCGGTACTGCCACGCCACATCAATATTATCTATGAAATAAATCGACGCTTCCTTGATCAAGTTCGCAAGCTTTATCCTAATGATGAAGCCATCGTGCAAAGACTTTCTCTAATAGACGATTCGGGCACTCACTATGTGCGCATGGCCAATCTTGCCTGCGTCGGTAGCCATGCAATCAATGGTGTAGCTGCTCTACATACCGAGTTGCTTAAGCAAGATGTACTCGCCGATTTCTTCAAACTATGGCCAGAGAAATTCAGCAATAAAACCAATGGCATTACCCCCAGACGTTTCATTGCTCTGGCAAATCCTGATTTGACTAAACTCATCACAAGCAAAATCGGCGATGGCTGGTTGCAAGACTTGACTCTATTGAAAAATCTTGAACCATTTGCCGACGACCCTGGTTTCCTCAGAGAATGGGCTCAAGTAAAGCGTGACCAGAAAGTGCGCCTAGCAAAATATATCTTTAAACATTGCCACATAGAAGTAGATCCTGACTCGCTCTACGATGTACAGGCAAAACGGATGCATGAATACAAAAGACAGCATTTGAATGTTCTGCACATTGTTTATCTCTACAACCAGATTAAGAAAAATCCTGATCTGAAAATTACACCGCGTACCTTCTTGTTTGCTGGTAAAGCTGCCCCTGGATATTTCAGCGCTAAATTAGTGATTAAACTAATTAACTCAGTGGCAGATGTGATCAATAACGATAAAGACGTGGCCGGACGCATCAAAGTGGCTTTCATACCAGACTTTAACGTTACGCTAGGACAAATTTTGTATCCTGCGGCTGACTTGAGCGAACAAATTTCCACAGCCGGTAAAGAAGCATCAGGCACCGGCAACATGAAGTTTGCCTTAAACGGAGCTTTGACCATAGGCACTCTCGACGGTGCCAATATCGAAATGTTGGAAGACATCGGCGAAGAAAACTTCTTCCTGTTTGGCCTTACAGCAGCGCAAGTGCACGAACTCAAAGCCAAAGGTTACCGTCCGCAAGACTACTACGACAAAAATCCGGCCTTGCGTGAAGTAATCGAGCTAATTAAAAACGGTCACTTCTCTCCAGACGAACCAAGCCGATTCCGCGCGATTACAGACCAATTGCTTTATCACGACGACTATTTGCTTTTCGCTGATTTCGACTCGTACGTCGCCTGTCAAGAAAGAGCTGCCCAAGCGTATTCTGAACAGAGCAATTGGACCAGAATGTCAGTATTGAACGTGGCTCGAATGGGCAAATTCTCTTCAGACCGTTCTATTCGTGAATATTGCGAAGACATCTGGCATGTAGAGCCTGTGCAAGTTGAACTGGAACACTATCAACCAGAAAATGCTCTGCTCAAAGTTTGCTTCATTTAAAATATGCCCATGCCACTGAAGTATAAAATCAATAAATCACTGGCGAAATCACTAGCACTGATCGCCATGGCTCTTTGTTTCAGTGGCGCGGCTATGGCCGTTGATTCGAGCAAGTTGGACGATACTGAGAGCAAAGTAGAACCAATTGGTATTGTCGGTTTTTCATTCAAGTATGTAGGTGAAGAATATCCTCAAGTGGGCAATCTTTTACCAGAAGGCCCGGCAGCCAAGCTCGATATAAAGACAGGTGATCAGCTCTTGGCCATCGACGGGCAAGACACCGCTTTACTCAGTATCAGCCGATCGCGCGCATTGCTCACAGGCAAGCCTGGTACACCAGTGACAATTAAGCTCAAGCGTGGCGAGAAAGTTTTTGATCAGGTGCTCGAGCGCATGCCAAGCACAGAAGTAAAAGATCAGCGTTTGCGCAATATGATTGAACATTACCGCTCAAGGCAAAACATTGAAGCAGACGCACCACTGTTGCTGTGTCAATTTTGCGAGCCTGGGCCTTCAGTGGTGGAGTTTAGTAGCGGTGAGCGAAATAAACTTCTAGCCGCCAAAGAAAAAGAAGGGCTGAGCGTCAAACACGTTGACCTCGATGACGCTAAATCGGCAAGGCTACTTACCGCCCTGGGCCTAACTGCTAAATCACCACCGCTCTATTATTTTGCTGGCATTCTCACCGCCCAGGGAGTGCTGGAAAAGCGACCGCTGACAGCTGAAGTTCTGGCGGCCAATCTCAAACAAATTAACTGGCTGCCTGGTCAAGACAGTCTGCACAAAAGCATGATTGAGCAGTATGAAACCTTGCGCAAACAGTCGTGGCAACCAAGCGCCAATGCTGATAGCTTGAGCAACAGCCCTGAGTACAGAGGCAGGCGTGAGGCCGCAGCACAGACTGTCAAACAATATGTCAGGCTGCATAATAGCGGCAGTGACCATGCTACAGCCATGAGAGCTATGCTGGCGCCCGAAGCTATATCATTCGGCTTACCGCCCATGGGCAAACTTCTGTTTGAACAAAGCGATTCTGAGCCCAATGTACTGGTGGTGGGAAATAATTATGCGGTGGCGCGCACCAGACTGAGCGATCCAAAACCCCTGGATGTTTATTTTTATCTGCGTCGCGACAGCAAGTGGAAAATAACGGCATTGCGGGCTCTGGCTTGCAACGGCCCATTGGGAGCCATTGCTGATCAACTGCACAAGAAGAAAGCGTCAGGCAACCTAAATGCTGAAGAAAATCAAACTCTGCAAAACTTAGAGATTACTTTAGCCACAGACAACGACTTAAAAATCTGGTTCAAACAAAACCAGAGTGCACTTGACCAATTGGCTCAGGCTGGCTCTCAGATACCGCCGGGCACAAGCATTATCGTCAATGATCACCGCCAGCCGCACGAGGTAAGCGAGAATCTAGTGGTGAAAGAGAAGCTCAAAATGCTCCATCTTTCCAGCCTGAATAAAGTAGACGAAAAACAAATTGAAATTATTATTGGTGGTGTTACCGACAATACCGTTGGTTTTCTCTATGCGCCCGACAATAAACCGCCACTTTTGGGTCCATCAGAATATATTTGGGTAGAGAAAGTAGCTGATAAGTGGTACCTCTTCAGG
Source organism: Cyanobacteria bacterium auto_48_18 (assembly GCA_036170915.1). Lineage (GTDB taxonomy): Bacteria > Cyanobacteriota > Vampirovibrionia > Obscuribacterales > Obscuribacteraceae. Next base: position 255,324 of record JAVHQC010000035.1, read on the forward strand.
ACTACCTAAGAGGTTTATTGAGGTCAGTCAATAAGCCACTAGCCAGAATGTCTCGTCGTTTCTCTTCATAATAGGTCGATTCGTTTTGGCCTAAATATGTAAGTGCTGTTTCGTTGTATTTTTTATTGGCGGCTCTTCCTATAGCGGTATCACCAAAGATTGAGGCAACTTTTTGGTAAGCAAGCGTGGCGAGACTAAAATCAGATTTGTTGTCCACTGCAAAAGCATCAAATGGCTCCTCAGCGTTAAATGCTTTGCTGAGCGCTTTGGCATCATCTAGCGAAATTCCTGCTCTACCAAAATCATCAATTAGCTCTTCCACTTCAATGGTCTTTCCGTTAACTGCGCGCGCCTCCGCCGCACGCTCGTCGGTTAATTTCAATTCTCTTCTAAGTTCAAATAAATCAATCAAACCATCTGTATTAGTGTCTAGTTTGTTGAAGTTATCTTGCAACCAATTAGATATCTGGGCGGCTCGTTCACCGGTATCACTAATGGTGTCAGTACTGCTGGCGCCAATCGATTTTGCAAATTTGACTACTTCCGGCAAAATTTTGGCATCGAATCGCAGCGGTGGTGCATTTCTAGGGTTTCTCGACTGGTACAGCAAGTCTTCAGCTAAATCATCACCTACATGACCTGAAATTGTTTTTTCGTCTGAATACCAATTCGGCTTTAAGTCAGCAAGCAAGTCGAAATGATTTAAGAGAAATTTCGAAGTTGTGCGCTCATTGCTCGACAGTTTTTCGTTAGCGATTGCACTGCGTAATTCACCACGGGTTAAGCCGTCTGCTTTATTAGTGTCAAATTTGTCATAAGCGTCTTCGAAGCAATACTTAAAAGCAAGTGCTCCAGTAATTATGTCGTCGCTTGGAACATCAGCGCGAGAAATCGATTGGGATTTAGAGTCATATTCGAATTTAGCGTCATGTTTGGTCATTGAGAAAGCTCCACAAGTGAAGTCGATTAGATTTTGCGAGGAAGTGTTGGTTTGCAATTCGAAGAGTTGTCTGGAATTACATTAAGTGGATCGAAATTGTGCCGCGCCTCTTCACTGAAAGTTCTCACTTTTCCAGTTTTAAACTCTGTCCATTTAGGTGCGATCATGACACCATTAGACGATTGGTAGTCGGTAGCTCCGCTTTCATCTGCGCGCCTAACTAACTGACCGTATTTATTGTAGGTAACAATAGAAAATTTGTTGTATTCAGTCTGTTCGTTCTGACCGGCGAAAACCAAAGTTCCATCAGCGCGAACATAAATGTCACCATTAAATGGCTTGAGCTCTTCACCTAAAGCGGTGTGTTTCCATTTGCCTTCGGTGACTTTTTCAAATGTACCCAAGTGCTCACTTTTGACTTCAACCAGTGAGCCATTTTCGGCATACTTAAAATCAGTGCGCGGGCTGTGTTGCCAGTGCCTAACCCAGCTAATCCTTCCTTCTTCGTCGAATTTCATACCAGCTCTGTCGTCACCTGGTCGATTGACGAACAAAGTCTCGTCGCACACTTCGCCGCTCTTTTTGGAAACCACTGAACCATCTTTAGTCACTTCCATAGACAAACTTTCGCTGCCTGTGTGTTCACGGAAGCCAAGTGAGTATTTCAGTCTGACATCGTATAGCCCAGTAGACGGGTTGTATTGACCTGCTAAGCGATCGATAAAGATGGGATTACGAGTGCTGTCGATTTTAAATGCAGGCAAGGTTTTATAAGAATGGGAGTCAAATGGTTTCTTTTCTGCCGGTTCATAGTCAACATAATAAGACATCAGTTGATTTTTTCTATTGATAGTCTCACTGCCCACAAAGCTGTGATTATTCGAGAACGCCTCTGGATATGACTCACCGTTGTCGCGCACAGTTAAGGCAACGCCTCTATAACCAAAAGAGTCTGTGTTGATCGGTGAGTTTTTAGTAACAACCTCGCGATTGGGCGAAGGACCGTGTTTCCAAAACGCATACCATGGCTTCTCTGATTCTTGAGCTTCGCCTGGGGTCAGACCAGTCAAACCAGCAGGCCGCACCAGAGTTTTTTTCAAGTCACTATTATTGATCTCTAGTGGTCCAAGCTCGTCTTTGCTCAATTTTGCTACATCGTGATCTCGCACCGACTGAGAGCGCACAAGTCTAGCGTCGTCTCCAAGGTAGAGAACCCGTTCCGACGTCTTAACAGCAACGGTATTGTCTTTAGTATCAAGTCCAAGAATCTCGAATTGATTATTGCGGTTGCGTTCGTTATGTTTGTAATTTACCTGATCTAAGATTGCTTTGAATTGAGCAGGAGTTTGCTCTGCTTGAATCTCTCGTAGCTCTTCGGCGAATTTATCAAAAGTCCTATGTGCAAGACTTTTATGTAATTCGCTCAGTAGCTTCTCGTCAGGAGATATTTTGGCCAAGTTCTGATCATTCGCTGCCATTACGAAAAACCTCTATCAAAATAGTAAAATCGTCGCCGAAAAAAGGCCCATCTGCATGGGTCTATTAGACCGCTTCAATGTGGCGGCTACGTGGCGACTATCTGGCAGCCAAATAGCGACTAATTGACGACTAATTGACGACTACGTGGCCGATAAAAAGGCAGCCTTGGGGTTCTCTTATTTTGCCGGTTTAGATTTTTTCTTTGACTTTTGTTTTTTTGCTTTGTTCTTTTTGGCTTTTTGTTCCAGATCTTGTGCCAGATTAGTCAGATCAGTTTCTTTCGCCTGTGCCATCACTTCAGTCGAATGACCAGTTTCTGCAGCTTGGTCATCAGTGCTCACATTCGTCTCAGCCGCTTGCACCGGCTCATCTGGAGCCTTTGCCGGAGCACCATCTTCTAACTCAAGCATGCGTCTGGCTTTGGCCAGCTCATCAAGGTGAGCTTGATTCAATTTTGGATAATGTAAATCAATGCCTTTTAGAGTCTCGGCAATAATGTAACTCACGGCCAGACGACAAAACGGTTTATGGTCTGCCGGAATAACATACCAGGGAGCAGCCTCTGTACTGGTATTGGCCAGGCAATCTTCGTAAGCGCTCATATACTCGTCCCAGTGGGCACGTTCGAGCACATCAGCTGAAGAAAACTTCCAGTTCTTCTCTGGGGTATCCAGCCTGGCCAAAAAGCGTTTCTTTTGCTCGGCTTTGGAAATATTGAGGAAGAACTTCAAAACAATAGTGCCGTTATCAACCAGATGTTTCTCAAAATTGTTGATTTGTTCAAAACGCCGCTTCCATATACCCTTGCCTGCCAGCGCCTTAGGCAACGCTTGCCTGGCCAATACTTGCGGATGAACGCGCGTCACTAGAACTTCTTCATAATAGGAACGATTGAAAACACCAATGCGCCCACGCTCAGGCAGCGCCTTATTGCACCTCCAGAGGAAATCATGATCAAGCTCTTCTTCTGATGGCGCCTTAAAGCTAAATACCTGACACCCTTGAGGATTTATTCCTGACATAACATGTTTGATAGTGCTGTCTTTGCCAGCAGCGTCCATGGCCTGAAAAATAATCAAAAGCGAATACTGGTTTTGAGCGTACAAAATATTCTGGTATTCAGTAAGGCGCTCAATATCGCTGGCCAGAAGTTCTTTGGCGGTTTCTTTGTCTAAGGCCGAAAGATCTAAACCGACTTTAAAATCATTGGCAAGATCGACTTTCGCTTGAGGTTTAACCAGGAAGCGCTTTCTAACTTTCTCTTTTTCTGAATCTTTCACAGTGTCCTGCCTTATACATAATTAGAACTGGAAATAAATAAAGCGGTTGGCCTCATCAGGCATAAGCGTAATCATCATAAATATCAGAAATGCACAATAAATCGCCTGCAGTGGTCTGGGTGTCTTAGACCAGAATGCATTCCGGCGCAAAAATTCAGACAATATGTGGGCCAGCACCAGAGCGGCAATTATAAACGGTATTAGAGGAGTAATCAGAGGCCCCTGGGTTGACAAAAATAGTGGCCGCCCGTGAGGTGCAGCATACCAGAGACGCAGCATGCGACCAAGAATGTGCAAAGCGATGGCATTGGTGTCGGCACGGAAGAAAACGTAGCTGAGGCAAAATGCGTGGAAAGTAATAAAAATGGCAATGATTGTCCATAACTTGCTCTGCACAAATTTTTTCAGCCAGGCAATGTTCTCATAAAATCGCATCCACTCCCGATTGACTATTAGAGACAGACCTTGAAATAGACCCCACATCACATGGTGCCAGGCGGCTCCGTGCCATAGCCCGGCCAGAGCCGTAGTGATGAGCAAATTAACGTACACTCTTCCTCTTGAGCACCGCGACCCACCAAGGCTGAAGTAGACATAATCGCGAAACCAGTTAGAGAGCGAAATGTGCTGCCGGTGCCAGAGTTCACGAATACTCGAAGCCATGTAAGGCACATTAAAATTGGGCGGCACTTTAAGGCCCAGCATTAATGCTGAGCCTATGGCCACATCGGTATAACCTGAAAAATCGCAATAGACTTGAAAGGCAAAAGCATAAGTGGCCAACCACAAATCAAGGTTGGTGGCCGCACCAGGGGCGCCATAGATATGATTGACGTAAATGGCCAAGTTGTCAGCTAACAGCACCTTTTTCGCCAGGCCGTGTAAAACCATGACAAAGCCCTTTTCCAGGTCAGCGATGCAAAAAACACTGGGCAGCTCAAGCTGAGCAATGAAGTCTTCATAGCGTTTGATTGGCCCGGCAATTTGAGTAGGAAAGAAGGCGGCAAACACCGCAAACTTGATGGGGTCTTTAACCGCCTGACCACCTTTAAAAACTTCGACAATATAGTGGAGAAACTCGAAAGTAAAAAACGAAATACCAAGAGGCAAAATCACATTTAAATGCCAGGCTTCGGGCAATTGCGCAGTGCCATTTCCTGTTATGGAACCGCCGGGCAATTGCACCAGGTGAAAAAGCTCAACAATAGAACTGAAAATAAAATTGACATATTTGTAATAGCAAAGAGTGGCCAAATTGAAAACTATGGCTGCCACCAGCAGCGGTTTTCGCAACTGCACCGCCGGCGCAATCAGTAAACCAAAGACCCAATTAACGAGAGTCATGCCCACAATCAATAAAAGATAGATTGGATTCCAGGCACTGTAAAAAACATAACTGGCAACCAGCAACAGTATTGGTCGATACTTATTTGGTACTCGCCAGAAAAGCAAAACCACAACAGGCAAAAAAAGCATATAGCTGAAGCTATTGAAGAGCATGCTTCTCTCCTGCCGTCAGGCTATCAAACACAGCAGGATAGCGCTCTTGAAGTTGGCCCACGATCTTATCGGCCAGCTTTTTTGCGCCGCTAAAATTCAAATGCACGCCATCTTTATAATCGCTGTCTTTAAAAGCAGCGTCACCCCAGAGGTCAATTAAATAAAAGTTGCCAGCTTTCTCACTGGCGTGGAGAAACTGCCGAAATCCATCCATCTGAGCAGCAGGCACAACTTTTGACGTATCAGGTGAAAGCGGCATGTTCACAAGCACTAGAACAATTCCTTTGCGTCGGCAAAGTTGCACCAGCTTAGCTAAATAATGATTAGAGACTTCAGGTGCCTGTTTATACTGATTGCGATAAATCATGATTTGGAAAGTCTTGTAGTAATCGCGCAAGACTTCCGGATGGGCCTGATACATTTGCTCGGCAAATTTTTCTTGCTTGCGCGGAATCCACTGCTCGAATAAAAAGCCTTCCTTGAGCTGATGCCACTTGTGGTCAGGGCCCAGACGGGGAAAATAGAAATCTACAGGCAGGGTTTCAATGAAGTTTTTAGCCAGCACACTAAAGAAATTTTTGAAGTCTGTGCGATTGCGATAAATGTAGAAGAAATGGCTAGCGAGAAATTCGTCGGCTCCTTGTTTGGAAAATACATTTTCTCTGGCAGAAATTGGAGCCAGTGGTGCAACACTATTAAAGCTGTCTGTATGCCACTCGGCAGCCAGGGCATCTTGAATGAAATCGCGCATGGAGACGCCGTATATGATTACTTTAGGATAGCAATCATTATTGCAAGCCGCTTCAGTGACCATATAAGCCTCTGAAACCATTTGCAGGCCTGTACTAAGATTGACGCACCTGATTTCTTTGCCGGTGACACGATTAAAAAGGGCACCAAGATAGCTGGGATCATAGCCAGTGTAGAAGTGGCTACCATGCTCGTCTTGATTTAATACCAGCATGAGCGATGAGCCAATTAGCGCCACTTGTGGGCAGACTTTGCGCGACACATTGATGCGGCTGACAATATCCCACGAATCAACATTGCGAATGCCGATGGCATCCATGGGGTTACCCTGACGCAACCACAATTCGCAGCCAAGCAAAACCAAAAGCGTCAAAACCGGCACAGAAGTAAATGCTCGAAAAGCTTTACTAACCGCGTTCTGAAAGCCGCTCATCAATTTTTATTTGGCACAAATAAAGTCTAGTGCTTCAGGATTTTCAATTGAAGATAAATCTCCCGGCGCCTGGCCAAGATACTTGCGCTTAATTGTAGCTCTGACGATTTTCCCAGAACGAGTTTTAGGCAACGCGGCCACAGCCAAAATAGTATCAGGTTTAAGAGTCGAACCTAACTTAACACCCACCATGCTGCGCAGCTCGGCCATCTTAGCTTCATTCAAATTCTCCCCTGGCATCATTACCAGGAAACATACCAGGCACTCGCCTTTGAGCTCATGGGGCACCCCAATCACTGCGGCTTCTGAGACTGATGGGTGTTCGACCAGAACCGATTCTACTTCGCCCGGCCCCACTCTTTTACCCGAGACTTTGATGGTGTCGTCGGAGCGGCCAAACAAAAACCATGAGCCGTCTTTGTCGACTTTTGCCCAGTCGCCGTGGTACCAGACACCAGGAAATTTAGTGAAATAGGTTTCGATATAGCGGTCAGGATCTTTAAGAAAACCCCTGGTCATGGACGGTGCCGGCTTGCGACAGACCAGATGGCCAATTTCGCCATGAATACTTTTACCGTCTTCAGAAAAAACGTCAATATCCATACCAAGGCCAGGCGCACCAAGTGAACAAGCTTTTAAGGGCATCACCGGCAGTGGCGACAGCAAACAGCCAACTATTTCAGTGCCACCAGAAATATTGATAATCGGGCAGCGTTTTTTGCCTACTTGCTCAAAGAACCACATATAGCTGTCTTCATCCCAGGCCTCGCCGGTGGAGCCAAGCAGACGCAAACTAGAAAGGTCGTTCTTATCAACCCAATCGTTACCCTGTGCTTTTAAACTGCGAATCAAAGTGGGGCTGATGCCGAGGCTTTTAACTTTGTAGCGCTCGCAAATTTTCCACACAGCGTCTGGTTCAGGATAAGCAGGGTGCCCTTCGTAGATAAGCATGGTGGCACCCCAGAATGTGGTGCCGATCATCTCCCAGGGGCCCATCATCCAACCAATATCGGAAACCCAGAAAAAGACATCGTCAGGTCGCAAGTCAAAAGCGAAACCGAGCTCTTTAGCAATTTGTGCCAGAGCACCAGCATGAGTATGCACCGTACCTTTTGGTTTACCTGTGGTACCTGAAGTATAAAGATACATAGAAGGATGTTCAGCGGAAAGATTTGCGACGGTACTGGCTTCTTCGGCATCGTTGACTAGATCGTTAAACCACAAATCTCGGCCGCTCTGCATGGGTGCGCCGCTATCGCAATGCTTGAGCACCACCATGTGTTCCAGCGATGGCACCATTGCTGCAGCCTGGTCAGCTTCAGCTTTAATCGGTATCAATTTGCCGCGTCGCTTACCCGAGTCAGCCGTAAATAAAATCTTTGCTTCGGCATCGTTCAGTCTGGTCGCCAGTGATTCAGGGCCGAAGCCACTGAAGACAGGTACGGCAACGGCGCCAATCTTAAAGCAGGCAAAGAGCACCGCCACCACTTCCGGTACCATAGGCATATAGATACCGATGGCGTCCCCAGCTTTAACATTGAGCTTAAGCATGGCGCCGGCGATTTTTCCACTCAGCGCGCTGAGCTCACCATAACTATACTGGCGCTTGCGGCCATCTTCACCTTCCCAAATAAGTGCTGGATGATCTGCACCCACACTGACGCGATCACCTGCAACTTTGCCCTTCTCCAAATGCCAATCAAGAGTGTTGGACATGATGTTCAACTCACCACCCACGAACCATTCAGTCCAGGGGAAACCTTTCGAGCTATCCATCAATTTTGTGTAAGGTTTATGCCACTGAAAACCCATGTATTCAAGCGCTGCTTGCCAGAACCAGTCGGTGTCTCGATTAGACTCGTCAATTAAAGTCTGCCAATCGGCAATGTCGTGCTTCTGCATGAAATCAACCACCCGGCTCTTGAGATAATCTCCGCTGGGACTCCAGATGATTTCGGTGGCAGCATTAACTGAATCGGTTGCCAAATTGGTTTTACTCATGTTGATATTTCGCTCGCTAGCGCTAGTCTTAAGGCTCAAATTTTAGCGCTGGAAGGCACTTTACAATATCAAAACAGGCAAAGAAAAATTATCAAGGCTGGGAAAATATTCCAGGAATGGCTCCCACCAGAGCTTCCACGGCCAGAAGAACGCAGCCAAGCAAATTGGCAGTCAGTGCGCAAGCCCACACCAGCTTGGGATCTTTGCTTTCAAGCAGCATTAAAACCGTGCCTTCCACCATGAATGAGTAAGTGCCGAACAGGGTCAAACCCATGGGCATGGAGCCGGTTATATACGGGCCCAGGCCTAAGACGAGGCCTAAGAAAGAAGCGAAGTTCATCATCAGCGAATCAAACATTGAGCGCGGCAAAGAAGCCCATTTCATGCGCCAGAGTACGATGCCTTCAACAATGACAATAGGGACAAACTGAAATATATAAAAGCCGAGCATGCGCCTATTGTAGTCGAGATTTGTTTGACTAGTTGATACTTGTGGTGATAGCTAGGGTGGTAGTTTAGTGATGCCTAGAGGCCACCTAGAGATTTTTTACAACCTCTAAGTTGTAAAAATGTACAACTTATGAGTTGTAAAATTTCTTAGGCGAGCAGATTAGACACCGCCAGGTGTCCACGAGCAAAAATCCAAACAAAACACTACTGTTTATGCGCTGCCACCATAGCAAGAAAGTAACGGTGCACACGCAAATCGCCGGTAATCTCAGGGTGGAAAGCAGTCACCAGCAAATTATTCTGCCTGGCCATGACAATTCCGTCGTCTAATTGCGCCAATATTTCTACATCAGACCCACATTCAGTGATTACAGGCGCACGGATGAAGACTGCGGGGAAAGGTTCTGCACCAAGAGCATCAATGACAAGATCAGCTTCAAAACTGCGACGCTGCGGGCCAAATGCATTGCGCTTGACCTTGACGTCCATCACGGCCAGACGGCCTTGCTTAGAGCCTTCGATATCTTTGGCAAGAAAAATCGAGCCCATGCAGGTGCCGTAAACCGGAAGTTCTTCTTCGCTAATTTTTCTCTTGATGGCCGAAAAGACAGGTGCACTGCCATCATCAGTCAGCTTATCAACAGCTGTTGATTCACCACCAGGAATAATCAGACCATCCAGGGCGTCCAGATCTTCGGCATAACGCACAGCTACAGTTTTTACACCGCAGTCCGTAAGCATCTTCATATGCTCGGCGAAATCGCCTTGCAAAGCCAGCACTCCAACAATCATAAAATCTACCAGCCGCGGCTAGCCAGAGTTTCTGCCGGAGCCAGATCACGACAGTTGCGTCCGACCATAGCTTCGCCTAAATTGCGACTTACTTTTGCCAGAACTTCAGGATCTTTATAGAAGGTGGTGGCTTTAACTATGGCTTGAGCGCGCTGCATCGGATTGCCTGATTTGAAAATACCAGAGCCGACAAAGACGCCGTCTACACCAAGTTGCATCATCAAAGCAGCGTCAGCTGGAGTGGCAATGCCGCCGGCGGCGAAATTGACTACAGGTAATTTGCCTTCAGCTGCAACTTTGACGATTAACTCGTAAGGAGCACCAATATTCTTGGCATAGCTCATTAGTTCTTCTTTGGGCATGGCGGTAAGTCGTCTGATTTCGCCCAGAATGGCCCGGGCGTGTCGTACGGCTTCAACCACATCACCAGTGCCGGCTTCACCTTTAGTGCGCATCATGGCAGCACCTTCGCCAATGCGCCTCAATGCTTCACCAAGATTTTTAGCACCGCAAACAAAAGGAATGGTGAAAGCGTTTTTGTCGATGTGGAATTCTTCATCGGCAGGAGTCAGAACTTCGCTTTCGTCAACACAGTCAACACCTAGCGATTCAAGAATTTGAGCTTCCACAAAGTGGCCAATTCTTGCTTTCGCCATAACTGGAATTGAAACTGATTCAATAATCTGAATAATCAATTCAGGGTCACTCATGCGGGCAACACCACCATCGGCGCGAATGTCAGCTGGTACACGCTCAAGAGCCATAACCGCTACTGCACCGGCTTCTTCTGCAATCTTTGCCTGTTCAGCATTGACCACATCCATAATTACTCCGCCTTTGAGCATTTGTGCCAATGCTTCTTTGACGAGTCTGGTACCTGTTCTTGGTGTAATTACTGTAGACATGTGAACTCCTGATTAAGTGTGATGATTGTTCGTCGAAAAAACTAGAATTAAATCAATACGTGCTCGTTGTGCCTTTGCCTGATGGTGTTGGCAGCCCGCTCAAGGTAGTGATGGTCGAGATACTTTGTGATTGCCCGGGTCAATCTTTTGATGCCTTCAACTATGCGCTCGTTGGAATTTTGAATAAAACAAAGGCGCAAATGATTGAGCGAATTAGAATCAAGGAAACACAAATCGCCAGGCGAAAACACAACTTTTTCAGCCACGGCAAATTCGAGTAAATCGCGATTTGATACACCCTCAGGCAAAGTCAGCCAGATGAATAAACCGCCTGCTGGTGTGGACCAGCTGATATCAGGATAGTGGCGCAACTCTTGGCTTAGAGCAGCAATGATTGTATCGCGACGTTCAGCGTAGATTTTGTTGACTTTGCTTAAGTGCTCCTGATAAAGACCACGGTGCAAAAATTCGGTGAGAATAACCTGGGCCATAGAATTGGTAGCTAAATCGCTGGTTCTTTTTGCAAAACTCAATTTATCAATTACATCTTGTGGTGCTACCAGCCAGCCAAGCCGAATGCCAGGGCAGAGGGCCTTGGAGAAAGTACCTTGATAAATGACCATATCTTCGCCGCCAGGCAGCGACCTCAGAGAAGGTAGGGGTTCGCCATCGTAAGCCAGATCGCCAGAGTAATCGTCTTCTAAAATAGGAGTTTGGTATTTGCGTGCCAGAGCTAACAGGCCCTTTCGCCTGGCCAGTGACATAGTAATACCGGTGGGATTCTGATTGTTAGGCATGACATAAATAAACTTAGGCTGATACCGAATCAGGTGCCCTTCCACAGCTTGCAGTGAAATGCCTTCTTCATCAAGCGGGCAACCAATAAGCTGCGCCTGTCTGGCTTTAAAATTAGAAATGGCCCAGAAATATGTGGGCTCTTCTACTAGAACGCAGTCACCCGGATCAATCAGTAAGTTAGCCACCAGGTCAATACCTTGCTGAGAGCCGCTGAGAATCAGCAGTTCTTGATCGGCAAAGCTCATGCCGCGCAAAGCTAAATGCTTGGTCACCGCCCTGCGCAAGTCAGGCTCTCCGGCAAAGGGGCTGTAATCAAACATGGTGGCACCACGGCCGTGAGACAAAAGATCAAGAACGATTTTTTCGAACTCATGACTGGGATAAGAGTCTTGCGACGGTATGCCACCAGCAAATGAAATGAATGCATCGCCAGAACTTAGCTGGGGCAATTTGTTCATAGAACTTGAGAGGCCATCAGCATAGCGAGAAAAAATTGCCGGCCACTGAACTTTTTCTTCTGACGTTGATAAGGACAATTGCTTACCGGTACTTGAGCTCAAATTAGAGCGCGCACTGGCAGAACTTAAAGAACTGACAGAACTTACAAAAGTCCCGCGACCGACATGCGACTCAATCAATCCAAGCTGCGAGAGTTCAAGGTAAGCTCTAGCTACCGTAGAGCGATCTATTTTGAGTTCTTGAGCCAGTTCACGATTGGTAGGCAGGCGAACTCCGGCAGCCATTTCGCCAGACTGAATTGCCGCCTTGAGGCTTTCCACCACTCGCACATATAAGTGAGAGTTGCTTGGTTTAGCCGCAGATTTGACTGCGATGCTTCTGCTGACTCCAGCCAATTCTTGGGCTAATTTATCCTGCCAATTCATTTATAGACCGTTTACAGACCAATTATAGACCATGATTGACCCAATATATACCAGCCATTACTGCCAGGCAATCCAGCCAATGTCATAATTTACCAGCCAATTCGATAAAAGGCTTTAAATGGTTTTTACATGGAAGCTAAAAGACTAAATAGCTGAATGATCGGCAGAATCGGCTAATTCAGGATCAAATTCACCAGGAGATTTTAATTCTCCGTGCGATGCAGCAGCGATGTTGAGTTCTCTTTTTTGATCGAGCACTGAATCAATGTTCACACCAGAAAATGCAGCGAGAAAAGATAGCCCCAGGTTGCTTGCAAACATAAGTGACATAGCAACTGACACCATGCCATTGAATGTGGTGACAGATATTGCCAGCATGCAGAGCCAGACCGGCAGATGCGCCCACGCTAGAGATCGTGGCAAGACGCGGGTTCTACTCAGACAATGAGTAATCGCTAAACCGGCCAGACCATACAAGGCTGACGAAATCATGAAGGTCTCAGTAATTGATTGATTGATCAAAGTCCAGCCGATTTGCACCAGTTCGTTGCCCGTGTAGGTACAAATGGCAGTGCCTTGCAGGGCGATATCACTGAACAAAACCATCATTCGGCTCACAGCAGCAAGATCTTGCGAACAAGCCAGAACAGCCAAACATACAGCCACGCCGATGATAAAGCGAAATTTCTCTTCTAGTATTTCTCGCATGGCGAGAATGAAAACTAGAGTAGAGATACTGGAGCATATTACCGAGAGACAGCAAATTCTCCACAACACAAGATGTCGCGGCACAAATTCCATCAAACGGGCTGGTGTAAAATCGACGAAATTTCCTTCGCGAAAAGCGTAAACGCAAAGCAGCGTTGCCGCAGTGTGAGCGATGGCGGCAAGCAAGCAAGTAAGTTGCACAAAGCGGTGGCGCCGCATGGGCGAAGGTGCAGAAACGAGGGCTGTTGTATCTGGCTTAAAATCAGCCATTGACTCAAGTAACTGCTGCTAGTTTGGCTGCAATGACGCTGACACCCATGTATGGTTGCAACACAGTGGGCACTCTCACAGAACCGTCGGGCTGTTGATTGTTTTCCAGAATGGCTGCCATGGCCCTACCAATCGCTAAACCAGAGCCGTTGATGGTATGCAAATATTTCGCTTTGCCACCATCAGTGGGTTTGTAGCGCAGATTGGCACGGCGCGCCTGGAAGTCACCAAAGACTGAGCAAGAGCTGATTTCACGATACTTATCTTGAGCAGGGAACCAAACTTCCAGGTCATAACACTTGGAGGCACAAAAACCCATGTCACCGCTGCAAAGCAGCATGCGTCGATAAGGTAATTCAAGAGCTTCTAAAATAAGTTCGGCGTCCCGTGTCAATTTTTCATGTTCTTCAGCACTGGTTTCGGGAGTGCAAAATTTAACCAGTTCGACTTTATTGAACTGATGCTGGCGAATGTATCCGCGAGTGTCTTTACCAGCGCTGCCTGCTTCTCGTCTAAAATTAGGCGTATACGCGCAATGATTAATGGGCAAATCGGCTTCGTCAATTACTTCTTCTCGATAGAGATTGGTAATCGGCACTTCCGCCGTTGGCACCAGATATAGTTCGTCATCAGCGCACTTGTAAAAGTCATCGGCAAATTTAGGTAACTGGCCTGTGCCCACTAAACAATTTCGATTTACCAAAATTGGGGGAAAGACTTCGCTATAGCCCCGCTTAGAATGGCTATCGAGCATGAAATTCATCAATGCTCGCTCCATTTTTGCGCCCCAGTTCATCAGAACTGTGAAGCGCGACTCGGCAATTTTTACGCCGCGTTCAAAATCGAAGATGCCTAATTCAGCACCGATATCATAGTGATGGCGCGGATTTTTGATACCAGGGATGGTGCCCCAGGTAGAGATAATTTTGTTTTCTTCTTCATTTTTACCATCAGGCACGTCGGCGCCGGGCATGTTGGGAATAGCAAGAGCGAGCTGAGTTCTTTGCCCCTCGAGCACTCTCTTTTCTTCCTCGACTTCACCCTGTCGACTTTTAATTTCTTTGGTCTCGCTCTTAAAGCTCTCTTTTTCAGGGCCGGAAAGCTTACCAGACTTAAATAACTCAGAAATTTCATTGCTGCGGCAGTTTAATGCTTCCCATTCAGACTGCACTTTGCGCAACCTGGCGTCGATTTCTACCAGTTCTTTTATGGAAAAACCGCCGTGACGGCGTGCAAGCGCAGCTTCTACGGCGTCTGGATTTTCTCTGATCAATTTAAGGTCTAACATTTTGAACTTCTTTGTGAGCGATGACGTTATAGGAAGTAGGGCCGGAATTTTCACCCGGTTCCAGATTATAGCTTTTGAGGAGGGGCAATGCCATGGAACTGACAGCTAATACTAAGAAGTGGAGACAAACTCTAGGCACATTAGGTGAACAAATAGCCTCTGAGTATCTGGCAGAGCAGGGTTTTCAATTGCTGGCGCAAAACTATAGAGCCGGTCGCAGCGGTGAAATTGACTTGATTGCCTTGAAAGACCTGCAGCCTGAGCGCAAAAAGCTGATTATGTTCGCAGAAGTCAAAACCAGACTGGAAGACAGCCCTGGCTGTGGTCTTGCACAAACTGGGCAAATGTCTATCGACTTGCGCAAGCAGAAAAAGATCATCACTACTGCTTTACATTTTCTCGGGCAAGCTAAACAGGTGGGCTCAAAAGTCTACATGCCGCAGTTGTCTGGCTCACGCACACTACAATTTGATGTGATTTTGATTAACTATCAGCTCAGCCGCAACCAGATACTGGCACTTCTGTTTGCAGGTGACCTGGTAACCCTGAGAAACAACGCCAGCGTCATTCATCTCATGGAGGCATTTGGGCGCTTTCAATAAATTAATTTCAAAGTATATACTCAAAGGCCCTGGCTAATTACAGGCAGGGCCTTGGTATGTCAATATGGCAAGCGCAGGGAACAGATATCAGACTGAAGTGTTTTGAGGATTTAAATCATGTTTTCTTGGAAAGACAAGCGCTCACAAGCAGAACAAGCGCAAATGCTCAAAGACACCATCAGCAATCACAAAGGGCTGAATAAGCGCGCTGTGGGCCTTTTTCCACAACCAAAAGATGAGCGCCCCAGCGACATTGATCTCTCCAGCCATGTCAAATTTCACAATCTTCTCGTTGCCATTGAAGGCAGAGAAGAAACCTGCGTTATTCGCATGATTTCACCTGGTCAAAAGTGCCGGGCCGCCGCTCTGGTTTTTCGCGGCCGGGTGCTTGCCTGCGTCTACGGTCGAGAAGACAGCGAAACCCAGTTGCTCGGTCAAGAAGCATTCAATCAAGCCAAACTGCAAATGCTAGCCAGCGATGCCATTGTTGATACTTATAAAATCGATGACAAAACTGCTATCGCCGCATCATCCATGTTTCATGGCGAGCTCTATGATCCGCAATGCATGATGACACCACAAGACGTTTTACATTTTTCACTCGAACATTTGCTTGAAAGCAACGCTCCAGGCACCATTGTCATCAACGAAGGCGACGGCACCAAAGCAATAATCTACACTTTTAAAGGGAAAGTACATGGTATTTTCTCCTTCAAAGACGGCTGGATTGAACCATCGATTGATAATGCCAGGGGAATTCTACACGGAATTTATAACGCCAATATTTCAGCGTCGAAACTGCGCCTTTGCAATATCTGGGAACTGAAGCCATTTACTTTCTCCCTCACTGGTTTAGAAGAGCAGTTGTCTTCAGGCAAGCAATACGCTTCACTAAGCCTCGACTACTCTGAGTTGAAAAAAGTTGAGCAGAAGCACAAAGACGGCCTGGGTACTGCATTACATGCAGACAGAGAAGAACAATTCAAAGCTGCTCACCCTGAGAATGCCCCCAAAAGTAGCGGCAACCCATGGAAAAGTGCCCGCGGCAATAAAATCGGCGGAAACTAAAATTTACCAATGACGGCTGAAAAAATAAAAACCGAAAGTCCAAATCAGAGCATCATGCCGGTGACGGCCGCGATTAACGAGCACAATCACCTCACTGTGGGTGGCATCGACGTGGTTGACCTGGTGCAAGAATTTGGCAGCCCGCTCTGGATTGTGTGCGAAGAAACTATTCGCCAATCTGCCGAGGCCGTCAAACTCGGATTGAGCAATTATGGTCAGGCCCTGCCATGTTATGCCGGTAAGGCATTTTTGTGCCTGGCACTAGTAAAGCTAATTGCAGATCTCGATTTTGGCCTTGACGTTGTCTCAGAAGGCGAATTATTCACAGCACTGAAAGCCGGTTTTCCTGCTGAGAAAATTTTCTTTCATGGAAACAACAAAAGCGATCGCGAATTAAAAATGGCTCTCAATGCCGCAATTAAAATCGTTGTCGACAACGAAAGTGAGTTAGCGACTCTCATCGCTTTAGCTAAACCGCTGAGAAGAAAAGTAGAAATTCTCCTGCGCATTATTCCTGGTATAGAACTTGACACCCACGACCATATTAAAACCGGCCACGATAAAAGCAAATTTGGTATTCCCTTAGATCAACTGGGCGCCGCCATTGAACTGATTGCCAGCCAGAAGAATGTTGAATTACTGGGGCTGCATGCTCATATCGGCAGCCAGGGTATGGACCTTGAGCCTTTTCTCGAAAGTGTGGACGTATTTGCCGAGCTCTATGCCAATCTAAAAGACAAATACAATCTCACACTGCCGCATCTAGACGTGGGCGGCGGCCTGGGCATTGCCTACACAGCCGATGATCATCCTCTGGCACTGCAAAGCTGGGCTCGAGCGCTAAGCGTAAAAGTCAAAGAAGCTTTCAACGCTAGAAATTTGCCCATCCCCGAACTTTCTGTCGAACCAGGACGCGCAATTGTCGGCACCTCAGGGGTAACCGTTTATCAGAGTGGCCACTTAAAAGAATTGCCAGGAATAAACTACCTGGCTGTAGACGGCGGCATGGCCGACAACCCTCGGCCGATTACCTATCAAGCAAAATATACCGCTGCAGTAGCCAATCGCATGGTCGGCGAGCATGACAAAATCAAGCCCTGGTCAATCGTTGGCAGATATTGCGAATCGGGCGACATAATTGTAGAAGAAGCAAAATTGGACGCCCGGGAGGGTGATTTGATTGCTGTATTTGCCACAGGTGCATACAATTACAGTATGTCATCCAATTACAATCGCACAGCCAGACCAGCCTGCGTGCTGGTGAAAAACGGCCGGGCCGAAATAATTCTGGAGCGCGAGACACTTAAAGATTTAGTCAGCCACGACCGTATTCCCAGTTGGCTAACTTGAAACCAGGCAGTTCAATTTGAGGTTTCATGCCAGATCTGAGCGATTTCATCAAACAAATTGATTTGCTCACATGGGGCAAAACACTGCTGCAAGTGCTGATTGTATTTTACGCAGTGCTTTGGGTCTGGCGACGTATTGTCGGCACGCACGCAGAGCGTCTGGTCAAGGGTTTGCTGGTGCTGGCAGCCATCAGCCTGGCTTCCTCGTGGCTGCAGCTTACTTTGATCACTTCAATTTTGCATCATCTAATTCCGGCGGCAGCTCTGGCACTGGTTATGGTTTTCCAGCCGGAAATCAGGCGGGGTCTAGGCTACCTTGGCCGCGTGCAAACCTTCAAATTTGATCTTTCACTGACCAATAGCGATGCTACTCGCACCAGTCGTGATATCACTCAAATAATTCAAGCAGTCACCGAATTATCGCGCACCAAAACCGGTGCCCTGATAGTAATTGAACCTCCAGAAGGAGAACGCGATTATTTGAGCCCCGGCACACCAGTCAATGCTGATATTTCAGCCACTCTACTGCTGGCTTTGTTCTTTCCTAAATCGCCCCTGCATGATGGCGCGGTGGTGATTCGCAAGCAAAAGATTGTGGCCGCTGGTGTGATTTTGCCCATGACCGACAATGCGAAACTATCATACAAGTATGGCACCAGACACCGGGCGGCCATAGGCCTGTCAGAAACCTACGACGGTCTTTGTATAGTGGTGTCTGAAGAAACCGGCGCGATTTCGGCAGCCAGCCGGGGCATGCTGGCTAGCTATGCTACTGCCGAAGACCTTACAGATCCTATTGCTTACCTTTACTATCAGGGCAGCGAAGAACAGCATACAAGCCCGCTCAACTCATTCATGTCGCTTTTTGGACGGGGCAAAAATGAAGCGGTGCCGGCAAGCAAATCTTCAGAAGTTTAAACAACAGCCAACTCTTCTACAATCAGGCGGGCAGCAGCTTTGCGATCTTTGGCCTTAACAATAGGTCGACCGACAACAATATAATCGGCACCACGGGCAATGGCATCTCCAGGCGTAACAATACGTGATTGATCATTTGCTTCCGCCCATTTTGGTCTGATACCCGGCGTGACAATAAGAAAATCATCGCCGCATGCCTCTCTAATTGCCGCTGCTTCTTGAGCCGATGCCACCACCCCGTCAAGGCCACACCGTTGTGCCATCTTAGCCAGATAGGGCACCATTTGCGGCAGTGGCAATTGTACTTTCAACTCGTCTTCTAGAGCTCGGCCGTCCATGCTGGTTAAAATAGTGACGGCAATTAAAGCTGGTCTATTTGCCAAAGCCGCGGGTGTAAGCGACCCGCTTGCTTTCAATTCGCCGTAGGCTTCAGCACTGGCTCTGGCTGCCGCTTCCATCATGGCTACGCCGCCCATGGCGTGGAGATTGAATATATCTACCGATTGCCTTACCGCCGCCTTGCAAGCATGAGCCACGGTATTGGGAATGTCGTGAAATTTACCGTCAAAGAACAATTTCACGCCATATTCTTTAGCCAGTGCAAATAAAGTGGTGCCGCAAGCAGTGAACAATTCAAGACCACACTTGAAGACGCCCACATCATCTTTCAGTTCTTCAATCAGAGCCCGCGCCTCTGCCTCAGACGAAACATCAAGGGCCACAATCAATCTGTCTTTAGGGGTCAGTTGCCTTTTCACGCCGTCATCCTTATATACTTGCATGGCATTGTACTATTAGAACTTTAGTAGGAACACACTGGTGCATTCGACTATTTTTATTGCCAGAGCTTGTTTTGTCACAATGTTTCTGCTGGTCTTATCTTTAAGCCAGGGCCACTTGCAGCCCGCGGTGGCCGTCAATGCATCTCAGTTTAACCAGAACCTGGGCACAGGTATAAATCTCGGTAACGCTCTTGACGCACCCAAAGAGGGGGAATGGGGCGTAACTCTAGAAGCGGATTATTTTCGCCTGATAAAAGAAGCAGGGTTCAGCCATGTGCGCCTGCCCGTGCGCTGGTCAAGTCATGCCGACCAACAAGCCCCGTACAAAATAGACCCGAGCTTTATTGCCCGGGTACGTTGGGCGATTAAACAAGCAGGCCAGAATAATCTTAAAGTCGTGCTCAACATGCACCATTACGAAGAATTCGAGCTTGATCCGGATGCTCATAGAGAGCGCTTTTTGGCACTATGGAAACAAATTAGCGAAGAATTCAAAAACGAGTCAATCGATCAAGTTGCTTTTGAAATTTACAATGAGCCGGCAAAAAAAATCAACGCCGCTTTCTGGAATAAATTGTTTGCTGAGGCACTAGCCATGGTGCGTAAGAATAATCGTGAGCGAATTATCGTTGTCGGCCCTGTGCAATGGAATAGCGTCACCGCGCTCGACACTTTGCAATTGCCTGATGACAAAAACCTGCTGGTTACTATCCACTACTACGAACCATTCCACTTCACTCACCAGGGCGCAGAGTGGGTAGGAGCAGAGAGTAAAAACTGGCTGGGCACAACCTGGTCTGGCGACGCAGCACAAATGGCCGCAGTGGAAAGCGATTTCAACAAAGCGCAGAAGTGGGCTGCCGCTCGTGAGCGCCCCATTTATCTTGGTGAATTCGGCGCTTACAGCAAAGCCGACATGCCTTCTAGAGCTAAGTACACTCAGGCAGTGCGAGAAACAGCTATCAAGCATGGCTTTTCAGCGGCCTACTGGGAGTTCTGTTCAGGATTTGGCGCTTACGACACAACCAGCCGCAGCTGGCGTAAGCCACTCTGGGACGCGCTCATACCGACAAAAGCTGGCCATTGAAATAGAACCATTGACCAGGCAACCGCTGAACATGAAAAGAGACCTGGCAACTAATCAATTGCCAAGTCGTCTTAAAAATAAATCACAAATAGCTTATCGCTTTGACACTAGAAACTAAGGTGCAGCTGTAGTGGCTGCTCCATCGCGTTTGTAGCGCTTCATAAAGCGGTCTACACGACCTTCTGTGTCAACAATTTTTTGTTGACCGGTATAGAAGGGGTGACAGGCGCTGCAAATTTCAACGCGAATCGCTTGTTTTGTGGAACCCAGCTTTACAGCATTACCGCAGACACAGGTCGCGATAACTTCTGAATACTTGGGATGAATTCCTTCCTTCATGATGACACCCTGAATTTTTAGAATAAGGCAAAAGATACCACGCATTGAAAGGCCATGCCGCTCCTCTCAACATTATCGTAAGGTCCCTTAACAGAAAACCTGAAAAGACTTCAATATCTATATTAGCGGATCTACTGATTTATTGGTTGGGCCACGTCAATTCCATCGCCTGTGGCCTGTGACACCCGCTCACCTTCGACATTGAGAAAGACTTTCGCCTTACCGGCCGCTGGCGCCACCTCTTCCACTGTGCGCTTGAGTTGATTCATGCGCATTTCAAAAGAATCAGCCCCACTACCAGCGAGAAAACGTTTTGAAAGATTGAGAGCAATGCCTTCGCCTTTGGCTTTCGTCACTGAGATGAGAACAGTTCCTTTTGGAATTTCGCTGCCCAGGCCTTGCGCTTCTTCTTCAGCCTCTGGCCCTTTAACGAGCTCAGAGACTGCGCTCTCAAGCATTTGCATGATTGGAGTTTGACCAGCCTCTGCACTGCCTGACAGTCGTAAATTGCGTTTGACCGGAACGATTTCAAATTTGTCGTCGGCGCTTTTTATAAACCAGACGTGACTTTGGCCACAACGCGGATCGCCTACCGGTGAATTGCCGCTCACCAGGCTGCCGCTTACCTTCTTCTTCTCTTGCAAAATCGTACGTTGACCGGCACACTGACTCAAAAGCGGAATTAAACTCACAAGCAGCATGAGCTGCACCAGCCTATTTCTATTTGTCATAAGTTTCCAATTTTTTGATTCCTTATCGAGTCGAGTCTTCTCATTTTTTGACATCAATAATTTGTTTAACAGTGCCACGAAAATACTGCCCAACGTCAAACTCTTCATCATGTATTTGCACTCGCAGCCGCAGCGTCATGTTTTTGTCTTTTCATCGTGAAGCGAGCTAAAAGCGGTACGAATATAAGTGTAAACAAAGTGGAGAGAGAAAGTCCGCCGATGACTGTTATGGCGAGCGGTCGATGCAATTCTGACCCGGCTCCGTGACTAAGCCACAACGGTGTCAGAGCAAGCAAGGTGCAAAGCGTTGTCATCAGTATTGGTCGCAATCGAATAATGCCTGCTTCTACTAAGGCTTCTTCAGGTGATAGTCCCTGATCTTGCAGACGGTTTGCGTATTCCAGTAAAATAATTCCGTTCTTTACAACAAGCCCTACAAGCAGTATCAGTCCCATGAACGAAGAAACATTCAATGGCGTGCCAGTTCCAAGAAGAGCCAAACCAACACCAAGCATGCCGAGAGGTAAGACGAGCAGTATGGAAAGCGGCTGCAGGAATGAACGGAACTGAATGATCATCATGAGGTAAACAAGCGCGGTGGCAAGCAACAACACGAGCAATAGCTGCTGAAAGCTTTCTTGTTGACTCAGGTATATGCCACCGATGTTTACTGAAACACCCGTAGGAAGCGACATCGGTTTTAAAATGGTCCGAATTTCTTCAACCGTGGAACCAAGATCACGCCCTTCTATACTGGCTTCAACAGACACATATCGTTGTTGGTGCTCTCGCAAAATTTCAACTTCGGAGTTAATCTGCGATATGGTGGCTATGGAATTGAGTGGAAGCACAGAGCCATTTTTGCCTAGTATCTGCAACTGACCAATCATGTCAGGATTGAACCGAACTTTGTCAGGAAACCTAACACGCACATCAACAAATTTGTCTCCTTGCCTCATCTGTGTTGCAACTTGGCCTAAAAATGCCGCTTTTACTTGATCTGTTACGTCGAGCGGTGTAAGTAAAAGCCGTCCAGCGCGTAGTGGATCCACTTGTATGTCGAACTGTGGAGCGCTGTCCTGGCTAGTTAAGGCAAGGTCGACCAAACCGTGAATTTTTTTCAGTTTTGCTTCAATCGTCTCTGCAACGGATCTTATGGCTTCGCGATTCTCGCCGAAAACGCGTATCTCAACTGGATTTCCGGCACCGGCTAAGTCATTGAGCTGATCGGCCAGAATCGGGTGAAACTCGGTTTCAACCTGTGGAATTCGCTCAGCAATCTTGCTGCGCTGCTCGTCCATAACATCCGACGTTGAACGTTTACGTTGATCGTGTGGCCTCAGAACGACAAGAATGTCGCCGGTGTTCGGTTGAGTAGCAAATAATCCGAGCTCAGCGCCGGTTCTCCGTGTCCATGCCATTACTTCTGGAGTTTCACCCAATATTTTTTCAATTTGTTGGCAAATTTGATCGGTATGGGGTAAGGAAGTTCCGGCAGGCATCAAATAGTCCAGAACATAGCTGCCTTCGTCCATCTCTGGCAAAAAGTCAGTGCCTATTATTGTAAACAAAAAGTATGAGGTAACAAGGATTACGACGGCGAACAAACCAGCGGCCAGAGGATGACAAAGCGATGTTTTCAATACTCGACGGTACCAATCCCCTTTTTGATTGCTTGCCTCTTCTTTCTCTTTTGCATGGTGGCTTTGTTGTTTCATAACTTGCGCGCAAAAAATGGGCACGACGAACAAGGCGAGGAACAATGAAAAGGCAACAGCGCTGGCAAGCGTGATAGTGAGGGCAGTGAAAAACTGACCGGCTACCCCTGAGATGAATCCCAACGGCAGAAAAACAACTAGAGTGGTGGCAGTCGAACTGGTTACAGGACCGGCTAACTCTTGGACAGCAGCAATTACGGCTTGATCTGAGGTTAGTCCTTTCTGTAGCTGCCGGTGGATGTTCTCAACAATGACAATCGCGTCGTCTATTACTAAGCCTAATGCAATGGCTAAGCCGCCTAGCGACATCAGGTTAAGGCTTTGGTGCATCAATGCCATGGTCGCGAAAGCTGCGGCGGCGCATAACGGAATCGTAAGAGCCGCTATCAGAGTGCTTTTCCAAGAACGTAAAAAAGCAAACAGAATCGCGATTATAAAAACAATTCCAATGGCGATCTCTTGGAGGATTGAAGCCAATGCCTGGCGCACTAGCCTCGATTGATCGTAAGCCTTGCTTATTTTCACGCCACTAGGGAGTGTGGTTTTGATGCGCTCTATTTCTGCAGCAACTCCGTCAGAGACAGCCACGACATTACTACTTGGCTGTCGGAAAATGTTGACGACAATACCCTCTTTCCCGTCTGCACTGATCACACTGAGCGGATCACGGAATGAATTTGCAATAGTGGCGATGTCTTTCAAGTAAATCGGTTCGCTGCCGGAACGCGCTATGACTAAGTCGTAAAGCTGCTCGGGCTTAACTGACTCACCTGGCCCGACGATCAAGTTTTGCTTGTATCGATCGTCAACTCGTCCCAAGACTTCAATTTGATTCGTCCTAGTAAGTGCTGTCGCCACATCCACAATACTGATTTTGTAAGCGGCGAGTTTTGCGGGATCAACCTGCACAGCCACTTCGGGTATTTTTCCAGCTTGAGTTATTGCTCGTGCTACTCCAGGAACTTGCAGCAAGCGTGGTTCTATTTCGTATCTCACTGTGTTGTACAAGTCAGAATCAGGCACAGTATCAGACGTTATGTTGTAATTGAGGACGGGGAAAATCGCCGGTGTCACTGGCTCTACAATAAGAGAGGCCGAAGCAGGCAAGCTGGCTCGAATTTCCGCTATCCTTGCTTGCACTTGCTGCCAGGCAAAATTCATGTCTGTACCCGGCTGGAACTCTATGGACAGCTCGCTGGCCCCTCGAATCGTTTTTGAGCGAATCCACCTGACGCGATAGGCCTGACTGGCAGCTTCTTCCATGGGTCGGGTCACGGTCAAAAGAACACGATCCGGTGCAATATCACCGACGGCACCGATAACGGCAATACGGGGGAAGGCTAGTTCGGGATATACATCACTAGGAAGAGATTGAAACGACAGCACGCCAGCGATTGTAATGAGCACGATGAGAAAGTATAGAGCGCGGCTCTGCTTCAGTAAGTACTGAAGTATTTGGGTGATCATTTTGGTGGCGCTCCTCGTTCCAGTATGGTTCCATCAACCACACCATAGCCACCTGATGTAACTACTTCATCGCCACTGGACAAGCCTTCAAATACAGGTACCAAGCCATCTTGAGCATCGCCGACCGTAACCTTTGTAAGCTTTAGCTTGCCGTTGCGAACAACATAAACGAAGTGCTCTGCAGGATCATCTGCGCCAGGAACGAAAGATGTTTGTGGAACAAGCGCCGCTCTGCTTGCCACTGTTGCAATGGCGACATTGACTTGTTGTCCTTCTTTAAGTCTTCCTTGATCATTGTTACAGAGTAATTGAATCGAAGACGTATTCTTTACGGTATCAACAATCGGACTAATCGCGGTTACTCTCGCATTGTATTTGATTCCGGGTAGTGCAACGGTGGTGATGATGGCCGTCTGGCCAACTCTAGGATCAGCGGGGGAATCCGCAGGCATGTTTGCATCAACAATTACCGAACTTAAGTTGACTACGTGCGCAATCGGTTTGCTGGGATCGGTCATGTCACCAACGTTCAAAAACCGTTGAGCAATAACGCCAGCGATGGGGGATACAACCTTTGTCCATGCCAGTTGAGTAGAAACATTCAATGGTGCGGCCTTTGCTTCTGCTACTCGGGCTTGAGCAGCTTCCACCTGGGCTTTCAACAAGTCAACCTGGCTCTGGGCAGCAATTACATCCTTTTCCGCAATGATATCTTTGGTAAATAAAGCCTCGGATCGACTGAGGTTT
This sequence comes from Cyanobacteria bacterium auto_48_18, assembly GCA_036170915.1. Classification (GTDB taxonomy): domain Bacteria; phylum Cyanobacteriota; class Vampirovibrionia; order Obscuribacterales; family Obscuribacteraceae. The sequence continues at coordinate 280,610 of JAVHQC010000035.1, forward strand.
TTTTGCGCAAGATCAAGTGCAATCTTTGCCTGCTCAACCTGACTGAGAGCAGTGCGTTGGGGCGCCGTTGACTGTTGAAGTTGCGCCACTAACTGCTGGTCGTCCAGCACTGCAACAAGCTGGCCTTTTGAAACTTTTTGTCCTGGCACCACAAGAACTTTGTTTATTTTTCCTGCGATGTTAGGTGTTATAGAAACTGAATGATCTGGCAAAGCAGTTATCGTTCCCGGGAATGTAAGGCGCTTCTGAACTAAGACTATGCTTATGCGCATTGTCGGAAGGGATACCCGGTGTACCGCTTCAGTTTCTTCCTCATGTTTGGCTGCTTCTGGTTTTGTGCATCCTTGTAGCAAAAAAGCGAATCCTAGTGTCACAAAAATTTTCGTAGACTTCATCATAAGAGTGGGTGTCCTACAGACTGTTCAAGGTCATTTAACGCAAGTTGGTATTCCAATATTGATTGGAGATATTGAGTGCGAAGAAGATTATTGCGTTGTTGAACATCAAGCACTGCGTTTATATCAGTGTGTCCCAATTTATAGCCGACATCGGTACTAACGACCAATTGCTCCGAAGTGGGAATTGCTTCTTTTATATATCGACGTATTTTTGCACGCGACATTTCTACACGGCGATAGGCCAATGCAACTTCAGATTCTATGATATTTCGCTGGCCTATTTCTGCCTTACTCCATTGATTGATTTCAGCCTTTGCTTTAGCTATTCGGCCTTGCTGTCGATCAAAAACCGGCAAGAACACTTGTGTTTGAACGTAGGGAACTTTTCGTAACTGTGGTCCGTTTATCCGATCTTCGATCATCAATCCAGCGTTAACTAATCCACGTGGAAAGTTATCGCCTCTTGCCACTTTCAATTGCGCCCTTGCCACTTCAGCGGCTTGCTGAGCCACTTTAAGCTCGAATCTACTTTGAAATGCTTCTTCAACTAATTTTTGCCTGGGCGGCATCTCGGTCGAGAAATTTGGCAGAAGTCCAAAAGTGGTAGCCACGCTTTGCTCGTGCAGTAGTGAAGGCAGATTCATAGGACCATCAGCAGGTCTACCGATAAAAATATTTAGCTGTTCTCGATTGCGATCAATCATTATGTGCGCCTGTTCCGAATCTAATTCAGCTTGAATGACAGCCAGCTTCGCGCGATGAACATCAATCTTTGGCACATCGCCACTTTCAAATCTGTTCTCCGCATTTGCATACAATCTTTTAGTGAGCGCCACCAGCTCATCTTGAGTAGCAGCTAGTTCCGAAGCCATTATCAATTCAGCGTACAGACGCCTTGCTTGACCTCGAAAATTCCACAGAACTTTGGCAAGCTCAAGATCGGCCTGCTCAACTTGCTTACGTGCGGCCATAAGGCGGAAAAGAATTAGCCATGGCGCTTCAAATTGAATCATGCCCCCAAATTTATAAGTGAACTGAACTTGTAGATCAGTCATAACACCCGGATTGGGAAAGACCGTGGCTTGCTTGAGAGCTGACTTAGCTAAAGGTATTTGAGAGCGGGCCTGCTCAAGTCTTGGACTATTACTAAGACCTTCGTTCATTACCTGGTGAACAGTGACTATGCTGGAGCGCAGCAAGACAGTGTCTTGTTGCGGGGTCGACAAGGGCGGCTGCGGCACGGTTGCCGCATGCAACTTCCCATCTGGGCTTCCATAAATTAAGAGCACTAAAAGCAGACCGGTAATTGCTTGGCCACGTCTTTTTTTAGAAATCCATCTGGCCATGAGAGTCATTCGTTCCTGCCAATAGATGTACTTCGTGCGCCTTTAACATCGACCTTAAATGAAGTATGTTTTCCGGGCTCACTAATCACCCCTATGGTGCCTTCATATTTTTCAACGATTGCCTTGACAATAGGCAGACCTAAACCATTGCCACCATTGTGGTAAGAGCGGGCTTGGTCTGCTCGCCAGAAACGCTCAAAAACCTTCGGAAGGTCGTCTGCATTTATCCCGATTCCTGAATCGGTTACGGTAATACGAATGCCTGCGTTAGTGACGGAAGCGGATATAGAGATAGTTCCAGCTTCTGGTGTGTACTTGATCGCATTGTCCAAAAGGTTTCTGAGAACGCAGTCTAGATCATCATTGTCCATGTACACATAAAGATGTTCAGGTACTTCAACTTGAAATTTCAAGTTCTTTCGGCCAGCACCAGGAGCAGCTTTTTCAAGAGCCGACTGAACTTGCTGACTTAGTTCAAGTTGAAAGGGGCAAGGACCCAATTTGGGTTTCTCTGCAAACTGCTCGGTTCTCGCTAGCATTAGCAAGTCTTCTGTTAGCTTTTCTATTTGCAGAGCGCCGCTGGCAATTGACTCAAACTTATCTTTATCTGTTAATCGCATGCCATCGGCATGACGCAATGCCACATTTGAGTTGGTGCGAATAGCAGTGATTGGCGTGCGCAATTCGTGCGCAGCGTCTGCACAAAATTGCTGCAAGAGTTGGATGTTTTCTTCGATTGGCCGAAGTGATTGCCGTACTAATAAAAACACGCCGACACTACTAGCAGTGACTGCTACCAGCGCTCCGAGGATCAGACACTGAAGTAATAACGCTTTTTGGTTTTCAATGGCAACAAGGGGATGCCCTACCCTGACGTACCCTAAAAGCTTTCCGTTTGCTATTGCGGGTTTGGTAAAAACTAAAGCACGAGGAATTGGTTGCCATTGATACGATTCTCTGCGCTCAAGTGATACGGTTAAGGGCATAGCGCCCTTCTCGATATCGAGTTTGCCGTGTGGGTCAAACCATTGGATTCTCATACTCTTGAGAGTCGGTGCCGCCTCATCCGGAAGCGCAGAAACAATCAAATCCGGTTTTCCATTGTGGTCTTTGCCGTAATCATCAAAATCAATGGAAGAAATTGCAGAGTCTGCAATAGAGCGTAGTTTATCCTTCAGCTGGACATCAAAAGCTGAACATCCGAAGCAATAGACCGCTCCACAAAATATGGCAAGAACGGTGACGAACACTACGATGTTCATAAACAATAAACGCTTTTGCCACTTCTCAAACATCGCTTCTTAATCTATAGCCAAAACCATAAACAGTCTCTATCACTTGCTCGCTTACGCCGACAGCAGCAATTTTCTTTCGCAATGTTTTTATATGCGTCTTGATTGTTTCTCTTCCCCCGACAGATTCTGGAGACCAGAGTTTATGGAGAAGTTCCTCGCCTCTGAAAATAGCTGTTGGATTATGTGCAAAATGCATGAGGAGTCGATACTCTGTCGGTGTCACGTCTATGACATTTCCCAGATAGGTTACGAGACAAGAAACTGTGTTTATTTGCAGGGGGCCACATGAGATTACTGATGAACGGCTGTGGGCGACTGAGCGTCGAAATAGCGCACGTACTCTTGCAGACAACTCGTCCAAGTCGAATGGCTTTGTCACAAAGTCATCAGCACCACAATCTAACCCGACAACCTTGTCCACTTTGCCGGATCTAGCAGTGAGCATCAAAATTGCGCAAGAATTGCCGCTCTCTCGTAGCTGCTTGCAAACGCTAAAACCACTTAGCTTTGGAAGCATAAGATCAAGCAGAACAACATCATACTGACCTGCTTTAGCCATTTCGAGCCCTTGCAAACCATCATGAGCAACGTCAACCACATAATTTTGATGTTGCAATTCTTCCTTAAGTGGAACAGCTATGCGCTTATCGTCTTCAACTATTAGGATCTTCATGTAGCTCGTCAATTACGTATTCGTCGAGTTTAAGGCAGGGCAGGTGAAGATCTGGTGAAGATCGACATTATGGATGTCTTTAATTTGATTCTCGAGACTGCAAATTCACTAAAACATGCACACCTCGAACCTAGCAAACTCAGATACGGCCTTCGTCCGGTCGTCTAAAAGTAGATACCGGAGCAGCAACTGGCGCAGAAACCGGTTGAAGTTCTGGTTGAGCTTCGGGGGCAGGTGCAACTACCGGAGCTACTGGAGCTACTGGAATTACTGGTGTTATTGGAGCTTTTGGTACCAGAAGCAGTTTACCATCACCGGCGATACCACCACCAGAAACATTTAAACCGGCCATGCGGAAAGCATGATCGCGTCTATCTAAGCGACTAAAATCAATCAGCGGGTTGAGTAGTTCTTGAGCGAATCGAGCAAACTTCTCCGGCTCTACAATATCTGGGCCTTCAACCTGCAAGTCTTGCAAAATAATCTTACTGTCGCCCACGAGCTCAGGGCGGGCAGTAATCTTAATAGGTACGCCAGATTCAATAGTGCCGCCCTTGGTGACAAGCACTGCTTCTAAAATAATTTTGTCGCCTACAATTTGCACTTTAGGATTAAGCGGTTCAAGCTGCTCTCCACCCAGGCCGGGCAAGTCTAACTTCAGACCACTGAGTGACGCGGTTAAGCGAGGGCTCTTAAGCGACTGAGCCAATTGCTCTTGATTTATGTTAGCGCTAATAAGCATCATAGTTGGTGCCTTAAAACCAGGGCGCTCGCCATTTTTCTTATTTCGATAATTGACCCAAATCGGATTCTGCGAAGCCATTTTCACCTGACCAAGCTTCATGCCTTTCATCTCAGGATCATCTACTTGCACTGCCACAGATTTGACTTTACCGGCAATTAAATCAGTCAGGCTGTACGTTTTGACTTTTACTTTGACCTTGCCACCAGTTTTTTTGCGCACTGCAGCTTTGGCCACCTGGCTAGCCACCACTTCAGTGACAAAGTTGATACCGGTAACGGTTTGCAGGGTGCGAGAAAACTTTGAGCCGATTTTAAAAGTAGGTTTTGGTGTGGCTGTCTTAATTTCAGGCCTCTCAGCATGAATCAGTGAGTTTGCTGAATCTGCTGACTTTCCTGAATCAGCTGACTTGGCCGATGCGTCTAAAGCTGCCTGCTCGGCCTGAGCACTGGGCATCATGGCCAAAAGTGTGAGAGCAATTAAAATTTTGATGTTAGTTGATTTCGGCAAAATGTCACCAACAGGCAGAAACAGGCGTGTTTATATCTACGCCACCGGCTGCACTATAGCAAAACCGCAAAACCATTACCAAGAGGAAGATTTTAAAGGTTGTGTGGCGGCTGAGGTTGCTGCGGCTGTTGTGGCGGTTGCGGCGGATTCATTTTATTCTGCAAAGCATCTTTGAGCATTTCGTTCTGGCGCAAGAGCGCCTTCAAGTGTTCATTGGCTATAGCCAACTCAGCCTGCAGCTCAGCTACAGTTTGCTCGTGCGAGACACCAGTCACAGGGTCACGTCCGGGCATCTTAGGCAGCAGCACATAACCCAATTGAACAGCCTTCAATGCCGCCGCAGTTCGCGTAGGCACTTTGAGCTTGGCCAGAATGCACTCAATATGTTTTTCTACTGTGCGCAGCTTCATGTCGAGCTCTTCGGCAATTTCTTTGTTGCGCAAATCAAGACGAATCAGCACTTCAATCTCTCTATCGGTGAGATTGCAGTTAGGCATATTTGTAGTCGGGGCTTGCTTAACCAGTTGCGTAATCTTGGGATCGCAATAAGGCAAACCACGTGTAATTTGTTCGATAGCTTCAAAGAGTGTGCGCGGTCCTGAGCTCTTGAGGCAAAATCCGCGGGCGCCGGCGCGCATCAGTTGATTGTGATATTTAGTGGCATGGTAAGAATCGGTCAGTACCAGCACATTGGCATTAGGCAGTTCCATGCTGACTCTGCGGCATACTTCCACGCCATTGAGAACGTCCAGATCAACATCGAGAATGACAAAATCTGGCCTTAATCTGCGAATCATTTCAGTGGCGGCCATACCATCGGCAGCCTCACCGACAATCTCTACAACTTCAGAAACTACTCGTTTGAGACCAAAACGAATTAATTCGTGTCTCTCACAGAGCACTGTTCGAGGCCGAAAAATTGAGGGTCTTTGCGTTGAATCCAAGAGTGTCTCCCGTCTATCCATCTGCCCTTTGAGAACTCCATGGCTTCGCCTATTGCAGCTCGGAATTATTGTAACAGCGTGGGCAGTCCTGTCACCATCAGGGCAGTAACTTCTTTATATACCCTATATTCTCTACGATCTAATCCTTTACTCATTTGAACGAACCCTGAGCCCCTGGGCCTTTGCGGGCGGATGGAGAAACTCACTCCACAACTATCAATGATGAAAAGGGGCATTATCAGACGCCACCAGCGATAACGCGCAAACACACCGCATATTCAGCATATATCATCTGCAACATACTTCTGCCGGACGAGCAGAATTTTGTCTTCGCCAGCAAAATAATCTATATGGGCGCTCAAGAGATAAACTAGTAGTATCTTTCTGCTTCGCGCTAGCTAAAGCAGCTGTGTTTGGGGGAATCTTACGAGAAGCATGGGAAAAATCCCAGTAGCAGGCTATTCTTTAAATGGTTAAGCTGACCTCATAATATTTATTCCAGGCACTGATAAATGGCCACAGACCGGCGTTCTTGAATTTTCAAAGAAGTGATGACAACTACAGGATTTAAAATCGAAAAAAAATTTCGCGACCTGGTAATTACAACTGGCCTTGTATTTTCCATCGCCCCTATTGTCTCGCTGACAACAGCCGCCCCCGCCCAGGCCACCAAACTCAACGCCGCACCGCTTCCCCATCGTGGAGAAGCTAATTCTGACAACCAGAATAATTGGGGCAGGCCTACCAAAAACTTTTCACAGTCGCCCGAGCGCACAGCCTTGCCTCCATCTATGTGGGAGGGAAGGCGACCTGATTATCGCGATGAAGAAAAGCGTAAAAAACTGGAAGAAGCTGCCAATGCCGTCAAAGCAGCTGCAGAAGCGAAAAAAGCACAAGAAGCTGTCAGGCGTGCAGAACTTGACCGCATTAATGCCGGCAAGCAATATCAACAAACCGCCATCGATGCCAATAATCGAGGTGTGGCTCTTGGCCGTCAGGGTCGCATGAATGAAGCGATTGCGCAGCATGAGCTGGCTTGCAAATATGATCCCGGCAACAAGATGTTTCGCACTAACCTGACCAGCGCCCGCACCATTTATGGTCAGCAGCGCATGGCGCAAAAGGATTATACGGGAGCCGCTCACCTTTTTCGCAAAGCACTGACCGCCGCTCAAGACAATTCGCTGGCGGCAAAATTATTGAATGAATCAATTCAAAAAACCGGCCTTGATCCCACACTTTCTGATAATCGTGTGGGAATAGGCGATCAGTTAGCGGCATCAGGTGATCTTGATGGCGCCATGATTGAGTATCAGCAAGCCATGCAGCTTGACCCCAGCGCCCGAACCTACGTCAAAATGGGCGATATGATGTTGCGTTATGGCCAGGCACCAAATGCTTTAAGCTGGTATCGCAACGCTGTGGTTAAAGATACAAACTATGGCCCGGCTCACAGGCAGCTCGGCATGATGTATATGATGCAGAAAGATTATGCCTCCGCGGCAGCGTCTTTGCGAAAAGCGGTAATTCTTGATTCGAAAGATGCGGCAGCTGGTCAGGCTTTAATTGATATCTGGCGCAAACAGGTCTCTATCAATCCTGAGCTGGCTGAAAATCACCTTGGCCTGGCTGGTGCCTTTCAGCTCACAGGCGATTTTCAATCGGCCGCCGGTGAATATTTGCAAGTTGAACAGCTTGACCCGGGCAACGCAAGACTGGCTCCAGGGCGAGAAAGTTTGCAGAGGGCAATGAAGCATACAACAGCCGAAAAACACCGAGCTGCTGCCGAAGTATTTATCAGTCAGGGTCTGGCCCGCGACGCTCTGGCTGAAATTAGTCAGGCTGTCACTGTCGAACCGCGCAATGCCCGCTATCAATTTTTAATGGGCGAAGCATTAGAAAGCGGCGGAGATGTTCAAGGGGCATTGCGAGCCTATCACACTTCAGTTTTGATCGACCCTGAAAACAACCAGGAAGCAGCAGCAAGAATGCGCGATTTGCAATCAAAGATCAATGCTGGTGCCGGTTCTAACAATAGTAATGCTGGCGCCAACAACCCAGCTAATAAAAGAAGTGCTCGCACTCTTTATGAAGGCGTGCCGCCTCAATCTAATAGTAATGCTAGTGGCGGTGGTGGTGGCGCAGCAATAAGAGAAGCCAGGCAAGAAACACCGTTTACCGGCAGCTTCCGCACTCACGACGAGTCCGGAAACCCTGTACAGATGACTAATCCAGGTGTAGGTGCCGGCGCAGGTCAGCGAACCGAAAACGCAGTCCCTCAATCATCTCCACCACCACAAGCCCGTGCTGAGAGGCCGGCCCCTGCCAATGATAAACAGACTCGCGACAGCCAAACTACAGCTACGCTTAAAGCCTGCGATGAAATGGAAATGCGCCGAGATTTTCAGGGCGCTGCCAATTTATTGCGAGAAGCACTCTCCAATAATTTGCAAAATGCTGACATTCACCACCGCCTCGGTCTGAATTTACTCAGTTCAGGTCAACTTTCCGAGTCTGTCTCTGAGCTGCGCATTGCCAGCGCGCTTTCGCCCAGCAACAAAGTATTTGTGGCTGACCTGGCTAGAGCACTGAATATACACAAACGTTCTCTTTCATCTGATTCAGATCACGTGCAAGGAGCCAATCCCGCTCAATGAGTTTTTATTTTCAGGCACCAGACTTAGCTGAATTTCCACGTCGCTCTTACAGGCGTTTCCTGGAAGAAACCATCGGCAATTTATTTTCCGAAATTTCGCCTGTAGCGAGTGAATATTCCGCTCGCTTCGAACTCACTTTCATTGGCCCAGACGGTAAAGTGCACTGGCGTTTTGAAGATTATGCGCCTGATTCGGGCTATCCGACGTCGCCTGAACAAGCTCGCAAATCAAACATGACGCACTCTAAACGCATGATGATGGAAGTGTGGTTGCGCGATACCTTGACCGGCGAATTGCGCAAATCAACCGCTTACGTAACCGACGTACCGGTGATTACAGACCGTGGTACTTTTGTTATTAACGGCTCTGAGCGCGTGGTGTTAGGTCAACTGGTGCGCGCCCCGGGCGTCTATTTCAGCCAGGGTGGTCAGACCAGCTACAAAGCGCTTTTGCTGGCAGAAATGGGTGCACCCATTGCTTTTGAATTAGAACTCGACGCTAGCGGTGGCAAAACCAGCCGGGCAAAATGCCGCATCAAATTACCTAAAAGAAGTTGGGTAGCTGCCACCACAGTACTAGCGGCGATGGGCGTCGACGCCCAAGATTTGCAAAAACGCATCGGTAGTTTGCTCGAACGCAATCGCATCGACTTTAAACCATTAACTCAAACTGAAGCATTAGCCGTTGTTGGCCGCTCGTGGAAACCTGATGGTGGTGGTGGCGCATCTGGTGGCGCTACTGCCCTGAAAGAATTGACTGACAGGCGCCGCTATTCCCTGGGCACTCTCGGTCGCAAACGTGTCAACGCCAAACTAGGTATTGAAGAACTATCACAGCAACTGAGTGCCGACGACATTCTGGCAGCAGTGGAATATTTACTCGGCTTACCGCTGGACATGGGCCGCACCGATAATATCGACAGTTTAGAAAATCGCCACTTGCGTGGTGTAGGCGAAACTCTCACAAAGGCTGTGAGGCCAGCACTCGGCCAAATGACCCGCTCTATTCGCACGCGCCTTGAGATGAATGAAGATGAAGAAATAGGCTCACCTAACGAGTTGCTCGATATTCGCCCCTTCTCAAATGCGCTCAATAAATATTTTGTCGGCAACCCTCTGGTACAGTATCTCGACCAACAAAACCCGCTCTCAGAGCTATCTCACAGGCGCAGAATCACGTCATTCGGACCAGGTGGTATCGACCCCAATGCAGCACCTGTAGAAATGCGCGACGTGCACCCGTCTCAAATTGGTCGCGTTTGCCTGGTAGAGTCTCCCGAAGGTAAGAATTGCGGCATGGTCTCTTATATGGCCACTTACTGCCGTATTGACGACGACGGTTTCATGACTGTGCCCTATAGAAAAGTATTCAATGGCCTGGTATCAGATGAGGTGCAATTCCTCACCCCAGCTGATGACAAACGCTTTACTCTGGCACCACCTGATACCAAGGTGGTTGAAAACAAAATTTCAGGTCCGATGGTGGCGGCCAGGCGGGGCGAGAACTTCATTGAAGTAACACCCGAAGAAGTAGACATGATCGGTATTGCCCCGCAAGGCTTCATATCGGTAGGCTCCGGGCTGATTCCTTTCTTAGAACACGACGACGCCAACCGCGCCCTCATGGGTGGTGGCATGATGCGCCAAACTCTGCCTCTGATTCGGCCAGAGCGGCCGCGAGTAGGCACAGGTATGGAGCGTATCGTTGCTCGCTCCAGCGGACATTCCATTATTGCCAGACGAGCAGGAACGGTGACGAAAGTAACCGGCCGAGAAATTGTGGTGGCACAGTCGTCCGGCGAATCACGTTCTTATAATTTGACTAGATTTGATCGCACCAATCAGAACACCATTTTAGACCAGAGACCGTCGGTGCAGGTAGGACAGCAGGTAGAAACAGGTCAAATTATTGCTGACGGACCAGCCATTGACTCTGGCGAACTGGCTCTGGGACGCAATCTATTGATTGCTTTCATGCCCTGGTATGGCTATAACTTTGAAGACGCTATTGTGGTGCGTGAGGGCCTGGTAAAAGATCAAAAACTAACCCACATTGAAATTGAGAAACATTCTTGCGGCGTGCACCAAACTTTGCGTGGCCCAGAAATTCTTACCCCTGAACTGCCTAACGTCACAGCTAAAGATCTTGAGCACCTGGATGACCGCGGCATCGCGAAAATCGGCTGTTATGTGAATCCTGGCGATATTCTTGTGGCAAAATTATCACCTAAAGAGGCTAAAGCTCTTTCAGCTGAAGAAGAATTGCTGCAAGCAATTTTCGGCAAAGTGGCTGAAGAAATGGGTGATACCAGTTTGCGTGTGCCGCACGGCTCAGGTGGCCGAGTGATTGACGTGCGCATTTTCACACCAGAGACCACCCCTGAACTGAAGGCCGGTATCATCTGCGATATCGAAGTCTTAATCGCCCGCATGTGCCCTGTTGAAGTGGGCGACAAATTAGCTGGACGCCACGGCAATAAAGGTATTGTTTCAATTATCGTGCCCGATTGCGACATGCCCTTCATGCCCGACGGTACGCCTGTAGATATCTGTCTAAACGCCCTCGGTGTTCCCAGCCGTATGAATGTAGGCCAGGTTTTCGATACTCAACTTGGATATTACGCCAGCATTCTCAACCGCTACTACCGCATTCACCAGTTTGACGAATCGATTGCACCAGATGCATCATTCAGACTGGTTACAGACGCTCTTAAAGAAGTGCGCAAAGTGCCAGGCTATGAATGGATGGGTGAAGACGGCAAAGTAGTCTTGACTGACGGCCGCACTGGCGAGAGATTTGACCGCCCTGTGCTGGTAGGTCGGCAGTATATGCTCAAATTAAATCAGCTGGTTCTGCACAAAATTAATGCTCGCTCTGGTTTGGGTGGCCCGTATGCCGCAGTCACACAGCAACCGGTGGGCGGAAAAGCCAATCATGGCGGCCAGCGTATGGGAGAAATGGAAGTCTGGGGCATTCAAGCCTATGGCGCGGCCAATATTCTGCACGAAATGATGACCATTAAGGCTGACGACATTCAAGGCAGGCACCAGTCATATGCTGACATGGTGCAAGGCAACCCACTTACGCCAGGTGGTCGCACAGCCGCTTTTGACGGTCTCTGCTGCGAAATTCGCGGCCTTGGCATGGAGATGACCCTGGGCAAGGTAATTGACTCCTTCGAACCCATTGAAGACCGCTCCTGCGCAGTACCAAATGGGACTTCTACGAAAACTCTGGAAGAGAAATATCAGGTCTCATCAGTACAGCAAATGGAGAATAACGAAGGCCAGAAAGTGCTGGAGATCCCTGCTGGGGACTTCGTTCCGGTCTCCAAGCCACCCGCCTTACCGATCATAACTTCGATGACTAGCGGAAAACACGGTGGGAAACCACGTATTGAAATGTCCCAGGAACCGTTGTTTGATGACATAGACGAAAGCGCGCAGGCGCCAGGTGATTCTTCCGCCACCGACGATTTCATCGAAAGGCTATTAAGAGAAGAAGAAGAGGAAGAGCGAAAAGCAAAGGAAACCAAAGACGGTCCGGCAAACTATCTGGCAGAAGTTCTCACCAGGGAATTAGGTGCGCAATCACCACTCAAAACTTTCCCCTCACTGAGCGAACTGTCCACACTAGCCCAACAGCTGGTGCTTGTTTCTCAAAAAGATAGCCACCCGCAAACTAATCTAGACGACCAAATCAGCGAACTTAGCGAATTCACAGAGCTAAGCGGCTACTTCAAAAAAGCAGCACAAAAAACCACAAGTTCAACTTCAACCTTAAATACAACTGAATCGCAAGCGATTCACCAAGAAGACGACTCAAGTTAAATAGAGCAGGATGAAAACCATGACAGGCGCCGGGAAAAGTCAGCTAAACAGCAAAAGCAGTTTCTGCTTGACCAACCTTCTAAGCGCCTTTTTGTTTGCTGCAGTGATTGCCCTCACTTCATCAGTCAGTGCTCAAGCCCAGTTTGGTGGCGCTCAACCACCACCCGTAGGTGACGGCAGCACTCCTGCCCCGGTCACCCCTGGCGATACTTCTGGTGGTGCCGCCGCTCCGTCGAACAGCGCTGATGCAGGCCCCGGCACAAACAATGCCATCGGCACAGGCCGCGACCGCACTGTGGTTCGCATATTCAAGCAATCGGCAGGTCGTGGCGCACGCATGGTGCAAACTTTGCGCCCTGATACTCTTTCTGATGAAGCTAGAGCCAGAATCGACGGCATTCTCGGTATCAACATGTTGTCCGGCGAACAAGCCATCGACATCACCGCTACCGATGCCCAGATTGAACAAATTCAAGAAGCGCTGGCAGCTTATCCACAGACCAGTAACAATGCCGGCCGCAAGACTATTACTGGTGACAATCCAGCTGCTGGTTATCCAAGGCCAGGCCGCAACAGCATTTATCGCTTCGATAATCAGTTGCCTACAGTGGCCACCTTCTCTCGTTATTTAGTTATTTTAGGCGTAGTCTCGGCCACAGTATTTATGGCTCTAGCAGCCTATTCTGTGGTGATGGGTAACCCTTATGGTGGTGCCAGGGTAATTGGCGCAGCATCTGGTTTGCTCTTCTTAATGGCCGCTTACACAATCTGGAAAATTGTCACCATGAATACTTTCGGTGCCAATTCACCAGACACTGCTAGAGCTCAAAATCGAACTCAGCAAGGTCTTGTACAAGACGCCTTCATGACCAGGCCGCTCACGCCGGTGACACCTAACGGTGGTGTCAATGGTGGTGCTGCCAGAGGCGGAGTGCCGGTGCAACCATTCGGCAACGCAGGCAACTAGTTTTAGATCGAATCATTTAAAAGGACCCGGAAGAAAGTGAAAAGAGTGGACACCACAAAACTGTTGAAGAGATTGAATATCTCTCTGATAGTGGCCGCCCTAGCCGGCGTGCAAGTGGCAAGCGCTCAACCTAAAAATGAATTTTTCGGCGGCAATTCCAGCACTCCTGCACAAAAAGGTTATTCCAATTTTCAGGGTCCTGCGCCAAAAGGTCCGGCCAACGGTGTCACCGCCAAAGGTGCCGGAGCGATGGATTCTGACGCGAGCCCAGAGCTAACCTGGTTTGAAAAATTCGATGGCATTAGTTATCACGGCCGACCTACCGACTCTGAAAGAATCATTTTGAACATGCCCTTTAACCAGGAGGCAGAGCGTGTACAAAGATGGACAGCAGCTGCAAGTGCTGTTGCTAAAAGATATCGCGAAACTTCGAAAGCGCTGAAGACTCTACACGCACCTCGCGGAAGAGCTGATTTGGATGATCTCTGTTATGCACGAATTAACTGGTTTAACGATGCAGCTTTAGTTTACGAGGAGATGATTCGGCCAAGAAATCCTGCTCAAACCATTGAAGAATTGAACGACCAGTTAAGACAGGTGAAAGACCAAGCTGGTGCACTAAAAAATCAAAATGTGACAATCTTGGCCTCTGACCGAAAATTGAGGCGATTTTATCGAGTTCATGCACCAAAAGAAACCGACGCCCTTACCGGATACATCAACGGCCAATACAAAAAGAATTAGATCACAGTTACGCAGCTAGCTACCCCACGTCCAAGCACCGCAGACCACAGCAAACCACCCCAAAACATCCGAGGACCTCTTAAATGGCTATTCAGTTAAATGACAGAGACCATCTTATTTTCAAACTAATTGATGAGCATGAGGTCTTACTTGAGAAACATATTTCGTGGTTTATTGCTGGTGAAGAAAAACCAGTCTTGATTAGAGATCGGCTGCGCAAGCTCTTCTATCTTGATTATTTGCTTTGTCATCGTCATGGCAGCAAATTGCCATGGTGGACAACTCCCACCAAGCCACTGGTTTACATGCTCTCTCCTTTAACGAGAACCATCGCTGGTGCTCCTGAAGCAGACGACACCATGCTCGATAATGAGTTCCAACGGCACCACCTCGAGGTCGCCAATCTGCGCATGCTTTACCTGGTTGCACAAAAAGACGGCCAAATAAGTGCATTTCAGTGGACAACTTGTAAGCAAGCCAAAAACGCTGAAACAGGACTTGACGCCAAAGTCGAATTTCGCAATGGCACATCGACAACCAAAGTCGGTCTGGTCAACAATCTCGCCCTTGACCAAGCAAGTATCACCAAACTGACTCAATCTCTCGCCACTGAAGAAATCGATTCATTGCTGCTTATCTCTCGTGATGACCTGGCGCAAAAAGCATTGCAACAACTGGTTGCTCAAGCTGGCGGAGAACTGGCCAAACGGGCATTGTTCTCGACTCACCAGGAGTTATATAGAGACGGCATTGTCGCTACCCGCTGGCAATCAGTAGCCGGCGCTGCAACGCTTAAGCCAGAAGTTGCATATATAGGAACGATGGCTCAGCCGATTGCCGTATAGCCTATTTATAGATGGCCTGAGATTTAATCTAACGCCAAGAACATTAAGCAGGGCTCATTTAAACTGAACAACAAAAGCTGTGGGAGAAGGCTAGCATGGGGATGCTGGCCTTCGTGCTTAGGCCTTAGCCTGGCGGCTTCCAGGCTGAGTGCTTATTGACAGCAGAGATGGGGAATACTAGGATTAGATTATTAGTAGCATTTAAGCAAAGCAATAGTTTTGTGCAGGCTGGGGGTTGAAGCATGACTAAAAATCAGAGAAATCTGATCAAACGCAGGCAACGAGGCAATATGCTCGTCTTTGCCACTGCCATAACGGTCTTTCTTGTGGCCGTTCTAGCCTTCTTCAGTCTCGGTTATGTGAGACTGCTGGGCAGCAATAGCGAACAACGAAACGCGATTGAAGCGGCGTCGCTAGCAGCTGCTCGAGATTTGAGCATGATCGCAGTAGATACCGATGAGTATGGTTGGGTCTCAGTATCCGACGCGGCACCAACAGGCTCGGTAACCACAGCCAATGATGCGTACAACGTGCCAGTCAGAGGCATTAACAGCATCATCGGTACAATTCGCCTCGACTTAATTATTGCCAATGAGCTGGCCGATGCCAATCTCAAACAAATTATCAAAGCTGATTTAGTCAAGGCTAAAGCAGCCCAAGCCAAATTAGCTACTGAACTGAAAAAAGCAATTGTGCCAGGCTATATAGCCAAAGACATTAACAATCAAAATATCAACGTATACAAAGATGCGGAAGATGCTTATACCGCTAATCAAATTCGCATGACCGGCTCGTCTAACTATGTCAAAAATTCCCTCAAGCTGTCTCTGGGCAGTATCGCCAATGGTGGTGGCGTCACCAACACTCCGCTGCCCCGCCCCATTTCCAAAGCCAGCGTTCCAAGCGGCGGATCGCAGAATAATTTTTACCGCTCATACTTCAATCAGACTTTCGACGGAGAAGATTTTGTCTTCGCCGGCATTGGTGATGCCATCAAACTGATTGATGTAAAAAACTGGACCCCCTCTGTAGCCTCACTGCCATATCAGATGCAGACTGTTGTTAAAGCTGAGGCCGACCAACAAATGAATAATGGTCAAAGTGGACAGACTTATACCATTCATGCCATCGCATGCGCCCAGCCTGCCAACGTGGCTGATCCAAAACCAGCACCTGGTGCACTAAGCTTCAGCTTCCCAGACGGCATACCACCTGAAATTACAAAGCCCATAGATATGTTTACCGATGCTCAACTGAACAGTGGTAATAACTGCAATGTGCAAACTTCCAAAAATGGTGACTATCCAATTGGCAAACCCACCACACAAATCGTCGATATTACCTGGCCATATCCTTCTCTAGCTGAGAGCACTGGTAATGTCTTCCGTCTAGCCCTGTTCGACTGGTGGAAAAGAGCCGGGACTAAACTGAACATTGATTCGGCAGTAACGATGATGACCGACCCCAAATACAATTTCAACACTCCGGTGCCGGACAAAATCGATTGGAAAACTCCTGCCAAACTCGGCGACAAAACCATCTACAACTTGGGTCCTATCCCCAACGGCAACATCCATATTTATCGAATTGATCCTGCCAGTGGTCAAATCAGCTATCAAGACAAATCACTAGCTCCAGTGCAATATAGTGTGGCCGGCAACCAACAACTGTATTCAGAGAATATTGACGCTATCACAAAAAGCAAAGTTGGTACTCAGACTGTAGGACCATTCGAGTTTCCTAATACCGGCTATCTCGTTGATACGGTTTATTTGAAGCCAGTCTATGACGTTTATATACGTGACCAGGTACATCAACCTGGCAAAGCGCTGGGAGGTGACCACGCCGGAGAGCCGATGGATTATCCGCTAGTTTCGCAAGCCACCACCGGCAGAGATCTAGGTGGTGCCGGATTTGGTGCAGCTAAGCCACCACCCATTGACCAAAGGGCCAAGGGTTTGCCTCCAGCAATCACTAACCAGTCAGACTTCGCTGAAACCGCTGGTTTCCCTATGAATTCGAGCTTTTACAATAACTACTCAGCTGGCCCTGGTGTGAAAAATATGCGGCCTACTTATCAGAAAAACGGTATGGCTGTTGATGTTCGCTTTAGAAGGCAGGTTGATACAGGCACGTTCAAAGATAGTCTCGGTTTTAGCATAGGCTATGTAGGCGAAAAATATCCGCCTGGCACACCGGCGATGACTGGCATTCCGTATGTGCCACCACCCCCACCTACACCACCTGTTCCAGATCCGGCAGCGCCAGCTGATCCAGCAGCGCCACCGGCAACACCGACACCATAACAAGTTCGCCTCTAGGGCATTGAAGAGCCACCAGTCTTATTGACGGGTGGCTTTTCTAATTCTCCACTTAAGTCTTTCTGTACTTCCTGTACTTTTTGTACTTCCTTTACTTCTTGCTCCACAGTTGGTCCGGTCAAGGCTTTGACAGTTTGAATGCGCAGCATGCGTGAGCCGCCGAGATCACCAACCCATCCAGTCACTGTTACTTTTTCGCCCACGTAAGGCAACAATAATTCCTGGCAACCTTTAAACCCTCTGTACTTTGCCGCGATAAATAAAATATTGGTGCCATCTTCCAAAATACCGACACTGACACCACCATGAATGCAATTGAGTGCGCACGCCCTATGACCAGGTCCGCGGCCCGGGCCCATGGTTTGCGAAGCATAACACCAGGCGTCCACCACTTCACCAGTAATGGTGACAGGCTTAATTGTAGCCACCGTTTTAGTCGGCCGATAATGGGGGCGTTTCCATAAATAAACTAATCCTGATGCCAGAATTACAATCACAAGCAGTGAGAGAATTATTCTCAAATTTCTATCAGAAATTTTCGTCATTTAACTCCCGCACTTTATTTAGACTTAGCAGCCATTTTCTTTTCCAAGTCTTTGAGACTGTTAGCAATCTCTCGATCTTTTTTCTCTACATCTAAGGCGCTGGCTCGTTTATACGCTGCAAGCGCACCTTTGAAATCTTTGCGATGGCGCTCGAGATCTTGGCCAAGTCGCATATGGCCTCGCGCAAACTTTTCATTCAACCTTAAGCCATCCTGATATTGCTTGATGGCCTGCTCACGCATTTCTTTGCGGTCATAAACGTCACCAAGAGCAAAATGCAATCTTGCTTTGATATCCTTTCCACTGAGGCGATTTTCAGCAGCAGCAATAATGGGGCCAGCGTCAGGGGGGAGCTGGCCAAGCAAATTAGTGCTGCGAATTTTAGCCGATTCCATTTCTTTACCCGCACCATTGGCAAGCAGGCAGAGAGCCACTTCCAGTGCTTTAGCTTTTTTGCCTCTGGCTGCCAGTGTGGTGGCATACAATTTATTGCTGGGAAAATTCGCGGGATCGCTGACAAAGTTTTTGTCTAATTCAACTAAGGCTTCATCAACTCTCTTAAGGGCCAGTAGCACTTTTGCTTTCTCGTAAATACTAAGTACATTGGGTTTGCTCAATTTTTCAAAGCGCTGAATTTCCAACAAGGCCTGATCTGGTTTTTGCATAGCTGCAAGAACGTCGGCCATGGCCAGACAAATTTGGGCGTCACCAGGTTTAGCCGCTCTTGCTCGTTGATACATATTGAGCGCCGCTGACAGCTTATTTTGATTATGCAAAACATAACCGGCCGTAAGCAGCATGCCGTAGTCGTTAGGAAAAAGCCTCAGACCATCAGTAGCCGCTTTTTCGGCTTTTGGATAGTCACTGGAGCGCAGAGCTAATTGAGCTAGTCTTTTGTAGCCGTCAGGTCGACTGGAGGGAAATGACACTGCCTTTTTGTATTCTTCTTGGGCCTCGCTATAAAATCCGCGTGACTCATACAAACGCCCGGCCGCGTAATGAGCCTCATAACTCTTGGGTTGTTTTTTTAAAAGCTCGGCTACTTGAGTCTCAGTAGGAATATCAGGTTTCCCACTGCTGGTAGCAGCAGGGCCAGCCAGGGCAGCCGGCCATGAAGAATTTAAACAGACAGCCAAACAAAAAACTGCTTGTCGCCAGATATTTTTTTGATTGAACATGGTGCCCTAACGGTCAGTATAGGAAATAGTTACAGACGTGCGGTCTTTAGCCGAAATCGGCGCAATGACATTGATTGAACAACTGACACCATTTCTGGTGGCAGAAATTGACGACACGGTTCGACCGGCCACACTACTCATTTCTTTAACGGTCCAACCAGCGCTTTCCAAACTGCGTTTGTACCAGTCAAGCACG
Organism: Cyanobacteria bacterium auto_48_18; assembly: GCA_036170915.1. Classification (GTDB taxonomy): domain Bacteria; phylum Cyanobacteriota; class Vampirovibrionia; order Obscuribacterales; family Obscuribacteraceae. The sequence goes on from JAVHQC010000035.1 coordinate 299,801, forward strand.
GTAGCCGCCGGGTTTACTGTAGTCAGGCGCAGCATGGTCATGCTTTTGGTGCTGATATATTGACTCTGATAACCAGCAACAAATTTTGCATCAGGCGGCAATGGTATCGGCACAGTGTTAGGCCATGTAGTCAAAGGACGATGAACGCTCTCAACCGGTGCAGGTCTGCGCGCGCGTGCTGCCGGCTGACCCGCAGCCTGAGGCTGCGCATACTGCTGCCGCACTTGCTGCTGGGCTTGTGCTGGTGAATTGCACGTAACTGTACCTATAGCCGCTATAGCCGCTATGGCAACCGCAAGCATTGAACAAGTAAGTAAACAACATGACAGCCGTATTTTGAATCTCTCAATCAGACGTGTCTGACCAGAAGAATACATATCAGTCATCAATTGTTCCTTTCGGTTCCGTTCAGTTCAGTAGCAGTATTCGCTGGTTTAGCAGGGCCCGGTGGAGTCGCAAGTAGTTGTAGGAGGGCAAGCGCATCCAGGTGGCATGGTTAGAGTATCACCACCACTGCTGTAATTGATAGCGAAGGCACCAGAACCTGTTGATCCCTCAGGGCAGCAGCTCGTGCTGATAGCACCAAGGTTGATTTGACCAAGCAAATTGTTCCAGCCGCTGGCAGGTGTGAAAGAGAACCAGTTCATCAAACAAATTTTGCCCGGATAATCATAAGGCTGAGGATAGCCCCAATCTCCGGCAACGTTGATTTGAGTGAAAGGCATAAGCTCAAATTGCCTGGTTTCGGTTGGTGAACTTGGGCTCTTAGCATCAGGCAATTGCCCGATGAAGTCACTTAACCAAGGCGAATCAGCTAATGCAGCAGATTCTGATTTGAGCACAAGGCCGCCTTTGCCGCCATTGGCATTTGCGCTCATGTAAATATAGCCGCGACCTCCCATAGGCACCATATTCTGACTGAGAATATAATCAAGAGGACGATTTTCACTGGCGTAGATGCCAGTGTTGGCGTATTTTAGCCACTCCGGATCAATCTGATACATGCGCTGGGTCAAATAATTCCACATTGGACCGTTCAGACTGATACCTTCTGTACTTTTGCTATCAAGGCGAACACCTTGATCGGTAGTGATGCGGAAATCAGGAGCACTGAGCACGGGACGAGTTTGTGGCACACGAGCGATACCAGACTGGTAAGTACCAGGGTGGAAATCATAACCTTCAGCCCGCTGAGTGAGCAATTGCAAGTTGACAATGTCTGCTACGTTGACACTGGCACCGTTGCTGCCTGTAGGAGTAGGAGGCTGAATATTGTAGGCCGCTTCCAGAACAGGACGGGCCCACAAACTGCGGTTGTCAGACGAGTTGTACGCGTTCATATCTTTATTGATTTTGGCACTTGGAGTATTGAGCGCAATATTGTCTACGCCACTACCACCGATACCACCAATGTTATTGCAATTTGCTTGCGAAACTCCGCCCAGGCCAAGGCTGTCACCAGCAAGTGCATAGCCAACGCTAAGACCTGAACAATTTGGTGTTTTACCATCTTTGATATCTTGCACAATCTTGTTGAGGTAATCTTGGCCGTTGGCGGCACCACCTGGTAGCGGCGAATCATTCATACCAACGAAATATGGCAGCGGCTTGCCGTTGATGTCGGAAGGGTAGGCCTGCGGATTGTTCATGGTGTAGACAAAAACATCAGCACTGTTATTGCCGGCTACACCTGTTGTAGGCGACGCAGCACCATTTTGAATGCGGATGAAGCCGTGCGGCAAAGCTGCAGCGAAACCGACTGGATCAATGGGTTCAACCAGAGCATATGCATTGAAGCCGCCGTTATATCCTTGTGTCGATTTAGCCTGGGCCCTCAATGAAAGGGCATTGGGCACTGGCTTTGTCCAGCTAAAGGCATTGGCGCCGACTGAGGCTTTGTCATTTTGATCAAAAGCCAATTGAGGCACCAGGTGCGGTTTGGCACCAGGCTTGAGAGGAACAAAATAAGTATTGGCAAAATTGGCCGCAGGAGCCATACCTTCAAGGTAACCCTTCAAATAATTGTGAGGTGTACCGCTCGAGTCAAGATGGGAGTTTACAGGTAAAACCCAGCCACTGACCTTGTCGTTGTAGATTTTGGAACTTTTAGTGGTGAAGTTATAGTCTGGCATCGCTGAAGCAGAAATGTAGACGTTGGAAGGCTGAGTGCGGTCCATATAAGAGAATGTCGGCGCACCTAAAGGAGCAATGTCTTCGCTGCCGAATTGTTTAGTCGGATTGAGTTTGGCTATGGAGCTGAAGAAGACCTGCACTGACGATGGCTTGGCCAGCTCATCACTAAGCGATTTACCTAGTTGCTGAGACACTGTCGTAATTTGGGCGGCGTGAGAGTTGGCACCTTGATCAAGACCATCAGCAGCAATCTTGTGAGCATTGAAATTGATGATCAGAGCCTGCGCCATCACCCTGTTGATGTTGCGCAAGTTGATGACACCATGCGCGCCCATTGTGTGATCACTGACACCGTTAAATTGAACTTGATCGCCAGTGTTGGCCAGTGGCACTGCCACTTTTACCAGTACAGAGCGGGCGAGAGAAAGGTTACCGGCATCGGTAGCACGCTGCATCTGCTGGCCACCACCAAGCAAGTTAATCAGCGCAATTGCCGCCACGATAATGACAGTTAGAGCCAGTATAAAAGCTGTTATCAGCACCAATGATGCTGCACGCTGCTTTCTCTTCCGTTCCATCTTAAGGACCTCGCCTTTGGTTTAACCGTAAGCACCACTTATATGGATGCAAGTTAGTAATTCTTCCCAAGCCGTAACAGCCTGAGTTTATACTGTTTGTTCAACACTCAAACGGCACAGAGAAGCTGAAGAGCGCGTTTGGCCTGATTATTATAGCAGTTTAATAATCTTTGACAAGAAAAATTTGCTTCATCTAGCCAGTTTTATGGTAAGAGCCCCACGTAAGACGGGCAACTATAGGCGATCGAGACAATAAAACGTTGCACGGTAGCCAGATAGGGGCATAATCTATCGTAGTAAGTTTAGTGACGGATTAGATCGACTTATGAAACGTTCGCCCAGGCAAACCCGTTCGAGACACCACAGAGGAAGCGTAATTGCCGAATTCGGTCCGGCAATTTTCATTTTTGTTATGGTGGTTTTTTTCCCATTTCTGAACATGATTGGAATGGCCATCTCTTATGCTGATTGTCTCTACTTAAATACTTTGCTATTGCGTCAGGCAGCGTTAGAAAATGTGCTCGTGTTAGATAACAGCACCAACCCTGCATCACTTCAAACAGATCTAACATGTAGTACAGATGCTAATGGCGCCTTGAATATGATCATCAAAAATTGGCAGCAAATGGGATTAGGTCAATTTGCCAGCACAAGCTCTATGCCCAAACAAACTTGCTATATTGATTTGACGGAAGGCACACCCAAGGTCAAATTTATTCACCTAGATTTACTAGTTCAGTGCAAACCGTTTTTGCAAATACCATTTTTCCTTCAAGTGCCCGGCATCAATCAACCCGTCACTTTTAAATTTAGTGGGCGATCGGTAATCGAAAACATACCCAGTTAAAATAGCCAGGTGCACCAGTGACGGATCGTATTTTCTTGAAGAGAGGTTCAACTAGGCGGCCTACCGGCCAAAATCTGGTGGAAATTTTAGTGGGCTCCATTGTACTGGTGCCCATTGTGCTGGCCATCATCGACCTCGCTGTGGTGGTTATCGGCGGTGATATCTGCAATGATCTGGCTAAACAAGCCGCCCGTGCCGCCGCCAATTCTTCTAGCCTGGCTGAAGCAACTGCAGCTGTGGCTGACGTAGAAGCCAACTTTACTAAATCACCCACCTATCAGGGTCTGGTGCTGAAACTAGATAAATATGACGGCACTGCAGACGGACTTGCCAGTGTGCAATGCAGTGTAGTTATCGTCATGCCTGTACCTGTGCCGTTTTTAAATGTCGGCCCGACAATGAACGTAAAAACTCAGGCTTCTGAGCCTATTGTTGGTATTGCACCACCGCGCCCAACCTGACTTGACCCGCCAGTTTACTTGGGCAAAATCGACACGCCGGTGACCAATAACATGATCATTTTGGCATTGAATGCCAAATAGGTGCCCAACAAAAATGATCCTAGTATCAGCTGCCAGGCTAATACAGCCTGCCTTGGCTTGAGCGTGCGTAAAACGCCGAAGCGCACGGCAATAAAAAACAACAAAATTACCAGCATCAAACCGTCGGCAAGAATAGTGCAAAGCTCCCTCTGTTGGGGCATCAGTTGAGCTGCCACCACAATCAATAGTGCCACCACAAGCAGTATCTGAGTGACCTTGTCGCTCTTGCGCAATTTGATAAAACCGGTTTCGGCGTGCGCACTCTGCAAATATTTGACGGAAGAAAAAAGACCTTCAACGACGTTGTCGCGGTTCTGGTGATTCTCTAGATTTCCCGACTCTGATTCCGCTTTTCGAATAGCGCTAAGGTCATCATCATCAGCCATTAATCTCTCCCTACTTGTATAGAGGCAAAAGCAAAACCGGCACTTCGGCAATTTCATGATCGACTACTTTTACCGCTGTGGCATTCTCTGCAGCAAAAACTTTGGCAAGGTCTTTCATTGATGTCTTGGCATTGTCGTAAACCACGATGGCAGCGTATGGTCGGTAAACTGAAACCATTGCTTTGAGCACACCAGGCCTGGCTTTAAGCTTTTTCTCAATGCGAATTAAACAGGCCGCACAACTACTACCGGCCACAACCATATCTGCGCGCTTAAGGGAAGCGCTTACGGGTTGCGGTGTCAGCCAGGCACTGACAATCGAGGTGAACAATAGGACTTGGAGCAGTTTTCTCATATATCTGTAGTGTAATGCCATTTTCAAATCAGCGTTTCCAAGCTTGAATATGCCCATTTTGCTCTAAGCGGTTTAACACAGTTAAAACAGTGGCCGGTTGCCAAGCATCAGAAGGTCGAGATTGGCGCAATCAGTTTAAACGCTGCTAAAATACCTGCTCATGCACATGACTGAATAGAGAATGGACTTTTCCAGTGAGGATAATATAGTGTCGCGAAGAGTTAGTAATAGAAGTAACTTATTAGCCCTGGCTGCTCTAGCATCGCTGGGCTTTTCATCTATGCCCACCGCAGCAGAGGCGGCGCTTTCGGCAGGTCAGATTATCACCGCTGTGGAACAAGGAAAGATTCTTGCTAACGGTACTCGAGTCAATGCTGCAGTAAACGGCGCTGAAGCTTACGTTTCTACCTATCGCAATGCCCGCGCCAATGACAATGACTGCAAAATCGAAGCGGTACTGGTAGCAAAAACCGTCATTGATCTGGCTCCTACTGACATTAGTCGAGTGACTGTTTACTTTTACAGCTCGGCCAATCTGAACAAAAGAAAAGTAGTTTCAGTCACAGTGGGTGACGTAAAAGCCTTTGGTGCCGGTCAGTTAGGTAGAGAGCAGTTGCTCGCTTCTCTGAACATAAAAGATGATGATGTTAGCGACCCGGCCAGCAGACTTTCAGCTTATTTGCAAAACAGAGAATCGGCACGCAGCCGCAAGCGCATCGACACAATCATGGTGGGCGATACACTTGAAGTAACCGCTGATCTTGATACCGACATGACCGATCGCGATATGAAATTCGAAGCTTTAAAAATTGGTGAAAAAGCCATCGAAACCGCCGGTCAAGCCGCAAAGAGAGTGCGCATTAGCTTCTCTGACCCGGCCGCTAAAGGCACTTTCCGCCAGATAGAGTTTGAATCTTCGCAATTGCGCAGTTTAGACAGCAGCTTGCAATCGGCCTTAAGCAATGTACAAATTGCATCCATCAACGCTAAAGTCGACGTGCAAAGTCTTAGCACCGCAGACGGTGCCGACAAAGATTTGCGTGACAAAGCTCTCAGTCGCCTCAAAGATTTCGATAGCAAAGGAGTCGGGGTCGGTCCTTTTCTCAAATCGTTCTTCGCCATTGAACAGTTGATCTCACTTGGCAGTGACGAACAGGCTCACGCCGCCATTCTAAAACTAAACACGGCGCTAGACGAGCAGGCCGAACGAGCCAAGAATGCTAAAGAAATTAAGCCGGTGAAAACAGCAACAACCGCAGTAGTTGATAAATCGGCACCTGTAGCCAAAAACACAAAAAATCGCTTTGGTGGCACAGCTCTTTTGTCTGACAGCGAAATTATGACCGACCCAGAACGAGTTCTAAAATCGCAAGAGACAGAATTAGGTGACCCCTATAGCCCAAGAATTGTGGCAGTTTACACTCGTATTATCGAAGTGCTGACTGCAGCCAATCGCACCGACGATGCTCGCAAATTTACCGACAAGCTAAATTCGGTCAAGTCTAGGCTGACCAAATAAACTAATAAATAAACACTCTGCTGCCGACGATTTGTTTGAAAGAATGTTCGGCCATAGTTTGTTGTGACGTTTCAGATTGATTCGAAATTGCTTGACGACACTGGTCGTCATACAACTGTGAGATTTCATCACAAAGGTCGACAATCTTGGCTTGAAATACTGCAGCGACATCAGCTTCAGCCTGTTGTAGTGCCATTTTTCGAGCCTGCGACAAATTTGCACCCATGCCGTTATAACTTTTGCCAAGGACGCTGCCACCAGCAAGGCGCGCGGCAGCAGGTGCCATTTCGTAAACTTTGCGGCAAATATAAACATGCCCATCTTCATGAGCTCGAGTGAGCGCAGAGGCTTTTTTTTCCATCCAGATATTGATAGGACAGCTGAGCCGCATTTGCACACCTTTGACTTTTACTCTTAAAGTAGAAGCACCTGCTGTATCGTCAAACTCTTGATCTTCTAACTGAAAATCAGCAAAGCAGTGGAAAAACCACAATGTGTAAGCTTCGAAGTTCGGATCTTTTTCCACGCTGGGCAGTAAATCTCGCACACCAAAATAGTTTTTATGCATCGCCAGCGGTGCACACTCGACCCGCACCTCCCTGGCGGCGTTAGCTGTGATTTGCTCATCATTTAGCAAGGTCGGCTTGCCCCCGGTGCAGGCAGAGCAGACGCTGAGGCATAGAAGTTGAGCGATTATAAGCTGCCAGCGGCTCATGAGGCTGCTCATGAAACTACCTTATTGACCTTGTGCTCGAGAATGACCTTACGAGTTATATCTGAGCTAATGGAAAGCTGCCTGATTGTCTTTTCTTGAAAAGATCCCGCTTGCGGAGGAATGAATTTAAAAGTGTAGACACCTGAAGGCAAAGTTAATCGGCAAATGCCTTGATCGCCTGTGAGCACATAGCCGTAAGGCAGACTCATGGCGCTTCCTGAGGCGGCATTGACACTTTCTTCAGCATCACTTTCACTGCCGTAAGGATGGTAAAAGACCTGACAGCGAGGCACGGTCTGATCATCATCGCCGAAAACTTCGAACTTAATGCGCGACCAGCCGTGCCAGATAATATCTTCTTTGACAGGCTCACTGCCTATTTCAATGCGTCTGGCACTGCTAAAGTCTTTATGAACAACAAGCCAGTAGGCACCCGGTGAGAGAAAGAGGCAATAATTGCCTTCACCATCAGTAATACCATACACCAGAGCACTGCTGGTCAAATCAGGAGCAGCGCCTTGATCGACGAAGGCCGAGACCCGCACACTAGGCCGTGCCTGGCCTGAATCATCACAAATGCGCCCTTGCAGAGCCGTACCTTCAGTTAGGCGAATGGCTACGTGTGTATCGGCGCCCACCACCACATTGCGCGACCATGGTGCCAGACTGCTATATTCACAACCATCAATCACTATCGGCGGCGCATCTTTTGGATGAGCCTGCGCCACCAGCTTATAACTTCCTCCCGGCACCGAAAGCGAGAAGTTGCCTTCATTGTCGGTGCGAGTAATATATTCTTGCTTGCTCTCAAGGCTTTGCACACGAATCAAACTTTGCGATAAAGACGCACTTTCAAACATTACTTGTCCACGCAAGCGATGGCCCTCAGCAAGTGTGAAGCGCTGCTCCGTATTTTCCATCACTGCCAGATCTGTTTGCTGGGCGCCAAACAAAATCGAACCTGGTGGTGCTTCAATGACTAGATCATAAGAACCAGGCTCAAGCGCTAGTTCAAATCTTCCACTGTTGTCGCTGTATGTCTGGGCGCCAAAACTAAGTTCATTCAATAGCAAGCTGCGCCTCGAGGCCGCAGGTGAAATTCTTATCTGCGCCTTTTCAACAGGCTGACCAAATACATCTACAATTTCGCCTTTGAAAGAGAGTAAATCAGGCCATTCCAGCGCCAGATCCACATCTCTATCAACAGTTAAAACATCGCTGTGAGTGGTAATTATTTTGGCATTGTCGGAGTTATCATCTGCCGAGCAGCGCAGGGCGATATGATATTTTCCTCTTGGTACACACAAACTGAACTGGCCGTCTGCGTCTACAGCACTAACTTGTTTGTATGATGAAGGTTCAATTCCTAGTGCCACCACCTCAGTGCCCGCCACCATTTCGGCTGTAACTTGCTTAATCGTGCCAGAGACTATAGAACCTGTACTGAGGCTAATGTTGAGATTAGTGTTGGTAATCACTTTTACTTCAGGCACAGAGTGCTTAAGAATGCGAGTGGTGGCATCGGGAACCACGTCAATTCGATATACACCAATTTTCACCGAAAAGGAAAAATCACCTTTCGCACCGGTTTTGACTTCTTTGAGCGGCACCTGCCCATCCAGATCTTCATTGCTGAACAAATCGAAAAGCTGAACACTAACTCCTGCTAGCGCCAAACCCTGATGCCTGACGTGACCGGCAAGATTGAAAAAATGGTCGTTAATGGCGAACACTCCGGCTAACAAGAACTCATTTTACCCTAGATCTAATCAGCACTCTGGCCCAAAAAACTTAATGGCCTCGCGTATCGTGGCAAAAGAGCCTGTGGCAACTAAATATGGGGCCCATTTTGATTTAGCGGGCTCCTGTTCAATTGTATGCCGCCCAATTTTCACCGCCTGCTCAAAATTCTCAGCCACTATGGCTTGAGCACCTAAAGCACGCCCGATATCAGCCAGTTGCTCTGGTCTATACATATTTCTCTCACTTGCCTGGGCGGCAAAAGTAAGCAGTAAATCGCCTTTTGTCAAAAGCGCTTTAAGCAACTCTTCGGCATTCTTGTTTTCAAAACAGGTCAATATAAAAATCATTTTTTTGTCAGAGCCAAATTTATCAAGCAGTGAAGCACGTAAGGCTGTTGCTCCATGCGGATTATGGGCACCGTCTAAAATAAACTTTTTGCTTTCCAAAATTTCAAAGCGGCCGGGCCAATTGGCTTTGCTTAAGCCGCGCTTTAAGCTGGCAAGAGTGTGTGCGCTATCAGCACTGATTAACGGTCGAGCAATGCCGCTCACTCCAAGAGCCATAAGCGCCGTTAGAACATTGACTCGCTGGTAAGCACCATTTAGACCCGAGGCAAAATCGTCTGTTAAAAACAGCTCTTTCAACAAGGCCACAAACTCTTCCACATAATGAAAATCGTATTCAGGAGTTAAATATTCGATGGCAAAAAGACGAAAAATATCGTTGCTGCTGGCCCCCAGAGAAACATTTTTTATGGCGTACAGAGGGCAGCCTACAGCTATTGCGCGCTCGCGTATTACTTCTAGAGCGTCGCCATCACAGGTGGTGAGTACGGGAACACCAGTTTTCAGAATTCCGGCTTTCTCAAAAGCGATTTTTGCTCTGGTGTCACCAAGAAACTGCATATGATCAAGATCTACATTGGTAATCACCGACACCAAGACATTGTTTAGAACGTTGGTAGCATCAAAGCGGCCACCAAGGCCGACTTCAAAAACACAAAAGTCGACCTCGCTCTCACCGTAATATGCAACAGCCATGGCCATGAGAAATTCAAACCATGTGAGCTTACCTAAATCTTCACGCTCTCTACTGAAAGCGAGCGATTGTTGATGAACGAGCGTGGCGATGCGAGCAAAAGAGATATCGTCGATAGCCTTGCCGTCTACTACAAAGCGTTCGTTGAAGGCAATTAAGTGCGGGCCTGTAAATTTGCCGCAGCGGTAACCGAGCTCACTCAACATTGAGGCGAGCAGAGTGCTTACTGAACCTTTACCGTTGGTACCACCAACATGAAACGCCTTTAGCTGGTTTTGCGGATTGCCGCGAGCAGCAAAAAAGCTCTCCACGCGCGTTAAGCTTGGACGCTCAAGAGTCGGCACAAGCGATTTTATGTAGTCAAGACTTTCCTGGTAATTCAAAAGATACTTTACTGCGGCGACTGAAACTGAATTTTAATTGATTGTGGCTCTCATTTCTTTGCTTTACCATAGACCGTAACTCACTCTTACTTATAGATAGCGACAAAATCGAGGCCAAATTGTTATTTACCAGGAAACACTGCACGTCGAGCAAGAGGCTCTGGGAAGGCGGCATTATCAAACTGCGCGTTGATACTCTTAATTCTGAGGGTCACGAGACCATAAGAGAAGTTGTTGAGCACAACGGCGGAGTTGTGATCGCGGGCTGTAATAGCGAAGGCAAGGTTTTACTGGTCAGACAATATCGATATTCACTTGACCAGGATTTACTTGAATTGCCCGCCGGGCGCATCGAAGCTGGAGAAGACCCGCTACCGGCCGCCCAACGGGAACTGACGGAAGAGACCGGATATAGCGCCGAAAGCTGGAGTGAGCTATCGCGCATGTTTACAGCACCAGGCTTCTGCAATGAGGTTCTGTATCTCTACCATGCACAAAATCTGAGCTTTAAGGGCAAAAATCTTGATTTCGACGAAGAAACCGAGGTGCTTGAACTCACACTCGAAGAGGCCTGGCAAATGGTTCAAGAGGGTAAAATTCAAGATGCTAAGACCATCGCCGGTCTCGGTCTATTGAGTCGCCTGGCAACGACTGCGCAAGCAGCATTGCCATTATGAAATTCTTTGAAGCAAATTTACCTCTGTAAAGGTCCCTTTAAACCTGCTTTGACCCGAGTGCTACGGTGCTACAATTTGAGACAGTTCAGGAAGTTCGAGTTATCAGGTAGAAAAATATGAGTACTCAGAAAAACACCGGCGCATCATTCCCAATCGCAGCGATGTTTATTATCAGCATCATTTCAGCGCTTGTGGTGGCCGGTTCGTTCGAAGTGATCAAGGTCTGGCCACTACCTGCCAGTATCGTTCCAATGTTTGCCTGGCGCGGTGGCCTCGGCTGGGGGCTGATTGTTGGCGCAGTCAGTGGTCTCGTTCTCGGCTTTCTTACTGATGACAAGCATTTTGACGAGCCAAGTGAAGCCTGATTTCGCCCGCTCGTATTGCAATCTTCTATAATTGGAAAACTATTACAGATTGGGTATGAACCCAATGTGTATAACTTCAATGTGAACCAATTGAATTTGAAGACCAGCAATTCAGGCCAGTGTGACGGACATGCAGAGCGATAACTTTCGAATGCCCGCCCAGACTGCCGCCAATAATTTGCAGCAAGCTGAATGGCTGGCTAAAGAAGGCCGCCTGGAAGAGGCAATTCCCTTATATGAAAGTGCCCTGGCCAATTTAGAGCGCACCAACGGTATGGAAGCGCCTGAACTGGCGGAATGTTTGCAAAATCTGGCGGAAGCTTATCAGTCTGTGGCGAGATACGAAGATTCGCTGCGCACAAACTGGCGACTGGTAAGAATCGGCGAAAAAATATTAGGACGCGTGCATCCTGATATGGTGAGCATGCTGCTCAAAATTGCCCAGACCAATGAAATGATGGGCAAGACTGAAGACGCTCTGCACATTGTCGAATCAGCTATTGCCACAGCAAAACAATGCATGCAGAGTGATAATCCGCTGGCGGTGAAACTGATTGAGCGGCACACTTATTTAGTTAACTTGCTGCGCAATCAAGGCGCTTCTAAATCTCAATACGACGATCCCAGTCTTTATCAGGGAAATTCAGCTCAGTTACCGCCGCAACCGCAGATTCACAATCCAAATCCAAATCAGAATCAAGGCGCCAATACACCGCAAAACCAGGTGCAGATTCCTTCTCAGTTGCATCAACAAATGATGCAGTACGAGGTACCGCAACCACAAGCTGCGGCTCCCAACGGTGCTTATCAGCATCCAGCCCAAGTACCCGTGCAAAAAATATCTGTGCAGCCGCATCCGATGGAAATTTCTATGGGCCATTCGGACATGCAAAACTTTGCCCGCGAAATGCTTAAAGATATGCCGGGCCCCCCTGGCAGCAAATCCCCTTTCAGCCAATCAGTTAACTTAGGCAATGCCAGTGGTGTCAACTACGAAGAAGTAACCAACCCGCAAGAAGCACTTGCTCTTGATCCTCGCATTGCGCCGATGCCGTTACCTCCACAGCGTCCTCAGGGTCTGGAAAAACAAGCCAGTTACGGTAATGCCCTGGCGCAGAGACCTTCGCAAGATTTTGATAGTGGCGAAGAAGAAGAAGAGCCCTATACGGCAGAAGCAATTGCCAGTCTCACCAATCGCAATAAACCGAGCACACGCTCCAACGCTAAAGGTCGGCGACTATCAGATAGTGAGCAAAGTCGCATTCGCGTTGGTCGCGTTCTTAAAGATTTTGGTCTGCCTCTGGTGGCGCTGATTGTGCTGGTGGGCATGGTCTTTTATATTTTTAAATCATCCAAACCGGCGGCACCAGTTAAGCCTGCCACCGCAGCTGTTCCTCGTGGTCAATTGACCCTATTCGAGGGCCCCGACGGAAAAAAGCAGTTAAGACTTCTGGGAACGGAAGTCGCCTACCTCGTCAGTCAAAACGCCGCCACTAAAGTACCTTACAAACGAATCGGCAATAACTGGAGCGATTATTTCGCCATCACTTTTGGTTCGCTGACAGAGAAACAATTGTGGTTCGAAGAAGAAAAATCAAGTTTAAAGGGTGAAGACGGTTCAATTTATTATGGCGTAGACGGCCCGGAAAATATTGTTCTAGAAAAAATGCGCGATCTTGGCGGATTTGCCCAGAGTTATTTTTTACGCACTGGTGAATACCCCAAAATGGTGCCGCCAGGTGCAGATTTTGCTTTCTCTTATATAAGCCCCTACAGTGGCAAAGGCTTAAGCATTCCAATCAGAACCGTCAGAGCAAAAGAAAAAGATTGCTCTGATGTTTTGTCTACTTTGGAAGGCGGTAACTATTTAGGTAACGAAGAAACGGCCACACCAGGTTATATCTGTGCCTATGCCGCTACTTATGGCGACAATGCCACCGACACAATGAAATGCGTGAAATTTTTTGTGCGTGGCTGCAGGAAAGACGGCCGCTTTTTGATGACCGATCACGACAAAATTTTTGTACTCACCGCTGACAATAGTTTTCTAAAACAGCTAGCGCCATCTGTTGTAGATAAGAAAGCAGACAAAGTGCCTTTGCGCACCAGCGTTCGCAATCGCAAATCAAAAAAAGCCGCCCCGCCAGTGGTGGCAGCAGCCAAAAACTTTGAGATTCCAAAAGCCAAATCGCAAACTACGACGGCCATAGATCAGGCGGTTTATTCAAGAGCAGAACCGCCCGAGAAACCCACGCAGATGTATTTGATCATGAATCCACCAGTGCCCTTGGGCGTGCTCCATCACCTCGTACCCTTGCTTCTACTGCTTCTCACTTTTGCCGCTTTCATTCGTTCTCAAATGGTCGGTTTTGATATTAAGGGCCAAGCTGTTTCTACCGGTTCCAATGCCGCTGTCCTAGTGGCCGGAATAAGCTTCTTGCTACTGGCAGTGTCGGTTTTGATTCAGTTTGCCATCTTCCGCTAAGTCGTATTTTCCATAAACTCAAAGCAAAGCTTCGGCAAGAAAGTAAGCGGCCACACCAAAAGCCACCGAGGCATTGAGCGATTCTTTCTCACCACGCATACTGAGGTGACAAACATGATCGGCCAGCACCAGTGCTTCAGGCGAAACTCCTTGCACTTCATTGCCTAAAATTAGACAGATTGGCAGCGATAATTTTTTGCCGGTAAGCTCAGTATACAAAGACTTCGACGAAGCATTTTTTTCAAGTGCCACTATTGAGTAGCCTTGCATTTTCAGCGGCAAAATAATGTCAGGCAAAAATGAAAAATATGAAAAAGCAATCCAGTCTTCAGCACCGAGGCTTACTTTAGCTATTTGTTTGCGAGGCGGCACACCGGTGATTCCCGCCAGATAAACATGTGAAAAACCGGCAGCATCAGCAGTGCGAAAGACAGCGCCAACATTGTGCAAACTGCGAATGTCGTCAAGCACCACCACTAATTGATTTTGCCCGGCATCAAGCACAGGCGAAGCCACTGTCTGTGGTGCGTCAAATTGAGATGAATCTAGCTCTGGTTTGGTATTTTTAGCAGCCAGTTGTTCAATCAACTCTGCCGGTCGCGCCAGACACGGCCGCGAGCAGTGCGGGCAATCAGTGCCGCCGAAGCGGTCGGTCAAATTAAACTGCGCCCCTTCTACCTCAAAGCCCTTGCGGCAATCAGGATAAGGACAAATGGAAAGCACAGCGCTTTAGGCCCTTAACTTGGCTTCGATACCACCAGCAAATTGTTCCATCTGGGCAGCGATGGAATCGCGAGAAGTCTTACGCAATAAATGAGCGTAGTTGCGCAGCAAGTTGATCAAATCTGGATGGTTGTTTCCAAGAGACTTGTTTTTAATATCGAGAGCTTTGCGATAATGACCGTCGGCTTCATCATACTTTTGTTGAGCGTGGCAAACCAGAGCCAGGTGATAAAGCGATTTGCCCACTTCTAAATGCTCAGCCGGAAAAGACTTGCGACGCATGGCCAGCGAACGCTCAAAATGACTCATGGCATCTTTATAAAAGCCACGCTTGAAATAAACGGCGCCCATATTGTTGAGTACCGTGGCAATGTCTTGATGATCGTTGCCCTGAGCACTTTCGCGCAGACTCAATGCTCGCTTGTAAAGCGATTCGGCCTCAGCATAATTGCCTTTGACAAATTGCACTTGAGCCAAACCTTCTATTGAAGTCACCAGACGACCGTCGCCTTTGGCAAACTTCTCAGCTTCTTCCAGCGCGGCTTGCCAATCTTTCACGGCATTCTCCAGATCCTTCGCTTCCAGGGCTTTGTATGCTGAATCTTTCAGATCGGTCCAGACTTGAGACATTTGCTCTTTGCTCCCTGCTTATCATGTTTGAGATTGACTCTCGGGCTTTTCAATATGTACCCGCTCAGGCATTTAATTCCATTTTTAATTCTACAAGAGTTACACTAACGCAAACAAAAAGCACAGGCCTCAGCAGTCGGTGCATTCCTGCGTAATTGCACTTTGGAGGAATTTATGAAGGTCGTCGAGACGAATCCTAAAGAGTCAGGCAAAGCTCATGCCAAGCCTGAAAAACAATCGCACCATACTCCAAAGGGTGCCAAAAGGGAACTGATTAAAAAATTCCCTGTGAGATGCAATCTTGAAGATTACGATACCGCCTATAACGAATTTACCTGGGATGACGGCAGAAAGGAAATTTCGTATTTCGCCGGCGGAAAAGTTAACGCTGCTTACAATGCCATAGACAGGCATCTTGTAGACGGCCGCAAAAATAAGGTTGCGCTATACACGGTTGGTGCGGATGGCACACTGAACAAGCTGACTTTCCTCGAAATTTATGAAGCGGCCAATCGTCTCGGCAACGCCCTGAAGGCCATTGGCATCAAAAAAGGCGATCGCGTATTTGTCTTCCTGCCCCGTGTGGCTGAACTGTATATTGCCACTATTGCCATTGCTAAAATTGGAGCCATTGCCGGCCCGCTCTTTTCGGCCTTCGGTCCAGACGCACTGCGCGATCGCTTGCAAGATTCTGAAGCTAAGGTGGTAATAACCAACCCTGCTTTAAAGGACAAAATTCATAGCATCAAGAAAGATTTACCTGACCTTGAGCACATCATCGTTACCGAAACGGACGATAAAGCCCTGCTCAAAAATGAACTGTCATACCGTGCCCTTGTGGCCAATGAATCTACCGAACTCAAGTGTGAGCCCATGGATCCTGAAGATCCACTTTATCTGCTCTACACCTCTGGCACTACCGGTAAACCTAAAGGTGTGATTCACGTGCACGAAGATATTGTTGGTCATCACATGACCAGCAAATGGGTGCTCGATTTAAAAGATGACGATATCTACTGGTGCACAGCCGATCCGGGCTGGGTCACCGGCACCGTATATGGTATCTTCGGCCCCTGGTCACTGGGTGCATCATGTGTTAGCTATGAAGGACGCTTCGACGCTGCCAGCTGGTATCAATTAATTGACAGACTGAAGGTGACTGTCTGGTACACCGCACCAACTGCTCTGCGCATGTTGATGAAAGCTGGTGACGATGTGGTTTATCAACATAGCTTGAACAGCCTGCGTCATGTGCTTTCAGTCGGTGAACCGCTCAATCCGGAAGTGGTACGCTGGGGTATGAAAGTGTATGGCCTGCCGATTCACGACAACTGGTGGCAAACCGAAACCGGCATGCAATTGATTGCCAATCTTCCTTGCAATGGCATCAAACCAGGCTCAATGGGCAAACCACTGCCAGGAGTCTACGCTGCCATTGTCGATGATGACGGCGAAGAGCTTGAAGCAGGCGAACTTGGTCGGCTTGTCGTAAAGCCAGGCTGGCCTGCCATGCTGCGCACCGTATGGCGCAACGAACCGAAGTTTCATGAATATTTCAAAATTCCCGGCTGGTATTTCTCAGGCGACAATGCCTGGAAAGACGAAGATGGCTACTTCTGGTTTGTGGGCCGAGCCGATGATGTAATCAATACTTCAGGCCACCGGGTAGGACCATTCGAAGTCGAATCGGCTTTAGTGGAGCACCCAGCTGTGGCGGAAGCAGGCGTAATCGGTAAACCAGACAAGGAACGCGGCGAAATCATCAAAGCATTCATAGTTATGGCAAACGACACTGCCCCTTCTGATGCTTTGATGGAAGAAATCAAAGAACACTGCAAGAAGACACTGGCTGCCCACGCTTATCCTCGTGAGATAGAAGTAAAGGACAGCTTGCCTAAAACTCGGTCGGGCAAGATTATGCGCCGCTTACTGAAAGCCTGGGAGCTTGGCCTGCCAACAGGAGATATGTCTTCTTTAGATGACGATTGAGAAAGGCTACTAATAAATAATTTGCTTGACGGCAAATTTTGACTATATAGAGGCCCTGCCGTGGTGCAGGGCCTCTAATATTTATTTTGTTTTCGCTGCCGAAGCCAACTAACTGCCTGGCTTCAGGCTAAACTTGGAAGAAACAAATAAGCGGGTATCAATGGCTGCAGAACTCTCACCAATGACCGATTCTTCAATGGAAAGATTGCCGCCGCAGTCTTTAGATGCGGAGCAGGCGGTGCTGGGCGCTCTTTTGGTAAGCGGAGATGGTGTTTCGCGGGTAGTGGACGTACTGGAGCCCGAGTATTTTTATCGCAAAGCGCACCAGGTGATATACGCTGCCGCCTTGGACCTTTATGAAAAAAATGAACCCATTGATATCGTCACCATATCGGCTTTTCTTCAAGATCAAGGCAAACTCGATTTAGTTGGTGGTCGCCTCTATATCACTGACCTCTCGCGCTCTGTGGCTACTACGGCCAATCTTGAGTATTATGCCAAGCTGGTACAAGAAAAAGCATTACTGCGCAGCTTGATTAAAGCCGGTACTGAAATTGTCGGCAGCTGCTACGAAGAAACAGATGCAGACACGGCTTTAGACAAAGCCGAACACATGATTTTCAATCTCGCTCAGCGTCGCAATATGCAGCAGATGGTGCACATCAAACATATTGTTGAAGCCTCTTTTCAAAAAATCGAAGAGCGCTACGAAAACAAAGACACGCTTTCAGGCACGCCGTCTGGTTTCTATGATCTTGACGCTATGACTTCCGGTTTTCAACCTTCTGATCTGGTTATTATTGCTGCTCGTCCTTCCATGGGTAAAACCGCATTCGTACTCAATATTGCTCAGGCCTGTGCCGTTGAACATAATGTACCTTGCGCAATCTTCTCACTAGAAATGTCAAAAGAATCGCTGGTACAGAGAATGCTCTGCGCCGAAGCAAAAATAGACTCGAACCGCTTGCGCACAGGGCACCTGCATACAAACGACTGGCAGGCACTGGCTATGGCCATGGGACGCCTGGGTGAAGCGCCCATATTTATTGACGACTCCGCCATGGTCAACGTGCTCGAAATTCGCGCTAAATGCCGCCGTCTTAAGGCTGAAAATAAAGCTCTCGGCATGATTATCATTGACTACATTCAGCTTCTGCAAGGCCGCAAACAGACCGACAACAGAGTGCAGGAAGTTTCGGAAATATCGCGGTCGCTCAAGACATTAGCAAGAGAATTAGCAGTGCCGGTGATTGCTCTTTCTCAGCTCTCACGCGCTGTAGAAGCTCGTCAAAACAAAAGACCGATGCTTTCAGACTTAAGAGAATCTGGCTCCATTGAGCAAGACGCCGACCTGGTAATGTTCATTTATCGCGATGAATACTACAACGCTGATACTGAGCAAAGAGGCGAGGCCGAAATTATTATCGCTAAACAGAGAAATGGCCCCACGGGCACCGTTGATTTGCTCTATCAAGGCAGCATCACCAGATTTCTCAATAAAGTGCATACTGACGGTGCGCCCAATCCGAATCGGGATTGATTGAGCGGTTTTTGGCCTGGCAGGGGTATCTGTTTTCAAAGTCTAAGAAATTTTACAACCGATAAGTTGTATGCCGCTACAACCCACGAGTTGTAAAAAAACTCTAGGTGAGCAAAAGCGATCATCCCAGGTGACGAGAGCCTATTCGATAGGCGCCCAGATAATTTCATCAGAAGTCTGATTAATGACAGGCTGTGCTTCAAATTCACCACTGACGGTATCGAGCACACCAAAGGCAGTTGTGGTGGCACTGGAGACAATTAATTTCTTACCGTCAGGTGTAAGAGTGATGTTGCCAGGAAAATCAATATCTAATGGCAATTTGATTTGCTTGACCGAGCTTCTGCTAGCGGTATCAAAAACAGCAATAATATTGTCTTTGGCCACCGCATTATAGAGTGTTGCTCCATCAGCCGAAAGAGCAAGGCCAGTGGGTCCGTTGCCAGTTTTCAAATTAGCTAGAATGCCGCGTCTGGGAATATCAATTATGGCAATGCGATTGGCGGTGCCGCGGCAAGAAACATAACCAGTTTTTCCATCAGGTGAAATTACTACAGACGAAGGATTGGCACCGACAGTAACAACACCCAAAACTTTCTGATTCAGTGTAGAGATAAAAGTCACCTGACCGGTGGCTGAATTGAGCACAAGAATAGTATTGCCGTTAGGAGTGATGGCCATGTGAGCAGGGCCAGGACCTACTTTAGTGCGCAAGAGCACCCTGGCAGTATCAACTTCGATAATGGCGACGTCAGCGCTACCGCTTTCAGAAACATAGAGCATTTTGCCGTTGGGTAAAGCGAGCACCGCTTTTGGTGCCGACTTGGGAAGCAAATCAATCTGACCAACAAAGCGTTTTCCCACCGGATCAAGAATAAGTACGCGACCGCGACTCTGGTCGGCAATGTAGATGCGGCCATTGACATAAACCATTCCTGCCGGAGTGCCTTCAGTGGGAAACTCGCAAATCTTTTTCCAGGTTTTATCATCAACCAGAGTGATAATTCCTGAATTGCGCGATGTGAGAAAAATGCCGCCGTGTTTAGCTGTGGCGGCAGCCGCAGTTATTTCAGGTCTAGTGCTTGCCTGTGTGCCTGTGTGAGTTCCCGCAGCCGCGTGAGCACCACTTTCGAGATGCACTGCAGTCTGGCCCACCACTGGCTTCCATACTGCCGCTAGGCTAAAATTCTCGGGCACAATTAAATCTTCGGCTAAGTGACCGGCAAGTATGGCTTTGCGCAATTTCTCACTGCATGCTGAAATTGCAGGAAAGCTTTTACCTTTGCCTGCGGCAATCACTTTGACAAAAGCGACACCATTGTCAAAAAGCAAAATCTCTGGTTTCGGCGACTTCTTCTGAGCAGTAAAACTCTCCAGCAAAATTACTTTTGCTTTTTTTGCTTGGCTTGGTGGCAGAATAGGCAAATACAATTCGCCCCCGCTTTCCAGCGCTCCATCTAAACGAAACCGCATATCAGGGAAAATGGTCTTAACAGCGAGAGCAAGCTCGGCAGCTTGCCTTGTGGCATGAGCCGGCAGACAATGGCCCGCAATAATCAAAGCCATGAGCGCGACTAAGCTCGCACTAGTAATTTTGCTGTTAGTACTCTTAATAGTCATTCACTGGCAAGCATTTACTCTTTCGGTCTAAACACGTCCACGATTTTATCCAGAATACCTTTGTCTTCTGATTCAGCGCTTTCGTTTTTTCCCTGATGCTTTTTTTTCTTATTCGTAGAGCCACCGTCAGCTTTGGCAGTCTCAGTTTGACTCTCAGACTTAGCATTGGTTTTTTCTTCAGCATCGAAAAAATCTTCGCCCTTGGCTTGTGCTGGAGCCGCGACCTTGAGTTTTTCTTTGCGAATTTCAGCAAGTTGCTCGAGCAATTTGCGCTCTTCGCTGCTGATTTTGGTGGGGGTCTCTACGATAACGTGCACCACATGATCGCCGCGACGGGATGGATTATTCAGGTATGGAACACCTAAATCACGCATGACCAGCTGGCTGCTTGACTGAGTGCCAGCCGGAATTTTCAAAACTTTTGCGCCTTCAACTGTAGGCACTAAAATTTCTGCACCGAGAGCCGCCATGGAAAAACTAATAGGTTGTTTGACGTGAATGGTAAAACCTTCGCGAATAAACTGTGAATGGTCTTTCACATTTAGAACTACGAATAGATCACCAAACACTCCACCCCGAGGGCCTTTATCACCACCTTGAGCAAGCTTGAGGCGGTCGCCGTCTTTAACTCCCGCTGGCACTTTAACTTCAAAATCGCGAGACTTTCTAGTTTGACCTGAGCCGCGACAATCACGACAAGGTTTTTCTATTTTCTTACCTGAGCCCGAACAATCGGGGCAAGAAATTACCTGGTAGCTTTGCATGAAGAGCATGTTGACCAGTTGTTTGACCTGGCCTTGACCCTGGCAAGTGGCACAAGTGCTCACTTTGCTATCAGGTGCGGCACCAACGCCACTGCAAGTGTCGCAATCTTCCAGTCTCTTAACTGTGATTTTTTTCTCGAGACCGAAAACAGCATCGAGAAATTCAAGATCAAGATCGTAACGCAAATGGGCACCCTGACGAGGTCCCGAGCGGCTTGACTGACCACCGCCGAATCCACCCCGAGCACCTCCACCAAAAAGTGCATCAATAATGTCTTCCATGCCGAAGCCCTGGAACGAACTAAAATCTACATTATCAAAGTCGCGGGTAGAACCCTTAACGCCTTCGTGTCCGTAACGATCATAAGAAACTTTCTTCTGCTCGTCCGAAAGCACTTCGTAGGCTTCTGCCAGTTCTTTAAAAGCAGCTTCGTCACCACTTTCTTTGTTATCAGGGTGCAGTTGTCTGGCTTTGTTGCGGAAAGATTTTTTGATCTCGTCCGCTGAGGCTCCGCGAGCCAGACCTAGAATGTCGTAATAATCACGTTTTGTCATAGTTTCCAAGAGTGCACCTTTGTAACGCCTGTCTATTAATCCAACCCTTCACCGATCTCCAGTGGCTGAGTTGGAGTTCTTTCTTCTTTTTCAATCTCTATTTTCACTTCGCCTGAAATTTTGTTGCCCGCCTGACCCAGTTCAATGGGTAGCTCATCGGCATAAGTCTGTTTTTTCTTCCCATTACCAGCACCAGCAGATTTATCTTCGCGCCTTGGCTGTGCCTGACGGTTGCCTGAGTGAATTACTCGGCCTAAATCTAGCAATGAAACGTCTAAGCCCGCCACCAGCTGCTTTAAGTCAGGTGAGTCTTCTTCCGCCAATGCTTCTTTGACTGCTTCCACAGCCTTCATCACTTTTTCCACATGTACTTTGTCGACCCTGTCGCCATATTTAGTGACGGTGCGCTCAGCTTCGGCACACATAGACTCAGCATGCACCCTGGTAGTGATTCTATCGCGCACTTGCTT
Organism: Cyanobacteria bacterium auto_48_18; assembly: GCA_036170915.1. Lineage (GTDB taxonomy): Bacteria > Cyanobacteriota > Vampirovibrionia > Obscuribacterales > Obscuribacteraceae. Next base: position 321,858 of record JAVHQC010000035.1, read on the forward strand.
ATCTTGCTCGGCAAACTTCTCAGCTTCACTTTGCAGATTCTCTACTTCTTCAGGGCTGAGACCGGTTGTGCGTTGAATGGTGACCGAATGTTTAATGCCCGAGCCATGGTCTCTGGCCGAGCAGTGCACGATGCCGTCAGCGTCGATGTCAAATGTAACTTCAATTTTAGGCACTCCCCGTGGTGCCCCAGGAATGCCAGCTAGGTGAAACTTAGCCAGTGATTTGTTGTCTGATGCCAGCTCGCGCTCGCCCTGCAAGGCGTGCACTTCAACCGATGTTTGCGCATCTTCTGTGGTTGTAAAAGTCATTGTACGACTGGTAGGAATAGTAGTGTTGCGCTCGATGATTCTGGTGAACAAGCCGCCCGCCGTCTCAATTCCAAGCGAGAGGGGAATAACATCAAGCAAAAGCACATCTTGCAGATCGCCTGCCAAAATCGAAGCCTGAATAGCCGCACCCAGTGCCACTGCTTCATCAGGATTAACCGACTTAGATGGTTCTTTCTGGAAAAAGCGACGAATCATGTCTTGCACAGCTGGAATGCGAGTGGAACCGCCTACCAGAATAATGTGCTCGATATCTTGCGGGTTGAGCCCTGAATCTTCCAGAGCCTGTTGCAGTGGGCCGATTGTAGCTTCGACCAGATGAGAGGTAATTTCGTTAAATTGCGAACGGGATATTTTTGTCTCTAGATGCTTAGGACCACTCTGGTCTGCAGTTAAAAAGGGCAAATGCACTTCTGAAACCAGGGCCGAAGAAAGTTCGATTTTAGTTTTCTCGGCAGTTTCTTTAAGCCGCTGCACCGCCATCAAATCGCCGGCGATATCAAGGCCGCTTTGGGCCTTAAACTCTTGCACGAGAAAATCGATAATCGCCTGGTCAAAGTCGTCACCGCCTAGGCGGTTGTTGCCGCTCGTTGCTTGCACTTCGAAAACACCATCGGTTATTTCGAGAATGCTGACATCAAAAGTGCCACCACCAAGATCAAATACCAGCACTACAGCTTGCTCGCCAAGCTTGTTTAAACCATAAGCCAGGGCACTGGCGGTTGGTTCGTTGATGATGCGCATTACTTCCAGACCGGCAATCTGACCGGCATCACGAGTAGCCTGTCTTTGCGCGTCGTTGAAATAAGCAGGCACGGTAATTACCGCGCGAGTGACTTTTTCGCCCAGATAAGCTTCAGCATCGGTTTTGATTTTCTGCAAAACCATGGCCGAAATTTGTTCAGGGCTATGCGAAACAGACTCAAATTGCACTCTGTAGTTGCTGCCCATCTCGCGCTTAATTGATTGCACAGTGCGGGCAGGATTAGTCACAGCTTGACGCTTAGCCAACTGGCCAACGAGCCGCTCTCCGCCTTTGGTAAATGCCACTACTGACGGTGTAGTGCGAGCACCTTCTGAATTCTCGATAATGACCGGCTTCCCGCCTTCCATGATCGCCACACAAGAATAGGTGGTGCCAAGGTCAATACCAATTATTTTGTCTTCACTCATCTCAGTCCAGAATCCAATATTGCCATTGGACTTGATTACTCAACGTCAGTCAAATCGTAGACTTTAGGCTCAGATTCTTTTTCAGAATTCTCACCTTCTCCATTTTGTCCTGCGCTATTTGCCAGTGCTTGATCATTTGCTGTAATAGATGCTTCTACAGCGGCCTTAACTTCTTCAAAAGGAATGTCTTGAGTAGATCTTTCATCGCTAATTGATTCAAGACTTTCAGAAGTTTCAGTGCCCGCTCTCACCTCTCTGTCGTCGACGGCCGAGCCTGCGTCAGTGCTTGAAGTAGTTGAAGTATCACTACTTGAAGTATCGTCAAGGGCAGCAATGGCAGCAGCTTTGGCCGCTTTGTCGCGCTCATAAGCTTCTGCCGCTTCGCCGGACAAAGCCACGGCTACGTTGACCAGAGCCGGTCTCAAAACTTTCTCTCGGAACATATAGCCATTGCGCAACTGGTGCGCTACGGCACCATCAGGCACATCATTGGTAGGTACTTCTTGAACCGGCTCGTGATACATGGGGTCAAAAGTTTCGCCCACTACCTGCATTTGCTTAATGCCTACCGACTCGAGGCAGCGACCAAATCTGGTGCAAACCATTTTTAAGCTGTCGAGCATCACTTTGGGCTCGGTCTTTTCATTCAACTTCGACTGCGCCATATCGAGATCGTCTAAAGCCGGCAAAATTGCTTCAAGAGCTTTTTGCATGCCCACGGCTTGAAACTCTTCCCGCTCGCGGTCAATGCGTTTGCGGTAGTTTTCAAAATCGGCCGCCAGCCTCTTATAAGAATTTTCCCATTCAGCGGCCTTGCCTTCCGCGTCGCGCAGAGCATTTTCAAGATTGTTGATAGCCAGCTGAGCGCCTTTGTCATTTTGACCGGCAGGCTGTTTCGTGCCCAGATCAAGACCAAAGGTTTCAGGGTCAGGCGCATCGCCACCGGCATACATGGCACGGTAGAAGGCCTTCGCCTTGGACTGGCGATCTTCTTTTTCTTTGGGTGACTCTTCAGCAGGTGGAGGAGTCTGGGCGTCGTTATCGTCTATAGCCATGTTGACTGAAAGGTCTCCAACAAATCCTGGCAACTGCCAGGGGGTACTTTCCCTAGGTCTAATTTTAAACAGTTTGAGCCAAAGCAGGGCCAATTAACCAAAGGTTCAACTTTATCAATGAGCAAATTGACACAATAAAGTAGCCCACTTGCTCACCTCGTGCCGATTTAGCCAGAAATTTCGTCTACACCACCAGCAGAAATTTCCCTTTATAATTCTAAAGCCTTTGGCAAGTATTAAAGCTAAATAGACGGTCGTTAAATCATGTACATCGAAGAAACCGCGCGATTGGCCCTCTACGCTCCCGGAGAATTTGGCCAGGGGAGTTCTAAAACCGCCGAGGGCGTGCTCCGCTACGGCAAAAATCCAATTGCCTGCGTAATTGATGAAAAGCAAAAGGGACGCACAATCAAGAGTGTGGTGGGAATTGACGTGGACGCGCCAATTGTCGCCACAATTGACGAAGCCCTTGCTCTGGGGGCAGACGCGCTACTTTTGGGCACGGCCTGGAATGGCGGCCGCATGCCAGACCGCTGGCGCGCTGACATTGTTGCTGCTATCGAAGGCGGCATGGACGTCATAAACGGGCTTCATGACTTCCTCGAAGACGATGCCAATATTGTGGCTGCGGCCCGTGCTCATGGCAAGCGCCTATTTGACGTACGCAAATCGCCAGAAAACTTGCCTGTTGCGGCCGCACGGGTGCTCGATGCAGATGTCAGAAAAACTCACGTAATTCTGACAGTGGGTTCAGATTGTTCTGTAGGCAAAATGACAACAGCATTGGAAATCCAAAAAGTGGCCGATGCCCAGGGAGCTCGCACGGCATTTGTAGCCACTGGCCAAACCGGAATCATGATTTGCGGCCGCGGCATCGCTATAGATAGAGTGATAGGAGACTTTATGGCTGGAGCCACAGAGATGATGGTGGTGGAAGCGGCTAAAGACGCAGACTATGTTTTTGTAGAAGGCCAGGGCTCTCTAGCTCATCCAGGATTTTCGGGTGTGACTCTGGCTCTTGTGCACGGCTCCTGTCCCCAGGGCATGATTCTCTGCCATAAACCCTCGCGCACTAAAATCAAAAATACAGAAATCGAAATTGCTGATTTAAATAAACTGATTGCCACATACGAAGCAATGACAACATATCTGCGCCCCGGTAAAGTGTTGGCTGTAGCACTTAACACCAGCGATCTGACGGAAGACGAAGCACAATCAGCTATCAGTCAAGTGCAAAAACACACCGGCTTGCCAACTTGCGATCCGGTCAGATTCTCGGCCAAAATTCTCTGGCAAACCATTGAAGAAAGTTCAAAATTACTCACGACAAGGAGCATCAGTGAAAACCGCCGCTAATACAAAGTCTATTGCAATCAGCTTTGAAAGGTTGACTCTTACTCTGGCCTATCCATTTGGCATCTCTTACGGCACAGCCGACGAGTCGCACAATATTCTTGTCAAACTTAATTATGAAGGTCATGAAGGATTAGGTGAAGCTTCTCCCGCCAGCTATCACAACGAGACACCAGATACGGTGCTGGCGGTCTTAGAAGAAATTGCCTCAAAGCAAGTTGAAATTTTAGGCGATGATCCTTTTGCCGCGACAGAAGTGGCCAGGCGCATGGATCTTATGGTCTCAGGCAACTACGCTGCTAAATCAGCAATTGAAATGGCCATGCACGATTTAGCAGGAAAGATTTGTCAGCAACCAACATATAAAATGCTCGGACTTTCCGGCCACAAATATCCCATGACAGATTTTACTATCGGCATTGACTCACCAGAGATGATCGAGCGTAAGACAAAAGAGGCTGTAGAAGCCGGTTACAAGATGCTCAAGGTCAAACAGGGCACGTCATACGATCGCGAAATTATCAAATGTGTGCGCAAGCATGCTCCAAATTTACCGTTGCGAGTTGATGCCAATGGTGGCTGGAATGTCAAACAAGCAATCGAAATGTCTAAGTTTTTGGCCGAACACGGTGTCGAATTTATCGAGCAGCCATTGCCCAAAAACGCTCTGGTAGAAGACTTTCGACTGGTGCGGCAGAACGCCGCCATACCAATATTTGCCGATGAGAGTGTTTGCCGCAGTGTAGACGTTGCCAGGTTGGCCGGTGCGGTGGACGGTGTGGTGGTAAAGCTGGCAAAATGTGGTGGACTCTCAGAAGCCATTCGCGTTATTGCCGCAGCCAGGGCTCATGGCATGCAGGTGATGTTCGGTATGATGATTGAATCATCAATCGGAGTTACAGCTGCAGCACAACTTTCGAGTCTATGCGATTATCTCGATCTTGATGGTGCCTTACTGCTTAAAGACGACCCATATGAAGGTGCCGAATATGATGACGGTTATATGAGATTGCCTGAGCGCCCTGGTCTTGGCGTACAGTTGCGCAAAAAGTAAGACCAGAAACAACTAATTAGCCCCACTTACTCAAGCGTTCTTGAATGCGCTCGATAGTAGTGGGCGAATAAAGAGTGAACACTTTCAGTTTGTTGTCCGGTACCAGCGTTTTCATTTTAGTTTCGCTGAGGCTATCGCAAACAAATAGATTGGCGTGTTTGACTATGTATTTAAGCTCTTGATCATCGTCTCTATCGATGGTGCGAATGGCAATGTCTTCGCCTCGCATGGCCGCCACCAGATTTGATGCCATGTGCAATAGTGTAGGTGAAACCGAGACAAAAACGACCAGGCTATTTTTCGGCAGATTCGCCACCGCCTCCATCTCTAAGCGCGCTGGCTCAATATTACAAGCCACAAGCCTGGTCAAGTCGCTGACGTGTTTTTGAAAAGTAAACAGATGGTAGAGACTGGTCACCACCAGTGACTCTTTCATTTGATCAAGGTCAGCAGATAACTCGGTGGGCGTAATTGTCTCAATTGGTATGGCAAAATGTGGTGCCAGCTCACCCACAATGACTTTATGAAAATCTTTATTGGCGTCGACGGCTAAAATGCGACGCACCGATTTGCGCTTTTTAAGAGTCTCAAAGCAGCTTTCCACCTGTTTAGTGGAATAACCGCGCTCGGCTGCCCGGGCAACAAATTCGCTAAACATTTCATCAAGATTGAGGGCCGCATCGCTCTCGGTTTTACGCCCGCTGGAAGCCACTCGCACACCACTACCCTGGCGCACTTCTAGAAGACCAACATCAGCCATGTGATTGTAAGCCGCGGTAATAGTGCTGTAATGCACGCCCAGACGCTCAGCTAGAGCACGAATACTGGGAAGCTTTTCATGGGCGGCAAGCGATCCAGAGGCAATTTGCAGGCCCAGTTGTTCAATCAACTGATCGCGAATAGGAACGGCGCTTTCTTTGTTGATACTGATTTTCAAGTGGTTGCCGCCATCTATTTAGGGTTTTATGGCCCTAGTCCAGAACCGGTTAGGGGCCGAACTTGTTCAAAGAAGATTATAAGCGAGGGAGCAAGAACCAGTACCATTAAAGTGGGCATAATGCAGAACCAGAGCGGAAATGCCATGAGCACAGGCAGCCTGGCGGCCTTTTCCTCAGCCTTTTGGCTCAATTTATTTCGCAAAAAATCAGCCTGATTGCGCAGCACTTTGGAAATACTGATGCCAAGTTGAGCACTTTGGTTAAGCGACGCAGAAAGCGAACGCAATTCATCAACACCAGTGCGGTTATACAGTTCCTGATAAGCTTTCTCGCGATTCATTCCGAGAAGCACATCTCGACTTAAAGTTAGAAGTTCATCGTTAATCACAGACGATACCGAAGTGCGCTCCGCAGCTACTCTTTGAATAGTGGCATCAAGCCCAAGCCCAGCATCAACGCACAAAACCATCAAGTCG
>JAVHQC010000036.1:0-271742 GCA_036170915.1 Cyanobacteria bacterium auto_48_18
CGAGCCGATCATCGCCGCTACTGGTATCGGTAAGGCGCCCTTTGCTGTGGCCGGTGCTTTTGTGGTGGCAGCAATTTTTTGCGGTCAGATTACAGATAACAAGAAGGTCTCAAAAACCAATGATGTCTGGTGGGAAGAGCTGCGCTTCGGCATTGCCTACATAGCCAACAACAAAATGGTCTTTCGGGCGATCATGAAAATCACATTTCTCTTTTCCACCATTATTGCTCTCACTCCAATCTCAGTGGGATTGACCCAACAATTGCTTGATCTTGAAGCAGTCAAATTTGGTTATGTCATTGCTGCTGCAGGTGCTGGTATGGGCATCGGCAACTTTTTAGTGGGCCATTATTGCAGCAAAGTTTCACCGGCCTTACTGGCGTATCGAGGCTTCATTCTGCTTGGTTTGTTTTTGACCATGCTTGGCTCACTGGGTTTCTTGCAAGATGCGATTATTCCGCTGCTCGGTTTTGGCATGGACAAAATTACTTTTCATGGGGCGCTGATGGCAGTTCCTCTGCTAATTGTGGCCCTTCTGGGAGCTTCTTGCGCCTTGATTGCCGTGCCTACCCAGTCATTGTTGCAAGCAGCAGTACCTGAGGAGCTGCGCGGAAAAGTTTTCGCCGCTCAGAATACTGCTATGTCGGCGGCGTCGACCATTCCGGCGGTATTAATTGGAGTTTCGGCCGACAAAATGCCAGGCGGCGTATTCACGACACTATTTCTCATTGGCCTGCCCACTTTGCTGGTGGGCCTGCATCACCACAGTCAGACCAGTAAAGAAATTGCCTCCGGTGCAAAGCTTGATGAAGCCGGCAACACACTGAGTTAAAGCTGACCCCGCGCCGTCCTGAGGCAATACTGCCAGCCGGTGGGCCTTGACCACCTTTATGTCTGCAAAAGTGACGTTTCCTAATCTAAACATTTGATCAGGTGTTGCCTTAGCGGTTGCCATGTGGCGACATTCTTATAGACTATAGATAAGTCGGAGCTTCAGAAAGCGGGCGATAACAGCGTAGTCAGCAGCGGAATCAATTGCGGAAGACCATAAGTGCGTAATCGAATAGTACTGGTATTGATGGTTGTCGGCGTTTGGGTGGCTCTTAAGGCGATCGACAAGTTTTTTACTGGGCCTGAAGTACTGTTCATCTTATGTGGCGTATTGAGCATGATGATTGGACACACGATCTGGCTCTTTTCCGCCCAGGCTCGTCATCATAAGAAAGTATTGGATAGGCGCAAGCTTGGTTTGACCAGCTCGGAAGCATCTACTGTCTGGCATCCTTATGTAGATGTGGTGATTTCGGCCAAAAACGAATCTCGTGTAATTGAAACTACGGTACGCAACCTCTTTCAACTCAACTATGACGCCTATTCAGTCTGGGTTATAGATGACTGCTCCACTGATAAGATGCCTGAGATTTTGAAAAATCTTCAGCTCGAGTTTCCTCGCTTGCGCGTGCTGAACCGCATCCCCGGCTCGTGCCCAGGCAAATCAGCAGCCTTGAATGAATTTTTGCCCCTTTGCAAAGGCGAAGTGGTTGCAGTTTTCGACGCAGATGCGAATGTCGATCCTGAATTTCTCAATACTATTTTGCCTACTCTCGAGCCCGCTAACGTCGGGGCTGTGCAGGCTCAGAAGAAGATGTATGAAAACCAGAAGGGCCTTCTGGTGGAGTGCCAGGCTTCAGAGTATGCCGTTGACACATATTTTCAGGTTTCCCGTGACCTCATCGGCGGTGCCGTGGAATTGCGCGGCGATGGCCAGCTGGTGAAGCGTCAAGCACTGATTGATGTGGGCGGCTGGAATAACAAAGCGATTACAGACGATCTCGATTTGAGTATGCGTCTTTTGGTTAACAACTGGGATATCGGCTTCTGTCCAGAAGCGATTGTCTGGGAAGAAGCGGTCACCAGTCTGAAAGCTCTGATTCGGCAGCGACGCCGCTGGGCTGAGGGCAGCATTCGCCGCTATCTTGATTATATTTTCCCGTTAAATTCACCTACACGTTTATCGCTGGTAGAACGCCTTGATACGCTGGTTTTCACAGTTTATTTTGTGGTACCGGCTTTGATGACTCTGGAAATTGCTTCCGAAATAGTGCACATCGCCACAGGAGTGCCCACATACGGCAAATTCCTGGCGCTAATTGCTATGGCTATCTTCGGCATCAGTCAAGTCAATTTCCTCATTGCCATGCGCATCTATCGCGCTCCCATGTCATTCCTTAAGGCCCTTGGTCGCAGCTTCTATGTCACCGCTTATGTCTATGGCCACTGGATGCCTGTAATTGTGGTTTCCTTCTGCCAGATTCTGTTCGGCAAGCAAGTCTCTACCTGGCATCGCACTGAGCATGTTGGCGTAGCTGATTCAGTATTGAAAGTCTAAATTTTGAGCGACAATTTTGGTCTTATAAGTGCTGACGCTTACTTGATAATGAGCTTCACCGCTTGGCATCGCATTTGGTGCCAACTTAACTTCTTGCGCGTTCAAAAATAGTTTTGCTGTAAGCAAGAACCGCTCACGAGCTTGACCTAGCTCTATATTCGTTTATATTGATCTTGTGTCGAAGCAGGCTTAAACAGATATACCGCTTGAAAAGTGGTGCTATTCCAACAAACTTTTTACAACTCATTTATGGCGTCGAAACGCCGTATATTGCTGAGTTGCAGCAGTCAAGGTGTAAAAACGGAGCGCATTAAATATGGACCTTGAGGAATAAATGAGTAAAATGGTGATTGTCTCGGGCCGGGTTGGTCCAGGATTGGTCGAATCATTCGAAAAATGATTTTCTAAATTACGATTGCTAAGAGTTGGAGATTTGCATGCTTAAAAAGATAGCGTCCTCTTTAATACTAGCCTCAGCTTTGGTTGGCACTTTGGCCGCTCCTTCGTTCGCCGACGATGACAGCACATTCAAGACAATTTGTATGTTCCCTGTCAAAGTAGTCGGTTCAGGTGTCGGAATGGTTGTAGGTGTTCCACTGGGTGCTGTGAAAGATGGCACCAGAGGCGCCATCAAGTCCACCACTTGGGTTGCCGGAAAACTCGGTAACGAAGATGGCGGATACCAGAAAACGGCCGGTGCCATTGTGGGCGCTCCGTTTGGTATTGTCGGCGGTGCAGCTTATGGCTGTTTCGACGGCGCCGTTCATGGTGCTAAGAGCGGTTTCGATAAACCGTTCACCAAAGAAGCTTTCACCTTCAAAGAAGACTAATTACTTGAGCTTCGCTCTTTTAAAAAGTCAACTGAGAAATCAGTGAATACTAGTTCAAAAAAAAGTAGACTGATGAGAGGGTGGCTCTCGGTGAGTCACCCTCAATCAACAGATCGATTAGATCAGATGATTTTTTAGACCGGTGGTAAGGAAGAAATGAAAAACAAAGCTTTAGCCTTAATAGCTGCTGGCGTTTTGAGCCTCGGCACAGCACTCCCTTCATTGGCCGATGGCCCATTGAAAGGCGCTGCTGGTCTGGTAGGTTCAACGACAGCAGTAATAATTGATACTCCAGAAGGCATCGTCGTCAATTCACTTTGGCGCACGCCTCACACAATGCAGCGCCAGCTTGCCAAACATTTTGGCGATGAGCATGGTCTGGGCCAAAATCTTGCAGGATTCATCATTGGATGGCCTGTTGGTATGGTCTGGGGCGTACCTTATGGTGCTGTAGTCGGTATGAGACACGGATACATTACTGGGTGGGAAAAACCATTCAGCATGGAATCCTATATCGTCAGCGAAGAAAAATAATCAGTAGTAATTGCTGCCCGGCATTCTAGCCAAGTAGTGCCGGGCGTGCATTTAGAAACGGTGGATAAGATGACAAATAAAATACTAGGTCAAGTTCTTATGTCGGCCGCTCTCATGGTCTCAGCTGTCGCTCCAGCGGTAGCTTTGGATTATGAAGCCAAGCCTGTTATGTGGGTTCTTCAAGCTCCTTTCCGTACAGTTGGAGCTGTAAGTGGCGCTGTGGTCAGTGGTCTGGTAAGCGGACCAATCCAGGGTGGTTTCCACGGTGGTATCAAAGGCACCAACCACGTTGCCCAACATTTTGGTGACGATAAAGGTTTGGGACAGCGCGTAGCTGCAGTTCCATTAGGTGGATCGGTCGGCATGGTTGCCGGCGGAGTTCAGGAAGGCTATCACGGTATGGGTCATGGCTGGAAAAAAGGCTGGGAACACCCATTCAGCCGCTGGTCTTTCATCACCATGGAAGAAAAATAAATTCTATTTTGACAGTAGGCTGCGGATAATCTCCCAGTAGAAAAGGTTGAGGATAATGCAAAAGAAAATTCTTACGTCTTTGCTAGCAGCAGTAGGACTCGCAGTGGGTCTTTCAGCTCCTAGTATGGCTTACCCAGAGCGTCCGGAATCGGCTCGGGTAATCTATGAAATGTGGTACTTCCCATGCAGAGTTGTGTCTATGGTAGCCACAACAGCTTGGGACATACCAACCGCTGCCATGTCGGACGGCATCAAGGGCGCTATCGGCGGCACCAAAATGGTTGCTCGCAATCTTGGTAAAGAAGATGGTGCTTATGAAATGGTTGCTGGTGCTATGACCGGTGGGCCTGTAGGCCTGGTGGCTGGTAGCGCTTATGGCATGATTCATGGTGCAGCTTACGGCATGCACCACGGCTTTGTTGGCTATCCAAGCCCCCACAGCGGCAGCCACAGCATGATATTCCAGGGTAAAGGTTTCGTTGTTCCTTACGACGATAACTACTAAATAACTGTCAATTTAGCTTTAGTGCTATTCATCGTTTTTTGACAGTTACCTAGAAAAACTTGGCTACAAGAGCAGACACCCGCCAGAAATGAGCAGGTGTCTGTCTCTTTGCTTGTGATTCATGGCAGTCTGCGAAATCGCTGCCAATAATGCTGCCAAATTGCTTATAGAATATTTGTATGTACTACGGGTCTCACGTCCCTGCGTATGGCTTGCTCTTGCTAAACTAGTAATCTAGTAACCAGTAATCTGGGGGCCTGAGAGGGCCTGTGCAGACTTGAACTAGTCTGGCAGTTAGTTTGAATGTAGTTTTGACCCAGGGCGTAAATTGGAAATCACTGGCCGGCGTTCAGCACCAAAGAGAATTGGCGAGCTTCTGGTAGCGGCCAATATCATCAGGCAGGAAGTTTTGCTCGAGGCGCTCAAAGTCTCGAAAAACTCGGCGACTCCGCTTGGTCGCGTGCTCATGAGCATTGGCGAATTGTCTGAGTATGACGTTGAAGTTGCTCTTTACGTTCAATCATTGATACGTCAAAACACTATTTCGTCAGAGTTTGGCGTCAAGGCCATCAATGTCTGCATTAAGGGGCGCATTCCGTTAGACGATGCGTTTAAGCGTCTAGGTTGGACTCCACCTGAGACTAGTGATGAGCAAAAAGCCTCGGCTGGAGAGCTTGGTGAACTCCTGGTGCAATCCGGATTGCTTGACCGCTCAATGCTCGAGCAAGCTCAATGGCAGGGGCAGGAAAATAATTTACCCCTGGGTCGTTGTCTGGTTTTAAATCGCATGATCACCTCAGTGATGTTGCAATCGGCGCTCACTGCTCAAGTTTTAATTAGAGACGGCAAAATTACCGAAGATCAGGCCATCGCCGGTTTGAAAAAAGCGGCTACTAAACATCAAACTTTAGAGCAATCACTGGTTGATACCGGCGCTTTTCGCAATTCTGAAAAAGACAGCATCAAGTTAGGTGATCTGGTTACGCAAGCTGGTCTTGTCACTGAGGGCGATAAAATCTCCGCCATCGAAATTGGCCTGGCCGAGAATCAGAAAATCGGTGAAGTCTTTATTCAAACCGGCATGATTACAGCCGATGTTGTAGACGACAGCTTGCGTTTGCAAGTGATGGTTACCAAAGGCACCCTAAGCGGTTTGCAAGCCGCCGACATTTTGCGCCAGGCCCATGCTCGCCATGTATCTATTGACGCCATTATCGAAGAACGAGCTTCACGGCAAGACGAAATCGCTAAAGTCACCACCGTGCTAGAAATTCTTCTGCAGTCTGGTGCGCTTTCTGGTGACAATTTCAATCGCGCTCAATCGCTGGCCAGGCAGCTCAACGTTTCGATGGCCGAGATCATTGTCACTAAAGAAATGATCGATAAACGTTTGATCAACGCTGCCTTGCAAGCACAAACTCTGGTGGCTGAAGGAATGCTCAAACCAACAGAATGTGCGGTAGCCGTAAAAATGTGCCAGCAAACTGGTCGCGAATTGCATGAAGTTCTAAAAGATTTACCTGCCGAAAGCGCCGCGCCTCCAGCTGCTCCCCCTAAGGACGAAGCTGAGAAAAAAGGGTGGATTGGCAATATTTGGAATAAAGTGACTAAAAAAGACTAGCTGATCGCAAGCAGCATGCTTAAGGTGATTGATCTTGGCCTTATTTACCATTGAGGAAATTCTTACTCTTGATGGTGCCCAGTTGCATGGCTCTCCACCAGCCAATAGTGAGTTCAAATTTGGTGTCTCCACCGATAGTCGCTCTATTGTTGCCGACCAAGATTTATACCTGGCTCTTAAGGGCGAAAATTTTGATGGTCACAATTTTGTTTTAAAGGCTTTCGAAAGCGGCGCCTGCCTGGCTTTGATTAATCATGACAGCCTGTCGAAAGTGCTGGCCACTCTGCCTGCCGCCTGTGCCGCCTCACTGCCCGTGGTGGCGGTGCCGGACACTCTAGCTGCCTATCAGGGTCTGGCGAGGCTTCATCTGCGCCGCGTTAATCCGAAGGTAATTGCCATTACAGGCTCTTCTGGCAAGACCACTACTAAAGAAATGACTGCTGCTACCCTAAGTTCGCGGCGGCTCCATAAATCAGCAGCCAATGAGAATAACGAAATTGGTGTACCAAAAACTATCTTGGCTATGGACGAGCAAACTGAAATTTTGATCTTAGAGATGGGTATGCGCGGACTGGGACAGATTGCCCAATTAGCTGCCTGCGGTCAACCCGACGTAGGAGTAATAACCTGCGCCGGCACTGCTCATATTGAGCTACTTGGCTCTCAAGAGAATATTGCCAGAGCGAAATGTGAACTGCTGGCCGCACTCGACCAAGAACAAGGTTTGGCCATATTGGGGCGTGCTAGCGAGCTTCTGCTGCAGTCTGCTCAGGCAGTCTATCAGGGACGCATAGAATGCTGCCCTGAGCTCGTCTTCGTCAAAGTAGATGATACCGGCACCACATTTAAAATTCCTGGTAGTGAGGTGGAATTTTTTGTCAGTGCTCACGGTACATTTTTAATCGAAGACGCATGGTGCGCGCTAGCTGCCGCCAGGGCAGTGGGTCTTAGTGACAAAGAAGCCAGCAACGGACTGGCTAAATTTAAGGCTGTTGAGGGGCGAGGCAACGCTCTTGTATCTTCACATGGCGCAGTTGTAGTGGATGAATCGTACAACGCTAATCCTGATTCGGTCCGCTGTGCGGTGGAAGCCATACTTTCTCGCGCTTATCCACAGAGCGACAAAATCGTAGTATTGGGCGCCATGGCTGAGCTAGGTGACTATACTGACCAACTACACCTCGATCTTGGCCGCTGGCTAAAAGACAAGCCGCTCAGTCTTTTGGTGACGGTGGGAGAGGTGGCGGCCTTAATCGCCGATGGTGCCAGAGCCGCTGGGGGAAGTTTTGAGATTAAGGCGGTGGCTAATCAGGAAGATGCCCTGGCGACTTTGCAAGAGCGATTGGGCACAAATACTTGTGTCATGGTTAAGGGTTCGCACAGCACTAACTTAGATAGGCTAGTGGAAAAAATACTCTGATACGTCAAAGGATTTGCATGCTGCTCAGAAAAGCTTTAATTTTGACTGCCATCTGGTATGTACTGATGCCCAGCCCCGCATACGCTTATTTCGACCTGAATTTCACCACCTATATAATTCAGATGCTCCTTGGCGTAGCTGCTGCAGGCTGGTTGATGTTCAAAGACTCATGGCGAAGATTTATCGTCAATCCTTTTAACAAGAACAAAAACAAAAAAGTTGATCCACCAGCAGAATCAATAGCAGAAGAGCAGAAAGTGCCACGAGAGCATGAAGATTAACTGCCACACTTACGCAGAATGTGTTCAGCGCCGGTCTTGGCTGCCGATTGCCAGTTAGCCACGAGAGAGCTGCGAATTTCAGGCACCTTTTTAGCAAAGTCTTCCTGCTGTGCCAACAAGGTTTCAATGGTTGAGGCAATTTGATCAATGCGATCGGGTGGAAGGCGAAAGCCCATCTGGCCGCGAAAAGCATTTTCCACTGGCTCCATGCCGACGTTTTTAAAATCTGCATTGCCCACATGCAAAGGCGTGTCGATGAACAACACCGGACGTTCTGTAGCAATGAAAAAATCCATGGCAATGGTGGAATGATCAGTGACTAGAATGTCTGCCTCATGCAAAACCTGCATGGAGGACAATTCGGTTTTTAGAGTGACATTGTTGCTTGAAGCGAGCCTGCGGCCAATCTCGTCAACGCGCTTGCTATAGCGTTTTAAATACTCCGGGTGCGGTCTGAGCCACACATCCCAGTCTCGTCCATCCACACATTTGATGATTTGATCGATGCAATTTTCCATGATCGAAGATTCGGGAGAAATCCACCACCAGCTCGGTGCAATCAGGCACACAGGTCTTTGACGCTGGGCACCATCTTTATTGTGTGCAAGTTCGGCTTTATACTGCTGATGCTCACGATAGAGCCGCTCTACAAGCGGGTATCCAGTTAGTATAAGTTCCTTGGCCGGCAATTCGTAAATTGATTCTGTTTTTCTCAACTCATCAATTTGATACTGACCAATACACAAAATGCTGTCGTAATTATTGAAAGCGGCAGGGCGATAATATTGATGTGTACTGGAAATACCATGGAAGGCATAAACATGATGCACCGGGGCTGGTGCGCGCTTAATACTTATACCAGCCCCTGTTGAACCCAGATCAGGGGCGGTCATGACCAGAACTTTCGCATCAAGTTTGGCCAGGGCACCCGGCAGCAGATTTTTTATAAAGAAGGGTTTGATTCTAGAATCATGGTTGGCAAATATCTTGTCGGCAGGATCAGATGTGATATAGCAAATCTCAAAATTCGAATTACTAAGGATATATTCTATATAGTCTTGATAATAGCGAAAATAAATGCTGCTCTCAGCATAGAAAACAAGGCGTCGCAGCTCTTTATTTTCAGGCGAAAACAGCCGCTCGAATTCGCTGAACTCGCGTCCAAGTGCCTTTAATTGACTGAAGAACTGATTTACTGCCATTTTCTCCTGGTATGATTATATTAGTATTTCGGAGAGTAGCATGGCAAAATTAACGCCTGAAGCCAAGCAGATTTTAGTTGATAACTACAGAAATTTGTTGTTTGAGCACGGTACAGGGCCGCAAGTGGCACACTATACCACTGTGGAAAGTCAGTTTATGCGCTTCGAGGAACTGGTCAAAATCGGTGATCTTTCCGGGGCTAAAGTTTTGGAAGTTGGTTGTGGCATTGGCGATTTTTATGGCTTTCTCAACTCCAAATTTAGTGACCTCCAATATACGGGTATTGATATCGTTCCTGAAATAATCGATGTCGCAAAAAAACGTTTTCCCGAAATTAGCTTTGAATGTCGCGACGTTCTCGCCGAACCGCTTACTGAAGATTATGACTATGTCTTGATTTCAGGAGTGTTCAATAACGCCATTCCCCAGCACACCGAGTTTCTACAAGCGTTGACGGAAGAAAGTTTTAAACACTGCAAAATTGCCTTAGGTTTTAACTTCATTTCCACCTATGTGAATTTTAGCGAAAGTGCATTTGCTTATCACAACCCTATGGAAGTGCTGCAATATTGCATCGATAATTTGAGTAAGAAAGTCAGTCTGTTCCACCATTACAAGCGCACAGACGTTTGTGTCTTCGTCTACAAATGACTTTGTCCATTGATATTTGCACTGATGTTGAGTTGTGGGACAGCTTCGTGTCTGCATCTCCGCAGGGAAATATTTTTTGCTCTTCACCTTTTTTAGAATCCTTGCAAGAATCTTTTGTTTGCTACATGGTCTGCGAGGACGACAAACCCTGTTTAGCAATTCCTGTTAACGAGTCAACGCCTGAGTTTATCCCGTTTGGGCACTACACAACTTTTCGTTTCGCCATTTATCAGGGCCCTATGTTTGCCAAAGAAGTTGAAGAGCTGCCCATTCACAGTGGCGCCGCTCTCAAATTAAAACTTATGGATTTTGCTCTGGGTGAGCTTACCGCTCGGCACAAACAACTGCGATTCACTCTGCATCCGCAATTTAGTGATGTGCGCTCCTTTCAATGGCACAACTACCACAATGAGGCCGGCGGTAGATTTGATATCAATTTGCGCTACACAGGACTGCTTGATTTACAAAGTTCTAGTCAGGAGAATCTTCTTAGCGAAGTAAGAACCTTACGCAAACGGGAGTTTCAACGGTCGCAAAAAGAGGGTGTAATTTGCGAGGTCAGCGAAGATTTAGACATTTTAGATCGGCTGGACGATCTAGTATTTGAACGTCAAGAACTGGCTCGAGACTTAACTGATCAAGAGGCTCGACGCAGTATAGCAGCGAGCGCACTGGGTCATGGTTACGGCCGTCTGCTAGTTGCCAAATTATCTACTGGTGAAGTGGCCTCTGCGTACCTTTGTCTGTTCGACCATCGCTGCGCCTATTATCTATTTGCCGGCAATCATCCAGACACGCGAAAATCAGGGGCTTCAACTTATTTGATGTTTAATGCCCTGGAAAAGTTTAGACAGGAAGGCAAACATAGTTTTGACTTTATCGGTTTAAACTCACCTTTGCGCGGCGACTTTAAGACTAGCTTCAATGCCGCACCAAAAGCGCATTATCTAGTGCAGTGGCAGAGACCAAATTAAACTATCGATGCTGCAGCATCGGGCCCAGATAATATTCAGTTAGCGGATGCCAATCTTCGTTAATTCGTTCAGTCTGTACTTTAGTGCGTATGTCTTTGCCGGTGAAAAGCAACCTCATGTCCACAGCCACAATATCGTCTCGCTCTTGTTGATTAAAAGTACTGAGCAAAATATTGCTCGTTTGCGCATTGTTTTTCAATGGCTGACGGGAGGCCAGGCAGAAGAAGTTGTAAACCTCAATGTGAGGAAAAACAGCGTTAATCGTATTCGGCAGAATGTCAAAATTATCGAGCCAGACGAGCGCTACTCCTTCAGGTTTTAAATGCTCTTTCAGTAATTGCATAAACTGTTTAGAGTAAATATTATTGCTGTAAGCTTCTGTCGTCCTCAGCGGATCTATCAAGATCAAGTCATAGTCTGCCTTGCTTGTCTGCAGATAGCGCCGGCCGTCTTCGACAACAATTTTCAATCTTGGGTCTGAGAGAGTTTTCTTAATTGATTCAATTTTGCCAAGATTATCCAGATTGGTTTTGCAAATTTCTACCAGGGTAATATCTTTCACCCGTTGATCATGCAATAAGGTCTCGAGCGTAGCCCCAGCACCGAAGCCGATAATTAGCACTTTCTCTGGGTTCTCGGTGCGAGCCAAAGCCTCTATTGTTTCTCTCTGAAACATAAAGGTGCTGCCACGGGCACCGTGGGTAAGACCATTAATATAATTGCGTAAATAGGTGCCATTATCGAGTGCACACACCACCGCATCAATGCCTTCTTGGATGTAACAACGCCACTTAGCTCGATCGGCAGGCGGAGTAGTGCTTGTATGAATCGTGTACCAGAGATCACCCTTGCCTGGAAAAACAAAAATACATAGTGCTGCTGCAGAAATAAATATGGCACTCCGCACGGCCATATTTAGCTTGCGTTTGGCAAATGAAGAGACAAAAAATATCATAGCTACGCCAGTCAGGCTGAATACCATGAGTGTACGCTCGGTTCCGAGGTAAGTTAAGAGCAGAAAACCAGTAACTACTCCACCAAGAACGTTGCCCACAGTATTCATAAAATAAATGGTGCCAATTGTTTTACCTTGCTCATCTTTATTAGAGAGCGACAAATAGCTCAGCAAAGGAAACGTGCCGCCCATCAAGATGGTGGCCGGCAAAACAAAGATAAAGGGCCAGATAATGAAGTCATATTTAGTAAACAGCGGCATCCAGGGGAACTTTAACAACCAGGCATCAAGCAATGCTGCTTCATCGGCACGTAGACCCTGATAGCGGCTAAATGTCCAGGCTGTGAAAGCGGCAAAATCAGTATTGGTAGTCAGCCAGTAATAGATACTGAGCGACGCCATTGCGTAGGCTCCGACCAGCACCTGTAGTGTAAAGAATGCCGAACGTCGGTCGATATCTGGTCTTTTTTGCAGAAGGGTATTCATGGCATAGCTACCCAGTCCGATACCAGCTAAGTAGACAGCGAGAATGGTGGAAAACGTATAGGCCGACGATTTCATCAAGACCTGTAAGAAGCGAAACCAGACTATTTCATAACCAATTGCTAAAAATCCGGTGAGCAGAATCACATAGGCTGTCCAGTTGTGGCTTGTTGGTTGCTGTTTTTGCTCAAGAGCTGGGGCACTCGCTGAGGCACTTTTTGAGGCACTATCAGTAGTATTACTAAGTAAGCCGTGTCTGCGACCAAAGCTAAAAATCAGTAGCGCTAGAACGGCATCAATGGCTGAGGCGATGTAGACTGCCCAATCAAGGCCTAAAAACGAAATCACCACATAACTGCACAAAAGGCAGCCTACCGTGGCACCAATGGTATTGATGGCATAGAGGAAAGAAATTGAATTGAGGAAGTTTTCAGTTTCGGGACGGTCAAAGATTTTCACAGCCAGGGGCAAAGTCATACCCATGGCCATGGTGGGAAGACAGAGAAAAACGCACATGCACAGAAGCGATATCCACATATTCGCCGCGGCGGTATGTTCACCTAAAAATTGTAGAAACCACAGACTGAATGCACCAAAGGCTGCCAGGCTAAGCTCTACCAGCGTATAAATGCGAACACGCTGTGGGCTTGCGTCAGCAATGCGGCCTCCCACCAGAGCGCCTAGACCAAGGCCAATCATATAAATGCTGACAATGAGGGTAATGGAGACAGAGCCGACACCATAATAAAGGGTCAAAAGACGCTGCCAGGCCACTTGAAAAAATAGTGCCGAAACTCCAGACCAGAAAAATATACGCGGCAGCATCGACTCAGCTGACCAGAAGAGGTCAGCGCTACTAAGGTGTCCGGCTTTATCAGTTTTCATTTAAATTTGTTTTGGGTTCGGTGGCGTTAAACTGCAGTTCTGGATGCACGTCCCGCCAGTGATATGGATTGACGCGGATGGGCGAACAAAAAGAGCGATCAGGCAAAATTTTGAAATTGGCACCAAAGTAATCGTTGAACAAAACGCGAAAACTGTTTACTGGTGTGATGCTTTTGTAAAGGCCATTTGCTTTCATATCAGGGAAATAATAAGCGTTCAAAATGCGCATTACTTCATTGAAGTAAGCGCGCTCATTAGGCATTGGATCATAAGGGCCGTGGTCAGATTGAATGATAATAATCGGTTTGTCGCCTGGCCGACTCAATAATTCACCAACCCATTTTTGTATCAGTGTCTCGGCATATTTTAATTGCTCCACATAAACCGAAAATGGAAACTGGCTGTTCATAAGGGTTTTAGGCAGAGGCAGCTTGTTACCCTGGGCGTCGAATACCGCGGGTGAGTGAGTAATTTGTGTGTGTACCAGGACAAATTTTGGTCCCGGCATGTTTGCTACTTTTTCTAACTCTGCACCAACATAGGTATGACGATTGGCGAATTGATCACGTAACAGCGGAAAATAGTTTTCAGTTCCCCACAGTGGAGTCATAGTCAATAAGGCAGTGCTGAAGAAGTTTCCCCAGTCAGCTCGCAGGTTTAGGTCTGCTGTTGCCATAGAATCTGTCGCAAACGCACCGGAAGATATATTGACGAACTTGTAGCCGAGCTTTTTAAATGTGCGCACCACTGTGCTATCTTGCACCAGCCTTGAGTAAATGGTCTCGCCGGGATATTCAGTGCCAAGAGTATCTGGAATAGCATTGATATATTGCATATTCATTGATGAAGATATAGAAAGCGATGTGCGGTCGTAATTGCTTGCCGCTTCTGGTACCACATAGAAGCCTTTATTCTTTAGAAAGTCTGTGAACTGATGATTGTCGTATTTGCCGAGATCCTTCAAAGTTTCTGGATTGGCACAGGCATCGACAATGAAATAATAGACGTCTGGCTTTTTGGCAATTGGCTCTTTGAAGGTGGTCGGTCCTAATTCTTTGGCAAAATGGTCAATCCATTTTTGCCCAGCCATATAGTCTTGAACTTCATAAATTGTCAGGGGAACAAAATTGAAAGCGAAGAGAATCAGAGAGACGAAATTCAGGACAGAGTTCATTTTGATCGTATCGACAGCGATAGAGTGTTTGCCGAAATTCCACGTTGTTTTGAGCACGGCGCCAACAGCAGCTAAACCAATCAGCAGCACTAAAGATAGTGGCACCCAAGCTGGTACTGGCAGGCCTAGTTTTGTAAAAACAGCTTCGAAGCCGGTGTACGAAAAAGCGATGAGCAAGATGGTAAAACTGACAAAACCAGCTCTGATACTATCTTTCAGTATGAGCCATGCCAGAAGAAAACAGAGAGCAACAAAGCATTCCACCATCACAAGCATGGGTAAGGCGTGCTCGGGTAAAATTTGCGCCTTTGCTTGATCAAGCCCTATAACAACAGGTATGGTAGCGAATACGAATGGATGAAAAACCAAATGCTTGAGCCGGTGCATTTTGCCCCTTTTGTTTACGACAGTCACAACAGCAAGGCCTAGTTAGCTATTATAGAAGATGCTGCCTCAAATAGGCGACGCTGTCAGTGGACGCGGCCTCTTGGTAACTTTTGCCGTTAATTCTTACCAATAGCCTTAAAGGAGTACAAATGAAGCGGGTCTTTGTCGATATGTCGGTTTGCATTCTTCATTACGGACATATTCGATTGCTTGAGCAAGCTCGCGCACTCGGGCCTGATGTCAGGGTTATAGTTGTTTTGACCACAGATGAAGAAGTGCTCAAGCACAAAGGTCATCATTCTGAGCTTACCTTCGACCAGCGCAAAGAAATGCTCATGGCACTTAAATCTGTTGATGAAGTCTTGCCTGGTCCTTGGCAAATCACAGACGCCTACTTGAAGTCTCACGGTGCTGATGCTCTGGTGCACTCCGGCCCGAACTTCAACGACGTAGTGGAAATTCCTATGATTAATCTGGAGCGCACAGAGGGTGTATCAAGCGAAGAAATTCGCGCTCGCAGCATATTTTCAATAGTTGAAAAACGCAATTCCATGAAATGTTTGCTTACACCTGGGCCTACTAATTTACATCCCGAGAATCTTCTCGATCTTAGCCCAGTCTTTTCCCGCGGCGACGACCACTACACTAGTGTGACAAATCGCGTACTGGAGGCAATTCGAATGCGGGCCGGTCAGTCATCAATTGTAGCCATGCAAGGATCTGCCACCACAGCAATTGAAGTGGCTACGAGCAATTTTCTCACTGGCACAGTAGTGGTGGTGTTATCTGGCTATTATTCTCAACGCATGCTCTCCATGATTCAAATCAAGCAAGAGCGGCTTGGGCTGCGTAAAGCAGTTGGTATCGAATACAATGAACTGATCAAGAATGGCAAAAGTGAGAACAAGTTTGACTGGCTGGTGGCTTCATATACAGAGACTGCTGATGCGTTTTTAGCAGATATTCGAGCGCTTAAAAGTATTGCTGATCACCACGGTGCCAGACTGATGATGGACGCCACCGGGTCAATTAACCTTGAAGATGGTCACGAACTGGCTGATGTAAATATGTTCAGTTCTTGCAAGGGCCTGGGCGGACTGACTGGTGCTGGTTTTATCAGTTTTAATCGCGAGCTGCTCTCTGAACTGAATGGCACACCAAAAGAATTTATTCTTGACCTTGAGACCTTCATCGAAAAAAAGACCACGTCACCAGCGCACACACTTTTGTCGCTTGATTCTGTTTCTGATAAATTTGCCGCTAACGGTGAGCGGGTGCGTCAGGGCAAAGTCGCATTCTTAGAGCAGTATCGACACAAACTTTTTCGGAAAGATTTGAAAACACAGCCGAACTTGTGCACAAAAGTTCAAAATGCAGGGCTAAAGATCCCTGCTGGCATGGTTGGCTATTCACCTCGGACGGAAACTCCAGGCTGCCAGGTAATCTGCCACCTTTTCGAACAGTTTCCCTCCAACCGTGAAATTGGCGCAGTTTACAAGCAATTATAAAAGACTGAAAATAGGTTTTGACTTACTGACACTCTGGTATGAGTTAATTATGCCCAAAAAAGTATACGTTGCCATGGCCGCTGACCTGGTTCATCCTGGTCACTTAAATATCATCAAGCATGCCAGAGAACTCGGAGACGTTGTGATCGGATTACTTTCCGACAAAGCAGTGTCAGATTTTCATCGCCTTCCGTTTCTTACTTTCGACCAACGCAAATTGGTGGTGGAGAGCCTCAAAGGTGTTGAGAGCGTTGTTGAACAAAAGACTCTCGATTACACTGAAAATTTGCGCGCGCTAAAACCTGACTATGTGGTGCACGGCGATGACTGGCGCGAAGGCCCACAAAAAGAAACGCGTACAAAGGTAATTGAAGTTCTAAAAGAATGGCAGGGAGAGCTGGTTGAGGTGCCTTACACCAGAAGTATTTCTTCTCTCACACTGAACGAGCAGTTACGGGCTATAGGAACCACACCCGGCAATCGCATGGAACGTTTTCGCAGACTCTTGCAGGCGAAATGTCCGGTACGCATTATGGAAGCGCACAGTGGTTTGACTGCTCATATTATCGAGAATATGTCATTTGATACCGACGAGGCTCACCTGGAGTATGACGGTGTGTGGCTCTCAAGTCTTACTGATTCAACAGCCAAGGGAAAACCAGATACAGAATATGTTGATAAGACTTCGCGCATGGCCACCATTTCGGATATCTTAGAAAGCACCACTAAACCAATTATTTTTGATGGTGACAGTGGTGGGCTTACCGAACACTTCGTTTTCACCATCAGGTCACTAGAGCGGCTCGGCGTCTCCGCGGTAGTGATTGAAGACAAAGTTGGAGCTAAACGCAATTCACTCTTCGATCCGGCAGACAACAACGAAGCGGTGCAAGACGACATACCGAATTTTTGTCATAAGATTTCTTCTGCGAAAAAAGCTCAAGTGACCAAAGATTTTATGATCATTGCTCGAGTGGAAAGCCTGGTTCTAAATAAAGGCATGGATGACGCCATGTCTCGGGCAGAGGCCTATCTTGCTGCTGGAGCCGATGGCATTATGATTCATAGTCGCAATAAAGATGGCAGCGAAATCTTGGATTTTTGTCGGTTGTTTAGAAAGTTGGGTCACACCGCACCGCTGGTGGTGGTACCGACAACTTATAATCACATTCCTGACAAAGAGCTGGCAGAAGCTGGCGCCAATATCATTATTTATGCAAACCACATGTTGAGGAGTGCTTATCCGGCTATGGTGCGCACTGCCGAGACAATACTAAGAGCCGGTTGCAGCAAAGATGTAGAGAAAGATTTGATGCCGGTGAAAGACTTGCTCAGCTTGATCGAGAACGCCTGAAGTTGTGAGAGCGAAAATTGGCAAAAAAATAATAATAATATGATTGATCCGCAAGACTTTTTAAACGCTCTGAAACTAGCTGGCATCGACTTTGCCTGTGGTGTGCCCGATTCGCTGCTGAAAGAGTTTCTGGTAACGTTGCAAACGAGCGATCAGATAGAACACCATATTACCGCTAACGAAGGCGCCGCTATTGCTCTGGCTGCCGGCCACCAGATGGCCAGTGGTAAGCTGCCTTTAGTATATATGCAAAATTCTGGCCTGGGTAACGCTGTCAGCCCGCTGATGTCACTGGCTCACAGAAGAGTCTATGCAATTCCCATGTTGCTTTTAATCGGTCATCGGGGCGAGGCTGGTAAACACGATGAGCCACAGCATCTGGCCATGGGTGAAGTGACGATACCTTTGTTGGCAGATATGGGTGTCGACATTTTTTCACTCAATCAAAACTCAGACATTGGCAATATTGTGCAGGAAGCAGCCGCCATGGCCCGTGAACAATCGGGCCCGGTTGCAATTGTAGTCAGCAGCGGAACTTTTTTAGCTTTAGCAAGTGGTGCGAAATTAAGGAGCCAGAGCGATTTAAGTTTGACTCGTGAACTGGTACTAAATACAGTGCTCGATTATTTAGATGGATCTGAAATAATTTGCTCTACCACCGGTTTTACTTCCAGAGAACTGAACGAGTTACGCCTCGAACGAGGAACAGCTGCTGCCGATTTTTTCAATGTCGGGGCCATGGGCCACGTGGGGCAGATTGCTCTCGGTGTAGCTCTGGCAAAGCCAGACAAGAGAGTTATAGCGATTGATGGTGATGGCTCCCTGATTATGCACATGGGCTCAATGGCCTCAAGTGGGAGTAGCGGCGCATCCAATTTTCTACACCTGCTGATTAATAATGGCATGCACGAATCGGTTGGTGGTCAGCCCACAGTCGGTCTTGAAATTGATTTTTGCGCTATAGCTCGCGCTTGCAACTTCAAGCATGTTCAGGCAGCGGACGATTTAAACTCCTTCACTAAAGCTTTGACCACTGGCCTCAAGACTGCCAGCGCCGGTCCGACTTTCATAGAAGTAAAAATCAAACCAGGCGCTAAAGAGAAATTGGGCCGCCCATCAGACGATTTGCGCGCAGCCAAAAAGGCATTCAGCGCCCATATTGCAAGGTGAGTTGTTAAGACTGATTATTTGCCGGAAGAATCGTGTTTACCCAAGCATGCCTCAGTGCAGACATGATGCCCATCGGTTTCTTGGAATGCTTGCTTCGAAACCGGCTTTTTCCACTCTTCTTTGTTAATTGCTTTTTGCTCAGGCGTGGGGGCAGGCTTGCCCTCAGGGTGGCAATAATCTATTTTGTCTGGATCTTTTGCATCGCTTTTGATTTCGCCGTCCGGTTTTATTTCAATATCCATTAATAACGACCTTTGGGTGCCTTTAAAATTCGGTTAGGGTAATGACCACTATTGGCCAGATAAGTTCCATCCAACTCCATAAGGCTGTCAAACGGGTAAATAACTGATCAGTTACAAGAGGCCTGAGATTGCTCCTGTTGCTTGTCATTACCGCTGGCTGGGCACTACTACTGGGTCTTTATACCTTGTTGGTGCTCCGCCCTGGGGGCGCTTTACCTAGCGCTGAAAGGATAGAATCTTTCTACCGCAATTTTTGGCAAATCAGCGGTGCAATCAGTCGGCCGGCAGTATGTATGATTGCCATTGGCGTTGCAGCAATCGGCTTGCGCTTGCTGGCGCTGCCGGTTCTCCCTGTTCCTGAACCGCGTGTACACGACGAGTTTAGCTACCTGCTGGCTGGCGAAACCTTCGCATCGGGCCGCATGACGAACGCACAGCACTTGCTCTGGCCCTGTTTCGAGTTCGAGCATATTCTTGTTAGGCCCACCTACATGTCTAAGTATCCGCCAGCACAGGGGCTCTTGTTGGCTCTAGGAATGCTTATGGGGCACAGCTGGATTGCAGTACTTCTTAGTTATGGATTTATGTGTGCTGCCATTTTCTGGATGGCACGGGCCTTTCAGCCAACCCGGTGGGCCATTCTGGCTGCCCTTTTGCCGCTGATTCATCCAGGAATTGCTTCTTACTGGTGCAATTCATACTGGGGCGGCACTGTGGCGGCTAGCGCCGCCGCTCTTGTTTTCGGAGCCTGCGCTCGCTTAAGCCGAGCGTACTCATTGAGCTCAAGCCTCTTGCTGGCCGCTGGTTTAA
The DNA here is from genome assembly GCA_036170915.1 of Cyanobacteria bacterium auto_48_18. Taxonomy (GTDB): domain Bacteria; phylum Cyanobacteriota; class Vampirovibrionia; order Obscuribacterales; family Obscuribacteraceae. The sequence goes on from JAVHQC010000036.1 coordinate 19,851, forward strand.
TTATTTTGTTTAATAGCAGACCTTTTGAAGGTCTGGTGGCAGTGGTGGTGCCGGTGGCATATCTGCTGTATTCATGGTCCAGAAAGAGTTCATCAACTAGCGTAAAGACGCTTGTAGCGCGACTTTTGGCGCCACTTTGCCTCTTGCTTATCGCTTTGGCATCCATGCTTTACTACAACCGTTGCGTCACCGGAGACGCCTTGCAATTGCCTTATCAATGCTATCACCGCCAGTACTCGCGCATTCCGCTCTGGCTCTTTGCCCCAGCAAATTCGCAGCCACTAACGTTCAACAATATTCAACTACAGGCTTTTGCCATAGGCGAAGCAGCTAAGTTCAATAACCTGCGCAGAGTACCAGGATGGCTTAATTGCCTGATTAACGAGCGCCTGGTAGCAGTGTTCAATTTCTTTGTCGGTATCTGGTTCGTGCCGCTAGTAGCAGCTTCATTGCTTAGTTTGCCAGACAGGCGTGTGCGCGTGCTCTGGCTTTCTATAACGGCTTTGACTGCGGCTCTAGCAAGCGAAGTATATTTTCAGCGGCACTATCTGGCACCAGTGACGGCACCATTTTATATTTTGTTGGTGCAGGGCCTACGCCATCTGCGTTTGGTCAAAATCAATAATCTTCCACTTGGTCTGAAGTTCTCACGCTTGATTATGGCGACAATGTTAATCGGTTTTTTCTATAGTCTAATTTCTCTGCCGGAGATCGGTAGAAAAAATATAGCTGACCTTGAGGCCTTCCCTGGTCCGCGACAGAAGGTGATGACGACGCTTTTAAAACTGCCAGGAAAACATCTGGTAATTGTGCGCTACGCAAGAGGTCATGATACAGGCGCTGAATATGTCTATAACAGCGCCGATATAGACCATAGTAAGGTTGTTTGGGCTCGCGATCTCGGTGAAAACACTAATCGACAGTTGCTTAGCTATTATCACGATCGAAAGATCTGGCTGTTTGAGCCTGACGCAATTGAACCACTGCTCAGTGATTTTGAGGCGACTTCGCCAGGTCATTAGCATCTTTAGGCCGAGACCTAGATAGAACTGCCCCAATAGTTGATGACATCACAATATCTAGCCCGGCCAAAATCAAGGAGGCCGACAGTGAGCAAATTGCAAGTTGCGGTAGTTGGGGAGGCAGTTGGGGAAGCAAATGAGACATATTCGACAAAACCAGACTCACGCCTGCCGCTGTTAAGGAAGCACCAAGGGTGACACCAGTTTTAAAACTAAAAGTGGCTGCTAACCAACCACCTATACCCTTTTGATTGAGAAATCTTCGACTCCACGAATGACTGCGAGCCAGCATCCCCAGGGCAATAGCCTGGCAGGCCACCACAGTTAGCACCGGTGCAGCAAAGCCCAGAGTTTTCAAAACATTTTGATCAGCGGTAATGGAATCATTGAAATTTAAGAACAACAAGGCGTGCAGCACTAAACCAGAAGCGAGTATCAAAACGGCGGGATAGAGAAAAAGCTTATCAGGACAGTAAAATAACATCAGAAGCAGGCTGCGCCATCCGTCCACAAAAGTATTGAGCTTAGATACACCCTGCCGCGGGCCAAGCCTGGTCGGTATTTCACACACCGACATTTGAGCCAGACCGGCATTTATGGCCAGCTCCAGATTGAACTCCATACCTGTGCTGACTGGTGCAATGCGATTATATGTGCTGCGGGAAAACGCTCGTAACCCACAACAAACGTCACTGTATTTGGTGCCAAAGAAAAAGTTGAGTAGCCAGGTCAGCACTGGATTACCAACATATCGGTGGAGAAACTTGATATTGGCTCCGCCGTCAGCGAGAAAGCGGCTGCCAGTAACAAACTCTTTGCCTTCAAACTCTAGCTTCTGCAGCAAGACTGGTATCAAATTGAAGTCATATGTGTCATCGGCATCGCCCATGACGATAAACTTGCCAGTACTGAAGCCAATGCCGCATATGTAGGCGTTGCCATAGCCTGCTGCCGGCTGATGCACTACTTTCACTCCTAGAGTCTCTGCTATCTGCACCGAGCGGTCAGTAGAGCCATTGTCGCAAACAATAATTTCGCCTTGAATATTCTCAGTGGCAAATACACGCTGAATTTTTTCTATGCAAGATCCAATGGTTGCTTCTTCATTGAGGCATGGCATCACAACCGATACTAGGGGCGCCTGAGTTGTTACCAATTCAGAGAGTCTCTCCAGTAACAGTACCAACCACCTTTTTTAAGTGGTCACACAAATAATCTGCACAAATTTTCGGCTTAATATCTTGAATAGTGCATTGATGATTTTCTAAGAATTGGCATGGATAAAGCTTGTCAGGCTCCATAAGTACTCTTAAGGCTGGGAAATGTGCAGGGTTTTGCCAACAGGCTCTCTCTGGAAAGAGTTTATGACCTTCCGGATATTCCACAAAAACTTCGTTATATTTGTACTTTTTGTTGAAGCGCGCATTCAGTCTTTCCAGAAACTCTCTGGCGTCAGTAATTGGACCCATAATCCAATCCCTGTCGCCTAAAGTGCAACAAATTCCGGCCTGGCCTTTGACTCCATAACAATTGCGCTGGCAAGTGTAATAGATGATGCTGTCGCGGATAGCCTCATCTGTTGGGGCCTCACTCATATTAATCACCGCTTGATTTAGCTGAAGTAGTCATTATTTAAATACCCAAATTGATGCCCTTCCATTTGCATAATTATTTATCGCCAGCTTAGCGACCGATAATGCCTGCCGCTTTCATGGCCAGTATTTGCTCATCAGTCAGGCCAATCGATTTCAGCACCACTTCCGTCTCAGCCACAGCCTCTTTATTGCTGCAAGACCAGTCGTTGCCACTTACTGGCTCTTGATTGCGCCTGATGGGGTTGGTTAGCTGCGGCACGGGGCCCAGCGTGCTGTGATCCATGCGGGTAACTATATGGCATTGACCCTCAGGTAGAAAATTGACGGCTTCGCTGACTTTATTCACAGGCGACACACAGCAATTGGCGTCCTGAAAGACTGCCACCCATTCAGCCATTGTTTTTGTCTGAATGACCGCGGCAATTTCGTCGGTAATAAAAAGGCGATCCTTGAGAAGGTCTCTTTTAAGCAGATCGGTGCGATTAATCAACGTCAGGAATTTGATCCAGAACTCAGATTCCACAGGCGCTACGGCCAGGTATCGGCCATCCTGACAGAGGTAAACGCGATGGTTTGGCAATGCGTCAGGATATTTGGTGTGAATCTCTGATGGATCAAGATTGAGGTAGAGACTCATGGTGCCTTTAACTCCCAGTGCAGAGAGTGCACTTTCAAACATGCTGATCTCTAGCTTCTTACCCTTGCCATTTTGCTCTCGCTCGAATAAGGCAGCGACAATCGCAAGTGCAGCATAGGTGCCAGACATATAATCAGAGACGAAAACTGCCGGCATTATGGGCACGCCGTTTTGATCTTGCGTTTCATACAAAATGCCGGTTTCGGCAACAAAATTGAGGTCGTGCCCGGGCCGCGCACTCCACTCAGACTGTGAGCCGTACCCGCTAATTGAACAATAAACCAGTCTGTTGTTGATCTTCTGCAGAGCATCCGCACCGAGGCCCAATCTTTCCATCACAGCTGGGCGGAAATTCTCAATTACAACATCAGCGCTCTCTACCAGCTTGTGTACAGCCCTGATACCGGCCGCGCTTTTTAAATCTATTTTGATGCGACGCTTATTGCGATGCAGACTCCAGAAATAAAGACTTTCACCGTCAACAATTGGTGGTAGACGCTCATTTAAAGTCGGTTCCTGGCGCTCTATTCGCAATACTTCTGCACCCATGTCACCCAGTAAGGTAGACGCTATTTCACCAGGCAGTAGATGGGTAAAGTCGAGCACTTTAATATGAGCAAGTGACATTGAGCCTCCTGAATGCATCAAATCAAACAAAAGGGCGCAGAAATCGTTAGATTGCCTGCGCCCTTTAGATGAGCGGTTCTAGAATACCGGTGAAATTAGCCCATGTTCTCGATCAGAGCATTGGCAAATTCACTGGTTTTGAGTTTAGTGGCACCAGTCATCAAACGCTCAAGGTCGTAAGTGACTTTTTTCTGCATGATGGTCTTGCTGACAGATTCGGTAATCAAATCGGCAGCTTCTGTCCAGCCCATGAACTCAAGCATCATCGCGCCGGAAAGAATAACGGAACCAGGGTTGATCACGTCTTTGTCGGCATACTTCGGTGCAGTACCGTGGGTAGCTTCGAAGATAGCGCAATCATCGCCAATGTTGGCTCCAGGAGCCAGACCCAAACCACCTACCTGTGCGGCACAGGCATCAGAGAGGTAGTCGCCGTTCAAGTTAGTTGTGGCCAATACTGAATATTCATCAGGTCTGAGCAATACTTGCTGGAACATGGAGTCGGCAATTCTGTCTTGCAACAAAATTTTGCCTGCTGGCAATTTACCGTCATGCTCAGCCCACATTTTCTCTTCAGAAATGACTTCTTTGGCAAATTCTTTTTCGCCTACCTGGTAGCCCCAGTCTCTGAAAGCGCCTTCAGTGAATTTCTGAATATTGCCTTTGTGCACCATAGTTACTGATTTCTTACCGCGAGCGATTGCGTATTCAATTGCTCGTCTAACCAGACGGTCTGAACCAAATTTAGATATTGGTTTGATGCCGATACCTGATTCAGGACGAACTGTTTTGCCGTGTTTGGCACAGAGGTCAATGAACTCTTGAGCTTCAGGTGAGCCGGCGACAAATTCGATTCCGGCATAAACGTCTTCAGTGTTTTCGCGGAAAATAACGACGTCGAGCTTCTCTGGTGATACTACTGGTGATGGCACGCCTTTAAAGTGGCGCACTGGGCGAACACAGCAATACAGATCAAAGATTTGACGCAGAGCAACGTTCAAGCTGCGAATACCACCGCCAACTGGAGTGGTCAATGGCCCTTTAATGGCCACGCCGAATTCTTTCAAGGCGGCAATAGTGTCTTCAGTCAACCACTCGTCAAAATTGTCTTTAGCTTTTTGTCCGGCGAAAACTTCGAACCAGGCAATCTGGCGTTCGCCGCCATAAGCTTTTGCCACGGCCGCATCAATCACTCGAACGCTGGCCTTCCAGATGTCACGACCTGTTCCATCGCCTTCGATAAAAGGGATGATTGGCTTGTTTGGTACAACGGGTTTACCGTCTTTGAAGGTAATTTTTTCGCCTTGTGGAACGGTCACGCCGTTATAGGTCTTGTCTATCACTTGTCCCATGTTTCTCCTTCGCCATATACCTGGTCTCGCATCTGCCAAAAGACTAACAGCAGACTGGCAATAGGCTTAAAACGATCAACATTTACTAATTGTCGCTGGTACATCAGTTCATAATAGGAACTTTAAAGGTGGAAGGGTTGCCAGTAGCCGGCCAAATATTTGGCGTTCAAAATTAGTTTTGGGCTGAGGTCTTGGCTATTTGCAATGATTTGCGTATACTCTATAGCCAGTAGTAGCGCCGTCTAATAAGGTATGACCGTGATTGAAAACACACCGGCAACTCCTGTTGGCTATAAGACATGTCGACTAAAAGCAGCGCTTCTTCTATCTAGTTTATGCATTACCTTATATGCATCAGCGGTGATGCCCGCTGTCGCTCAAACGAAAGCGAAAGCGCCTGAGGCCAAATCGCGTGAAGAAAAACCCCCAGCGCCTGCTGGCAAGGATAAGAAGGCCGCTGCACCAGCTAGTGCTTCTGCCGATATAGTTTTAATATCGAAGGCGAGGCGGGCGGAAAGCGACGATCGTTATGACCTGGCTTGCGATTATTTATCTCAGGCCATTACTGCTAATCCTAAAAATGCCGATGCCCACTATTTGCTCGCCTTATTTAAGGGGCGGCAGAACAATTATGACGTTTCTATTGATCAAGCAAAAAGGTGTCTGGCGCTCAGGCCAGGCTATGCACCCGCTTATTCTGTTCTAGGTCGTGCTCTGGCAGGTAAACGCAATTTGCCTGCAGCAGCCGCAGCGCTTGGCCAAGCCGTCAGGCTTGACCCGACCAATGCTACATCATATTCAAATTTAGCTGCCGTTAAAGGGATGCAGGGGGAATACCAAAAATCTGCTGAACTATACAGACAGGCCTTAAAATTTGCTCCGACCAACCTGACCGCCCACCTTGGCCTGGCATCGGCACTGGGTAAATTGAATGACAAAGCCGGACAGATAGAAGCCTGTCGCAACGCCGTAAAAGTAGCGCCAAAGAGTTCAATTGCACATGGCCGGTTAGGTTACGCCTTAACCCAGAATGGTGATACTGCTGGTGGTGTCTCAGAAGTAGTCAAATCGAACTTCCTCAGGGTGCAAGAGTCGTGGAATGATTTTCTTGGCATGTTCCTCACTGCCTGGGCTTCCGTCTTTCTCGCCTTCGCTGCCATTTTCGCCGTTTTGTTTGCCGGGTCACGTTTTAAACCGCAAGAAGGCGAAGTGGTTTTAAAATCATTCTTCCTGACTTTCTACAAGGATAAGCCAGGCCGATTTGTGGTCACTGATACTCGAATCGTCTTTGTGCCAGAATCTTTTTCAGCGTGGTTCGGCGCTACCAGAGTCAGTATTCAAAGACCCCAAATCGAGTCGATTAATTATCTCAGCACTGTTGGTGGTGGCACTGTATCGATATTGACTCGTGACCAAAGTGTGCACCAGTTCCGCATGCCTTTGTTGGTTTTAGATCCCGTTCGCAGCCTACTTGTCAGTCAGGGCTTGACAGCGCCTGACCCACTGGAAGCCGCGGCCGCAGCCAGTGCGGCCACAAGCTCAGCGACTAGTACAGTTTCTAATACAGTATCTAATACAGGTTCGAGTGCAGTCGCTAGCGCCGAGCTGCCTGTAAGCGAAGAGAAAAAAAACGAGACCGAAGAGAAGATTGAGGCTGAAAAGGCCAAAGAAGAAGCCAAAGAAGAACAGAAAGACGACAGCGAGAGAACTTAGATGAGTGTGATAAAAAATGTGCTCGGCACTAATTTAGAGCCGTGCTGTCACAATCCAGTGACTGGATTTTTTCGCGATGGGTATTGTTCAACCAGCCCTGAAGATCAAGGCGTGCACACAGTCTGCGTGATTATTACAGATGAGTTTCTTCAGTATTCAAAATCGAAGGGTAACGACCTGTCTACACCAAATGAGCTTTATGGTTTTCCTGGCTTAAAGGCAGGCGATGCGTGGTGCCTTTGTGCCGCACGTTGGGCAGAAGCGCTAGAAGATGGCATGGCACCTCAAGTTGTCTTAGCCTCTACCCACGCTGAGACGCTTCAGTTTGTCAGTTTAGAACAGCTCAAAGCTTACGCTGTGGAATTGCCCAAGAAGAAATAGTTTTTCAAAAGAATAACTGTGTCGCAGGTGGGAGAATTATTCTCGGCTGATCTTGGCCGATAATTCGAATATCATTATTGTCGAGTATAAGAATTGTAGACCATTGCACAATACGCCTTATAGTCTCGTCGAATTAACGTCAAGTAATATCGTCGTATTGTCGACGAGTGTAATTGTCTTAAGCGGTAATTGAAGTTGGAGCAAAAAATGGCAGCGCTGGTGCAACTGGATAAATTGGTCGTAGACGTTCTCGTCGATAACCAGAGTGATAGCTATTCAAGTAAACCTGCCCATGTCTCTCCTGAGTTCAATAATGTCATTAGTGCTGGTGCCAACGAAATATCCGGCAAAACGCTTTGCTGTGCCCAGCTGGGCTTTTCAGTAATGTTGACAGCCTTTGTGAGTGAAAGACAGCACAAGCTTCTATTTGATGTTGGCCCTGAAGCAGAGATATTTTTACGCAATTGTGAAAATTTGGGCGTGGCATTGAATGACGTAGAAGAAGTGGCAATCTCTCATGGGCACTGGGATCACATGGGTGCGCTGCTTGGAGCTATGGATAAGGTTACTGGTGGCAAGCGCCAGGTCAATTGCCACGTTAACCCTGGTATGTTTCTCGAGCGAGCAGTGCAGTTGACTGATGGGCGCATCGTGCCGTTCGAGTTGGTGCCTTCCGCTAAAGCATTAAGCGAACATGGTGCCCTCGTAATCAGCGAGGCCAAAGAGCGCACATTGCTCGATGACTACTTTTATCTCAGTGGCGAAATTGCGCGAGTAACCGACTTTGAACTTGGTCGGCAAGATCACTTGGGCCGCACCTCAGTGTCGGAACCGTGGGTGCCCGACCCTCTTTTATTGGACGAGCGTTACCTAGCTGTGCATATCAGAAACAAGGGGCTCTTGGTTTTCAGCTCGTGTTCTCATGCCGGCATTATCAATGTGCTGCTCGATTTGCAAAGCAGATTTGCCGACATTCCTATTTATGGATTAGTCGGCGGGTTGCATCTAGTTGGCACGCTGGAAGCAATTATTCCCCAGACCATTGAGCATCTCAAAACCTTTGATCTCAAGCAGATAGTGCCTGCCCATTGCACTGGCTGGCGAGCACAACATGCTCTACTTGAAGCATTTGGTGAAGATGTAGTGATACCGTCGGCGGTAGGTAGTCGCTTTCACTTTTAAAGCGCTAGCAATCAGAGTAATTTTGCTCGGCGAAACCGGTCTATCGCGGTAGGGAGGAGGGTTGCCCCTCCCCACCCCGCACAGATCCGGACTAGCGGCTTTCCCGCATCCGGCTCCTACCTTAGGTCTTGACGCGAAAGCGCTCCAGCGGATAGGGATGAGTAATATGACCCCATGGTAGCCAGCGGTCAGACATTGCGTACATTCGCTCCCACGTGAAGTGGTCATTCTGACTTCGGTCGCGTAGCGCTTTCAGCCAGAAACCCACCACTCGAAATCGGAACGTGTTCAACGCCCTCAGGTTTGTCGGTACTCCATAATAGTTGAAGTGTCCCGTCACCACTGATTTTAGCCACCGACACTGATGGAGTAATGGGAAATGTTTGCGGCTTTGAAGTTCGAGTTTTATCTCAGTTATCTTTGCTCGCAGCCTCTTCTTTTCCGTCTGTCGAAGTACCACAAACATGCTATTTTTCTTGGCCCCACATATGTGAGTGAATCCCAAGAAGTTGAATGTTTCTGGCTTTCCGCCGCCACCACGCTTTTTGAAGTTGTCGATTGCGAATCGACCAAATTCAATTAATCGAGTTTTGTCGGGGTGCAGTTCAAGTTTGAACTTTTGAAGTCTCTCCTTGAGTTCACGCAAGAACCGCTCGGCATCCGATTTATATTGGAACGTCACAATGAAGTCGTCGGCATACCGCACCATTAGAATTTCTCCGCGTGCGTTCGTCCGACGCCATTTGTGCGCCCAGAGGTCAAACACATAGTGGAGGTAGATATTCGCAAGTAATGGGCTAACACTGCCCCCTTGTACGGTCCCGACCTCGCTATGAGTCACCTTCCCGCCCTCAAGCACGCCGGCCTTCAACCATTTCTGGATGAGGTGCACAACGCGCTTGTCAGCTATTCGGTGCTCGATGAATTTGATTAGCCATTCGTGGTCTAAGGCATCAAAGAAGCCATGAATGTCTGCATCGAGCACCCAGCTCACCTTCTTCGTCTGAAGTCCGACGTAGAGGGCATCCAGCGCATTGTGCTGGCTGCGTCCTGGTCGGAACCCATATGAAAATCCGAGAAAGTCTGTTTCATAGATGGCATTCAAAACCAGCACCATTGCCTTTTGGACTATCTTGTCTTCTAAGGTTGGTACGCCGAGCGGTCGCTGCCGACCATCAGGCTTGGCAATGTATACCCTCTTAACAGGCTTGGCTCGGTATGCTCCTCGCTTGAGCCTTTCGGAGAGGTCTATCAGATTCTCTTCTAGGCACTCTCCGTAGTGCTCCCATGTCTCATTATCGACCCCGGCGGCGGCCTCTCGATTGATGCCGAGATATGCCTCCCACAAAGTTTCGATGTTGTAGACGTGGTGCAGAAGCGCGGTGAACCGCATCTTCTTGTTTCCTTTTGCTGCTTTGCGTATCGTCTCCAGCTCATTTTGCACACTATCCCGGCGCTGTGTCCGGAGCATGTTTTGCTCAGACGAATTCCCTTTGGTCAGGTCCCTTCCCTCCATTTGCTCCGCGGCCGTCGAATTAGGTCCGACTTTGTTCGCAAACTTCGCAGGTACTACGGACCTGTCTGACTTCCCATCCTCGTGCATCACCGTCGTACTCCGTTAGCAGTTTCCCGGTGCGGACCAGAATTGCCAGCTCTGGCCGAGTATGGGATCTCCCGTTTTCCGCTCAAGAGGTTTCCATGCGTGCAAGTGGTCTCAGACCACGTGGGGCTCAACGACAACTCGCGAAAGCGCTGTCGTTGATGTTGCCTTCCGCACATTATCACTGCGTCGGCGTCCCAGACTAAATTTTTCGAGGCTCAATACACTGCCCGCATGTGCCCCTGTCAACACTTCGTGCATACCTCGCGGTATTGGTCACGCATGACTCGGGGTCGTTGTGATTCGCTATTTCTTCAACGTGCAACTCTTACATTTGCTGCCTCCTGCCGACTTTTAACGGCGTCCGATAATGTATATTATGTTTCATCGCCAATGTCGCGTCCCGAAAAGCTTATCTGGCTTGGGTTTTCGACACTGAATTTTAAAGGCTTTTTCAGGCCGATTTGTTTTTACCTACGGATGATCCGACCTTACTTAGCGGTCAAGGCTTGAATAATTTCCGGCTCTATCCATTTGCGTCTGATCAAAACCTCGCCCACCGAAGAAAAGGCAAATCTTTGTTCGAGTAGGGCTATCATCATTAGATCTTCTGATACCAAACCAATCGCCATCAGCTGTAGTGCCAACAGATCGCTCACCTCTTCTTCGGGGGCAATTAAGTCTTGGCCAATTAGAAGCCCGTCCAACTCTTCTTGCGAAATAAATTGCTTTTCTAAGAAGATTTCGCCTAACTGCCTGTCGCTTCTCAGCTGCTCTTTAACAGCCTCTTCGAGTTGCTCGAGGGTAATCATGCCAGCCGCCAGGCAAAGCTGGCCTAAACGAAGCCGTGAGTGAAATAAGGTTTTTTCAGCGACTAAATTATTATCGGCAGAATGACTATATTCTTCGTAAGCGCGTCGAATTGAAGCGGCAGCAATCTCTGCCTGCTCATTTGCTCTGATACTTTTAAATTCTTGCGAAAGGTTCGCGATCAGCCGCAAAGCAGTAGCATCAACTTCCGCAGCGCTGGCTGAAGTTGGTAATGCTAAAGCGGATAAATGATTGCCCATCTTCAACCTTATAAGCGTCACCGAAGGCTTTATATATTACTATCGATTACTTGCAAGAACCGCATTCGACAATACGACCATTGGTATCTACGTATCGTTGTAAATTGGTACCGATTACTAGTCGACTATTTAACCAGTTCACGGTTTGACCAGTTTAATGATTAACAATAGTACGGTTCTACTGTTCTACCTGTGTACTGTATGCAGCTGACAATCAGCGAAAATCGCATCTCAGCCACTTCTGCTTATGGTACCCATGACATCAAGCATCTCAAACACACCACCAGCAGCCACCCCGCCGTCTGACAAACGCTTGGCCTTTGACACCCAATATTTGATCAAAGAATGGCGTGCCATGTTCAATCCCTCCACCATGGGTAGAGATTGTCTGGCGGGCCTAACTGTGGCCATGGTGGCTCTGCCGCTTAATTTAGCCCTGGCGGTAGCTTCAGGCGTACCACCAATTTTAGGCATTGTCTCCGGTATCGTTGCTGGTATCATTGCCGCACTATTTGGCGGGCAACGTTACGCTATTACCGGCCCGGCAGCAGCAATGGCCGTGGTGTTGATTGAGGTAGCTCACAACTTTGGTATGGGCGGCATCTTCTTTGTCGGCTTAGTGGGCGGTCTTCTTCAGATCATTGCAGGTTTACTGAAACTCGGCCGTGTCATTTCCTTTTTACCAATGCCTGTGATTGTAGGCTTTGCTAATGCCATCGGCATGCTGATCATCTTCAATACAGTTGATGACTTTTTCGGCCTGCCTGTTAAGGCAATTCGGAGCGCTGTAGCGGAATCGGGCGTGCTCACTGCGCCTTTTGTTCCTGAATTTATTAAAGATATCAATGAACTGGTGCAGCGAATTGTTATTCATCAAGAAGGTAATTTCAAGGCCATCATTATTGGGGTTCTGGTAATCGCGGTTTCAGTGATAGTGCCACGCTTCACCAGAGCCATTCCTGGGCAGTTAATAGCCATTGTGGTGGCATCTCTGGTGGCAAACCTGCTGCATTTCGATATTCCTAAAATTATTGATCTAGCGCCTTTGTCTAATCTCAATTTGATGCCTCATTGGCCTGAAATGCCTCATGGCATCCGTAGTTTTCAGCAGTATCAGGCACTGACCCTGTACGCAATTACTGTCTTTATGTTGGGTTCTATCGAATCGCTGCTTTCGGCTACCGTAGCCGATGGTATGTCTATGCGTTCAAAACACAGGCCAGACCAGGAGCTGATTGGCCAGGGCCTGGCGAACTTTTTCATGCCTTTCTTCGGCGGCATTCCAGTCACTGGTGTAATTGCCCGCACGGCCGTTAATATTACATCTGGTGCCCGTACCAGGCTCGCGGCAATTGTGCATTCTGTTGTAATGCTGTTGCTTACAATCGTTCTGGCTCACTGGGCCGAGCAAATACCCTTAGCTGCTCTGGCAGGTGTACTGGTCTTAACCGGGTACCGCTTGATTGAATGGGACGAAGTACGCGAAATTTGGCGTGGCTCCCGCACTGAAGGTTGGATTGTTATCACCACCACACTAGCGTCGGTTTGTATAGATTTGACCGCTGGTGTTTTGACTGGTCTACTGCTTACTTGCGTTCTGTTTGTTCACAAGATGAGCTCACTCAGTGTTGTTAGTGAAGTGGCTGAGGATGACGACCGAATTGATTCGGCACAACTTATTCCTAGTTGCAAATTCACCCGTACGTATCTTGTTGATGGCCCGCTCTTTTTTGGCGCTGCAGAGAGATTTACGGAAAGCATTTTGCTCGCCCAGGATTTAAAAGCTCTGATTTTGCACATGCGCTCGCTCAATATGATGGATGTTACTGGCGTTGAAACGCTTATGGCCATTCGCTCTCAGCTCAAGCGAAAAAATATTCGACTGGTGGTGGCTGAACTACTTGGCCAACCTCTAGAGATGATGAAAAAGACAGGCGGCTACGACAAAATTGGAGCGGAAAACATTTTTTCTGACTACAAAGAGGCACTTCTCGACGTCAACGAGAAGTTACTCATGAACGAGTGCCAGGGGTGCTCAGCTGCTCTTAATCCTGATTTGAAAAACAAACTGTCAGGCCCGCGCGATTGCAAACTTCGCAGTGCACTATTGATGGACAACAGTCGCATGACTAAGACATTAAAAGCGCGTATGGACCGTACGCAAAAGATTAAAACCGGTACGTTTCAGGCCCTCAGCCCTGACATAGCCAGATTGGTGCGAATAACCACCACAGAAGACATACCAAAGTTTTTGCGTGACACCCCCATCGAAACTCTACTTAAATGTCAGAACATGGGTCAGGTTGATGCCAATCAATCTGACGATCCAGACCTGGTTATCGGTATGTGCATCGACTACCGCAAATCATTGGCTTTGCCGCAAAACTGCGCCTACGTAATCAGGCGGACTGGAGCCAACATGGATGGTTCCGAATTTTCAATAGCTCTGGCTTTGTCTGGTGGCATTGAATATATGGCTTTGATTTGCCACAACCACTGCGTTATGTCAGATCCGCACGTAAAGCGAGGGGCTTTTGTTTCGGCTCTAACAGTCAATCACGGATGGAGTGATGATCAAGCCTTGAGCTTCTTTGACCAGCATGCTTCCAGTCGGGAAATAAGTGACGCCATTGATTTTTCTATTAAGGAAGCGCGGCGGTTAAAGAATCTATTCCGCGGCCTCAAAGTAGTGCCTATGCTGTTTATGTTAGAAGACAATTTGATCTACTTGGTCAAAGACTGGGTGAGAGAAAATGACGAGAATCAGACTGACGATGAAGATTCGTATTTCGCCGACTGACCATATCAAGTGCTCCCGGTAATTCCTAGATTCCCGTAGCTTGGTGTAGTTTCAATACAAATGGTGATGTAGCAAAGAAGCCCTCGGCTCAAGGCGCCAAAAGGTGGTGCTAAAATAGCTTTTCGCGCCCTTGTGTCGGAACTGGTATACGAGACGCACTTAAAATGCGTTGCCCGTAAGGGATTGAGGGTTCGACTCCCTCCGAGGGCAAATTTTTCAAGCAATGCTCGGCCCTTTGTCGTCATAATGCGGTAGCTGCGGTTTTGTGATAGAAACGCATCTGGCCAGGAAACCTGTTATTCAGTTTCGGTAGTCAGCAAAGAGAGTGTTTAAATCATGAGTATAGTTGTTGCGTGTGTGAAGGCAAGCGCAGGCTTGTTTCTTGCTGTTTGCTTAGCTTTTCCTTCTGCCCTGGCCGAAGACATGACCCGTGCGCAAATGGTCAAGAACCTGCGTGCCGCTAACGAAGTTGCAAAGGAAATGAAGAAATTCGGACACCATCCATTTGGTGCTGTACTTGTAGCACCAGATAATGACCAGATCCTCATGCATCAAGGTAACGTAAATGTGGTGCGTCACGCCGAGACGGAACTGTCTCGGCGGGCTTTTGAAGCTTACCCAGCGGAATATCTGGCTAACTGTACGCTCGTTACCACTATGGAGCCCTGTGTCATGTGTGCCGGCAACGTTTACTTTGCCAATATCGGAAAAGTAGTGTTTGGAGGCACTGAAGCTACTCTTAGAAAGCTCACTGGCACTAGTTCTGCGAACCCAACAATGAATTTACCCTGCAAACAGGTATTCGATTCTGGACAGAAAACAATTAAGGTGGATGGTCCGATTGCAGAAATGGATGACGAACTTACCGAACCACACAAAGGTTTCTGGCACTAAGTTATTTGCTGACCATCGAGAAAATCGAGTAAAGATTTCCGTCTAGATCGTAGAAGTTTGTGCTCATGCCCACTTTGTCGTCGTATTCGCAGACCACTTCGCATTCACTTTTAAAAGTTACACCGCGCTCAACCAGCTCAGCTCGTGTCTCGTGCACATTGTCCACAGTAAACACAACAATTGGTTGTGCTGTGGCTTTACCTGGATGTTTTTCACCGGGCTTCATGCCGTGGAGAGCTAAAGTGGTGCTGCCTGTTTCAAATTCAACCCAGCCACTTTCTTCGCTCTTGAGTTTCATGCCCAGAATGTCGCGGTAGAAAGGCACTGACTTTTCTGTATCTTGTACATAAACAATGACGTAGCTTAAAGTTGATAATTTGACTTCTGCTTTTACTGCCATTTTAACTTTTCCTTCTAGAATTTCTAACTCTATTTCTGAGCTTATTTTACGGATGCCAGTTCTTTGATGCGCACTCGGTTTTCCAGCAAGCCAATACCGGCCACTTCCATTTTGACTACGTCACCGTCTTGTAGCCAGGGATAAACAGCTGGAGTAAGCTCGGCACCAGTTGCATCATAAGTAGCCATAAACTCTGCGATGCAGCCATTACCCACGGTGCCTGAGCCAAACAAATAGCCGGGTTGAATGGCAATATTTTGCTGACCTAACCAGGCGAAAATGCGGGGGAAACTCCAGGCGCTCTTCTGCCCGGTGGCTGGATGAGTATGATAAAGCGTATTGTAATTACTGCGTGATCTCTCCTGACCATTGATGGTCAAAATCATCTCCATGTCAAAGACACCGTGGTCGTCCATTTTTAGATCGGACGCTTTAACCAGCTTGGGGCCAATGCTTTTACCGATGACAAATTTGCTGTTGGTAGGGCCCAATCCTTCCATGTCTTTCTTTTGAATGTCTCGAGCAGACCAGTCATTGAGAATGGTGAAATAGCAATTTTCTTTGATAAATTCTAAAGCAGCCTTCTCATCGGTCAGCAGCGCCGATTTAGTCGTCAGGCAGCCGATTTCAAATTCATAATCTGGAGCTTTGACTATGGCTGGAATGTTTACTTCTTCGCCGGTGGCGAACATTTTGTCGGCTGGAATATCGACGACATAGTAGGCAGCATGGTCATACCAGGTGGGTGAAACTTCTACACCACGCTTAGCGCGAATTTGTCTGATGTGAGTTTCGAAACCGAGAAAATCTAGCAATACTTTTGGTTCAGGCACTGTCACACCAAAAAGCTCGACAGTGTTAGTTGAATTTTTATAGAGCATCTTGCTGGCCTCTTATTCGGTTGAAGCCTTGATTATCCCATGGGGTGGCTTTTCAGCTCTAAATCTCAAGCTTGCCCTTATAAAGCGGATGTCATGAGGCGCGGGTGTCGAAAGTTATAAGGCTATTGTCGTAGACTGTGAGCCGCTACCTTTAGGAAGGAAGACCATAAATGATTCACTCGCAAGAATTTGAAGATCTGGTGGCACAAATTAAGCCGCGCATTAAAGAAGTTAGCATCGACGACGTACTCGACTTTCAAAAAGAGAACAAAGACTTTTTGCTTGTGGACGTGCGTGAAGATCGCGAGTGGGCTGAAGGTCATGCTCCAGGCGCAATTCACTTAGGTCGGGGAATTATCGAACGGGATATCATCAAGACCGAACCGAACAAAGATCGAGCAATCGTTCTCTATTGTGGTGGTGGCTATCGCTCAGCCATGTCGGCGGATAATTTACAGAAGATGGGTTATACGAACATATTATCGATGGCCGGTGGCATGCGTGCCTGGCGCGAACGCAGTCTGCCTGAGGAGAAACCATGAACGACTGGTTTCGTGAATTCTTAGAGCTGCAGACAAAAGATCCGCAGGCATTTTATTTAATGGTCGGGTGCATCGGTCTTTTAGTTTTTCTTTCACTCACCATCTTTGGTGGCTTTATTTGGTACCTGTATCGTGGTGACAAATCGGGCAAATCTGACTGATAAAGTGGTGACTTTTGCCGCCAGGCGCCATTTTGTGAAGTCAAGAGTTGCCCTTCGTATTGATACTGCCCATAATATCGATATCCGATCTAGGGGTGTTATATGGCTGAATCATTACGACAACTAAAATTAATTGGCGATCCGCTCAATTTAGAAGGCCTAGAGCCGCTGCTCGAGCTGGGTCATGTCGAACTGGTAGAAGACAATACCATTGCTCCTGGTGCCCTGCTAGATACCACCCCTGGTGCAATATCAGAAACCAGACTGATACTAGATTTGATGACACAAGTTGAGCTTGTTAATGAATTAGTCTTAGAGACGAGCTTCAAGCTGCAAAAAGCGCACGAATCGCTGCTGGTAATGGAAAAAGAGATTTTTGCACAAGACCTTCGCCTAGAGCGCATGAAAGATCTCGAAAGCAAAATTGTGGAATTGGAGACCTGGTTAGATGCGGCTGTAGCTGAGAATACCCTGCTCAAGCGCCCGTGGTACAAAAAGTTGTTTAACTGGAGATATTGATCTCATTTATTTGGATTGATAAAAAAGAGAGCGCTCATGCGCTCTCTTTTTTTCTCGTAGCATGCGAGCATAATGCGCTACTTACTACAAGCCTTACCAGCCGCTTCCAGCTTTATGGGCAACTCCGCTTTTTGCCAGGCCTGAGTGCCACCAATAACGTTAATCAGCTGGTCTCTACCATGCCTTTTAAGCAAGCTTATGGCCATACTTGAGCGATAACCAGCCGCGCAGATTACAGCGGTCTTCACGCCAGGCTCAACCGCCTCTAATCGCCTTTCGAGTTCGGTTAACGAAACGTTCTTAGCCTGTGGTACATGACCGGAGTCAAATTCGGCTGGTCTGCGCACGTCTAAAACTTTTAAATCAGGCTCTGTGTTCAGCAAATCAGCCAACTCGTGTACCGAAATCTGCTCGACGGTCTCAACAGCCTGACCAGCTTCTTGCCAGGCTTTCATACCACCTTCAAGGTATCCGCACACGTTTTCTAATCCAGCGCGAGCCAATCGTAGAACAGCCTCGTCAACTTGATTGTCTTCTGTCAAAACCAAAATAATGGCATGCTCTGCACCAAGGACAGTGCCGCACCATGAAGCAAACTGGCCGCCTAAACCGACATTGTAAGCACCTTTTATGTGCCCTTCGCCAAATTCCGCGGGAGTACGCGTGTCCAAAATAATCAGATCTGATTGACTATCCAATTTCGTTTTGAGTTGTGCCGGGCTCATTTTTGCAGTAGCCGACATATCGCCAAGCGAACTTGCTCCTGCGCGATTGGCCGCCACTGCACGTGAGAAATAAGCTGGTACTTCCATTAATTCAGCCGTAAGCATGGTGACAAATTCGTCTTTAGTCATCGGTTGCAACGCATAGTTAAACTTCTTTTGGGCGGCAATTGTGGACGACCGATCACTAGAAATATTTTTACCGCACATTGAGCCCGCGCCATGGGCCGGGAAAACTTCTGTCTGCTCGGGCAAAGTCAAAATTTTCTGATGCAAGCTGTCATAAAGCAAAGCGGCCATATCGGCTGGCCCGGAGCCAGGCTTACCCACCAGATCAGGTCGCCCGACATCACCAATGAAGAGCGTATCACCGGTCAAAAGTCTCATGGGCTCATCGCTATTTTTCTCTTGCAATAAAAGGCAAATACTGTCTGGTGTGTGCCCGGGCGTGGCCAGCACCTTAATGGTCATGTCTCCCAATTCAATAACACTGCCGTCTACAACCGGACGATGGTCAAAACCGGCCTCCGCCTTATCGCTGCATAAAATGATTGCTCCAGTCAGCTCTGCCAATTCTTTGTGGCCACTGACAAAATCTGCATGGACGTGAGTCTCGAAAATGTATTTGATCTTGAGGCCATTTTTGTCAGCTTCTTCAATATACTGAGCCACATCGCGCTGTGGATCTACCACGGCGGCCTCACCCTTAGAACCGACCAAATAAGAGGCATGGGCCAGGCACCCGAGATAAAACTGCTTGAAGAACACGATTAACACTCCAAAACGGCAATTTAGTATACCGACAAATTGATCTTACACTTATGGAAAAAGGAGCGCCGTCGGCCTGCCTTATGTTGTGTACTATATAGGCACTCTAGGATCTGGCGATAAGGGGCCCAAACGCATCTTCTCTTAGCGGAGATAGCCAGGTCGAATTTTATTTTTCCGCGTGTCCGCCCTGATAGGACGCCCTCGATATGAGGCTTCAGTGTAAAGTAAAAAAAGTGCCCTTGCTGGAGCGATTCTATGACAGCGACAAAATCAGCACCGCCCAGTGGCTGGATTACCGCCGGGAGCCATCCCGATAGCTACGAGATGAGCCTTTTCACCGATTTCTGCTACTCAGGCACCAAGTGCGCTCGGCTGTGCTCGACGATGGACGCCATCGACGGCTTCGGCACCCTAATGCAGTCAGTCAAGGCCAATGTCTATCGGGGCCAACGCGTTAAATTAACCGCGTTTATTAAATCAGAATCCGTCTACCATTGGGCCGGTCTATGGATGCGTGTCGACGCCGGGCGAGAGGTCGTCAGCTTCGACAATATGCAAAATCGCCCCATAAAAGACGACACCGACTGGACCCAGTATCATGTCGTGCTCGATGTGCCCGAAAATAGCACGAGCATTTCTTTTGGCGTATTGCTCAGCGGTGCGGGTTCACTCTGGCTGGATGACTTCGAGCTGGAGGTTGTTGGCCTTGACGTCGAATCGACTGACACGACGTGGGACGGCCGTTCCTGCGGCATCCAGTATCAAAATCTGCGGCCGATCAACATGGACTTTTCGCAGGGGCTTCGCGACGACAGCAAAGAGTTTCCCATTGACGCTACCCCCGTCGGCTGGTTCAAACAAAAGTACGGCGAAGGTGATGTGGAAATCGGTTTGTCTAAATCATCACGCAAGGGCTCTCCGGTATCTGCTTTTGTAAAGGTCGATGGTGCCGTATGGGGATCACTTTTGCAGGCAGTGGGCGCGGATAGCTATGTCGGCAAGCGCGTTAAGCTCTCCAGCTCCGTTAAAACTGAATCGCTTGCGGGCAACGCCACGTTATTCTTCCGCACCGATGCTGGGCGCGAGCTGACCGTCTGTCATGACTACATGGAGGGACGCGAGCTGAAAGGCACCAACGACTGGACCGAATGTCAATGCGTGATCGACATCCCCGAAGGATGCGACAACATTTATATCGGCGGCGTGGTCAATGGCGATGGCACCGCGTGGTTTAAAGATTTCGCCTTGACTGCGGTTTCTGCCGATATTGCCACCACAGGCAAACATGGCAAGGCTAAGAAAAATAAAAAGCCCACGACCGCCGCCAGTAAAAAGAGTTTGCCTGCCGAACCACTCAATCTCGATTTTGAAGATGGCGAATATGGCAGCAAGAGTGGTGCTCATCGCTTGCCCATCGGGTGGATGGCTAGCGGTAGCCATCCCGATAGCTATAAGATGTGCGTGGATGACACGACCAAGTTTGCTGATAGCAGGTGCGCACTGATTGAATCGCGTCGCCATCCTCAAAGTGGATTCGGCACGCTGATGCAAAAGGTACATGCCGATTTTTGCCTGGGCAAAAAGATGCGTTTGAGTACACAGATCAAAAGCGAAGAGGTCGGTTGGGCCGCTCTGTGGATGCGCATTGATGGAGAGGATGGTGAAATCCTTGGCTTCGACAACATGCAGAAAAATCCAATTAAAGGCACCACTGATTGGAATTATTACGAGTGCGTGCTTGATGTGCCATCGGGGGCTAAGGCCGTAGCATTTGGCGTGCTCCTGAGCGGCAACGGCAAAGTGTGGTTTTCCAAAGTGGCATTAGAGCCAGCGTCGGATGATGTCGAGGTTACGGATACCAAAAAGGATATGATTCAGGCGAGACAGCAGCCGGTGAACATGTGCTTTGAGGAATGATGAGTTAAAGGAAACCACCCTAGGCAGCAGTCCTCCTAGGCACCAATCACATTAAGGGACGTAATCCTTGCAGGAACTTTCCTTGTGAGTAGGTTGAACGGTCATTTCATAAATGCTTGCGTACCTGATTTATAAAGAGCTATAATTTTATTGCAGGTCCGATCCAGCCACTGCTGGGGTAGGTTCTGCATTACTATCTAATAATTCCATATGGATCACGCCTATGTGCCGCCTTAAAGCATATAGGTTCGAGTAATTCGAAGGTTTTATCTAACCCAAGGAGGACCTTTGCCGGCATAGGTCTTTCCTTTTGCATAAGTGCGTATGCGCAAAAATCTACCAGCTGGATGAAATACGATGCTTTCGAATCGCGGAAAAAAGGATCCTCGACAATACAGCCTAGTGGAATATTTTTCGCAGCCACTCCAGGAGACCACGCTCCAAACCGACTCGGAATATAGTTAAATTGCCGCATTCGTCTTATCATACGCGTAATAGCGCCCTCCTCACCTTCATCAAAAATTAGAACTGCATAGGTTTGGTGCTGTTGGGCAGTTCGGTTTATGCGATTCAAGAGACGTTCTAATGCCCAATCGATGTTGCTATTTACCGAGTTTAACAGCAGCGTACCGGGTAAAGTGGACGCCATTGTTAGATACTCGCTGAATATTTCAATTCGACGATGCTTGCTTACGAAATGAGGGGGAGGGCAAATTTGTCCACGTCCTGAAGTAAATTTCCAAGCGTGCAGTTCTTTGCGAACGTAGATGTTGTCAGTCCTTTTAAGAAGTCTTCTATAGTCAAGAAGAGCTTTATAGACATTTAGCCACTGATCATCTTCGATCATCGCTGCCGAGAAGATGAAAGTATTCGTGATGGGATCTTTCGACTCATCGATGTAAGTGATATACATTCGCCACCATTTTGTAGTTACCTCGATGTACCACAGTCCGCTCTTAGATCCTTAAGTCTGGCGATGAAATGTAGATTGCGCTATTCTGCAAACGGTTCTTTTGCCGGTTCAAAAATCACAGACTCCGCGCTAGAGACCCCGTCAAAGCTGATGCTGAATTGTCATGCCCGATACGGTTTTTCACAACTACTTATCAAGCAATTAAAATGTAGTCTTACTCTTCCTGGGGAGCCGCAAATGGCTTTTAAATTCTTTTTGGGCACTCGGTCCAAATTAAACTTGTCGTTGGCTCTAATCGCGGCCCTGCTGTCGGCATCCACGACTTGTCCAGCGATGGC
The DNA here is from genome assembly GCA_036170915.1 of Cyanobacteria bacterium auto_48_18. Taxonomy (GTDB): domain Bacteria; phylum Cyanobacteriota; class Vampirovibrionia; order Obscuribacterales; family Obscuribacteraceae. The sequence continues at coordinate 41,888 of JAVHQC010000036.1, forward strand.
CGAAAATACTGTGACCGCGAAGAGTAAAATCGAATATCAGCGCTTACCGGCAAATTGCCGCCCCGAGCGTTACGACCTCTATTTTGAACCAGACCTGGAAACTGCAGAATTTGAAGGCACAGAAACCCTCTTCTTCACCCTTGACCGCGCAAGTAATGAAATTGTCCTCAATGCCGCAGATTTGAGCGTGTTTGAAGCTAGCATTGCGCAAACAAAGCCAACTCACGGCGACTGGATCAAAGCCGAAATTGTAAAAGACGCACCTGGTGAGAAAGTCATACTGAAATTACCAAAGGCTCTTAAATCCGGCCAGTACGAGCTGTCCCTCAAGTTCAACGGCCGATTGTCTAAAAAGATGGAAGGTTTTTACCTCTCCACGTTTAAAGATAAAGACGGCAAAGAATTGCGCATTGCCACCACTCAGATGGAACCCACCGACGCCAGACGCATGTTTCCATGTTTCGACGAACCAGCTTACAAAGCGGCTTTCAAAGTAACCGTGGCAATTGATCCGACACTCTCTGCAATTTCCAACGCTGGTGTCGAGTTTGAAAAAGTTGACCAGCGTAAGAACAAAAAAGTAGTCACTTTTAAGGCTACTCCTCGCATGTCTACTTATCTATTTGCTTTGATTGTAGGCCCATTCCAGTCTACTGAAGCGGCCGTGGTCAATGGTAAGAAAATTCGCGTCTGGTATACGGCGGGCAAAGAATTGCTGGCACCATATGCGCTCTCTGCGGCCGCCAAACTTTTGCCTTACTACGAAAATTATTTTGGTCAGCCTTATCCATTAGACAAGCTTGATCTGATCGCAATTCCCGACTTTTCCGCCGGAGCCATGGAGAACCTTGGCGCTATCACCTTTAGAGAGAGTGCGCTGTTGGTAGACGAAAAGAATTCGGCACTCAGCTCTCGCATGCGGGTGGTCAATATAGTCGCGCACGAAATGGCACATCTCTGGTTTGGCGATCTGGTGACTATGAAATGGTGGGATGATCTATGGCTCAACGAAGCATTTGCCACATGGATGGCCGACAAAGCGGAAGACTTCTTGCGCCCCGATTGGCGCATATGGGACGACTTTGCCGTTGAGAGAGTAGGTACTCTAGACTCGGATGCCATTACGGCGACGCGCTCTGTGCAATCGCCCGTCAATTCTCCTAATGATGCTTTAGAGATGTTTGACGAAATCACTTATAGCAAAGGTGCTGCGCTGCTGCGCATGCTCGAGACTTATTTGGGCGAAGACAAATTTCAAAAAGGCATTCAAGCCTATATGAAGGCGCATGCTTTCAACAATGCATCTACCGAAGATCTCTGGAACTCGCTATCAAGTGCTACCGACGGCAAAATCAATGTAGCCAAGCTTATGGATACCTGGGTGCATTCGCCAGGCTGCCCGCTGGTCTCTTTTGACGCAAAGACTCCCACAAACCTAGTTGTAACTCAGACCCGTTTCTTTTTAAATTCTGACGAGAAGGTCAAGCCGGCCCAGCCATGGCAGGTTCCACTGATGCTTAAAAATGAGAAGAGTTCGGAGGCAGCTTTGCTTTCCAGCCAGCAGGCCAAACTAACAGTCAAATTCAAAGCTGCGCTTATTAACGGCACCGGCAACGGTTATTTCCGCACCGGCTATAGTGCCTCTCAGCTTGAGCTTTTGCATGACCAGGCTCTGCTAAAGCAGCTTAACGTCAGCGAGCGTGTCTCGGTCTTGAGTGATGTGATGGCCCTGGCTGTTGCCGGCAAGCTGCCGCTGAATGACTACTTGTCGCTGACTCAGGTCTTTGCCCAAGACCAAGACCCTTATGTACTTGGTGTTCTCATTGGTCAACTCGGTCAGTTGGACGCAATGGTGGATGAACCAAGCCGCATGGCATTTCAGACCTATGTGCGCAAAGTGCTCAAGCCCCAGCTGGAGCGGCTCACGTATTTAAGGAAAGACTCAGACGACGATTTGACCGCTGAGGTCAGAGCCAGACTGATTAGGACACTTGGCACTATAGGTGGTGATCCTGAAGTTATCGCATTTTGTCGAGAAAAATTTGAGACTTACCTCAGCAATGTCAAATCTTTAGACGGCGATATGCTCTCGCCTATCGTGCAAGTAGTAGCGTACAACGGTGGCAGCACTGAATTTGCGCGCATTGAAGAGGCCTGGAGAAAATCAGTTACGCCAGAAGAGCGCAATCGCAATCTATTTGCTCTGGCGGCGTTTAGAGACCAATCTTGCATCGATAAAGCTCTCAATTTGAGTCTCGACAAAGATGTCAGAGCTCAAGATGCACCGCATTTTATGGGTCGCATAATTTCAGCACAAGCCAGTCAACAACAGGGTTTTAAATTTTTAGGTGAGCACTGGCAAGAACTCTACGATAAAGTTGGTGAGAGAAAAATGCCAGATATTGTCGAGGCCTGTAGTTCTTTCAACAAACCAGGGCAACTTGCAACATTAAAGCAGTTCATCGATAGCCACCCTATGCCTTCAGGTCGTCGCAGTGCGGCCAAGACCATAGAATTTGCCACTATCGGCACGAACTTCAGGGCCAAACAAGGGAATACTTTAGCTCAATTCTTTGCCGGTAAATAGTGCGCCACTACGTTTCTAGATTAGCATCAGCCATAGTAGCTCTGGTTTACGCCAGTACCAGCGGGGTTTCTGCCTTTGAAACTCCGATACCACGGGTAATGCTCTGGTCTTGGCAGAAAATAGAAGATTTGCGCTCGGTTGATGGTAAAAATGTCGGGGTAGCTTTTTTAGTGGGCCGTTTCACTGTGGACGGCCATAAGGTAAATTGCCAGCCGCGTCTGTCACGACTGCAGCTGCCTGTCGGCTGTTACCGTGAAGCAGTCGCCCGTGTGGAGGTGAAATCACTACCACCAGAAGAAAAACAGTCCGAGGTCAGCGCAGAGCTGTCTGAAAAAATTGCTGATCTGGCAATGCGAAGTAAAGTCAATGCTGTGCAAATTGATTTTGATGCCAGACAAAATCAGCGGCAGTTCTATTTGCACTTACTGCGAGACTTACAAAAGGCGCTGCCACAAGGCATGACACTTTCTACCACCGCTTTAGCCTCGTGGAGTCAGGGTGATACCTGGCTCAAAGATGCTGTAGATCAAAAGCAAAATATCAATATTGATCATGTGGTGCCCATGTTTTTTACCATGGGTGCAGGTCACAGCAAAGCTTTGCAACTTTTGAAATCTCAGCTGCCGCTCACCTTTAACAACAAGCTAGCTATTGGGCTATCGCTTACAGATTCTGCAGCAATCGGCGTAGTTGCTCAAAGATTGAGCAGATTCAATCACATTTATTTGTTTTGCTCTCCCGGCTGGAGTCGCGAGAGCCTCAATGAAGCCGGCAAATTGATAGACATTAAACTGACTGAGGAGAACAAAATTGGCCATATTTAGCTTGAATAGAGTATTCAAAAAGAGTCTGGTAGCTGCTTTGGCCTGCCAATTGGGCCTTTTTTCAATGGTTCCAGCGTCAGCATGTGGGCCGTTTTATGATGATGCAATTTATTCATATAGTCTGCATCCAGACCTGCCGCTTCAGTTTTTTGCCGAGGGCAATTTAGGGCTTGTTGAGCCGACATTCGCTCGTTCCTATCTCTTTGTCGCTTACCGCTATCTTAATGGTAAACCCCTGACCAATACTGAGCGTGAGCAAGCACTTAGTCTCTGGCGTTTTCGCCTTGGCACAGGTAGCAGCGATGACAACTCGGCCAGCGAACTCTGGCTCAAGGCCCGCAATAAGGCAGCCGCTGGCTTAACAGGCATCGCTAAGTTAGACGATATCAACAAATATCGGCAAGCAGGTGGAGACGATGATTACAATCCCTATCTAAATTGTACTGCTGACGCCTTCACGCAGGCAACCAAAACTCTGCAAGACAAAATCACCAGATATGGTGCAGGCAGCAGTGAGGTCAAAGAATGGCTGGCAGCTCAAGACAAAGTCTTTTGCCATTGCGGTGGAAGAACATATGATTATTCTAAAAAGGTCACATCGCCTGAGCCTCCTTTCCCTGAGCCCGCTCCAGCTTCGGCAAGCGTAGAAGTTAAGCAAGAACGCGCCTATCAAATAGCAGCGGCCAATTTTTATGCCAAAAATTTCGACGAAGCTGCTAAACAGTTTGGCTTAATTGCCCTTGATACCACTTCTCCTTATAAAAAGATTTCGGCTTATTTGGTGGCACGGTGCTTGATTCGCAAAGCTACACTGAGTACCAATAAGGGTGTTGATCAAGTGGCGTTGCTAGCCGCTCGCAATAAGCTGGTGGAGCTGCAAAATGATCCGGCATTGGAATCTTTAAAAGAAGGCGTGACCTCTTTATTGAGGTTTGTCGGTGTCAGACTTGATCCGGCAGTCGCATTGACCGACATAAGTAAACGCTTGATTTCAGGCAATGATGCCACTTTTTATGACGATCTGGAAGGCTATGTTTATTTGCTCGACAATGCCTTTCAGGAAGACTCGGAAGAGTCTTCTACCACGCACAAAGTGGACGATAGTAAGCTTGCTGCCGCTATGCGCGCCGATGATATGACCGATTGGATCTGGACATTCTCGAGCGATGACAAACAATCTACTGATCATGCAATAGAGCGCTTTCAGAAAGACAAAAGTCTGGCCTGGTTGATTTGCGCCGCTGCTAAGCTAAAAGGCAATGAGCCATTAGCTCCTGAAATTCTTGGTGCATTAGCCGCGGTGCCTAAGACCAGCGCGGCCTATGTCACAGCCGGCTATCAACAAGCGCGCATTCTATCGGCCCGCAGTGCCGACACAGAAGCAAGAGCCGTAATTGACACTACCCTTAAGGCGACCAAAGCGCCGTCTGCCGTAAACAAATTGAATTTGCTCAAACTAAATCTAGCCAAGTCTTTAGACGAGATGCTGGCCCTTTCATATTGCTCACCGGCGCTTGTGGTCGGTGAAGCTGAAGGTGCCGTTCTGGCAGAGCAGTGGGCTGAAGACGACAAGAAGAAAGTTGTTGCCTATAAGACTCTTGCGCCTCTGCTGAGGCCCGAAGCGGCAGCGGTGCTCAATCAAAAATTGCCCCTGGCACAGTTTTTATTAGCTGCCGAATCAGAGCGTATTCCTAGAGGTCTGCGGTCTGATTTTGCTCAAGCAGCTTTTTGTCGCTCAGTGCTCTTGCACGATTCAGCCAGTGCTAGTAAAGCCGGCTTACTGCTGCGTAAGTCTATGCCTTCTTTGACCAGTTCTCTGACAAATTATGATCAGGCAGCACCAGACAGTAAAGACTTTAGCGCAGCATTTATGATGTTGAAAAATCCAGGGTCAAGACCTTACATCACAGCAGGGGTGGCACGCACAACTGCTTTTAATCACCTTGATGATTATCAAGACAACTGGTGGGATGCCATTAAAGCTGATACTGCTGTGAAATATCCTGGGCAGAGTTTCATCAAAGCAGCCGAGCTTGCCAAAGCAAAAGCTGAGCTGACTGTTGTAAACAGCGCCTCGCCAGCAGCGAACTATCTGGGTAAGGTTGTCACCGACTATGCCAAAACCCACAAGAGCGATCCAAGGGTGCCTGAGGCCCTGCATATGGTTGTTAGAGCCACCAAGCTTGGTGCTACCAATAGTGGTACCAGTGCCATGTCTAAATTAGCCTTCCAGTTGCTGCACCAGAATTACAAAGGTAATGCCTGGACACTAAAGACACCATACTTCTACTAAACTACAAAAGTTTTTTAGTGTTTCTTTTGCTGGGCTTCCCAGGCTCTCAATTTTTGCACGCCCACCTCAAAGTCTTGCGGCCGGCTATAAAAATTGTGTTTGCCATTGTTGAAAGCAGGGTCGCGTACATAATAGATATAACCGCTCTCAACCGGGTTTAAGGCCGCGTGGATTGAATTCTGACCCGGCGAACCCACCGGCCCTGGTGGCAGCCCGTAATATTTTCGAGTGTTGTAAGGAGACTTCAGATCGAGATCACTTTGGTACACGATACCGTTGCCCTTCCATTTTCCAATCATTTTTGAAGCGTAAACAATGGTAGAGTCCATTGCCAGGGGCATTTTGCGGGCGATGCGATTGTTGATTACCGATGCCACTATTGGCCGCTCCTGCTCAAGCTTTGCTTCTGTTTCGATAATCGATGCCATGGTTATTGCTTTATGGGCAGTCAAAGCATATGGATTTCTTTCCTTTTCCCACACTGTGCGAAAACGTTGCACCATAGCAGCAATGAGCTCTTGTGGCTTAGTATCAGACTGCACAAAATAGGTGTCAGGAAAAAGGTAACCCTCCAGATTGCTGACAATCGGATCAATGTCTGCAATCAAACTAACTTTATTCATCAGCGCAAGAGCACCCTTGCGATCAATTTTCAGGCTTTTAATTTTGGCCATAGCATCGGCGATTTCAAATCGTGTCCAGCCCTCAATCACAGTTAGCTTGTTGAGCTCAATGCCTCCAGCTTCTAACGTGCTCAGCGCTTCCAGAGGGGTTATTGGCGACTTGAAGCGATAATCACCAGCCTTTATGACGGGGTTTGCACCAGTAGAGCGAATATACAGTTTCAAATAAAGTGCTTTATCAATAATGTTCTTTTTTTCAAGCTTGCTTAAAATCTCGTCTAGAGACATGCCGCGCGTCACTGCAATCAAATCATTCTGACCGTCGTGATTGTGGCTCTCTTTCAACTTTTCATTTAGAAGATATCCAGCAGCAGTCAGAGCCGCCCCGATGAGCACCACGAAGGCAAGCAAGAATTTTAATGCACGCATAGGGTCACGGTTTGAGCATCAGGCGTTGGGAGGCAGCGACAAAGACCATTCATTGTTGCCGTCCTGGCTGTTTTGTTTAAAGTAGAGGAAGTAGCGCACGATTTTTTCTTTGCTTTTGGCTTTGGCTGTCTGACTCTGAGTCTTGCCTTTGCCCTGCACTTCCACCATTACCGGATCGCTTTGAACGTCGACTTCATTACTCACCAGCAGCGGCTTTTTATCTTCCCTATAGAGCTTAACTCTGTCCCCCTCGATCTTAAAACTAAGACCAGCAGTATCAAGTGGCTCTAATTTGATTGCAGGATTGCGCAAAACTGAAGCCTCGCGCACCAGAATTTTGTCAAAGAAACTGGCGCTCTCAGGGCAGAGCTTGCGCTCGTCATCGAGGGAATCTTTGTAGATTGCCTTTAATTTGTCTCCCTTATGTTCATTGAGCGCATTCCAGTAATTTTGAAATTCTCGCTCGATGGCCTTCTTGTCATCATCACTCAAGCTTTCAATTTTGCTAGTAGCCTGATCCGAAGGCAAACTAAAGGAAATTTTCTGCGTCGTCATGGCTCGTGATAATTGGTCTGCCGGCAATACCAGTTTGGCCAACTCTTCTTTTTTAGGCCCTGCGGTGCGTTTTTCCACCAGCAAATTCATGGGCGTTTTGGTATCGCTGATGTATTCCACAGCAAGTTCATTCAGTCCAGGACGAACAAAACCCGAAATATTGACCGGTAACGTCAGTGTAATAATTGGCGCGGTTAGTATGCCTGCGCCGTTAATAGTGGCTTGTTTGACTGGCATAGCACGACCATTGAAAGTAAGAAAATAACCAGTCAATTCGCGCTTTTCTGCAGCACTGATTTCGGTAGATTTAGCAACTTGGGCTATGGCCGGCGCTTGAAATCCCAACCAGAGTAGATTGAGGCAAACAATTGGAGCTATTGCAGCTTTTGCAAACATAATTGATCCTGACTCACTTAATGACGAATTAGCACTAACGGCGCCAATTTTAGCATCTCCAATTTGCCAAATTAACGCTGTTCTAGACCTGAGTTGAGTGCCTTATCGGAACAGTGAGGTGATACTGCCGTCCTTAATTTATACTAAGAGCGTTTTTGAGAGTTGCTTTGCAAAAAAATCGTCTACTCACATTACCAGAACTTACCACTACAGCTCTCGTGCCTCTGGCGCTGATCATGGCTTTAGTTGTGGTTGGAAGCCCAGCTGCGCAGGCTGATGCACCTCTTTTGGCACCACCAATAGGTCAAGCGCACGCCAAGCAGTCTTTGCAGGCCTTGCAGGGAAATGTCACTTCGGTAGACGCAGCTCAAGATATGGCCGGCCAAACCAGAGTAAATCTCAATGCCGCCCACGCCATTGCTAACTTTATTGATTTACCGCCGGTTACAGGAAAAGCACAGAGCGCAAGGGTAGATCCGTTGGTCTTCAGAGCGTGGCTGTCGAAGGCTCATCCTGACTTTGTCCTGAGCGGTTCAGCCAGCGATGCAAGCGCTGTGGTAGAAGTGGCTGGACAGTGGGATAAAGCTGACAAAACGCTTTCAAAATTACAAATTCCTTACCAGCATGTTAAAGCCGGTCAACTTACGCCTGAAATGCTTGCTGGTACGAAGGTTCTCATTATTAACTGTGCAGGACAAATAAAAAGAGACAGGCTGCAGACGGTACGTGATTTTGTCAAAAACGGTGGTTACTTGCTAACTACTGACTGGGCTTTAGACAACATGGTGGCGCAAACTTTTCCCGGTTATATCAGCTGGAACAAAGGTGTAAATAAAAAAGACATTTATGATGCTGAATATCTCTCACCAGACCCGGTGCTTGCCATTAACACAGTACGTAGCGCCTTTTGGAAACTTGATGCGGCATCGCATCTGATACGCATTCTTAAACCGGATGCGGTGCGCGTGTTAATAACAAGTCGGCAGTTAGCAGGAGAAGATCCAGACAAAGCAGGTGTACTTGCTGTAATCTTTCCCTTTGGTCGCGGTTACGTTTTGCATATGGTTGGACATTTTGATAACAATGCCAAAATAGCAGTGGGCAATTTCTTGCCTGATTCATCACCGGCAATCGGTATCAGTCTCAGGCAGGCGATAGCTACAAACTTCATTGTTGCAGGAATGACAGGAAAAAGGCTGCCTTATTGATGTCCACTATTCTATTTGAAGTTGTGATCATTTTTCTTCTGATAATTTTAAACGGCGCTCTCGCCATGTCAGAGATTGCCATTATCTCGGCAAGAAAGACTAAACTGCAACATTGGGCTGAGAACGGCGATCTGGGCGCGCGCACCGCACTCAAAATTGCAGCCTCACCAAACGATTTTCTCTCCACTATTCAAATTGGCATCACCACTATTGGTATTTTTGCTGGTGCCTATGGTGGCGCTAATATAACAGATGAATTAACTCTGCTGTTTAAGCCATACCCAGAGCTGGAGAGGCATGCGGCAGGCCTGTCTATTGCTGTTGTTGTAGTTACCACTACATATTTTTCATTGATTTTAGGCGAGTTAGTTCCAAAGCGTCTAGCATTGCACGCACCAGAATTGGTGGCAAAATATGTGGCAAAACCCATGAGCGTGCTTTCAAGCTTTGCCAGGCCTCTGGTGCATTTACTGAGCGGTTCTACCAACTTAATTTTAAAGGCAATGGGAATTAAAGAATATAGCGAGACTCCGGTCAGTCAGGCTGAAATTCATGTGATGATTGAACAGGCTGCTGAAGCCGGTATCGTCGAAGAAGCGGAGCAGGAAATGGTGGCGGAAGTGCTTCGCCTCAGCGACCGCAAAGTTACAGCACTGATGACGCCACGCCCTGATATCACCTGGCTTGACGGTAATCAAAGTCTTGAAGCAGTATTGAAAGAAGTTGCCGAAGCTACCCATTCAAAATTTTTAGTATGTGACGGTACCGTTGACGAAGTCTTGGGCGTGGTAGAAACTAAAACCATTCTGCTCACCGCCCTCGACCAAAAACATTTGTTAGTGCGCGATTTGGTGGTGCAGCCGCTTTACGTGCCGCAAAACACTAACGCCTTACAGCTGCTTGAGCGTTTTCGCGACGCCCAACAGCAGATTGCTCTGGTCTTAGACGAGTACGGTGGTTTGCAAGGTCTGGTGACCAGTGATGATATTTTTCACGCCATCGTAGGCGAATTACCTGGCCATGGAGATATTCCTAAATGGAACACAATAGAGCTCTCAGCCGGAGTTTGGTTACTTGATGGTCACATGCCCATAGAAGAATTTTTGGATCGCTTCGAACTGCAACGAGACCTTGATGATGGTGGCACATACCAGACATTGGCCGGATTCATCATTGCTCGAATGAAAAAAATTCCAGCAGTAGGTGAGCGTTTTGATTGGCATGAGCTAACGTTTGAAGTGATAGAACTAGATCGTCAGCGCATCGACAAAATTAAGGTGTATAAAGCCGTTAGCAGCTAATTTAGGACTTAACGTTCGCGTAATCACTTAAGAGTAGAAATTTGGTATCTGCATCCTCTTCAATGGTGCGGGGCGGGCAACCGTGAATGAAACAGTTGTCTACCGCATCATCGTTAAGCGAGCTGACTTCCCCTACCAGCACAGCATTATCTCTGGCGCAACCACAAAATTGATGGCAAAGCATGGGTGGAATGCTGACACTTTCGCCTGGTTCGAGAATGAGCTTTTCGCCCACATTTAATTTTCTTGAAATGCCGTCAACTTCAACTATTACCGGCCTGTCAGCCAGGCTCTTCTCGTCTTTGGCGGCCCAACCCAGTTCAACCTCTAATCTACCGCCACCACGATTGAGCAAATCTTCAGTTTTTTTCCAATGAAAGTGCCATGGCGTCACCTGGCCTGGTCGCACCATCATTGCTTTTTCCGCATAGGTTTTACTGGTCTGCGGTTTGTCATTTAATAGCAAGCCGTTTCGAATGATAAAGAGCAAGAGCCCACGCTCAGCAAACCGATTTGAGCCAAAATCGGTGACGTTCCAACCTAAACCATGGGTGCGTACTTCGTCGGCTTCAGAGCCAACCTGGCGCCACTGGTCGGAGGTCCAGGTAGACCATTTCGGCAGTTTAAAGCTATGTTTGTCAAAGAAATCGATTGCTTCTTCGATAATTTTATTGATCTCACTTCTTTTCATCACCTGATTATAAGGCTTTGACAGCCTGGTTCTACAACTAGCAATTTAAAATATGCGATTACGAGCTCTTGAATTTTTCTCCGGTATTGGCGCCTTTGCACAGGCGGCTGCTGATCACAATATTGAAGTGCTTGCCGCTTACGATCAAAGCCAGTGGGCAAACTTGGCTTATGAGAAAAATTATGGTGTCAAACCGATATCACGCAATCTCGATAATATCGCTGTGGCATCACTTCCAGAAGCTGATATCTGGTGGTTGTCACCCCCGTGCACGCCCTACACAAGGCGTGGTCTGCAGCGTGACATAGCGGACCAGCGTGCTAAGTCTTTATTGCATTTGATTAGTTGCATGCTTGCAAAAAGACCACCTGTAATCATCGTTGAAAATGTTGAAGCTTTCCTTCAATCAAAAATGCGCAGTATTTTAGAAGATGCACTGGTGGAAGCAGGCTATTACTTCAGTGTCATTCATCTAGACTCAAGAATGTTTGGCGTACCAGTGGCCAGGCCGAGAGTGTTTGTAGTAGCTACCCTCAAGCCTCACGCATTGAGTGCACCTCCCATAGTCGCCACTCAATCTCTAAGTGACATCATTTCAACAAGCAAGGACAGTGCATACGATCTATTTCTTGATCAAAATGTAGTAAGCAGATATGAAAAGGTTTTGAATGTTGTAGCTGCCGAAGCTTTGAATGATTCCGGCACCACCTTGATCTGTTTCACCAGTGGATACTATCAATGTCGCAAAGCCAGCGGCTCCCTGCTTCGCTTATCGAATGGGCTCACGAGATACTTCTCTCCTGCTGAGATTTTGGCCTTGTTGGGCTTCGACTCAAGTTATAGTTTGCCCGATCATTTTAGCTTGCCTATCTGCTATCGTCTTGTAGGCAACAGCGTTGATGTACGAGCAATCAGCTATTTGCTCGATAATTTAGTGGGGGCAGATGAGACGCGAGCCTGATAGAAAACGCAATAGTTTTGAGCCGCGGCGCCCGAGACAATTTTTCCCTCATGTCGACCGTTCGTATATTGCATTCTACAAACCCTATGAAGTGCTTAATCAATTCACTGCTGATGGTAGCGATAAGCAGACTCTAGCACCATTTGGTTTTCCAAAAGACTGTTATCCGGTGGGTCGGCTCGATTATGATTCAGAAGGGCTTTTGATTTTAAGCAATGACGGGCGGCTCACCACTGCTCTGTTCGACCAGTCTGACCCGCACCCGCGGACGTATCTAGTGCAAATCGAAAAAGAACCAACAAATGAGAGTTTAAAGCAGCTGGAAGATGGTCTCATGATCGAAGGCCGTCGCACTAAACCAGCAGAAGTTTATTTAATCGAAGGTGAGCCGGAATTACCTGAGCGATCGAAGCCGATTCGCTTTAGAAAGACCGTGCCGACATGTTGGCTCGAACTAACTCTTTGGGAAGGTCGCAATCGGCAGGTGAGAAAAATGACTGCCAGCATAGGTCACCCAACCTTGCGATTAGCTCGTGTAGCCATTGGTTCACTCAGCCTTTTCGAGCTTGGACTGAAGCCAGGTGAGTGGCGCGCTTTAACCGAAGCTGAGGTTTTGAAACTCTTTGCTTAAGGTATAAAGAAAGTCTAGATTGAGCCGCACGAGCGCTTGCTTATGTCAAATCGAGACAACGACTTTCACAAAAAGCGTGAGCAAGGCGAGCATAATTCGTCTCAAGAAAGCTTGACTCTCAATATCAAAAATAGTTTTGAGAAAGCAGCGCACCAGGTTAGCGATGTACTAGGTCAGGCACAAAACGAAATCATTTTGCGGGTAACGGGCGCGCCTGTAGCAACACAATATGTAGCCAGCATTTCACCGGCTCTTGCCTCGCAGTACGCGCGCGGTCGTGAGATAGTCTTGGCCAGAGAAAGCAATGGAAAATCCACTGTTGATTTAACAGATCTCAATGCCACGCAGCGTAAGGCGGTTGAAACATACCAGAGGCTGCATAGCGATTTGCCGTCAAAAATACCTTTTTACAACAAAGAAATTTTAGCCCGCGATCTTGATCGCGACATTGTACGCAAAGCCTCATCGCAAAACGTCTCAGTTAAAACTGACACGGCGGCACCACCAGGCGCTAGCGAAAAAGTAAGCAGTACACATGCCGCTGTAGCAAAGGCTAAATTTGTACCTGAATCAGCTACCGAGAAAAGTCATAGCCAGCTGGCTAGCCATTCAAATAACGGCCAACACGCACAAGCGACCAAAAACGATAAACATTTGGACAGTGTGCGACCAGCTTCGCCAGTACCAACTATTCAAAGCGAAACCAGAATTGCCAGTAAAGCTGCTAGTAAAACTAATAGTGGTATTGAAAGAAATGACAATGCTAGCCGCAGCACTGAACCAGTGAAATCTTCGGCTAAAGCTGCAGACACGATCCCAGCAATAAATGTGCCCAAGGAAAATCTAGTCAAGGCCAGAGACTTGAGTGCGCCTGGCAATGCTTTGATATCGGCTTTAGAGTCAAAACCAGTGGAAAGACTGGCTAAAAACAGTAGCATTAACAGTTTTAGTTTGAGTTCTAGTTTGGTACAGACAAGTGAAAGTCCAGCTGTTGAACAAAGACGCCCGGAGCAAATTGCCGGCAAAACAATTTCTATTAACACAAACAACGAGCAGCCCTATGAGCAGCCTGCTAAAAGTGCGAAGGGCATTGAGCTCACTAAACAGGAAAAATTGAGGGCAATGGAAGCACCATATAAGGTGCTCAATATTGACAGCGAAAAATTGGCTAATATCACTGCGAAGATTGCAGATCCATCGCCAAGGGAGGCAAAAGATCCAAAAGTTCCAAATGAACCAACAGATCCAAAAGAAGTTAAAGATATAACCAGCCCAAATAAGCCGCAATTTGCTACCGCTGATAAAAACGATGCGCTGCCACCAATTGATTGTGCCGACCGCGGCTTCTCAGCCCCTGAGGTGGGCAAGCGAGATTTGAATTTGCGTCCAATATTGGCCAGCCAATCAAAAATCATTGATGCTATCGAGCTAGAATCTGTGAAAGTGCGCCGCACTATCGATCAGGATTTAAGAGCGACTACTGCATGTATCAAAGTAAGATTGCAACCGGAGCTAGCCAGTTTCCTGCGCACTCAAAGCCTGCAAAGCCGAGATTCAGTAGTTGAGGCGGTAGAAAAAGAGAAAGCGACAAAGACAATAGAAAATGTAAAGGCAATAATTGAGCAGAAAGAATTTAGAAGGTCATTAACTGATAAGAGCGGAGATTTCTCAAAGTCGGCGACGACAAGCAATCCCCGCGCATCTACTAAAGCTGAGAGCGCGCACAAATCAAGTGCAGAGAGTAAATCAAAAGCAGATAAAAACGCTGGCAAAACTTACGTTGCGGTGGTTCGGTTTGACCATAACCACGGCTTCAAAGCCATCGACAGACAACACCACAAAGCGGATGGACTGCCGCTGAAACCCGGCTCGGCTGCCAATCAACTTATTGGTGACAACACAATAAAAGCAGCAGGCGAGACAAAAGTTTCAAGCCGAGAATATAAATTTACCTGCAGCGATAAAAATCAAAAATATCTTAGTGGGCCAGAAATCGCCCTGGCCGCCATTATTGCACTAGCTGGTACAGCCAAGCTGCGCCCTGAAGCCAGCGCTTTGCAAAATGAATCAGTGGCCGTAATTCAGAATTACAATCTCGATTTTATAGGCGACGAGCCAAACTTGTCAGACTGCAAAATCAAGACTCAGGGAAAACATGGTGCATCAACTGATGCGACAGAGCCGAATAAGGGCACTAAATCTGAGAAAACCGCGGTGCTTATGCGGCCGAAAGTTTTAATTGGTGCAGACGATACACTGGTTGATATTGCCGAACAACTATTCAATGATGCTGGTATCGGCTGGCTTATTCTCAACATCAACGACGACCTCGAATCTTTGGTTCTTGAAGGAAAAACCATAGTTAGATTGCGCAGCCGGCAAGAAATTTTCATTCCGGTCTATCAAGACATTATTGATTTTCAGAAAGTACGCACAAAAGAGATGACTGGTCAGAATTTGATTACCATTGTGGAAGAAAATCAGATCGATCGCGAAATTTTAAACATAATCATGGCACCGCTGGCAGGTGCGAGCGAAAATAGTGATCCGCTGCAGAATTGGCAAATTGCATTGCCACAGAGTCGCGAACGCGAATAAGATTAAACATGCCTGAGACTTCGCAGAGCTGGAACATTGACGTTCTGGCTGCTTTCGAGGTAAAACGTCTACGCTCTAGTTTCGCAAAGTGGAACCGGATGCATTCATAATTGGCGCGCGCAACAGGGAGCTCAGTCCATGGAATTTAGACAGTTGGGCAATTCAGGGTTGAAAGTACCTGTATTAAGTTTTGGCACCGGAACATTCGGTGGCAATAATGAGTTTTTCAAATCGTGGGGAGGATCGGATGTCAAAGAGGCAACAAGGCTTGTTGACCTTTGCCTCGATGCTGGAGTTAACTTTTTCGATACCGCAGACATTTATTCAAATGGATTGGCTGAAGAAATTCTAGGCAAGGCCGTTGGCAAACGTCGCGACAAAGTTCTAATTTCTACCAAAGCAACATTCAGATTTGACGAAGGTGAGAACAGCGTAGGCTCTTCCAGGCATCACTTGATTGCTTCTTGTGATGCCAGCTTGAAGCGCATGAACACAGACTACATCGATATTTACTTTATGCATGGTTTTGATGCGTTAACGCCCATTGAAGAGACCATGAGTACTCTTGATGGGCTGGTTAAAAGCGGTAAGGTTCGCTATGTGGGCTGTTCGAATTTTTCAGGCTGGCACTTGATGAAGTCGCTAGCCATCTGCGAAAAATATGGTTGGGCTAAGCATATTTCGCATCAGGCCTACTACTCGCTAATCAGTCGTGAGTTTGAATGGGAACTTATGCCTTTAGGACTTGATCAAAAAATTGGCACTATGGTCTGGAGCCCACTTGGTTGGGGTCGGTTGACCGGAAAACTGAGACGGGGCGCTCCCCTGCCTGAAACCAGTCGTTTGCATAAAACGTCTGAGCAAGGACCACCTGTAGATGATGAACATCTGTATAGAGTTGTGGACGCACTAGATGTGGTGGCGGCAGAAACAGGAAAGTCTGTTGCTCAAATTGCTCTTAACTGGCTGTTGCAAAGGCCCACCGTAGACAACGTAGTTGTTGGCGCACGCAACGAAGAGCAACTGAAGCAGAATCTGGCTGCAGTGGGCTGGAATTTGACTGACAGCCAAATAGCAAAGCTCGATGCCGCCAGCGATATACAAACTATCTATCCTTACTGGCACCAGAGGCAGTTTCAGGAGAGAAATCCACTACCTGTTTGAAAGGACAGATTGGTCATTCGTAACCAAACTCGCTGAATAACCAGTCTTTCTGTTCTTTGTTCTGGCTTTCCAGATCTTCGCGAGTTAAAAGTCCGCGCATAAAGGCTTCATAAATAAGCCTTGTGCGTGGATTATAAATTTCCAGCCCGGCACTCTCTTTTAGATAGCTTTCTTCCCCTTTGAGCAATTTGTTCAACAAGTTTGAAAGGCGATTCTGAGCGCCGCGATATGAAATGTGCTCTTTTCTGGCGATGGCCTTATCTGTTAGGCCAATAGCAATATCCATTAACGTCTCGTATTCAAGATCGCTTATAGCACTGGTTTTGTCGCGTAAACGGTGGCGAACCTCTTCGACTAGAGATGTGACGTACGGCAGATCATGAATGAGAATTTGCTCAATGGCGTCAGCTAACACAGAATCGTTTTCACTTTTTAGAATGTAGCCATGAATCGCTTCATCAGGCACTATCTTGCCGAGCTCGCGTATGTAGGCTTCATGGTGAAACTGTGACCAGAACAAAATCTTCAGCGATGGCTGCTCTTTCCAAATTTCGGCTGCAGCCTTGATGCCGTTAAGTTCTGGCATAGCAACATCCATGAGGACAAAGTCAGGTTTCATCAGCCTGGCTTGACGCACGGCCTCCAGCCCGTCGGACGCTTCTTCAATACCTGTAACAGAGAGACTATGTTTATCGGCAACCAGGGTGATCAAGGTTTTCCCATGCTGGCGCAAAGTAGGTAAGTCTTCTGCAATGAGTATTGTGAGCGCTTTCTTTTTTGATAACTCAGACTGCATGTTGATCCTTTTTGATTGCAGGTAAATCGATGGTGACAGTCGTACCGTTCGGTGAATTGTTTTTCCAGCTGATTAACGCTCCGACAAGATCAGCGCGCAATCGCATATAGCGCAGCCCCCGGGAATCACCCCGTTCCTTTACCTGAAAACCAATGCCATCATCTGTGATGCTCAAGCGAATGCGATCATCAATCGATTCAAGAGATATTCTTACCGTTTTCGCTTGTGAATGCTTTATTACATTATTGAGGGCTTCCTGGGTCAGGCGAAACAGCAATAGCTGCTCTGTTTTGTTAAGCGATTCAAGCATTGTTTCGTCAATGCCCTTGATAAATCGCCCCTGTAAACCGGCTTTGTGCACCATGTCGCGAGTTAACTGGTCTAAGGCTGCGCAGAGTCCTAAATTCTCCAGTACCGACGGAAATAGACTTTCCATCACCTCTCGAATGTGAGAGACAGTGGTATCAAGAGATTTCTCCACCACCTGCAGATGTAGATTTCCATCGTTGGGCAGGCACTGGGACAATTGTGACTTAATCGTCTTAATTTCATTGAGTACCTGATCATGCAAGTCAGATGCCAGGATGCGCCGATCAGCCTCATCCTGTTTAAGCAATGCCAGACGGGTTTGATTTAGTTCGTCATTTTTAATAGCCAGCTCAAAGTAACGGCTTGTTTGCTTTTCTTCTGCATTCTTAAACGAACGTGCCAAAAGACCAAGTGCAAAGCTCAATGCAGTGGCGATAATTGCGCTAAGTAAACTGAAGCGCCCCGTCCATTGCCAGGTTAGCCATGCCAGGAAAGTGGCTATGGCGTAGACTTGAACAAATACAATGGGCAAGTAATTTGAGCGCACTCGCAAAGCTGCCTCGCTAGCAAGAAAAGCCGTAAGCACCACTGCTGGTATCACTCGCCAAGCGTCAAGTTTGCCTGCGACTTGCGGTCTAAGGCCAATGGTTTCAAACATCTTTTGGTCGAAGGAAACAAACTGAGAGGCGGCAAGAACGGCTACGATCGCTGCGAGTGCCGGAAATATCAGGCGCAATAGATCTGTTAGGCTGCGAGTGGATAGAGCACTAAGCAAAATTTATTTCCGTAAAGCGCTGGGTTTCTTCTCTATTTTTTGATTCCCTGTACTCGGTTTATTCAATTCTTTTTGAAACTCAGATTTGGGTTTCATTTTCTCCAGATAATGCTTGGCCAGCCAATACTCCACAGAGTTAACTACGCCGTGGTTGCTGACAAACGAGAGCTTGTTTTGAGCTGTGGACAAATCTCCTTTTCCATAGGCATCAAGACCAAGAAATGCCTGACATTGCGCAAGATCGTAGGTGCTGTCTTCGGCTACTGATAAAAGTTTTTCCTGATCAATTTTGCCTTGCCAGTATTTCAAAAGTGGATATGGCCACAGTAGGCGGTCGAGCTTTTTTATGCCTTGAGCGCTTAATGCTTCCAACTGTTTGTCATCGTGTGACATGCGAAATGCCAGGCAAGACAACACGGTGGCATGGGTGGCAAAGTCTGATTTCCACCCGGTGCGCTCAAGCCAACTTAAAGTATTTTTTGCTAACTGTCCTGGATTGTCACTGATTAGATAGGCACCGGCTCGATTGACTATGGCGTATTTATCCTTAGGGTCGATGGCTAGGGCCGCGTCAAAGTCTTTTATAGCCAGTTGTGGTCGATTGCTGCGAAAATAAACCACACCTCTGATGGTATAGGCCAGGCCATTTTTGGAATCAATGGAGATTGCCTTGGTCAGGTCGTTCAAGGCCGCCTGATAATTTTTCAATTCACTATATGCGGTGCCTCGGTCAACCAAAGCCGTGGCAGAATTTGCGTGCTTCAAGGCGGCGCTAAACTCGGTAATGGCTAGTTTGTACTGCTCCCGCTGCAAGAAATCTTTGCCTACTTCGTAATGTCTGTCGAATTCAGCAGAAGCACTGGCTCCTGGCAACAATGTAGTCAGGCATACGCCTAGGCCGATGGCCAATTTTCGAACGTTCATAAATCCATTCCTGATGATCCCTGGGCAATTTTAGATCTCCAGCCGCCTCTAAGGCACCTTTATGAACCATATTTCTATAGAGCTATTGTTACTGGTACTTTACAAGCAGCTAAGAGATTTAAGAGCTGTGCTTCATTACCGCCGGGCTGGGTATGAAATTTATGGCGTTTAATTTTCCTTTGAGGTTGGACAGTGCAAGGTGGTGGTTGGTCTAACGCGGATAGTGACTGGCAGTTAAAGAGGCTGCAGCACGATTCGGTTAAAACTGTTGATAAAGTCGTGCAAACTGTTCGTACAGTCCTGCAGGAAGAAATTGTCGCCCATGGTCAGGAATACGAGAAGATGTTCGGTAAGTCTTCTGCGCAGTACAGTGAATACGTCAACATGATCATGGAAAAGCTTGAGCAGCTGGGAGTTGCCCCTCAAGCCGTGATGGAATGGCTTGATAAGACTGCTGCTGACGGCTCAATGCCTGATAATAAATTGACTTTGTCTATGCGCGATGCCCAGTCAGAAACTATTCCGCAAATTCGACTAGCAATTCCCTTAAGTGAGCAACTACAGCCACAACAAGATTTTGGCGATGTGCCAGCACCCGCGCCTCTAGTGAATGCCGGTAGTTTACCTTTTTCAGCTTTTCCGTCGGCCCAGGTGCCGACTCCTCTCGCTGCACCCGCCTCGTTTCCGCCTGCGGTCACTAACTGGCACGCTGCGCCAGACATGGATATTACTGTTCCTCACCACCAGGCTGCAATCGCAGATACGGTGACGAGTCCGTGGGGTGTACCGGCACCAAATGCCCAACCACCGGTGGCTGCGTCTCAACCATCAGGATGGAATGTGCCCTCACCAGCCAAAACTGGACAGAACTTTGCCATGGTTGAGCCAGTAAAATCCACGGCCTCATTGATTGCCTCTAGCTGGGACAATGACTCATCGTCTGCACAGGCTCCCGCCGCACCAGCTGCTGTTCAAAGTGGATCTACGTGGATTCCTAATGCTGCCACAACAGCTCCCGTGCAACCTATTGCTTCGTCCAGTCATAATCCTGCAGGCGGCAACGCCTTCTCGTCTCACAGTGCTTCGGCTTGGGCCTCACCTCAACCTTCGTCAGTCGGCACTAATACCCCTAATTCCTTACCGGCCTGGCCGGTTAATCCGGTAGCATCGTCTCCAACTCCTGCTTCTCCGCCTACGCCTACTCCTGCGCCTGCTCCGACTCCTACTCCTGCGCCTGCTCCTGCGCCTGCTCCAACTCCTCCACCTGCATCCATTCCTCCGCCTGCACCTCAACCCGCTCCGCCGGTGCATGTGCCTGCCCCTGTAACAGCCTGGACACCGACTGCGGTGGAGGCAGCACCGGTCATCGAGTCACAGTGGGCTGCTCCTCAAATTCCTATTCCGTCACCGACACTCGGACCAAGAAGTTCTCCCTCCATCATGACTGCTGGACCGGTTCCCGCGCAGCAGGCGGTGCCGACTACGCCACCAGCTACGATGCCAGCGGCATCTGCACCGACACCAGCTGTGATGCCATCATCACAGGTCTTTGCCGCCATGCCTACGCCAGCTCAATTGGCTCCGAAGCCTTTGACCCAGCAGGGCCTGCCGCAACTGAACCCACAAGGGCAGCCACTTCCCCATCAGTCTCAGCCGATTCAGCAACAACAACAACAGCAACAACAACAGCCAGTACAGCAGGTGCAGGCGCCACCACAACCAGTGCACGCCGTGCCCCAAAATCCGTTCAATCAGAGACCAACCACTCAACCTGGCCTACCAAAGCCATTCCCAGTTCAGCAGCCAGTTCAGCAGCCAGTTCAGCAACAACAAGCTAGTCAGCCTCTTCAGGAAGTGGCAGAATCTCGCCCATCACGCCCAGCTACTGGTGGTTGGCCAGCAGGTCCACCACCAAATCCTTACGCTGCGCAAGACAGCGCTAGTCTTACACAAATTACACAGACACCACAGACACCACAAACACCTCAGAGACCGCAGGCACCACAGGCGATGCCGCAGGTCCCTCCTCAGCAAGTTGCGCAACTACAACCACAACAACAACAACAGCGAATGCCGGTGCAGCAGCAATGGGTGCCGCAACAGCCACAACCACCTGCCCCTCAGCAAGCCCCCGTTCAAAATCAGTGGCCCCAGCAGGCACAACCAAATCCACAGCAGCAGCCGCCGAATCAATGGCAGCCGGCTCCACAACCGCAAGCACCGAGACAGTCAGCAGCACCGATGCCGGTGCAAGCTCAATGGCAGGCGACACCCGCACCACAGGCCCCACCTGCACCAGCTCATTTCGTCAACATTCCTAGCGTTGCCTTGAATAGCAATGGCAACGGCAACAATGGTGGCAATGGCAATGGTGCTCCAGGAAACGGGATGGCATACCAAATGCAAGGTAGTGAAAGAGATGAGGCAGAGAAATACGATCCGGCTACGGCCTGGGATTAGTCAGGGCACTAATGGTAATTTCAAATTGCTCTAGTGGCTTTCGCTGCTGTTTGCTTCGAACTGAGGTCGCGACGCAATTGAGCGGTGGTTTGGCGTTTCAACCCATGATTTGAGATTTTCGAGGCGACGGCGAATATCCTTTAAAATCGATGAACACGCCACTTGATTGGCAAAAGGCAAAAAGGTTTTCGGCTCACTAAAGGTATTCAACGTCACTTCGGTACGCTCACCGTTACCGATAGGAGTCAGTATCCATGAGCCTTCAAACGATTTCAATTTTTCAGATGTAACCATTGAAAAGTCAATGCGTTTGTAAGGTGTTTCGACTTCTTTATAGGTGCAACAAGCACTGCCTATCAAAGGCAATTCACTAAAATGTTCCTCAATCAAAGCTACATTTTCATGATGAGAAACCAGCTTTCTTCTGTGAGGCTCTTTAATGCGAGATTCCTGAATTGCTTCAAAAACAGCCTGAGGTGAGCCTTCAATTACGACCGAAGATTCAGCGCCATGATGCACCCTATGATTTGCGAGGGCCTCACTGTTCCAATTAGCGCCGAAAAAAGTAGAAAAAAGGCATGCCGAAGCAACTAACAGTCTTGTCTTGGTTGTCATGATCGTTGATATCCCGAGAGTGCCATGGAGAGGCTTAACGGCGCATTATCTCACTTAAGGTAAGCACCCATTATTGCTCATCAGTAGACTTACTAAGATGTCAAAACTTTTAGGAGTGCGCCGGTTGTCATTAGTATTTCCGGTCAAACCCTTGCCCGTGCCGATTTAGCAATTACTAGAGGTACTAATACTATAATAAGCAAGTTGATGGTAAAGATGTTTCAGTGTTGAAACGTGTGAGGTTAAACGATGGCTCGGCCTTATTCCAATTTAAAGGTCATAGTTGGCAAAAGATCATTCGCCTCCATAAGCGCATGGTTACTGGGCTTCGTTGTACCGGTTATGGCACAGAACACTATAGTGGCGGGCGAAGCCAAAGCACCGGTTACACATCAAGGTAATGCTTTTTTAGAAGCTCTTTTTCCTATTCTCAACAACATCGCACTTGTGGCACTTGTTGGAGTTGTAGTGTTCGGTCTGATCTGGCTTTTGCAGCGAAAAAAATCAGATGCAGGTGCTGCTGCTGAGGGCGAGGCAACAGCCGATGCCAAGCCTGCCGAGGCGGAGGCCACTGCTGCACCAGCAGCTCAATCTGCAGAAACGGTTTCAGAAGACAGTCACACAACCGAGTCTAAGTCAGACGAAAGCAGCGAAAAAGTTGACGAAAGCCAGGCAGAAAAGTCAGTTTAGTTAACTGGTGAGCTCTGCGCACCGAATGTGGTGCCCCTGATTTTACAATTCAAAGAAGTTAGCTTTCTGATGAATTGACAAGTTTTGCTTGAGCCAGGGCGCCGGCCGAATTAGGATCAGTAAAGCGCATTGATATTGCCACCATCTCACCGTTATCGGTAGGTATAGTGGTGATGCGCAATTCCACTTCATCTTCTTCTACTCTGGTGGTGAACTTTTTGTCTTGAGGTTTGTCTATCGACTGCGGATCAAGGCCGGCTATAACTTTATATGAGCCCACCAGAGCGGTATGAATTTCCAACGGCAACATGCAATCTGCAAGAAGTTCACCGTGCAGAAAATAGCGCAGAGCAACTCCTGTGCCATCCGGTTCAAGATGAATATCTGAGCAACGCTTCTGTGTTGCTTTACCAATAATTTCATGAGCTAGCAGCATCACTGAGGCGTTCTGAGCCTCTTTCATACGATGAATATCTGTTTCTTCTTCACTGCCCCCAAGTTCAGATTCCACTACTTCTTCAAGAAGTTTGCGATTGGCGCTGGCATTAAGCGCGCTCTGACTCGACTCGAGCAGGTGACTGGTGACATTGGCGAGGGCTGCTTCCATGATGATCTCCGCCTGGGCCAGTTTGCTGTCGCTAGCTGACGGCACCACTCTAAGGTCTTCCGGTTCAACCTTAGAAACAGGATCAGGCAATGCAACTGGCTCTGTTGCTTGAATCGGCTCAGGCTGTGCAATTGTTTCAATATTTTCAGGCGCCTTGGTCACCACAGCAGGCTCAGAAACAGCCTCAATTACAGAAGATTCAACTACCGAAGCCTCAACTACCGAAGCCTCAACTACCGAAGCCTCAACTTTGACCACCGAATCAAAGTCATCGTCATCATCGTCGTCACCAAACAGAGACTGTAAGTGTTTTTTCGCAGGCACTTTTGCCACAGGCTTTACTGGCTCTGCGACAGTCGCTTCTGGGGCGGGAGTACCGTTACCATTCGGAACAGGAGTCAATAAACTTGGAGCACTTGATGCACTTGATCCAACTGACGTCTCCACTTCCGACGACACTTTCGGCTCGAGCTTGTTCTCTTGTAGCTCTTTTAACTGATTAATTTCACCTACTTCACCTACTTCACCTACTTCACCGACTTCGCCTATCTCAGCAGCCTCGCCACCATAAAGCACTTGCATAGCGTGCTCAAATTCGTCGGCGGTACAAACAAGCTTTTTCAGATGTCCGCTACGTAGCTGAACCCGCAGAGTGTCGAGGGCAATTAGATCGTCAGGGTTAACCATGGCCACTGTAAATTGTGTGCCGCTGTTGGCCACTGGAATGAGCTTAAATTTGCGTTTAGTTTCCTCAGAGACCAGATCGGCAATTTCGCGGCTGGGCACATTTTTTGAAAGAGCTATGAAATTTACACCAAATTGCAGCTCAAGCGAGTCTTTGAGCTGATGGTAAGACACCAGACCCATGCGGTCGAGAATGAGGGTCAATCTCTCTCCCGACCTGATCTGCTCATCGATTGCACCAGCCAGCTCTTCAGGCGTAATGATGCCAATATCGACCAACAGGTCGCCAATCTCGTTACCACTAACTGACAGCGGCTCTCCTGAAGAAATACTAGTGGGGCTCATTGGGTGTCTGTTTGAAAAAGTAGAGGAAGCCATATACTCATGACGAAACTAGAGTCATATTATTGATTTTCCCGATGAAAAAAGCGGCTAAACCTGCGTCAATGTAATGGATCGAAAATTTCCAGAGGCAAATCTCGACCATTAGAAACATCCTTGAGCTTGGTTGGCCTGAAAAATTTTTGCATGCGACGAAAGGCTGGCGTGTCCGACTGATCAAAGTGTACCTCCACTCGTTTAAGATGCTCCAGGTTCTTCAAGCAGCGCAGGCCCTCTAAGGTAACTTTCGTACCCACAAGATTAATACCGGTGAGGCTTTTGGCGGGTAGCAGCCTAACCAGCCCCTGATCGGTTATGCCCGAATTAGTACAGAGCTTCACGGTCCTCAGCTTCGGCAATTTGGCAATAGTATCCAAATCAGTGTTTGTCAGTCGGCAGGCGTCCAGACGTAAAGCCTTAATCTCTTTGCACTCGGCCAGGTCGGCAAAGCCATCTTTACCGAGAGTGTTAAAGCCGAGCTGAAGATTATCCAGCTTCTTCAACTTACTCAAATACTTGAAGCACTTGCTGCTACACAATGTTCTTGACGCACCGAGAAAAGTAAGGTGAGGTAGCAGCTCTGAAATGACCTTAACGCCGCCATCTGAAATATCAGTGCGATCTATTTCGAGGTGGGTGAGTTGGCGGAAATTTTTCAAAAAACCGATGTTATTGTTCTTGAGCGGCAAACTTTGCAGACCAAGAAAATGCACGGGTGCTGTCGCCAGGGCAGCGGTCCAGGTTCTATCACTTGAATCGTCTATCAACTGCAAGAAAAATTCTTTTCCCGCAGGAATCTCTACTCTGCCCTTTGCCACAGCAAACTTTTGCAGATGGCTGGTTGAAGGGTGGCCTTCTTCGTTGTAATCAAACAGCAACACTGAGCCGACCACATGGTTTTCGGGAAAGTTCAACACCACTGATTTAGCAGGGGCGGCAGCCGCTGAATTCATTGAAAAAAGCATGGCCCCGGCCACAAGCAAGGTCTGATAATGGCGGGTAAATATATCAACTGCAGGCTTGCACATTCGGCTTAAATGCTTCCGGCAACAATTTCAATCAATGGTTTGTTTGAGGTCTGGTCGGTGACAATGTCGCCTACAGAATAGTGGCAACGCTCTCTGACGCCGACAAAATCTACATTGACGTCGCTCATGGTCGCAGCGATAGCTTTAAAAGCATCTTGGCCGGCTTTTTTGTCAAAACGCCTGATCAACGCGGCGGCATAAAGTCTGCCTGCCGGGCTGCCATTGAGACAAATCCATTCAAGGTCAGCTTTGCTTTTAACTCCGCTTTTGCATGCATAGCTAATAGCGCCGCTCATCTTACCGTTTTTGAGGCCAGCTTCTTCCAGCTGTTTGGCTGTAGCAATGACGGTAAGCTCAGGGCTCATTGCTCGCTCTGGCGGCTTGGGTGCGTCTTTTTGAATTACCATTTCGACGCTGGGCTCAGGAAAGGCAGGCATCTGCGCCTCAGCCCGGGTTGATTGAACAAAACAGAGCGATAAAACAAAAAGACTTTGAGGCAAAAAGGTAGCTCGAGTCATTTTCATACTTATCGCTCTGTTATTCGGTTCAGATATTTTTATTTATTTGACGCCGATCAGATCTACTTCAAACACCAGTGTGGCATTTGGTGGAATATCAGCGCCGGCCCCTCTGGCTCCATAACCAAGAGCTGGTGGAATTGTCAGTTTGCGCTTACCGCCGGGCTTCATGGTGGCAACACCTTCGTCCCAACCTTTGATCACTGATCCGGTACCGATTTGAAATTCAAATGGACGGCCGCCATGATCGTAAGAGCTGTCGAATTTCTTACCGTTAGTAAGCCATCCGGTGTAATGAACAATAACGGTTTGACCGTTCTTAGGTGATTCACCTGCGCCGACTTTGAGATCTTCGATTACCAGACCTGTTGGTGTGGTGGTGCTTGAAGTTTGTGTCATGGAATTTGCTCCGCTGGTAGTGACGGTATCTGACGTAGTGCCACCGCTGGCAGTGGCATTGCTGGGCAGTGGGCTGGCCAGGTCTGTTGCTGATGTGGTGGTCGTGGTTGTGGTCGTTGTTTCCGCAGAATTTGAAGCATTCGAACAGGCAGTTGTTGACAGGCCGGTTAAGGTAGCCAAAGTGAGAGCTAAAAGTGTTGATGCTGGCGCTAATTTACGCATACGGGTCCTCAATAGTACTGATTGAATTCAATCTGATAGGCCAAAGTTATAGCAGAACCGGCTGAGAAAACCATTAGACGAGCAAGTAGACGAGCAAATAGACGAACAAGTAGTCAGTGTTCGTAATCACCCCATTTACGCCACCGGCCGGGCCGTAGATGATCATGACAAGCAAATTAAAAATCACTTTCACCCCAGAAATCTTCTAAATCATCACCTATGCCTAAAGCCAGTCACAGTTTAGATTCAAGTACAGGCGCCGAAAAGAATTTCGATGCTCAACTCAACAGTAAACTGGCAGACGAATCAATCAGCACTCGCTTACTTGCCTCTTTAGGTACCGGCGATGCTTCCAAACCGGCTCGCACCATGACAAAAGCCGCTGTTGTCGTCGAAGGCACTTTGACCGGTCTCGTTACCCATGGCGTGTCAGAAGCAGCTAACAACCCCGGCCGATTCGGCGCTGAAATTTTAGGCGCCACCGCTCTCACGGTTGCCATGAAAGGCCCATCTTGGGTCAAACTCCCGGCTCTGGGAGTTGTGGCTGTTGGTACATACGCATTCGGTGCGCACGCGCTTGAGTCGGGCCTTAAGGCGGCGTCGATTACACAAAACATGACCGAAGGCAATCTGGCCGAAAGTCGTGCTGCAATCAGTGAAACCTTAGGACCTCTGGCCTTTGACTCGCTACTTATGGTCGGCTCAGGCTACGCTGGCACCAAGCTGGCCGGTGTTTTACCAAAAAGACTGCCCACCGTATCTTTTGAAATGTCTCCGCAACTGGCTTTTGAAGGCGGCGCCATGGCAACCTCTGGGCCTCGTTTGCGCTTTGACTATGCACCTGAAAGTGTGGGCGCAAAAGACAATATCATGGCCATGAGCAACTCCCATGACGGAACTGGTGGTGGCAGCTCGAGCAAGCACATACAAAAAGATGGCTACAAGATAGTTTCATCTCGCGGTTCGCGTGGTGAAGACGTGCAGCTGGTCGATCAGATGCCGGCAATGAAACCTGTAGAGCTTCTTCATGGTGACCATTCGATTTCAAATATTCGCGCGAACGGCAAAGTTACCATCGGATTTCCTACCGGCGAAGCGCGTATGTTCGACCTCGGAAAACCAATTAAACGGGTTACCGTAAGTGAATACGCTGGCGGTCAAAAACAGTATCGTCTCAATGAAACAGCTTTGCCCAATATGGAAGTGAACAATCTCAATCACGAAGTCAAAGCAGTTTTAGCCAACGGCGATAAATTGCACATGGTCGACAATGTGCCAGATGGCCACATGAATTTCAATCACCAGGACGGCCTCAAATCATGGGTGGAATATTCAGGGCGGCTGGTTTTCCAATTGCCCAATGGTGTTTTGACAGAAGCGGTTATCCCCAGCAAGATTGCCAATATAAAGCTCACAGAGCGACTTGACGGCAGTAAGCTTTTTGAATTTCTAAGCCCTGAAGGTACTGTTCTACCTCAAAAAGTAGAATTGCCATCAACTGCAGCCAAAGCCAAATCTTTTGATGAAATCTCTCAGTGGCGTGATTTGAAAAATTACCTCGCCGGTCGCCCCAACACCAGTGGTACCAGCCATGGTTTTGAATTGCATCGTGTGGAGCCTGATGCTGGTGGTGCAATTCATCAGCAGCAGTCGCATAAAGAGAGCTTCCCGTTTTGGAATCCAAAGCTCAGATCGCAATCAACTGAAAGAGCTATGGCTCAGCACGTTGCTGGTGTTGATCCGCGCACCATGCGTGGCAATGATCTGGAAACACCAGCCGACATGATGTTGGCCCAGCAAGGCCACAGCTGGATTACAAAGAGATATCTTGATGGCCTTGATCGTCAAGACAGTCCTTATGGCAATCACTAAAATCAGCCGATGGCGTCTTTAAGAGCACTATGCGCAGCCAGATATTTAGTGGTAATCGAAAGCACCTTAGCCTCTTGAGTTAGCCTGCCATGCGTGTCTTGCAGCTCCAGTAAAGCTTGCTGGTCTTCAGGTACACCATACATGGTGCCGGCCACCCAGTAAGACAAACTGAGTGGGTCTGATGGTAAATCTTCCGGCAGCTCAACCTCTTTATCAGTTAGCTTGCCGCTGAGTTTTAGAATATTTTTGATACATTCTAAAACTTCCTCAGTCACCTGGTCGAGATCTTCGCTACAGGGGCCGTCTTCAAGCCATTCGATTTCGCCTTGCAGGTATGGCAGATCTTCAATAGTGCGCAGCACTTTGAAGCGCCTTCTACCCTGAGTGAGAATATTCATGCGGCCATCGGGCAACTTTTCGCATTCTAAAATTTCGGCAGAAGAACCAACTGAGGCCGCTTGTGAGCTGCGTGGATCGTAGAGAAGCACACCAAAAATTTTGTCACCAGTCATAATTTTCGCAACCATTTGCCGGTAGCGAGGTTCGAAAATATGCAGTGGCAGCGGCGAGCCTGGAAAAAGCACCACATCAGGCAGTGGAAATAAAGGAATAATTTGTGTCAACCACTGTCTCCAGAGCTATGATCGGCCCGCATTGCCAATTGAGGGCGGCCTGACAGGCGTATAAGCGCAGCAACCAGGTGCGCACTTATCACTGTTATCAGCCACGTTAGTTGATCTTAGTCGTTCTTCGACCATATCTCCCATCATTTTTACAAAATTAGCATTGGTGCCGGCCGTGCTGGTGCGCACAAATTGCATGCCAAGCTCACCCGCAAGGTCTTTCGCCTCGGTGTCCAGGTCGTAAAGAATCTCCATATGATCAGAAATGAAGCCGATGGGATGAACCAGAACATTTTTAGTGCCCTGCTCAACGAGAGTGCGCATATGGTCCAAGATATCTGGCTCTAGCCATGGCTGGGCGGCAGGCCCGCTGCGGCTCTGGTAGACGAGTTTATAGTCAGTGATGCCGAGCTCTGAGGCAACTTTGTCACAATTTTCTTGCAGCTGTTTTACATAATCGCAGTTGTCAGCCATAGCCATAGGTATGCTGTGAGCGGTAAAGGCTACATGCACCTGAGAACGATTCTGCACTGGAAACGTCTCCAGGCCTGCTTTGACGTGCTCAATATTTGCTAGAACAAAAAGCGGATGTTTGTAATAGACAGGAATTTTGTCAATCTGCAAATCTTCAGCCTCGGCTTCAACCTTGGCTTTCTCAATATCTTCCAGATACTGTCTGCAACCAGAATATGAACTGTAGGCAGACGTGACGAAGGTGAGCACCCGTTTGATGCCCACCTCCTTCATCTGTCTGAGCGTATCAGTCAAAAGCGGATGCCAGTTGCGATTGCCCCAGTAAATCGGCAATGAAATGGAACGCAATTTCAATTCACTTTCAAGCGCGGCAATCAACTGGCGATTCTGCTCGTTAATTGGGCTGACGCCTCCGAAGCGCTCGTAGTGATGAGCAACTTCTTTCATGCGCGCTTCAGGCACGTTTTTGCCCCGCAATACATTGGCTAGAAACGGCATTACGTCTGCCATTCCTTCAGGGCCGCCAAATGAAAGAAATAGCACGGCATCGTAATTTTTCATTTTAGATTACTGGTCAATTTATCGAGCACTTCACCCTCTTGTGGAAAACGGCCGGTTTGCTTTTTAGAGAAAATCAAATTGCCGTCAACCTCTACTTCGAAAACGCCACCAGAAGACTGATGTATTGTTGTTGGATAGTTAAGTAGTTTGTTGATATCGGCTGCCAAACTGACAGCCCTAGATTTGTATCCTCAAGAACCACAAAAAGTTATGGATACGTTTGGTTTATGCTCGCTCATATTGTCTCCTTTTGTTATCACTCTAAAAAATCATTGTTGCGGATGTAGAGCTGTAGCTCTTCAAGATGAGTAACTTCATCTAAAATAATGGCTTCGTACATCAATTTAAGCACGATATCTTTTTGAAACTCGCGCAACTGCTCTTCATACATTTGAATGTGGCTTTCTTCCATGGCGATGTCTTCTTGCAGCATTTCAAGAAGAGTTTGCTCACCAGGTTCGCCTACTTCTTCCATTCTTACTGATGGGTGACCACCAAGCGCCACTATTTTTTCACCCAGATGAGTGGCGTGCACCATTGAGCCCTGCACCAGACTGCGGAACAGCTTGACGAGCGGCCCGCGCCCGGGACCAAGCACGATGAATGAATGATGCAGATATCTGACTAGGCCAGCCAGCTCGCGCTCTAACGCCAGATTGAGGGCGGCAATTACTCTTTTCTTGTCAACTGTTGTTTCCACAGCTTAATCCCCGCCTTGTGCGATAAATGGTAGATATAAATCCAATGATTAGTCCCATAATTTTAACTCACAGAATCAAATGCAGACACTAACTAATATCAAGAGGACGCTCGCCTTTTCCCTGGTTCTTGCAGGGGCGGTTGCCTTCTTTGCACCCTTAGCGTGGGCTGCTGCTGAGAACGATATGTCAGTAAGACCACTGGCAGGAACATTGAACAATACGGCCGTGCTTAATAGTAATTGCCCTGAACTGGTGACTGGTGAGGGCATTTTGGTATCAACACTGTGTGGAGACGGCCGCGACGTACCGCAAAATCACCTGAATTTCAAATTTAAAAATGACTTTGCTCTCTTCTTTCACCATATCAATAAGCAGAGCGAGGAAGACGCCAAGAAGACACTTTACGTTAGCTGGATTGCTTTCAATCCGCAGAAAAAAGCTGCCAAATTAATCGTTTCTGAAGAAGCTTCTTATCTGAGCCAACCTGATGCTCCTTTCGTCGAACGTCCGGCTTTAGCTCCCGATCCCGATAATATTCTTTATTCAGGCCCAGGAGACAGACTGACAGCTGATTTTATTCATGGCGCAAGATCAGCACAAGATTTACCCCTGACTGTAACTGTGCCGGCGGGCGAAATGGCCATCGTCAGGCAAATGGATGTGCCTGTGGCAGATTTAAAATTTCACCATAACGGCCGTTCATTTTATGCTCGCGGCAATATCCAAGGGGCTCTTAATATGGCCACCATTGCAACTTTTTCAGAGTTAGGCCCACCTTCGTTGGCAGAGCTTGAAGCACTATTGCAGCGCTCGCTTTTAGCTCAACCTAGAGAGTACGAAAAGCTGGCGCCTACACCGGATGATTTTAAAGGTCGTTTTGTTTATGGCCGAGTGGCCGGAGTGCAAAAGGGAGCAAAAATTGAAGCTGCCCACAGCGTCACTCTTAGTAAAGCCAGTGAGGTGACGCGCAATTTTCCCATCAGTGCGCTAGTTAAGGGAACATTCGGCACCGGCGAAATTCAAAGTGCACCGCTTTTGCGCCGCTACCCCGACACCGCATATAGTGCCCATGGTAACTACTGCGTTGATTATAAAGTCAACTTGACCATCCACAATAAAGATTACATCAAACGCAAGCTCTATGTCGGTTTTGATTGCCCGCTTAAAACAGACATAGATGAAATGAAGTATGCCGAACTGCCTGAAAAAGCAGTATTTTTTCGCGGTTCGCTGAAAGTTTCATCTGAACAATATGAGCGCTTTTATCATTTTGTACTACACAAAGGAGAAGCGCTTGAGCCCTTTGAGAGTTTTGAAATCGAACCAGGGCAGACACGTACTGTCACCGTGGAACTATTTTATCCACCAGATGCGACACCACCCCAGCTGCTTAAATTTTACAGCCCGCAATCTGAAAGCGAAGTTTCACCAGGGGCGATTTGAAAAGTACCAGATACTAAGGCGCACTAGAATTTATTGCCTGATCGAGATCCTTCCAGAGATCGCTTGCATCCTCGATACCAACACTGATTCTCAAAAGTGCCGGCGGCAAATGACCTTGTCCAGGAATTGCCGCCCTGCGCTCAATAGTCGACTCGACTGCTCCCAAGCTGGTGGCATGTCTGATTAATTGCACGTTCTTGCAGACAGCATCTGCAAAATTTGCACTGCCTGCCACATCAAATGAAATTATGCTGCCAAAACCTTTAAGGACTCTTTTAGCCGTTTCATGCGTTGCATGTGACGGTAGTCCTGGATAACGAACTTGGGTCACCAAGCCATGTCCGGAAAGTTTCTCAGCCAGAAATTGAGCCGTTTGCTGAGCCCGCTCCAGTCGCAGAGCCAAAGTGCGTACACCACGAACAGCCAAAAATGACTCAAGCGTGCCGGGAGTAGCCCCTGTCAATTCGCGAGATTTCCGCAAGCCATGCCACAGTGTTGCATCCCTTGTGGTGGCAACACCTGATAAAAGATCCGAGTGACCGCCAATGAATTTTGTCGCTGACTGTATCGAAACGGTGGCACCAAAATCGAGCGGTTGTTGGTTTAAGGGAGTTGCGAACGTATTGTCAACTGCTAAAATCGCTCCTGGTTTGCGAGGCGACGTACAGATTTTGTCGATATCGACAACCGCGAGCAGCGGATTTGACGGAGACTCAAGCCAAACAAGGTCGGCGTTTACGCAGGCGTTGATCCAACCTTGTGTGTCTTCCACAGGTATCCGTAATACTTTCCAGCGCCCTTTTTCCGCACCCGAAAGCACCAGGCCTGCTACACCCTGATAGCAGTCGTCCGGAAGTGCAACTACGGCTCCAATCGTAAGCTGGTCAAAAACTGCAGCTATAGCAGCCATACCCGAAGAAAAAGCGACCGCTTTGCCTGTCTCAAGCCCGCCTACGATATCTTCCAGGGCCTCCCAGGTTGGTGTGCCATCATCGCGAGAATATTCGCGTCCGCTGCCTATAATGAAGTTTGATGCTGGCACCATCGGAACGTTCAATGGTGACCCGGCTTCCAAAAACCTGCCAGCTCCAACAAGCCAGGACGCCGGTTGAATTTCTGAGGGACGCTTTTTCAATTTGATACTCCAGAATATGTCTCTAATAATCCCTTTTCTTCCCGCCGCCACCAGTGGCCGGTTTTAAAGATAGTTGCTGGGGTCTCCAACTTATAATTGAAGATTCTTACACGCAAAAATTTGGGTGGCTCTTGATTAAAAGGATTAGTCTGCACCAAACTCAAGACACTCTTGTCGTTGCGAGATAAGGCGCTAAGAAAGCTAACAAACCAGCGGCTTGGCTGCATTCCAGCCTGAGCATTGAGTGCTTCGAACCAGAGTTGCCAATCAAGACGTGGCATGTGTGGCGCTACTACCGGCAGTGGCCTATCGAGAGCGCCGATTTTGTAATGAAATTCATATGCTCTGTAGTTCGTACCGTCGCTACTGCCTTCAATAATTAGCTCAGGCCGCTCCCTGGTCATGCTGGCAAAGAGGCCATAGCCTGCTGATATGCCCCAGCTCTGGCACAATGAATATGCAAATCTGGCTGGAGCAGGCAACATGTAGAAAAATTCACGGCCTGACGTAGTTAAGGCCAGGCTTATCGAGCTCGCAAATACAATAATGGTCATGGCCGGATAAACCATTAGCTTTTCCAGCACGATAAGACCCTTGCCGCTATTGTCTTTAAATGAAGCCGATTGACCAAGAAGCCAGTTTTGCAGCCATGTGAGGCGCAAAGTAGTCAAAAATTTCTCCAGATCTTTTTCTTGCAGCCAGGAGAGTGTCAGGGCGAAACTCAATAGATTGAAAAATCCGTAATTGCCAGAACAAGCAATGGCAACTTGCAAAAGACAAAAGAGAATTGCGGCAAATCGGCGCAGGGTAGCGGTGGTAAAGAGCAAGAAGGGCACAAGCACTTCGATTATTAGAGTTGCCGCACAAGCCGCTTGGCTCACTAGAAGTGGCATCTGCTGACAAAATATAGATAGTGGCGTTGGTAGTGGCTGCGTTTCAAAATGATAGGTGAGCGCGGTTAGACTGAGCCAGCTCGAATCATTTGCCGGCTCAGTAAAAAGCTTGACGTAACCAGATGAGAACATTAAGCGGAAAGTTAACCAGGCAAGCGCTAAAACGGCCAGGTTGCGGCTTTTGGATGAAAAAGAGAAGAGTTGACTGCGGCCGAGAAAAATGGAAATGAATCCACTTTCAAGCAAAAGCATGTCCCATTGAAAAGAGAGAAAATCTTGGCCCACTGAAACTATAGACAAATAGCAAAGATAAAGTGCAAGGAGCACAAAGGGCTCAAGCACTGCAAAGAAGAGCATCAGCGAGAGCAAACATCCCACCACCGTGACAGCTAGAAGAGTATTGAAATGCGGAGCAAAAAGTAAAAAGGAGGGCGAGCTGAGTAAGCCAGGCACAATAATATTCTGCTGTGATTGCGCTGCCTGTGCAAACAATGCCGTCACCGGAGCAATGCCTTGATCTCCATACAACCCTTGTAGTTGCGGCAGCAGCGAGGCAAAAGCACAGAAGTAGACTACTGCTAGAAGTCGCAGATATAGAGCAATAATCAGATCTGGAGATTTTTGCAGAATCAATTTAAAAGAGCGGTGCCGTTGTTATAAATTTTGGGCCACATAGCTTTAAGCCAATAAGTAAAGTGATCAGGGTTGGCTTGCATTGCACTGTCTAATTGGGCCAGTGAAAACCAGCGCCAGT
Organism: Cyanobacteria bacterium auto_48_18; assembly: GCA_036170915.1. Classification (GTDB taxonomy): domain Bacteria; phylum Cyanobacteriota; class Vampirovibrionia; order Obscuribacterales; family Obscuribacteraceae. Next base: position 77,013 of record JAVHQC010000036.1, read on the forward strand.
CCATTACCTCAGCACTATTGGGCATGGCATCGCCGCTAAAGCGGCCAAGAAATACGTGATCAAATTCGTGTTCAATCAACCCTTTGTCGAGTTGCACCTGATAAATAAACGAAAAAGCAAATTGTAAATCGGCGATGATACCCATCTCAAATTGCAAGCGAATAGCAGCAGCATCAACTGTGGTTTGACCCGGCTCAGGATGCGTGCAACAGGTATTGCTCCACTTACCTGGCGAATGATATTTTTCCATAGCGCGTTGCTGCAATAATATTTCGCCTTGATCATTGAAAATGATTACTGACACAGCTCGGTGTAGCCGACCTGTCTGGTGAGCCAGCAGCTTCTCTGACTGCCCTAGCTCTTGGTCTAGAGTGTCAACCAGAATTACATCGGTCATGGTTTGCCCACTTTATCTAGCCAGGCTGTCAAACGAGTAAAAGCAGTAGATTTAGAGTCGACGGAAACATTCGCCGATATCGGGGGCGAAATGCTGCTGCTCTTTTCAGGGCTTTTTGCGCGACCAAGTGCGTTGAGTGCATGGAATGTCAGCTCTCTAAAAATTTGGAAGTCAGATTCATCCCATTTTCCGGAGGCAGTGGGCACCAGCGTTTCCATTTGCCGAACGGTTTCTAAAGACAACTGATTGTTGTCTACAAAATTAGCTATGTGAGACGCTAAGATGGTAGTCGCTTTCTGCAAGAATTCTGCCTCTGTCTGACCATGCAAAGGCAGCCTGTTTTGGAAAAGCTTCATCAGCCTGATGGTGTCCACAGCGTGCAGCATATGCCTAGCATTGGCTGTGGAAGTTGAAGCAGCATGGAATCTAAAATCGCACAATTCTTGATCGACAAAATAATATTGGCCGCCGTTAATTATCCGCAACCAATACTCGAGATCACCCAGCTGATGAAATTTAGTATTGAAACCATCACCAACTAAATTGCTGCGAAATGCCACCGTACATGGTTCGCCAATAAAATTATCAATATAAAGCAAAGAAGCTTTGATTACTTCGTCGGCGCTGACAGGCGTATTGACGGGAAAATACTTGGAGGCTGAATTGACCATGCCTTCCAGATTGATGGCAGCGCCAGACTCGTTTATCCAGCGACGTTTGACACTAACTAAGGCTACATCAGAAAAGTTTGTCAGTACATCATGTACCACATTCAGCATGTTAGCGTGAAGAATATCGTCTTGGGCAAAAGGTTTTACTACTGGTGCTTTTGCCAATTTGAGACAGGCATTGTAATTGGCGAACAAACCAAGATTGGTGGAGTTGCTTGACCAGCGAATGCGCTTGTCTTGTTGACCATAGCGATCAATTATTTCAACAGAATTATCAGTGGAAGCATCGTCGCAGATGATCAACTCAAAATCACTAAGAGTCTGAGCTTGAATGCTTTCAATAGCTTCGTTCAAATATTTGGCGCCGTTATAAACCGGCATACAAACAGAAACTAATGGTGGCATTGTCTTTCCTTTAAATGCATCATATAAGGTCAAAGGCTGCCGGTCATGAACCTCAGTTTAGAATCTAATCTAATGTTCTTCAAGTTGTCTATTGCGCCCTTTGCAGTACCAGAATATGGGTATGCCAGCTAGAAGTATGACCAGGCCTGTCAATTGCGCTACCCAGTGAACACAAACAAAGGCTGCATAAGCCCAGACAGACATTGCGATGAGAGCCATCACCCAGGCTAGCAAATTGCCACTCTTGCCGATTCTAAAGGGCCTGGCGAGGTCAGGATCAGTATGACGAAGGCTGATCAGGCAAAATCCGTAGAGAATTGCCACAAAGGCGTACATAAATCCAAAAGTATCACCAAGGAAAGCGTAGGCATCAGGAAATAACTTAGTTCGCGCTACCAGATTTGCTCCGATGGCAATAAGTGAGATAAACCAGAACTGGAACCACAATGAATATTTCGGCACCTGAGTGATTGGGTCAAGTTGGGCAAATTGAGAAGGAAAAAGTTTAGTTTCAGCCATGGAGTAGCTTACTCTCGCTGCTCCCAACAAGGCGGTAAAGCCGCAGCCAACGATGGATGCCACCACGCAGGCACTAAATAACTGACCGCAAAAGGCGCCACCCAGCCAACCGGCGAGGGCAGGGCAAGTCGCCTGCACTGTAGTACCAGGTACAAGCAGGGTGCTCTTATCGCCACTGAGCTCATATGGCGTACAAACGCTCACGCTCAAACACATAATCAGATAAATTGCGGTGATTGATAGCAAAGTCAGGATCAGACCTCTAGGCACGCTGCTTTTGGCATCGGCCGTTTCAGATGAGACACAGCACGATAACTCCAGAAATGAGAAACCGGCCATAGCAAGCATCAGTACCGAAGAAACGTTGGCAAAAAAGTCGCTGCCACCACTCGGATTTGAAAAATTCAAAGCATACTTAAATGACCATTGAGGCGAAGTAAAAACTAAGACTGCAAAAAGCACCACCATACCAAGTTTCATAATGGTAAAGATGTTGCTGGCACGGCTGGCTTTGCCTATGGGTAAAAGATTGAGAAAGGTGGTGGCACCAAAGAGGGCCAGAATTACTAAGGGCCCGAACCAGAGCGGAGTTTCTCCACTGCCCCAGATATTAGAGCCGAGTAAATTAGTCAAACCATTAGCCATACAGGCAAGGCCAACAATTAGTGATGACCAGAACAACCAACCCGTGAGAAAGCCTAAAAGCTCACCACTGGCTGGAAACACTCTTTTGAGAGCGTAATACTTAAATACATATGGCCCACCAGCAGTGGGAAACATGGAGGATAGCTCCATCAAAATCAAAGTCAAAGGCAATGACAAAACACCGGCCAAGAGCCAGGCGAACAGACAGGCGGCTGTGCCAGATCTTGCCAACATGGGGCCATGCATAAGCCAAGCCATTGAGCCAATAATGGTGCCAACACCGAGCATCCATGAGCCGAAAGAACTGATGCCGATCTTCAGGTTGGCACCAATTTGCAGTGGTGACAAACTTTTGCTTGCCGAAAGATCAGGTCCAAGCTCATCGGACATAGAATGTAAAGCTCCGCCACTATCTGGCAAACAATTTTACCCTAAGCATTATCACTCAGGCAGGCAAAATCATATCTTAGCGATTTGCCGATTTCATCGGTGGAAAGAGTCGCTGTGTCGCGCGGCAATAGTTTACTCATAGCAGCAGGACTACCGGCTACGATTAGCTTCTGGCTTACCCTTCCAGCCAGCAGATACGTAAAATATTGCAGTTTCCACTCAGTCAACTTTTCAATAACAGGGTCAAGTCCAATTAAGATCACCACCTTGGCGGTCAGCGCTCTAAACTGAAATAGAGAGGTCTCGAGAACAGTTGGTTTTCCTTGTGGTTTACTCAATTGACGACTGCTTTTCAATCTGCCGTCAAATTTGAAGCGCCGACTGCATTTTTCATTTCCGGCATGCAGAATGACGATATCACTGGCAGTATAGCCAGACGAAATCAGATCGCTAACAAGAAACTCGACTGTTTCACACAACTCACCATCATTTCGAGTCTCATAAAGCTCCATTATTTCTCGGACGTTTGGTTTTCGATCAGGTAAAAGCATTTGCTCTAGATCTAAAGTTCTTTTTGCAGTCGGTACCAGACTGAGACGATTGAAGGCCAGTAGTTGCGGATCGTAGAAATAGAGATAAAGCCCTTTGACGTTGTCTTTCAAACAGTGTTTGAGTGCTCGCCACATACTTGGACCGAAACAATGTCCTTCAATGGCAATTACTACATCGAACTGAATCTCTGGTCGCAATTGTGATGCTTCAACTAATAATTCAGGAAAGATTTCATTGAAAATTCTTGTACTGATGTATTTGGGAGTTTTCAAACTTGCAGCCTGAGCCGCCCAGTGACACAGTGCGTGAAAGGTCGATATTGTCAGTTCACCAGCCTGAAGAAGTTTTTCATTGTTTTCAAGATCAATGGCATATTGTTGACGTAGATGAACAGCTAACATGCGTGAGTGATTGACGAGTAAAACTTTCTTACCCGCAGCTGAAAGCTTCATGGCCAGACCATAAGCAATCTCGGTTTCGCCAATGCCATTGCCGCCGCATATATTTATTGTGCTCACGTCTTCAGTCAGCATGCTTAGTTCATGCACCAGATTTGTCATCTTTCTATTTTGCCACTCTGGCTCAATTGAGGGCTTCTCAAGCTGATCGTCCGATGCAAAAAGCTCGGCTGCTCGCCGCTGCGCTCTTAAAACTTGATAGAGAGCTGAGCGCATGAATTTTGCCACTAGATCACTAAGCAGGCCTTCAACCAGATCGCGCACTATCTTTGACTGCAGTCTCGCTTTTAACCTGATCAAAGTTTGTCTGGTTTCAAGAGCTGTCAGTCGCAATCTAAAGGCTATAGAACTATTAGAACATGACTGACGACCATAAAATCCATAAAGCAATCTGGCCACCGTAAATAGACGTTTGCCTTCGTCAGTGGTGCCCATCTGCTTACTTAGTTGCTCAAACAATTCAGGACAAACCGGCGCATAATCGAGGTGTTTGAGAATTTGCACAGTAAGTGATTCACAGCCGATTTTCTCTAAAAGCATGTCAAATGTCATTGGCGTATCGTAAATAGCGCTGAGCATGCGTTCAAAGGCTCTTAGCTGCACCATCTGCGCCAGATTCTTGATGATCACCGGTGCTGTTGATTGATCAAATAACTCCGTGGGCAGTGGCTGAAGAGTCTCTGTATCTCTGTAATCATCAGAAGCTAACGCAGCACCAGCATGGGCGGTGAGAATTTCGACCATAATGTACACCCCTCAGTCAACATAATTACTGATGCTAAGGGTGAGCATGCTTAAGGACACTGTGCATAAGCACAGTGTTATAGGAGCAATCTTTTATCGTTTCTAATTATTGTGTGTTTTTTTCTTACTCTGCTTTTGAGCATCTGCTTCGGCTTGAAGCTTTTGCTCGATGGTCATAGAAGCTGACTCAGGAGCAGGAATGGCTGCGGGAACAATTTTTGAATCCTTATTGTTGCCGGTAACCTGATTTTCGATGGTCATTTTATTTTCTAAACTAGTTTTGTTATCTGCATTAGTTTTAGCTTCTGAATTAGTTTTAGCTTCGCTATCGACTTTTGTTTCAGCGCTGACTTTAGTTTCTTGATTCTCGGTTTTTTTGTCACCAGCGGCAACAGAAGCTGATTCAGATGCAGTGAAGTGACTTTGAATGGCAGCGGCTTCGTCAGGTTTTCCGTTTTTTGTCAGCAAAGCTGAATATGATTTCACCAGTCTGGTTTGAATGTCGCTATAACCCGCTTTGTTTCTGTCAATCTTATCGAGTGTTTCCACCAGACCACTGTAAAGACTCGCGGCATCAGCTTTGCCTGCGGCGTTGGCGACATCGGCCCATTCTAATCTAGCTTTGAGCGCATCAGTGCTGGTGGCACCGAATTGTCGCTCTTTAATTTGTGCTACCTGCTGAAAGAATGGCACTGCCTCTTTCTGGCTACCTGTGGTGTTGTACAGAATTCCTAATTTGGCCAGGGTGTCAAGGCGCTGATAACTGCCTGAGCCGTCTTGTTTGGTGATGTAAATCAGTGCGTTTTTGTAGCAAGACTCAGCTTGAGAAGTATGTTTCTGCTGTGCATAAACGTCACCAAGTAAGGTAAGCATTTGCGGCATGGCCGTATCACTGTAGCCCCAGATGGAATTACGAATGCCGATGGCGTCACGCAATAATGCCTCAGCCATTTTTAAATCTGGCGGTTTGGCTGCCATTTTGGATTTGGCTTGTTCAAACTCTTTGACTGTTTTAGCACCTAACATTGCGGCCTTTTTAGGGTCGATGGTGGCATTGCCTAGTGCGTCAACCGACATGGCTGAGTTGCTGACACTGGCGGCTTGTGGTGTCATCCCTGGTACCATACGATATGGACTGGTCATGGCGTTTACTGTTGCCGGTGATGGGATACCTTTAGGCATTGCCATGAGCCCACCATATTCCATCATGGCTTGCGCTCTAGCGGCTTGTACACCTAAAAATTGACAGCTGATTAGATTCGCTGTGGCTAGTAAAATCAGGCTTTTGGACACATCCCTGGTCATCGTCACTCCTTTTAGCTGCGAACATTTTAGCTGCCAAAATCTTAACTGCCAACATCAACATGGACAGCATAAACAGCACAGACAAATTATGCCCTGCATTGGCGTGGTTTATCTTATTTATACTCTTCCCGGTCCTTAGTTACACTCTTGATTAAGACTGTGCTGAAAACCTGCTGCACATATTGCTAGTGGGTACAATAAAGTGTCGAATCAATTCACAGTTTCACAATTTCTACAGGTAGCATTGTGTCCAGCAATCAGAAATCAGTGCGAGTAGGCGAGCTTTTAGTCGATGCTCAAATAATAAGCTCAGCTGAAATGACGGAAGCCATTCAGGTGTCGAAGCGTCTCGGAGTACCCATCGGCCGGGTACTGATGATGAGTGGCAGTGTACGCCATGACGAACTGGCGGCTTCTTTACAGATTCAGCCCCTGGTGCGCGAAGGGCAAATTCCTTATGAGGCCGCTATTAGCGGTCTTAAACGTGTTCACCAGTTGCGCATGACTATGGCTGATGCCCTGGCGCGAGAAGATTTGCGGCCAGACCTGATAGACAATCCAGAATATCTGGGCGAGCTTTTGCTCGATTCTAATCTTGTCGCTCCTGAAGATATGGAAAAGGCGATTCAAACCAGTATGGCATCCGGCATCCCGCTTGGCAGTGCTCTGGTCTTGCAAGGTTTGCTTTCACCGGCCCTATTTCCATCTTTGCAGCGCATTCAGCGCCAGTTGGTAGAAGGCACTATCAGTCGCGAAGACGGTATTAAAGAAGTTCAAGACACTTTCGTACACTGGCTCAAAGCCGAAGAGTCTAAAGATCGGCCTGATGTTGCACTTGAGTCTGGTGATGCCATTGCCGCCGACGACCATTATGAGGCTCCACAAGCGCCGCCGGCCACAAACAATGGCCACAGTAGTCACAAAAAAGATGCGGCGCCGGCAGCTCCTGCCGCTGTTATTCCTCAGCCTGAGCCCGTGAAAGCTAAGGCTGAAAGTGTGGCCGAGGTCAGACTGGTAGATCTGCTTAAAAGCGCCGGTGTGTTTTCACAGGCCGACGTACAGAGACGCTACGAAGCCATGCTCAAAGATCCGGTACGCTCAGCCAAGTTTTTCTTCGAGCTGGGTCTGTTGGCCGAAGAAGATATAAAGAATGCTGTACGCAGTCACGCTCTGATGACTAAAGGCAGCCTGACCAGAGAAGAAGCAATTTTCGCTCTCAATAGTTGCCGCACTGCTGACTTGGAAAAACAGTTAACCACTGCGGCGCCGAACACTGCCAGAGTCGACCGCTATATGGATAAAGAACAGCGCAATGTGATGTCAAAAGTTCTTGGCGGCGCTCTCTTCGGAGCCTTAATTGCTGGTTTTACTTTCTCTAACCGTGGCAAAAAATAGCCATTAAGTTGAATCTAACTAGAAGTAGCGGCGGATGTTGTCTTTGCCGCGTCCATTACATCAACTGCATCTACCAGCGAGCCGCCCAGGGCGATCTTTTCTACAGCCAGACTCTGGCGGTTGAAAAAGACGAAATCTGCAGCTTTGCCGGGTTCAAGCGAACCAATGAACTGATCAGCGCCAATGATGCGGGCAGGGTTGAGCGTAGCCATCTTAATGGCCTGAGCAAAGGTACAGATTCCCCACTTGACCATATTTTGCACTGCTTGCTCAAGACTGATAGATGAACCAACCAGCTCGCCGCCAGATGTACCGATGGCGGCCCGGTCAGTGACAAGAATGCTTTTCTCGACTCCTTTGAGCGCAAAAATGAGAGCACAAGCCGCCTTGTCTAAGTGCAGACCATCAGCAATCAAGCAACAGGTGACCTCATTATTGAGCAAAGCTGCACCTACTGCGCCGAGCTGGCGGTGATGCAGTGGCGGCAGGGCGTTAAATGTATGGGTCATAACCCTTACGCCTTGTTTGAAGGCAAGATTGGCTTGATCGAATGTAGCGTTGGAATGGCCAAGAGCGACGACAATACCCTGCTTTTGCAAAAATTCGATGGCTTCACCCTGGCCGTCGCCTTCGCAAGCAGCCGTAAACAAAGCAACTGCAGGATCGCACAGGCTTTTGGCATTGGCAGTAGTAAACGGAATTATCCACTGAGGCGGATGAACGCCAGGGCGTTGGGGCGACAGACATGGACCTTCCAGGTGAATGCCTATCATGCGCGACAGGGGTGGGCTTTCAGCACCAGTGTTAAGCAGCTGGCGACTTGCACCCTGCGCTTTAAGGAAGGCAATGTTCTTAACTAGATGGCTAACTTCGGCAGTGATGAGCGTGGGCAGAAAAGCCGTAACTCCATGGCTGAGTAACTCGGCGCGCATAGCTTTGATTTTCGCTGCTGAGCCAGTGGTCTCAACAAGATTTTGCCATAGATCGCAGTCAGGTCCGCCATTCATCTGCAAATCAATCAAACCAGGCGTGACATAACAGCCTGCGGCATCAATCTTTTTAAATGTCTCCTGACCGATTGCCGAACTTTGCGGTAAGTTATCTCCGATATGGAAAATCTTGCCGTCATGCGTCCAAAGTCGAGTCAGTCTTTCTTTTTCAGGTGTAATTAAGTAACCGTTCTCAATAACCAGACTATTCATTGGTACTCATTGCTATCAATTGACATCCTTAACAAGCTGTAGTATCGCTTGAGTTCTCTTTGCAAGCACAGTTTTCTCAAGTATGATGGATGAAGGCTATGCGCAGTCTAGATTTTATTATCCTTCTTCATCTCTTTTAGATAAATAAGAGAACAGATCCTTACCAAAGGCTGGGTAGGAGATACAATTCTTAGTTGAACAAATCTTCAGTTGAACCCATGCAGTAACTCTTGTCAGGTCTATGCCCGAAATAAATTCTTCCAGCGCTTCTTCTACCTCGCAACCTGCGGCATCTGCTTCAGATGCTGGGTCGCTTACTTTGAAGCTGTTGGAATTGCAAGAAGCACTGGTGCAATCGCAAGAAAAAAACCTGATGCTTTCTGCGCAACTGCGAGAACTTGAGCGTACAGGTCGCGATGGCGAAGATTTGAAATCGGAACTTATTAACCAGGGCCTGCTACTTACCGATAAAAGTCGCGAAAATAAACAGCTGCATCAAGAACTTGGTCGCATCACCAGTTTGCTTGAGCAAAAATTGCAAGAAGTAGAAGAGTTAAGAGCGTCGGTGGTGGAGCTTGGCCACCAATTGAAGACTCGTGAGTCGGAACGCGATTTGCTGGCAGTAATGCTAAATGAAGCCGAAAACGCTCAACGTCGTCAGACAACAGAAGAAACCTACCAGCAAGTGGCGAAAGACACGCCGGGCTGGCTCAAAGCCTTTAAGGGCAAAAACAACTAAATTTTGAACTCAAATGTAGACCTCATTGCTAAAGAACTGCTGGCCGGTAACAGGCGGGCTCTCGGTCGCGCTATTTCGCTGGTTGAAAACGGTGGAGCCGATGCCACCAGTCTGGTGCACGAACTTTACCAACATACGGGCAAGGCTCATATCATTGGCGTCACGGGCTCACCAGGAGTGGGCAAGTCGACTTTAGTAGATGCACTGATAACAGAATGCCGTAAAGAAGATTTGAAAGTGGCTGTGCTGGCTGTAGATCCTTCAAGCCCATTTACCGGGGGAGCCATTCTTGGTGACCGCATACGCATGCAAGGACACACTTTAGATCGTAATGTATTCATTCGCTCTATGGCTAATCGCGGCCACCAGGGCGGAGTTTCACTGGCAACTTATGATGCCATTCGCATGCTCGAAGCTTCCGGCTATCAAGTCATAATTATTGAAACCGTTGGTGTAGGCCAATCTGAGCTGGCCATTGCTCAGCATGCCGACACCACTATTTTGGTTTTGATGCCAGGATCAGGTGATGATATTCAAGCAATCAAATCTGGCATCATGGAGATCGGCGATATTTTTGTGGTCAATAAAGGCGACCTGCCTGGCGCCAATAAATCGGCCAGCGAGATTACAGCTTCTTTAGAGCTAAATCATTTTCAAACTTCGTGGCGTCCACCCGTGGTGCTGGCTATTGCTGAAACTGGTCAGGGTGTTGACCAATTGTGGCAGGCAGCCAAAGATCACAAAAAATTTCTCACAGATGAAAATCTACTCGACTCAAGACGCAGTTTGCGCATTCGTGCTGAACTTTCAGAAATAGTGGCCGATATTGCTCGGCGCAACTTGCAAGGCTCTATGGATAGTGACAGCGTGCGTCAAATTTTGAGCCAGATCGTCAACCGCGAAGTTGATCCGCACACTGCCGCAATGAATTTATTGCCTGGCTTATTTAACGGCGTCACTTGCCGCTCTTAGCTGCTTCTATATAGCCTCTATATGCAATGCATGAGCTTAGTTGATACCGCCGGTGATGTGACTGCTTTAGAGCAGATAAATTTGATAATTCTCTAAATAGTTTCATATTCCCGCAATACGGCTGGTACTGGGGAAGACTACAGTTCCTTACTGATATGTCATCAAGATCTAGTGCGATCGTATATGCACCCACTATCTCAAGCGGCTTGACGTGCGGGTATCAGCACAATAGGATGGTAACGTTGAACTTCACATTTGTTTAGCCGGTTCAACCTTTCCCTTATAACCCTCTACCCGCGCGGATTACTTTCGTGTCTAAAATTGCCATAATCAGTCAACCAGATCAGGGCGTCTTAATTGATGTCGGCGGTTGTTCATCACTTAAAGAAGCACTGGAACATTTAAGTTCGACTCTGCAATCTTCCAATCAATTTTGGAAAGGTCACAAGGTCATTCTTGGCCTGGGTGGCATTGAGCTCACCGTGGCACAGGCAGCGCAAGTTTTAGCGCTCGCTAAAGGCGTTGGTGTATTCCCTGAAGAAGTTTATTCCAAGAACGAAAAAACCAGAGCCGCCTTTTTAGAAAACAGCGTCAAGGTGACTAACAGCTTGCCCATGTCGCTACCCAAGATCAATGTTGATATTCCGCTTGGTGGCATACCATTTGCTACTGCTGATGCAGACAGTGACTCAGAATCGCAAAATAAAAATGTGGTGCTCGATGTCACCATGATTGAAATGGAACATGACACCGTTGAAGATACGCCGCTGCCTGCCGCCAAAGTTGAAGTAGACAAAGATGGCGCTGTAGTGACTACAGTTTTGCCACAAGTGCTTTATATCAAGCAAACCTTGCGCTCGGGCCAGGTAGTCAGCCATAAAGGCGATCTGGTAATTGTGGGTGACGTTAATCCGGGGGCTGAAATTTTAGCCGAAGGTGACATTACAGTTTGGGGAAGTTTGCGTGGTATCGCTCACGCTGGTATCGGCGGTAATACCGAAGCCGAAATCAGAGCGCTTAACTTGCAGCCGATTCAAATTCGAATTGCCCACGCGATTGCCCGCGCTCCCGACCGCCCGCGCATCACTTATGCGAACGGCACGGGCCCTGAAATTGCCCGCATAGTCGAAGGCAAGATTCGCATTCAAAAAAACAAGATTGAAAACTAGAAATCTAATTCTAGTTCCCAAAGTTTCTTACAGTCATTATTACAAAGCCATACGAGGATACTAAATGAGCGGACGAGTAATCGTAATCACCTCCGGCAAGGGTGGTGTTGGCAAGACAACAGCTTCTGCCAATATCGGCGTGGCTCTTGCCTCCACAGGGGTGAGCGTTGCCCTGGTGGATATGGATATAGGACTGCGCAATCTCGACATCTTGATGGGTCTCGAAAACCGCGTGGTCTACAACCTGGTTGATGTGGTGGAAGAGCGTTGCAAACTGCGCCAAGCTCTGGTCAAAGACAAAAAGTTGCCAAACTTGAGTCTATTGCCCGCAGCTCAAACCAGAGACAAATCAGCAGTCAATGCTGAGCAAATGAAAGCTCTCTGCGGCGAACTGAAAAGCATGTACGATTTTGTGCTCGTTGACAGCCCGGCTGGTATTGAGCAAGGTTTCCAGAATGCTGTGGCTGGTGCTGACGAAGCTATTGTCATCACCACCCCTGAAATGTCTGCCGTGCGTGACGCTGACCGCATTATCGGTTTGCTTGAAGCTCGTAAAGACGAAATTAAAGAATATCGCCTGGTGCTCAATCGTTATAGACCAACAATGGTGGCCAATAACGACATGATGAGCGTTGACGATGTGCTCGAAATTCTTTCTGTAAAACTGCTTGGTGTAGTGCCTGAAGATGAAGACATCATCATCTCCACTAACAAAGGCGAGCCCATTTCCGGCACCGACAACATCAGAGCTGGCCTCGCATATCGCAATATCGCTCGTCGCATTCGCGGTGAAGATGTAGCGATAATGGATCTTGAATCTAAGAATTCCACCTGGATCAACAAGATCGTCAGCTTCTTTAATCCCACAGTTAGAGTTTAAGGGAGGAGGTAACAGTGCAAATGCAAATATTCAACTGGCTCTTCCCCGCAAAAGGCGACGACGTTCGTTCTACAGCCAAAGACAGAATGCGCAGCATGCTGACTCATGACCGTTTAGAGCTGCCCGCCGGCCGTCTGGAAACCCTGGAAGAAGAGCTTATGGCAGTGGTCGGCCGCTACTTTGAGCTTGATAAAGACACAACTCACTTCGATCTGCAACAATATGAGCGTCGGGCCAGCTTAATCGCTAATTTCCGATTGCTTCGCTCCAAGTGCTAATTCTGATTAAGAGCATAATGCAGATTTCGTGACTTCTCGAGTCGCTCCATCATCACTAATCCCGTCCGCTGTGCGGAGCCTGTTCAATGTCGTCAACGGCATCGACTTTTGGCTTCTCGGAGCGACGGGATTTTTGATTGCGGTGGGTTTGAACGTGCTGCATTTTTCGCAGCATACTCAAGGCTATTTTGATAAACAGTTGAGCTACATGTACGCCGGTCTGGCCCTGATGGTGATCGTCAGCCGTATTCCCCATAAATTATGGACGAATAAGTGGATGGTCAGTTTGATGTACTTAGTCAATCTTGGACTGCTTGTAGCCGTTATGCTCAAAGGTCACGCCGCCCAGGGGGCGCAGAGATGGCTGGCGCTGGGACCGATCACACTACAGCCTTCCGAGCTGGCCAAACTAGTGGTAATTTTTTCACTGGCCGCCTGGTTGAGAAATCATCGCATCAATTCGTTTTTTGATATTTTCAAAATACTGGGCATCATGCTTGTGCCGGCAGTGCTGGTATTCAAGCAGCCAGACTTAGGCACGTCTCTGACTTTTGGTGCCGTCTTCCTTGGCCTTTCCTACTGGTCGGGTGCCACGGTGATGGACATTCTGGTGCTGATTAGCCCTTTGCTTTCGCTCATTCTCAACGCGCTTAATCTGGAGTGGTGGCACATGTTTTTAGGAGCCCTGGCTGTGGTGCTCTTAATTTTCTGGCGCACATTTGATTGGAAGATTTGGATTCGGCTGGCCATGATTGTTGTGGTGATGGCGGCAAATTATGGCTGCGGCGAGGCCCGGCCACATCTCTGGGGTTTACTGAAAGAGTATCAGCAGAAGCGGCTCACCAGTTTCGTAAATCCATATGACGACCCCAGGGGCTCTGGTTATCATATTTTGCAAAGTTTAATCGCCATTGGCTCTGGTGGCATCAGTGGTGCTGGTCTAGGACACGGCAATCAGGCCCAGGGCGCATTTATCCCTGAACGACACACCGACTTTATTTTTGCTGTGATCGGCGAAGAGTTAGGGTTTCGCATCTGTCTACTTATTGTCATCGCCTACGGAATAATTTGTCTGCGAGCTCTGTTTATTGCCCATCAATCCAGGGGTGACCCCGCCGGGGCGGCTATGGCTATTGGTCTTATGTGCATGTTTCTCTTTCACGCTTTCATCAATATTGGCATGACCATCGGCTGTATGCCGGTGGCCGGTGTGCCGCTGCCATTTCTCAGTTATGGCGGCACGGCTTTGATTGTCGATCTCGTTGCCATCGGCCTGTTGCAGTCAATTTATTATCACAACCCTAAAGAAGTGAAAGACGACTGGGGTTAGATAACACTATCAATATAGGGCCCGCCTGCGGCTAACATAGATATTTCGTACTTTGTTCCAACGTTGTTCACACTATGCAAGCATAATTTTATCTGTAAGCCTCGTGGCACGATTTGGTGGTCTAGGCAAACGAACGCGATTTTAGCTTGCGCCAAAACGCAGAGAAATTTTCGAAAATTTCTCTGCGTTTCGGACACTTAAAATCAATCACCTGCCCCGAATACACCAAACAATACTCAAAGAGTCAAACTTGAATTTCGAAATTGCCATTCTACTAGTAAACGCTTTTTCCACCTGGTTTATGACTGGCTTAATTTGGTTCGTTCAAGTTGTTCACTATCCATTGTTTGATGGAGTTGGTGCCGAAGACTTTCAACGCTATGCAAACAGGCATCGCCATCTGACTTCACTTGTCGTGGCAGCGCCAATGTTGACTGAAGCTTTTAGTTCGGTGGTTCTGGCAGCAACTTGGAGCCGTGCGTACACCTGGTTATTGTGGCTCAATTTTGCCTTAGTCATAGCAATTTGGATTTCCACAGCACTCTGCTCAATTCCATGTCATGAAAAACTTTGCGCTGGTGGCTATGTAGCCACGACACATCACTGGCTGGTTTTGAGCAACTGGTCGCGTACCTGCCTATGGACTATGAGATCACTAATTCTTGCTTTTGTGATTTACAGCTCGTTAACGAAAGCAAATTGATAATTGCGCTACTGCTTGGCAAATAGTTTATCCGCACCGTCACCTGGTTTCAGACGGTACAGGGCGATCAGGGCATAGATAGACATAGCGATGTTGCCGAGAAAAACAACAGCAAAGAACCACAATATTTTCTTTAAGAGTGATTTCTCCCGATAGCAGATCCAGAGAAAGAATGAGAGAAACGCGAAGTAGGCATCAAACAATGTGGCCTTGAACCAGGGATCGTTTAACACCATTGGTGGTATCATCAAAATATTTTCGTGAGCGGCAGCCCAGATAGTTATGGCAACCATGGCTACGAAAATTGCAGCATAGAGTAATCTCAATAACAGAATCATGACTTGAAATTCTTGTTTGGAGTCTCAACCCTGGTCTTAAGAGCGTTCAAAACTGTCGGTAGATAACCTTTGACTTGCGACGCCAGCAACCAAGGCGGCAGAATCAATCCACCATCTAAATGAATGCTATACACAACAGATGTAGCTGCAGTTTTGGCCATGGGCTTAAGCTCCCAAGTTCCCATCACTTCTTTAAATGAACCCGACCGTCTTTTCCACTTAATCAACCCAGGTTTTTTCTCGGTCAAATTAACGACATAATCAAATTTGACTGGTCCACCTGGCTTGACCAGCTGCCTGACTAATTTCACTTCGCCCTCAGAGCCGATTACCTTACATAGACTTAGATTGGCGAAAATTTCAGGAGCCTTGTCATAATCGACTAAGGTATCCCATATTTTTTCTCGAGGTGCGTTGATTGTCACAGAACCAACCACGTAGGTGAGACCATCGCGTTTTTCGATTTTGACGATGGGCTTCTCACCAGCTTCGTCACTATTCATGGGAATGCTCTCTTTGTTTGCCTGTTGAGCATATGCGCAGGAAGGATTAACTATGAGAAATGGGGCAACGCAAAATGGGCCCATAAAAAGAAGGCCAAAGCTGAATAGACTCGACAAAACAGTCTTTTGATTCACATCACTTTCCAGAGAAAACACAAGTAAGGCCGGCGGTAGAGACCGCCGGCGATCTTCACTTATTCAGGCATTAACACTGTATCAATTACGTGGATTACTCCATTTGAGCATTTGATATCAGTAGCAGTAACCGTAGCATTTCCTACCATCACTTTACCGTCTGCTTGCTTAATAGCAACACTTGAACCTTCAAGAGTCTTAGCCGACTTCATTTTTACTACTTTACTAGCCAATACTTGACCATTGACAACGTGGTAGGTGAGCACTTTGGTGAGCTTGGCCTTATCGGCGAGCAAACCGTTGAGAGCGTCAGCAGGCACCTTGGCAAAGGCGGCATCATCTGGCGCAAAAACTGTGAAAGGGCCTTTACCCTTGAGAGTCTCGACCAAGCCGGCTGCACCCAAAGCTTTGGCCAATGTACCAAACTTGCCTGCGGCAACAGCAGTATCGACGATGTCACTGGTGGCTGCATCCGAGGCTTTTTTTGTTTCGCTGCTCGCTACTTTAGTAGAGCAAGAGGATCCAGCAAGGGCAGCAGTGAACGGGGCCACGGCGCAGACGCAGGCTAACGCAAATACTGCGCCTGAAGTCATGTAGGTGCGTTTCGATTTAGTTGACAACATAATTTCCTCCCGCTGCCACTAGTAGGCAGCAATATTTAACTGGTGACTGAAAGAATTTTGACTCAAAATACATTTATAGTCAATCCTCTAGTCGTTAATTGTAAAATGTGTCAGGAGAGAAGAATGAATCAAACGCGACGCGGGAAAATTTTAGAGTCGGCAACCTGGCTATTTGGTTACTATGGCTTTGAAAAGACCACTGTTGACGATATAGCTGACCGAGCGTCAGTCAGCAAGGGTTCTGTTTATCTAGAATTTCAGAACAAAGAAGCGATTTTGGTCGCAGTTGTTCAGCAATTTACAAGCCGCGAACTTGAGCGCATCAATCGACTTTTGAAAGAAGCAAAGGCGCCCTACCTTGAGGTTTTACGCGAGCTTCTATACGGTCATGTTATGTCGTACTGGTCAATCGCCAGCGGCCAGTTACATAGCCCCGAAGTTATTGCTTCGGCAAACCCTTCGATCATGGCTGAAATTATCAACTTTCAGAGTGCAATATTTTTACAGATTGCATTTTTACTTGAGAAAGCCGCAACTAACAAAGAAATTGCGCCGGCAAAAGCGGCTGACGAATATTTCTTTCAGGCCGAACTTGTCTGCTATCTTTTGGCCGCCTTATTCCCGCCTTACGACAGACTCAAAGCACGAGACCCCGCGGCGTTTACTGAAGCAACTTTGCGCAAATACGCAGAGAGCATGATCACCATGACCTTGAATGGTGTTCGCTCGAGCGGTGTATTGTAGAAGAATCAAGAATCTTGGTTCAGTTTCAGGAGAATTTTTCTATGAGAACGATCAAGGCGTGTGGCTGTGGGTTCATCGCCTTGGTCGCTTGTTTTATTCTTTGTGCGCAGGCTTTTGGGCGTCAAAGCTGGAATCAAGAAGAAGCTGTTAGGCGCGTGCAATCGGTGATCACCCAAGAAGAGGCCAACGATTTCCGCTGGGACAAAATTGACTGGCTGGTGGACGCAAAATTAGCTGCCAGTAGATCGCAAGCTGAACACAAGCCAATTTTGCTTTACTTTTTCCTCAAAGGCGATATTGGTCCGAAGGCGGCGCCTTGCTGACCAGGCGGACGCTTGATGAGGACGGTCTGTCTCTCTAATGAAATCGTGCAAGAGAAAGTAAACGCTTCGTTCATTCCACTGAAGGTTCAAATCGATCGCGGCACTGCAAAATTTCCCCTGGATTGGCCGGCTCTAAAAAATTGGAAAACTACTTACGCCCTGATGGGTGGCAGTAAAGCTACGGGCATCACTGCCTGTGTAGTGGTAAGTCCAGATCTGAAATTGCAGTTGGGCAGCACTGGCTCTGCGTTCGTTTGGGAACTGTTTGATTCAATTGCTTATGATCCTGTGAAGTTCGCTGCCATGCTTGATGCTTCCTTAGCGAGATCTTCTCAATACGAAAAGATCCTTTCAACCGGTGCTACAAACGCAAAAGAACTTCATCGCTTTCGCCATGAGCTTAGTCAGGCATTACAAAAGGAAGGCAGATTTCATTTGCCTCCTCGCGGATTTACCATTGAAGGGGCTAAAGAACTTTTCCGTCAGACTGGCGACTTAAAAGACGACATGGGTAAACGCCGTTCCAAATAAATGTTTGTCTTGGTGTTTTCTAGACCGGCACAGCCGCTGGATTAAAGACTATTTCGGCATCAAAGGCGCCAGCCGGCTGATCATGCAATTGCAAAAAGCTTTCAGCAATCACTGCAGGGTCGAACGCGGTACCAGGCGCCACGATACCACATATGGTGACAGTGGCTACATGTATTCCTGATGAACTTAACTCTTGATGCAGGCACTGATTTAATGCTCTAAGAGCCGCCTTACCCACAGACAGCGCTGTCACTTGAGCTGCCGGTTGCAATGCGTAGCCTCCACCAGTGAAAAGAATAGTGCCTTTACCGAGGTTTTTCATCCCTGGAATTACTGCTTGCGACGCGGCCAGTGCGGGCGTGACATTGACACCTAATGATTGGCTGAATTTCTCAGCGTCAACACGAGAACCTCTGCCTGGCGTCAAACTAAAAGCATTAAAATGAAGTACTTCTATTTCTCCATGTTTTTCTGCAATTTCTGCTAGACAGGTTTTTAACTCTTCTAAGTTAGAGACGTCGAGCTGCCAGGCCGAAGCATTCTCACCTAATTCGGCACAAAGACCATCAAGCTTTTCACGATTTCGCGCGCACAAGGCGACGTGATAACCGCGGCCTAAAAACGCTTTGGCCACCGCCTGACCTACACCTGCTCCTGCTCCAAGCACTACGCATGTTGCCACATCAATAACCTCACGATGACACTAACGAACCATCGTAGTGGAAATTTCGATGTATTTTCCCAGTTTAAATTACAAGTTATTACCCAGGACACTTTGAAGTTGGAATTGTGGCTTTGAGAATCGGAATAAATTGAACGGGGCCCAGGCCATGCGTTGTAGGTCTTGCAAGTCTTAGCTCAAGCACTTTCTGTTCGTCAGTGATTTCAACATTAACGAGATATTTTCCCAAGATGTCGTCACTGTTTGTTCGCGCGTTGGCAGTCTTCACTGCCTCACGCAATACAGCCTGGCGATCGCAGAGAGGTGTTTCCTCAAAAATTTTCACCGCATCCAATGTTTCTGTAGCATTTGCCATTAAGGCACCACGCTGCTCAATTTCGGTCTCGTTCATAACCACATCCTTTCGCCCAATCTGCAAGCCAATTGTCTTCAGGTAAATATACAAGCAACTGGTGACCGAACTGTGACCCTCTAAACGGCGGCCTTTAGCCCTGTAACTACCTGTCCCAGAAAACGCGGACATTCTCTGTTTGCGTAATGCTGTTCAAGTATGGTTAGAACTCGGTCACTTTTAAACAATATTCTGAATCTGCAGGCACAGCAGGGACAGCTTAGGAAAGTCGAATGGCAGAATATCGTCCACCACAGCGTTTCGACTTGGACGACTCTAGCAGAATCGACAGGGTCGGCCAGTTTCGAAATCCAATAATGTTACTGCTAGAGCAGGGGCGTTCAGATACATTTTACCCTCGCCGCAACTTTGCCGAACAGCAATGTGGTAACAGTATATGGCCTTGCGCCGAAATAACTGCTGGAATGGTTAGAATTGGCGATTCTGTGTCTAGCGCGTTCGACCGCAGAACCGCGACAAAAGATACGCAGGTGCCGTCGGGCATAATCACTGAGGGTCTCTATCTGACCAGGGCGACCTCCGAACCACCAATGTTCGACCGAAGTATTTTCGCATCAATGACCCGTCGAGAGCCAAATCTAGAATCACTTTTGATGCAGCGACTTTCCAGTCAACCAGGTCCAATTACGCAACAAAAATTAAGTGAAGCAGCTCTAGAACTTTGTACCGGCCCGGATCAATTAACAGACAAAAAAATGGCTCTGTTGTTGCTCCACAATTTTACTAAAAACCTCACTGCAGCTGCACGCAATCCAAATATTCTCGCTCAACATGACGCCGACAAGTATCCAGCTAATACCTATAGCAATGAGCTGGTAAAGCCCATTGTTGATCGATTAGAGCATCTTGGTAAAAGTAAAAGTCAGTCTGATGCTTTGGGTCAGATATACCATTTCTATGGTGCGACCCTGGCCACTTATACTTTTGAAAGGGGATCTTGGGTTGGTCTGCAAAAATACTGGCGATTGGTAAGTAGTACCGATCCGCGCAACGTTGTGAAAAACGGTGCAGACAGGCTAGGCTATCAGTTAGGGCGACAGCTGCAAGAAAGTGACGTGCTGGATCAATTGTTGCGGCCCCAATAGTTTGAATTGATTTGAATTGAATTGAATTTCTTGAACCCGCGTTAGGCGATACGTGCTGCATCGTGTTATATTCGGCATGCTTTTAAAAGTAGAAGATCAATTGCCTGTAACTGCACATCATGAAGACCACGGCTTAGAAAGTGTAGCCTGGCTGCGGGCTGCCGTGCTTGGTGCCAACGATGGCATTGTCTCTACCGCCAGTCTTTTGCTGGGAGTAGCGGCAGCTCATACAGATCTTCATCATTTACTTGTGGCCGGTGTTGCAGGTACGGTGGCCGGAGCCATGTCTATGGCTGCAGGTGAATACATTTCAGTTAACTCGCAGTCCGACACCGAAAAGGCCGCACTGGCCAAAGAGAATGCAGAGCTTAAGGCAGATTACGAAAGCGAAATCAAAGAGCTGGTCAACATTTATCAGCGCCGTGGGGTTGAGCTGAGCCTGGCTTTACAAGTGGCTGAGCAATTAATGACTCACGATGCTCTCGGCGCGCATGCTCGCGATGAACTAGGCATTACTGAGGCCTATCGTGCTAAACCTGTTCAAGCGGCCCTGGTATCTGCATTGAGCTTTGCTCTGGGAGGCTTGCTACCACTGCTGGTGGTGCTCATGGTTCCGGAACACGCTCTAACTCTTGCTGTGAGCACCGCTTCTTTAGTAGCTCTGGCTATTTTAGGAGGAGTGGCAGCTAAAATTGGCAAAGCCAATGTGGTTAGAGGGGTAATGCGCGTAACTGCATGGAGTGCCCTGGCCATGCTCATTACAGCTGCCATCGGTTCACTTTTTGGCACTAAGCTTTAGAGCGCGCTCTGCATGGCATCATGCCACTTGACTGACTGCATAGGGCAGATTAGGAAGGTTTGAATTGCTAAGCCAGTTATTGAATTGGGCATGCGAGATTAGTTTCGATTGAATACCATTCTGTATTCGCAGCACGATTGCCAATTCCGATGCTGTAATTTTATTTCTATGCACGAGTACTTTACCGAGAAGTTCTTCTTCATCTAATCCGCACTCTAACGCAGTTAAGAGTTCATTTAAATCCACCAGACCTGCCTGCAAAAGCAAATAGCCGAGGCGCTCTTTTTCAGTATTCAGGTTGGTGAGCGCTGGCCTGCCACCAGTAATGCTCGGCTCATTGCACTCGAACAGAGCCTGCCGCACTGAGAGTTCTCGTCGTTTGATCTGCAAAACTAATTCAAGCGCTTCCTGCCACTTTCCCAGTGTAATCAAGCCGGCGTTAAAAAGGTCTTTGCCGCTAATCATCTGATAGGGAGTATTCACAACGGCTAACGTGAGTACTTCACTTGATGCAACCAGTCCTGCTGCAATTAAGAGCATAACCACACTATTGCTGGTCTTGAGTTCGTCCTTTTGCCAGAGAAGCTTGAAAGGTATTTGAGTCTTAAAGCTATAGTCAAGGATAACTGCAGCCCTCATGATTGAAATTTGACGACTGAGCACAGTTATTGCGGCAGTTAAGGCTGATTCAAGTTCTAACTCGCTGAGCCTCTGAGTGGTCACCAAGATTCGCCCCAGAGGTATCCCTGACTTAGCAGAGGCGTCCACAAGCATGTGAATTTCCGTTTGATAGAGTTTTCCTTGAGCAACCAAAATTTCTGCTAATACCTTGGAGACTTTTCCTGTACTCATATTATTTGTTTGACCTCTCTAGCACGGCCTGAGCCCGTCCCATGTTGTAGGTGATTCCTTCCTGCTGCAACTGAATGGTCTTAATTGACAATGGTGGCGGACTCCAGTCGATTGCGATCTCATCAGCTTTTTTGACAAACATGGAGTTAGTATCCTGCAGCCTGCAGTGACTCATATAAGAACTAAATATTTCCATCATGCTGCAGGCGGCTTGCCGGCATTTACCAAAATCACAAAAGAAGCCGCTTAGAAGTGCAGCTCTGCCAGTAGGGATAGTGGCAGCTCTTACGACAATCACTGTACGTTCTTGCTCTATCGCCATTGCAGTTAGCTCTACATATGTGGCGGAGTAACGTGACTCGCTCATCAGTCCAATTATTCGTTTACCGTCTGGGTCGAGCACCCAATCATCATCTGCAACTTGTTCTGTCATGTAATTTTGGCATAGTGGTACGGCGAAATTTTGAGGGAGATCGACCACGAAAGAATGAGTGTATGCTGGAGGTCCAAATTTAGAACGGAGAAAAACCTTTCCAAAGATGGCCAGAGTCAATATTGTTGAACTGCTGACGAAAGCAGCGAAAAGTGTTGACTGAGTCCAGTCTTCAGTTCCCAAAGTGTCATTCCAAAATCCAGTGCCAAGAAACGAAATTACCTCATTCAATACATCTGATATGCTGAACAGAATGAAGGACACAGCACCTACGATTATAAAAAGGCAGAATGCCTGTAATGGCGTGCGCAAATCATTCTGTGGGTGACATAGATTTGTCATTTTTTTACTTGACGGAAGAGCCGCAAAAAAATTACTCATAATTTGACCTGCCAATTCGATTGGTTGGGTTTCTTTTGAGTAATTAAACTACGGCAATATGTCGAAACCGTGGCAAGTGCCTAAAGACACGCGGAAGGACACCGGCGCAGGAGAGCTTAGAGCAAAAAGGTTTTGTCTGCGACTTAATCGTCTAATAAAAACTTGCGCAGCACATCATCAGCCTTCTGTCGCATAGGCTCCATTTCTGGCTTACGCAAATTTACCATAAGATCGTCCATTTGTACCTGCACCGCCGCTGGTGCTCGAGTTACTTGCCTAAGATCAAGAGTCTTGTTTACCAGAGCCGTTAAGACTGCGGGCTTTTCGCCGGTAACCGTGGCACCATTTAGTTTCATAGACATGTTGATGTCACGAATTGTGCTGGTACCAAAGCTAGTTAGATTGCTACTTTTAAGAGCATCTACAACGTGTTCACCCTGATGTCTGCTACCAGTCAACTCACCATCAACAAAGGCAAACTTGAATTTGCTCGGTTGGACAACTACTTCCTTGCCTTCGTGAGTGACACCAGTAAAGGGTCTGAGTTTCGACACGCCTGTGAACCAGGTGACTTTTTCACCTTGCTCTTCCAGAGCATGCTTAAATGCCTTGCCCATGAAGGGCGTATCTTCGACAAGCATTATGCCGTCTCTGCCACCACCCGGCATCAGTCTAGCTAATTTACCGCGGCTGGCGGCAATCACACCTATGGTGGCTGCAGCTCCGCCAATTACGAGAGCCGTGGTACCAGGGTTTTCATAAGCATCTTCAAATAAAGCAGCGGCAGCATTTGTCGGCTTATCTTCTTTAATAGTGTCATTGGCTTTGTCGGAACTGTTTTTTGGCACGGTTGCATACTCAGGGGATGAGTAATGTTTTACGCCTTTAAAAGGCCGCTGTCACTGAGGTTTCTACGCAATAACCATTAAATCGCGCGATTAATATCCGCGGTAAGCGCGACCCTGAGCCACAGCTTTGACACCAGGTACGTTCTGCAGTGAGCCATAACGGCTAGTGGCATAGCGAATACCAGCAATCATATTGTCTACCGGATCAAGAATGTTCTTGTGTCCAGGTATGGAATAGGCATTGAAAGTTGGTCCGATGGTTTGCATCAAACCTTTAGATGGTGTGCCTTTGCGAGCATTAGAGTCCCAATTGTTAACAACGTTTGGATTCCAGCTGCTTTCTCTTTGCACAATCAAATTGACTGCTGCCAGGTTTGCCGCAGTGACTGGCACACCTGCTTTCTCAAGGGCAGTCTCAATCAACTCGCGTTTTTCGCCTTGAGGAATTGTGCCGGTAACTTGTTGTTCAGTATTTTGTCTGTTCATAGCTACGTCATAGAGGCGCTGCCCGGCAGTAGCTAATTGCTGACCTTCACCCTGAGTAACGTCCTCTCTGGTGACGTCTTTGGGAGCTTTTCCAGACAAAGCCGCTGCGGCTATGGCACCTGGATTGTCGCCAAACTTGCCTTTCAGATCAGCGATCATGCTTGATACCATGCCCTCTTGGGCTTCTTTCGGCAGAAGGTTATTCAACTCTTCTTTGGCTGGCTTCTCGCCTTTTTCCATCTTCGCTGCCATGCCTTTGAGCTTGGCGAGAAATTCAGGATTTTTCAGCTGTTCAGCAAAACCTTTGGAGAGCTTGCCTTCCCTTATAAGCTTTTCAATCATTTCCGGATCTGGCGGATCGCCTAAACTTTCGAGGAAACTCATGATTTGCCTGCCTGAAAGTCCATAACGGCCGACTCTGGTATCTCCGTCAGGGTGACGCCTGACAGTTTCATAGGCAGCATCACGTTCAGGTTTCCACAAACCAGCTACCGCTTCTTTTACGCCCATATCTTTGTCAGTTTCATTTGGCTGTCTGGGCACGTCTCGTGTGCCGAACGAACCCATGCGCTCAGTAGCGACGCGAGGCATGTCTACACCATTGCTGCCATTGAAGCGGTTCGTTTGCTCAACACTTTCCCTGGTCTCAGGGGTAACGTGTTTCATCTCTTTGGCCGGCTTGAGGTTTTGCGCCTGTTCAACCTCGGGCGAAATTATATTGTCCTGGTCGTTAAGCTCCACACCATTAGCTGCCTGACTGTTCGTGGATTTGATACGCTCAGATAGGTACTTAACCAGGTCATCAGCAGCTTGTTGCTGAGCTTCAGTAGGATTGAGCTGACCATCTTTACGCTCAATTTGCACTTTAATGTCTTTAGAGTTGAGCTTTTCGGGATCGCCGTTCATCTCCACGCGGCCGTCTTCTTTGACTACGAAGTGCGGTTGCGCTTTGGCAGGCTTATCTAAATCTTGCATCTCCACGTTGATTTTCGGCACGCTGCGGTCGAGCGGTGGGCTGGACTCAATGCGATGTTCAGGTGTGATGGAGCTGTTGTCCACGATCACACCACTGCGGGCCAGTTCGGAAGGCGGTTTGCTCACATCAAATTTGCGAGTGGCCAGGTTTTTGGGATGAATCGGACTCATCTCCAGGCTAGCAGGTGCCGTGTTGTCACCGGCGGCTGTTTTTAAGACCATGTCAGAGCTGGCAAGCAATTTGCCGGCTTCCAGCGAGAGCGGACCAATATGGCCGACTTTAACGTTTGCTTTTTCGACTTGCTTGTCGCCATCGCCTGCTGATTGTTTGCCTGTCATTGCGGATCCCTAGCGGTGAATACGTTCATATTTTTCAATATAGACGCCCATTCAACAATGGGGAGATCACGTAGACCACTTATGACCCATGCGTACTTCCCCCACAGACAGGGGCCTGCCGCAGGGGCATAATGAAAGTCCCCATTCGACACGGACATTTTTTTTCATTAGTAGCTGACTAAGTCGGCTGCAGTCTTTCGCCGGTCAAAATTTGCCGTATATAAAAGGATGTAATCGGCAAAGTCGAAAAATAAGTAAAGGCACCAGATGCGGTGCCATGTCAATTGGGAAAATCATTAGCTAACTAGCCATTAGCGTCTGTTTTTGGTATATGAGCCGAAACCATGCTTTCTTCGCTGCGTTCAAAGGCTTCTAATTGCGACGAAGGTACATTCATGCCCGACAATTTGCTGCCGTATCCAAGAGTTACCATACGGTCTTGCACGGCAAATATATCTTCTACATAGCGAGCAAGTGCACGACCTTGAGGCAAGATTTGTTCAACTGTGGCAGTGAGGAAATAGTCAGCCACGATGCCGCCGGCGATGTTGGCCGTGCGCTCAGCACCCCATTGTGTAGCGAAGCGTAGACTTAGAGGGGCGCCCGGCTTAGCAATGACACTTAACCTGCGCGTGAATCCCTGGCTGTTCATATCAATTTCGCCAATCAGCTGATTGAAAGAATCGGGGCCGCTTGGCAGTTGACCTTGCATGCGACCGGCAGGTACGCCCAATTCCTGTGATAGAAGCTCTACCAGCGAGGCAAAAGATGCAACACCTTGCAAGTCAATAGTTTTTCCTGATCCGTCAAATGTCATAAACTGGTTCCACTGGTTAGATTGAACGGTTGTGTTAAACAATCCAAATGATGCCAGTTATGAGGGAATTCTTCAAGTAGAGTAGTTTTTATGCAAGCAGAAATTGTCCCTGAAAAGAAAAACGGCCTGGCACTCATCCGTGAGTGGACAGAGATGATCAAACTGGAACATACGGTTTTTGCTCTGCCTTTTGCACTTTCGGGCCTGGTCCTGGCCACAAATCATCTGCCTTCATGGCACACCATAATTTTTACCATTCTAGCCTTTGTGGGCGCCCGCTCGGCTGCCATGACCCTGAACCGCTTGATTGACGCGCGCATAGACGCCGTTAATCCACGCACAAAAGACCGCTCAATCCCTGCTGGTCGCATAAAACCGGCCACTGCATTACTGTTCGCCATTGCAGCCTTCGGGCTGATGCTTGGTGCTGCCAGTCAATTGCCGCAGATTTGCTTACAACTTTCTCCCATAGCGGTTTTCTGGTTGAGTTTTTATTCATTCACCAAACGATTTACCTGGCTCTGCCACATTGTGCTCGGCATAGCTCTTGGTGGTGCTGCTTTAGGTGGCTGGGTGGCCGCCGCGGGCACCATTCATGGTGCGGCACCCTGGCTGCTTGCTTTTGCTGTGGCCACCTGGGTAGCTGGTTTTGATATTATCTACGCCTGTCAAGATGAAAAGTTTGACAGTGATCAGAAATTACACAGCATTCCCGCCCGGTTTGGTTTGAGCAAAGCACTGACAATTTCGAGCGCTCTTCATGTGGTCACTGTGGCAGCTCTAGTGGGTCTGGGTCTCACTGTTAAACCTGCAGCCGGAATCTTCTTCTATGGTGGTGTGGCACTTGTTACCGCAATGCTGATTTACGAGCATAGCTTGGTTAAGCCGACAGATCTTTCAAAAGTAAACGCGGCCTTTTTCACCACCAATGGTATCGTCTCTATTGTCACGTTTTTTACTATTTTGCTTGATCGTCTCGTGCGTTGAGAAGCATTTACATAGCCAGCGCAAAACAATTGACTTCACCATCTACGGTGCCCAAATACACTTTATCTTTGACGACTAAGGGCTGCGAATCGATTTGCTTGTGCAAAAATCGCTGAAAGCGCGGTTTTCCTGTTGCTGTATCAAACCCTTCCAGCCAACCGTCTTTACTGGTGCAGATTACGCTGGCGCCCACAGTTTCAAGAGCTCCAGCTGGTGGCCCTTTAAGTGGTGCTTTCCATTTAATAGTGCCTGAGTACTTCTCACAACAATAAAGCCACTTATTTTCACTGGCAAACATCACGGAAGTGAAAACAATGACACCACTTCGAAGAATAGGGCTATATGTCGGATACTCCCAAATTAACCGCCCGGCTTCAGCATCAAGGGCGAAATAAACACCACCCTGAGTACCAACATAGACGGTGTCCACAGAGGCTGATGGTGTACTGACGATGCGACCATCGGCTACATACTTCCAATTTAACTTGCCGGTGTGAGCGGCAATCGAATAGACATGACCGCCCCTGGTGCCAAAATATAGCGAGTCTCCATGCACACGCGGTGCGGCCACAATAGCGTCTAATGCATTGAAGTGCCATAGTCGCCTGCCTAAACGCAAATCAAGTGCGGTCACCTGCCCCTGTCGGTCGCAGACCACCACTGCCTTACCAGCAATAACCGGGCTTGCCACCACAGGTGAGGCCCCTTCCCAGCTCCAGATCATTTCTCCACTGTTTGGGTCGAGTGCCTGTGTTTTGCCACCACTATCACTTAAAAACAGTTTGCCATCGAGCAATACAGGGCTCGTCAAGATTGGTGCATCAGCATTAAAATTAAATGTGGGGCTCCCACTCTGCGCGTCAAATGCATAAAGGCGGCCGTCCGTAGAACCTACATAAATCAGTTTCTCGTCTTGACTGAGAACCGCACTGGCCGACCAGCCAATTGGTCCATGGGTGGGTGCAGTCCAGATGGCAGGCTCGCCCGAACTAGTTTTAACAGGAGTAGGCTCGCGCTCGGGCACCACTGGTTTGTCACTAAAAGTGGGCGTTGATTTGGGTGTGGTTATAAAGGAGGGCACGCCAGTGATAAATACTTCTTCGCCTCTTTCTCCCTTTTTAATCAGTGGTTGATCGCGGTTGCGAACGGCATGCTTGTCTGGCTCGAGCGGCTGTGTCACAGGCTTTGGCGCTGTGCTTGCATCTAGTAGTGCTTGCGGCGGCTCTTTCGGCTCTGGAGCAGGCGGTGTTTGTACATTTACTGTGGTGCGTGGTGAAAGACCCATACGGGCAACGCGCAACTCGAAAATCAAATCGTCCACAATGCCGAGCACATCAGTCATCGATTTATAACGATCATCCGGTTGTTTCGCCATCATGCGCTTCACCACACGGTCAAGCACCTCTGGAATTTCAGCGTTCAATCTTTTTGCAGAAGGCACTGGCGCGTTGGTGTGCTTCATGGCCATTTCAATCATGCCCTGGGCGCGGAACGGCAGTTGGCCGGTACACATTTCAAAAAATAAAATGCCCATGGAATAAATATCTGAGCGGTGGTCTTGCTGCTCACCGCGACATAGCTCCGGTGACATATATGCAGGCGTGCCCATGCCTTTAGTGGCCGAATTGAGATAGACCCTTCCCACCAGCAATCGTGCCAGACCAAAATCGCCGATTTTTAAATCGCCTTCATTGGTAATAAAAATATTGTCGGCCTTGATGTCCTGGTGAACCACTCCCCTTTTGTGGGCGAACGACAGCCCGGCAGCCAGCTGTTTCATCCAGTTTAAACAGTGCTCCAGAGGCAGCGGCCCCTGGGTCACTCGGGCGGCCATATTGCCTCCAGGCAGATATTCCATAGCGACAAAGTGATGGTCGCGCCCATTCTTTGGCTCTGCGCCAATATCAAAGACAGTGACAATATTGGGGTGATCAAGCTGCGCGGCCAGCCTGGCCTCTTCTTTGAAGACGTCAACGTTCTTTTTATCTGCCATGAGGCTGGGTAGCAACATTTTAATTGCTACATCGCGCAGCAATAGCTCGTCGCGGCAGTGATAGACCACCCCCATGCCACCCACGCCAATCTCTTCAAGCACGGTGTAGTGGCCGTCCTCCAGTCGATCTCCGCGGGCAAAAATTCTTGGGGGCATGAGTTAAAAGTATTATCTTATGGTAATCACGAGGTTGTAAGAAGGCGCTAAAATGACGCTGTTAACTTCAGGACTTTACCATGAGCCAACCTGCATTAAACCAGTTTAACAGCACTTGCCCACTTCCCGGTGAAGGCGTCATGGCAAGCGCTCAGACCGAACCGCTCTCCCGCATGGCGGCTCAGGCCCATGCTGTATTGCAAGAAGAAGCCGATGCCATTTTGCGCGCCAAGAGCCGCCTCGGACCTAGCTTTGATAAAGCCCTGTCACTGTTGCTCGGCTGCAGCGGCAAAGTTGTTGTCACCGGCATGGGCAAATCAGGTCATATCGGTTGCAAGATTGCCGCCACATTTGCCTCCACAGGCACACCAGCATTTTTTGTTCATCCAGCTGAGCTGCGCCACGGCGATTTTGGCATGCTCGATGAACGCGATCTCGTCATCGCCCTTTCAAGCTCAGGCGAAACCCAGGAAATCAAACTGGTGCTCGAACCAATTAAAAGACTGGGGCTCAAACTTATTGCTCTCACCGGAAATCTGACATCAACACTGGCAAAATATGCCGATGTGGCGATTGATGTTTCTGTTGAAAAAGAAGCCTGCCCACTCAATCTAGCGCCGACAACATCTACTACTGTGGCACTAGCCATGGGAGATGCCATGGCCATGGTGCTCATGGCAGAAAAAGGCATTGAGGCCGAAGATTTTGCCAAGAGTCACCCTGGCGGCGCCCTGGGCCAAAAACTGATTACCGTAGAAGGCATCATGCGCTACGGTTTCGATGTGCCCATAGTTTCACTTGATGCCACTCACGAAATGGTCATCGAAGAGATTGGCAAGAAAAAGTTAGGTTTCACCGCTGTCTGCGAAGACGATGGCAAATTGCGCGGTATCATCACCGATGGTGACTTGCGCCGTTCGCTTTCTAAATATCGCGATCAGGTCTTTGACAAAAAAGCGCGCGATTTGATGACTGGCTCACCTAAGACCATATCCTCACAATCATTGGCTGTAGAAGCATTACGCGTGATGGAAAAGTATTCGATTTCAGATATTTTAATTGTCGACGGCAATAGCAGACCAGTTGGTTTAGTCGACTTAAAAGATCTGCTGCGCGCCGGCATTATTTAAAAAAGCCTTTTGTTCGACTTCGCGGCGCAATAAGATTTGCTCTTTTGACGCGTCCATATTTTCATCACGATAGGGCACACGCGAACTGCTAGCCAACCTTTTGAGCTCGTCTTTCGACAAAGGCAAGATGCAGTCTCCTGAGCCGATAGTGACTGTATTGAGAGTAGATTTCACGGCCATAGTGCCACCAACCTTGCCACCTAATGCGGTGGTACGAAAAACTTTAAATCCTAGCTCCAGAAGTGCACCTCTCACTGCTGATGCGCTGGAATAAGTGAGCATTATTCCATCATCTGCCATAAGGCGATGGTAATGTTGAAACAACTCAATAGTCCAGAGTTCTGGAACTTTTTTAGGTGAAAAGGGATCATGAAAAACAATGTCATAGCCTGCGTTCTCGCCTTGCGCATTCTGCAAAAATAAACGCAGGTCACAAACATAAATTTGAAAGCGCATGCCTGGTAGCTCTATTGTGCCACCATTGAAGTTAGCAAGATCAACTGCCTTGCTTTCGAGCAGGGCGGAAATCTCACTGAGGCATGGCTGTTTCACCACCTCAGGCACCAGCTCAAGCACTGAGCTGTCAATTTCTATGGCGTCAATATTGAGACTTACTTTTGCATTGATTTTCTGATCTGCTTGATTATAATTAGCCAGAGCCAAGCTGTTATAACCAAGGCCAAAGCAACTATCTAAAGCTTTCAGACTACCACCAGCTGCAAGTCGCTCCTTAAAATATTGGCTTGCCGGTTGCACATAGGTAACCATCGCTTCGGTAAAGGCACCAGCGCGATTGTGATACAGTTCGTCGAGCTTGCTCTCATGCAGCGAAAACGAACCATCACTGGTGGTGGCTAGGGTAAAGTCACTCATTCTCATCATTACCTGAGGGTGCCAGGTCGAGCACAATTTTGCCAAAATTTTGATTCTCTTCCATCATCTTATGAGCCTCAGCAGCATCTGACAAAGCGAATACTTTATCGACCACGGCCTTCAATTTTCCCTCACTAAAGAGAGGCAAAATTTTGCTAGCAAAAGCTTTCGTAACCTCAGATTTTTCTTCGGTTGAGCGGCCGCGCAGCGTTGTGCCTTTAACCGTTAATCTTTTAGACAACAAGGCACTGAGGTTAAAGTTGCATTTGGCACCAGCCAGCAAACCTACTACCATAATGCGGCCTCTGCTGCGAGTACACTTTAAATCTTCGGCCACATAGTCGCCGCCCACGAGCTCCAGTACGACGTTTACGCCACCACCACTTATTTGGTTAACTGCATCGGCAAATAGGCCATCTCCTACGCAGAGGACATGATCGAAGTATTTCTTCAGCTCTTCAACTTTGCTGGCTTGCCTGACAGTGCCAATTGAAACTGCCCCATGAGCACGAGCCATTTGTGCAGCAGCAATACCAACTCCGCTAGCCGCGGCACTAACGAGCAAATATTCATTTTCTTTCAATTGAGCCTGTAAAAACGCCGCGTCATAAGCTGTGATGAAGGCTTCAGGAATGGCAGCGGCTTCAAGCCACTGGAGAGACTCAGGCAAGTGCATAACGGTGGCACTCTCCACAGCTAAAAAATCTTGATAGGTGCCACCTGCTGCCAGACTGAAAACTCGATCACCAATTTTAAATCCGTCTGCTCTTGCCCCAATCGCTTCTACCACTCCCGCATACTCAAGGCCTGGCACATCAGGGCTGGCACCAGTAGGGGGTGGATAATTACCTTTTCTTTGTAATACATCTGCTCTGTTAACAGCGGTGGCCTTAATTCTGACAAGAATTTCACTGTCTTTGCAATTTGGCTTAGAACGGCTCTGTAACTGCAAAACCTCTGGTCCGCCGGCAGCGGTGATAACTATTGATCGCAAGATATTTACCCTTAACTAACACGTATAAATTCTCAACATAACAATCGAGGTCTATTGTCTCAATATTGCTCGACAAGTAGTGGTTTGCACTTGTATTCTTATTGAGTTATGAAGATGAAGACTTTAGAGAAGACCCAACGCGATACGTTTGATGCCGACGAACTCTGTCAAATGGCCTCAGTGAGCAACGGGCTCACAAGTGACACCTCTGACGGTAACAGACCCGTCAAAGACAACTGGGACAAATTGGGAGCAGTGGCACCAATTATTTCCGGCATGTTGATATTTGTTATGGGCGGCTGGTTCACCTATACATTCAATCAACAGCAGTTGCGCTTGCAAGAAATTCAAACTATCGAAAAGTTCATTCCGCATTTGATGGGCAACGATCAAAGCAAAAGAGCCGCTATTCTTGCCATTTCGTCTCTCACTAATGCCGAACTGGCGACTAAGTTTGCCCAAATTTTCTCCAGCCCAGGTACTGTTTCAGCTCTGCAGTCACTGGCGGAAAATGGTACTGAAAAAGACAAAAGTATTGCTACAGACGCTCTGGCTCGAGCTTTGGAGAATCTTGCCGCCCGTGAGAGTCGCCTCAATGACATTGAAGTGGCTTTCAACAAGGCCGCTTCTGAGCGCGTTTCTTCCAATACAAAAAATGATGGCCCCGGCGATCAAGTTGACGAAGCCCAGAAACTTGAGCGTTTAGCCATTGTCTGCCGTGAGAGAGGCCATTTAACGGCCGCTGAAGCACTGTTAAAACAAGCGGTGAATGTCAGATTTAAAGCCTCGGGTGACAGCAAAGAAGTGGTCAACACATTAAAAAAATTAGCCGAAGTGCAAGTGGCTCAAGGCAACAACAACGAAGCAGAAGAAACCAGTAAGAAAGTTTCTACCCTGGAAAATAAGCTTGCTCCTGTTAAAGAGCCTGCCCCTCCTGTAATACCCGCGCCTCCAGCCGCCAAACCAGCAGTTGAAGAAAAAACAGAAAGCAAAGCTGTTACACCGGCTGCTGAAACAGTAGAAAAAGCTGCCCCTGAAGCGAAAACTGAAACTGAAAGCTGAAATCGAAAACTAAATCGAACAGAAATTGAAAATCTGGGCTTAATTCTTGATGTATTGGTCCCAGTATTCTGTTCTTTCTTTCCAGCCGCAACTGTCATTGCCGCAAATTAAAGTCACTTTAGAACCCTTGGTTTCCAGTGCTGAATCTCCGGCGCCGTCCCAGACTGACTCAGTCATTTCCACAAATTTTTCAAACGACTTAACAGGTTTTTTGCAGGTAGGGCAAGCTATCTTGCCGTTCTCAATGGCGGTTTTAATAGTCGAAAGTGACACTTTCTCGCTCCATGGAATAAATGACAGTCAATGCCAGTATCGATAATTGTAATCCATAGATACCGTCAATAGGTGCGATCTGACTTATGGCATCCGCGCTAAACTACTTCTTATGACTAAAATAATTGCTATTGTCGCTGTGGCCTTGATGATGGCCTCGCCAGCCGCATTCATTTCTACGGCCGCCCCGGCCTTTGCCCAGGACGTAGACTTACAAACCCGTGCTAACGAGGCATTCTGGCATCATCACTATCGTAAAGCACAAAAAGATGTGCTGGAAATTCTCAAGAACGGAAAACTTTCTTGTGCTGAACGCGCTCGTTGCTTGACCAATTTATCAATCTGCGAAGCACAGTTAGACGAAGAAGATTGTCAAAAGCATGCACAGGCAGCCTTGAAATTGGCCGATGTCAAATCGCTCACATATGCTGATGCCATGGCCATCAACGCACGCTGCTTGCTAATGAATGGCGACACTGAAAAAGCGCACAAAGCCTACGAAGAGGCAATTGCCATTGCTACTAATTTGCAGGGCGAGTGGAGCGCTGATGTAGCACCATTTTATGAAGGTTTGGCGGCGTGTTGCATGCGTGAGAAAGATTATGCAAAAGCTGAAACTAATTACTTCAAAGTGGCTAAACTCGACCTGATTAAGTATGGCCCTAATGCAACACAGTTGGCATGGAGCTTAATGAGTCTCAATAATGCTGCCAGAGCCCTTAAGCATGATCAATTAGCATCAACAATATTCAAAAAAATGTTTTGGAATTTTCGCCACCAAAATGAATTGCGCATTTTGGAAGAGTACAAAGACGTGTCTAATAGCGAGATCTTCAAGGCATCGCTGAGAGAACAATTGTATGGCAGCGAAGGCGCTTACGGCAATAAAGATCTTGCCCTTGATGTGATTAAGGCAGGCATTCCAGAGTCTGCCCTGGCTAGCCCAACAGTGCGTCCTAAGACTTTCGACAACTGGTTTAAAGAACGTATCGGCAGAGACCGAGCACCCGGAATGGCTTTTTTCGACCCCACCAAAAAGCTTAAAGGAATCATTGTCACAATTCACGGTCTCGGTTTGCATGGTGGTGCGTTTACACCATTTGCAACACGCATTCAACACGACGGCATCGGAGTGATTTCATTTGATGTCCGCGGTTTCGGCAGTTACCGTAACGATGAACTGCTGCAGCAACTTGATCTGCTTTCTACGGTGGCAGATATAAAACGCATTTTGACCGAATTACGCAGCGATTATCCGAACACTCCCTTGCTATTGTTGGGTGAATCTATGGGTGGTGCCATCGCTTTGCGCATTGCTGCAGAGGCACCACAATTAGTAGATGCAGTAATCAGCTCTGTGCCTTCAGGTTCTCGCTATCAGGCAAAAAGTACCGCACTAAAGGTTGGCTTGAAATTTCTCAATAACAAACATACCCAACTTGACCTCACCAAAGAAGTTGTAGAAAAAGCCACCTGCAAAACCGACTTACGCGATATGTGGGAAGGTGATGAGCATATGCGTATGAAATTATCGCCTTCTGAACTGGTCAACTTTCAGAATTTCATGAGCGACAACATCAAAGCTGCTCAAAAAATTGCAAGTACACCAGTAATCATCTATCAGGGCTATAGCGATAACCTGGTTAAGCCCATGGGCACGTTAGCTATTTATCAAGCGATTCCGCAGAAAGACAAAGATCTAATATTTATTGGTCGGGCGGAACATTTGATATTTGAAGAAGGACAATTTGACGACGTTATTTACAATGGAACACTGGGCTGGATATTCAGGCATCTTCCGGACAGAAATACAATCTCAGCCAAGTCAGACCCCTGCGATGAACCAGTCGCAAAAGACAAAAGCAAATGACAAATAGTAAGATATTTTTGACTCTTGTTTTGGGGCTTGTAGTACCACAGGCAGTGTCATGCCAGAACTTTCAAAATTGGTATCCTCAGTCCATTGCTTTACCGAGCGGCCATAGTTACCCATGTGCCCTGACCGCACTTCCTGCTAATCTCGAAGGCGTGCCGCCGGCCGACCGAGCCTTTATTAATCATGTTTATGCCATGTTGCTGCAGTGCGTGCAGGCCAAAACTGTGATGATTGACACGTTGCGTGAGGGCAAAGGCGGCTTTGACCAGGCCTACGGTACTTATTACGCTAAAACTACACAGGCTCGCCAGAAAATAATGGCCGAAGCGGTGCCCAGTGGTTTGCAAAGTTTTAGAGATGGAGTGGTCAGTGCCGTCGACCAGCAGATACTTTTTTTTGGCAAGGCAACAAAAGCCAGAGGTGCAGGCAAATCATTTCAAGAAATTATTAGCTACCCTGAGGGCCGCACTGCTTCCGGGTTGCTGATACAAGCCTGGGGTGCCATGCAGGGTCGCTATCCGAATCTTTCACCGGCTGTCAAAGACAGTACTTATCATCATCTTTGTGCTCTAGATCTGTTTTAGCCTGTTTAAGGACTAAAAAGTTCGTGCTGCATCATTATTTGCAGTTTGGCTTTGTCAAATTTAGACTTCCTGCCAGCTACCAGAGCAGCGTTGTTGATCGCATCTTGAGCAATTGCGTCCAAAGGCATCGGTGCTTCACCTAACTGTTCACTCCTAATCAGAGCTCCCTTCACGAGCGCAACCTTATTGAAGACTATGGTTCCCATTGGCTCTTTAGTATTGCCATAATTTCTCGCCAAAAGAGCGGCATTCTGACTGGGATTAAGTGCAATATTAAAATCGCGCTGCGAAATTATTTGGCCTTCCTGAATATCAAACATCGGCTTTCTGCCGGTTATGGGCGCAGTTAGCAACCAGCAATCAACCGGCATTTTTCTTGGCATTACTTCTGCTTCTGTAATCTGGTCGGAGCGAATGGCCTCACCCTTTGCAATTGGTTTCACGCAATAGTAAATTTTCTTTTTACTTGCCAACTTTGTTTCAAGTTCTTTCAGCTTGGCATTTACTCGCTCTTCATTGCCAATCTGTGCTGCTGCTGGCGGCAACTGACATAAAATCAAGAAGAGAGCCACCACGGTGGCACACTTGAATTTCAAATTTAAGTTCAGCACTAAAGCCTATCTTTCTCAGGGAGGAAAAGTTTACTATTAAAATTCACAACGGGCAACAATGCGCCATTAATTGCCTTTAGCGGCCATGGCTTGGTTATGATCAATGTTCATTGAGGAAATTATGAATTCGCTGCACGTGCACCGTCGTTTTGAAACTAAAATGGCCATTCGAGTGGCCACCTATGACATTGATTATGCCAATCATGTCTCAAATATTGTGTATTTTCGCTGGTTGGAAGATTTGCGCCTGCAACTACTGGAAGAAAACTTTCCACTACAAGAACTGATGAGTCAGGGCTATATGCCTGTGCTGGCATCGTCGTCTATTGAGTATAAAAAGCCAGTCAAACTTTTCGATCGGCCGGTCGGCCACATGTGGATTGAACGATTAGGCGCCGCCAGTATGTACTTTGTGGGCGAATTTTTAGTCGACGGGCAAGTCACTACCAAAGCCAGTCATATTGGTCTTTTTGTTGATACAGTCTCGCAAAAGCCAGTAAAAATTCCTGCACAAATCGTAGAAAAATTTGCCAGTTACTCGAAAATTTAAATTAGTAAATTGAGGCATCAGATTTTGACAGTTCAGAGTGATAGTTCATCCACAAGCATAACCACATCCACACCTGCATGTACCACAGTACTAGTTACAGGTGCCACATCAGGCATTGGTAAGGCTGTAGCACTCGGTTTTGCCAGAAATAAATGTGCGGTTGCTATAAACGGTTTTGGTGCGGAAAATGAAATTGCCTCTGTTTTAGAAGAACTCAAAGCATGTGGTGCCAGTAAAGCGATTCATGTGCCCTCAGATATGAGTCAAGCAAAAGATATTGAAAGACTGATCAGCACCACTCAGAATCAGCTTGGTTCACTTGATGTACTAATAAATAACGCCGGCATTCAGTACACAGCCAAAGTAGAAGATTTTCCAGCCGAAAAGTGGGATCAAGTAATCGCCATTAATCTCACGTCAGCCTTTCACACTATCAGGCTAGCACTGCCAATGATGAGAACGCGCAATTTTGGCCGCATCATCAATATTGCTTCAGTTCATGGCCTGGTAGGATCTGTGCAAAAGGCAGCCTATGTTGCTGCAAAACACGGTATTATCGGTTTAACGAAAGTGGTGGCACTTGAGTGCGCTGAGCAG
This sequence comes from Cyanobacteria bacterium auto_48_18, assembly GCA_036170915.1. Taxonomy (GTDB): domain Bacteria; phylum Cyanobacteriota; class Vampirovibrionia; order Obscuribacterales; family Obscuribacteraceae. The sequence goes on from JAVHQC010000036.1 coordinate 114,759, forward strand.
AATATAACGGTCAATTCGGTATGCCCAGGCTGGGTGCTTACACCTCTGGTGGAAGCTCAGCTTACTGCCAATGCCACAAGAGATAAGGTGAGCAATGAGCAGGCCGTGCAAAATTTGCTGCTTGAGAAACAGCCTAGTTTGCGCTTCGTGCCTTTAGAAGAACTCTCACAACTTTGTCTTTTTCTTGCATCACCGGGAGCATCTTCTATTAATGGTGCTGCCTTGCCTATCGATGGCGGCTGGACTGCACGATAAACTTGCTTATTTTGGAAATCTCGATGAAAAAAATTGTTTTCACTTCAGCGGCTCTGTTATCGATTGCTTTGTTATCCATAACTGTGCCTGTGGCCTCTGCCGCTCCTGCGGCGCGCGATTGCGCTACTGCATGCAAAAGCTGGCTCACCCGTGCCGATATCAGTCACTCACGGGTAGGCGTTGAAGTGATGGAATTGCCCTCAGGAAAAGTTGCCTTTGAGAGCAGTGGAAGCAAGCGATTTACGCCTGCATCCACCGCTAAGGTGATAACAACTTCGTGCATTTATGATTTACTCGGTGCCAATTATGTCTATCGCACAAGGCTTGTTAGTAATGGTGTGCTTGAAGGTGGAATACTCAAGGGAGATTTGATTTTAGAAACCAGCCAAGATCCTAGCCTCAAGCGCAACGATCTGATCAAGCTTGTCCGCGACGCTGGCGTAACTCAAGTTGACGGCAGAGTTTTTGTTGCTTGTCCCCCCGACGGCCACGACAATTATGCAGTCAGCTGGTTAGCTGAAGATTTCGGTCAGGACTGGATGCCTGTTTCATCAAATCTTGTGATCGACGGCAATATTGCCTATGTCAGTGGCATACCAAAGCAATTCCGTGTTGCCGATGTTAAATCAACCGGCCTCGCTGTTTTAGATACATTGATGCAATCAGGTATTGGCTCTGCCTGGCTCTCGCTTGATCCCACTACTAATATCGTCAACGTTAATCGCGGTACCGCCTACAGTAGCAACGGTAAAATTGACGCATCGATAAAGCGTGATGGTCCCTTTGTTGTGGCTAACCCTGACGCTTACAACACTGGTATTTTTCAGTCAGTGTTGAATGATCAGCACATCAATGCCAGTTACCCTGTGGTTACAACTTTTGGCTCTTACAAAGAAGCGCGCACCATTCTTTCAGAGCATGTCTCTAAACCGCTTTCACAAATTATTCGCCTCTGCTTGCATGAAAGCGACAATCTGTATGCTCAACAGTTGCTACGCACCATTGCCCTCGCCGGTGATACCAGAGTGCAGAAGACTAAATCCAAAAGAGTTGATGCCCGCACTTTAGAAGAGAAGGGTCTAAACCGAATTGGTGAATGGCTATCAGGCCTCGGTGTGCCTGGAAGAGAAGTTGTATTGTTTGACGGCTGCGGGCTTTCACGCAAAGATTGTCTTACGCCCCACGCACTTAACCTGGTGCTGAAACATATGGCAGGTGAAGGAGTTGATGGCCCATACTTAGATTTACTCAAAGCTAGCGGCGAGGGTGCCAGCTCTTTCCGCTTCAAAACTGGCGCCATGGATACAGTGCGCGCCATAAGCGGCATTCTAATAAACAATTACAATCAGAAAGAAGCAGTCACCATTATGATCAATGGCCATACCCCGTCGGTGAAAGATCTGCGTATTGCCCTTTCAGACCTGATAGAACGCCTGAAAAACTCAGCCATCAATCGTGCTGATGCGGCACAGCCTGCTGGGGCAAAGACCCCTGCTGCTGCCGTTCAGACGCCTAAAAAATTGGCCCCAGCCAGTCGCAGCAGTGTTCGCCGGAAGAATCAGCGACGCCATTAATAACCTATATTGTCGCTATTAACGAAGGGCGTGATGACTGACGGCGCTCAAATTAGCAGCCAAAATTGTGTGGGCTTCAGGCTGTTGTTGATCTTCGTAGACGGCCTTAATACGTTTTTTCAATGCTAGAAGAGTGCGTGGCAACTCGTTTTTGACGCCTTCTCGGACGGCCCATTGAGGCACGAAGAAACCAGGATCAATAAACATGCTGTATGTCAATGCAGTTTTGGTGCCACCATCTGCGGGGCTCATATCCCAATAACCACGAAAATCTTTTAGCGTGCCGCCTATGCGTTTAAACTCTATGCGCCCACCCTTGTCTGTTTGTTCGTAGCGTGACTCAACGGTGTAAGCCATTTGCGGCATGAAAGGTATTGGAGCCGTGTCAAGAGTCATCTTGAGCACAGAAAAATTAGCCTGGTCTGTCACAACTTCTACTCTTTTGACCCGAGGCGCGATACGACCGGCAAATTCAAAGGGGTTAACCATAATCGGCCATACTTTGTCTGGAGACTGATCGATAATAATGCGACCGGTGACATATTTTTGCGCACCGATGCCTTTTAAACCAACTACCACTTCGCCTCGACCAAGCTTTTCTAAAGCAACTTTCTCTTCGAGAGCGGCTTTATCAGCAGTAACTGCATTATTACCCGCATATGACGGCACCGCTGGTGAAGTCATTGTTATTGTCAGAGCGATGAGCAAACTTGTAGCAGCGCTTTTGGCCACCGGGTGAAAACTAAAGGTCATTATTTCTCCAGAACACTAGCCTGCAGACAAACTTCAACTGGTCGTGCACAAATTTGAAGTTATGCAGGATGACGACTTCTATAGTCGGCTAAAAGATATAAGCCGTCAAGTGCACGACAGGCATAGCGTATATATCTTAGCAACCTCGCAAAGGTGCACCATGACAATCGCACATAGTATCCGCTAGATATCAAGCGGTGAGGCAATCGAGAAAGTTTTATCTGCGTGGTGAAAAAATATTCAGTTTCATATCAACCGTCGAGCTTATATCACCGTATCTGGTGGCAATAACCAAAACAGTATCGTTCAGTTATCAGCGCCTGATGGTTTTGTAGACGTCCATAGATCTGTAAAAGTTTCTCACAACAACGAATGTCCGCAAGTTTTGTTAAGAGAATTTGGCCTTGACTACCTCTGTCAGAGTATAATAGACGACACAACTGCTGCTGTCCGCTCCGCGACAGTGGCACTAGTAGTACTCAAGAGGATACAAGATGCCTACCTTCGATAAAGATCAGCAGCCACTTTTCGCCAGAGAAGGTCTTTTCAGGCAAAAATTAAATCAGTTGCGCACTGGTGAAAGTCAAAATCCTCGCACTCCGCCAGCTGATGCATCATCACGTTTTCGTGAATTAGAGCAAGGCAGTTACATCTCTAACGTTAAAGAGAGCTTGTCTAAAGCCGATCCAGACGAGAAAGACCGTGCCGCTTTGCTTGACGCGCCAACCGAGCTCTACAACCGCTCCGCCATTACAACTATTATTCGCAATGAACTCAAGCGATCCAAGCGCTACAAGCATAATTTGAGCCTGCTCGTACTCAGCATTGACGACCTTGATACTGTCGCTAAGAAGCACGGACAAGCCACTACCGATTCGATCATTAAAGGTGTCGCCACCTTCTTAATGGGCATTATTCGCGACGTAGATATTCCTGCCCGTTATGACAAAAATACTTTCCTCGTGCTTTGCCCAGATACTGAGCCTAAGGGAGTCAGCATTTTAGCCGAGCGTATTCGCAGCAAAATTATGCTGACCAGAGTTTCAGACGTTGGACAAAACTGGCACGTTACAGTGAGTCAGGGTATTGCAGGTTTCCCTGGCGCTGCCGTTAAGGGTGAAGAGCTGATTGAAAACGCTGTTATAGCGGCAAATACAGCGCTTAAGAATGGCGGAAATCAAACGGTTATCGCCGAATAGAGTACTAAATCACCATTTGAAAGTATTGAGGACCTCATCGAGGTCTTCATTCTTTTTGTCCGCCAGGCGCAATTGCAATGCAAAAGCGCACTGCTCATCATTGAGTCTCTTGCTTTGAAAATAAAAGTAGGTCTGCTTGGCGAAGGCGGTAAACGAATGCTCAAACAACACTTTTGACTCTACTAAGTCGTCCACTGATTTCTCTCTGGTGGCAGCTTCCTTTTTGCAGTCAACTAAATCGGCCTTCGACAAAAGGCCACAGACTGCTAAAAATTCGGCGAAAGAAATTACCCGAGCATTTTCATTTTTCTGTTGTTCCGCTTGCGATAGTGCTTTTGAAAGACTTACACCAGAAGCTTTTACGCTTGCCAGAACGTAAGTAGCATCTTGAGCCGCCACGGTGCCGGCACTAATCATGTCGTGCAAAGTTAAGGCTTGGTTCAGCTCTACGTCAGTCAAAAGTTGCATGCGTACAAGAATTCGACCCAGAGGTACTTCTTCACTGATGCCTTTCTCAAGTGCGCTCAAAAGATCTGCTTGTGCCACCAGGCCTGATAACAAAAGCAGCTCACCCAGCCGCATAGAGCTTGCCAGGCCTGCAGTCATGGTGGCCGAGATCAAAACACCTTTGTTTTTTGCCAAACTGGCACTATCAGCTCTAGCCGCCATTACTGTTTGAATGGCTGTTACGGCTTGCTCTCTAGTCAGTTTTCCATCGCGCAAAAGCGACTGCGAAATCAATGCTATGAATGCCGTTTGCTCGCGCACAATACCGCGTAGAGCAAGTATTCTAGCCAGCTGCAGGCCTGTGGTGTATGAAGCTGTTAATGCTTGGTCTAGTGTCGCTTTATCGATTGCTCCAGCCGAAATTAAAATCTCACCGAGCTTATTGGCGTGATTAAAGAACTCGCTCTCGATACCAAGCTTTGAAAGAGCCAAATTCAGATCAATACTTTCGCTAGCCACCAATTTCAACGCAGCTACCGCGTCTTCTTCACTAATTAAACGGTCGCGAACCAGTGATTGCAAACTGAGAGCCTGTTTGAATTTTTCCTCACTGAGAAAGGCGGAAGCGATTAAAACGCGACCAACTGGCACACCGGCTTTAAGTGCCACAGGCATGGCATCAGCGAGCTGAGGCAAACTTACCAATTCAGACTTAACTAAAAGGTCACCCACTAAAATTTGAGAAGCTCTTTTTTGCATTCTCAAAGTCTACCGTACTGTTTTGATTTTACTGTCTATGCGCCTTAGTTGAACTGCGATTTTTTCGGCCTCAGAAGTCCGCCCACACTGTGTCAGAAAGGCTTTATAGTGCATGAGAAATTGGCAAAGTTTAGGATCGTCTTCTTGATTTTTAGAGGCAATGGTGGCAATCGCTCGTTTGTAAAGTAGCTCCGCCTGACCGGTGTTGCCGTGCCATTGATATAACCAGGCCAAATCCGGCAGAAAAGCAGCGAATTTTTCTGAGTTTGGTCCAGCAAAACCCTCCTCATAGCGCATAGCCAGCTCATACAATCTCTCTGACTCAAAGATATGACCGCGTTTATGTTCGAGCAGGGCCAGACCGGCCAGGCTATTTACGAGGCCAGGATCCATATTGGTATTTTTTTCGGCAATTTTTACCGCTGCTTCAAAGGCCAGTTTCGCCTGATTGAGATCACCGCTCTTAAGCAATAGCCTGGCTTCGTGGTCTTTTTTCCACCATTCTTGTGCATTGCTAAACGGCTCTGGCTCGGGCACTGCACCAAAAGTTGTATCTACAGCAAAAGCAGACGATACAAAAATAGAATTTGCTGAGAGCAAAATCAACAGCGCTCGGCAAATCGTCGGCAATCTACTTTTCCTTTGTTTGCAGCTTGGCCAGCCTCTGTTCATAAGGAATGGCATCAGATGCACGGCCATTCTCTTTGAGAGTGTCAATTACATACTTGAGGATTATGGGAAAATTAGAGTGATTCTCGCCTTTATGTCCCGGTGCACTTCTTGATAGCTTTTCTTCCATGGCCGCAACGTGTGCAGCAGGATTAGCCAGAACGCGAGCTTTTAAGTTCTCAGCCGGAAGGTCAGCACCATATGCCGGCGGAGTTGCAGCTGGAGTCGGTTTAACAGATTCTGCTGCACCAGATTTGGTGGCACCCAACGGCTTAAAATCATGCGCTGTTTTAAGATTATCTTGTAGTTTAACTAGAAGCATTTTGAGTTTATCGATTTTTTCAAGCAACTCAACATCAGTAGCAGTATTGGCGCTGTCTTCTAAATCTAAAAAAGCCAAAACTGTGGCTTTGCCAACGCTTACACCAGCTTTATCGAGAGTCTGCATTTCAGCAAGAATAGCGGCTCTTTCTTCTTTTCTCAAACCTTCTTTCAATTCATAATTTTGCAAATCGAGCTTGCCGTCTGCTCCGTTGCCCTTAATTACATTTACAGCTACTTCCTTCAAAGAAGTGTTCAGTGCTTCACCAACGGTGGCAATGGCGTTGCGGCTGAGAGTAATCACGCGATTATCTTTACTGAGGCTGGTATCGACAAAGGTTACCTGCGCTATTTTATATTCAATGGGAGCAGCTTCAAGAGCCTGATCGGCTAAGCGCATCGCTTCTAGCTTGAGTAGCCGTTCGCTCAATGATGAATCAAGATTTGTACTGATAAAAATTTGATTGTCGCGAAGCTGTGTGTTTACTTTTTTCGGCCGCACATACTGGCCTTCACTCAAATAGCTGGCAACACGCTTAGATGGATCAAGTATGGCGTCTTCTTTAATTTCAAGAGACTTCAGAAGCTCATCTTTTGACAGGGTGCCGTTACCGAATGCTTTAACATCGCCGGCGGTGACGGCAACTTCCTTAAAAGTGCTGAGAGAGTTTGAATTATAAAAGTAGACAGTCACGCGGGAGACTTGCCCTGGAGCGTAATCCATAAGCGTTTTCGCTATTAGTACTGCCTCAATCTTGCAATCGTTGGCATTGGCTTTGGGATTCTTAAAAGTGGCAATTTCTACTTCTTCAGGTTTGACTCGGGCATTAATGCGAATGTTGGGGGCCAAAATCTTGGCCTTCTCTACTACTTCCACCGCTTCGGTGTCTGAGATGTAGGCAGCTGCCGGTAGGATGCATGGCGCGAAGCAAGCTATTGCCAGAGCGCCAAATTTACTAAACGCCAATAGTGATGGGTGTTTCGAGTTCTTTTTCAACTGCAGGGCCCCTGGTAAGCCACTAGCTAAATGAGCTATATTTAACATTCTATGCTCTATGTTCATTTTTGCCAAGATTGCAGAAAAAAGCGGGCCCTTTCAAGCCCGCGCACAAAGGTCTGATAACTAAAGCATGTGCTTACTCAGGCGTAAAACCAAGCGACCGACCAAGCTTGAACCAGAAAGTATTTTTCATACGGTCAACTCGAGCTTGTGTCTTAAACAAAAGATCTCGGCTCTGTTCATGTGTGAGCTGCTCAGCTTCAAGCGCTTCTTGCAGCTCGTTCAATTGATTTTTTAGTTCAGTGGCCAGCAGCGCTTTGTTGAACAATTCAGGCATGTACTTAAGTTGATCGGCATTGGCGGCAATTTGCAAATCGAGGGCGCGAATATCGTAATCGCGATCTTTCAACTTTTGACGCAGCTGCGAAAGCTCTCGTTGTTGAGCTTCGACCACTACCTGAAGTCTGCTGTCTACTTCGTCTTCTTCAATTATGCTTTTTAAGATCGGAGTAGAAGAGGATGACTTGAAAATATCATTGCTTTGACCAGGCGAAAAATCGAAGAGGTCGAACTCTGTCATAACCGCATGAGATTTTGCTAGTTGCACGTCAACTTGGACGTCAACTTCGGTCTCCACTTTTAAATTTGCGTTTGCTTCTTCTTTAAGTGGAAATTCAATCAAATTAGATGCGTGGTCAACGCCATCGATTTTTTCAATTTCATCGCCAAAAATTTTGTTGAGCAGAAGCTCAAGATGCTGAACTTCGGTGCTCATTTTTAAAGGCTCAACGAACACTTCTACGTCAGCTGATGTTGTGGAAAAACTTTGCATGATTTCCTCAAAGAGATCGGTGCGTGACAACTCCACAATGACTAGAGCTATCAACGCATAAATGTTATCTCAGCAAAGCTAAATTGTACACAGTTAATCTTGCGAATTAACCCTGGCATCACATATACAGTTACGCCACACTAGTTATACATCCTCACCCTGACCGGGTCTTAGTGCATATAACAGACCTTAGAATAGTGAAGGCCTGCTCTAGTTACTGCTTGACAAGAGTGCCACTGAGGACGGTGACCGCACGCTTAGGTTGGAAATATTTATTCATCGCAGCGTCGACTTTTTCTTTGGTCAGATCGATGTAGTGACTAGAAATATTGTCTAACTCAGCGGTTCCCAGGCCTAAGAATTCAAACTCAGTCAACACCCGGGCAATACCCAGAGATGACGATAGACCAACCTTAAATGAGCCCAACGCCCGGCCGCTTTCTTTAGCCAGATCATCTTTGCTGATGCCCCGTTCTAAATAATCGCTCAATGTAGCGTCTACTAGTTGTAGTGCGCGAGCGACGTTGCGTGGATTTGCCGAAAGCGAGACAGACCAGGGTGCGCCACCAAAAGCGGTGTCGGCAAAAGTAGAATAGATTCCATAAGTCAAACCGGCCTTATCACGCACCACCTGACCTAGCCTGGAGGTGATGGTGTCTTGACCAAGGGCAGCATTGGCGATACGAGCGGCATAGAAGTCACTGGCAGCTCTTTTGACTGTACATGGGTGGGCCATGACAATATCGACACTGGCTTTCTCCGGCAGCTCTACTTCAACTCTGGTGGCACTGGCGGGCAGAGCGCACTCGGGCATAATGATGGCAGCAGGCTCTTCTCCTTGCCAATCACCAAATTGTTTTTCAATCAACTTCAGCGCCTGGTCTATATCAATATCACCGACAAGCGTAATGATCGTTCCTTTAGGGCTGAACAGCTTCTTATGTGAGGAATGCAAAATCTTGCTTTGCACACTATCAAGTTCTTTCAACTGCTCGTCAAAATCTTTGTCATAGAACAAATGTTCTTTAGGATAAAGTGACTGCCTTAGCTTATTCCAGGCCATAGCGCGGGTGTTCATTTTTGACTCCACCACCCTTGCTTGCCACTCGATTTTAGTTTTATCGAGTTCGTCTTCGGCCAACAGTGGGTTGCGAATAACATCGCTAAGTAGTTCCAGATAATGGGGCAGATCTGACACCACAAGATGAGTGCCCAGGCCTACGCGATAATTGTCGACAAAGAATTCCAAACCACCAGGAATGCCCATTTCTTCGAGGTTTTCGGCAATCTGCAATTTGTCGTACGATTGCGAACCGCGGGGCAATAAATCACCGATGATTTCAGAAATAGAGCCGGGAATATGCTGGCTAAAATATCTGCCGGCCTTAATATTGATTGCCAGGCCCACAGATTCGGTGCCGGGATTGTTCATCAAAATAACGACCATGCCATTGGGCAGAACCACTCTTTTGACTTGTTTCTCGTAGGTGCTGGCAGTCGAAGATTTAAATTCCACAGTTACCGGTGTGGTTTTTATATCGAGAAATTCTTTTACTTGCTCAGCGGTATAAAGGTCTGCTGCTTTATCTGCCGGGCCGGCGCTAACCAGGCCGGCACCATGGTCGTGGCCTTCATGCTTGTGGTCATCACTATCATCGCCAGTCTCATCCATTTCCTCTTGAATCTCTTCTTGATCTTCGCGAGGAATAAAATAGCCAATAGTGCGATTGCTTCTGACAAAATAAGTCTTAGCTACGCGCATAATATCTTCTTTGGTGACCGCATCAAAACGGTCGTCATAATCCATAAGCCAGTGCCAATCTGCCTTTGACTCTGCCTCGCCAAGCATGAATGCCAGGCTCGACGGATCAGCTTTGGCAAGAATGGTGCCCTTTAAATTTGAGCATTTGATTCGATTTAATTCCTCATCGCCCACAGCTTCGCGTGCGAGCCGTTCGAGTTCATCGAGTAATTCGATTTCTACCTTAACCGGATCAACACCCGGATTAACAGTGGCACCAATAATCATCAAACCAGGATCTTTTAAGTCATCGTGGCGAGCAAAAACTTCCGCTGCCATAGAAGTGTCGATCAATCTTTTATAAAGTCTCGAACTGCGTTCAAAAGAACTGCCTAGCAAATGGCGAATGGCTGCCAGCGGATAATTATCATCATGTGTAGCTTCCGGTACGTGGAATCCGATCCACACTCGAGGCATATCTCCAGCCCTGGTAACTTCAAATCTGCGCTCGCCTTCTTGAGGTGGCTCAGTGGTATAGACCTCAGGAATATCGTGAGGGGCAGTGGGAATAGTGCCAAAATGTTTGTTGATCAACCCTAAAGCGTGATCTGTGGTGAAATCGCCCAGGGCAATTACAGTGGCATTATTGGGCCAGTAAAAAGTGTTATAGAAATCACGTAGTCTAGCCATAGGCACGCCTTCTACGTCTGAGCGCCAGCCGATTGTAGGATGGTGATAAGGGTGCTCACGAAAAGCGATGGCATAAAGTTCTTTTTCCAGCGCTTCTTCAGGATGATTCTCTCCGCGCTCAAGTTCGTTGCGCACCACTGACATTTCACTGTCATGATCTTCTTGACGCAAGCGCAAATTGCGCATCCGGTCAGCCTCAAGCTCGACACACATTTCTAGAAAATCGTTGGGCACCACTTCGTAATAACTGGTGCGGTCAAACCAGGTGGTGGCATTCCAGTAAGCACCAATTTGCGTGAGCAAATCGTCAATGCCATTGCCGCTTTCGGCATTGTGATTTTCGGTGCCCTTAAAAAGCATATGCTCGAGAAAATGGGTGCTGCCAGTGTTGCCAACAGCCTCATTGCGTGAGCCGACTCTATAAACAACCAACAAAGTGGCCACCGGTGCGCTGTGGTTCTCAGCAATCAAAACGCGCAATCCGTTTTCCAGCCTGAACTCGCTCACTCCCTTGACTTCAGATACTTTCTGAGGTGAGACGGGCGAGCCCTCTACTTTCTTGACGGCGTTTACCATTTCTTTGCTAGTTCCTTAATATAGAGAAATTCTCAGGGTCTAAGATACCGCGAAGAGGGCATCAAAGGCTCGTAACTAGATAAAATTGTAAGATGGTCTCTATGTTTACGCAAAAAAACCGCTCAAAGAGCACAATATCTCCAGCCTGGGCCGTTTGGGCCATGACCCTGGTCTGCCAGGTTCACCCTGCCACGGCTCAAACTCAACCAACCACCGGGAGTCCTAGCAATACTGCTAGTACCACCACAGAAGCCGTTGCCGCTGCTATTTTTGATGGAGCAAAATGGGCAAAGCTGACCAAGGCCGGCTCCAATGCTTTCATTAACTCCGACTTTGCTGGTGCCGAGCGTAATTTTAAAGCTGCCTTAGAAGAAGTCAAGCGAGCGCCTGCTAATGATTTACGCATTGCTGAAAGTTTCAACAATCTGGGTGTTCTCTACGTCGCCAGAGCCCTGCCGGCAAAGGCCGAATCATATTTTGAGAAAGCAGCCAAAGTAAGAGAAGCGGCTCTCGGCAGCGGTGATAAAGATGTTATAGCCGGCCAGAGCAAATTGGCCCAGTTTTATTTGACCAATGGCAAGCGCGACAAAGCCATGTTATTGATCAGCAAAATAGCTGACTATGGTGATACGGAGTCGCGCCATTTAAACGAGGTGGCCGCGTCCTTTAAAAAGTTAAGCACCTACTACCAAACTCATCGCAAATTAGAAGAAGCGGAAATTGGAGTTAAACAAGCCGAAGAAAAAACACTGAGCGAAATGAAAGCTCAAGCGGTAGAAACCGCAGTGATGCTTGATGCCGTAGGCAATGCGGTGAAAGATCTGAGCGGTGAAAAAACCGCATCTCTGGCGGAGCGCCTGTTTAAATCGGCACTGGCGCTGCGCCAAAAGACTTTATCGAGTGAACACGCGGCGCTGGCTTCGTCATTAGAAAATCTGGGCAGACTTTATCTCAGCCAGGGTCGCACCGCTCAAGCCGAACCACTGCTCAAGCGCGCTTATGAAATTTCTTTAGCCACCCTTGGCGAGGGCCGCCGAGAAACTCAAATGCGGCTGGATTATTACGCCCAGGTTTGCCTGGCCATGAACCGCACAGGTGAAGCTGAAGCGCTGTACCGTAAAATATTAGACTCACAAGAAAAAGGGGCTAAAAAAAATTCGCCTGATTTACTGGCCAATTTTGCCGCTCTTTTAGTCAAACAAGGTAAATGCGCCGAAGCAGTGCGGTATTATGCCCGTGCTCTCAAGATTCAAGAATCACTGAACGGTCCACAGCACGCTTCACTAGCTGCCTTGCTCGACAGCTATGCTTACGCTCTAAATAAATGTAATCGCGGGGCAGAAGCACAAAAATGTTTGGCAAGAGCCAAGTCAATTCGTGGCTAATTAAACTAAGAATCAGGCATTGGGGTAATTTGATGAAAACTTATGGTATTGCTTTCAAAATAATTTGCTGCGCCTTCAGCCTGCAGATAGCGACGCAACTACCAGCAGTAGCGGCAGAGTCAAAAGAAGCAATTCTTACTCGAATTACCGGCCAATTAGAAAGCGAGTCGCGGCCCGATGAGGCTGGCTTAAAAGTTCTCGAAAGCGAGCTTGACAAAATTATTGCTGCTAACCCAAGTGCGGCCGCCTATCACCTGCGGGCCATGATCAAGTTTTACTTAAATGATTATGGTGCATCACTTAACGACTGCAATGCCGCCATAAAACTAGATAGCAGGTACAGCAAAGCATACATGCAGCGCGGCGTTGACTATTGCCTGAACGGCAAACCAGAGCTCGGAGTAGCAGACTTTACCAAAGCCATCGAATGTGGTGACAAAAGGCTCAGTACATATTTGAACCGCGGTTCGGCTGAACAGCAAATTAATAAACACACTGAGGCCATTGCTGATTTTACTAAGGTAATCGCTGGCGATAAAAATTTGGAAACCGTGTTATTGGCAAGAATGTTGCGCTCACGATCATATTTGGCGTTGAAAAAATATGAGCTAGCAGCCAAAGATGCCGATCTGGTCATTGAAGGTAAAACCAGCGGTTTGCCTCCGGAAGCAAAAGCTGAAGTCTATAAAACTAAAGGCAGCGCCATGTTTTTCCTCGAAAAATATCAAGAAGCCATTGACGCTCTCAAGCTTTCTGCTGCTCTATCTACTGGTGATGCTAAAGGTAGCACCACTTTTATTTTGGCTGCCAGTTATGCCAAACTTGGCGACAAAGAAAAGGCGATGGAATCACTAAAGATTTCCAAGAAGCTGGGCTACACTCATGCTGACCCGCCACCAGATCGTCCTGTGCATCTGACTTCCAGTAAAGCTGATGAGATGCTTAAACCCTTAATTGAAAAGGCCAGAGAATCACTGCCCGACGCTAAAAAAAGATTTCTAGATGGTCTACCCAGCGGGTACAAGTTGTCTGTCACAACTCGCATTCGCGACGGTCGCGGCCGTGTCGAGCAAGTTTTTGTACTGGTAAAGAATTGGAAAAATGACACCATTGATGGTGAGCTTGCCAGCCAGGTCGCACTGACCGACTATAAAATCGGCCAACCGCTCAAGGTGGCTGAAAAGGACATGCTTGACTGGACAATTTTGAGCCCGCAGGGCACTGAAGAAGGTAACTTAATCGGTAAGTTTTTAGACTCGCAGCACTAATGCTGAAATTATCCGATGGTATATAGCTAGCCTTAAATAGTGACGCAATTGCTGGTGTTTCAATCACAGACGCAGCAGAGCAGTACGCCCTTTTTTCAGCCTACATATGCGCCCCAAAAATTATTTATCATGATCCATTTTACTGTGGTCCATCCCGGGCATTTTGCTGTGGTCCACGGTCCCCTGCAGTTGGGCAGGGTCAATTCGACCAGCTTTTATATCTGACATCAGTCGGTCATATTCTTTTGGCGGCAAAACCCGCACTAGATTCATCATTCCCTGCAGCATAGAACTCCATTGGGGTGCTAGATAATTGTTTTCCGGCCTAGCTACCGCTGCATCCATCGGCATCATCATTAGTTGATCCTGTGGATACCCCGGACCCTTTCTACTGTTTGCATCTTTTCCTAGAGTCGATTCTGCTTGAGAGTTGTCTCCCGCTGTATGTCCGATGCTATGAGGTGTAGCTTGGTCACGATCAACAGTGTTACCCATGCCTCTTCCCATAGCCGGACCCATCTCTTCGCTAGTTGCAGTACCCTGGGTGACGATTCCCATTCCTTCTTCCAGTCCGCCGCCAGTTTGCATGCCATGCCCCACGTGGGCCATTGGTCCAACCATTGAAACCATGTTATTCATCATGTGGTGAGGCATATGACAATGCAACATCCAATCACCTGGATATTTAGCATCAAATTCAATATCCCGCGCCTGAGCAACTCCCACAATCACAGTGTTGCCAGGGAACCAAGCTGATTGAGGTATCCGCCCCCCTTCAGTACCAGTGACGTAGAACTGATGGCCGTGAAGATGGATCGGGTGGTGGTCCATACCAAGATTGACCAATCGAATTTTCACGCGGTCGCCGAGCCTCACTATCAGCGGAGTCGTTGACGGCGCGGATTTCCCATTCATTGTCAACCAATTGAATTCCATTCCCATTGAATTTGGTACCGGGTTATTTTGCAAGACTGCGAATTCCTGTAAGACAATTCCGAATTCCTTGTCCACTGGCGGATTGTGTGGCTTTTTTGGATGAATGACAAACATGCCGATTGCCCCCATCATCTCCTGCATTGCACCATGTGAATGATAAAAATATGTACCGTTTTGGTGCAGAGTAAAGTCGTAAGTGAATGTTTCACCCGGCTTAACTGGATGCTGGCTAATGTAGGGCATGCCGTCCATAGAAATGGGAATTTCGAACCCATGCCAATGAACAGTAGTATCCTCTGGCAGGTTGTTGTGGAAAATCACACGCACATGATCTCCTTCATTTACTTCGATGATCGGACCAGGAACACTGCCGTTATATCCCCATAGAGTTAGCACCTTTGCAGGTCCCATCCCAGAAGCAGGTAAAATTTCTCGCTTTACTATTTCAGCCTGAAGATGAAAAACCTTTACTCCGTTTTGCATTGTCCACGGTAGATGTTTGATGTCGGGCGTCACTACTGATACTGTCTGTGGTGCCCGTTGCGATAAAGTCTTAACTTGCGATATCGCCTTTGTGGTCCTCATCTGTGGCTCTTTACGACGAATCATTACATCATGATCCATCTTGCTATGGTCCATGGCAGGCATTTCTTTCTTTTCTTGCTTGTTCGCGGGCATTTGCATTTTACTGTGATCCATACCGGGCATATTCATCTTGCTGTGATCCTGTGCAAGTGCATTGGAAACGGAAATGGAGCCTGCAAGAAAACAGACAAAAAACCTAAAAGCTTTCATAGATGCTCCGTAAGAAATCATTTTTTAAATCCAGAATTAGTAATGATCAACATTGTGATTTTCGTCCAATGAGCTGATATCGCCCTCTTCCGAGCCCATCATTCCTTGTAACCCAGTCAGCTCTCCATGTTCAAATTGCGAGCGCGGAAGATCAAGTCCACCACCAAGCAAATATCCGTCTAGCTGAGTCGAGCCCTGCTGCAAACGAACTAACGAAGAGATGTATTTTTGACGCACCTGAAATGAGGTGCGCCTGGCTATAAGTACTTGAGGATATGCGGCAGCCATCTGTGCAAACTTTGTTTTTTGCAGTTGATAGGCTTCGTCTGCACGTGGCAAAATAATATCGCGATATCGAGTGACAGCGTCAAGAGCCGTGTTGTAGTCTCGCACGGCACCTGCCAGCTGAATACGCAATTGCATTTTCAGTCGGTCTATTTCCCGCTGGGCAATGAGAAGTTCTGATTGCGCAGATGCTATACCACCAGGGTTACGATTAAAAATCGGCAGAGTTATTCCAACTTGAGCATTAGCCAAAACTCCTGTGCGCGGTGGTTTTCCAGCGCCACCAGTGTCAAGAAATTCAGTGCTATAACCCATAGCGCCACGAACAAACAGATCGGGCATCGGCTCAGCTTTGGCTCGTATTACTACCGCCCGCGCCCGTTGAATCTGCGCCTGAGCAGCTTTCATTTGAGGGCTTTGATCAATAAGCCGCTTATATAATTGTGCTTCGTCAACTGGTCCAAGTCTATCTTCAAGATTGCCTGAGAGCCTAACAGGTGACATCTCAGGAGTGCCGAGAAGTACCGCTAAAGTGCGCCATGCGTGTAGGTATGAGTTTCTTGCAGATACTACTTCGTGTTCAACTAATTCTTTTTCAATACTGGATTCTAAATAATCGGGCTTGTCGGCCTGTCCTACATTGAACAATTCAGAAGTGGTATTAGTTGCATCCCGTGCTAAGGTAGCTAACTCGTTCTGTAAATCAAGCATTTCTTGTGCGCCTAATACCCGATAAAACAATCCGCGAATGGTATTCAAAACACGCTGTTTCTGACTTTCAGATTCAATTCCAGCTTGTGTAACTTCAGCGCTATACACGTCTCGCATTTTGCGTAGTTTGCCGCCAAGTGGAATGGTCTGAACGACAAAGCCTAAGTATGTGGGCTTTTGACTAAGTGCACGAAATGCAAAATTCTCCACTTCGCCACCAACCACAGGATTAGGCAAGAGTCCGGCTTGTTTTCGTCTCCCTTCAGCTCCCCGAACCATTGATTCAGCTTGTGCCAGAGTAGGATTTGTCTTAATCGCCAGCTGTTCGATTTGTGTTAGTGACATAGAAGAGGCAGGTGACGACAGCGTTATGGCCTCTCGCAGCTGGAGTTTGGGTTGTAGCTCAGGTTTAGGTTGTACACCTTGCGCCTCCACAACGCCATTAGTAATCGTAATTGCAACAGCAAAAACTGCGGCGGTTGACTGTTTCGCTAATAATTTCATATAAACCTAGTTTTGTTTTCGCTGAGGTGAAGTGCATTTGTCCTGCGGCGTGGTCAAATTTTATTTCAAGATGAAGCGGCCAAGGCAGAGCCTCAGCCGCTTCACACATGGTGTGCGCTAATTATCCGCAGCAGGCCGCGTCTGAATCGCAACATGGTGCTTCAGCTGCGCAGCAATCAGAAGCGCTTGTCTTAACTTGCTGCTTGTCTGCGTTCTTAACTTCCGCATCACAGCAAGAAGCTGTTCCTGAAGAACAACACGAAGCTTGCACTTCGCAGCACGATGACGCTTTTTCGGGAGTCGAGGCCTGGCTAATTGCAGGCAGCAAGCCAAAAGCAGCTAGTGCTAAAGCGATTGCGAATAAGCCAATATTAGATTTCATAAGTAAAACTCCTTGAGAAAAACACATTAATAGGGCGCTCTGATTAAAAGCGCGTCAAAAAGTTGCCAGATGTGCTTTTTAGATCAGGAGTGAACGCTTAAGTAAATAAAGCTTGTTGCTAGCTAAATGAAGTGGATCGCTCCACAATTCAAAGGTTGTCGATGTGGCGGCTATCTCTGAGATTAGAGACCCCGGAGCAATAGGTGTAATGTGCAGCAATTGGGAGTATCGTAAGTCGAACTCAGCAGCTGGGAAGGCCGCAGGTGCATGCCACTATGGGAAGCGCTAACTATTAGGGGTTCGCCCCTGTTAATTAGCGCGTACATTGAAGTTACAGGGGACTTCACATCATGCAAAACAACCAACAAAGCCTGGCAGAGCTTGAGAAACTGCACAAAGAGGCTACTGCCGAAGCTGATCAAGTCTTTAGCATCCATGGTGACACTGTTGAACTAAGAACAATGCGGAGTGGATTAGCTATCATCGAAGAAAAGATTACTGAGTTACGCAGAGAGTTGCAGATTGGCGTTGAAGAGATCAAGAATGAAGTTGAAGAACTAAGAAATGTTGCCCGAGTCACTCAAGAACATATCAATAAAGATGTTGAAGAGTTGAACACTAGAATGCTCGACGAAATCCACGAAATCGAAAAAGAAGTCAAAGAATTACGTGACGCAAACGAGCAGTAGAGATCCGGCTTACATCCTGATATTGCCTCTCACATAGCAAAAAATGGTCTCCAGGGAAACCATTTTTTTTAGCAATTTAATTATCCGACGTTCCAATCACTGCTTTAAAGCTTCGACCTTAGAGCTTCTGCATGTAGTACTCTGGGTCTTTCAGACCGCCATCTAAAGATGGCTTTTTGCCGCCGTCAAAAGGCTTACCGGAATTTTGCCACTCGTTTGAGCCCTTGTCTTTGAGGCCGCCGTCAGCTGGAATCTTTGGCTTGTCTGGCGAGAATTCGAGGGTACCTTCCACTGTGGCTCCAGGTTTGCCGGCAGCAGCCAGTTCTTTCTTCTTCTGAATCAAGTTAGCCTGTTCAACTGCTGTTTCCTTCTTCATTTTGATCAGCGTGCCATCATCAAGGTCGTCACTTTTCTTTTGACCAATGATGTCATCTTCGCTCATCATTTTCTTTTCTTTCATACCTGAAGAATTGTCATTCTTCTCATTTTTGCCAGTTTTGTATGGGTCGTCAAATGTCAAAAATTTGTCGTCTTTAGTGCCACCATCGTGGTTAAGGCTATTCTTCTCTGAGGAGGCTTTACCGGGAGCATCCTTGAACGTTTTCTCCATGCCTTTCCAAGATTCCACGGCGATGCTACCTAATTTTTCTGACTTCCCTTGTTGATTCTCGTTTCCTTTAACAGCGGTGTTATCGTGCGATTCAGTTTCAACTAAATTGTTTACTCTGGCCATGATTGCTTACCTCTAGTAATTTGTCGTTTGATCCACCGACCTGGGGCTGTTTGAGCCGGTGTGATGCGCTACGAGAACAAATCTAGAAGAAAGTTATTACGGACTTGTGATTGCGATGTGTCTGGTTTGTAACGGGGTAAACCTATCTATAGAGCCCGCAGAATACGCACCAACCTATCAATGCCGCGGCCAAAAGCGGCCAGAGGAATGCGTTCGTCTTTGCCGTGCATGGTGGCCAGGTGTTCGGCGTCTACTTCAATAGGCTCAAACCCATAACTATGTATACCGAGCTCACGGAACCAGTGCGAATCAGTGAACCAAGGCACTACCACCGGTACCACAGGCGCTGTCGCACCTTCAGCAGCGTTGGCGGCTTTGATAGCGCGAAACATGTCATTGTCGTAAGGTGATGGGTCACCTTTTTCCCACTCAATCACTTTAACTTCGATACTCGGATCCCCAATGGTTTGCTTGATATCTGCCACAAACTCTTCTGGCGTTACACCCGGCAGTAGCCGGCAGTCTAGCTCTGCGTAAGATTGAGCAGGGATGACATTGGTTTTATAGCCGGCTTTGAGAACAGTAATCGACACGGTATTGCGCAGCATAGAATATTTGAGTTTATCTACTGACAGTTTTGCTTCTGTTTCTTTCGAAGGGTTCACAGCGGTTTTGGCAATATCAGCGTAAAGATCTTTGAGTGGTCCTGACTCCGTTGCAGCGATAGACTGGAAAAATTCTTTGACCGGCGGTAACAATTTCATCTTTGGCGGATTATCAGCAATGCGACCGAGGGCTTTAATCATTCTATTGTTGGCCGAATCACTCATAGGCATAGAGGCATGGCCAGCCAGGCCGTTGGCGGTCAGTGAAAGCCAAAGAACCGACTTCTCGGCATAATCAACGCCCCAATATTTTGCCTTGCCACCACTTTCGGCTTCAATTGAATAACCTTCATTCAATAAATATTCCGCATCGCTCACCAGTTCTTTTTTGTTCTTTGCAAACCATTCGGCGCCATAAGTGCCACCCACTTCTTCGTCAGGAGTGGCAATAAAAATAATATCTCTATCCAGTAATTGACCAGAGCGTTTAATGGCAAGCATAGCAGCCAGTTCAATAATGCCCATGCCTTTCATATCGAGGGTGCCCCGGCCCCACAATTCACCATCATGAATCTCGGCAGCGAAAGGCGGGTACTTCCAGTCGCTGGCTTGAGCTGGAACAACATCAATGTGACTGAGCAAAATAACGGCTTTCTTTTTACCCGTGCCTTTCAAGCGACCGATTACTATGGCGCGATCTTTTGCCGAGTCAAAGACTTGAGCCTCGATGCCATTGTCGCTAAGCACCTTTTGTAAATAGAGAGCGCCTAGCTTTTCATTGCCTGGCGGATTGGTGGTATCAATTTTAATGTAGTTGCTAAGTAGCTTGACCGCCTGATCATATTCGCTGTCATCGATAGCGCCTTTTATGTTTGCGGCATCAACTAATGCACTGGAGCTCGTGAACAACGTTGTTAAACTAAGTGCCGAAGCCAAAATTACTCTATTCAAAATCAATGACAATTTGTCCTCACATTGGCGGAAGTTGCAAAGCACGCCGAATCTATATACATTGCGGTAAACCAGTGTAACGGCAAGATCAGTTTACTTGAAGGCAATGATATGGAATTAGGGTGGCTTATTTGACAGAATGATTAGCTGAGAAGGTCTTTTGACTTTCCATGTGGTTCTGAAAGGATTATATAAATGACTAAGTCAATTCGTGTTTTGGCCCTCACTGCCGCTGTCGCTCTTTCTGCCTTTGCCCCTTCATGGGCCGAAGATACAACGACAACATCAACCACCACCACTACTTCTACCGATACAACCGTTGCTCCGAAAAAATCGATTATGAAAACTATCAAGGCCGATAGCAAAAAAATCGAAACCGGCATGGTAAACGGTACTAAGGGCGCAGTTAAAGGTGTCGAGAAAGTAACTAAAGACATCGGTAACGGTACAAAGAAAGCCGCTACAGCTGTAGTGAAGGGCACCGAAAAAGTAGTAAAAGACACAGGCAAAGGTCTTCAGAAAATGGGTGCCGGCGCTAAAACTGGCGTTGAAAAAATGACCGGCAAAGGCAAAGTCAAAACCACTGCCACCACCACTAACACAACAACTACTACCACAACCGACGATTCAGCTAAATAGAAATCAGTCACAGGGAGCAATTGAGGAAATATGAGAATTAGTGGCAAAATAAAAAACATTACGGCTACAGCTCTCAGTCTTTCTCTCTTCTTTGCACTATGGGCGGTGCCATCTAGCTTTGCACAAAAAGCCAGAGTGGCACCGTCTCCTGTTAAAGCCGGTTCCGCGGCGCAGTTTGTCTATCGCGATAAGCTTTTAGGCATCGAAGAATATCGACTGCCTAGCAACGATTTAACCATTTTGCTTTGCGAAAGGCATGCTACACCCGTAGTGACAGTGAACATGGTCTACCGTGTGGGCTCTCGCAATGAGGCGGTAGGTTATACAGGCTCGACCCACTTCCTTGAGCACATGATGTTCAAGGGAACAACTGTGCACGACCCCCTGAAAAAAACCGGCCTCGATGATTTACTAAAAAAAGTTGGTGGTATCAATAATGCCACCACGTCTTATGATCGCACCAATTATTTTGAACTGGTGCCTAAAGAAGGAATAAATCTTTGCCTCGATCTTGAAGCTGATCGCATGCGCCATTTACTTTTACGAGAAAGCGATCGCAAAGCCGAGATGACGGTAGTACGCAATGAACTCGAGCGCGGTGAAGACGATCCTTCGCAGTTGCTTGAGATGAACACTTTTGCGACAGCTTTCCGCGAGCATCCTTATCACCACCCGGTTATAGGCTGGCGTACTGATGTAGAAGGAGTGCCTACAGAGCGACTGCGCCAGTTTTACAACGACTTCTATTATCCGAATAACGCTACTTTAGTAGTGGTGGGTGACTTTGATAAAGCCGCCGCGCTCAAAGAAATTGCCAATAAATTTGCGGCCATTCCCCGATCACCAAAGGCTTTTCCCAGCGTCTATACGGTTGAACCGCCGCAAATTGGCGAGCGTCGCTTTACTGTCAGCCGGGGTAAAGAGCTTGCCCGAGTGATGGTGGCATATCACACGCCCCGTGGTCTCGATCGTGCTACTTATCCGCTTGATGTAATGCAAAGCGTACTGGGCGGCAGTCGCAAATCATCGCGTCTCTATAAGCGTTTAATCGAAACGGGCCTGGCATCTGATTGTTACGCCGCTAACTATACCCTCAAAGATCCGGCCCTGTTTATTATTTCTGCCACTGTTCAACCAGGTATCGACCCCAAACTGGTGGAAGAAGCCATTGATAGTGAGGTAAAAAAACTAACTGAGCAACCGATCACAAAAGAAGAATTGCGCCTGGCACACGCATCGCTCTCAAAACGATTTCGCTTGAGCCTGTCAGACCCTATGGGGCTGGCCCAGTCTATTACTGAAGGCATTTCCGTAGGTGACTGGCGGTGGTGGGCCACTTATGCCCGCGACGTGCAGACAGCCACAGCTGAAGAAGCGCTGGCCACTGCTAAAAAATATTTTGTCGCGAGCGGTAAAACCGCCGGCTATTATTTGCCCACCGATTTTAAAGTCGACCCTGCTGCCATTGCGCAGTTAAAACCGGTGCAAACGGCTCCTGAGACCACCCAGTCTGCTGCTGATCAAATTGAAGTCACATCCCCTTCCGCCTCATCTGAGTCAGCCAATTTAAAAACATGGCAAGAAAGAGTAGAACGCTTTCGCTTGCCCAATGGCTTAACTGTATTAATAGCCCGAGTGGCAGAAAATACGAATAGAGATGCAAAAGATTCAAAAGAACCAAAAGACCAGATACGCGGTACTGTTGCCTTCGCTGGTAAAATTCGCGCCGGCGATTATTTCGGCACCATAGGTAAAACCGCAGTACCAGGCGTTACAGCTGAACTTTTAAGCTACGGCACGAAAAAATTCACCAAAGAACAAATTGCAGCTCAAATGGAAGAGATGGGAATTTCTCTCGATTTTGGCAACGGCACATTTTTCCACGAATTTGAGTCAGAAGTAGCTGCCGAAGACCTGCCTAAGTTAATTAAACTGGTGAGCAGCGAAATGCGTGAGCCACAGTTCAAGCAAGCTGATTTAGATCTTGTGCTCAAACTCAGTCAGGCCGAAATTAAAGAGAAGCTTACTGATACTGGTGAAGTGGCCTGGAATAATCTGGTGCGCACTCTATACAAACCAGGTTGCGTTTACTGGGAACCAGAATTGAGCAAACAACTCGATGAACTCTCCACAATTACATTGAGCGATGTGGAAAAATTCCACGGTCAGTTTTATACCCCCGGCAATACAGTATTGGCTGTAATCGGAGACATAGATCCGCCACAAATAAAGAAAATGCTCGAAGCAGAATTTGGCAGCTGGCAGGGGGAGACCGCCAAACCAATTGAAGTAAGCGCCAGCGGTTTGATGGAGCGGGCGCCAGGTAGTAAAAGCACGTTTGTCACTGAGTTGGCCGATAAGGCCAACGTTGATATTGCCATAGGCAAACCAGTAGACATATCGATGAAATCAAAAGACTACCTGGCTGCCAGCATTGGCAATGCAGTGCTTGGTTATGACAGTTTTGCCTGTCGATTGGCACCAGTACGTGACCGCCTGGGGCTCACCTATTCCATTTCATCACGAATAACTGAAGGCCATTACCCTTATTCACCATGGGCCATTGATCTTTCTGTCAATCCAGCCAATGTAGGTAAGTCAATTACCGTGGTTAAGAAAATTGTTGATGATTTTGCCAGGGACGGCATTACCGAAGCGGAGCTGGCTACTGAAAAAGACCATTTAGCAGGCGTCTATCTGGTGGGATTGCGCAGCATTCGCGCCATTGCCAAAAGGCTGACCGACTATGAGCAGTTGTCTTTACCGGTTTCGTATATGGATAGTTTTGGCAAAAGAGTAAGGGACGTAAGTCTGAAGGATGTTAATCAAGCTTCCGGCCGATACTTCCGTCTCAATGACGCAGTTACTTCGGTTTGTGGTTCAGTGGCAGACGTTAAGTAGATGTTTTAGACCCCTTTAAGTGGGCACAATCCAATTACAGAGAGATTTGGAGCCATGAGCGAGAAGAAAACAACTAAGTTTACTACCGGAAAGTTCGAAATCGACGGAAAATGGGCGTCTGTACGCGAGACCAAATTTACTAAAATGGTCTTAGAGACGCGCTTCGACCGGCAAAAATTTAAAGAAACTCGCCAGAAGGAAATGCTCGACAGGCAAAGAAAGCCTATGAGCGATGAAGATCTGGAAGAGCTTGAGCGCAAATCTCTAAAAGATCCAATTACCGATCTCTACAACCAACGCACTTTTTTGCGCAAACTTGAGTATGAAATTCGCCGGGCCAAACGCTACAAGCGGCCTCTTTCTTTGCTGGTTATGTCAGTAGACAATTTGAGCCAGTTGCAGCGCCAGTATGGCCAGATGATTGTCGATGAAGTACAAAGATGCGCCTCGAGAATTGTGGGCACTTGCATTCGTGACGTGGATCTTTCTGGCGTTTGCGACGGAACCAGAATTGCAATTATTTTCCCCGAGACTTATTCTTCAAGAGCTACCATCGTAGCTGAGCGCATTCGTGAACGCATTAAGCAGGAGCCAATCAATAGTGAGATGCGTCATTTGCGCGTGACTGCTTCCATTGGCGTTGTTTCTTTTCCTACTCACGCTCGCGATGAGCTTGATTTGATGTCTCGGGCGGTAGAGTTTTTGGTTAAGGCTGAAGCAGAAGGCGGCGACCGCGTCCATAACGGCTAAAAGCGTGTCTTTTTAGCCTTTCCCTATTCAAGCTCTTTCATGGTTTTTTCTTCTGCTGACGGCGGCTTTATTGCCGGAGCCAGCGGCGGCTCAGCGTCTTGAGTTCCTGGGCTCGGAGCGCCACCTGATACGGCGGCAGTGCCGCTGGCACCACCGTTAGTACCACTGTTAGTGCCAGGGCTGGTGCCACTTGTGCTACCACTACTAGTGGTGCTGTTCGCCGGTGTTTCAACTTTAGGCGTTTTGACAATCTCAGTTTTCTCAACCCGCTCTTTCTTGCCGATTGGATAGGTGTTGTAGAGTTTGCCATCAAAATAAACTTTAAATTCGCTGCTGCCGTCGTTGCGCACGCTGGCACCACCGGTAAGGTCAATGCTTTTGCCACTGCGACCGGCCAGTGGTGGCACAAATTCATCAACCAGGGCCGTTTCTTTGCTCCACAATACTTTGTCGGCCGACTTGCTTTCCACCAGGTCTACTTTCATGGTCAGAGCGTTAATGGGTGTGTCACCGGGGTTCCAAACTTGCCCAGCGATGTGAGGCATACCACCTTGAATATCAACAGTGACGGTTTTCAAAGTAACAGTAGGAACCGTATTGCTCGGATCCACCGATTTTGCTTGTTGCAGATATCCGTATCCGGCATCGAGTTCGCCGGCATCAAGTAATTCTTTGCCGCGCTTTGCCAGTAAGCTGGCCAATTTGCGACGTACAGCATCATCACGAGTAGAAAAGCGAGATGCTTTGCGCAGCTGATCAATAGCTAGCTCTAATTGACCGGTGCGTTCATAAATGTCAGCCGCCATTTGATTGAACCGGGCATTGTCGGCGATGGCATTGAGCTTACCTAAATAAGAGAGTGCCTCTTTGTCTTTCTTCTGCGAAACAAGCTTCTCAGCCAATCTTTGATAAATTGTAGAAAGCCTGGCGTCTGCCTCACTAAAGCGCGAGCCATCTTTTAATTGTTTGACTTCTTCCCAGAGAGCAAGTGCTTTTTCAAGGTGGCCATCACGTAATTCTTGATCGCCCCATAGAGCATCGAGATCAGCTAGTTCAGCTTTTTTGCCTGGTATATTTTTTTGTGCCAGAGGCCGCAGTAGATCTACTGCTTTGTCATAACGCGAATGCACACGATAATAATTGGCTAATTGAGAGGCGAGATCGGGATCTTCGACCACTCCTTTGCCCATTTGATTGGCTTTAGAGATGCACTCCCAGGCTTTATCTACTTGATCAACACCAACATAGGCACGCGCCAGGGCCAGCATAATTTTGGGGTTGTCTTTATTAGTGGTTGAAGCTTTATTGAGAGTCTCCACGGCAAATGCATACTGTCCATTTT
Organism: Cyanobacteria bacterium auto_48_18; assembly: GCA_036170915.1. Lineage (GTDB taxonomy): Bacteria > Cyanobacteriota > Vampirovibrionia > Obscuribacterales > Obscuribacteraceae. The sequence goes on from JAVHQC010000036.1 coordinate 140,451, forward strand.
CTAATTCTTTGAGACCTTTACTGAGCAACCTGTCGTCTTCAGGTGTTTTGGTCAGAAAGAAAATGGTGGCACCAGCAAAAATAAGCAGGGTGGTCAGACCAAAAAGTACTCCTGCCGTAATTGGCATGCCACTTTTAAGATCAAGTTTCATATTGCGCGAACGGCGCTTGCCGCCGGGCTTGTCAAAATCTTGATCAAACTCGACAACAACGTCTTTGCGCGAAACGTCGTAGCGGATTTTTTTGTTTTCTTGCGACTCTTTCAAAGCTTCTTGCTCTTGCTGCAACTGTTGCTCTTGTTGATTTCTGTCTAGTTGGTCTGTGGACTGTAATTGACTAGAGACGGCCCTTGCATCTAACCCTTGGTCAGAAGCAGGAGCCGCCTCCAGAATTTCTTCTTCTACATAGAACTCGAGCCCACAAGAGACACAGTTCTCATATTGCGAAGGATGATAGGTACCACATTTTGGACAGCGCATAGATTGAATACCCCTGATAATTCAGGCGAGAAAATACACTCTGCCCACCGGCATCTATTTGATTTCGACCTTAGCTCCAGCAGCTTCGATCTTCTTCTTCATCTCTTCAGCTTCTTCCTTCTTCACTTTCTCTTTCAAAGGCTTAGGAGCTGAGTCTACGAGGTCTTTAGCTTCTTTCAAACCAAGACCAGTAACTTCACGAACGATTTTGAGAACTTCGATTTTCTTGTCGCCGACTGATGTCAGAACAACGTCGAATTCAGTTTTCTCTTCAACGGCAGCAGCACCGCCGGCAGCGCCGCCAGCAGGAGCGAAAGCCATAGGAGCAGCGGCTGTTACGCCAAAAGTTTCTTCCATTTGTTTCTTAAGGTCAGCGGCCTCAAGAAGGGTCAAGTTGCCGATTACTTCAATGAGTTCAGCGGTTGACATTTTAGTAGCCATTTTAATTATCTCTCCTTGTTACGGTTGTAGACAGCTCAAACAATCTGTTTAAGCTGCTTCGTCATTCTTCTTTGCGACCTCTTCAACGAGGACAGCAATGTCTCTAATCACTGCGTTCAGGATGCCAGCGATATTTCTGGCGCCTGAATCAAGACCACCCATAATGGACGAGAGCAATTGCTCTTTCGATGGTAGTTCGGCAAGACCCTTAACTTCTTCAATAGATAGGGATCTACCTTCCAGCACTCCGCCTTTGACGGAACCTTTCTTCATTGTCTTGATGAAATCAACGACAGCTTTGGCAGGTTGTGCAGGGTCATCGTATCCAACCACTACGGTTGTTGGTCCCTTCGCGAGTTCGGCGATTGCTTTGAACTCAGTTTTTTCAGTAGCAATTTTCACCAGAGTGTTTTTTGCTACGCGACATTTGGCCCCTTGTTTATCAAGAGAACGTCTGAACTGAGTCAACTCAGCCACCGTATACCCGTTCAGATCAGCGACGATAGCGACCTTGCCTTCAACAAAGATAGTCTCGAGGTCTTTGATGACCCCGGCCTTGAATTCTCTGGTTGGCATTTGGCCTCCTGGAGTCGCCTCCATTGGGATTACGGATGCTAAGTACGCTCATGGCATTCGAAAAGTTTTCCAAAAAGAAAACCCGACAAATGCCGGGATCACAAGGACGAGATTAGCTCTCGCAAACGACGTTTTAACAAAGTCGAATTTGTGACCTCAAGTCGGCGACTCTAAAAGAGTGCATTAAACTCCCGCTATTGCTTTTGGGAGTACCATACTGTCTGCGGCCTTAGTTAAAAGCAGCTAACAAAACTCAGACTAATTACTTAGATGAGTTCGATCAGATGCAGTTGCGAATTCTCTCGTTATATTGGGGTTGCGTCAAGAAAACTCATTTTGATGTAACAATTTCAGACTACATTGGTAAGCACAGAGGAGACCGCGGGGCGATGGAAGTTTTCGAAAAGCATGTATTCGTCTGCGTTTCAGGCAAAACATGCCCCAAAGAAGGGTCGGAAGAGATTTGCTCAGCACTGCGGGCCGAGATTGCCGCTCTGGGACTGAAAAAACAAATTCGCATCAATAAGTCAGGCTGCTTTGACCAGTGCGGCAACGGAGCTGTGATGGTGGTCTATCCGGAAAGCACATGGTACGCCCATGTGAAACAAGTGGATGTCAAAGAAATTGTAGAAAAGCATCTAGTCGGCGGCATGCCCGTGGAGAGACTGCTTTATGACGGCAGGGGCCGTTGCGAATAAGAAAAAAAGTGCCGGTGGAGACGCCCTCATGACAGATAGTCTAAACGAGGCAGCAAGCCAACCACCAGCTAATTTTTAAAATACCCACAGCCACGAGCTGCTTAAACGCTTTTTGGCGCGCTTTCTAAAAATTTATTTGCCTGTTTATTTTGTAGCTGGTTTGGCTTCGGTTTTAGCGGCAGGTGCTGCTTTGCTCTCAGCTTTAGCGTCGCTTTTGGCCTCTGGTTTCGCTTCTGGTTTCGGCTCTACTTTCGCCTCTGACTTGGCGTCTTTGACAGGAGCTTTGCTGTCTGTCTTAGGGTCTGTTTTAGCCTCAGTTTTAGTTTCAGCTTTAACATCGGCCTTTGGCTTCACTTCAGCTTTAGGGTCAGCTTTAGCGTCTGTTTTAGGCTCAGCCTTAAGATCTGCTTTAGGGTCTGCTTTAGCGTCAGTTTTAGCGTCAGTCGCCTTAGGGTCGGTCTTCTCACCAGCCTTGGCAGGGTCTTTTGCATCTTTGACGCCATCCTTAACGCCGTCTTTGACGATATCTTTGCCGTCCGCATCCTTTTCGGCTTCAGGATCGGCTACAGGAGCAGCATCCACCTTAATAGTGCTGGCATGGGGATCGTACTTAAGCGCTTCTTCTACAGCTGAAGCTGAGATTGTGCCATCGTCTGCCACCAGACGCGAGTCGATCTTAACGCCGGCCAATTTCTCGGAGAACGACTGGGCATCATCAAAGACCGGCGGAATTACAACTAAACCTTTGGTATCGATATAGCCTTTTCTAGCATTGGCAACACCTACCAGAGCCACGCCTTCAGAGAAATCTTCAGCATAGGTAAAGCGGCGCTTGATAACAATTTTGCCCTTCTTGTTCATGAAGCCATATTTGGCTCGCTTCAGGCTCAAGCCGAGGTCGTCATGGAAAAATGTGCGCGAATTGAGAGCATCGCTCATGGACATAGTACCGATAGTATCGAGGATGACAAAATCTGAGCCGAAATAGCACTCAGCTACTCTGTCTTTAAATGGCTTAGCCTGGTCAAACTTCAAATCGATGACCAGCTTGCCGGTGGCATCAACGTAACCCCATTTGCCAAGCTTACTGACCGCAGCTAGACCTTCCGAGAAGGGCCCCACAGCGTCGTAAGCAGCTGCAACTTTAACTTCGCCGGCTTTGTCAATAAATCCCCATTTATTGCCTTCAGCTGCTTTATACGCGCAATAAATGATGGTGTTCGGCTCAAGTGGTTTGTTTGCCTCACCGCATTCGCCGATACCTTCAAATGTTGTAGCAGAGGTAGCGGCCCCGGTTTTATCAATCAGGCCCCACTTACCTCCGAAAACTTTGACCGCTGCCAGGTCTTTAGTGAATGGTTTGACTTCTTCGTATGTTCTCTCAATGATGAACTTACCAGTGTTGTCAATGTAGCCCCAGCGATTAGAGAGGTCGGCTGCCGCGAGCCCACAAGAGAAAGGCAGAACTCGCCTGAATTGAGGCTTAATGACAAATTTGCCACTGTGGTCAATGAATCCCCACTTGGGGCCAACTTCTACAATTGCCGTCGAAACTTCTTCTTTTTTGCCGCAGGCGCTCAGCGAGAGCAACATGGAAAGGGCGGCGATTACTGTTTTGCTGTAAGAATGCTTAAAATTTCGCGACATCTTGAAAATCTTATTTTCCTGAATAGGGCTATGAACCAATAATAAGCGGTCTTGGATAGGAATGTCTAAGTTTTTGCATATTTGCACCAATTACAGAGCAGACTCTTTTGTATGATGTGAAGTTCTACCTCTCAGAGATACTCTAAAAGATATAAATGGCTAAATATTTGCTCGAAATTGGTGTCGAAGAATTGCCTGCCGGTTTTGTACCGGAAGCAGAAGAAAGGTTGCGCGAACTTTTCAAGTCGAATCTCAAGGAAGCGAATATAGCTTTCTCTCAATTGCGCACCTATTCCACACCAAGGCGGCTCACAGCCATTGTGGAAGATATCGCCCCAGAGCAAACAACTACAGAAAAAAAAGTTAAAGGACCTGCTGTCAAAAGTAGTTTCACTGAAGACGGCAAGCCCACTCCACAAGCTGAAGGCTTCGCTAAAAAACATGGCCTCACCGCCAGTCAACTGTCGCGCGAAACCATTGGTGACGTTGAATATTTACATGCCGTGGTTGTAAACAGCGGTCAAAAAACTGAAACTGTATTGCCCGAAATCGTCAAAAAAGTAATTTCTCAAATTTCAGGCGAGCGCTTGATGCGCTGGGGCGATTGCGAAGTCAAATTTTCCCGGCCACTGCGCTGGATAGTTTCACTGATGGACAACAAGGTGGTAGAAATTGAAGTTGCTAACTTCAAAAGCGGCAGAATAAGCCGTGGTCACCGCATTTTGCATCCGGGCGAAGTCACCATAGACGATGCCTCGAGTTATGAAGAGACCATGAAAAAGGTCTTTATTATTGTCGACCCTGCTAAACGCAAAGAAATGATCAAAAGCCAGGTGACCAGTCGCGTGGCCGAACTTGGTGGTCAATCACCGCAGCTCGAATCTGGTTTACTCGATGAAGTGATTAACTTGACCGAATGGCCCACAGCTTTAGTTGGCCAATTTGAAGAAGATTATCTTTCGCTGCCTGCCACTCTGATTGAAACAATCATGATTCATCACCAACGTTATTTTCCAGTAGAGCAAAAAAGTACTGTTGGTAACGAAAAGCGGTTGCTGCCCTATTTCGTCACAATAACAAACAACGACCGGGCTGAAGCGGCACCACACATCAAACAGGGCAATGAAAGAGTTTTGCGTGCCCGTCTGGCCGACGGTAAGTTCTTTTACTTTGACGATAGCAAAGTCAAATTAGAAGATCGAGGGGGCGCGCTGGCCAAGCTGACCTATCAAGAAGGTTTAGGAAGCTATGGTGACAAAACGGAGAGATTGAGCCAGCTGGCACAAGTACTCATTAACAGCATGCCATCAGGTCACACTTTGAGTGACGAGCAGCAAAGTCATTTAATTCGTACTTGTGAGCTAATCAAGCTCGATCTGGTCAGCAACCTGGTGCGCGAATTGCCTGAATTACAGGGCTATGTTGGCAGCTGGTATGCCAAAGCAGAAGGCGAGCCACTAGATGTGGTGCAGGCGATACTTTCGCATTATGCACCGCGCAGCAGCACTGATGGCATTCCACAAGACCTGTTGGGTCAACTGGCGGCCGTACTAGATAAACTCGACCACGTGGTCGGCCTTTTTGCTCTAGGCAAAAAACCTACTGGTTCGTCTGACCCATATGCTTTGCGCAGAAATGGTCAGGGGCTGATTGACATTCTGGTGGATGGTCTGACGCGGATACCTATAAATATTTCGCTCTTGATCAACAGTTTGCTTATGGCATTCGAGCCGCTAGTGGAGAAAAATGGTAAGAAGCTTGATACCACTCAGGTAGCCGCAGACATCAAAGATTTCCTCACCCAGCGCTTAAAGGGCAAACTGCTCGATAGCGGCTACAACAAAGAAACCATCGAGGCAGTGCTTAATGCCCGCGATCCGTTGGCCAACATCAGTGATGTAATCATTCGGATGAACACAGTTAAACACATGAGCTCCGCCCCTGGTGCCAGTGAACTGATTCGCGTGGGTGTGCGCATCGGCAATATATTAGGGGCAGACTCACCAGATGTAGTGCATGCAGACAAACTTAGCGAAGATGCTGAAAAGGCTCTCTGGGAGGCTTTCCAGAAAAATGTGAAAGCCAACTGGCAGCGCTCAGCCAATAATAATGGTAATTCGTTCGTCATGCCCACTACAGAAGCAGAGTATCAATCGATGCTTGATTTGTTGAGCAATCTCACACCTTATATAGATAAGTTCTTTGTCGACATTCTGGTCAACGACAAAGATCAAGATAAACGCAACAACCGCCACGCCATACTCAAGCAGATTGATCAATACTTCCGTGCCCTGGCCGATTTCACAAAGTTACAACCGCTTATTTCTTAAGGCTTGGCATTGAAAAACTTGCGCTTCCACCTCATAGCCGCTCTTTCTATCATCACCATCGCTGGTGCATTGTTGCCGGCCCTGGCCGTCAATTTTAATTCTGACCTGCCGCCTGATTCCATGAACATTCCCCTCATGGCAAAAGAAAAGTCAGTGAGCACTTACGTACCGTCTGCCACCGCTGATGGGCACGGTTTGGCTGTAAATCTGATCTTTATTGCCAAGCCCCGCTTCAAAACCGGCGCACCTGTGGCAGTGGTGGCACCCGGTGGCATCGGCCCTGATGGCTTGGGCTTCAATATGCATGCTGCTCAGATTGGAGCAATAGAAGTACGTTTTGCTTTTCCTGGTGGCGGCAGCGCAGAGTTTGGCAGCAGAGGCGTGTTCGACAATCGAGGAGCCAAATCAGTTGAAGCTTTTCGAGATATTTTGCTCTTTGCCTCTGGTCGTAAAAAAGATTACAAAGACCGCACCATTACTGAATTGCTCGCTCCCAGTATTAAAGTCGACCCGCTCAATATCGGCATTGTCGGCTGGGATAACGGCGGCAATATTGCCCTGGTGACCATGGCCAAGTATGCCGCTGACTTGAGTTTCATCAAGTGGCTGGCTCTTTACGAAAGTCCTGTTGGTTCCATGTTTTCTCCACCCAACTTAGGGTCGTCTACCGATCTACTCAAGAACAAACACTATCGTGAAGGGTCGGCGGCCACGGGCAACCTCTTAATTGATTACCGCAATTTGACCTGGCTCGGGCATCTATTTCGCAATCCTAATAAAATTGCCGGTAAGAAGCGTGGCTTGCCTGGCACGAAAGGTGTACTTTTCTTTGATGAAAATCAAAACGGCATCTGGGAAGAGTCATTGGAATACGCTTTCAATTCGGCTCTAGATACTGGTGTGACCAAACACTATTTTCCGCCTCAGTTAACTGCAGCCAGCCAGCGCAAGATGGTTTTTGGTAAGGAATGGCCCAGCAATGTGGCTACCGTAGCCGAATCAGAAGAATTCTTTGCTGAGAGAGACGGCTCTTTGTATGTCAAAGAAATTACTCAAGCTTTTCCAAAACTACTTGTTGGCATGTTTGCCTCTGCTGTTGATCACAATCAGCAACAACTGGACCATCCTCATATCTGTTTTCTCTACAACCTTTTCTTGACCAACAAAGTGCGCTGGCTCAGGCTTAATCCAGACCCTTGCTACCTGGCCGATATCGGCCAGATGAGCGGCTATAATTTCGTCAACAATAAACCCAATGTGCCGCTCGATCCTACCGGCCTGCTCTCACACATGGAGCCAGAAGGGGCGCTGCCAGACTATGTTTGCATGCAGGGAATGGTGGCAGAGCTAGTCGACCGCATCAAGGTCGGCAATCTGGTCTATCCAATCAGCCAGCCCCTCTGCGCTTTCTCAAACGGCGCCGCTGCCGCTAAAGCAGAAGCAGAGGCCAGGCATAAAAAAGCAATTGAAGCGGAGAATAAACAAGAGTCTGAGAGCGATCAAGACTCTGAAAAAACCGAACCCATTAAAAATATTGCGCCTAAAGCCAAGCCAGTCAAAGCAAAAGCACCTGCTAACCCGGTCAAGAAACGTACTCAGCACTAAAGCCAAAGCTTGAGAAAAAGCCACAATTCAGGCAAGCAGAACCCTATGCTAGTATCTTTAATAAGTAATGGGTTTCAGAGTGAAAACCCGGGAGCGAGGGAATTGTCATGATGAATCCGGTCACAGTTGGCGTCTTGTTCGGCATTGCGCTGCTAGTGTTTGGTCCTAAGAAATTACCCGAACTAGGCAGATCACTTGGTCAGGGCATTGGTAACTTCAAAAAAGCATTGACTGATGCCACTGAAGAAGTAACCTCAGCAGTAAAAGTCGAACCAAAGGCCATCGAGTCAAAAGAAGCTCATGACGCTCAAGCAGAAGCGTTGGCTTCAGAAAATGCCGATGCAAAAGATGGAAAAAAAGAATAAGCTGCTAAGACAAGTCAAATAGTTTCAGCTTAAAGGGAATCTCAGCCATTTAATGGCCAAATTCAAAGTCGTCTCAGAATACACACCAGCCGGCGATCAGCCTCGGGCGATCGCGGCGCTTGAACGCGGCATCGATGCCAAAATGCCTTACCAGACACTGCTTGGAGTGACTGGCTCAGGCAAAACTATGACCATGGCCCAGCTCATTGCTGAAACGCAAATGCCCGCCCTGGTATTGGCGCACAATAAAACGCTGGCAGCCCAGCTCTGCAACGAGATCAAAGAATATTTTCCTGAAAATGCAGTGGAATATTTCATCTCTTATTACGACTACTATCAGCCCGAGTCGTACATTCCATCAACTGATACTTTTATTGAAAAAGAAGCAAGCATCAATGACGAAATTGATCGCTTGCGGCACTCTACCACTAGATCACTCTGGGAAAGAGAAGATGTGGTGGTGGTAGGCTCGGTCTCTGTAATTTATGGTTTAGGAGTACCAGAGCGTTATCTGGCAGCGGCGTTAGAACTGACTGTAGGTCAGGAAGTCGACCGCCAGGATGTCTTGCGCAAGCTGGTACATATTCACTATGACCGCAACGACATGGTGGTAGAGCGCGGCAGATTTCGCGCCCGCGGTGAAATTTTAGAAGTCTTTCCATCATATGAAGAACGTATTTGCAAAGTCGAATTTTTCGGCGACGAAATCGAGCGTATCGCTCTGGTAAACCCGGTTACGGGCGAAGTCGAAGAACTCAAACAGACAATCAAGATATATCCGGCCAAGCACTATATTGCCGAAGAAGACGAAATTGAACGCACCGTTGCCGCCATCGAATTTGAATTAGAAGAACGTATAGGCGAACTGATTGGTCAGGGCAAACTGGTGGAAGCGCAAAGGCTGAAACAGCGCACCAGATTTGATATCGAGATGCTAAAAGAAGTTGGCTATTGCAACGGCATTGAAAATTATTCGCGCATTTTAGAAGGGCGTGAACCAGGCATGCCACCAAAAACATTGATCGATTATTTTGTACGTAAGTTTGGTAAAGATGGATTTATTACTTTTATCGACGAGTCGCACGTCACGGTTCCACAGTTGCGGGGCATGTTTCACGGTGACCGGGCGCGCAAAGATACTCTTATAGATTATGGCTTTAGATTGCCTTGTGCCAGAGACAATAGACCACTTACTCCTGAAGAATTTTTTGAGCGCGTTGGCAAAGTTGTTTTTGTCTCAGCCACACCTGGTGATTGGGAGATTGCTGAAAGCCAGCAAGTAGTGGAGCAAATCATCAGGCCCACAGGCCTCGTGGACCCCATTGTAGAAATCAGACCAATTAAGGGTCAGATTGATGACTTGATTGGCGAAATCAAAGATCGCGCTGCCATAAGCGAAAGAGTTCTGGTCACAACATTGACTAAACGCATGGCCGAAGACCTTACCGAGTATCTTTCTGAACTTGGTATCAAGGTGCGGTGGCTGCACTCAGACATCAAAGCTCTGGAACGAGTCGAGCTTTTGCGCGATTTGCGCCTTGGTGTTTTCGACGTACTGGTAGGCGTCAACCTGCTTCGAGAAGGCCTCGATTTGCCTGAGGTAACCCTCGTTGCCATTATGGAAGCAGATAAAGAAGGATTTTTGCGAGCGGAAAGGTCACTGGTACAAACTATCGGCAGAGCGGCAAGAAACGTCAAAGGGCGCGTGATTATGTACGCCGACAAGATGACTAACTCAATGGAACGAGCAATCGCCGAGACCAATAGAAGAAGGGTTATACAGACTGCATATAATGTAGAGCATGGTATTACCCCCACTACCATAGTCAAACAAACAGGCAATTCGCTCTTGGAAGCCCTGCGCGGGAAGGGTGATGGCAACGACTTTGTAGAGCGTATGCGTTTACCTTCAACAAAAGCAGAACAAGAAAAAGCGATCGCTGATCACATCATGGAATTGACCGACAAAGACCTCAGAACCGCCATCAAACGGGTGGAAAAGGAGATGAAGGATGCTGCTCGCGAACTCAATTTTGAACTGGCCGCTGACCTGCGTGATCAATTAAAAGTCTTACATGAACGGTCAGCGCAGCTTCGAAAGTCAAGCTAGGCAAATGATTCGGGCTTTGCAAGTAGTTGAAATATAGTTTTAAACTCACTTAACGAAATAGGCACTGCGAGCAAAGCGCACTTATACTAGGCTTAAGGCGTTGCAAAGCAGTACTCATTCAGAAGGTGTATACGTACAAATCCCAATGGTATTTCCGACAATAATTACGGAAATGTATAGATCCCACTTGGATACGTAAAACGCACTTAGGATGAATTTGTTGAACACACCTGAACTGTTCAAGCCGAACACCAACATCCACATCAAATGGTCCTTCCGGGGACATTAAAGTCATAAAGAACGGATGAATAGGTCGACGCTGAAGCTGTCTCGTTAAGCACCAGAACCAAGAAGCAATTCACGAGGAACCACATGGCTAAAAGCAAGTCCCCGGATACCGAGCGCGGCACTAGTAATCCTCTTATTGAGGATGAGAACATCGCCAAGAGAAATGAGCTCGAAGAGCTTGATCTAGTCGACGAAGATGATAAATTCACCATTCTCGACGATGAAGAAAATGATCTCGATGACGACGATGAACCAGTAGAGCTGCCCTCTGCCAGAGAAGTTGCTACCGAAGATTCGGTACGTCTCTATCTAAGAGAAATTGGACGCATTCAATTACTTAAACCAGACGAAGAAATCGAACTCGCTCGCAAAATTTTGCAAGGCGACATGATGGCGAAACGTAAGCTTGTACAAGCTAACTTGCGTTTAGTTGTATCCATCGCTAAGAAGTACATCGGTCGCGGTCTATCTTTCCTTGATTTGATTCAAGAAGGTAACCTCGGATTGATTCGCGCTTCTGAAAAATTTGACCATGAGCGTGGTTATAAGTTCTCTACTTACGCTACCTGGTGGATCCGTCAAGCAATTACAAGAGCGCTTGCCGACAAATCACGCACCATTCGTGTTCCTGTGCACATGGTTGAGACCATCAACAAGCTCAAAAAAGTCACCAGACAACTGGCTCAAGAGCTCAATCGCAAACCAACAGAACAAGAGTTGGCCAAGTCGATGGATGTCTCTATCGTTAAACTGCATGAGATCATTAAAGCAGCTAAAGAGCCAATTTCACTGGAAACACCAATCGGTAAAGAAGAAGATTCTCGCCTCGGTGATTTCATTGAAGATGCTGAGACCGACAGACCAGAAACCACAGTCACTCATGAACTGCTAAGACAAGATCTGGCTAAGATGCTCAACGAACTCACTCCTCGTGAGCGCGATGTATTGCGTCTGCGCTTCGGTCTTGATGATGGTCGTCAACGCACATTAGAAGAAGTAGGCCAACTATTTGCCGTTACTCGTGAAAGAGTAAGACAAATAGAGTTCAAGGCTCTCAGAAAATTGAGACAGCCAGGACGGTCTTCCAGACTAAGAGAATACCTCTAAAGAAATCAGAGTTAGGCCCGAACACAGAAGTTTCGGGCCTAACTCTCTTTATAGGTTTATACAGATGGTTGGAGTAATTAATGACTTACGGCAACAACGAGCAAGAAGATAACGACAATATCGAAATCAACCGCATGGATGATGACCTAGATTATCTCTATGGCGAAAGACCAGAGCGTCCGATTTATGCGTCGCGCTCAAGTCTGAGTGCCGAACCCTTGCCTGAGCGCTATGAAGCCAGAAGTAGAGACGATCAAAGTTTCAGCAACAATGCCGAATTCACATTGCTCGACAAAGAGTGCCAGCTAGAAACGCAATCTGGTTTTATGCTTGTATTTAAAGGAGCAAAAGACAAAGCTACTTTATCGGTCAGACGAAAAGTCGGAACTCCGCCATCAACAGCAGTGGCACTGACACCAGATGAACTGCGCAGACTAGCCAATTTAGTCGGCGAACTGTCACCTGAGCCGTCGTCAAGACAGAGAGTAGGCGTGGGTTCTGAGCGTCCACCGGCAGAATCTGAATTTGACTCATTTGTTGAAAGAGAATATCCCGAGTTAGCTCAGCGCCGCAGAGTCAAAAAAGCTTTTCCCGTGAGCTTACCTGAAGCACTATTCGAACTGGTAACCGAGAAAAAACTTTTACTCGGTGCTGCTGCATTTGCAGTGCTGGTGCTAGCCGCCGGTATCACTACATATGTACTTTCGTCGAAGCCACATACAGCGGCAACCACCGCTGCAGCAACCGCAACCGAATCTGGTGCCTCCGGAACTCTGGCTTTAGAAGAAACCGCTCGCACTTTTGTCATGGACATGCTTAATTTCCGCAAAGGCAGCTACAGGCAGGCGCAAATTCGCGCCATGGCGATGATGACTCCTGAGCTTGCCGATCGCTATTGGACTGAGACTCATTTTCCACTGACTAAAGTTCAGCTGAAGGCCATGCCTCAAGATCAGGAAGTGCGCATTGAATCAATCACTCCTGTAACCCTTGCTGTGGGCAGCTATCAAGTTGACGTGCAGGGTAACTTGATTGGTGCTTCAGGCACACCTCCGACACCGATTATCATTCGCCTTTCAATTGTGAAAGACGCAACTGGCAAATTGCTCGTAAGCGAACAGAAAGACATAACTAATGGTACTGGTGAAACTGCTTCTGCAGATACGCCTGCCACCTCGGCGGCAGAGCCTGCCCCGGCCATAGCACCGTCTATAGCACCACCTGCTGTCGCTAATGTAGCCCCGGCTGTCGCTCCAGCACCTGTTGCTGTAGCCGCTCCACCTGTGGCACCGGCCGCCATTCCCACAGCTTCAGCACCTGCCGCTGCCGTCGCTACTGCGCCGACAGCGCAGCCTGCAGAACCAGAAGGCGCGCCTGCTCCTGGCACTAGTACTGGTGCTAGTACTGGTACTAATGCTGGTGGCAGTCAAGAATAGCCTCTCTGAATCAATGGCTTAATTGCTTTGATCCATCTATTTGATGGATCGCGTTTTGACCATAGTTTTGTGCGTCGCAATGCCAGTTTGTTGCGAGGGTCAGCGCGAAGTAGCGCATAGAGCATCTCCGGCTCTAATTCGGCGTGATCTTTCCACCGACTATAAGCTAATTCAGCCTTAGCAATTGTTTCTGGATCTGGTGCACGTATGAGCAGCCGCATCAAAATCCACAATAGACTATGACTGTCATAGAGTTCTTTCGCCATAGCAATACTGTTTTCGTCAGGTCTAACGCTGACCAGAGCACCAATCAAACGTGCCATATTGCTTGTCACTGGTTTCGTAGCTAGTAATCGCCGTGCTTCGTTGACAGCGTATTCATCAACGTTGGCTCGTCCCCAATAGGAGAGATCTAGTATATTTGAGATTATAAAATACGAACGTTCACTGGTTAAGTGCGTCGTGTACCATTTTTTCGCTGAGTTAATATCTGTCTTTGATGCTGTGGCGGAAAGCACCGCTGCATAAACTTTACCCGCACCTTCGTGTTCTGGATTGGCCTTCAACCAAGCTCTGGAAAAACGGAGAACACTTGGAAGGATGGCTCGATGATATCTTGCTGCGGCTGAAATGGCACTGTCAAGCGTAGATGACAAATATTTGGATGTCTGGCCCCCTGAGCGCATCCAATCAAATGTCGCCTCTATGACTTCCGGTGACCTGGTTAAGTAGATATGCGTATTGAAAAGTTGTGAATCATCGACATTTAACTGCAACCATCGTGCCGCTAAGTTCTCGCTTTGCTGTCTCACGTGCCTGGATGTACTGAGAAGGGCGTCTCTCCATCCTTCGTCGTGCGGATATTTTTCTAGAAGATCAGCAATTTTTTTCTGCAGTCCGGCGTGGCGTGGGCCTTCAATAAGCGCTCTGATAATTGGACGGGCCTGTGAAACATTAGCGGAACCTTTGAGATACTTGCCGGCTAATCGAATAATTTTTGGGGAACGTGCAGCTTTAAGGAGTTCACCTATAACAGCCGCGCTGGAGTCATGTTGAGGATATCGGTCAAGCCAAGCTTCTCCCAAAGTAATAAGACCAGGTGTCGACTTTATTGCCAGGAGCCTGGCAATAGCCTCTCCGGCAGCTTCATCTGTTCCATTCTTCCTTAACCATATTCGCCCATTTTTAATCAATTCGTTATCGTCTTCAGCTTCAAATACCAAATTAGACCACTCTTCCTCTAAGGCAGAAGGCTGTCTTTTTTTACATTCGCAATCGGTGTGATCGTCAGGTGGGTCTTGTTCATCAGAATTGCCACCACGAGTATTTCGATCTGAAGATTCGTCAATAATCTCTTCGCATTGATTCAAGCAAATTTTGCAAATTCGAACTCCTTTTGTGTGTATCAATTTTGACTCAAAGACCGGCTGATTCGCTGCACAGAATGAGCAATTCCCCTCCGCTTCGAGTTTAGTAGAGACATTCTCAGTGCCAGTCGGAGTAAGCCGAGCCACACACAAATTGCAGATGTAGGCTTTTGGTCCTGCAATCAGCAAATCAACCTGGCAATCAGTCTTACCGCACCACCCGCATTTCAATTCGAAGAACTCCGGTTCGCACAATTAGGTCTAAATATGTCAGTACAGATACAAACATAGCATCGAGTCATTCAGAATTTTGTTTACAAGGCCAGTTATCGTCTGAGGATTGCTTCCTTAAATCCTCAGAAAAACAACCAAGCCTGGCAAGGCTCAGTCTTCCGGATGCATCGTCTTATGATCTTGAAAATCTACGAAATCACTTATTCCAATAAACATACCTTTTTTAAAATCAAACTGGGTTTTTCTTCCGACTACCAATACCTGGCGCCAGATTATGCCGGCGGGTATTTTACGGGCCTCCATTACCTGACCCTGCATCATGTCCGCCGTGAAAACCGTTCCCGCCGGAATGTCTTTAGTCGCGGTGAAAACCAAACGTATAGCAGTGCATTGATGCAGTTGAGTAGAAATTTTTGGTCTAAACCCTTGCATGCACAGCAATGTGCATAGGCAACTGAACGCGCCAATAGCTCCGGACTTTAGATCTTGTTTGCTAACCACGCATGTTTCACCTATGGCAGTTGGAGGCCGAAGTCCGAGAGCTTGGCCTGCTGATTTTTCTTCAGGTCTCGCATAGCTATTCTCCTCACAATTATCCAATTGTGAGACACCCGTTGTTCTGAAGACAATTTGCGATCGACAGCTTGTTCTTCGAGCATTGAGTGTTTTATCTTGGTACCACGCTTAATGTCTTTAGTATAAAAAACTGCTGAGACCTGCCGGTGATCAAAAGCATTAAGGTCGCTTTCAGCACTAAACTTCTGTGCTTCTACGTCATTAGCCCTTCGTTGAGCATCCAGGCTTGTAAAACAAAAAGCGGTAACAGCAGCACCTATCGTTGCAGCGAGCATTTTCCTGCCGGAATTTTCGAAGAAACTAGTGCCTTGAGTTTTAGACAATTTAGCCTTCAGCCTTTGCTGCAAAAAACTTCTTCCGCACTAGAAAAGCAATAACTAAACCAAGCACGGCACCACAAGTATCAACACCAGCGTCATAAATACTAGAACTTCTGCCCACAACAAATGACTGGTGCCATTCGTCAGAAAGGGCGTAAAGAACGGCAAAACCCAGGGCAAGCAAATTTGTTCTCCAACTCAGTTTCAAGACCTGATCTTGAATTGCATCAGCCGCCAGTGCCCGTTGTACCAGTATCGCCAGTAGTGCAAATTCAAGCATGTGAGCAAGTTTGCGCACCGGTACATTGGCGTCTTGCAGATAGGTCTCAGTCACCGCACCCGAATTTGCCTGATGCGAAAAAGCAAAAATCACAATCATCCAGGCCATGGCAAGAACCCAGTATGTAGCTTTACTTCCGCCTTGAGACGCTGTGGTTATCTTTAACATGAAATCTCCACAACCGGTCAGCCGCTTTAGTGATACCAATACGAGTAGAAATTTCCACTTCTCTATCTTTGATGGTACGACCAGATTTGATATAAAGCTCCTGCTTGGCATCAAAAAGAGGAATGCCGTTAAACTCGCGGTCAATGCCAAGATAGCGGCAAAGTTTTCCCGGACCATTGGTTTTACTTTCACGAACGCTGGGAGCGCTGTCATCAATTGCCCGAATAAGCACTGCTCCGGCAATTCCATCAGACTCGGTCACCACATTTAAGCAGTGATACATGCCGTAGATGAAATATACATAGGCAAAGCCCGGCGGGCCAAACATCACTTCGCAACGTTGTTTTCTACCGCCGAATGCATGACAAGCTGGGTCGTCAGCTGTATATGCTTCCACCTCGACAATGGCTCCTGAAAATACTCGACCATCAGCGAAGCGGCGCACCAGTGTCTGTCCGAGCAGAGCTCTGGCCACTTCCACCGTTGGTCTATCGTAAAAAGAGCTTGGCAAGCACTCTTGCCTTGATTTATCTGGTCTATATGCAATCGACATCCAATAATAATAACCTGCCACAAAGCTGCACAAAGACTCAAATCTAATGCCCAAACGACGTAAATACAGGACAATTGATTATCATCAAAAAGGGTTCGAATATGTGCGGCATTGTCGGATATCTCAATTTAAGCGGTGAGCCCCTCACCGAACGCGAAAACCATCTGGGGGCCATGTGTCATAGCATTGCCCACCGAGGCCCTGATGAAGAAGGCATGAAACTGGTTGGCGCCGCTGCCATTGGCATGACGCGCCTGGCCATTATTGATGTGTCCGGCGGTCAGCAACCAATCACCAACGAAGACGGCACCATCTGGATTGTTTTCAATGGCGAAATCTACAACTATCAAGAGCTGCAAGAGCGCGTGCGCTCACTTGGCCACACGCTTGTAACCAAGTCAGATACTGAATGCATCGTTCACCTTTACGAAGAATATGGCACCGGTTGCCTTGATTATCTCGAAGGCATGTTTTCTTTTGCCATTTACGACACGCGCAAAGAAAGGCTATTCATCGCCCGGGACAGACTGGGTGAGAAGCCGCTGCACTATGGTGTCTTCGGCGGCACGTTTATTTTCGGCTCTGAAATTAAGGGTATCCTCGCTCATCCAAAAGCCACACGTGAACTGGATAGCCTGGCGATGCAAAAATATTTGAGCCTTGAGTATGTACCCAGTCCACATTCAATTTTTAAAGGCATAAGCAAATTACCTCCTGCCCATTTCCTTCTCGTAGAACGTGGCCAGGTCCAGGTTGAGCGTTACTGGTTGCCTGATATCAAAACTGAAAAAATTTCAGAAGAAGAGGCACAAGAAGAACTGGTGCGTTTACTCAAACGCTCTATCGAACTGCGCCTAATTTCTGAAGTGCCGCTTGGAGTCTTCCTCTCCGGAGGCATTGATTCATCTTGTATCGCTGCGCTGGCCAGTCAATTTTCTAGTAAACCAGTGAAGACATTCTCGATAGGCTTCAACGACAAATCATTCGATGAGTCGTCTCACGCACTGGCAGTGGCTAAACACATCGGTGCTGATCACGAAGTCGCCACTTTTTCGCCTGAGCTAGGCTTTGAAACTCTTTCACAGCTGTGGGAGATTCTCGACGAGCCTTTGGCTGATGCCTCCATTGTGCCTACCTATTCGCTGTCAAAAATGACTCGCAAACATGTCACCGTAGCTCTGGCCGGAGAAGGGGGCGATGAGCTTTTTGGCGGTTATCCTACTTATCAGGCACACAAGTTCGCCCCCATGTGGGGTCTGATGCCCGCCGCCCTGCGTCACGGCTTACTTGAGCCTGCCTTCAACAGCTTGCCCGTTAATATGAATAACATCAGCTTTGACTTCAAAGTGAAGCGCTTTATTGGCGCTGCTGCTGAGCCAGCCGTGCGCCGCCATCTGAGATGGATGGGTGCTATTCGCATGGCTGACCAACCGCAACTATTAATGCCTGAGCACCAGATTCTCACCGAAACCATGGAAGAGCGCATTCTTGGCGACTTGCCCCTGGTGCATCTAAACGGTCACAGCCCACGGGGAAGCGTGCACGATGTAATCAACAACATCATGCGCCTTGACATGACTACCTACTTACCTGATGACTTGCTGGTTAAATCTGATCGGGCTTCTATGGCAGCTTCTCTAGAGGTGCGCCTGCCGTTTCTGGCCTACCCTCTGGTGGAATTTGCCCTGAAACTGCCGCCAGAGCTTAAAGTTCACGGTCTGACGACAAAATATTTATTGAAGAAGGCCGTGGCGCCCTACCTACCTGAGTACATTTTGAAGCGGCCAAAGAAAGGTTTTGGCATACCAGTGGGCAAATGGCTGCGGAATGAGTTCCGCCCCGTGGTAGATGAATTATTAGGGGAATCATTTATTCGCCGGCAGGGAATCTTCCAGTGGCCATATATCAATCGCCTGGTTGAAGAACACATGAGCCAAAAAGCCGATCGACGCAAAGAATTGTGGACCCTGTTGATGTTCCAGTGGTGGTGGAAGAAATTCTTCGTTTAAATACAAGCGCCTGAGATAAGTGTTTTAGTGGAAACCGAAAGCAGACTAGCCGAACAAGCACCCAAGGAAGAATTCCTGGATGCTGTGCAGCGCCATATCTGCCAGGTATTGGGTTTTGACTTTGGTTTTATTGACCTGGTCAGTGGCCATGAGATTCACAACGTCATCACATTTTCGGGCGACGACAGTGACGAAGAGGCGCGCAAATCAGTTCGCAATCTCAATGACGAAAACAAGCAACCGCTGGCGGTGGCAAACTCTCTTGTGGCTCAAAAAGTCAAATCGACTTTGCGTCCATGGCTCGGCCGAGCCTTCTCTACCACCGACGGAGAAACTCAAGAATTCCCCTATGCCATAGTGCCTGTGATGGCCGATGCGTCTCAAAAGGCTGGTGAAGTGCGTGGTTTGATTCGCGTCATATCCTTTGACTCTTCAAGAGAAGTTTCTACTCAAGATTTACAAACTCTTCGTCTAATGGGAGAACACCTCGCCAACCGTACACAGTTGTTTTTCCAGGCAGGCAATGATGATAGAGAAAAGATTTCGCATCCCACTGCCAGCAAAGCCGAACAGTTAGACGTAGACCACGTGCTCATTTTGCACTCAAACCGTGTTGTTAGACGTCGTTTCTCGCGCACACTGGGTGAAAAATACAGAGTGCTCGAATCTGACTCAGAAGAAAAATCGCTGCAGATTTTGTCTGAAAGCAGAGTCGATTTGATTATTGTGGACAGCAATATTTCGGGCTCCACCGGATTTGGTTTCTGCAAAGTCATTAAAGAATCTACCGAGTTCAAACATATTCCAGTCATTATCGTCACTCCCGACACTAATCCCTCTGCCCGAGTAGAAGGCCTGGTTGTTGGGGCCGACGACTGCTTGACCGATTCTTGTTTTGATTCAGAATTGATGGCCAGAGTGCAGTCTTCACTGCGGCACCGCAAAATTGAAAAAGAGCTGGCGGTGCAATTACAGTTGCTCGAAGATTATGCTCAGCGCTTAGAAAAAGCCCACGAGCAACTATCGCAAGATAGGCAATCGCAATTGCAGCGCAACACTTTGCTTGAGCAGCTGCGGCGAGAATCTGACATTCTGCGCAATCAAGAATCGCTTCTGCACCGCATCAGCAACACCATCAGGCGTTCATTTACCATCAAAGAAAATCTGGGTGAAATGCTTGAAGAGCTTTCGGGCTATTTCGGCTTAGATTGTTGTTTTATTGTTTTGCCATCAGAAGAAGAACCTGAAGATTCACTTCGGGTTGAATATGTTACTGATGATATTTACCGAGTGTTGGAATATGGACGTGATCTCAAAACCCTTGATTTATACAGCCAACTGTTTCAATCAGACCAGGCCATTATCGCCAATGATGTAGCCAACGACCGCAGGCTCGACCCTTTCCGCGAAGAGGTCTTGTCCGGATACAACATCTTGTCGCTGTTCTATATTCCCATTCACTACAGCGAAAAACTTCTGGGTCTCTTGGTCGGTTATAAAGGCGAAATTCCAGCTAACTGGAATCGCGTCAACGAAGCCTTTATGAAATCGGTGGCAGACCAGGTGGCATCAGGCGTAACCAACGCTCGCCTCTACGCTCGGGTACAGAGGCAAGCCACCACAGATGGTTTGACTACTTTATACAATCACCGCACAGGCCAGGAAAAACTAACAGAGCAAATGCGTATGGCAGAGCGCTATCAACGCCATTTGGCAGTGCTTATGGTCGACGTGGACCACTTCAAGTCAATCAACGACAATTATGGTCACCCTGTTGGCGACACAGTTTTAAAGGCCGTGGCCCGACTGATCAAAAATAATTGCCGCGACGTTGATATTCCCATTCGTTATGGTGGGGAAGAATTTATGATTGTCTTGCCTGAGGTCAATCAAGAAGGGGCACATGTGGTGGCTGAACGTATTCGGCGCTCGCTGGCTTCAGAAGTAATTTTGCACGAAGGCATTAACCTTTCGGTTACCGCCAGTCTTGGTATCGCTACATTTCCTGAAGACGCTTCTGATCAACATCACTTGTTAGAGCTGGCAGATAAAGCGCTCTACTTGTCTAAACGACTGGGTCGCAACCAGGTGCATACCGCAGCTGACTTGATGTTTGAGACGCCGCGCGAAACCAAAGAGGCAGCTGAGCCCACCGAGGGCGCCATGGCGCAAATAACAATAGATACAAGCAATAAACTGGCTCTCGAAGATTTTGTCGCCCCCACAGTTTCACTGGAGGCACAAAATAAAGAAGAGCTGGTGCCTGAAGTGGTTGAGATGGTTAAAGCTCTGGCGCAAAATCTCTATGCGCGCTCTGACTACAACAAAACGCATCACTTAGAAGTAGCTCGAATGTCTGAAATGCTCGGTAAAGTAATGGGCCTATCAGCCACTCAAATTGAGCAGATCAGAGTGGCCGGGCTGTTGCACGATGTAGGCACACTCAAACTTCCTTCTGATTTACTGACTAAGGGTGGTGTGCTCAGTGATGCCGAACGTGAAATGGTTAATCAGCATCCGGTTTTGGGTGCACAGTTGCTGAGGCCCATCAGAGCCTTGAAAGACATCTGCGAAATTCTTGAAAATCACCATGAGCGCTGGGACGGCACCGGGTTTCCTCGAGGGCTCAAAGGTGAGGATATTCCTCTGCCCGCGCGCATCGTCGCCATCGTAGACAGTTTCCACGCTATGATTTCCGATCGTCCGTATCGCCCGGCCATGGGTCAAGAGCAAGCTATTCTGGCCCTGAGACAGGGCGCAGGCACGCAGTTTGATCCCTTCCTGGTGGATATCTTTATAGCCGTACTTTCCAACTTAAAGCAGCAACCTCATGCCTAAGCTTTATCTTTTTCTAGCTACTATTGTGGTTCTTGCCCTGATTGCATATGTGGTCATGGCACCACGTTTTCATCCCGAATTTGTCAACCAAGTGGCTTTCTACCCTGGTCCTGAAGAAGAAGGCTCTGAAAAATATCTCAAAATCGGCGATATAGTTGGCGAGCGGGTGATGATTCCGGTCAATACCAGATATGGTGACAGACAGATTTCGGCTATCTTTTTTGCCAAGCCTGGGTCGAATTTAGTCACTTTGTATTCTCACGGCAATGCCGGCTCGATGATCGGCCGCTGGCCGAAAGTAAAGTGTCTGCTTGATGCCAATTCTTCAGTACTGATGTACGACTATGCCGGTTATGGCAGAAGTCCTGGACATCCTTCCATGGAAGCAGTGGCCGCCGACGGCATAGCAGCTTACGATTATTTGGATAAAGTAAAACACTATAAGAGCGATCAGATCGTTCTCTATGGCGAATCAATTGGTGGCGGCGTCAGTTCAGAAATTGCCAGAGCGCGCAAAACTTGTGGGCTTATATTAGATTGTACATTTTTGTCACCTGCAGCCTGGGCAAAAAAACGTATTGGTTTTCTCAATATTTATCCTGACGCGCTGCTCATGAACCCATCATTAGACGTAGAGTCGCTTTTTCCTGACTATAGAGGAAGTGTTCTAGTGATTAAACCTGGCCACGATGATGTTATTCCTACCAGTCACTCAGATAGATTATTTGCCATTGCTACCGGTTATAAACAAATGCTTCTTTTACCGAACAGCCCCCACGGCTGGGTAGAGGCGGCTGATATGCCCGCGTATGCTGCAGGTGTGAAAGAGTTTTATCAATTTATAACCGCACTGCCTGCGGTGCAGCAACGTTGAATTAGCAGTAATACTCATTATTTAAGCATCATCAAATCTATGGCTTCAGGTGAACTTTTGGTCTCTAGAGTCTCTGACAGGTCTCTAGCAGCTTTTAACCCGGTAGGAATCTGCATAGTTTTAGCATCGATTTTGCAGGGCCGACAGACACCAGTAGTAAGGTAGGCAGTGTCTTCACCGCCCACACTTCGGTAACGAACAGAAATTGGTATCAAACCGGTTTTTGGCAAACCATAAATGCGTTCGAGCAAAACAGATATACGTTTATCATAAGGTAATTTGTCTGCCGCCAGAAGCACTAAATGATGAGGTGAAAGGCTTCCTAACTCACGATTTTTCAGACGCATCAGTTGCATGGCTTCGAACTCGCTGGTGGTCTCAAATTTGACCAGATCAAGCGCGCCCTGTTTGACCCGCCCTGCCGCTTTCAGCCTGGCATCTTCCAGAGTAAAAGCAGCAAGGAGGGTCATAGATGTACTGAACGTATTTCGAAATGATTTAATCGGGCAGCGAAATATTTTGCCTGAATCGCGAGCGAAACAAATGGCTTCATTGTATGGCGGTAGAAAGAGAAATGTTAAATTGGTTTTTTTTGTAGTGAGGCGCAGTCCAAGGTTGCTTATGAGCACATCGCAATCGCCGGCCATCTTATTTGTCTGCCGCAGGTTTAGCGCGGAAATGCCCGTTTGCGTTTTTGGAGCGGCCGTAGCCGCAAGCGGGCACACGTACGCGATAAGCAAAGACAAAAAAGCGATTGGGACAGCTCCCGGGCATGATTGGCGTTCGCCACGTAAAATCGGAATATACATGAAATAAGTTCGTTGCACGTCAAGGCCTACATTAAGATCTATTGACAAGGGCCAAGAGCAGGCGTACTATTGGTTCACCCAGGATAATTTTCTAATCCGGCCAGAGCCGACGGCTCTTCAGTACTCACTTACCAATGCGAGCATAGAATATGAGATTTCGCGGTGAATTTGCCCTTTTAGCTACGCTATTTATGATGGCCCCTCCGGCCATGGCGCAGAGCTTTATCGATTCTATTATTCCCGGCCAGGTAGTGTCGCAAGCTGTATATAACATGCTGCCGCCTAATATCAGGGCCATGGTTAGAGTAGCTGGCGCCGGTGGTGGCGGGAATGGCTTGAATGCCAGGGGCTTACCACCCACAACTCTCGACAGTTTTGTGCACCAGGCCGGCAGTCGCGCTGAGGACATTTACGGTGACGAGGGCGTAAACGGCCCACCACCAATAGATAGCTTCTTGCCCAACAACCGCATTGACTACGGTATTTTCGGCAGCAGAGACGCTGGTATAACCACAGGTCACGGAAGCCGTATGCCCGCAGCATGGGGCGGAGACGAGTATTGCCACGGCACCGAATGGGTCAACACTGGAGCCCGAGCAGGCAATCGTGCGCCGATTTATGTGCCGCAGACAGCCCTTGATATCAATGGCGTACTCAATTCATCAACCACCAGTCTCGGCATTGGCTCAGAGAGGCCCAATGTCATGGCACCGGTCACTTTAGCTAACAACACGATTAATTACGACAGAAATGCGCCAGACTTTATTCGCAATTTGGGTCAATGGGCCACAGAGGTAGTGCCTTATCCGGTCACTCCCGACATGAGGCCTGTGCAAAATTCAGAAACACGCCAATTAATGGGCTGGATGGCTCCAGGTGAAAGCGTAGCTGACTTCCTCAGCGGCAGAACCGGGCGCCTGATTCCGACACAGGCAGCAGCAGCTCAGGTGATGTTGAGTAGATTGAACCCGTCGCAAGGTACTTTCGGTTTCTAAGTTAATTTGATTCATTATTTCTTTATCTAATTTAGAAATGTGCCATCACTATTGGTGGCACATTTTTTATTGCTGAACAGTGTTTTTAATCGCCCTCGCTCCAACGCTCAAGCCCTGTCACGAAGTCAACAATCCACGTAAATGGCATGTTCGAGCTATTAACAACTATGTCGATATGGTAAATATTCTGGCAATCATGCTAGCACTATGCGAAAATTACTGAACGTCTTCAATCGCACAAAAAGCGCGGCAGTAAAATGCATGCAATTTGGAGTTCTCCAGTGCGGCGGCGGGCCCTTCTCAGGATGAAGTCAATCAATGCTAGTCAGTTGCTTAGTTGCGTTCTTATGTTTCTACACTGTGCATATGATAGGAATTACAGTCGGATACCATCGACTTTTGGCTCACCGCTCTTACACCTGCCCCAAGTTTGTTGAATACATCCTCGTTATGGCCGGATATCTCGGTTTTGAGAGTTCACCAATGTGGTGGGCAACACTGCACCGTGCGCATCACCGCTATACAGATACTGAGCTCGATCCACATGCACCTAAGTACGGCATGTATGAAGCCTACATCGGTTGGTTTTTGCACAAAGAGTACGCTGACTATCTTAAGCCTGAAAAACTTTCACGCGACATGGTTAACGATCCTCTCTACAAATTTCTCGATGCTGGCGGCGACTGGCACCGTGCTCACTTGCTCAATTCATTCATCAATTTCAGCCTGCGCGGCATCATGGCGCTGATCTGGGGCTGGGAAATAGCAGCTGCCAGCTTGGCCGCTGCACTGGTTGTGCAACAAATGCCACTGTTGTTGAATGTGGTTTGTCACATTCCTAAAGCCGGCTACAAAAATTTCAATACTGCTGACACTAGTGTCAACGTCGGTTGGGTTGCTTTCCTAACATTAGGTGAAGGCTGGCACAACAATCACCACGCATTCCCAGGTTCTGCCCGTCACGGTTTGACTGCTGCCGAAATTGACCCTTCGTGGTTGATCATCAGAGCAATGAAAGCACTTGGTCTTGTGGGCTGGATGAATGAAGTGACCATTAACACTCAGTACAAGGGCAAGCAAGACCAGGCCGTTGAAGTGAAGAAACCCGTGGAGCTAGAAATTGTTTCTGACTTGCACGCTGTTGAAACCAAAGACGCAGTGGGAGCTGACCGGCTCAATCAGCCATTGTCGGTAACTGTACTAGCTGACCATACCAGCACGCGTACACGCGCTGAAGGTCACAGACGAGCACGTCAAAAAGTTAAGCGCTAAGGCTAAGCTAATTAAATCCCTATTCCCAGCCTTCGAAAAGCGCTGTAGATAGATAACGCTCGCCACTGCTGCAGATTACTGTAACTATAGTCTTGCCCTTGTTTTTGGCAAGTTTAGCAAGTTCCACTGCGGCAAAAACGTTAGCACCGCTGCTGATACCACCAAGTATGCCTTCTTCGCGAGGCAAGCGGCGAGCCATACCAAATGCTTGATCATTGGTAACAAGAAACACTTCATCAATAAGTGCTAAATCAAGCACGTCTGGAATAAACCCGGCGCCGATACCCTGAATCTTGTGCGAGGCCGGTTTAAGCGGCATGCCTGCCAGCTTCTGGCTAATGACTGGGCTATCCATCGGTTCTACTGCCACCACTTCAAAATTCTTGCCTAGCTCCCGGCGTTTTTCTTTCAGCACCTCACCGACACCAGTTATGGTGCCTCCGGTGCCTACGCCGGCCACAAACATATCTATATCTCCAGCAGTGTCGTCCCAGAGCTCCACGGCGGTGGTAAGCCTGTGCGCCTGGGCATTGGCCTGATTTGAAAATTGCTGCAACATATAGTTTTCATCTGACTGTGCCACCAGCAGGTCGGCCTTTGCCAGAGCACCCTTCATGCCGTCGGCACCAGGTGTTAAAACCAGCTCAGCACCCAATACTTTCAGCATTCGTCTGCGTTCAAGAGACATGGTCTCTGGCATACAAAGCACAAGCTTATAGCCTCTAGCTGCTGCAACAAAAGCCAGAGCGATTCCGGTATTGCCCGAAGTCGGCTCAATCAGCGTAGTTTTTCCCGGCGTTATCAAACCTTTTGCTTCAGCATCAAGCACCATTGAAATGCCGATGCGATCTTTGACTGAGCTGAGCGGATTCATAGACTCAACTTTGACCAGCACAGTAGCTTCGAGCCCTGCAGTGATGCGGTTTAGCCGTACAAGGGGAGTACGACCGACGGCCTCAGACAGGTTGTCGAAAACTTGTTTTTTAACTGGCATAAATTGACTATCTATTTATTCGAACGGTACTTTACTCTGCAGGTTTATTATCGAGGGGTCTGTCCGGAAGTTTCTTATCTTCAGGAAGCGGACTATTGGCCTTGAATTCAGCGAACTGCCGCTCGCCGATACCCTTAAGAACTTTGCCTTTCTTGGTCATTTTTTCGTCTTTGCGAGCTTCGCCGTCTTTAATCATACGGTCGCCTTTGGCGATCAAATTTTGGCAGTGCTTGAGCATCTCGCGATATTTCTTTTGCATGCGCTTTTCGTCGCCCGAGAGGTCAGTGCCATTAGCTCCACCCATGCCAGGCGGCACCAGTTCTCCAGGTGACGCGGCGGCGGACCCCCCGGCCGGTTCACTACCACCGCTGGACGGCAATGAATTGCCAAAAAAGTCGTTGGCTCCCGCTGCAAACACAGAAGGCATCGAAGCAAAGGTGCTGAGAGCGACAAGAGTGGTGAACAGTAGATTTTTAATATTGCGCACTGCTTCTATTTATCCTCGCTGGTCCACTTATAGTTTATAGGCTCAACAGTAAGACTGCCGTATTTATGGTTTTGAATTTACTTAAGAAAAGGCGATTGAAGCGTTAATTTTAGTGCTTGCTCGAATGCGTATGCCACTTTGATCAAGAGTGCATCTGATACCGGCGCTCCCAACAATTGCAAACCGATGGGCATCGCTTTGGCGTTTTCGCTTGCCATGCTGGTGCCGCAAGGTAGTGAAATTCCAGGCAACCCGGCCAGGTTGGCGGGAATAGTAGCAATGTCGGAGAGATACATTTGTAGGGGATCCCCGGTTTTTTCACCGGTTTTGAAAGCGGTGGAAGGCGCTGTGGGAGAAAGCACCAGATCGAATTTTTCGAAAATTTTCTCAAAATCAGACGTAATCAAACGCCTTACCTGCTGCGCTTTTTTGTAATAAGCGTCGTAATAGCCGCTGCTCAGTGCGTATGTACCAAGCATGATACGGCGTTTGACCTCGGCGCCAAAACCTTGCGAGCGCGAGCTGTTGTACATAGACAAAATATCTGGAGCATCAAGGTCACGCAGACCATATCGCACACCATCAAAACGGGCCAAGTTGGCCGATGCTTCGGCTGTGGCGAGAAGGTAATAGACCGGCAGAGCATAACGCGAGTGAGGCAATGAAACTTCTTCAACAATGGCACCAAGGGTGGTGAGTAACTTTGTTGCTTCCAAAACCGAATTGCGAACATCGGCTTCAATGCCTTCACCGACTAACTCTTTAATGATACCGATTCTGGTGCCCTTGAGCAGTTCAGCCGGTGACTGTTTGCTCAAAGATTCAATCATGCTCAAAGTCAGCTCAGGGAAGCCTTTCGGATTATTATCCTGGAAAGGCGCCGCCAGAGAAGTTGAGTCTTTTTGATCGTGACCAGCGATTGCCAGCAGCGTCAACGCGGTATCTTCTACGGTGCGACCGAATGGCCCGATTTGATCGAGACTGGAGGCAAACGCCACCAGTCCGTAGCGTGAAACCATACCGTATGTGGGTTTCATTCCTACCACACCACAAAAACTGGCCGGTTGCCTGATTGAACCGCCGGTGTCAGAACCTAATGCGGTGACAGCGAAACCTGCTGCTACTGCCGCCGCTGAGCCGCCGGAGCTGCCTCCCGGTACACAGGCAGTATCGTGGGGGTTGTTTGTGCATTTGTAAGCGGAATTTTCAGTGGACGAGCCCATGGCGAATTCGTCGAGATTGGTTTTACCCAAAATCAACGCACCATTATTTTTTAAATTGAGAATTGCTTGAGCATCATAAGGTGCAGTGAAATTTTCTAAAATTTTGCTGCCGCAAGTGGTCACTTTGCCACTGACGCACATATTGTCTTTGACAGCCACAGGCACACCAGCCAGCACGGCACCTGCGCCGCCGAAATCACCAACTTTATCTAGAGCGCTAGCTTGCTCGCGCGCCTGATCAAATGTAAAAGACAAAAAAGCGTTGATTTCACCTTCATGCTTTTCTATATGAGCAATGTGCGATTCAAGCACTTCCGAAGCTGAAACCGTTTTTGCCTTAAGCATTGACCGCAGTTCGGAAATACTTTTGCCAATTACTTCTGCAGACATTTAGTTAGCCTTTAAAGCGCTTGAACACCAGCGAACAATTGTGACCACCAAAACCAAAACTGTTTGACATGGCAATATCAACTTTGGCATTGCGCAGAGCAACATTGGGAGTGTAATTGAGATCGCAGTCAGGATCAGGCTCATTTAAATTGATGGTGGGCGGAACAATATTGTCTTGGATGGCCATGACGCAAACAATTGCTTCAATGGCGCCAGCAGCACCAAGTAGATGGCCCGTCATCGATTTACTCGATGAGATGTGCAATTTATGAGAAGTGGCATGAGTGCCAAATACTGTCTTGATCGCTTTAGTTTCGGCCTTGTCACCAAGCGGAGTGGATGTGCCGTGGGCGTTTATATAATCGACTTCTTCGGCAGTGATACCACTTTGCTTAAGCGCAATCTCCATGGCTCTGGCTGCTCCAGCTCCATCAGGCGAAGGTTGGACGATATCAAAGGCATCACCAGTGCTACCAAACCCGGTAATTTCAGCGTAAATATGAGCGCCGCGAGCTTGAGCGTGACTGAGCGATTCGAGCATCAGCACTGCTCCACCTTCACCCATGACAAAACCATCTCGAGTTTTGTCGAAAGGACGACTGGCTTTCTCCGGCTCTTCATTGCGGGTGCTCAAAGTGCGAGCAGAAGCAAATCCGGCCATGACCAGTGCAGCAATCGGAGCTTCGGAGCCGCCAGCAAACATAATATCGGCCTCGCCACGCTCGATAATGCGATAAGCATCACCGATGGAATGAGCCGATGTAGCGCAGGCGGTAACCGTGCAAGTATTAGGGCCTTTAGCGTTATGCAGCATCGATACCCAACCGGCAGTCATATTGACAATCAGCATGGGTACTGTGAATGGCGAGCAACGATCCGGCCCCTTATCCATCAATACATGGAATTGGTCCTCAATAGATTGAAAACCACCAGCGGCCGAGCCAACAGCCACGCCCACCCGCTCAGGATCTTCTTTAGTCAGATCCAATTTTGAATCTTCCACCGCCAGCTTTGAGGCGGCAATGGCAAATTGAATAAAGCGATCAGTGCGTTTGACGGCGCGGAAATCCATGTACTTTGACGGATCAAAATCGTACATTTCGGCTGCAATTTTGCAGGAAGGTCTGAGTTTTTCAGGAATTCGCTGCACCAGCTTAACGCCGGATCTGCCATTTACAATTCCGTCCCAGAACTGCTCCTTGCCTGTACCGACTGAGGATATAGGCCCCAGACCGGTAACAACCACACGCTCTTTTGTCATGACTCTACTTATCTCTAGTTAATACCACACCAAAGTGGACCAGCTTACGTGGCCCACTCTGGATACAACACCTCAGGTTTATCTAAAGATGCCCTGCAATGTACTTTACGGCTTCACCAACGGTGGTGATTTTTTCGGCGTCTTCGTCCGGAATTTCCATTCCAAACTCTTCTTCTAAAGCCATGACGAGCTCGACTGTGTCGAGTGAATCAGCGCCAAGGTCTTTAGTGAAGCTTGCTTCCATGGTTACTTCTTCAACGTTAACGTTGAGTTGGGCCACAGCCACCTTCTTTACTCTTTCGAAGGCTTCCTTCTCTTCCATGAGTACTGTCTACCTCTTTTAAAAAACTTGAAAAACGCATGTGAAACTAAATAGGCACTGAGGAGTGCCGGTTCCAAGAAAGATTAGAATATCACGTCGCAAAAGTAGTTTCTAATTGTGTTACCGATGTAAATGAAATCACTTGCGATTTATGTGTATAGTCCGCCGGACACTTCCAGCACCTGACCAGTAACGTAAGATCCGGGTCCTGCGAGAAATACAACAGCAGAAGCGATGTCTTCAGGCGTGCCCATGCGCTTTAACGGCACTCGATCGAGAATCTTGTTTATAATTTCCTCACCCAGGGCTTTAGTCATATCAGTGTCGATAAAACCAGGAGCGATGGCATTGGAAGTGATATTGCGCGAAGCATATTCAAGGGCCACGGTTTTTGTGAATCCAATCAGCCCAGATTTGGCGGCGGCATAATTGACCTGGCCAAAGTTACCGTGCACGCCTGAGGTGCTGGCGATGTTGATAATGCGTCCAGAACGTTGCTTCGACATCACTTTAACGATGGGCTGGGTGACTTTGAAGGCTGATGTCAGGTTGGTATCGATAACCGCCTGCCATTGATCCTCACTCATCCTCATAAATAGCGCGTCTCTGGTTATGCCGGCATTATTTACCAGAATATCGATGCGACCCCACTTGGCAATAATGGCTTCCACCATTTTGGCCACGCTGGCAGAATCTGTCACGTTACAAGGCACGGCAATGGCTTCAGCCCCACCAGCCTGAAACTCGGCGGCGGTTTTCTGGCAAAGTTCTTCATTGATGTCGCTAATCACGACTTTGGCACCTTCTTTTGCCAATGCCTGCGATATCGCTCTGCCGATTCCCCGGCCGGAGCCGGTCACTATTGCCACCTGGTCAGCTAACATGCCCATGCTTTTTTAATTCCTTATACAAAGATGCACCCTTAATTTACCGGCTTGACCATTAAATGAGATCGTCTGTTGCCATCTGTAGCAAAAAAAATACCTTTGAAGGTATTTTTTCCAGAATTCTTTCCAGAATCCTTCCCCTGGGACCCCAGGTACCCCGGCGGTGGCGTTTACCCCCACTTTTGCAAAAATCACGGCTTCTTGAAAAATATTTGAGCGATTATGAGATCAGAGTGGGGAAATTACGAAAGGAATGATGATTCCCCTTAGTGACATTAGATATGCTTTCGATTAATCTCTTAACATAACCGACGAGAAGTCGACTACCCCCCCCGAGAGCAACATGGAGCTTATGGCGGGCCACTGTCGTGCATCTGTTTTAACAGCACTGCAAAATCAATTCTCTAGTCGGCGCAAGCAGGAATCTGGAGATCAAAAAACAAATGGCTGAAGGCAAATCGGACCTATCCGTCTCAAAAGACAACAATGACTCTTCCAATCAACTAAAAATTGACGTAGCAGAAAAATTCCATCAGTCACTGGGTTCAGATCCTTCCAAAAATTCCAAAGTTGGCGCCGAGACCAACGCAAAAGCAGAAGTGGAGAAACCAATTGCGGTTGATACCACAGTCAGTGGCCTGAAACGCTCAGACCTTTTAAGCCTCTCAGACAGAATGGCTCAGGGCAGTGCCGTCAAAGTCGAAACAAAAGCACCTGCCAGCGGCGAAGAAACGATCTTCGACAGTGCAGCAAAAAATTCAAAAGCCGCCCGGTACGCCATGGTCACAGCTGAAGGTCTGGCCTACTCGGTGCCTGGTGTAGCCAAAGCCATAGCACACGATGTCACCCACCCGCTCGAATTTGCCGGCAAGATGGGCATGGCAGCATCCATTGGTGTCGCCATGAAAGTAGCCTTGCCAAAATCTGGCGTCGGCAAAGCAATCGTCGGCACGGTAATGGGCTATTACCTGGTCAAAGACGCACTGCATCCGGTGCTTGATGCTTACAGCGCAGTCTCTGACACTAAAGACATGAAGACTATTCACACCGCCGCCGAAAAAATGGGCGACGGTATTGGTCTTTTTGCCTGGGACACTTACACCGGTAACAAAGTCGGCTTGAAGGCCGAGAAAATGACCGGCAACTTTATGGAAGCCAAATTAGGCACCACTCGCTATTCTAATTTTGAAAAAGCCAAAGTCGACTTTTTCTCATCAGATGAATATTTTGTCGGCCGCATGCTCAATAAAGTAGCCAAACCAGTGGATAAATTGGCAGGCGTAATTTCTGAGCGTATGACAAGAAAGCCTGAAGAGCCAAAAGTTTCGTTAGAAGAAGCAGTACGCAAATTCCAGGAAGTGAAAGAGCAAAATGCCTACACTTCTTTGAGCGCCAATATGCATTTCAAAGGCTTAGAGACTGCAGATGCCAAATCTCTCGGTTTCTCGCAGTCTTTAGATTTGTTAGTGCAAGGTCATGACCCACGCAAAATCACCAGTGTTGAAGCGGCCACCCTGCTTCATAGCAGTAAACCACTGAGCGTTGAAGCAATGCCCGGTAAACAAGTCAGCCCTAAACTGGAAGGCACCGATCCAGTACCTGGAAGCATAGTTAAATCAGTGATCGGTCCCGTAGATAAGGCCGGAGAACTGGTGCCACCCTCTAAACCAGGCGACAAGGCCCCCACCGATGCCGCAAACATATCAGGCCTGGAAGTGAAGCCAGCCGCTGTTGCAGTCACCAAGCCCTATACAACCAAGGCTGAACAAGAACTCAACGTCGGCACTGTTTCTAAACTGGCCGAAATGAACACCAAAGAAATGAAAGAATGGCCTGACCAGCGCGTTCTCATTGCTGATGCAATTGAAACTTCACTGGGGCCGATTCATGCCGCCACCACCCCTGGTTACAAGCCCATGGACCCAGGCTATATTCAGGCGCGCAACCAGGCCGTTGCCATAGCCAACCAAGTGCAAAGTGAAAAAGATTTGCGGTACATAGATCCGCTGCTCAGCCGCTTCACTTCCGCTACCAATCAACACATCTCAAAAGGCCTTAGCGAAACAGCCAATTACAAAAGAGAATTAGATCTTTTAGCCCAAGAAATTCACAGTACTTTAGTGCGCAACATGAAGAAGGCGGGCATAGACCCTGACCAGGTTTTGGCCTCCAAAAACCCGCCTATCTTCTCCATTATGCATGACGGGGGCTCAGGCCCACACACCATGCGTCAAATCGATGGCGTCTGGAACGTCGACCATGTGCTTTATCCACGTAACATGGTTGGTGTCCGAAGTGTCACCACCAGTGGTATTCATGGCCACGAAATTGGCCACGACCAGTATGGTGGCATTCTCAAATTTGAAGAATCAATTCGCGAAAACGTGATCAAGAACGCTGTGGAAAAAGGCCTCGGCACTCGCGCTCACGATAAAGTAACGGTGCCTGGTCATGGAGACATGACGAAAGCACAGTTAATTGAACACATCTTCAAAGCCCAGGCTGACGAAAATACCGCCGACATCTGGGGCGCTGCCTGGACAGGACACAACGGCGGTGGAGCGCTGGGAATTCTGCTTCAGTCACTAAGAAAGGGCGGCCAGCTCGAAACCAGAAACGTTTACGGCAAGGAGTTTATTCCTAAAGATGCTCCGCAAGACAATCCAATCGGATTTGAAGTGCATGCCTTTGACGCTTTGCGACCCAAAATCGTAGCCGCTACAATGCGCGCCAGGGCCAATGGCGATCAACGTGTGCTTGACTATGCCAAAGCTCTAGATCGCTATTCAGATGAAGCCTCGCGGCCTGGAGACTATGTCTTCGCCAACATGGACAAGCCGGGCGAAACTATCACCATCACCAGAAAAGATCTGGAAGATGTAATTCCACACTTGATCGACGCCCAGATGAATACTCCACTGCCGGCTCTGCAAGGAAAGACTTTCGGCGATATGCTGCCTGATCTCCCAGCCCACATGGCAAAAATGGATAATCTGGCCGACTTGATGGTTGATGCCGTTATCAAAAACAAAAAGCCAAGCGATATTCCTTTTGACACTCAACACTATTCCATCAATCAGGTCTTCGGCGCTGGCATGCCCGCGGCTTTGCGTCTGGTGGCAAAAGGGGTTGATGCTACTGAAGCCAACAAGTCAGTCAACAAAATGTCTGATTACTTGAGAGCCCTCTATCACGACAATGACCCTCACGTTGACCCGCTCAAGCCAACAACTCTACAAGCAATTAGATTGAATTCGCCCAAAGAACTGTTTGCCTCTTCTAAGCGAGTCGGCGTAGCCCTGACTGAGGCAACCGGCCGCACCATCGGCAGACAGGCTGATTTCCGCGAAGCAGTGGCACGAAACACAGCTGGCCTTGGTGGCGCACTGGGCGCCAATCTCACCGGCGACTACTTCCGCGAGCAAAGGGCGGAAAAATTGCAGAACATGCACGCTCTTGATCTCAACCATGAAAACCTGAAAACAAGCGTCGCTTCAGCCAAAGAAGGTCAGTGGCTCAAATCTAAAGACAGAACTTTGAGCAATATCTCGTATATGCAAGGTGCTAAAAAACAGTTGCTCGAGCCTGACACAAGCCTTGAGAAGCCTTGAGGCCAAAAAATAGATAACAAAAATCGCACTAATTCGATTTTCAAGTTATCCTTAAACTGATGAAGCCAATTCGACCAAATTTGCCCGTTAAATGTATGACTTTGCTGCTTTTGCTCAGTCAATGCAGTATAGGACCCGTTTGCGCTCAATATGAAGACGAGTCACTGGGGCTAATAAAGGCCCAAGGGCAGTATCGCAGCGCTACTCAGATGTTTGCAATAGGCGACTATGGCAATGCCATAGGTTTATTAAAGCAAGCCCAGACCGGGGACGCGCGCAACAAACAAATTCCGCATCTGATGGCCCTTTGCTACTCGCAACTGGGTGACAATAAAAACGCGGATCTTGCCTTTCGCTCGGCGCTTTCTCTTGATTACAATTTCATCGAAGCTCACAATAATTACGGCATCTACTTTAAAAAGTTGAGCAAAATGGATGATGCGAAAAGGCAATTTAACGATTGTATTCGCATCAAACCAACTTATTCTAAAGCTCACTATAACCTTGGCACAGTCTTTATGGAGCTGGGCGATCTTGACGCCGCTCTCGACTGTTTCCGCACTGCCACAAGGCTTGAGCCCACTTATTTTGAGGCCAACCGCGATCTGGGTCTGGTGATTTTTCAAAAGTTTGAGCGAGGCGATGGCGGCGAAATTTCTGAGAGTTTGAGTAAATTAGAGATAGCAGCCAAACTGGTGCCAACCAACCCGACAATTCACTATCATCTCGCTAATATTTTTTGTTGCGACGGCAATCTTGATGAAGCTGAACTCGAATTTCGTAAGGCCTTAAAGCTAGATCCCAAGCTAGCTATTGCCCACTATGAGCTTGGCCGGCTGCGTTATTTGCGTGGTGATCCAAACCGTGCGCTTTTTGAAATGAAAGAAGCGCAAAAAGTTAGCCCTGTTTACACGGAAGGCAAAAAATATCCTGCTGTAGACCGCGTCAAAATCAAGCAATTGCAAGCGAAATGCGAAGAATTGACTGAGAGTTATGACGCTGCCATTGAGTCTTTGAAAGACGTGGCCAGTCTGACAGCCAACAATGGCGAGACCATTAAACACATGGCAGAACTGGCTCGCATGGCTAGATCGAGCAGCAAGCGCAATGCCAAAGAAGTTGATCCAGCCGAAATAAAACAGATGGTTTCTCAAGGTATACGAGAAACCGAAAACGGAGATCTTGATGTTGCGAAAGCAACGTTTAACAAAATCATAGAACTTGATCCTAAGTGTTGGCTGGCCTTTCAAAATCTCGGACTGATTTTCGAAGCGGAAGGCGATTTACCCCAGGCTTCGGTGCAGTATCAATCGGCCCTCGACCTCAAGCCAAAATTTGATGGTCTTTATTACAACATGGCCTACCTGCTGGAAAAAAACAACATGAAAGCCGAAGCAGGCGCCTGGTATAAGCGTTTCCATGAACTGGCGGGAAAGTATCCTTACGATCCCAAGCATATTGTTTCGCTGCAGCAACAATTAGCCAGAGAACAAGTGCGCGATCAGGCCAGTCGCAAACGCAACTATTGAAATATTCGTATGGCCCGATGCTGGTCTGCTTAAATGCTAGAATCTGGCCATGAGTAAAGCTGTTTCAACCCTCACCCTGCAAAAATATAAACGTGATGGCCGCAAAATTGTGGCTCTTACCGCATATGACTATTCTATGGCCAAAATTCTCGACAAGGCCGGCGTCGACCTCATTCTTGTAGGCGACAGCTTAGCTATGGTCGCTCTTGGTCATCGCACTACCCATGCGGTCACCATGGAAGAGATGCTGCACCACACCAGAGCCGTCACTCGCGGTGTCACCAATGCCATGGTGGTGGCAGATTTGCCCTTTATGAGCTATCAAGTCGATGTCATTCAAGCAATCACTAATGCCGGAAGATTTGTTAAAGAAGCCCAGGCCCATGCGGTTAAACTCGAAGGCGCAACCAGGCTCAATCTCGAAATAATTGAGCGGCTCGTGGGCATGGGAATACCAGTGATGGGCCACCTCGGCTACACACCACAGGCCATACACGGCTTAGGTGGTGCCAGAGTACAGGGACGCTCGGCAGACGAAGCCGTCAAATTGATTGATGATGCCAGAGCCTTAGAGATGGCAGGTTGTTTTTCAGTGGTACTGGAGATGGTGCCAACGGCAGTGGCCAAAGCAGTAACCGAAAGGGTCAAGATTCCTACCGTTGGTATAGGTGCTGGCAACGTTTGTGATGGCCAGATACTGGTGACTGATGATTTGATGGGAAAATTTACAGATTTTCTGCCGCGCTTTGTACGCCGCTACGCAGACCTGAGCCAGGTTTGCCAGGATGCAGTGGGCAAATATGCAGAAGATGTGAAATCAGCTAATTTTCCTAATGCCTCAGAATCTTTTCTTTTGCCAAAAGACGAAGAAGAAGAGCTGATGCGAAAGCTTGCTCAAGAAAGTGTCAGCTCAGGCGAAATTTGTTGATATTTGGTTGATGCGACTTTTTAACCAGTGCCGAGTCGGTACTCTTTTAAATGTATAAGAAATTTTACAACCTTTAAGTTGTACAACCATACAACCTAGCGGTTGTAAAAATCCTTAGGCGGCGAATCAAGTACCAGCTGAAAGTAACAGTTAAAAGTAAGAGCGCAAAACTAACAGCTATGACACGAATGGGTACTGCATGAGCCGCAGCCACCACCTGAAGACTTAGATGAGGAGCTGCTTTTAGAACTTTGTCCAACGTCTGGTGTACTGCCGCTGCTTCGCAAAATCATATTCCAGATGCGCGAAACATTGGCCGATCCGCAATCAGAACAGTTGGTATCAGATGAGTCACTCATTGAGCGCTCTACTGTAAAAGTGGTGCGACAATTTTCTTCCATACAGCGATAGTCGTAGTTTGGCATTTTATTTACTTGGCTGCTTCTGGTTTTGCTTCTAGTTTTTCTTCTGGTGCAACTGGTACTTGTGGTGCAACATTCTGAATCTTGATTTTGTCATCAGGTTTTGGCGCGCTTTTTGCGTCTTTCTTTTTAAAATCGAGATCGCCCTTGACCCAGGCCTGCACATCATTAACAAGAACGATTACCATCAGCGCGATTAAACTGAGGAAACCCCATTTAACAATTTCACCCTGAGCGCGCTCTTCCATTGGTTTACCTCGCAAAGCTTCAATCAGCATGAATGCAAGGTGCCCGCCATCGAGAGCTGGCCATGGCAACAAATTGACGATAGCCAGATCCATTGAAATCAAAATCGTAAACATGAAGAGCTGGCGCCAATCTTCACTGGCAAAATCAGCACCAATTTTGACCACGGCAATCACACCGTGGAAGTTTTCGATACCAGGTTCGGGTTTACCATCTTTGCCTTTCGCGCCTGGTTTAATGATGTTATTGGCCACGCCCTGGAACATTCTGCCAATAGAATTGACCATCTGCGCAGTTTGCGTTGTCAGCTCTGTGGCGGCAGTTGAAATTACTTCCACTGGTCCACCGTCGATTTTCACATATTGCACTTTTGGTGCCAGAGCCATACCAACCTTGCCGTCCCGATTTGGCGTCATTGCTAAATCGACCGGCTGACCGTCGCGTTTGAGGTGTAAAGTCACCGGTGTCGATTTGCGGGTGCTCAAGTAGGCAATTACATCTTCGGCAGTCTTGACTGATTTGTCGTCTACCGCAATAACTTCGTCTTGCACCTTAATGCCGGCATTGGCAGCAATCGGATTAGTTTTGACCAGTTCGTTGACAAAAATACCTTGTGGAATCGGCTTGCCAAGGGCTACCAGCATTACTACCATCACCAGGTAGGCAAAAATTACATTGAAAGTTACGCCGGCCACAGCTACTAGAGCTCGTTGCCAGATAGGGAATTTCTTAAAAGGAGAAAGTTGTACGCCAAAAACTTCACTTGAAGCGTTTGACTCGTCTCCAAGCTCAGGAATTGCGACATAGCCGCCAAGCATGCAAGCGTGAATGCGAAACTCAGTGCCCCAGCGTTTGCCCACGGTCCACGAGGGTCCGAAAGGAAGCCCCAGGCCGAATACCGGAGTTTGAAAACCAAAAAATCTCGCTACCAGAAAGTGGCCGCACTCGTGAACAATAATCAACGTGCTCAATATGGCGAGCATCATGAAAACACCGAAAGCTTGTTCCAAGACCTGAATCCCCTGCCACTGCCGAACGGATGTATATACTGGCAGGGCCGCTAAATAGCACCGTCCTGGGCCAGAGGCTCTATCGTGACATCTTTGTAGTAGTACGACAGAATCTGTTCTGCATTATATCCGTTATCAGCCAGGGCTTTCGCTCCCCATTGAGAAAGGCCAAGGCCGTGACCGTAACCTCTACCGCTAAAGATGTAGTTACTGTCGGCTTGAAAGAGGCTGAACTGGGTGCTGGGGAGGTTAAACAATCTTCTTAAATCAGCTCCCGAAATCACTCGCGCCGAGCTTTGACCAACAAGTAGAACGTCTTTGACTCGCTGAGAGACACCCGGATAGCGCCCAATTACCAGAACCCCTAAAAGGCTTTGATTTTCACCGTTGGGCGCTGCTGCTGTCAGCGTCTTAGCCAGAGCCTGGGCACTGACTGTTTTCTTCCAGTTAAATTGAGGAGCAGCATCGTCGTAATCAACGACACTCTTCAAATAAGGTAAAGGGCGGCTCCAGACATTTTCAGAAACTTCAGTGCTACCACCACTAGTGCTGTGGAAAAATGCCGAAATCACTTTATTTGCGTTCTTTAGAACCAGTCCGGCCGTGTCGGCTACAGCACTGTTTGTCTCAGCAGATTCTGCCACAACTCCTCGATAAACTTGATCATCGACTGTGGCTTTAACGTCATAGCCTTCTTTACCATGCTTGCCGAGATTAGCCACAGCGTATGATCGCGCGGCAATGGCCTGAGCTTTTAAGACCTCTTTGGGCCAGAGGGAAGGCACCTCTGACGGTACCACAGAAAGTAAATAATCTTCCAGGTCTAAGACATTGATAACGGCGATACTTGTAGTAGCGCCATTGCTATTAGTATTATCAGTGCTCACCGGTTTAAGAATGACCGCACCGCGATAAAGTTTACCGTTTACACCAAGCAGGGGCGCTGAACCGGGCTGGTTTGTGCTGCCGGCCACAGCTATATAACCTTGCGACGCATCGGGCAGTGCTGCACTGGTACTATCTTCGGTGCTGATTAAAGCCGCCGAGTTTTTTGCCGGCAGCGACAGCTGAACGCCACCAGGAATAGTGCCATTGCCGAACATAGAACCAGTACTTGGTATAAATGCCGCCTTAGTAAAAGCTCCTACTGCTGCAATTTTGTCTCTTGCGCTTTTGGCGGCAAAATTGAAGTTTGGTTTACCGCCTACCTTGGCTAGATTTAAATTCCATGCGCTCTGTGGGGCAATTTTTGCCACTAGAACGCCGTCGGCAACAGTATAGATATTGCCTCCATCAGGAAAATCTAAGTCGACTTTCTGAACACCGCTGGCCAGACAAACTCTAATGTTGGTCCTGGCGAAATTTTTAGAATTTGCCCTCGACCAGGGCGTAGCTGATTTAGACGAATAAGCCAGCTGATCTTCAACTGGAGTTGGTTGAGCAGCCTGGTCTAATGGCGATTGCGCCAGCGCCGGTGGTGGCAGGAAACTGAATGATAATGAAGTTAGGAGGGCAAAAAAGCCCGTATATAACCTGGCGCCCCAGAGTGACTGTTTGGTACCACCAAACCCGGTATCGCTGCTGTTGCCATTACTGCTTGCGTTACCAGTGGCAGCCAATCTACCTGCCACCATCCAGGGTGACATGACCGATAAATCTTCGGACTCTTCTACCAGGTCTACAGCCATGTAGGCTTCAACCGCAGCAGAAATAGCCGCCATTTCTTCTTCTGTGGCCACAAGAGTAGTCGCAGAATCGGCTGACTGCACTGAAAATTGAGACCCAGAAGACAAATGCATATTGCTGACCAGCTGAAAACTACTAATATGCCACTTAGCAATTATAACCGTCAGTCAATTTTTGTCGAATTTACAGCTAATTTCTAATATGAGAAATTAGCCTTTGAGGGCCTCGGCGCCACCTACGATTTCGAGCAATTCTTGCGTAATGGCCGCCTGACGAGCTTTGTTGTACACCAGGGTCAAGCTTGCAATTAGATCGCGAGCATTATTTGAAGCATTAGTCATAGCGGTCATGCGGGCCGCCAATTCGGCAGCAGATGCTTCAAGCAGGCCCTGATAGATAACGTTCTGGATATACTTCGGCAAAAGCTCCCGTTCCATCACATCAATAATGCTCGGCTCAAAAAGACGAATTGGTTGAAGAGAAGTTTTGACTTCAGCTTGCGGCATTTCAATAGGCAGATACTTAGTAGTCACCACTTCAGAACGCAACATCGAAATGAAATCGGTGCCAATCACTTCAATGGCATCCACTTTCTTCTCGGTATAGAGTTCGCCGGCGTAAGTAGCAATCATTTTTGCTTCTTCAACAGTAGGAATGGCAGGTAGCAAGGTGTAGACCTTTAGCTTTTCCACCTTGATTGATTTGAAGAACGAAACCGCTTTCAAACCAACCAGAATTAGACCCACTTCTTTGCCTTCAGCCTGCAATTGCGAAATGCGCGAAATTACTTCACGAAAGACTGTGGTGTTGTAAGAGCCGCATAATCCACGATCTGATGACAGAACGATGATGCCGACCTTTTTTACATCGCGCCTTGAAAGTAGCTCCAGGCCTTGCACATCAATGGGGCTAATTTCACCCACCACTTCGCGCAATACTCTTACTACAGCTTGAGTAAACGGCCGGGCCGCAAGCACACGCATTTGCGCGCGCCTTACTTTTGCCGCAGCAACCAGTCTCATCGCCCGAGTGATTTTCTGGGTAGACTGAACGCTTTTAATTCTTTGACGAATTGCTTTGAGGTTAGCCATCTGATTGCCTTGCCTGTCTAATTATGGTTTGAAGAAATTGGTCTTGAACTTGTTCAAGTGTTCTACAAGCGCGGCGTCATCAGCGTCGGAGAGCTTGTCGCCTGTAAGCAGTTTGGCGTCAAGATCTTTGGCCTGAGCTGCCAGATACTTGAACCATTCAACTTTGAACTTGGTGATGTTTTTAGTTTCTACATCATCAAGAATGCCTTTGTTAGCGGCAAAGAGAATTGATACTTGCTCAGACAAACTGAGCGGACGGTATTGAGCTTGCTTCAATACTTCAGTCAGTTTCTGGCCACGGCGAATTTGATCTTGAGTGGATTTATCGAGGTCTGAAGCGAATTGAGCGAATGCTTCCAGCTCTCTAAATTGCGCTAAGTCAAGGCGAAGTTTACCGGCTACGGCCTTCATCGCTTTAGTTTGAGCTGAACCGCCCACTCGGCTAACCGAAATACCGGCGTTGATGGCCGGACGTACACCAGCGTAGAACAAGTCTGTTTCTAAGAAAATTTGACCGTCAGTAATTGAAATTACGTTGGTGGGAATGTATGCAGATACGTCACCAGCTTGAGTTTCAATAATCGGTAAGGCTGTCAGTGAGCCGGCACCAAGGGCGTCGGACAATTTGGCAGCGCGTTCCAGTAAGCGGCTGTGTAGATAGAAAACGTCTCCAGGGAAAGCTTCACGACCTGGCGGACGACGCAAGAGCAAGCTCATGGTGCGGTAAGCAGTAGCGTGTTTCGACAAATCGTCGTAAACCACTAAAGCGTGTCCGCCTTTTTTCATGAAGTACTCACCCATAGCCACACCGGCGTAAGGGGCAAGGAATTGCAGCGCGGGAGCGTCAGTAGCTGGTGCGTTGACGATAATTGTGTATTCCATTGCACCAGCTTCTTCCAAAATTTTCTGGATTTTGCCTACGTTGGAACTCTTCTGACCGATGGCCACATAGATGCAGATAGGACGATTTGGTTGGTTCTTCTGGTTGATGATGGCATCAATTGCCACTGCAGTTTTACCGGTTTGACGGTCACCAATGATAAGTTCGCGTTGACCGCGGCCAATTGGAATCATGCCGTCGATAGCCGCGATACCGGTCATCATTGGCTCGTGTACTGACTTACGTGAGACGATACCAGGAGCTTTGACTTCGATTGGTGAAATTTCGGTGGAGTTAATTGGGCCTTTGCCATCGAGCGGGACGCCGATCGGATTGACCACTCTACCGAGTAGAGCTTCGCCCACAGGGACAGAGGCAATTTTACCGGTGGTGCGAACTTCCATGCCTTCGCTGATTTTTCTGCCTTCGCCAAGAATTACAACACCGACGTTGTCTTCTTCAAGGTTGAGCACCATGCCGCGAGTTTTTTCTTCATCGTCAAATTCGACGAGTTCACCAGCCATGGCTTTTTCCATGCCGTAAATGCGGGCGATACCATCACCCACTTGAAGAACGCTACCGACGTTGCTGACGTTCAATGCAGAACGGTATTGCTCCAGCTGTGATTTCAATACTGATGTGATTTCGTCGGGCCTGATTGCCATGGTCATTAACCTCTAGATTTTCTTGTCTGTTTCGATTTCTATAAAAAACTGCTACTGCGAACTAAAAAAATTACTTATACATTCATTAGGGTTTTTTCCAGGGCTTTCAATCGTCCCTTCAAACTGCCGTCAATCACTTGATCGCCTAGTCGCAAAACCACTCCGCCTATCAGTGTGGGATCAACTTTTACTTCCAACTCAAGGCGCTTACCGAGGTGTTCAGTTAGCTGTGCTTTGATGTTGGCGATATTGTTGTCGGCCATTGGCTCAGAACAAGTCAAAAGCGCACTGACAATATTTTTGCGCTGATTCAACAGTTCTCTATATCCAGATTCGATAAATGGAAGCAGATCAAGGCGGCGCTTATCAGCCAGCAAATTGATCAGATTGTCGGTCAAGACAGAAATTTTTCCGCCGAAGACCGTCTTCAACACTTCTTTTTTCTGGTTGGCGCGAATGGCCGGATGATTGATCACCACATGCATATCTTTATCAGAAGCAAAGACGACGTTTATCAATTGCAGTTCACTGAGAACCTTATCTTCTTCCGCATTCTTTGCCGCCAGATCGAGCACAGCTTCGGCGTATGCGCTTGCGATTCCTTGCAGTTCAGTATTCATTTCTAAGCGTGACCTGCCTGTTATTTTCTAGTTGATTCAAGCGAACCGGTGGCAACAATCGATTTGGCGTTGAGCGTCTCAAGCTGTTCCATAAACTGGCTCAGCAAGCCGGCTTTTACTTCGGCGCTGGTTTGTTCTGCCAGCTGCGAACGTGTCAATTCGATAGCAGCCTTTACAGCAGCTTGACGCATCTCGTTTACCAGAAGTTGTCTTTCACCAGCTACCGCGTTTTCAAATTTGACCAACATTTCGGCTATGTCTTTTTTTGTTTGAGCCTCAAGGGTGGCCTGCATCTCGGCAGCAATATTTTTTGCTTCGCTGACGATTTGCTCAGCTTCTACTTCGGCGTTAGCTACAGCCGCTTTCTGTTTAGCCAAAAGTGCTTCGGCTTCAAGACGGGCTCTCTGAGCTGCTTCCAGAGTGGAGTTGATTTGCAATTCACGAGCAGCAAAAACCGGTGGAAGATTTTTTGCCAGTACCCACCAGAAGAAAATCACCAACAAGAACCAGTTGATGACATTGTTTTCAAACATGGCAAAAAGAGGATTGGCTTGTACTTCAGCAAACAAAAACATTTAGCAGGCCTCCTCTAACGCTCTCTTCACCTGGGTTTTATCCATGGAGACAGCTTTATGGCCTGCCCCTATGAGTTTGCCCATAATGATGTTGACCAGTTCGATTTCTTTATCAACCAACTGATCAACAAGCGCTGTTTTCTCTACCGCCAACTCAGCGCGAGCAGCTGTAAGTCGCTCGCGGCCCTGAGTTTGCACTTTCGCTATTTCTTCATTGCGTACTTTTTGTGATGCAGTAGCAGCTTCATTGATAATCGTCTGAGCTTTGTTGCGCACCTCTACCAGACGTTTCTGATAGTCGGCCAACACAACTTCGGCTTCAGAGCGAGAAACTTTTGATAGCGCCAGGTCTTGCTCTACTTTGGCAGCCCGGGCCTCCAGAACACTGGAGACGGGCTTAACAAAGACCAGATTCAAAGCCCAAATAAAGGCCAGGAAGCTGATTAAAAGTACGACGACTGTTCCGTTTAGTTCGAGCATTTTGTTGAATTACTCTCTGGTTTCCTACTAATAATTCTAATTTTTAGCCTTTACCAAGAGTGAAAAGTTGGAGCGAAACCAAGAAAGCAAACAGACCAAGAGCTTCCATCAAAGCGGCG
Organism: Cyanobacteria bacterium auto_48_18; assembly: GCA_036170915.1. GTDB lineage: Bacteria > Cyanobacteriota > Vampirovibrionia > Obscuribacterales > Obscuribacteraceae. The sequence goes on from JAVHQC010000036.1 coordinate 185,253, forward strand.
AAAATGATGCCGTTGATGAGCAATTTGCCTTGCATTTCAGGTTGACGAGCCATACCTTCCAGAGCTCTGGAAGCAGCGATACCGATACCGATACCAGGTACGCCGACGCCGATTGCTCCTAAGCCTGCGCCAAGAAGTGCAGCCGATCTGATGAATGTCTGACTATCTACTCCGCCCGCGACAGTTCCAGCCTGGGCAATAAGTTGGTGGTCCACAGAAAATCTCCTTAACTCGTATCGAAAAAATTTCGCCATCCATTTCGAATCGACTATTTCGCTTTCGCAAAAGCCAATTTCAAAAGGCGTACTGATTATAACAGTTGGAAGAAGCCCTATCGGTGGGCTTAAAAGCGCTTAAATAAGAGTAGAAGCAGCATGGCGAGCCGTTCTTTATCTAAGGGAGCTGGGGGGCGCGTCAAAAGACTGCAATAAAAGTGAACAATTTCCTAACGATGTTAGTTACTAAATGCAGCACTGCAGGCCGGTTGTATCAATGGTGCACATATCCGGGTAGCCAAGACCAGTGCGTTTGACTGCCTGTATGTTTTGCACTTGACTGAAACGCAGAGAAATTTATGGCAAATTTCTCTGCGTTTTAGCAGGCGCATTTTAAGCATGCACTAAGCAGCCACCGAAATAGTCAAAAATTAGTGATGCTCAGCCACTGCAGCACCAATATAAATTGATGTCAGCAAGGTGAAAACAAAGGCTTGCACTAAAGCGATGAACACTTCAAAGGCCATCACCAGCGAAGGCAGAATCACAGGACACATACCAAGGAAAGCACTACGAAGCATTTCATCAGCAGTGATTACCAGCAAAAGTCTCAAAGCCAGTGTGGCAGGACGAACAACTAAGTCGAGCCATTCAAGAGGAGCAATTGGTTTCCACAAGAACAAGCCAACATAGTGATGGCCGTGCACTTTAACCCCTGATGCCAGGTAAGTGAAAATAGCCAGACCAGCTAGACCAGCAGTGACATTAAAGTCAGTGGTAGCAGCAGCTACTTCAAAATGTTTGCCGTGTACATGAGGCCACCAGGACATGTGCTCAAGTACTTGGTAAGGCAGAATGCCAATTAAATTGCTGGCCAAAATAAACATGAACAAGCCGCAAAGCAAAGGCATGTAAGGTTTATAGCGATGGTCGCCAATTGAGCCCTTAGCAATGTCGAGAATAAATGTATAAAGACCTTCCAGTACACCCTGGCCTTTGCCGCCGGGACCTTCCACAGTCATGTTGCTGGTAATTGCCGAGCAACCAAGAAGGATGAGACCCATAGCCGCCCAACTGAGAATGATGGTGTCAGCGTGAATGTCTCCAACTGTACCGAGACCAAGTGGCAGTGCGATATTAGTAATGCTTGGATCGTGAACTAACTCTTTTAAGGGTAAACTTTCGCCTAGCATTCCACTGTTCCCATTTGAATTGACTGGTTTTTAAATCAAAAAAAAATTGCGCCGCAGCAAAGGCCGGACGAAGAAAATCATAGCAGATGGCGACTTCAGGATTTTTTGTCCATATCGCTGGAACGTTTGAGGATATAGGCTATGCCCAGACCAAATCCGACTGAAATGCCCACGATAACACCGTAAGGACTCCAGTGTAATTGACTGTCGAGCCAGGCTCCAGCGAAATATCCGGCAATTGACAAGACAACGATTGATGAACCCAGCTCAGAAGCCATCATGATTTGAGCGCCAAGGCTTGCCGAGGGCTTCTCTGCTTTGTTCTTCATAATGATTTCAGCATGTCGTTAAGAAGCCTTTATAGACGCCACTGCAACTGCTTCTAATGTAGCACCAAGCAATTAAGATTAAGCAGGTCTAGTCTTACCTCAGACTGACAGCAGCAAAAGCGGGCATAAGTGAAAATGAAGGTAACTGAACGCGAAGGTTCATGCTAAGAGCAAATTTATGCTATGAGTATATGACTTATCTTGGTAGATAATAGGAGTTATCAGTAGATGTTCGATCGGCTTGCACAAATCATCAAGGCTGCCTTCAATGCCATTCTGGGCAAGGTAGAAGATCCGCAGATGATGCTGGAACAGACCTATAACGACTTACAAAATAACGTTATTCAAGTGCGTCAGGCTGTGGCTCAAGCGATTGCCACCGAAAAGCAGCTCGAACAACAACTGCAGAAAAACAAAGACCAGGCCGCTACCTGGCAGAATCGCGCGGCCATGGCCGTTCAGCAAAATAACGATGAGCTGGCTCGCCAGGCCCTGCAAAGAAAGCAGCAATATGCCCAGGCTTCAGTAGACCTCGAACAACAGCTAAAAGTGCAAAAAGAAGCCACATCAGGTTTGCGCCAGCGCCTGACAGAGCTTGAGAACGAATTGCAAAAAGCCCATACGAAAAAACAAGTGCTTATTGCCCGCGACAAAGCGGCTAAAGCAACAATGAAAGCCAATGAAATTTTGTCCAAAACCAATGCCAACGGCACCCTGAACGTAATCGAACGCATGGAAACCAAAGTGCAGGAACGTGAAGCGAAAGCAGCCGCTCTTGGCGAACTCGGCTCCGACCAGCTTGATAAACAGTTTAAGAATTTCGAAGGCAAGACTGATATCGAGATGGAACTGATGATGCTCAAAGGTCAGATGGGCGCAGCGCCAACCAACTCCACTGATGGTCCTAAACTAATCACCAACGATAAATCAGAGCGTCAACCAGTGCTGCTTGAGACTATAGATGTTGAATCTATTGAGTCTAAAGAGGCTCGTGAGCTGAAGACCAACGACTGAAGTAATCTTCAAAACGCCCTTCTAAGATAGCTTTGCGGCAATTCTGCGCCTCATCAATGAGGTAGCTGACATTGTGTATAGAAAGCAGCATGGCACCAGCCATTTCGTTCTGCCGCACCAGATGATGCAAATAAGCACGACTATGATTGGCGCAAGTAGAACATGTACATTCGCTGTCAATCGGACCAAAGTCGCGCTGGTAGGGAGCGTTTTTTAGCGAGATGCGACCGTCTTTAGTGAAGGCGGCACCATGCCTGGCCAGGCGGGTGGGTGAAACACAATCGAACATGTCGATACCACATCTGATGGCATAGATGATATCCCAGGGAGTGCCCACGCCCATAAGATAACGCGGTTTTGCCCGCGGCAGAAGCGGTGTTGTGTAAAGCACCACATTCTCGATGGTTTTACGATCTTCACCCACAGCCACTCCGCCAATGGCAAAACCTGGTAAATCATGAGCAGTCACAGCCCTGGCCGACTCTCTGCGCAATTCCTCATAAATGCTGCCCTGTACAATGCCAAAGAGTGCTTGATCGGCCTCGCGCCCATGTTTATCAATACAAATTTCCAACCACTGATGGGTACGGTCCATGGCCGCTTTCGCTTCCTCATATGTGGCCGGATTTTTTACACACTCATCAAAAGCCATAATAATGTCTGAGCCAATGGCATTCTGAATGGTCATGCTTTCAGACGGGCCGATGAAATGCTCTTTGCCGCCGCGGTGATCTTTGAAGAAAACACCCTTGTCTGTAATTTTGCGCAGCTGATCAAGACTGAAGACCTGGAAACCACCAGAGTCTGTGAGAATCGGCTTGTGCCAGTTCATGAACTTGTGCAGACCACCAGCTTCTTTAATCAGCTCATGGCCAGGTCGCAAATATAAATGGTACGAATTAGACAGAACAATCTGCGCACCGCAGTCAGCAGTCTGCTCAAATGTCAGCGCTCTCAAAGCGGCGTTAGTACCCACCGGCATAAAGACCGGCGTCTCCACTGTACCGTGAGGTGTGTGAAACCGCCCTGCCCGCGCCCCTGACCAGGGACACTCAGCTTCTAATTCAAAGGTTACCGCGTAAGTCATAGTCTTTTAGCTCTCAAGCATCAGTATAGATATAATTTCTAAGAGATGAAAGAGATGCAAAATATTACTCAACTAAGAAGGGCTTTAGCATTGTGCTTGAGCTTGTGCCTGGGTGCCAGCGCCGCAGAGGCAACTGACACTGGTGTTTACGCCAATAAAGTATTAAAAAGAAGATTGCAATCAGACAAGCGCATGGCCGTTAGTGTGGCCGCCGAAGGTGGTGCTGACGTTTATGCCAGCTTCCCCTTTGCCAGTAAACAAATACAATCGCAACTGCACCTGATTCTAGGACGCTATCAAACTTTTGCTGGTCAAGACGATGCATTGGCTTTGCCCACAAGGCCAGGTGAAAAGTCTACCGCTGACATTGAAATGGAAGTAGCTGCTCTTAAAGGAGGCGCTGACCAGAAGCGTCTTGCTCATACACGTAAAAGTGCAGAACAACTGATTTTAGGCTCTGCCGTCAACGACGTAAAAGTTTTAGATGAGTTCAGCGCACCACCTGTGATGGAAGGTGCGGGCAGTGCATTGCGTAAAATCAAAAGCATTGATGCAGCATCGATTGAAGCCTTCGATCTGGCTCGCAGCAATCGAATAGCAGCGGCACTGCGTGTTTTAAGCACCGCACTGGCCGCGAGCAAAGAAACTGGTAGTGCGCAAATTCGCTTGAGCAATAATCATATTTGCTTACTGGCATTGAACGATGATTTAAGTGGTGCCCTCACGGCAATGAAAAAAGCAGCAGCGCAGAACCCTCAGTTTACTGACGGGGCAAAATACCCCATTACCGTGCTTAATCAAGTAGCCATTTATCTAGCGGCCAAAGACACAGCTTCGGCCCTGACGGCCCTCGATAGCTTAAGGAACACCACTATTTCGGGCCGTCTGGGGCTGTGCTACTGGCATAGCAAAATTAGAGCCTATCAAATCAATGGTCAGACGGCAGAGGCGCAAAACGCCCTTGATCAGATGATCAAACGCTATCCAAACAATACACTGGCGCTCACCACTGCTGGTGACCTCTGCATGGAAGGGGGCAACTATAAAAAGGCCGCAGACTACTACGCCCCGGCCGCCAGCATCAATAAAAACGATCCTGATGCACTGATTAAACTGGCTCAGTGTCAGGCAAAGCTGGGTGATCTCGACAGCGCCATCAACACTGCCACCACTGCAGTCAATAATTGCCCCAACAACGCGCCGGCCCATATTGCCCTGGGTAAGTTGCATATGGACAATAAAGAATTTCTCGGTGCCAAGCTGCAATTTGAACGGGCTCTGGAATTAAAACCTGAGTTTGCCGTAAAAAGAGCGGCTTTCACACCGCTGATAAAAGTACTCGATATCATGAATGAAGACAAAGAGCTTCTGCGTAACCTGGCTCTCTGGGCCAAAGAGAACCCTCAAGAGGCGCTTTGTCATTACAATTATGCATTTGTACTGGCGCAAAAAAATCAGATTGCACCAGCAATTTCGGCCTACGAGAAAGCGATCGCATTGACACCCGAGTTTAGTAAGGCGCGCTATAACCTGGCTTTGCTTTATCGTCAGACTAATCGCACAGAAGAGGCAAAAGCCCAACTCAGTCAGCTTTTGGCCAACACTAAAGTGCAGGCTGAAAAAGAACAGGCGGAGCAATTGCTGCGCAGTTTCAATTGATTGATAAAACAATCTATATATAAGGTATCGCGATTATTGTTGCCAACCGAGCAAATTTAGGGTTGAGACAAAGTCGCCGCGCCGCCAGAGCCAGACATGGAAAGCAAAAATTAGTTGCTCAGGAGTCAGTACTGCCTTGCCTATGAGGGCATAGCCTTTTTTAATGGTGTCGAGTTTTACTTGATCGATAAAACCGCGGTTCAATAAAAAGGCGTCGACTTGATCGGGCTCTCTGCGCTCAACCAGACGCACTTGTTCGAGGTCAGAACGGGTAACAATACCGATAAGCTCGATCATATCTACCAGGCTAAGATTTTCTGTGCTGACAAAAGGCCGCACCATCACTGGTTTCATAGCCGACAGTTCGTTCACTGAAAACTCAAGCGGACGGCCTGTTTTGGCGCATTGCGAAAGCATCTGAGAAGCCCTGACCGGTTCGACTGTACCCTCAACGATATATTTTTGAGCTCGCAGCGCTGATGAAACTATGAGCTCACTGATAATTCCTTCATCAACCAAAACCTGGCCCAGGGGCTTGGCTTCAGCCATACTTTTCTCAACGCAAGAGAGCAAATCGAGCTCAGAAATCAACTCTGCCAGCACCAGAAGTTCGCCCAGCCTGACAGAATTTTCTTCGCGATAACGCTTTAAACCACCGAATTCTAAAATTTCTTCGATATGCTCATTGTGCAAATGTGAGAGCTTGAGAGCGCCCACAGCCTGGTCGTAGCCAATTTTGCGTTCATTAACAAGCAACTGAGCCGTGAGGCCGGCATAAGCCACAATTTCATTGAGTGACTTTTGCAGCACCAGTACTCGCACTATGGGCAGACCCGAGAGTATGCTTACTTCAAGCCCTTGAGACAGCTTATAAGGTGATATGGCGCCGGCGTCAACAAACAATTTGCCCAGGTTGCGGCTGAAATTTATGTGGTCAATTTCGCAGCCGATAGCAAAAAGATTGTCGACAAAACTGCCACCATTGTCGCGAATCAGCTTCAAAACCTCGCCGGCTTTCTCCTGGCTAATGAGCCTTTCGCGAATTAAATTTTGCGCTTGCAGAGTGCCATTTAGCTCAGCCTCACTAACCAGGCCTGATTCGACTAAGACCTTACCCAGTGGGCTTTTGCGGCTGCGTGACATGGTCAAAGCGCCGTCAATGCTCTCGGGCGTTACCAACCCTGCGCCCACAAGCAAATCACCTATCTGGCTGGAAATATGAGATTGCGACACTAGTACATCCTCATTATTTGATTCTGAGGAGTATATATCTTTGACACTACTCTTTCTATAGTCAAAAAAAGTGGGCCGTAAGTTAAAAGAACTTCTTAGCTCTAAAGAACAATCTTGGCTCTAAAGAACAATTTTAGCTCTGTTGTATATAGACCTCACCACCAGTGGTGCAAAATTTTTGCTACCATGCCTGAATGCGCCTAGCATGGTGGATATAGGCGTATTGCTAAATAGAACCATTGATATATTCACAGTGTGCAGACTTGCACATCTACTAGTAAAATTCAGGGCAAATTATAGCTAAAAGGGTGACAGGACGGCAATTTCGGGCTAATATTACCCACAGGCTAAAGTAGTTCTGCGAATTGTCAAAAGCTTTTGCTTGACACTAAATACAGTGTGTAGTCTAATTCGGACGTAAGGTGCCCTCTCTAGCATCATCCAGGCGGGAAGCTCTTTTGCGAATTAAAGAAATCGAACTTGATAACTTCAAGTCTTTCGGCAAGCAGACACTAGTCCCTCTATTAGACGGATTCACCACAATCTCAGGCCCTAACGGCTCAGGCAAGTCAAACATCGTCGACAGCCTGCTTTTTGCCCTCGGACTATCGTCAACTAGAACAATGCGCGCCGAGCGTTTGCCTGATCTGCTCAATAATTTGAGCGGCAAAACAGAAGCTAAGGTGAGAGTGCGCTTTTGCCATGATGACGGCGAAGAGCTAGAAGTTACCCGTCGCATTCGCGTTAAAGATACAGGCTACACCTCAACTTATATCCTTAATGGTCGCGTTGCTACTCTTACTGAAGTGCATGAAGAGCTGACTAAATATAACGTCAGCCCCACAGGTTATAACGTCATCATGCAAGGCGACGTTACCGGAATTGTCACCATGAGCGCCACCGAGCGCCGTAAAATCATTGACGAACTGGCTGGGGTAGCCGAATTCGACCGCCGCATCGATCAAGCTCAAAACGAGCTCGAATCGGTTGGCGAAAAAATCGAACAGCAAAAAATCATTCTTACTGAAATTCTCTCTCGCATGGAGACTCTCAAAACTGATAGAGATCAGGCTCTTAAGTACCTGGAGCTAAAGACTCAAAAAGAGACTGTAGAGCGAGATCTTGTCTTCGTGCGTTCTACTGAACTCGAAAATCGCTGTGCTCTTGAGCTGGCCGAAATTGAGAAACTGAATAAGAAAGAAGAAGAACTGGTCGAAAGACTTGAGCAAACCGAAATCAATTTGCTTGGCCTGCGCACCGAAATGGGTCGCATCGATCAAGAAATTCGCGAAAAAGGCGGCAATGAGCAGCTGCTCTTGCGCCAGGAGCTTGAGACTAAACGAGGCGAACTAACTCGTGAAGAGAACAAACTCTCTAACTTAAATGGTGTAATTGGCGAGAAAACCAAACAATCAAAACAAATCGGTGGGCAGATCAAAGCCATCGATAAGCATCTGTCTGACATTTCTAAACAGAAAAAGCAACACCAGGCTGATCAACAAGTTGTGCGTGTAGGCTTGATGGAAAGGCAGGGTGCTTTCAGTGCAGTCATGGCCGAAATCGAGGTTTTGCGTCAAGAGAAAGACAAATCCTCGGACAAAATTTCAAATCTGCACGGCGATTTACAAAAGCTGCGCGATGACAGACACGCCCACGAAGTGAAGAAAACCGAGCTTCGCACTAGACGCGAAGCACTCGAGCGCGAATTAGAATCACTGCGCACTAAAGCCACTGAACAAATCACAAAATCGGCTCAGGTCAAAGGTTTACTGAGCAAACAGGAACGTGAGTTTCAAGATCAACAAGCTCTTGTGGCCGGCATTGAAAGATCGCTTTTGCAATACGAAGGCGAACTTGAAGGTACGCGCGAAGAAATTGAATCGAAGCGCCATGCTCAAGATACTGTCAATCGGCGTTTAATTGAGCTCGAGACAACCCGCGAAGTAGCCGGTGAGTCAGGTTATGGTCGGGCAGTGGAAGCAATACTGGCGGCCGGTATTGCTGGTGTGCACGGCACCATTGGGCAGCTTGGTACAGTTGACGATCAATACACTACAGCGCTCGAGACATCTATCGGCCCACGTCTTGGCCACATTGTGGTTGACGACGACCAGGTGGCTCAAGATTGCATTCAATATTTAAAAGCTAATCAAGCCGGCCGCGCCACTTTTGTGCCCTTGAATAAAATCCAAACCAATCCACCGGGCTTATTGCCTCAGCGCCCTGGTGTGATTGATTTTGCCTATAACCTGATTGATTTCAATCCTAAATTTGTCAAAGCCTTCCAGTATGCATGTGGCCAGACAATTATTGTCGACACCATGGAAAATGCCCGCAAGCTTATCAACCAGGCGCGCATGGTCACTCTGGGCGGCGAATTATTCGATAAGTCAGGCAGTATCTCAGGCGGTAACGACAGCAAATCAAAATTGCATTTCGGCAACCGCGGCGAAACAGATCTGGCTGTGCTTAAGCAAACCGCTAAGAGTTTGAGCGATCAAGTCAAATGGTTAAAAGACTCACTTAAAGAGCTAGAAGTGGCTCTCAATGAAGAACGCAGCAAACTCTCCAGTGCTCGCCAGGTGTTGGCGCAAAAATCGGCTGAGCTCGATAACAATCGCAAAGCTGTTAAAGATATGGAGCAAGACGTCGAAAGCATCAAACCGCAATTGCGCAGCAAGGGCGACGAGATGGATCTTATCGACGCCGAAGCACTGCAAGTAGAGGCTCAGGCCAAGCTGCTTACAGCCGATATCACCAAGCTTGAAGATTCTCTTGAAGGTGCTCGTGATAAAGGGAAGAAAACTCATTTAGAAAAACTGATTCACGAATCAGAAGAACTGAGAGCTGCGCAAATAGCAGTAGAAACAGAGTTCAAAGAACTGCAGCGCCTGATTGACATGGCCGAAACTGAAGAGCGTGTTGAAATTAACAACCGCGAAAATCTAACCGGCCAGGCTAACGAGCTTGGAGCCGAACTAGACGAACTCGAAGGTCAGCGCCCCAGCCACGAAGCTTTGATCACCGGCCTGCGTATGGCTATCGGTGAGATGGAGAAGAAAGTCTCTGCCATCTCTGACGAACTCGAGTCAATGCGAAAGGCCAAAGAAGACATTCACGAGAAAGTTACCGCGGCCGAAATTGAGCGCACCAAAATCGATCAAGAATTGATTCGCGTTAAAGAGCACAGAAATGAGCGCAAGATGGCGCACTACGAAGTTGAACAACAGCTTATTGTGGTGAAAGAACAAATCAGTGCCATTCTGGCAGAAAATCCAGACTATCAGCCGCCAAACGCCGGCACTGTAGAGCAACTGAAGCAACAAGTTGAAAGACTCGAACGCCGCATGCGCGCGCTTGAACCTGTAAACATGAAAGCTCTTGAAGATTACAATCAGACAGAAGAACGGCAGCGTGAGCTGGCTGAAAATCTAGAGACTTTGACTGCGGAAAGAGAACAAATTGATCACCGCATTCTCGGTTATGGCCAACTGAAAAAAGAAAACTTCATGGAAGCCTTCACGGCTATTAACGCCAACTTCCAGGACATATTCTCAGAACTTTCTCACGGCACCGGCAGGCTTGAGCTGGAGAATCCGGAAAGTCCGTTTGAAGGCGGTCTGATCATCAGAGCTCAACCGCGCGATAAGAAAATGCAGCGCATTGAAGCTCTCTCTGGTGGTGAAAAATCACTGACGGCTCTTTCGTTTGTGTTTGCCTTCCAGCGCTTTGCACCAGCACCGTTCTACGCATTTGATGAAGTCGATATGATGCTTGACGGTGCCAATGCCGAACGACTGGCCCGCATGGTTAAGAGTCAGTCGGCCAGCGCCCAGTTTGTTGTGGTTAGCTTACGCCGTCCAATGATTGAAAACGCCGATCACGCTGTGGGCGTATCGCTTAGAGCAGACGGATTCTCACGAGTAGTGGGCATTAAGGAAGTGCATATTCCTGACGAGCAATTGCTGCCAGTGGCAGCCGGAGCTTAATTCATGAGCAATGAAATCTTTAATGATCCCACCATTCAAAATTTAGCTGGTGCCTTAAAAATGCCGACTGTCAAAGGTCGCAAAAAATCAGACGGCACAAAAAAGTCTGAGCCTACCGGTAGTAAGAAAAAAGCCAGTCCGCTCAGTACACGCAGCTTTCCGGTAGAGTCTTTTGTTCCTGGTACAGAACAGACAGATTTTTCTCCGAGTAACCGCGCTGAGCTGATTGCCCAGGTGCCCGCCGAACTGGCTGAAGCAGCGGCAAATTTTGATTTCGCCGACCTTGATATAAATAAACTTGCCGTGGAAAATTTGCCGGCCAATGGTGGCAAACCAGGCGAGACAATTTTTAAAAGCGAGCCAGATAGTGGTATCGAAATTCTCGTTAAGATGGCGGAAAAGGGTGAGATTGACCCTAAGAACGTAGACATTATCGACGTCTGCGATAAGTTCCTCAAAGCCATTGCCGCGAGCCCCAAAGAAAGTTTGCGCCTATCAGGTAAAGTAATTTTTCATGCCGCCGTGCTTTTGCGCATGAAGGCCGAAGCACTGTTGTCTCTAGCCAATAGCAGCCTCAATCCGGTCAGTGATGATTTCCTTGATTTTGATGATGAAGGCGGCCCAATACTCTATGACTCCAACAAACAAGAAGTTGGCAGACAGCTAACCTTTAAGGATCTTGAAGGAGCAATCGTCAGACGTTCGCAACGCAAGAAGCAACAAGTACGTGAACGTAAAGTAACCCTCGAACAACTGATCGCAGCTCTGCGCGAAGCGGAAAAAGTCGACAAAAGTCGCCTGGATAAAAAGCCGAAAGCGCGCATTGATTTATCTGATCACCATGAAGTAAATGCTTACGATGATATTCTAGATCTGGCTCACGATGAGGATATACAAGAATCAATCGAACTAATTGAGCAGTGGATCATTGGCAATTTATTGTCTGGTGAGAATATCGAAGTGTTCGATTTAGTGATGAAATTATCTGTGAAGCAAGATTGGGTTGAAGTATTTTTAGCAGCACTATTTTTATCAAATGCAGGTAAGATAGATCTACAGCAAGATACGTTCTACGGACCGCTATTCTTGACTCTAGCAATCAGTCCACCCAATACCAATATTGACACTGACAGTAGTACCATCACCGAGAGCTGACAGCGCCATGAGCTTAAAAAATCACATCGAAGCACTTTTGTTCTTAACCGATAAGCCTATCAAGACTGCGGTAATAGCTCGCACGCTCAATCAAGACGTGCAAGATGTCCGCAAGGCAATGATTGACCTTATTAATGATTACGAAGACCGTAATGGTGCCTTAGAGATTGCCGACGAAGACGGCTATATGCTTCAGGTCAAAGACGAATTTTCAGGCCTTGTAGATGAGTTCGCGCCTTTCGAGTTACCCACCTCCCTGGTGCGTACTCTATCGGCCATTGCCATCAAGCAACCGGTCACTCAATCAGAAGTAATCAAATTGCGTGGTGCCGGCGCTTACGACCATATTAAAGAATTGCTGATTCGCGAATTGATTCATCGCAAAGAAGATGGTCGCTCACCAATTCTCACCACCACTAAAAAATTCCAGGAATATTTCCGTCTTTCTAAGGATGGTCAAACCTGGCGCCATCAGCTAGAGACTGCCACGAATAAAGATCGCAAAGAAGATGAGCAAGTCACAGTTGAGAAGAATGTACAGCTCGAACTTTTCGAATCAGCTGAGCCTGCCCCTGGTGAAGTGGTAGCGACTGGCGCAGTCTTAAGTCAAACGGTTCTCGACGCTGATGCAGAAGCTCAAATTCAGGCTGCAGTTAATGATGATGATCATATTTTTGACGCCGAGCCTGCCGAACAGCAAGCAGAAGAACAGCAAACAGAAGAGCAGCAAGCAGAAGTACAGCAAGCAGAAGTACAGCAAGCAGAAGTACAGCAAGCAGAAGAGCAAACTAAAGAGGCTATAGCGATTCCTCTTCCTGAGGCAGCTCATAGCTCTGTATAAATGAATGCCAGCAGTGCAGAATTCAGGCCCGTTAGGTCATTCAAGTAAGTCTGTCAGCGCCATTCTGGTTGCTGGTGGATCGGGCACCAGGTTTGGTGGCCAGGCCAACAGTCAGACCGTGCCCAAACAGTTCCTCCCCCTTAATGGATATCGATTGTATATATGGTCGCTATCCAAGCTATACCGCTCTGGTGCATTTAAGGACATAGTCGTCACCAGTCCGGCTCGTTATGTTGATGAAATTCAGGCAGAGGTAAATCGCCTTTTGCCTGGTTCAATTGCCGTAATCGCAGGTGGTGGCAGTAGACAAGAGTCGGTTAGTCTGGCTTTAGAGAAACTTGCAGAGCTTGGCAAGCCTGATTTTGTGGTGGTGCATGATGCTGCCAGGCCATTTGTTTCAGAGAAAACCATCAACGACGCAGTCACCACTGTCACCACCCTAGGTGCCTGCACAGTCGCCACTGCAGTTTCTGACACCATTAAATTGGTGGAGCACGAAAAAATTTGCCAGACAATTAACAGAGAAAATCTATACGCCGTGCAAACGCCACAGGCTGCACCTTTTGACCTTTTGATCGAGTGTCACCGCCTGGCCAGGCTTTCTGGCCTTGGTGTCACGGATGATGCGGCAATACTCGAGCATTTCGGCCATGAAGTGAGGATTTTCGGGGGTTCGACCAACAATATAAAAGTCACTCTTCTGGATGACTTAAGAGCCTGTGAGCTTCTTGCACCAATGTTTCTCAAAGAATGTCCTTAAAAGTCCTTGAAACCACATCTGGTGCATATATAGACGATATCAAATTGCTTTTCTAAACCGTTGTCACCAGTTGTGGTGCCTCTTGCGCAATCCTGGGAAACGACTAAAATTGTTTCAACTCAATATTTATTTTCAAATTCAGTATTATTTCCAAGCATAAAAAAGGGAAAGCCATGGTTGACGACTACAGAGACAGCCCACAGGACAAACCTATATTTGCTAACGAGACCAGATCAGGTAAGAAAGAAATTGATCTTTTCCCTGCTTTGCAAGATCGTCGCATGATGGCACTAGGTTCAGTTCGCCAGAACGCGCCAACCAGATTAGGCACACAGATTTCAATTTTCACCCCGGTTTCGTTTGAAGAAGCTCTCGAAATTGTTGAATGCTTGCGCTCACGCGCTGCCACCACAATTTCTCTCGAAAACATGAAAAAACTCGATGCCAGCCGTTTGGTTGACTTCGTAGCTGGTGCCTCCGCCGCATTAGATGGCGATTTTCATAAGTTGAGCGAGCAGGTTTATGTCTTCTGCCCGAGCAATATTCGCATTACGCCGCCGGCTAAACCCGTCGTCGAGACACCTTACGTGCCTTATGGCGATACATTGGCCGGGCAGCCTACACCAGTAGAAGCTCTGAGCACAGATCTCGGTCTGGGTGCTCTAGACTTTCTCTATCCTGGTAGAGGTAGCCAAGGGACAACCACTACAAGTTCTCCCTGGACAAACTCCTGACCGTTAAAGAAATCTAATAGTAGAATCCTGCGGCCTTTGCCAAGTTCTGCTTCAAGTTTTTTAACAGCTATGGTTAGCGGGCACTGGTATCATTGAAATACAAAGTACATGCGGCAAACGCCGTCAGGTGCTGCGTTTCCTCCTTACCTAATCCACCACAACATGTCTTCCCCCTTGTTCGACGAGGGGGAAGTTCTCTTTATGGCTTAATATTTGAGGGCGTCCAACGGGCCGGCAGGAGAGAAGTTTTGACTAGAAAAAGAATGGCCGTGGTCAAAGCTGTGCTGGTATTAATGACCAGCATAATTTCCGTTCACCCTGCGGCGGCCAGACAATCAGCCCTAAAGGTTTTACCTCAAGCAGGCGATCGCGTTACCGTGGTTTCTGCTGAAGGCACCCCAATTCCGCTGCCGGCCGAGGTGGTGTCGATTATGAAAGGCAAGGCCATCGTGCAAATGCTGCCGTCTTTTCAATATAAAGGTGGCGAGCAGCGCAAAGTTTCGCTCAGGCAAATAAAGGCAATTTTCCCGACTGATAAAGCCACCGCCCCTGGAGCTGCCGGCCCCGTTGAGACCAATGATGCTGCCGGTGCAAAATCTAAAATAGTCAAATTGCAAGGTAATGCCAGAGCCGGTGAGCGTGCCAAAGTACTGAGCGGCCTTTTCACCCGTTTTGGCCAGACATTTGAAGGCAAAAAGCTAATCTGCAAAGAAGAGCAATTCTATTTTTATCCTGATGGCCGTGTTTATCACGGCATACCACCTGAAGGCCCATCACATCTCGACTGGCAAAAAGCGTCGGCCACCAATGCCGATTTGTGTGGCACCTACGGCATCGACGGCGATACCATCATATTTAAGTGGGGTAATCAGGTGGCCACCACCTGGAGTATCAAGCGTAAAGGTATAAACATTGAGCTTAACGGCCTGGTGGCTGATAAATGTCCAGAATTTCTCCATTCGACCCTTTCAGGTACCTACATGCGCCAGAGCGTAAAACTAGTAAACGGAAAATCGGTTCTCCAGCCTGAAAGCTATGTCTTTACTGCCGACAACAACGTTATTTATGTGGGTGATGGCAAGAAAACCGGACGCTATCTTCTGGCAGGCAATGACTTACAGATCAAATTTGAAAACGGTGAGATTTTTTGCTGCACTGCATTCCCTCAGTATTTGGACAGCCGCAACGTAAAATCTCCGCCGAGAATTAGTTTGGCCGGTAATCTCTATGAGCTGCAACAGACTCGATAATTTAGACTGATACTAAAAACTTGGTGGCGATTTGTAGTGCCGCGGTGGCGGCATCATCGCCTGACACAGTCAGCTCATATGGCTCATATTTGACTATGCCGCGGGCGTACATAGGGTCGTAATAGTCTTGCAGTAAAATTTTCACCACTGCCGCATAATCACTTTCGCCCAACAGTTGTTTAATAGCCAGCAGTTTTTCTCCGCCCAGTCTTCCCTTAATTGCCTCAAGGGAATGCAATGCCGACTCTAGATTCTGGCTGGAAAGCTGATTATTCTCAGTGTACTCATCAATTATGCGCTTTACTCGAGATTCAAGACTGCCTTCCACAAGCACCCGAGCAGCACTTTCCATGCGACCGTAGACAAACAAAGGCAGCGACAGCTTACCGACTTTTTTGCCTTCCGCTTCTACAAAAACTACACCAGGAGGAAACGACCGCACTGCCTGCCAGACCATGGCGTCAAAATTTTTCTGAGTGGGTTGACTGCCGAGCTTCATGGCCCCAAATACTGAGCCGCGATGGTTGGCCAGCGCTTCCAGGTCTAAGACTGAATGGCCCAGTCGGCATAGATGCTGCAATATTTCAGTTTTGCCTACACCAGTATGACCATGAAGCACCACCATAGAAAATGCATACTGATCATCTTCAAATTCGCTGAGCAGCTCTTTGCGCCAGGCTTTGAAACCACCGGTTAAACGCCAGCAATCAACTCCTATAATGCTGAGACAACTGGCTACAGCTTCGCTTCTCAGACCACCGCGCCAGCAGTGAATCACCAGCGGAGCACCACCAACACGATGGCTGAGAATTTCATCAAGCAACTGAGGAATTTTCGGCGCCACCATCACCAGTGCTTTGCGCCGTGCCACAGATTCGCCTTCCTGGGCATAAATGGTGCCGATAATTTCGCGCTCTTGATCTGTAAACAGGGGAACGTTTACTGCTTGAGGAATATGTTCAATAGCGAACTCACAGGGGGAGCGAACATCAATAATAGCCACCTTCTTCAGGCTATTGAGTTCCTCGGCAGTCAATTCGCGCCAGGTCATTGCTTAACGCCTACTCTTTCAGTCTTCTATTTCAGTTTGCTATTTGGAAGTTTTTGGCAATTTGCGCTCAGCTTTAAAGTCTCCAGTTGATGATTGATTTTGCTCAGCTGATTTTGCCGAACGCATAGCTAAAACTTGCAAGAGCGGATTCGACTTTAAATCGCGGGCAAACTGATATTCAAGTTTCTCCATCAGAAGCGAACGCACTTCATCTGGACTTATAGCTCCGCCGGCACTTGCTGTAGCAACAATGGACTCGATGCTGTTTTTTAGTTCCTGAACAAAATCTTCCACTGGTATACCGCGGGGCAAAATCACACCACGCAAAGTAACATCAGGGCCGCCTACAATTTTGCCTGACTGGTCAATAGTCACGGCAATAACGACAAGGCCGTCATCAGCCAGTCTTTGCCGTTCAGCCACGATCTCTTCGTCAATAAAGAAATCGCGGTTAAAGTCAATTAGAAGTATTCCTGAATCGACAGTACCAGACATTTTACCGGCATCGGCCGTCAATTCGAGTACTTCTCCATTGTCCATAACAAAGACGTTTTCTTCAGGCACACCGCACTCTACAGCCAGTTCACCGTGACGAACAAGCATGCGATATTCACCGTGCACCGGCATGAAAAATTTCGGTTTGCACAAGTTGATCATGAGCTTTTGTTCTTCCTGGCAGCCGTGTCCGCTGACATGTACACCAGCATCACGTCCATAAATCACTTTGGCACCACGCACACAAAGAGCGTTAATAGTATTGGCTACTGAGCGCTCATTACCCGGAATTGGAGTGGCCGAGATAATCACCGTGTCACCAGCATTGATCTTGATGGCACGGTGCTCGTCGTTAGCAATGCGCGTTAAAGCCGACATGGGTTCGCCTTGACTGCCGGTGGTGAGAATTACCACTTTATCTTTCGGCAACTGATTGACCTGATCAACTGGTACAAGCAAACCGTCTGGGTAAGACATATAACCAAGCTCACGAGCGATACTGGCGAAGGTCAACATAGACCGGCCTAAGACTGCCACTTTGCGCTCATAATTCATTGCGGCCTGCAAAACTTGCTTAACGCGATTAACATTGCTGGCAAAAGTGGTGACTATAATTCGACCTTTAGCATTGGCGAATGATTCGTTGATTTTTGCCCAAACTGTGCGCTCTGATGGTGTGAAACCTTCCCGCTCAGAATTGGTGCTGTCACTCATCAAAAGTAAAATGCCCTCTTCGCTGGCAGCAGCGATACTGGCAATATCAGACTGTTCTCCATCAACAGGAGTAAAGTCGAATTTAAAATCGCCGGTATGAAGAAGAACTCCCACAGGTGTTCTTATCACAAGCGAGAAAGCATCAGCTATAGAATGGGTGCAGCGAATAAACTCAACATTGAAGCAACCCATTTGCACACGCTGACGCGGCTTCACTTGTTTCAAACTGGTGCGGCCTTGCAAGCCACCCTCAGAAAGTTTTTTCTCGAGTAAACCCAGAGCCAGGGCAGGGCCGTAAATGCTAGGCAGAGTCACTTCACGCAGTAAAAAAGGAATGCCACCGATATGATCTTCATGTCCGTGGGTGACAGCCAGACCACGCAGATATTGTTGATTTTGAGCCAGGAAACTTAAGTCTGGTAGCACCAGATCGACCCCGAGCATTTCTTCAGATGGAAAAGCTAAACCGGCATCAACCAGAATAATGTCTTCACCATAGCAAATGGCCATGGTGTTCTTGCCGATTTCGCCAAGGCCACCCAGAGCAATAATTTTCAGGGTCTTGCTGGTGGAAAAAGCGGAAGTCGGCTTTAGCTCCGGCTTAATTTCATTCAGTTTATTTGCGTCAGTCACCTGGGAATCCTCATCATCTTTCTCTGTCTAACCGGGCTGCAATGCTTTTGTTTCGCGTTTTTCCAAAGTGAAATTTTTAAGTACTTCATCTAATGCCGCTTTCTGTGCGCTGTCTAGCGGTATGAGCGGCAGACGCAGGTGTGGCTGGCAAAGCCCCATTTTTGCCAGAGCATACTTAACGCAGGTCGGATTCGGTGCTGTGAACAAGCCCTTAAACATAGCCATGCACTGATAGTGAATGGCCCGCGCCTGATCTGGCTTTCCGGCAAAAAAGGCATTCTGCATTGACATGATTTCTTTGCCGATAACATGGCTTGCCACTGAAATCACACCAGAGGCACCAACAGACAAAAAGGGCAGCGTCAAATTATCATCGCCAGAATAAATATTGAAATCAGGCCTGGCTGCAGCTGCAATGTCTGAAGCCTGCTCAACGTTTCCTGTGGAATCTTTAAGAGCGTGAATAGTTTTGTGACTCTGGCTCAAAGCAATAATAGTGTCAGCAGCTATATTGATGCCAGTGCGACCAGGAATATTGTAGACAATCAGCGGCAAGCTCGAGGCGTCGGCAATAACGCCAAAGTGAGCAAGCAGACCAGCCTGACTGGGTTTGTTGTAGTATGGTGCCACCACGAGGGCGCCATCGGCACCAAGAGCGGCAGCAGTTTCTGTGGCTTTGATAGACTTGCTGGTTACGTTAGAGCCTGTGCCCATGATAATTTTGATGCGTTTGCTATTCACAGCGATCACTGCTTTGAGCAAATCTTCTTTTTCATGGTCATCTAGTGTCGGGCTTTCACCGGTGGTGCCATTAACCACAATTGCTGTGGTACCAGTGGCAATTAGATGCTCGACGATAGCATCTACGGCTGGGAAATCGATTTTCAACTCTTCGTCAAAAGGTGTGACCATGGCTGTCACCATGCGACCAAACAGTCGAGCGTCGGTGCTAATCATCTAATATCTCCTGACTAAGCATGAAATCATAATTTTAAAATGGACTCCAAACCGACCTTCAATTCAGAAATATTGATCACCGCTTTGACAGAGAGCGCGATACCCTTTAAAAAGCAATTGGTATTGAAGCTGTCGTGACGGATAGTGAGAAGTTCCCCGTCGCTACCAAAAATCACGTCTTGATGCGAGATCAGGCCTGGCAATCGCAAAGAGTGAACTCTGACGCCAGAGCTGTGTTCGGCCCCTCGTGCATGAGGTAGCAGTTCATGCTCATTGATTTCGTTAACGTTGAACTTCTTATCGCTGGCGGCCATTTTACTTAAGGTGTGCATGGCAGTACCTGATGGCGCATCCACCTTTTTTGTGTGATGCATCTCGACAATTTCAGCGTTACCATAAAATTTACTGGCTTGTCGGGCAAATTCCATCATCAAAACTGCACCAATGGAGAAATTTGGTATCACCATGGCACCCAGATTTTTTTCAGCAGCCATTACAGCAAGCTGTTGAATTTGATCTTTGCTCAAACCTGAAGTACCTATTACAGGCCTGATGCCGTTATCTAAAGCCTTCTTAGCGCACTCAAAAGAAACATCAGCCACCATAAAATCAAGAATTACATCAGGCTTACAGAGTTCCAGCATGGTTTCAAAAGACTGGCAGACTGGGAGCCCGAGCTGACTGTTGTCAGCTGTAACATCAGTAAATTCGCTTAAGTCGCAACCGACATATTTGGCCCCTGGTCGACCAAAAGCACCCACCAGTTCGAAGGCACCATCAGTAAGCACTGGTGTCAGACTGGCGCGTCCCATGCGACCGTTCACGCCAGCAATGGCAACTTTTATGCGATCTGTTTCTTGCATTTGGCTGGCCCTAAATTAGCCGACCAGTAGAGCCAAAACCACCAGCACCGCGCTCGGCGCTGTCGGCAAGCTCGTCTACTTCCACAATCTCAACACGAGGCACCGGTGTAATCAGCAGCTGGGCAATTCTTTCACCAGGTTCAAAGGTGTATGGTTTATCACCATGATTGATGACGAGCACTTGTACTTCGCCGCGATAGTCACTATCAATGGTGCCCACGCAATTTGTCAGGCTGATACCAGCTTTGTCTGCCAGACCCGAACGAGGTCTTACCTGACCCTCGTAGCCTACCGGAATTTCAACAATAATGCCGATGGGAATGCGGCACCTCTCGCCTGGCTGCAGAGTTACAGCTTCGGCCAGAGCATTGGTTAAATCGAGGCCAGCAGAGCCTGCTGTGGCATACTTTGGCAATGCTTTGCAATGAGGTAGGCGCTTAACCTTTAGAGTAACGGTGCCTGTTTTTTCTTCGATTACAGTTGACATATTTTCTCCAATTTGATCAAGTGAAAATTTCAAGTGAGATTTAACTGATAACTTTCCGCCAATTCTTCTTTAGGTCCAACTACTACAAGTGACAACGATTCTTTTTTAAAGAGGAAATTAGCCAGCTCCATAACCGCCTCATTAGTGACGCCTTCGATGTCAGTGCGCGATTCTTCTAATGGCACGATGCGATTGTAATGCATCAAGTCTGAGGCATTGTTTGTGCTGCGGGCGCTCATTGATTCTAAGTCCATAAGCAAATCACTGCGCAACTGTGTCTTGGCGCGCTTAATTTCAGCTGCAGTAAAGCCTTCAGTTTTTACGCGTTCCAATTCTTGAACAATCAGGTCCAAAACAGGGCCTGTGTTCTCTGGTGTCATGGCGGCGTAGATGGCAAACTGACCGCAATTGCGGTAACAATGCTGCATACTAGCCACTGTATAAACAAGGCCGCGTCTTTCGCGAATTTCTCTAAACAAACGCGATGAAGCAGAAGCTGCCAGATTTAAATCGAGCACTTGCATAGCATCAATGCGTTTATCACTGTGGCTCAAGCTCGGCAAAGTGAGCATTAGTTGCGCCTGCTCAATGCCTTTGTCACGCACAATGTTGAATACTCGGGGCTGAGGGGTAGGTGGCTTTGGCCCTTGGCCCGGCGATAACTTACCCAGCTCGTTAGACAACCAGGCAATGGTCGCCTCTTCATCAAAATTGCCGGCGATAGATATGACCATTCTCTCAGGACGATAGAAGCGCTGATAATGCTCGTAGATCATTTGTTGGTTGATACCATGCACGGTATCAACCGTGCCGATAATGGGATAGCTGTGAGCGTAACCTTTCCATAAATTGAGGTAGGCAAGCTCTTGGGCAACATCAGCAGAATCGTCTTCGTACATCTGCATTTCGTCGAGAATAACCTGTTTCTCGAGCGTGAGATCCATGACGTCGAATCTAGGTGAGGTGACCATGTCGATCATGATGTCGAGAGCCACGGGTAAATGCTCACCGAGCACATGGCCGTATATTTTTGTCAGTTCCTTTGATGTGGAAGCACCAAGCATGCCACCAACATCTTCAATATCTTCGGCAATCTGCTCAGCCGATCTTTTTTCGCTGCCTTTAAACAACATGTGCTCGATGCAATGGGAGACGCCATTGTTCAAAGCCGTTTCGTAGGCAGAGCCAACTTCTATCCAGAGATCGATGGCAGCCGAATAAACGGACTCCACGACCTCGGTCACTATTCTTGCCCCGTTAGGGAGAGTGGTGGTCCGAATCATCGCGTTTGCATGAAGGAAAGACTTATGAGACGACTATTCTAGCATTTATTGACACTTAACCCGCGGCTTTTGACAATTACCCCTTTTCATAACTGGTTTCAGGTAAAGAAATATAATGCCTACAGGGCTTACGGTTAGCAAGCTTAATTCGCTGCTGGCGCTTTTCTATTAGAATTACCGTGCAGAGCATCAATTACGATTACCGTTACGGTTTATCTACTTTTTTTAATTTGGAGAGTCCACCTTGCGTGTTGCGCTCGGCATCGTCACTTACAACAATCCATTTGCACAAATTCAGCAACTTCTGAATTCGATATCTCTTTGTAGCACTGTGCTTAAAGAAAAAGCTGAATTGGTGATTTTCGTTGTGGACAATGGGGAAGACAGCAGTGCCCACTTTCAAAACTGGCAAGATAACTGCAAAGATAAAGGATTCTCAATAGTAAGTTTGACTTCTCAGGGTAATGTTGGTTTTGGAGCCGGCATGAATCGCCTGATGGAGACCGCATTTAAGGAACATAATTGCAGCTATTTTATCTGCGTCAACCCTGACGGAGTTTTTCATCGACTGGCCATTGAACGCATGCTCGAAACTCAGGCAAAATTTGCTCCCTGCCTTGTAGAAGCCCGTCAATTTCCGGAAGAACATCCCAAACAATACGACCCAGACTCGTTTGATACACCATGGACAAGTGGTGCTTGCCTGATGATACCAGCGCAAATTTATGCTCAAATTGGTGGCTTTGATGATCGCTTCTTTATGTACATGGAAGATGTAGATCTGTCGTGGCGCGCACGCTGTGCCAACTTTTCCACAAAAGTCTGTCACGATGCCTACTTTGGCCATCAAGTGATTGGTCGCAAACCATCAGACAGAATTGAAAAAATGATTTTCGTCTCCGCCCGGGCACTGGCTGCAAAATGGCAGGCGAAAGCCTTTCAGCAGTGGGTTGAAGAGCAAATGTTGGAGCGAAAGTTTTTCGAAAGCCGAGAACAAATGCCAGCTCTAATCAACAACTTTAGTGTTCCCGACAATGCCGGCAGCGTTGTCAATTTTGAGCACCACTTTACCTTTTCCCAGGCACGGTGGGAATAATGCTGGCTCAAGACTTGATATCAGTTGTAGTGCGTTTTCATGACATAGCTAAACTCGAAGAATTCGAGCAGTGCATATTTTCAGTGTGTTTGCAAAACATTGAACAGCTTGAGTTAGTGGTGGTCGTCAAAAATTTTGATCAACCAAAGTTAGCGGCGGTAGAATCGACTTGCGCCCAACAACCATGGCTCCATCCTCCAATCATCAAAATAGTTGACTGCTCCACGCCTGATGGCGGCGACACACGGGCGCTGGCTCTGAAAAGCGGCATTGAAACGGCCACAGGACGGTATCTGGCATTTCTTGATCATGATGATGTTGTTTATCACGACTGTTATGCCACGCTGAAAAATCTGTTGCACGAGTCTAAAGCCATAGTAGCCTTCGGTCGAACAAGGCTGGCAGTGACAAAAAATGTCAACGGCAATTCATACAACGTAGCCAAGAAAAAGTGGTTTTTCTGGGGTGACAGTCGGCGTGATTTATGGAAAGGCAACTTCATTGTCATCCACTCGTACATGATTGACCGTGACCGGCTGCCAGTGCCACTCACTGTCGATACCAGTTTTTCCAGATTGGAAGATTATGCTCTGCTTCTCAAACTGTCGGTAGAAGGAGAGTTCGTCAAAACAGAAGACATTGTTTGCGAATATCGTATTCCACTTGGTCATGAGCTTTGCGAAGAGGCTTTCGACATGCCTTGCCAGTTAAGCGAAGCTCAAAAGCTGGAATATAGCATTTGGCATTTAAACACAGAAAAACTGAACAGCCTTAAAGAAGGTCTGAGAGTAAACATGTCGCTTGAGCAGTTCAGTGAACTGATGGATGAACTGGCACAATTAAAAACCGAGCGCGCCAGGCTCTACGAAAGACTCGCCCATTCAGATGAAGTTTGGTCAAAGCATCTGGAAGAAGCTGAGTTGCTAAGTTTTCGCTTGCTCAGGCAAGGCCACGCTGCAGTGGCAAAGCCTGGACTACTGAGAGAAACGGTGAAGCACGTACGCACTTTTAGAAAGTTTTTTAAAAAACCGGAAAAGCAATCAGAGAAATTAGATTGACGCAGCCAGAAATAAACCTGAGCAAAGAGAAAGTACTGCTGCTGCTGAACCATGCTGAAATATCTTCTCAGTCAATAAAACTCTTAGAGTCGGCAACCCAGGATAACACGCGATTAACAGCTCTGGTGCCTGACTTTGGCACAGCCTCAAAGTGGATGGCAGAGCAGGGTGTCTATTCATTTCTCAATAAATCTACCGACTGCAAAAGTAGCCGGCAACGCATGGCCGAAACACTTCAATTTCTTCAGCAACACGGCTTTACTCAACTGATTTTTAGCGATAACAGCACAGAGCCTCATTTTGCTCAAGCTTTCAAATTGCTTAATCAAGGCAATTGGCAGCAACGCCAACTAGATAGTGCCGTGATTTTAGAACTTAAAAGCAAGAGCTATGCCATGAAAAGTGTGGGCGCGGCAATGACTAATTATTTGCTTTATGACGAGCAACAAGGCCTCACCAGGCGCCTTTATTTAGGGCTAAAAAGAAGTATTGAGTCTTTGCTCTGCTTTATGGTGCTGCTTTTACTGAGCCCGATTCTAGCGCTTTTGCTTTTATTGAAAGTAGGTACGATTGCGCCAAAGACTATTCTTGGTCAAGCAAATCGCAAAAGAAACATCAACATTCTGGCACGCACTGATGCAAAAGCATTAGAGAACCAAGTTCCAGGCTGGTGGCTACCTGCCCTGTGGAACGTTTGCACCGGAGAACTGAGCCTCATAGGGCCACGCATTGTTTCACTCGAGGCTGATAACAGTGCCTTTAGTGCCGATTTATATTATCAACTGGCACCAGGCCTAATCAGTCGTTCTAATTTAAAGGCAAGCGAAGGCCTCAGCCCAGCCCAACTCGATGAGCTGGATCAGGCCTATATGGTCGCTTGCAATCCAATATTAGACTGCAAAATCATGTTGCTGGCTCTTCTCAAACTAGTAAAACTCTAGTTATCTGACTTAAAGACACCACGCATGATTTTGCGTTTGGCTCTACCAGCAACACCCCTGATCTGCGACGTAAGAGTGGGTTCCACTGGCAATGGCTCTCGGTTCTGTACGCCGGCATCATAGCCCCTTTGATAAGCATCAGAATAGGCGGCGCGAATTGCCGCATCATATCCACGATCAAAGCCGGCAGCAATCCAGGGCACCGCTTTTTTCAAAACAAACTCTTCGCCGTCATGTGTAAGTGAGTCGCCCAGAGACTTTGCCACAACTGCAAAACCATTTTGCGCTTTAGAATTTCGCGCTCTGAAATTAGTTAATGCCTGCTGGTAGACTTTTAAGCTCAAATCGTAATTGGTACCAAGATCGCAGACCTGGTGCAAATTCTCTAAACCCTTCTTCGACAAGTTCTCACGTAAATTCTGATCTGAAGCCACTTTGATTAGACCGTCAGCTAAAGCGGCCGGATCTTTGGGTTCTACCAGGATGACAGTTTCACCTGCAATTTGATATTCCGGCAGACCACCAACACTGGTGGCAACACAACAAGCTCCGCAACTTTGTGCTTCTAAAAGACTGTAGCAAGCAGTTTCATAACGCGAGGGGAAAACGCAAATATCGGTTTCCATAATTAATTCCTGAATTCTTTCACGTGATAAAAATCCAGTAAAAGTAACCTTCTCACTCAGACCAAGTTCATCCAAACGCTTACGCAGAGTCTGTGCTTGTGAGGTAAAGACACCGTATTCAGTGCAATCATTGCCGCCAAGAATCAGGTGTGCTGCGGGAAATTGTTTGAGAACAGCTGGTAAAGCTTCGATTAACGTATCAGTGCCTTTCTGCCTCTGCACGCGACCCCAGAAAAATATCTTGGGAAAATTTTCACCAGCGGCAAAGGACGCCTTTAGCGGCGAACCAGGTGGAGTGACAAAAGCGGTACGAATGACGTGGAAATCTTCAATTGGTTTGCCAATCAACCCATTGAGACGGTGCGCCAGTTCTCGACAAATAACAATGACTGCGTCTGCCTCAGCCACAGGAGCCAACTCGAGAGCCTCAATCATGGCGGTGTCTGGGTCAGCGTACTTGCCAACATCGTTACTCTTAATTAGCTGCGAAAGCGAACCATAGCAACGCACCACCACCGGATACTTCTTCTCAGCAGCAAAGAAAAAGCCCAGTCCGTTGAATTCCTGGCACTCAATTAAATCGGGGGCGAATTCTTCTAGTATTTTTTTAGAACCTTCAAAAAGATCCTTAGCCCGTGCCACATGGCGATTATAGTTCTCCACCGACGGCAAGCCCGAAAAAGCTTGATAACGCTCGAAGTCGATGCGCTTGCGAAATACTTTTATGCCCGCCACTTCAATTACATCGGTGCAGCAGTCAGTAACAGTTTCAGGATGCAAGGTCAAGACAAGAACTTCATGGCCTTCTTCTTTGAGCTTGAGGGCGAAATACCATGTAGCAGGGAAACCCGGTTCTTCGTCGACTGTTGAAGGAAATGTTCCGACTACCATTGCAATGCGCATTTAATTCATGACCTGTTGTCTAGCGCTGCAAGTGAATGAGAGTACTGCCATAAAATAAGGAGACCAAACCAGGCAATCAGACTGGAACCTCGCAACAGGCCCAGTATAACCCGGCCTACTCTTGACAAAACTCAAAGTAAATTAAGATATTTCTATAACAAAAAACCGCCCGAACCAGTCGCGGCGGCGTTCTTGCTACTGTCTGACTGTCCGTTGCAGGACTCAGTATTTCACCGCGATTCAGTCAGTCCTTCACGCGATGCGGGCTCTCTGTGATGTTTCCGGAAGGCGCCTTCCTGAAGTTTCTACAGCACCCCTCGGCTTAATGTGACCACTTCGCTTAGTCACGCACCGTATACACTCAGAGTATCAAGGCGCCACCCGGCGAGGAAGTACCCCGTTTTTGATTTAAGCAAAACTATTTTTAGATGGCTCAGGTACGCCAGTAAAGCACTGCAAGTATCGGCCAAGGCATTTGCAGGTTGAACTAGACTAATGGAGCCATTCGCCATAAATTTGCCTCATAAGCCACATATTCTCATATAATGTTCGAGTGCCGACGTAGCTCAGCTGGTAGAGCAACGGTTTCGTAAACCGTAGGTCGAGGGTTCGAATCCCCTCGTCGGCTAATTTTAAAATCTGTAAAGCCTAAAGTTGAAAGAAGAGACTGCATGACAATCGCTCGTTCCATCCAAATTGCTGCAGCTTCGATCATAACCCTGATAGCCCTTCTGCCGTCAGCCGAGGGAGCAGCGCCCGACAACGAATATAACGAAGGCTTGAAGGCTTACGCAGCTAAAAATTACCAAGCAGCGTCAGAACATTTTGGCAAGTCAATTCAAAACGGCAATAAGTCTGCTGCAGTATGGTTGTACAGCGGTCACTGCTTTGTTGCTCTGGGGCAAATTGCGCGAGCCAATCAAACATACGAAATTATCACAAAGTCATTTAAGGGCACAGAAGAAGCTAAGTCGGCAGCTGCTTCGATGGAAGCTGTTAGAGCCAGAGGTGGCGCTGCAGGAAACACACCCAGCACCACCACTAGCACCGCTCCTGGTGCCTCAGCTAAGGGAACGGCTGTGCCGGTAACACCTGGCGCAGAAGGCTTAATCACTAGAATATTTATTACAGCTCCTCAGTTTTCACATAAGCCTGTCAGTCAAGCTACTATTAATGCCGCCAAGGAAGCAGTGGCCGCGCTGCCTGCTCCCTTGCGTAAAAAATTAGACGACGATGCCGAAACCCGCATTACGATCTCACCAAACATGATTGATCGCTGGCCCGAGTCTGCCAAAGATTTGCCTGAAGATAATCCGGCCCTGACTATGGCTGAATTGCCAGGTAGAATTTATGGCAAAGATATGAATGTTTATGAGCGGCCAAAGTTTCGTGGTAGCACCGCATTGAAAGATGCCAGGCCACCGAAATTTATTCGTTTGCAAGTGGGCAACATGTGTTTTCAATTATTGGACGACATGATGACTATTTCTAAAGATCCGGCCTTGCGCAAAGAATGGGAGGCCGATAAAGAGAATGTGCCACCAGGCATGGTGGAACAGCTGGCTACCTTTATGAAAGAAGACGACTGGGGCCCCAGAGAGACCTGCTCTGAATTGTTCGGCTCGATGATCGGCGGTTATGACGAAAATACTGAACCTCTTTATCGCTATTTTACGCGAACAAAAAAATGGCTGGCAGCAAAAATGGGTCTCAAATAACTGGCAACACTGTTCAGATTTGTTGCTCGCGCTTTAGAGTTTCGAACCAGACACGTCTAATTTCACTAGCACCAAGATAGCTGGGCTCAATGGGCTGCAGCGGGCAATACCAGAAGTTATCTTTATGACCGCATTCGGCCCCGTGACCCTGAAAATGCGAATAGACGTCAGCTAAGATGGCCTTCTGCCTCCTGGCGCACGACGCAATAAAGATATTAAATTGCTCGATAAAAGTAACTGGCAGTGTTCCTGTTCCCATAGTTGTAGAAGGTAAGATACCGGTACCATCTGTAGGGTCATAAAGGGTAGTCAACAAAATTGTGCTGGCAGGAACAGTTGCCTTAATCAATTTGAGCAGCTGCAAATAGCGCGTATGTACTTCTTGTGTGGCACTGGTAAGCGCGCGCACATTGGTGCTGGGAATGTTCTTGAAGATGGCCAGCAGATCGTTACCACCGATAGTGAGAGTAATCAGACAATGATTAGTGGAATACTGATTCAATTGCTTGATGCGTTCTTCAAAAAGCATGTCTTCGGTGGTGGCATCATCGTAAGCGAGATTAGCAAATTTCAAACCCGGACGAATAGAAGCAAGGTCGTGACCGGCTAATTCTGGAAAGAGTTGAGATTCATTTTTATAAAGAAGTGCCGCGGCTCCAATATCTTTGCGACAATTCAAGCCGCGTCTCTCGGCGTCACCAGCAGGATAGTCGTCGAGGGTCATTGAATCGCCCATGGCAATATAATATTCGAATGACAAAAGCTGCTCCCAATCGTTCTTTTGCTGCTGAATTACAAATCAGATTTTTTGCTTGCATCAAGGATGCAGAGCATCATTCCTACACCTTCAGCTGTATCAATCATTGACACCGTAAAGTTAATTGGAATCTCAAGGCCTGATTTTTTTGACCCGCGCCCTACGATAATTCCGTCAGAGCAGCACTTGGCAAGCCGCGTTGCCAGTTCTTGTTCAGAATATGGCGATTGAATAAATTTGCTGATATTGCGACCGCATATATCGCGTGAGTCAAGCTCAGAAAGAATCTCGAATTGATCAGTAACTGCTTCCACGCGACCATCCATGGCAATAAAGACAACCCCAGCAGGAATCGCTCCGAGGATGCCCTTGAGACGCAACTCCATTTCATCTAATTTTTCTAGATAGGCAGAATCTTCAGGCACCACTTCAATATCACTCATCAATAAAACCGTTTATGTAGTTCAACATTACTACACTTCACTATTTGACGTTAGAGATATACAATGCATAGCTCGAAGTATTGAACATAACCTTCGGCAAATCATTGGAGAAAAAAATGGCGCTGACAACATCGACAATGCTGGCTTTAGGCACGAAAGCTCCAGATTTCAATTTAAAAGATGTGGTGACTAATCTAGATATTTCACTGAGCACATTTAAAGACTATAAAATTCTGTTGGTAATGTTTATCTGCAAGCATTGCCCATATGTAGTGCATATCAAAGACGAAATTTTGCGCGTATCGCGTGATTTCTCTGAACAAGATGTGGCCTTTGTAGCCATCTCCAGCAACGATGCTGTGGCTTATCCTGATGACTCACCTGAAAGCTTGAAGCAATTTGCCATCGATAATTCTTTGCCGTTTATTCTCTGTTTTGACCCCACTCAAGAAGTTGCAAAAGCTTACAGCGCCGCCTGCACTCCTGATTTCTTCCTCTTTGACAAAGCGCGCTCTCTTGTCTATCGCGGTCAGTTAGACGACAGCAGACCAGGCAACAACATTCCACTGACCGGGCACGACTTGCGCAACGCCATTGATGCCGCACTGACTGACAAAGCCCAGAGCATTGATCAAAAACCCAGTGTGGGCTGCAATATCAAATGGAAGGCCGGCAACGAACCAAGTTATTTCGCTCTCAAATAATCTGTATATACATTTGACTGTGAATATTTATTAACTACGAAAAGCCGCTGCCAGTCGCTATTCTAGACATGTTGTCATGTTGTGACAGCGTAACTACAAATGTGTGCAGTCAATTGTGTGTAGTCAATGAATCAAGCGCGAGCTGATTTCGATCGAAAAAATATCGATCTCAGCCAGAAAATAATTGATAACTACAGATCAGTGACGCAGACGGTGCGCCCTGATTACGTGGCATATCTGACACAAAAGTCATTTGCATACTCTGAACGCGCTAAAGAAACTGCCCGCAATAGTGAACGCGCTCAAGCCCTGATCGAGCAAGCGATGGTCGCTCTAGTGGACAGACTCTACGGTCTTCTTGAAGCCTACACACAAGAAATTAATCGCGTAAATTGCGCCCAACAACTTCACCTTACTTGCGTTGCGCCAAGTCGCCCCAGTGAAGCGCTTGAGCTGAACAGACAGCGCCAGGCATCTAAAACAACCAGTTTTTATCGCACAAGATTTTCCACAAGCAAGTTTAGTTTAGTCATTCGCGGCATGCAGAATCGTGTGGAATTTTTCCTGATTGCTGCAGATAGAGTCATGGGTCTATCTCATGAAGAGTCTCGCTATGAGCCGCTCATGGTTTTTGAAGCAGAAGTAGAATTAGACGCGGCGAACGGTACTTGTGAGCTAAACTGGATGGTGGAGAATAAAAATCTCACAGCCGATCGTTTTGAACGATACAGCTTGCTCGCGCTTGAACATCTGATCGATAGAACGCAAGAAGAGCTAGGCGGCCTCACATAGAGAAGCTATCACAGTCTTTGCTTGCTCACCTTAACTATCTCGCCATGGAAATTGGCGAGCGCAACATACACAACCCGGGTTCTCTGACAAAAACTGCCGACTACATCTTGCAGCAGTTTGAAAGTTGTGGAATGGCTGCAGAACTGGATCAATTCGAATTTCAAAAAACAGAATTCGCCAATGTGATTTTTAGACTTCCAGGCACCGTTGCAGCAGATCAAATTATTGTTGTTGGCGCCCACTATGATTCTGTACCGGGCTCACCTGGGGCAAACGACAATGGCACAGGTGTGGCTGCGCTCCTCACCATTGCCGAATTGATTAAAGACTGTGCGCTAGAAAAATCGATTCATTTCGTCGCATTCGTCAACGAAGAGTCACCGTATTTTGCCGGCGATGGCATGGGCAGCCTAAATTATGCTCGCAGGTGCCGCGCGCGCAATGACAAAATAAGTGCAATGTTTTCGCTGGAGACCATGGGCTACTACAGCAGCGAGCCAGGAAGCCAAAGTTATCCCCCAGGCGTGAGCGGCTATCCAGATCAGGGTGACTTTATTGGCTTTGTCAGTAATTTGGCTTCAGCGAGCCTGCTAAGGCAAAGCACCGAGATTTTCGCCAATCATTCCAGTTTTCCCTTTCAGGCCATTGCCGCACCGGAAAGCGTAGCTGGTGTCTCGTTGTCTGACCACATGTGCTTCTGGCAAATGAATTATCCGGCCATTATGATCACTGATACTGCGCCCTTTCGCTATCCGCATTACCACACGGCTGAAGACCTTCCAGACAAAATCAATTTGCCAATGTTTACAGAACTGGTGAAGAACTTAGCTAAAACCTTTGCCGTACTTGCCGGAAGTAGCATCAAAGGGCTATAACTACTTCCATGGATTTCTTTGGCACAAAAAATACACCCGTATCTACTGACGCAGTGGCACAGTGGCTAGTCGACGCCCTTGTAGATGCCGAAATCGAAAGTGATGAAGAAGAAGGTACCGGCGTCTGGTCACAAATCGCACTTTATCTCGACAATGGCGAGCCTGTGGCCGAAGTAGACCGCTTCGTTAGAGGTGATGAAGACTTTCATGAATATTTGGCCGATGTTGTGCGCATGCTTTTAGATGATGCTGAGCCAGTGATGCCCCATTCGGCCGTGCGCTGGCTCTGTCAGTATATGCACCAGGTGCAAGTGATTTATAGTTTTAAGCCACATCAAGCGCTCTATGACGAAAAGGGCTGGGCCATTTTCAATCAAGTCTGGACCAACCTGAAGAAATTAGAGCCAGGTATCGTGCATACTCAAGCTGAAGGCTTTACTAATGAGTCAGGCGACCAGATTACCTGGGAATTTCCCAAAGGTTCAGTCGGTGACTGGAAAATGGCTGTGCTGAACGACGAAAATGATTGGGTCAAATTTACAATGGACCTTGCCAACCTGGAACAGCGTCAGTCATTTCAGGCCGGGAGGCTGCCGGATAATGTTGTCACAGCAGACATCGTCAAATAACCTTTGCTTTCAGGCGGGGATCTAGAGTCGTCCCCGCCAACTTCGAAGGTTTCAGTCAGGTTTAGGCGCTGACCATAATAGGCATTGCTTCTTCGTCTTGTTCGCGATGAATTTCGCTAATCAAATAGCGCAGTTCTTTAATATCACCACTAATCTCAGCTTGCTGCAGAGTCAATAAGTTGAGTAAGCGATTGAAAGAAGTCAAAGCATCGTCGTGTTTGTCGATAGCAAATTGTGTCATGCCGAGATTGTAGATGTAGGGTACAAGTTCGAATGACTCTTCACCAATTTCTTTTGATTTCAGCACAAGGGCTTTTTTGTAGAGCTTTTCTGCTTCTACATAGTTACCCTTTTCTTCGTGAAGTTCCGCTCTTTCCGAAACGTCTGCTGAATTTCTCATGATGTTCTCCTAGTATTACCGACAGTGGCACACACCATCGACGTGGCAAGGCCAACGTAGTTGATGTAGTCAGTCGAATATTGGTTGTGTGGTATTTAAGCAGAAACCAAAATCGTGTTTTTGTCTGGTTAGACGAACAGCTCTGAAAGAGTGGCTGATGAAGCATCTCTTGCAGTTACCACAACACAGGGAGCCAGGCATTCGGGCTTCAGAAGAAGGTGCCGAGCTAGGTGCGTATGGAGTTCGATTTCGTTTCTATGCAAACATCATAAGCCCGGTCTCACACTTAACGCAATACGTCATGAATGATGCACTTTATATAACGGCGCTATATACAAGTCTGGAAAGGCAAACAGTGTCAACCTCATGAAAACGCCCACTATCAAGCCTCGCAGATGCGTCAAGATAAATTCTTCAAATACGTCACAGAGTTAGGGTTTCCAAAAGCTTAAATCACAAGCGCTAAAGATCCGCATGCTGACGGGCTTTTAAGGCGCATGACATGAACCCGACATCAAAAGCATATGCTTAATGATCCAAGTTATTGTTCAATCATCTGATTCTAAAGTGGCTGTATTATAGGGTTTCGTAGCAGAAAGCCAGAAGCGGCTGCCATGTCATCTCTTATATTGTTGCAGCTGCTTTCTTGCTATAACGGCCACATAACACCACCTTCGTGATCCGCGACATATGTATGGAGCATTGAATGACTAATCTCGCCAGCGAAGCGGCATTGGAAACGGGCGGACTGGGCGGTCACCCGCGCGGCCTGAACGTTTTATTTTTTACTGAACTGTGGGAACGCTTTAGTTATTACGGTATGCGTGCCGTACTGATGCCCTTTATGGTGGCGCCCGCGGTGCTTGGCGGGCTTGGATACACTGATGCACACGCCTCGGATATTTACGGTTGGTACACTATGAGCGTTTATCTCGCTTCGATTCCTGGTGGTCTAATAGCGGACCGATTGATCGGAGCAAGGAAAGCAATACTAGTAGGGGGCATCGTCATAGCTCTCGGCCATTTCACTATGGCAATGCCTAACTTAGTCGGTTTCTTTAGTGGCCTCGCATTGATTGTGCTTGGTACTGGTTTGCTTAAACCAAATATAAGCACTATGGTTGGCCGCTTATATCACGCAAATGACGTCCGACGCGATGCCGGTTTCTCAATTTTTTACATGGGCATCAACTTGGGAGCAACCCTCTCACCGCTAGTCTGCGGACATTTAGCCCAAAGTGATCACTTCAAACAAGTTCTCGCGCAATATGGTTTATCAAAAGAATTGTGCTGGCATTTCGGCTTTGCAGCAGCTGGCGTCGGTATGTGTCTCGGTCTGGCGCATTTACTCTGGCACTGGCACCTACTAGATAAAATCGGTGGCAAATTTAAATGTGAAGTGCCACCGCCGGTTGAAGACGGAGTAGCAAAAAGTGATATATCCAAACCAATGTTCACCTCAGAGGAATGGAAGAAGTTGGGTGCGCTGTTGTGTCTGTTTGTATTTAACGCATTATTCTGGTCTAT
The DNA here is from genome assembly GCA_036170915.1 of Cyanobacteria bacterium auto_48_18. Classification (GTDB taxonomy): domain Bacteria; phylum Cyanobacteriota; class Vampirovibrionia; order Obscuribacterales; family Obscuribacteraceae. The sequence continues at coordinate 219,664 of JAVHQC010000036.1, forward strand.
ATACGAACAAGGCGGTTCGAGCCTTAACTTGTTTGCAGACCGATTGACTGACAATACTTTATTTGGCTTTGCCTTCCCTTCAAGCTGGCTACAATCATTTCAACCTGCCTACGTAATTGTATTAGCACCAATATTTTCGTGGTTGTGGATTAAGCTAGGCGATAAGCAACCATCTAGCCCGGCCAAATTTGCCATCGGCCTACTCTTCCTTGGTATTGGTATTGCCGTGATGGTACCGGCCGCGATACTAACTGCTCAGGGTAAAGTCAGCCCCATGTTTCTTATATCAGTATATTTTATCGAAACTATCGGCGAACTCTGCCTGAGTCCTGTAGGCCTAAGTACAGTGACCAAGCTTGCTCCCGCGCGTTTGGCCAGTCTGACCATGGGCGGATGGTTTGTTTCCATTGCTATTGGAAATAAAATGGCTGGATTTTTAAGTGGCTATTTTAAATCAGAATCAAGTGACGCCATGGCGTTCCTGTACGGAGCCATGGCAATTGCCGCCATTGGCGCAGCCGGTTTCCTTGCTACACTGACACCGTTTATCAAAAAACTCATGGGCTCAGTAAAATAAACTTCGATAACTCAAACGAGAAAAATAATGGCATCCAACGATTTAGATTCACCAAAACAACTCTACTTAGACGACTTCAAAGTCGGCGCGGTTTTTACAAGCGACACTCTCAACATTTCAACAGAACAGATTATAGAATTTGCTCGTCAGTTTGATCCACAACCTTTTCATACCGATGAACAGGCAGCCAAAGATACTTTTTTCCAAGGCCTGGCCGCCAGCGGCTGGCACACGGCGTCTTTGACAATGTCACTATTGGTAAGAAGCGGATTTCCATGTGCTGGAGCACTTGTAGGCCTCGGCGCCGACGTTAAATGGCCTATTCCCACAAGGCCAGGCGATAGCCTACACGTAGAGACAGAGGTGTTGGAGATTAAGGCCTTGCGATCTAAACCTGACAAGGGCATTATTACTTTACGCTGTAGCACCATCAATCAAAATAACGAAGCCGTGCAGATTATGGTGACGAAGGTTTTAATTCCGAAGCGGGCTTGAAATGGACATTTAAAGCATTAGTTGTCGATAGCATCAGCTTCTTTAATCAAAATCGCAGCCTCGGCTTTCTTGCCGATTTGCGTGTGATAATCGGCATAACTACGCAGGCAGAGTTCAAGTATTTCGTGCGGTGCTTTGCATTTACGTGCAATTTCAAGAGCCTGCGAAAGTTCTGCTCCAGCTTTAGTAACTTGATTGCGATCAATATCAAATTGACCCAGTTTAGCCAGAGCACGAGCATATAGCTCTGGGCGGCGATCAGCCTTGTTTTTATATACAGCCACTGCGTCGGCCAGAAGCGGCCGCACCCTTTCATACTTGCGCTGTGCTTGCAGACAATCGGCCAGCTGTGTGGCAATTTCCGCCGTCTGCACAGAATCATTGCCGAGACGCTTTCTTGCTACTTCTAGAGCTTTTGATAAAAGTAGTTCTTCTCTCTCATAAAGATTCTGCCCATGCAGTTTCTTTGACACTGAAAGCAACATCGGCACTTGCGCCTCCGCTTTCAATTGTGAACTACCATCGGTGTTAGCACTCAGCGGTGTCTTTTCCAGCTTCTCAATCAGCTCAAGCAAATTATCAGCTTCATGAGTGACCCGATCGTTTTCGATTTGCCTGATTTCGCTGTTGGTTTTTGACAGCGCTTCAGCATGGCCATCCCAGTGCTCGTACAGTTCACTTTTTCTGTCGAGAACCAGATTCAGACGAACTTTATGATCTCCAAACTGCCGTGCCATCTCCTCAGCTTGATTGAGTTTTTGCTCGGCCAGAGCGTAGTTTTTGTCTTTCAGTGCGCTGTCACCGTCAGCTAGAGTCAACTGCCAGAGCATCTTTTTCAGTGGCGTTCCTCGATCGTCCGGAGGGCCAGGCCACATTGATATAAATCCAACAATTCCTACCAATAAAGTCAGGGTCAGGCCGGCCAGGACCCATGGAGCTGTGTGCTTAGCAGTTGCCTGAGCCGACTTTACTGCCGGCCGCGCCGCACTGATACTCGAGATATGAGTACGGCTCGAGCCCAATAAAGCAGTGGTGATATAGACAAGAGTGTCGCGCAGTTCGCTCACACTACTGAAGCGCGCCGAAGGATCTTTGGCCATGCACTTAGCAATAATGTTTTCCAATTCATCAGGCACTTTTGCATCTGGTGCGGACACGTTAATGGGCTTGGCCACCTCACCCACGTGCATGTTCATAGTTTCCAGAAAACCGCCGCCCACAAAAGGCGGCTCTCCAGCCAGAGTCTCATACATCAAACAGCCAAGGGCATAAATGTCTGAGCGAGCGTCAAGTTCTTTTCCAAGACATTGCTCTGGGCTCATATAAATTGGGCTGCCAAAAACTTCGCCGGTCTTTGTTAATTGCTGTTGCTCTTTGCCGGGCTGCGACATTATTTTGGCGATACCAAAATCTACCAGTCGTACCAGCTCTGAACCATCATCTTGTTTAGTTACGACAACGTTGGCCGGTTTCAAGTCGCGGTGAATAATTCCTCTTTTGTGCGCCGCTTCCAGGCCGTCACAAATTTGTTTAAAGAGTGATAGAGCACGGTCAAACGGAATGCGACCCTTGCGATCAATCATATCTTTGAGGCTTTCGCCTTCAAGACAATCCATAACAAAGAATGGCTCGCCGTCTGGTGTGACGCCAAAGTCATAAACAGTAATGACGTTCTGGTGGCTAAGTGAGCTGGCGGCTTGAGCTTCAAGTTTAAATCTTTCCAGTGCCACCACATCTTGCTTCAAAACATTGTGCAGCATTTTAATGGCCACAGTTCTGTCCATTAACTTATGCTTGGCTTTATAGACCACACTCATGCCGCCCAGTCCTAGAACTGATTCAATCAAATAGCGCTCAGCAAAAACTTTGCCTATCCACGGATCATTCTTCGGGCCGCGCAAAACAGTCTGATCTTGCGGGCAATTTTCAATAAAACCTTCGTACTGTTGGAAGCACTGCGGACAATACTTTTTCTCAATAGTGACTTTCTGCGTACTTGAATCGTCCATGCCAATGCAAACCTGATCTTTGTCTAACCGATAAGTGTATTATATGTCAGCTTTTCAACAAACAGGCGGTATAAAAGATGGGTCGTTTTAATGATCTCTGGGCCTCCGGCAAGTTTGCTATGCAAAGAAACAAAGAGGCAGACGCATCACGTCTGCGAGAGGCTGCAGAGCGAGCATCAGAGCTTTCTCCAGAGCTTGCCGTGCCTGATAGCTCAAAGGCGATATTCGACGCGCTTAAGGCCAAGCGCGGACAGGAGACAGGCCGTTGGCTTAACGGGCTGTTACCTGCCAATGTTGAAAAACCTATGGAAACTCAGGCTGCCAGCACCACGGCTTTTGAAGAGGTGACCGCCTGGATTGACAAGCTGGGTGCTCAATTTGACGAGTTGACCTATGAGTTTAATAAAAAAGCCATTGGCACAAACCTCTATGTCTCTTGCGAGAAACCAAGGCTTTTTGAGAAAAGAAATGACGACGTCTGGTATAGACCGGTAGAAAAAAGCTACAAAGGCCGGCTAACTACTCGCGACTGGGCCATGATTGTGCGCGGACAAGAACACAAAATTAGCGTTTTTGTTATTCCCGCAGAAATGGTAATGGCTTTTGATACTGATACTATTGGTGAGGACGAAATGCCACCATTGATGGAAATTGCCCGCACCACAGATGGTGCAAATTCTGTCTGGAAAATTGGCGGCGAAGTTGTACCAATTGAAACCATGCCTCATCTAGCTAAAGAACTTTTTGGCGATTTGATTCGTCTCTCGAGCGGCGTTATGAGCGAAGCTGAGCTCATGGGCCACCACGAAGCCACCCTATCGCTAGGTGAAAATATAGCAGTAGGCTATCAGCCAGAAGTGAAACCAGTGGCAACGCCGGCAGCGAGTGTTCAAGCGCAACAAAATTCGTCTTCAGACGCTGGTGATAATGCGCCTGATCAGGTAATTTCTAAAGCTTGCGATATTGTCGACGAAATTCTTGATCAAGAACTAAAGCAGCTCTATGCTACAGCTTCGCAATATAAACCTGGAACGCCCGAATCAAGCGCCATTCGCCGCAAAATTTCGGCTACTGAAACCTTCCATAATAAAATTATTGATGCTTTTAAAGAATATACTCATGCCATTTTAATCAGCCAATCAAAAGCTGACGTAGGCAATTTAGAACCTGAACTGAGTAAATAAACTCATTAAAGTCGACTATTCAGCCAACTTCTCTTTGAGCTCTTTTTCGGCTTCCAATCTGTGTGGCTCGGCTTTAACTGCCGTATGCATACCAACCAGTCGCGCCACCATGATTGCCAGATAAAGCTGACCGCTCATGGCCTCTAAACATGAAAGTGCACGTGCCAGGCGGCTTATGGGAATGATATCGCCATAAGCAACAGTGGAAAGAGTGCAGAAACTAAAATATATCAGCAACGGATAGCGGTCATGCCTCTCTCTACCTGAATCATAGCCTTTGACATTATCACGATAAGAATGAGGATCGTGTATTGCCACCATCATGTGAATCATGGCAAAACAAAAGCCAATCAACACATAAACACAGGCACCACCACAGATGCGATTAGAATTGATCACACCGGTCAAAATATCGAGCACCATTATGCGTGCGATGCGCATAAAAAATAAAAGAATCATCGACAAAGACAAAATCTGAAACACCGGCCATTTGAAAGGCACCATGTTGCTGCAAAAAGCCAGGGTCCAACCTACTGTTGCCAGCACGGCGAGACTGATTGAAAGCAAATCGAGTTTTTCTTCAGTGCGTACCGAAAGTGCTGCTTGCAGCAAAACAGACATGAGCAGTATGCCAATTAAAATATGCGACCAGACCGTGTGATCAACCAGCGGTGCCACAAACGAAAGCACAATCACGCTTACGAGCAAGGCGTAATAGTGCCTGGGAGTACGCTTTTTAACTGTTACAGGCGACTCCAATCTATTTGATAGCCTGGCTAATGGCGTCAGATAGCTGTTTTAGCCCGGTTTCAAGATTGCCAGTGATGTGGGCTCTCAGGGCGCGGCGTTTGCGGCTGACCAGCACATCAAAATCACCTCGCGCTTGGGCAGCTTTAACGATACCAAAGCTATATTTTTGCCCTGGCACCGCCAGATCTTGCTCATCGTCACAAGTAACTTGCAGCACTACACCAGTGTCTGGGCCACCTTTATAAGCCTGGCCGGTGGAGTGTAAAAAGCGCGGTCCAAAACCAAGGCAAGTGGCAACATGTTTTTTGTCTCGCACCGACAAACGAATCTGCTGAGCAATCTCAACGTGGGCTTGATTCATTTCAATATAATTGAGAAGAGCAAAATAATCGCCTTTGCTCAATCGGGCCAAATGCGCCTTAAGCAAACCCATAAGAGTGTCAGTGGCGGCAGACTTTTTCAAAGCATCAATATTGGTTTGATCGCTGAATAGTTTGACTTGACCTTCTTCAAAAAATGCTTTCTCAGCAGGCAAGCTCCCGCTAACTTCATATTCATCAGTCAACTCGCGAGTTTTGATTTTGCTTGCTTCTACATCAGGTTGATCAAATGGGTTAATTTCCATCACTGCTCCAGCAACAGCAGTAGCTATTTCGAAGCGGAAAAATTCACGAGCGAGATTGATTTTATCGCTCAGGGTAATGCAAACCACCGGGTGCCCTTTAGCCTCCAGAGCTTGTAGTCTCTCTTCGATAGCAGCATTATCAAGGCCGTTAAAAGCGCCTTTATCACCTTCCAATTTAATAAATACAAAGAGCCTATCGTCACCATAGACACCAGTGTCGGTGCTTAGAGTTTCCAGATCAACAGGTATAATCGCCTTGCCTTGTTTACCAGTAGATTCAGCCACGAGTTGCTCTAGCCAGGCACCAAAATCGTGAATGGCTGGCGAAGTGACAATTGTTAATTTGTTGCGACCAGCCCTGGCTGCCGCTCCCATAATGGCACCAAGCACCAAACCGGGATTTTCGCCATCATTAGACTGGCACTGTTCTGTCATCTCCTGAGCTTCTGCCAGGAAAGTCTTTAAATCTAAACCAATTAGAGCGGCAGGCACGATACCAAATGGCGACAGAGCTGAATAGCGGCCGCCAATACCAGGGTAGCCAAGAAAGACGCGGCGGAAATTTTCACTTTTTGCTACTGCTGCCAATTTCGAATTGGGGTCGGTTATGGCAACAAAATGTGAGCCAGCCTTGTCTTCGCCCACTGTCTGCTTGACCATGGCAAGAAAATGAGCCATATAAATATTCGGTTCAAGGGTGCTGCCCGATTTGCTTGATACCACAAACAAAGTTTTCTTTGCGTCCACAGTGGCATCAAGATTTCTGATTTGCTGCGGGTCAGTAGAGTCGAGAATGCGCAGGCGCGGATAACCGGGTTGCGAACCGTATGTTACGGCGAAGACTTCAGGAGCCAGACTGGAGCCGCCCATGCCAAGTAATAGCACATCAGTAAAACCAGCATCTCTTACTTCACGGGCAAAAGCCTCGTAATCAGCCAGCGCTTTTTGCTGGTCAGCTACAACGTTGAGCCACTCCAACCATTTAGCCTCATCTTTGTTGGTCCACAAGGAAGCGTCTTTTTGCCAGATCTTCTGCACTTTGTTGCTGCTGGTCCAGTCAGACAAAATTTCAGTAACTGCTGTTGCCAGAGCGGCAGGCAATTTGCGCGAAAGAGCATTAATCGGACTGCTGCTTGTGGTATTCATCTTGATTACTAATCCTTATTTACATTCTCTAAACTGGTAACTAACCATTTTAATAGCTGCCCATTTTAATGGCTGCCCATCCGATGGGCGAAAAAGGTGCCTTTTTTTGTAAGGTATTGCGAAACGATATCAGATTGACGACTATTCACCTTTAACAGTTGACGCTTAGTGCAGATGTAGTAGCCTAAGGCACTAACCCTCGATAATCACGAACAATCTGGAACAATCAGCAACCGACACTGATAAAATGCACATGTCAAGCAAGCACAAGCCGCTGATCGGGTAGCGTCAAACGGAATCCACATGCCCAGGTATAAATTTCAGTGAACCAGTCTGAGCCCAACCAGGCAGCTCAAGGCGCACCAGCACCAATTAAGCCAATAACAGACCATCACCACCACGGCGACGCCTTATTGGCATGGTGGTTAGCCGCTGCGATCGTGGGCGCCGATATAGGCACATCTGTCTTTTACACCACCGGCGTTATTCTGCCCCTGGTAGGTTTTGCCGCTCCGTTTATCATTCTTGCCGTCTGCGGCATGATGTGGATTTTCAAAGCCACATACGAGGAAGGCTGCGCTGTTAGCCCGTTTAACGGCGGCGCATACATCATGGTGCTGCAGACCGTGGGCAAACGCTTTGCCATTGTGGTGGGAGCACTGACCATACTTTCTTACCTGGCCACCGCTGCCGTGAGCGCGCTTTCCGGAGCGTTCTACATAGATTCAATAGACAATATTATGAACTGGCCGGTCTCTAATATTGTCGTAGTGGCAATTTTACCGGTGATTATTTTTGGTCTGCTCAATATAATCGGCATCAAAGAGCCTGCAATGATTGTGTTTTTCATTGCTATGTTTCACTTTGGTCTGTTGCTTTATCTTGACGTCAAAGGCATGATTATGGCCTATGAACGTCATATTGATTTGACCAAATTTTCGCACTGTCTTACCGCTGTCACCCCAGCACATTTCGTCCATGGTTTTGCCGCTGCTTTTCTCGGTATTACAGGTTTTGAATCAGCGGCGCAAATTGTGGAACAGTTAAAAACTCCCACATGGAAAACACTCAAATATATTTACCTGTCTGTTGTTCTATTAGTTGGCATCACCGCACCAATCACTTCGTTTTTGTGCCTTGGTCTTTTGGACGAAAGCCAACTAAGTACTTACAAGAACAGTTTGCTTTCAGGGTTGGCATTTGTAGAAGGTGGTAAGCCACTACTGATAGTGCTGGTAATTGACGCAGCATTAATGCTTTTTGCCGCAGTCAATACGGCCTATGTAGGCTGCATCGGCCTCTGTACCACCATGGCCAAGCAAGGCAATCTGCCGGCTTTCTTCTTGCGTCGGTGGGCCCACAGATTCCCTATGATGCATGGTTACCCCTATGTGTGCCTAATGTTCATGGCCGTTTGCTGTTTGATGATTGTGCTGCTGCCCGGGCAGGTAGACAATCTTGGTCAGGTTTACGGAATGGCGTTTCTCGCTGTCATGGCATCATTTTGCTTTGGTGTACTTATGCTACGCATAAGAATGCCGCTAAAAGTCGAACGGGCACCGTATAAAACTAAATACACTTTCCCTTGGGGCAACTACAAATTACCAATACCACCGGCCATCGGTTTGGTCACATTGCTCTTCTGCGAAATCGTACTGCTGTTCTCAGCTGAGGGAGCACGAGGCCTCGGTTTTCAGATTCTTGGCGTAATTTTGATAGTGATGTGTTTCTATCGCATGGGCGTACTTGAAGGCAGATTGCGTGAGCTGCCTGACCTCAGGTTAGGCATGGGAAAATTTGCCAATATGGAAGAAGTTCCAGAAAATCTGCCCATATTTGTATTGTGTACAGGTGGTGCAAAAGCCAGAAGCTTAGCTACTATGTTGATTAAATTGCTTGAGCGGGAAGAACCAGGCCCCAAGGAAATAATCATTTTCCATGCTGAAGAAGAGTCGGCTCGTCGCGGCATGATGCATGAACTATTGCAGAGAGTGGTATCACAACAGATCGGTCCAAGTTTCAAAAATCACGACATCGTGCTGACCACAAAAATACTGCCGGACACTTTAGTTGACGGTTTGATCTATTTGAAGAAAGCACACCCATTCCAGAAGGTGTTTATCGGCACTGGCACCGACCCCGAATTAGCGGAGCGGTATGCTCGAGACCTGGAGAGTAATTTAGGCGTCCCTGTGGAAAATATTGGCAGACCCACACTGATAGACACTAAAGTTACGAGATAAACCTGCATGCAGCGATTTGAACAAGACGATGAAACGAGGACCATAACATTCCCCTCAGATAAATCGCTTGGTTTGCTTTTTCTTATTGTCAGGTCAGGAAATCAAAGCGGTTGGTGGGAAGAGAAACTAGGCGAGGCCCGAGGCCGCGTCAGTGTGCCTGCTTTAGCTAATGTGCATCTCTTGGTAGACGCTAAAGCCGAGCTGGCGAATTTGCGCCAGTTGAATAGCAATGATTTGCAGTCTATGGATTTTCGTCAAGTTGAGATTACCGATTCTGATCTGGAGCATCTGGCTCACCTTACAGGTTTGCGCTACTTGACTTTACCTGAACGTAATATCACCGATGGTGGCCTCGCTTCTTTGCGCAATTTGCTATTTTTAAATATTCTCGATCTGGGTGGCACTAAAGTCACTGACTTTGGGCTGGTTAGACTGCAACACCTCACAGACCTGCACAAGCTTTATTTAGACTCCACACTGGTCACGGGAGAAGGTGCTGCTGAACTTAATGCCAAACTTACCCGTTGCCACATTGTGCTTCATGGTGGCCGAGTTCTGGCTTTTCCATTTGAATGTTCGCCAGGAAGATTGTGGTTGGCCAAGGCTGATAGCAGTGGCCAGCGCAACTGGGAAGAACTTGGTATAGCTAGAGGCAGCATTGAAGTTTCAAGACGGGCTTTTATTCGGCTCGAAGTGCTGGACCGTGAAGCACTGAAAGAGTGTAATCGCTTAAAACCAGACGATATTCAATCTCTCGATTATCTATTTCCTGAAATGATGGAAAAAGATTGGGACTGCGTCAATCGCATTGCCGGCTTGCGGGAGCTTCGACTTGGTGGTGTGGAACTGACTAAGAACAGTCTGCGCGCACTAGTTAATTTACAGCGCCTGCGCACGTTCCAACTAACTTCATGCCAGATCGCCGAGCAGGCTTTGAAGCCTATTCAAAAATTGAACTCGTTAAAGGAACTGCGCATTTCACATTGCCAGTTCGACGACGTCAAACTGGGTGAATTACTCTCTCACACTACTGCAAGAAAACTTTTGCTGGAAGGTGCTCACATAGATGACGCCCTGCTCGGCACAATAAATAAAGTCACCGACTTCGAAGAACTCTACATCGTATTTTCAGCAGCAACCGACGAAGGGCTGAGCTGCTTGCGCTATTTTCCTCAACTAACAACTTTGGTTTTGCGTGTCGATGCATTGACCGAAGCGGGGCTAAAACATGTAGCTGAACTAAGGCAGTTAACGCGCCTGGTCATTCGAGCTGATGACGTAGCAGAAACATTCTTCCATTCCCTGGTTGATTTGAAGCAGTTAGAAGAATTATCAATCAGGCAAGTAGATTTGCGTGGTGATGGGCTAGCCAGCCTGGCGGAGCTTACCAGCTTGAAGCGGTTACATATAAGCGCCATGAGTGATAGCAGCAAACCAGGCTACAGCGAATATAAAAAACTGGTGAAGCTCATTATCAGTGGCCTTCCTTCGCTTGAAGAATTATCAATCCGTTTTGATGGTGCCACCATTGAGCTCAGTGATCTGCCCAGGCTGAAAATTCTTGACGCCAGCAATAACTCGGTAAGCGATAAAGGATTTACGGGAATCGAGACACTGCAGAACCTGGAGACACTGCATTTAAAAGGCTGCAACCGTATCGGCAACGAGACACTGTCTAAAATCGGCACTCTTCACAAGCTGAAAGAATTAGACCTGTCGTTAACCCGCGTTACCAATGAAGGTGTTGGCAAACTTGCTAATTTGCATGATTTGCGTTATCTCAATATTACTTCCACATCAGCCGATAATCAGGCCCTCTCTCATCTGCGATTACTTCGCGAACTGCGTTTCATTGAATATCCTAAACCGCTCACAGACACCGATTTAACCTATCTGAGCGAATTGAATAAACTGCGCAACGTGCGCCTTGGGCCCGTCACCGATCAAGGTATGGCGGCGCTTACCAAGCTGACATTCATTCGAGAAATTAATTTAGCCAATGCCGATATTAGTGACAACACTTTGTCTCACTTACGCAATTTCACGCACCTGAAGACTTTAAACCTGGCCAACACTGCCATCACTGATGGTGGCATGGTTTACATAAGCAACTATAAAGAGCTCACAACTCTAAATTTGAGTGGTACCGATGTTGGTGACCAGGGCGTAGCAGCGATCACAAATTTAACTGCACTCAAAGCGCTCGACTTAGAAAATTGCAAACGCTTGCGAGACAAAGGTGTGGCATTAATTTCATCACTATCGTCTTTGCAGTGGCTTAATTTATCTAACACACGTGTTTCTGACTCTGGTCTATCAAGCCTTCGTCGCTTGACGCAATTGAACACCTTGCGTCTATCGTTCACCCATTTGACAGATCATGGCCTGAATGTGCTTAAAGACCTGCGCGAGTTAAAAGTGCTGGATCTGGAAAATCTGGAAATTACGGGCGACGGCTTGCAGAATTTATCTTCATGCCTCAAATTAGCTGATTTAAAATTGTCATCGAGCAGCATTGTAGACAGCAGTATTCCTTATCTCATGACCTTGCCGGCCCTGGAAGAATTGGATTTAAGAAATACTTTGATTACAGCACTGGCATTAGAATCGCTGGCTCAGATGAAATCTTTGAAAAAACTAGTTTTGTTGGGTACCAATATGACTTACCGCGACCTGACCAAGCTGAAAGGCTTAGACGCGCTGGAGACCCTGGTTTTCCATGACTTGCAAGTGAGCCGGGGTGACCGTGCCGCCCTCAAGCTTGCCCTGCCTAATACAAAAATTCAGTTGCTCGACCGTGAAGTAAACTACATTTAGTGGCATGTAATTACCAATGCTGTCTATGGTTACCCAATAACTGAGGTCGTTCATGCCCACTGAAGTGCTGCAAGAGAAAATTGCTGCCGCCATCGCTTCGTTCAAGAATGGCAAATATTCAGAGTCTGAAGCTCATTGCCTCAACGCTTTAAGCTTTACAGAACCTTCAGATCGGTCTGATAAGTGGGCCGCTGAAGCTTTCGGTAACCTTGGTATGGCCTTTATGAGCATTTCCAATTTCACCACGGCTGAGCGTTGCCTAGATCGCTGTGTGGCTGTGCTGGAAAAAGATCAAAGTACGCACCCCTCGCTTTTGGCACAGCTGGTTTCCAATCGCGCCAGCTGCTTTTTGGCCGAAGACAAGTTTGAAGACGCCCTTCCCCTCTGTCAAAAAGCCTGGGAAGTAGCCAAGGTAGCCGGCGCTTCCAGTGATGACCAGAGACCGATTTTTCTTTCAAACCTGGCCAGTGCTTATTACAAACTTGAGCGCTTTAGCGAAGCCGAACAATATTTCAGGCTATGCGTAGAGTCAGCCCAAGATTTACTGCCCGAAGACACCGAACTGCTCGCCGTGTCATTAAATAACCTGGCCAACTGCTGCCGCGAACAAGGCAAATATGCAGAAGCTCTTGAGCTCTACAAAAAAGCCATGAGTCTGTTTGGTGAAGCTGATGACGATCATCCTGAGCTGGCATATATTCGTGAATGTCACGATAACTGCATCAAACGCATGTAAGCGCACTAGAGCGATATAGAAATAGCCCGATCTAAAAATAGACCGATGCACCAATAGCCAAATTAGAGCAGCTTTTCTATGTCGGCGGAAATATCAGCCGGCTCCACATTCGGTGCGTAGCGTTTAACAACGTTGCCATCTTTATCAACAAGAAATTTGGTGAAATTCCATTTGATGTCTTTAAGGCCGAGCAGCCCGGGAACTTTGTCAGTCAAATGCTTGTAGAGCGGATGAGCATTGTCTCCGTTGACTTCAATCTTGTCGAACATTTGAAAATCAACACCATAATTTTTCTGACAGAAGGCACCAATCTCGGTGCTATCACCAGGCTCCTGAGCGCCAAACTGATTACAAGGAAAACCGAGCAAGGACAAACCGCGCTTGGCATAGTCTTGATGCAATTTTTCCAAACCGGCGAACTGCGAAGTAAAGCCGCACTTGCTGGCGGTATTGACAATCAACATGACCTTGCCCTGATACTGATTGAGTGAGATCTCCTTGCCATCTAGTGCTTTGGCAGTGTACTCATAGATTGTGCTCATTATTATTCGTCGCCCCTTTCAGTTTCGATTGCTACAACAGTATCACGAGCTACCACAAAGACTCTATCTGTGCGTGTAGGCTCAATTGAATAAGTGCCGGTAAACACGCCAAAAGCCGGCAGCACCGCATACTCTGGACGCAACCAGAAACACGGCAAACGCAGACGCTGTTTACCCTGACCATAAAGCACAACAGAGGGATGCACGTGACCGCAAAGCACATAGCCTTCTCTCGTATTGACAAGATCGTGTGAGTAAACAAATGGACCTTCTGTCATGTGACCGTGAATCAGCTCTAAATTCCATGATGGGGGCAAACGCACTTTGCGATCGTGATTGCCTAAGATCAGCACTACGTTGACTTGCGGATGAGCATCGCGAAAGCGCTCAAACACTTCCACTTCTGAGCTGGTCATACCATCTTGCGAATGCACCAGATCGCCAAGAACAATCAAACGAGTGACCGAGAACTGCTTGATCAGTTGACTGAGACGAAAGAGATCGAAGCTGCTGATACCGTCTGGTGCAAAAAAATTGCGTGAGCGAAAAGAAGCTGCCTTGCCGATATGCACATCTGCTAAAACCAGTGTGTGGGTGGCTGGAATATACATGGCTTTTTGCGGCAGCAGAATCACCCGCTCACCGGCGATCTCAGTGTGGGCAACACCTTCCATGGTAACCAGGTCAGTCATAACTGCAGCCTAGCGCCTCATGTCTTTGGCCAGGTCAAGCTGCATACGTAGAACTCGTTGGGCAAGCTTCTCGGAACTCAATTTTCCTCTCAGTCTATCTACCATTAATGGCAAACAAAAGGGCGAAGCCTTGGTCAGCTGTACTTCTAAAATTTCAGATGCCGCCAGTCTGGCCAGGGCGCCAATCATACGGCTGATTTCCAGGTGGCGCTCGAGAACTTCATCATGGGCCTGTCTGACCAATAAGTTGCCAGGATCAAAGTCTACAAACACATCGTAGAGCAGACTGCTAGAAACTTGCACCTGCTTTACAGTTTTATTAGCTCCCGGATAACCCTGAAAAATCAGGCCTGAGACACGGGCAATCTCACGGAACTGGCGTTTCGCCATTTCCGTGGAGTTGAGACAGGCCCTGATATCTTCAACCAAATTGTCGTAACGAAAGTTCTTGAAAAAGGCGGCCGCGCTGCCTTCGAATTCGTCGTTATCGCTTTCTTCGAACTTGATTGGTCGATCTGAAAGAATCTCGAATCCCCAGTCGTTAATGGCAATAGAAAACGTAGAAGGGCTTACGCGCGATAACTGATAGGCAACAAGAGTTGCCAGACCCTCATTGACCAGGCGCCCTTCGAAAGGATAAACAAAAAGGTGATGACCTTCTCTGGTGTTATATTTCTCTACCAGAATTTCGCCCATGGCAGGTAAATGCGAACGCTCACCCTGCAACCTTAAAAGCGGCTGAAGAAAAGCCATTTCTGGTTCGCTGTAGTCACCCATGCTGGCTTCGTTAATAAGCATGCGCAGCTCAGACGAGAGCTCAGTTGATAGTGGCATGCGGCCACCCATCCATCTGGGAATAATGCCAGACTTTACAGGAGAAAGTTTTACCATGGCTTTCATATCGCGCACTTCAACAAGCTCTAGCCAACGGCCAGCAAACAAAAAGCGGTCGCCGTTCTTCATGCGACTGATGAATGATTCTTCTACCTGTCCGATGCGCTCGCCGCGAACAAATTTCACTTCCATTGCCTGATCTGAAACAATAGTGCCGATAGATAAACGGTGTTTCAAAGCCAGATGTTTATCAGAAATAATATAACGACCATTCTCTAACTTGATGCGGTGATACTCAGGATAGGCCTTCAGAGCCGCACCACCACTGCCGACAAAATTTAAAATCCATTCCCATTCGCCTTCGTTTAAATCGCGAAATGCCCAGGTCTCTTTTACTTCTTCAAAAAGATCTTTAGAAACAAAGCCGTTACCGAGAGCAACCGTAACAACGTGCTGGCAAAGCACATCAATAGATTTGTTCAGCGGGTAACGCGACTCGATATTGCCTTTTGCCATACCACGACGTGCTGCTGCCAGCTCGGCCACTTCCAGTGCGTGGCTGGGCACCAGATATAGTGTGCTCACTTGACCAGGGCTGTGGCCGCTGCGACCGGCCCTTTGCATGGCTCGCGCCACACCTTTAGGGCTGCCAATTTGCATCACTCTATCCACAGGTGAAAAATCTACACCCAGATCAAGACTTGAGGTGGAGACAACAAATTTAAGTCGCTCTTCTTTTAAAGCCAGCTCTACCCAGCGGCGCACATCACCATCAAGAGAACCATGATGCAGGGCGGAGATGCCACAAAAATCATCGCGCAATTCAATAATGCGCTGATACCACTGTTCTGTTTGCGAACGCACATTGGTAAATACAATTGAGGTGCGGCCGCCGTCGATTAATTTGATCACTTCTTGCAGCATTGGCAAACCGGTGTGACCTGTCCAGGGCAAACTATCTAAGCTTTCAGGTAGCACCGATTGTGCCACCACTGCTTTTTTTAATTTTGCTTCCACCAGGCAAGCTTTGGTTTTAGAACCGACCAGACACTCTAGTGCTTGATCTAAATTACCAATGGTGGCAGACAAGCCCCATATGCGCACATCAGGAGCAAGACGTTTAAGCCTGGCCAGAGCGAGTTCAGTTTGAACACCACGTTTGTTTCCCAGCAGCTCATGCCACTCGTCGACTACAACTAATTTGAGATGCTTGAATTTCTCAGCGCTATTCTCGTATGAAAGTAAAATCGAAAGACTTTCAGGAGTGGTCACCAGGGCAGACGGCAAGTTGTCTTTCTGTTTGGCGCGGCGACTAGAAGAAGTATCACCCGTGCGAGTTTCTACAGAGAATGGCAAGTCGAGTTCGCGCACCGGCTCTTCCAGGCTCATGGCAATATCATTGGCAAGCGCGCGTAAAGGAGTGAGCCAGAGAACGGTTAAAGGTAAATGCGCCTTCTTACTTTTGCCTGTGCGCACCACGTCGGTCATGTCTCCGTGCTGCATCCACTCAATCAGCGGAGCGGGCCAAATTGCGTAAGTTTTGCCCATACCGGTGGACGCGTGAATCAGGCCACTGTAACCATCAAGATACCTCTGCCAGGCTTCTCTTTGAAAGTCAAAAACCTTCCAGCCTTTTTGCTCAAACCAATCATTGAGTGGTTTAGCCGCAGGTTCGGATTTGCTTATAGGTAGTGGTAGCTCATCAGCATACATATATAAGGCTTATTCTAACTGGATATGAGCAGTTAGGCCCGGCAACCTGCTTTGAAAGGAAGAATACTGGCAATAATGGACCCATTCCTGATATTCTCCAGGATGCCGTTGCTTTGAAAATCCACTAAAAATTCTATGTCTGAAACCATCCACATCGATATTTTTGTTGTTTTGCTTATGGTTACTGCGACAGTAGCTATGTCTGTGAAATGGATTAAACTGCCTTACTCCATCGCGCTAGTGATTGTCGGGCTGATTATCGGTGTTTGCCATCTCCTTCCTCCAGTCGATCTAACTCCAGACTTAATTTTGTTGATATTTTTGCCGGCTGTATTGTTTGAAGCCTCGTGGAACATTCAACTTTCGGAGCTCAAGGAGAGCTGGATACCAATCACCGTGCTAGCCACAGTGGGTGTTGTGATCAACACAATTATTGTTGCCATGGGAATGCACTATTTCGCCAACGTAGCATTAGGCCCGGCATTCCTTTTTGGCGCCATGATAGCGGCCACTGACCCCATTTCAGTGCTTGCATTGTTCCGCAAGCTGGGCATGGATAGTAAGCTAACTATGCTTCTTGAAGGCGAAAGCCTTTTTAATGACGGCACGGCAGTGGTGCTATTCAAATTAGTTCTAGCAATTGTCATAACTGGAGCTTCATTCTCGATCACCGCCACCGCTGGAAGTTTCTTGGTGGTGGTTCTAGGCGGCTGCGCTACAGGAGCACTGCTCGGTTATGCTGCCTCGAGAGTAACACGATTATTCGACGATCATTTGCTGGAGATTACCTTAACCACAATTCTTGCATACGGCTCATATCTTCTTGCTGAGCAACTGCATGTTTCAGCGGTATTAAGCGTGGTGGCAGCGGGCGTGGTCATAGGTAACTACGGAAGTCGCACAGGTATGTCGGCTGGTACTCGAATGGCCGTTAATTCATTCTGGGAATACACAGCTTTTCTTGTTAACTCCCTAATTTTTCTTCTAATCGGACTTCAAGTAAAATTCAATCTGCTTATTAAATATGGGGTGCAAATAGGAGTTGGCATTGCCCTTGTGTTAATTGCGCGCGTCGTGGTGGTTTATGGCCTGTCACCATTCATTGGTACTAAAAGCCACAAAATACCGTGGAAGTACCGTCACATGCTTTTCTGGGGTGCCCTTAGAGGCTCAGTATGTATGGCTCTGGCGCTGAGCTTGCCTGAAAATTTCGCTTACCGAGAAATGATCACAATCACAACTTTTGGCGTTGTGTTGTTTACTCTGCTGGTACCAGGCCTGACCATCCAGCCACTGGTCAAACTACTGAAGATGAATCTTAAAGACCCTCGACAAGAGCAATACAAACGCCTTAAGGCGCAATTAATAGCAAAGAAAAAGGCGTCAGTATTTCTATCTGAGCAGTTCAATTCCGGTGCAGTCTCAGCAGCTTCTTTTGAACAGCTTAACGAACAACTAATCAGTGAAGAAGCTAAGTTAACAGCAAGAATTGACGACCTTCACCTCGAGGACTTGTCTATTAAGGCCGTAGAAGAAGAAGCATTGAAGAATAAAGTGGCAGATGTAGAAAGAGACACCCTTAAGCAACTTGTGAAGGAAGGTCTGCTCACGGAAGAGGGTTTGCATTTAATCGCACTTGAATTAAGCGAAGACTCAGCGCAGATAATGACAGAGTAGATTTTGGCTTTGGTCTGGGACTTTTAGATCGCACCCTAGAGTTTTTTTACAACCTGTAGGTTGTGTATTTCTACAACCTAGGAGTTGTAAAATTTCTTAGGGGGCAGAGTAGGTACCCGGCGTGCCCAAGAGATTCATAATTTCTTGAACTGACGAGTGCACTCACTTCCCATAAACATCCAGCATGCCCTGTAACTGTAAAAGGGTATCTGCTTCTTCTATGGGCTTATCTGGTCGCAAGCGCGCGATACGCGGAAAACGCACAGCAATGCCAGATTTATGACGCGGAGATTTCTGAATACCCTCAAAAGCGATTTCAAAAACAAGCCCAGGTTTCACAGTGCGCACTGGCCCAAATTTTTCTACAGTATTCTTGCGCACATAATCGTCTACTGACCTTATCTCTTCATCAGTCAATCCGGAATAAGCCTTAGCAATTGGAACGAGCTTATCATCTTGCCAGACGGCGAAAGTATAGTCGGTATAGAGGCTGGCCCGGCGGCCGTGTCCGCGTTGTGCGTAGACAAGCACCGCGTCCATGGAGAGTGGATTAATCTTCCATTTCCACCAGTCGCCCCGCCTGCGGCCTACACCATATATAGAGTCATGCTTTTTCAGCATTACACCTTCAACTTTTAATTTGCGGCTGTCAAGACGCATTGTGGCAAGGTCATCCCACGACGACGCTTTAAGTTCAGCAGACACACGCAACTGTTCACTCAACGTACCACGACAGCTCGGTGCCACGTCGCACTGGCCTGGTGTCAACACTTCAAGCAAATGCCTGCGCCTTTCTTTCATGGTTGATTGTCGAATATCAAGGCCGCCAACTTCGACAATGTCGAAAGCCATAAAAATACAGGGCACTTCAGCAAGCAGTTTTTTGCCCACACTTTTTCGCCCGATTCGCATCTGCAACATCGCAAAGGGCAAAACGTCACCTTCTTTCCAGCCTAAAATCTCGCCATCAATGACAGTGCCATTAGGCAAGCGAGAGGCAGCCGTAAGAATTTCAGGAAAGCGCTCGCTGATTAGCTCCTCGCCCCGCGACCAGATAAATACTTGTCCATCTCTTTTAATAATCTGAGCGCGAATACCGTCCCATTTCCACTCAACTTGAAAGTCATTTATGTCACCTAAAGTATTGGGCTCCTCTTGCAGAGGGTAGGCCAGATAGAAAGGATATGGAGTTGAAGCTGCCGCATCTTCAGTCTCGGTGGCCATCAAATTGGCATACCAATGCGGTGACGGCTCCCAGTGCCCCATTAAGCGGTGTGCCACCACATTGGCTTCCACCGCCGAGACTGTGGCCAGAGCTTTGGTCACCATTTGCTGCGAGACGCCTACACGAAAACCGCCAGTAATTAGTTTGTTGAAAATAAATTTCTGATCGATATCAAGTTCAAGCCAGGTTGCTTGCAAATGTTGCGCTGTGGCTAAGTCGCTGAAATTGCGCAGCACCAAAAGCTTCTGTTCAACAAATTCGGTCAAGTTTAAATCTAGCTGTGACTGTTGCTCAGGCAGAAGCAAAGCCATGGTTTCGCCAAGGTCACCTACGTTGTCATAACATTCTTGAAAGAGCCAGGGTGAAATTTCGGCAAGAGATATGGTCAGTTGCCGCATCAGTTCGGTGGGCACAAGGCGCCTGAGCTTGCGGCCAGTTAAGAAAAACACAGCCCAGGCAGCATCACTATCACTGGCCTGTTTGAAATATTTGACCAGAGCTTCTAACTTTTCATTTGTCTTAGTGGTGCGGTCTATATCTTTGTAGAGTTCTACAAATGCTTTCATGGCTCTTCACCTTGAGGCGGAGAGATCAAACCTGTTTCGACCATATCGTCAGAATTTTCGGCCACCATCTCCTGAGCCTCAGTGCTGCGCGTATCAACCTCAGCAGCTTCTTTTTTCTCGTCATCTTCTCCGGTAAAGGCGGTCTCTAAAGCCAGGGCGTCAATGCCAAGTTCAGTCAAGTAACGCACCAGAGGTGGTGTATAGCCATGGGTGACAAGTACTCGTTCAGCGCCGGTGGCGGCAATGGTGGCAATCAGACCAGGCCAATCGGCATGGTCTGACATAACAAAACCACGATCGAGCGATCGCCGGCGACGGGCGCCCCTGACGCGCATCCAGCCTGAGGCAAAAGCATCTGAGCTTTTGCCAAATTTGCGCGACCACAAACTATCTTGGGCATTGGGTGGTGCCACCACCAGTGCACCGGCTTTCCCCAGGGCTTCTTTTTTCAGATCTGTAGAAACGTAGGTGGTCTCTGGTAAATGAACGCCACAGCCTCGATAAACGGCATTCAAAGCTTCGACTGCACCATGAGTATAAATTGGGCCGATACTGGCATCAACACTGGCTAGAAGGCGCTGAGCCTTTCCTAATGAATAGGCGTAAAGCAAACTTACTTTGCCCGCTTGAGCATTGGCTTGCCACCACTGATTTACTTCGGCAGCAATGACATGATTTTCAGCAAAGCGATAAATGGGCAAACCAAAAGTTGATTCGGTAATGAAAGTATGGCAACGCACAGGCTCGATGGGCTGGCAGGTGGGGTCAGCCTGGGTTTTATAATCACCTGAGACTACACAAATTTGACCTTTGTATTCAATTCTTATCTGCGATGACCCGAGAATATGACCAGCCGGATGAAAGGAAACCAGGGCGTCTTTGATTTTGATGGGGGTGCCGTAGTCGATAGTTTCAAGCACTGCCTCTTCACCTAAACGCGAGCGCAAAATGCCTTTGGCGTCAGTGTGACACAGATAAGAAGTAGAACCCATGCGCGCATGGTCAGAGTGACCATGAGTAATCAGAGCGCGATTAACAGGACGCCACGGGTCGATATAAAAATCGCCTGCCTGACAATAGAGGCCGCGGTCTGTAACTCTGACTAGATCTTCGGCCATTGATACTTCCGAAATTAATACACTCAAATCAAATTCACTCAACATTGTGACCTATGAGGCCACAGTTTGTTCCGAAAGTTTCGTGCCAGGCTTACTGAGCCAGCATCATCTTCGCTTCTTTATTGTCAGGCGAAAGCTTGAGCACCGCTTGAGCTTCGCTCTTGGTCAGTTCT
Source organism: Cyanobacteria bacterium auto_48_18 (assembly GCA_036170915.1). GTDB lineage: Bacteria > Cyanobacteriota > Vampirovibrionia > Obscuribacterales > Obscuribacteraceae. The sequence goes on from JAVHQC010000036.1 coordinate 240,786, forward strand.
TTATTTCTCAAATCATTTGCCACTATGGCAAGTTTGAGATGATAATCGACTTTGCCCGGGCAAAATTCCACTGCTTTTTTCAAATCACTGAGCGCTTTTTCAGGCATATGATTTTTGTAATAGGCCACGGCGCGTCCATAATATAGATCGCCATTACTGTGTTCAAGACGCAATCCGCGAGTGTAGGCGTCAATGGCATCGACGTAGCTGGCTTGACTGAGATATGAGTTTGCCAGCACTTCCAGCGCTTTGACGTACCCAGGAAAATTTTTCACCAGCTCGCGGCATTGGTGAATAGCCAGACCATACTGACCAAGCGTATAGTGACAGAGAGCCTCACCCAGTCTGGCTTCTTTGCGGTAATGGCTATCCTTTAGAGTCAATATCGTCTGATAGTCGGCCATGGCTTTTTGATAAGCTCGAGTGGCAAAATAGCACGAAGCACGGTCGAGTAAAGCCTGATCGTTAAGCGCATTGATCGCAAGTGAAAGGGAAAAATTTTCTATGGCGCTATCATTGTTTTGCATAGACATGTAAATCAGGCCGCGTTTATGCAGCAATCGGCTGTCGTTCTTTTCAATTTTAATGGCCCCATCAATAGCAGAGAGGGCCTGTTTATAGTTCCCCGCACTTCTGGCATGGTCGGCAGTAGTAATCAGACGAGCCAACACCAGGGTTTTATCTTCTTTTTTACCTAAAACCAGACCGCCAATTTGCAAATGCGAATAGTGAAAAAATGCAGCTACTCCCACAGCCAAAACAATTGCCACTGTAATTACAGCTACAGAAGGTTTGCTCGATTGGCTTACACTATTTGTCAAAGAACTTTGCTAACACTCCGCCAATCACGGTGAATAGTGACGAGATCAATATAATGATTCTATATCGCCACAAAAAACAGTCACAAGTGTCAGTTGTTAAGAGCATGAAAGCAAAACGATCAAATAGCGGAAAAATTGAACGGGGCGGTCTCGCCATCGGCGTAGTTGTGGGTGTGGCCATTGCCACTGCTTTTTATGCCGGCAGACAGAGCACCAGCCCGCATTCAAATAGTGGTCAAAGTCAGGGGGAAATCGGCACGGTGCGCCACGCGGCCCCCGGGACAGCACTGCCAAGCTTTGATGGCCCAAAAGGAGCGATTGGTGCCAGTACCATTGCAGATATCGCCCAAGAAGCGGGTGCCTGGGTAGTCAATATCGACATCACCAATATCATCACCTACGAGCCACAGCCCCAAATTTTCACTAATGGCGAGGAGCAGTTTCTTTTGCGCCAGCCGGTGCAAGAAGCCCGCCAGCGTGGCGTGGGCTCAGGTCTGATAATTAAACCTGATGGCCTGATTTTGACCAATAATCACGTGGTTGGTCGTGCCAATCAAATTAAGATCACTCTTTCAGACACGATCGAAGGCAAGCGGGTCTTCGCGGGCAAAGTGGTCGGACGCGACGAGCTTAATGACCTTGCCCTGGTAAAAATAGAGGCGAAAAACCTGCCTGTGGCCAGAATCGGCTCCAGTAAAAATCTGCGCCCCGGCGATTGGGCCATTGCCATCGGTTCCCCTGCGGGTCTTGACCATTCTGTTACCCTTGGCATTATCAGCGCCCTTGGTCGCTCGCTTTTTGAAATTTCAGAGCGCGGCCAATTAATTCAAACAGATGCCGCCATTAATCCCGGAAATTCGGGGGGCCCACTTCTCAATATTCAAGGGGAAGTAATCGGCATTAATACCGCAGTTTCTTCAGCTCGCGGCGGCCAGCAGATTCAAAATATTGGCTTTGCCATTCCTTCAGAAGTGTTTGAAGACACAGTGCAGCAGCTGCTTGCCACCGGCCAGGTAAAGCGGCCTTATGTGGGAATTTTGATGCAAGACCTGACGCCGGAGATATTGCAGGCATTATCATTGCCCGCAGGCACTAGCGGAGTGAGGGTGGCGAAACTAACGGCGGGAAGCCCTGCAGCTCAAGCTGGCATTGAAGAAGGCGACATAGTCACCAGTGCCGACGGTAAAAATCTATCAGCCGCTGAAGAACTGCGGGCAACGGTGCGCAGCCATAAAGTGGGAGAGACCACAGTTTTGAAGATTTCGCGGGGCGGAAAGGATCTGACCATTAAGGTGGCGGTGGGCGAGCTTAAGAATCGGCCAAACTAGCTCTGTGGGTACAATGGATAAAACTCAGGTTTGACCATGCCCCGTCTAAAAGCGATCTCTTTCGATCACGACCGCGAACTCTCAGCTATGGCCACCTGGTGGAAGGCCGTTTTTCTCACGCCCATCTGGGCATTCCTCTTTATTTTGCCTTTTGGCCCATTCATGCGGCAGTTTCCGGCAATCTGGGACACCGTAGGCTTTTGCCTGGTGATCATTCTCGGTGGCATTTATTTTTGCCGCGATCTATTCAGACGAGCGGTTCTGGTTGATGACAACAAAATCTATTTTGGCATGGGCTGCCATTCGCTGAGCCACTTAAAGCGCATCAAATTGGGCTATTCCATGTCGGTGGTGCCATCTAAAATTATTCTTGAATTTGACGAAGATCAAAAAGAAGGAGTTGCTAAAGCACAAATAGAGCTGTCAATGTCTTCCATGACCTGGCAAGACATGGAAGGCTTAATCAGCCTGTTAAGCCGTAAAGTGTCACATTTAAGAGTAGACGACGAAGTAGAAAGAGTCTTGCGCTCGCGCAAACCGCTAGTGGTGGCACGCATTCAAGATCCTGAACACTTAGAATTGAAATATCATGCCATGCCGCTAGTAGAAGAACTACCTGCAGTGCTCGAACACACCGTTTACGAATGGTCGCGCGTGGTGGGCCCTGTGGGCACGGTAATTCTTGCTTCACCCTTGTGGCTTTATTTCAATTTTGTCATGTACAACGCATTGCGCGATTATGCCAATGTGTCGGCTAACCAGGAGTTTTACAACCAGCTAGTAAAACTGCTTACCTATTTTGGCGAGTCGGCCAGTGCTGGTCTATCAATGTTCGAACGCTTTTTCTATTACGTCAATTCGCCTCTCACCGCTTCTTTGTTATTTGTGGTCTTCTCTTATTTCTTCTATAAATTGATTAGCTCGAGTTTTCTCAGCCCCAACAAACTAACCATTAATAGCGATGGTATCTCGCTCGACAAATGGAGTTACCTCTGGTCAATCAACTCCCGGTCAGTGAAGTGGCAAGATATAGAGCATGTCTCACTCAATGCCAGGCACGGCACAGCTGACCCGAACAAATGGTCGATTGTTTTCAGCGGCAAAAAAGGTTCGCTCTTGAGTGTGCCGCTGTCAGCCGTGAGCATGCAAGATCGCACTGAACTGGCTTCTGCTATTGAACGCTTTGCTGGAAGTTCCACAGTGGAGGCACAGCTGACAGAATCACTGAGGCCGTCTCAAGATAGGTCTTATACAGAATTATGGTTGCAGTCTCTTTCCAGTTCATCACGCATTAATCTAGACCCGCTTGAGGCTGGTCATCAGCTTTATCAAGGTCGTTATGAAATTGTCACAACCCTTGCAGTGGGCGGCGAAGGAGTAGCTTATCTGGCTCAAGATCTTAAAGAAATCAATAGCGGCATAGTATCTGATGTGGTGCTCAAAGAAACTCTCATTCCACCTTTTATCGATAAAGAAATTCAACAAGAGTCTGTGGAAAGATTTGAGCGTGAAGCCAGACTTTTAAAAGAGCTAGTTAGCGAACACATTGTTGGACTGCGTGATTACTTCATTGAAGATAAACGATGCTATCTCGTGCTTGAGTACGTCAAAGGCTTGAGCTTGCGCCAGTTTGTGGCTGAACATGGTGCTCTCTCTACGCAAGAGACATTGAATCTGGCTCAGCAAATGGCAACCATTTTGATCTTCCTGCACAGCAAACAAATTATTCATCGCGATTTCACCCCAGATAATTTGATTCGACAAGAAGACGGCAAATTGAAGTTAATTGACTTCAACGTCGCCCGCGAGTGGGATAAAGACGACGGCAAGACCGGCACAATTGTAGGCAAGCATGCATATGTGCCACCAGAACAATTTCGGGGCAAAGCCTGCGAAGCCAGCGATATTTATGCTCTGGGCGCTACGCTTTTCTATTTGAACACCGGTAGCGACCCTGAACCAATATCGCAGTCGTCTTTACCAGAGGTTGCCGATCAAGCTTCACTGCGACTAAGTGAGCTAATTAAAAATTGTACGGCTTTAAATCTAAAAAGCAGAATCAAAAATGCGTTTGAACTGCAGAGCGCCCTGGCCGGAGAAACAGTGAATGGCTGAATCTGAATTGAGTAATGACGCTCAAACCATTCAGCTGCCTTATGCCGACAGAGGCAGTCGCATAACTTTAGCTACTCTCAAAATGACCATTGCCCTCTGGGGTTTAATTCCGGCCATCCTTCTCATTATTGGTGCTTACGGTGCGCTCATGGCCGTTCTCTTTACCCGCAATGGTTCAGACCTGCTCACCTTCGGCAGCCTGCTGATGATAGGAGCACTCATTCCTACTGCCGCACTAATAGTGATTCGGCACTTCAGCCGCATGGCTATCAATATTGATAAAAATGGCATTGAAATTCCGCCCGATTTATTTTCCGGCACTCTTAAACCAACTTATGTGCCCTGGAATACAGTCAATAAAATTGTTGCCTTCAAAAGCGATAATAATGGTCTTGCCGCAAAAACAAACAATGCACTTTTGCGCGATGAGCAACTTGTTATTCATGCCCGCAATCAGCAAAGCTTGGCCGTAATTGCTCTTGATCGGCTCACCTTGCCAATGTGCGAAAAACTGCTGGTGTGCCTTGATGTTTTTGCTGGTGGTGTTGAACAAGAAGGCATAGATGATATTGCCAAGAAAATTAAACACCATCTGCGCGACGAGGCACAAGATAAATTTGCTGCCCTGGCCAAAGGTGACGTTCTTACTCACACCGAGTTATGGGAAGACGAACTGAAAAGGCGTTTTCGCGCTGCCGCTTTCATGCCGCTTGAGCCCGGCGTGATCATGCGCAAAGGCAGCTTGACTGTACTCAGGCCGCTCGCGCTGGGTGGGCTTTCAGCCGTATATCTGGCTCAGCTCGATAACAATTTGCTTGTGGTTTTAAAAGAATCAGTGGTACCAGAAGATGCCAAAGAAGAATTGAAAACTAAAGCACGGGAAATGTTTAATCGCGAAGCCAATTTGCTGATGAAGTTAAAGCACCCATCAGTGGTATCAGTGCTTGATTATTTTGTGGAAAACGGTCGTAGCTATTTGCTGCTCGATTATGTCAGCGGCCAAGATTTGCGCCAGTACATTAAACAAAATGGGCGCATGCGCGAAGCCATAGTGGTGGAATGGGCAGCACAAATTGCCGCCATTCTTGACTATTTACATAGCCAGGATCCGCCTGTAATACACCGCGACCTCACCCCCGATAATTTCGTCATTCGTCCTGATGGCACCATAGTCGTCATCGATTTTGGTGCCGCCAACGATTTCATCGGCAACGCTACAGGAACTTTTGTCGGTAAACAGTCTTACATTGCACCAGAACAGTTTCGCGGAAAGGCTTGCTTGCAAAGTGATATTTATGCCTTCGGCGGCACGCTGTATTATTTACTCACTGGTGAAGAGCCTGAAGCACTGAGCCAGTCAGACCCCAGCGAAAAAGTAGAAATCTCGGCGCCGTTAAATGATCTGGTCAAAAGCTGCACTGAACTCGAAGTTCAGTCTAGAATTCCCACAGCCGGAAAAATCATAGAATCTCTCGCCCTGATGTCAAAAGAGCGCCTGATTCAATAGCGAACAATAATCATTGACAGTCACAAGCGAGTAATCATTATGAGCGACAAAAAAAGCGACACTGCCAGTTCGAGTGCGGAGCAAGAGGCTGAATGGCGTGCCCGACTCACCCCCGAGCAATATCATGTGGCCCGAGAGAAAGGTACCGAGCGTGCTTTTAGCGGCAAGTATTGGGATTGCCATGATAAAGGCGTTTACCGTTGCATTTGCTGCGATGCTGAACTATTCAGCTCAGAACACAAATTTGAATCGGGCTCCGGTTGGCCCAGTTTTTATGTTCCTCTTAGAGCTGAGCACGTAGCCGAACATCGCGACATGTCTTACGGTATGCTGCGTACGGAAGTCACCTGCAGTCAGTGCGGGGCCCATCTTGGCCACGTATTCCCGGACGGGCCCAAGCCCACAAATTTGCGTTATTGCATCAATTCGGCATCAATAAATTTAAAAACAGAGTCTGATTTGCCCAAAGAGGAAAAATAAAACTTGAGTAAATCAATTTTATTGGCAGAAGAAGATGAAAACGTCAAAACTCTGCTTGGTACTCTGCTCGCTGCACGCCATCACACTGTCGAAACCAGTGGCGAAGGCAAAAAGATTTTGAATCTGCTTGCTTTACAGACTTACGATCTGGTGATTGTGGGCGACCAACTAAGCGATATCGACGGCATTGGATTGATTGTAAAAATTCGTTCGGTCAATTCGCAAGTGCCTATTGTCTTTCTTTCTAAAACCTGGCGTGATGCAGCTGTATATCAGCAACTAACTAAAGATTTCAGAGTTTCGCTGGTTATTCACAGACCAATTAAAGCTGCCTTATTTGGTGCCCAAATTGAAAGCCTTTTTTCTTCAGCAGAAAAATCGATTCAGTCTCACGTACAGAATGAAGAATCAATTTTCAATACTTTGCAGGGAAATTATTTAAAAGTTCTGCCCGAGCGTTTTGAAAAACTAGAAGAAGCTATCACTCTTGCTAAGGCTCATCCAGAAGATGCCGCCAGTCTGCTCGAAGCCATTAGACTGGCACACAATCTAAAGGGCACAGCCAGCTCGTGTGGATTCGGTGTGCTGGGTGAATCGGCCAGTTCACTTGAAAAAGCTCTTGACGCCATTCGCGAAAATCAACTGACTGAACACGAAGCGGCCTGGGAAGAAATAGAATTAATCGCCAATCTCGTCAAAAGCAATGCCACTGCCTTAACTGGTGATCCGGTTGCCCAAGTAGACAAACGTGCATTTGCCACCATGGAACCTTTAGAGGAATTCAACTTCCCGGTTCCACCACCAGCAGGGCTCGACGCTTACCAACCGCAAGATAATTTTGATACTTATGACGACTCGTCGGCAGTGCGAGTGATGGTCTTCAGTTCTGACGTAATGCCTGCTCACAAGCGAATCGGCAATAAAGACACTGGTTTACCGGTGCAAGTTATTTTAAGTCAAAATCATGAAGATGCCATTGCCAAAGCTGGCAAGCTCACACTAGATGCGGTGCTAATTGATATTGACGTAACACAGCCGGCACCAGCTCTCAACCTTGCTCGCGATTTGCGCTCTCTACCAGGTTATGAAACTTTGCCTGTAGCATTTCTTTCAACTTCAAAACAACAAAAAATATCGAAGATTCTACCCATGCTGGTGCTTCGTTGATGCTCGAAAAGCCCTTGCAGAGCGACATCTTTAATGACGCCATCGAATATCTGGTCAACGCCCGCCAGGGCGGCAGGCCGCGGGTTTTGATTGTTGATGACGATGATGACTTCGTCAAAATCGTTGCGTCGGCACTTGGGCAGGAAGGTATGCTGGTAAGACAGATGTCCGACCCCACAGATCTTTTGCCGGTGATTCAAGAGTTTCATCCTGACATAGTTTTGCTAGACGTCACTATGCCTACTGTGAGCGGTTTTGATGTCTGCCGCATGATTCGCACCGCTGCACATTTTCAAGATCTGCCAATTTTATTTCTCACCGGTCAGACCGGTTTAGAGACAAGGCTCGCGGCCTTTGAAGCAGGCGGCGACGATTATTTGCCTAAACCTGTAGCCAGAGTTGAGCTTTTAACAAGAGTGAAAGTGCGCTTAGAACGTGCACGCATGCTCAAAGAACGCTCTAACAAAGACATTCTCACCGGTCTATTGATTCGCCGAGCATTTATGGAGCAGCTCAACGATATGGCGGATGAATCGAAACGCAATGGTTTGATATTTAGCCTCAGTCTAATTGACGTCGATCACTTTAAACAAATAAACGATCAATATGGCCACATGGCCGGAGACCGTGTGCTGTCAGCATTTGGTCAGTTGCTGAAGAAGCGCTTTAGAGTAGAAGATTTTCGCGGGCGCTGGGGTGGCGAAGAGTTTATGGTGGCATTTCGCCATATTCGCAAAGAAACTGCTGGTGGTGCCCTGCAAAGAGCGCTGGAAGAACTTCGGGCTGTGGAATTTCATGGAGATCACGGTGAGACCTTTAATATAACTTTCAGCGCCGGTTTGGTTTCTTATCCTGACGATGGGGTGGATATCGAAGATCTGATTCGCAAAGCCGATGAGCGTCTTTATATAGCTAAAGATGCGGGTCGCAATCGACTGGTTACCGCAGGCTAATTTTGCAGTCTTAGTTTAATCAGGATGTGGGCACAAACAATTAAGCAAAGGTGACCGGGCAATAAAGTGCAATGGCCAATTTATTGGTGGTAGAAGATGACGAAAACCTGCGCCAGACCGTGCAGGACTGGCTCATTTTTGAAAAGTACACAGTGGAAGTGGCCACAAGTGGACCAGACGCGCTGGAACAATTGAGCATGAATGTCTTTGACCTGATCATCCTTGACTGGTTTTTGCCCGACATCAACGGCATTGACGTATTGAAGCGCTACCGTGCTGCTGGTGGTCGGACGCCGGTTTTGATGCTCACCGGTCAAGACTCGAAAGATGCACGTCAGGTCGGCCTTGATGCTGGTGCCAACAGTTATTTAAAGAAACCCTTCAAACTTCAGGAATTATCAGCACAGATCAGAAGCACTTTAAACATTGAAAGGAAAATTACATGAGTTCTTTAGTTCACCTGGTATGTGATTACGCCCATGGAGACATGGCCTGGGCCGAAATTGTAGCGGCGCTTTGTTGCAAATTGCATGACGACACGCGTATTCACGCCACTTCTGTACATGCTTTCGACACAATCTCAACCGGCTTTATCGTTGCCCAGCTGGCGCTCACCAGTAAACAATTAAGGCCAACAAACATGTTGGTATTTGCCAATACCGCACCCCGTCGAGACAGAAAAGAAGCTCGCCCTAATAATGAGGGCGAAGGTCTGCTTTTTGCCACATTGAAAAATGGCGTACAGGTTCTGGCCGTAAATTCAGGCCACTCACTTTCATTTGTCAAAAACGATATGCAAGAGCTCTGGAGCACAAATGTTGAAGAACAGGGCAGCCAATTCCGCTCGCGTGATTTTTTCCCACAAGCGGTGAGCAAGGCCTCACGAAGCGATTTTTCCTTCATTAAAAACAAGCTGACAATTGCTGACATTGTGCCTGATGAACCCAAAGAAGTAGTTGGTTATGTGGATTCATTCGGCAATATCAAAACTACCATTCGCACTGGCGATTCTAAGCTGGAGAATCTTACCCCGGGTACCAGACTGAAAATTTCCATTGGTCCACAAGTTAAAACCGCCACTGTAGCCACAGGGAGCTTCAATATTCTGGAAGGCGATCTGGCCTTTTCACCTGGTAGCTCCGGCCATGAAAAGCGTTACTGGGAGCTGTTTAAGCGGGGTGGAAGCGCTGCTGATGAGTTTGCTCACCCTCCAACTGGCGCAACAGTAAAAATACAACCGGCCTGAACTGCCGCTTAATGTACCGTGGCAAAGCGTTAGAACTCCGGCTAATTTGGTATGGTACAGATACACACCCATTTTTTCAGTCCAAGTTATCTAACCTAACTAGCCCGAAAGACCAGGATACATGATAGAAAAACAGGCAACAGCTGATGCCCTCCCTACACTTCTGATAGGGGCGAACATAGTCACACAGCCAAAACTGGATGAGGCTATGCTCACGGCCAAAAATTTAAACGTGCCACTGGCACGGGCTCTGGCCATGCTCAATTCGGTGAGCGAAACCACCATGAAAGTGGTTCTTGAAGCTGAAGAGCTGGTGAGATCAGGCAAAGCTACAGTTGATCTGGCGCTTAAAGCCCTGAGACTGGCGCGGCAGAACAACATGACGATGGAAGACGCCATCGGTGTGCTCAATTCGGTGCACAAAAAAACTCAAACAGTGCAAAGCATTGCCAACCCGCTGACTCAGCTTTTGCTCACCACTGAGCTGATTAATCCCGAACAACTTGGACGGGCAGTGATCAAAGCTAAAGAAACAGGCATGCAGATGGGCCGCGTACTTGTGCTCAACCGCGACCTGTCGAGCTGGATGATGAATGCTGCTCTAACAGCCCAACTTCTAGTCAGAGACGGCAAAGTAACCAAAGACCAGGCCACCCAGGCGCTCTTAACCGTTGGCAGGCGACGCATCAGCATTGAACAAGCACTCTTTGAACTGGGCCTTTACTCAGAGAAAGCTGGGCAGACTGTACGCATCGGCGAGTTAGTTCTAATGGCTGGTTTTCTGTCTGACGGAGACATGCTTGAGTGTGTCGAAATTGAATTGGTCAAAGAAAAACAGTTTGGACAAATCTTGCTCGAACAAGGCCTGGTCACTCACGATTTGCTGGAAGCTGCCATTATTTTGCAAGACATGGTGGCCAATGCCACAGTTAAAGCTTTCCAGGCCGCCGAAGCCTTGAAGCAGGTTAAGGCGCGTGGAGTCTCGGTGTATCAAGCTATCGCTGAAAATTATTCAGCCGCACAAGCCTTGCCAAAAGAATTTTTACCGGCCGATTTGCTGGTGCAGTCTGGCTTGATATCAGCTTTTGAAATTGAAAAAGTTGTAGACGTAAAAGAGAAAAGTGCCATCAAAGTAGGCAAGAAAGTTTTGTCTACGGGCGCCATCAGCGAGCCTGTGCTTTACACGGCTCTGCGCACTTATTCGCTTTACAGTCAGGGCTTTATATCAAGTGAGCAAGCGGTTCTATCTCTGAATAAGTGTAAGAACGAAAACATCACTCTTGACGAATCGCTGGCGAAACTTGGTTGGAATGTCCCGGCGCGTATGCAATGGATATGGTGCTAACAAAAATTAGTTTGCGAATTTCCCTTTTTGCACTCTTGGCTCTGTTACTGACTAACCAGGCTGGTTCGGCCATGGCAGCTGAACCACTAGCCACTGGTATCAGTAAAGCGCGCCCGAAAATTGGCCTCGCCCTTGGTGGCGGTGGTATGCGCTCAGCCGCCTGTGTGGGTGTACTCAAAGTGCTCGATGACGAAGGCATACCGGTGGATGTACTGGTAGGAAGCGGTATGGGAGCGGTAGTTGGCGGGCTCTATTCAGCCGGGGTAACACCCCAACACATTGCCGAGCAGTTCACCGATAAAAAGCTGATGAGCGCTTACGTAACGGTGCCGCTTAAGCTCAGAGTTTTAGTGATACCACTTTTTTATACACCTCGATTTTTCGGTTACGAACCTTATGATGGCCTTTATCGTGGCAAAAGATTCGCCTCATATTTGAACAAACAAGTGCCCGAAACAGAGCGCAATATCGAAGATTTGAAAATGACATTCGGCGCAGTGGCGGTGAATTTGATTGATGGTCACACGGTTACCATGACCAGAGGCAATCTTGGTAAAGCCTTGCAAGCAAGCGCAGCCATTCCCGCTTTGCGCAAACCAGTGAAGTTACCCGAGTTCAATAACGGCTTGTTTGTCGATGGTGGTGTGCTGGTCAATATTCCAGTTACAGAAGCAAAAAAACTAGGAGCCGACATCGTTATCGCCGTCAATGTAGACGAGGCGCTGGCACCCGCCACCGACAAAGACTTTCACAAAGTTGGCAGCGTCAGCCACCGCGTTATCACTTTGCACTTTAGAGAAGTTGATGCCGCTCAGCTGGCTAAATCGGACTATGTAATCAGACCAAATGTAGATGGCATTGGTATGATTTCAACAAAGTCTGACGACGCCAAACAATGCATTCAAGCCGGAGAGACCGCTGCTAGACGCGCCATTCCAGCCATTCGCGAATTAATCGAACGCTACAATTCGACTAGCCAGTAAGGGCAGTGTCAAGACTGAGTGTTTTAGCATGATTTTCTGGTGCGTCGATTTGCATGTAATTTTCTAGACCGCCTTCAAGCAGTCTTTTTACATCATTGACGAATCTGGCCGCAGGTCCACCATCGATCATACGGTGGTCAAAATTGAGTGTAAGAGTCATCATAGGCCGCACCACGATTTTCCCGTCGCGCACTACCGCTCTTTGTTCAATTTCGCCAATACCAAAAGTAGAGGTAGAAACACATGGAGGAATAAGCGCTTTAGCGCCCCACTTACCAATTGAGCTGAGGCCGAATGTGGCTCCAAGATACTTCAAACGCACAGCCGGATAACGCATGCCCATCCAGAGAATGAACCGGCGGAAGAGCCACGGCATCTTGCTGAAATTGTCTTGACGGGTGAGATGTTCCATTGATGACATATCAGAATCGGAATATTCCTTAAGCTCGGAAGCAATCTCTTCTACTGATTTTGTGTCTGGATTTTTGATGGCACCAAAAAATACGGCGGGTTGCTCACCGACATAGCGCTCAACCGTAAAACCCGCGACGATATCGTTGAAAGTGACTGTGCGACCCCAGGGCAGCGTAGCCGTGCGACTATCAGGATGAGCCCTCTGGGCAATGGCAATGGCTTTGAGCAAAATGGCGGTTACAGTAACTTTGGAGCCCATAGACTTCAACTTGGCTCTAATTTCTTCCACCCAGGTCATATCAATATCAATGAACAGATAGGTTGGCACTGCATCTTTATTGCAGAAAGTGACCATATCGATCACGTTCCATCTTGGTTTTGGAATTGAAGAGAGTGAGAAGCCTTTGCTTTTTTTGTCCATTATTTTATTCCGTCAGTGTCGAGAATTGAGCTAGCCGACTAGACAATAACCTGGTGATCAAAGTTCCCTGCCTGTGCAGAGTCTGGCCGGAGCTCAGATCTGATCTAATTATAGGCTACCTCTTGGCTTTCTAGAAGTAATCTGGTGGTAAGTAACGCCCTTTACCACGGCCCAAAAGGCCGAAATAGGCCCAAATCGTCAACAATTTCTGTAATTTAATCTTGCAGCGGAAGTTTTGGCCCTTTTAACGCTGCGTGTCTTCTTCTAAGGGTGCCAAACCGTCGGGATCGGTGAGCTGACTTTCATCGCGATCTTCCATGGCCGTATCAAAAGCTGACCGGTTCTGATTGCGGTTGACTGCCACATTGGTCATATTGGAGGGCAGCCCCTGAGAAAGAGAATCTTTGTCAGGCCCGTAGGTTAAAGTGACGCCATTTGAAGGCTGTGTAATAGGAACGGGAACAGGAACCGGATCTTCGCCATTAGAAATGCTCGGCAGATTTCGATTTTTGTTGCCCAATCCAGGAAAGCCAAAATTGGCCATGCCACTGCCGAAAGTGGCAAAAGGATCTGAATTTGAACTTGAATTTGAAGTTGAGCCAGAGGCCGTGCCATTCTTAACGGTAATCTTGCCACCTTTGCTCCCATTAGGAATTTGTGATTCGACCATTTTTTTCAAAGTCTCTTCACGCCGCTTAATTTCTTCCAGGCGTTTTTCCAAAATTACACGTTCTTCGCGATTTTGACCAAGCTGAAATTCGCTCTCTTTTTTCAGCTCTAAAAATTTAGTGTATGCAAACCAGCCACCGATGGAAAGACACATCACCAGGATGCCCACAGTCATTTCTAAAAGTTTGAAATTGCTTTTCTCTTCAGGCTGCGTGGTTGTGACGTAATCGAGCTCATCTTTCATCTCTAAAGCTGATTGATAGCGCAGATAAACATCTTGCTGCGTGGCGCGGCTGACAATTAAATCAGCGGCTTCAGAAATCTCTTCATCGACATCGCGGGGTGAGCAGACAGTAAGTGCCAGCGGCTCTTCACCAGTAAGAAGAAAATACATAGTGGCGCCCAGGGCATAAATATCAGAACGGGGATCGGCACCACCCCAATATTGCTCAGGTGGAGAATAGCCCTGAGAGACCACATGGGTGTTGTCGCCATCGTCTTGATAAAGCCGGGCAATACCAAAGTCAACCAATTTGACATTGTCTTTAGTGTCAATCATGACATTGGAAGGTTTCAAATCGCGGTAAATGACGGGCGGATCGTGAGCATGCAAATAATGCAGTACTTCACAAATTTGCTTGGACCAGCCCAGCACCTGGTCTTCAGAGAAAGGCTCTTCTCTTTCTTTGAGCATATCTTGCAGATTATGGCCTTCTACGTACTCCATAACCAGGTAGTACTCTTCGTCTTCGCGGAACGAATCGAGTACCAGCACGATGTTTGGATGCTGCAATTTGCTCAGCACTTTGGCTTCGCGTAAGAAAAATTGTTGTGCTTTCTCTTTATCTTCATCGCGGAAGAAATCATCACGCAAGCGTTTGACCACGCATTTGCGATTGTCTAAATTGAGGTCACGGGCCAGATAAACAGTACCCATGCCACCTTGACCCAGATAATCAACAACTTGCCAGCGACCGCGCAAAACGAAAGGCCCATCTTTTTGAGGGTCTCTGTATGGCAGTCCGCTATTGCTATGCTCGAAACTAGATGGCATGAAATTGCTGATTTAGAACTGATGCTTGAGTACTCTTGAGTACTTCAGTATAACAATCTTTAATCTATTTCAAAAGCCCGTATTTTAAGCAAAGCTGGCGAAACAAATCGAGCCCTTGATGATGTTCGGCAGAAAAGCTGTAATCAAGCTCGCTTCTAAAATAGCTATCGAGAGCAGCGTGTGGCAGCCCAGTGCGCCGCATGGCTTCGGCCAAGACCACCTCATAATCGTCGTTTAGCCCATGACAGAGGCACTGATAGAGGAAATCATTCAGTCGTTCAAAATCATCGAGGTTAGCATCACACCAGGTTTTGCGAGCAGCCCACACGCCAAAGACCATGGGCAGACTGAAGCGCTCAAACCACCAGAGTCCGAGGTCTTGACGCACATAGCTCGCTTCTTCCCCCCTGGCCTTAATGGCAAGATCCGCCGCCAGAGCGTTGTCGCCAATCACTACCCAGCCATCATATTGAAGGTCTATTGGCATCGCGTCACCGCTTGCAGCCAGGTCGGAAACAAAATCAATACTTTGCAAAAACTCGGCGCCGCCAAATTCTTCGGCCAGAAGCACTTTAACTAGATTATTGGAGGTGGCAGACGATTTTGACAGGGCGATGCGAGAGCCCCGAAGCTGGTCTAATGGCCGGCGGCTGAAAAAAAGCACACTACCAACAGCTCCACGACTGGCAATGCAGAGGCGGTCAAACAGCCTGAAACTGCCATCTTCAAGATAAAAATAGGCACTCATAGCCCCAAGCTCAATTTCATGACGGCCATAAGCGCGATTGAGCTCACCAGGCGTATCCATAACCAGGTCGAGGTTTTGCGGCTTGCGTTGCAGAAACGGCAAAGTAATTGGCAAACAATTGACGAAGTCAATTTGACCGAAAAGCACGGGCTGCTTCAGCAGAAAAGGCTTTTCAGGAATTTCCAGTGACAAAATAATTTGATTTCAAAAAAGGGGGAGTGGACCATAGAGTTTCTAGTATATTTCTTGCGGCCGCACTCCCTATTTCAATTATGCAGGTCTAATGCCGGTCGTCAAGAGGAGAAGGATAAATTGGTTGCCGTAACAACAAAACCTGTAAAAATGATTGACTTAATTTTGGCCAAAAGAACAGGCCACGAGCATACTGCAGCTGAAATTGACTTTTTGATCGCCGGTATTATGGACGGCAGCATACCTGACTATCAGCTAGCCTCCTGGCTTATGGCGGTTTGCTGGCGCGGCATGACTTTAGAAGAAACAGCATTGCTTACCGATGCCATGCGCAATTCAGGACAAGTGCTCGACCTCTCGGCCATCGGCCCGGTTATTGGCGACAAGCACAGCACAGGCGGCGTAGGCGACAAGACAACATTGGTCTTTGTGCCGCTTCTGGCCGCTGCCGGAATACCAATGGCCAAATTATCCGGTCGTGGCCTCGGTCATACCGGGGGCACCATCGATAAATTGGAAGCCATTCCCGGTTTTCAGGTTGATATCAGCATCGACCAATTCATCAAACAGGTAAAAGAAATCGGTATGGCCATAGGTGGTCAGACAGCCGAATTAGCCCCAGCTGACGGAAAAATTTATGCCCTGCGAGACGTCACCGGAACGGTAGAATCAATTCCACTGATCTGTGCTTCAGTGATGTCGAAGAAATTGGCTGCCGGAGCTAATTTCATCATTCTCGACGTAAAATGTGGTCGCGGTGCCTTTATGGAAACCGAAGAAAAAGCGATCGAATTAGCTCAAGCCATGTCTTCAGTGGGCAAGCTTTTAAAACGGCCGGTGACGGCAGTTGTGACCGATATGGAGCAACCACTGGGCAGAGCCGTGGGTCACACAGTAGAAGTAATTGAAGCGATTGAAACTTTAAAAGGCAACGGACCTGACGATTTGACGGAACTCTGTCTCGAACTTGGATCGCTAGCCCTTGTGCACGCGGGCAAAGCCAAAGATCAAAAACAAGCAAGAGTTGCGCTTCAAGCTCTCATAGACAGCGGCGAAGCGCTTAAGCAATTCGGCGTGTTAATCAGGGCGCAAGGTGGAGACGATAAAGTCTTGACTGACTATTCAATTATGCCGACGGCTAAACACACTAAACCATATATGGTGCCTGGGACAGGCAAAAAATGGTTGGAACATTTAGACGGCAAAAAAGTGGCAGAGGCCTGCAAACTGATGGGCGCCGGTCGCGCAAAGAAGGGTGACCCTGTGAACATGGCCGTAGGCGTGGTCTTAAACATCAAGGCCGGCGACAGCACCGAAGGTGGTGCCACGGCAGCGGTAATTCACTATGACACGGAAGAACAATTTTCTGCAGCAGCTAGCAAACTGGCAGAGGCTTTTACTTTTTCGGATTCATTTGTAGAAAAACCAAAACTGATTAAGGCCAGCGTCTAAGTGACAACGCCATCCACAAGATTGCGCACCATCAGGCTCATACCTTACGGTGAGTTCGATGCCGCTACAAATATGGCCATCGACGAAGCGCTTTTAGAGTTGCACCTGGCAGGAAAAACTCCTGCTACATTGCGCTTTTATGGTTGGCAGCCAGCAGCAGTTTCATTTGGTTACTCACAAAAAATAAGCCCGCGTACCATTGAAAAAGTGCACGCCGCCGGATACGACGCGGTGCGCAGACCAACTGGCGGTCGGGCGGTTTTGCACGAAGACGAGCTTACTTATTGCTTTATCGGCGCCGGACCGCAAAAAGAAAATCTTGATTTCAGACCGGCCGCAGAGCTTGAAGGTTCTTTCTGGCTGGAACAAGGTAGCCCGTATCAGGGATTTTTGCCGGCCACCATCAATCAGGCATATAAGGAAATTTGTGACGCTCTAATCTTTGGCCTCAATGAACTGGGAGTAAAGGCCGAGCTCGGTCGCTCTAACAGCGAGTACAAAGATCTGGAAGATTGCTTTCAGGCCACCACTCAAGCCGATTTACAGTTTGAAGGTAAGAAAATCGCAGGCAGCGCCCAGTTAAGGCGTAAGCATGGCGTCTTGCAACATGGCTCAATTATGATCAATCAGTCGCAGACAAAAATGTCTGAAATATTCGGCTTAGAGCCTGGAGATTCTGGGATTTCTGGTGATTCTGATCAAGATGCCAGCGCGCGTCATTGCAATTTAAGTGAAATTCTTGCTGGTGAGTACAAGCGCAGTGCCCTGGAAGAAGCAATTGGACGCGGCTTCACGCGCAAATTCGACTGTCATTTTGCTGTTTATGATTTAACTGAGGAAGAAATGCAGTATGTGGACACACTCAAGCGCGCAAACAATTATATGCTTTAAAGAAAAACTTGAAGTTTTTCTTTAATCAGATTCAATAGCCATTTTTATGCCCCAGACCATTCCCCAAATCGTATCTCCATTACCAGGTGAACTTGACAGAGTACCTGTGTTTCACAGCAATAGCCCAGAGCTTGTGCTGAACTCTGGCATTCTGCTTTCGACATTTCCAGCCACTGCAAAAAAGACACAGCAAGCACATTTAAATTATGCGGTGGAAGGTAAATTCGCACTATTTTTCCATCACTGCACCGATAGCGGCAAGACGGCTAAACCCCAAACACTCTATCTGGGAGTACTATTGGGCAATAGCAGCCACCGACCAATCACGGTCTCTGGGTTGGGTGGAGCAAGCTACGCCACTAAACCTGATGCACCATTTGTGGTGTTAGACCCTGTGTTAGCTAATGACGACAAAATTTATTATGCCGGCCCCGGCGATCGAGTCGCCCTCGACTTGCTAACTGACCATGACGATCAAGGTCAAGAGTCGAAGGATTATAACGGGTCGAAGCAAAATATAGTGTTGCAAGCGGGAGAGACAAGGCTTTTCAAAAGCTTTGATTTACCAAAAGGCTTTGTTTTGACACCGCTAAATGGTCGTACCGGCCAGTTTTACTTCGACGCTGACGGCCCTGTTCACCTGGCCGTGGTCGCAGCCTTTGCTGAGCCCGGCTTATTTTTTAGCGAGCGGCCGCCTGAAGCTCAGCATTTTATCGACATCTTATCTGAAGGCAGCCTCGTTACTCCACGCGACAAAACACCAACCATACCAGGTGCTACTGGTGACCTAATTTATGGACGAGTGGCAGGAGTAGCAGCAGGTGCAAGCTGGAATGGAACTGTCGCCAACAATGACGCAGAGTCATTCGACATTAAAGTCGGCCAGACATTTTCTTTTCCTCTATGCACCGTCATCGGTGGCACTTTAGGCACAGACCAGATTCAGTCGGCATCAATACTTTGTCGATATGATGATACGGCTTATCAATCTCATGGTAATTTTGGCGTTATTTACAACCTCAACTTGCCGGTGCGTAATGCAGACAGCGTGCCAGTTATTATCGAGCTGGCGTTCCAAAGCCCGCTAAAAACTTCCAACAGTAGTGTCAGTTTAAAATTTGCCGGCCAGTCAGAAAAAACGGTTTTTCGCGGCACGGTTAAATTTGAGTGGACTGATAGCGAGCAAATTTCACAAACTAAACTTTTTCACCTGGTGCAATACCAGGGCATGGTCGGACCACCATTACTTAAACTAGCTATTGAACCAGGACTGATACAGTCGGTGAATTTTAGTTTCATCTATCCGGCAGATTGCACCCCACCTCACATACTAACTGTCAGCGCAAAAGCGAATTAATGTGAGTACAGTACAGGTTTTCGCCTGGCTCAACTATAGCGATTAGATATCAACATGGTAGTATCCTTGGTCACCTTATGGAGGGTAAAATCATGGGTTGGCTCGACAGATTATTTGGACACAAAGATGCACAGGCACCAGCCGAACAGGCTCAGCCACAAGGCGCCAGCACTGCGCAAGCAACAATTCCACCAGAGCGTGTTGGCCTTAACGGCGAATATGATCAGAGTGGTCTGGCCAAACGTGTGGCACAGGCTTTTGATGAAGCTGATTTTCAAGATAACCAGACTGTCTGGATTGCCCAAACCGGCACAACCGTCGTTTTGAAAGGCAAATGTCCAGATCAGGAATTGCTCAACAAAATGGTAGCTGCAGCCAGAGCCGTCAAAGGCGCTACAGCTGTAGAAACCAATCAGGTCACAATCGGCAAATAAGTTGGAAGCTTAGACAAGTCAATTTTTTGATAGTCGAAAACGCAGAGAAATTTTCGAAAATTTCTCTGCGTTTTGGCTTCGGCGATTTAGCCCAGCTAAATAAACGATCGCGCCAGTGAATCAAACGATGTTTTGAATAGTGGCAAACTCATTTTAAATACGCCATCATCAAGGGTCTCAAATTGCAGGTGCTGCGGATCGGTCGGATGATGAAAACGCCTGGCGCCCTGTCCGTGCGGGTTGCGGAGAGTAACCATGTTGCGTGAAGGATCGAAACCAATAATCGTGTAGGCGTGATTATCAAAAACTAACTCGGGACCAGTGGTCTTGTTTCCGGTTGCGCAAACAACTGGACTTTGTGAGCGGACTGCACCACCAATAAAAGACGAAAGTTCAGCGATACTGCAATCATTAGGGTAGACGAGCTCGCATTTATTTCCTGTTATTAAAGCCAGCCCAATTTCTAGCCAATGTTTATCGTGACCAACGCCAACATTGTTTGGATATTTTCTATTCTCAGCACACTCGATAAGTGAGGCCCACAGCGCCTTATTTTCAATGCCTTCTTCTTTCAGATTAGCTTTGGTGATCACATACTCTTTGCCGTCACCCGGAAATCTCACCAGGTACGCGCCCTTGTCGCCGTAGCGCACCATGCTCGCCAGCAGTCTTTGCCCGCGCGGCAACATGGCCAGCGCAGACATAGCCGCTTCAAACCAGCAGTTCTCATTATTTACTTGATCAATGCCGTGAGCGCCTTCCTTGGCAATTTCTTCGGGCGTAAAAACAAAGTCTAGTTTTTTACCGACCTTGACCGGGATCTCACTCGGTGTCGCCAAAGCAGAATCACTAGTCACACCGCCTTGGGCATTTGCAGATTTTGCCGTTGCCGGTTTGCCAGATAATTTCTCTTGGCTTTTAGCGTGTTCTAAAGCTGTCTTACAGCAGCCAGCTTCGGCACTGTCAGGGAAGTTATCGACTATATATTGAAAAATTTGTGTCGAGCGCGCCGTGCGACCACTTTCGCGATTGGCCAGGGCAGCATAGTAAAACAATCTGGCATTGGGAACAGCAGCGGCACGAATCAGCGCTTCGAAAGCATCGGCCGACGCACCATACTGCCTTTGCGTATAAAGGGCCCAGGCAGACTCAATAGAAAGAGTGTTTTTTGTGAGGCTCACTGCAGGCTTTGCAGTCTTGGTCACATTGACCGGCCCGGCACCCTGACACGGCAAACTGACGGCGCCAGTCAGTGCCAGCCCTAATGCGCATCTCAAATAATTATGAAAGTTCAGGTTGTTGGAAAAATGCATGAGTTTTACGGGTTACCAGTTCTATGTTATCACGCAGGCAATTGCGTAATTTCACCACTGACATATGGAAAATGGGCCCTATAGTTAAATCAGCACCGCAGTGATGGCAAAGGGTCCCCAGTATTATGGCTGACAGAATCGACTTTACAAAAAACCCCGACTTAAACTTTGACGCTAAGCTTGAACTGCCTCCGCTTCACATGGATCTGGCCGGGAAAGGCGACTTCAGAAAAGAGCCCCTGTCATTGTTATCGATTACCGCTGAACAACCTAGAAAAGAAGTGTCAGTGCCGAATTTAGAAGCGAACGCAAAAAACACATCGTGGGCCACTGACTCAATCAACAAAATTTATCAAGACGGAGTCTTCAAAGTGCTTTCAAACAGCACCGGCGATCGTCAAATCGGTTTGAAATTTTTAGAGCCATCAAATGCAGAAGATAAAAGGTTACGTCTAGGCGGCGCCAAAGAAAAACTCGAAGACAAATTTGGGCTTTCAGTACAACTGCAAATCAAGTTTTAATTATCTCATTGTTTCCAGCGCAGCAGCCTTCGCTCAAGCAAATCAACGAGACTGGTAAGTAAAAGCGAGATCACCACCAGTGCCACCACGCCCACATAAACAGTGGCCATATCATAAGTGCCTGAAGCCCGAACAATCATTTTGCCAAGCCCTTGCTCGGCAGAAATAAACTCTCCAATAAAGGCTCCAAGTAATGCCAGGCCGATATTGAGTTTCATGGCATTTATTACCCAGATCAGTGAGTTAGGTACAACCACGGTACGAAAAGTTTGCATTTTGGTGGCGCCGAAGACCTGCATCAACCGCAGATATTTTGCATCAACTGTTACTGCTCCCTGATAGGCCTGCCCAACTGCCACCACAAATGTGGCGATAAAGGCCAGAGCAATTTTCGAGACTATACCGATGCCAAACCAGACAATGATAATTGGTGCCAGAGCAAAAATAGGAATTGCTCCTGCGGCCACAATATAGGGCTTAGCCACTCGTGCGACAATTCGCGAGGCCCAGAGCGAAAGCCCGAGGCAAGCACCAGATACAGTGCCCAAGATAAAACCAATGGCCGCTTCAAAAACAGTAACCGCAGCATTGCTGAGAAGTTCGCCGCTCGCGCTTAAGCGCAAAAATGTTTGCCATACCTGAGCCGGGCTCGAGAAAATAAACTGGTGTTCTTTGCTATCAACAGTATAGAAATACCAGGCGGTGAGCAAGCATAGCAGCGGCAATGGATATAAAAACCAAACGATTTTATTCTCCAGGCTAACTTGCTTCATATGCGATATTTGATTTAAGTGCCGACCAAATTTGATGAAAATAAGTGGCAAATTCAGGCGTGCCACGCACGTCTTCAGGTTCGCGCTCTTTTAAATCGACAATAAATTCGCCGCTAAATTTCCCTTCGCGATCCATAATCAGCACCCGGTCTGATATGGCGATGGCTTCGTCAATATCATGGGTCACCAGAATTGCCGCTTTATTCTGTTTTTTAATCAACGTGTAAAACTCGCTTTCCAGGCGCAACTTAGTGTAAAAATCGAGAGCCGAAAACGGTTCGTCGAGCAAAATCAGCTCCGGCCGGAACAAAAGTGACTGAATAATGCTGACGCGCTGTCTCATGCCTCCTGATAATTCACCGGGATATTTTTTTACGATATCAGCGCTCAGGTGAAAGCTTTTCAAATAGTCTTGCAAATTAGTTTCATTAGAAGCCTTGAGGTGATGGTGCAACTCTGCAGCCAGCCGCAAATTATGACCCACGGTGCGCCACGGAAGCAGAGCATCTTCTTGAAAAATATAGCCCACAGCATTGTGTTTATGGCCACCGGCAATCTTGATCGTGCCGGCCTGTGGCTCAAGCAATCCGGCAATCAAATTGAGCAAAGTGGTCTTACCGCAACCGCTGGCACCAAGAATTGAAATCAATTCCCCCTGACGCACATCTAAATTAAGATCACTGATGATAGACTGCCGCTTTTGCTCTTTAACGTAAGCAAAAGACAATGCTGAAACAGAAAGCGCTTGCCCTAAATCATTTGACATTCGCTGGAATTTTTTTAACGAATGACATGTCGACGTTATCTTCGTAAGAGCCAGGGCCCTTGATGTCGCCAATTTCGCGCCTGAGTTTGATGGCATTATTCCAGGCGTCGGTGTTGAGCATGGGCGACTGAGGAACAGTTTTGCTGGCGCGCAAACGGTTGAGCGCAGCCTTTATTACCGACTCAGAACTTTCGGGAAATTCTTCTCTGGCGACGGCAATGGCTCCATCTGGATCGCTGTGAATAAATTGCATCGCTTCATTTAAAGCGTTGACTGCCGCTTGTATTTGCTCAGGATGTTCTTTGCAAAATGCGTCAGAAACAGTCAGCCCGGTAAAAGCAAACTCACCGACTTTTGGCTCATAGACTACATGGGCACCGTTCTCGATGGCAGTAGAGACCACCGGCTCAATTTCCATTGCCAGGTCGGCCTGATTGGCTTTTAACATTGGTATCAAGGTGCCGAAGGCGCCTTCAACAATGGTGGCTTTAATCGGTTTGCCTTGATTTTGCAATAACTGTTTCATCACCGCATAGCTGGTAGACGGTTCCGAATACGTTGCCACTCGAGCACCAGATAAGATATCACTTCTAGTGGAAGGCTTATATTTGTCGCCAAAAGCAATCACCCAGAACGGTGCACCGCTGACCACCGATGCCACCACTTTTCCACCCTGACCGCGCTCTCTGGCAATGGCTGCAAATGTGGGGTCGGCCACGCCAAACTGAGCGTTACCTGTAGAGACTGCTGTGAATGTTTTTTCGTCACCGCCGGTGGAGACAAGCTTAACGTCGAGACCGTTTCTTTCGAAAAAACCTTTGCGCACTGCCACATAAAGAGGCATGTAGAGAAAGACATGACCGAACTGAGCGATAGTTACCGGTGTGAGAGGCTTGCCTGGGCCGGCAACAAGACTCTTTGAGACGTCGCCTTTAGGCGTACCGCAACCCATCAAGGAGACGCACAAGCTTGCTGTGAGAATGGCTTTCCAGTTCATGCGTCCTGCTTTGACGAGGGAATAAATGTAAAAAAGATCAAGCAAATCATACATTATAAAAATGCCCCATCGGTCACTACAACCAACAGGGCATTCTTTATTCAGCTTTTAAAGCTTGTTTTAAGAGATTGGACTGTCTACTTATTTAAGTGGAGCACCACCTAACGCGACAGCCGGTTCAATTCTTAATAACGGCCTCTGCCGCCACCGCCGCCGCCATCGCGGGACTTAGGCTGGGAAACGTTAACTGCAATCTGTCTGCCGTCAACTTCACGTCCGTTGAGAGCTTTGATTGCGGCTTCAGCCTGGGCTTGGGTCGCCATTTCTACGAAAGCGAAACCACGTTGTCTACCAGTTTCACGATCAGTTGGGATCGCTACTGACACAACTTCGCCGTACTCAGCAAAGAGATCTTGCAGATCTTGCTGTGTAGTTTTGAATGAAAGGTTTCCTACAAACAATTTGTTATTCACGTCAATTTTCCTCTTACGACCGCAAGATCTCAGTTTATCGAGAACGGTTGGTCCTTTTGTACTGTACTAGTCTGTCATGATTTTGCGCTTAAAGCCCAAAATCACTTCCGTTGGTAAAGCGCTTGCGCGACTTTACCTTGTCACCCCATCAGACTTAAGTGCTTTTTCGGCAACTAAAGCCTTCCCCTTGGTTTCCACAAGGGATTCCTCGGCGACAACAGTTTTGTCTTTCGACTCCACTGTAGGAACTTTATCCGCTAATTTAGCTTTTGCTTCATTAGCCTTAGCTAAGGATACCGCTAGATCGTGTTCTTTGATCAGCTTGACTACCTTTGCTAGTTTACGTAAATTATCCCGAGCCTCAAACTGCTCGCACTGATCGGCGTCATGCCTTTGTATCTGTTTCCACTCACGAATGGTGCGCATTAAAAAGTCGCGATCAATTTCAGAGTATTTCGATTTGCGGAGAATTCCGGTCATCGACCGCGCCAACATCACGTGTCCTGTTGGGTCACCCGGGTCGAACTGTACAGCTTTAGAAAGCTTTCGATACGCTTCTTTGAAGTTTCCTTCCAACAGTGCCTGCTCGCCACCAAAACGCATGTAAGAGGCCTCTGACATACGGCCGCTGATACCCTTTCCGAAAAAGGCGGCATTAGCCGGTTCACGCGAATATGACGTCGCCTCATCATCATTTATTGAAGGAGAAATCACATCAGCAAAAGCGGGGGTTAAAAATGATGCTGCCATTGCCGCCGCAATAATCAGGCTGAATACAGATTCTTTGCGCTTTATCATTGGTTATTCTCTTTATTTTGATCATTTTGAGATGGATTGTTCGCTTGTCCCTGTTCTTTATCGCTTTTAGCCTTTTTGGCCTTGTCTTCGGCTGTAACGTCAGTGATGTCAACATGCTGAGTATTGGCCTGAATGTCGGCAATCTCAGCTTCAAGCTCGCGAATGCGCCCATCAATGCGGGCAATTTGAGTCAATTCTTCTTGAATTTTTTCTTGCAGAACTCGACCGTCAATTATGGAGTTCTCCACAAACAAAGTGTAAGTGCGCTGACCGATAGTTTGTAGGTGCTGAGTTTTTTCTGAAGTCAGAGACATCACATTCATTTTCAACTTAGCCGCTTTCGCCGCACGATTGGTCTGATCGGCAGCCTGTTTGGTTGCTTCTTTGACTTTGTTGAATATATTGTCCAGTCCTGCCATTACTTTCTCACTTATCGTTTAGATCTTTTTCTAAGCATTGATTGAGCCTTCCGACAAATTGAAGCGCTTATGAATCAGCTTTACCGCTTCACGACCGTTTTTGGCCGGCGTCAAAATACTGACGCGCATGTCTCCGGTGGCTACCATTTGCACAGGAATGTCTGCCTCATGCAAAACTTCGAAAACTCCCGCCACCACTTCTGGACGATTAGTAAGGCGTCTGCCTACCACTGAAACTTTGGCAATATCAGTTTCGACTTGCATCAGCGGATTGCCGAGGCTCAAAGCCAGCGATTCGATTAATTGCTGCACTCTCGGTAGTGCCGCTTTTTCTACAGTGAAGACCAACTCTTGCGATGGCTCGTCTTCATGCTTAAGCACCATCACCATATCGGTTTGAATACCAAGCTCTTGCAGCCGCGTAAAGAGGGCGGAGATGCCTTCAAAAGGCTTACTCTCAGTGGCATTATCAAGACTCTTTAAAGTGATGATGGCCGAATTCATATCGCAAGAAATTCCAGCTATCGTGTATTCAGGTGATACCACCCGATGAGTAATTAGCGTGCCCACATCTTCAGGTACAAAAGTTGAGCGCACTCTGATTGATACTTGGTTGTCCATTGCGAGTTCTACCGATCTAGCATTCATCACCTGTGCTCCCGTGGCAGCAAGTTCTAACATCTCTTCATAACTGACCGACGGCAATTTTCTGGCATCAGAAACAATTCTCGGATCAGCTGTATAAACTCCCCTTACATCAGTATAAATGTCGCAGCGATCAGCGCCCAGAGCCGCAGCTAATGCTACCGCCGTGGTGTCGGATCCGCCGCGACCGAGTGTGGTCAATTCATCATTTTCTGTAACGCCTTGAAAGCCCGCTACCACCGCAATTTCGCCCCTGGCGAGAGCCGACTCGAGACGGTCTGTGCGCATCTCTTGAATCTTGGCCACACCATGGCGACCTTCAGTAATAATGCCGGCCTGAGCACCGGTAAATGATTTGGCTTCATAACCAAGAGTTTGAATGGCCATGGTCATCAGTGCGATCGATACCTGCTCGCCAGTGGCTAAGAGCATGTCCATCTCACGCGGATTGCGATCGCCCACCGTGGGCGTAATTTGCTCGGCTAAAGCAATCAAGTGATCGGTGGTATGCCCCATAGCTGATACCACAGTCGCGACTTCATGACCTTCAGATGCAGCTTTCACCACGATTTCGGCAGCTTTGCGAATTTTATTTACGTCAGCGACCGAAGTGCCACCAAACTTTTGAACCAGACGCGCCATGAATTATACGAATTTACTCAAGTCTACAAATAGCCACATGACAATGATACTGGATGCTTCAGGGCAAAAGTAAAATCTTGGCCAAGAAAAATCTAATCTGCCCGCTACCGGGTGGGGTCGCTTCAGCCTTCTCCTGATACTCATGCGCTATTTATGAGCTATTCCTGCATCGGCACTCTAATATCTGTGTTATCTGCAAAGGCGATGGCTTCTTCATAACCGGCATCGACGTGACGAATCACTCCCATACCAGGGTCTGTGGTCAGCACGCGAGTGAGGCGCTCGTGAGCTTCAGGGGTACCATCGGCGACGATTACCTGGCCGGAATGCAGTGAATAGCCCATTCCCACTCCACCACCGTGGTGCAACGAAACCCAGCTGGCACCACCCACGGCATTAATCAGAGCGTTCAGATAAACCCAATCGGCCACAGCGTCTGAGCCGTCTTTCATTGACTCGGTTTCGCGGTTAGGTGAAGCGACTGAGCCTGAATCAAGATGATCGCGTCCAATCACAATAGGCGCTTTGACTTTGCCTTGAGCAACGAGGTCGTTCATAATCAGGCCCATTTTCAGGCGATCGCCATAACCAAGCCAGCAGATACGAGCAGGCAAACCCTGGAATTTAACGCGCTCGGCCGCCAGCTTAATCCAGCGGCAAAGCGCAATATCGTCGGCAAAATTAGCAAGAATAGCTTCATCTATTACCGCTATATCGGCCGGATCGCCTGACAGTGCGGCCCAGCGGAAAGGACCTTTGCCTTCACAAAACAGTGGGCGAATGAAAGCTGGCACAAATCCGGGGAAGGCAAAAGCGTCTTTGACACCGTGATTAAAAGCTTCTTGACGAATATTGTTGCCGTAATCAAAAGTGATAACACCGCGTTTTTGAAATTCGAGCATGGCTTGAACGTGAGTGACAATGGCACTGTCAGCCAGTTTTAAATATTGGTCAGGATTAGCCTGACGCAATTCAGTAGCAGCGGTTGTCGACATGGCCTGGCCATTTTCTGACAATGGAATATAGCCATTGAGCGGATCATGGGCGGAAGTCTGATCTGTCAGTACATCAGGCAGGAAGCCCATCTTAAGCATCTGAGGTAGGAGCTGGGCAGCATTGCCATGCAATCCGATAGAGAGCGCCTGGCCTTTACTTTTGGCGTCAGCAGCCAATTTTAATGCATGATCAAGGTTATCGGCCTGCACGTCTAAATATGCAGTCTCCAACCGTCTTTCAATGCGAGTTTGATCTGCTTCAATACAGATTGCCACTCCTTCATTCATTGTCACTGCCAGCGGTTGCGCACCGCCCATTCCACCCAAACCGGCCGTCAAAACAATGCGGCCTTTGAGAGTGCCACCATAATGTTTTCTAGCCAGCGACGCAAAAGTTTCGTAAGTGCCTTGCAAAATGCCTTGAGTGCCTATGTAAATCCACGAACCGGCCGTCATCTGCCCGAACATCATCAGACCTTTTTTGTCTAGCTCGCGGAAATGCTCCCAGTTTGCCCAGTGGCCAACCAGATTGGAATTAGCAATCAACACCCGAGGAGCATTGCTGTGGCTTTTGAAAATGCCCACAGGCTTACCAGACTGAATGAGCAAAGTTTCATCATTTTCGAGGCCAATCAAAGCTTTGACGATCGCTTTGAAACAGGGCCAGTTGCGTGCAGCTTTGCCTGACCCGCCATAAACCACTAAATCGAGAGGCCGCTCAGCCACGTCAGGATCGAGGTTATTAAGCAGCATGCGCAGCGCCGCTTCTTGCACCCAACCTTTGGTGTTTAGTTTGACTCCGTGCGGTGCACGCACAAAAATCGGTTCTTCGGAAGCGAGGATGGCGGAAATCACTTCAGCGCCCGATTGAACCCCGGCAGTAGTGGTCATGTGAATTTTTCCTCTTGATCTGAGAGAATAAATGAAAATGCGCTGGCGCTCACGCTTAAGGATGGCGGTCGCAGGCGCAAATAATAGCTTACGAAAGCTGCTTTTGAAACGCAGACATGAAGAGGAAAATCAATGGTTAAGGAATTAAGTAAAAAAGAGTCTAAGCGCGAAAAGACTTTTGAGACACTTTCCGGCATTCCTCTTAAAGCTGTCTACACGCCCGAAGACATCAAAGATCTCGACTATAAAACTGCGTTGAATGATCCCGGCCTCTTCCCTTATACGCGCGGCATTCACGACACTATGTATCGCGGCAAAATGTGGACAATGCGTCAATTTGCCGGTTTCGGCGGGCCAGAAGAAACCAATGCCCGTTTCAAATATTTGCTGGCTACCGGTCAAACCGGCTTATCTACAGCCTTTGACTTACCTACTTTGATGGGGCTTGATTCAGATAATCCTAAGTCTCACGGTGAAGTGGGCGTCTGCGGCGCGGCCATCGATTCACTCGAAGACATGGAGATTCTATATAGAGATCTTCCGTTGGACAAAGTCTCCACATCAATGACCATCAATGGCCCTGCCGTCATCATTTATTGTATGTTCTTAGCCAATGCTCGCAAGCGCGGCTTTGATTGGAAGCTGCTGAACGGCACATTGCAGAACGATATTTTCAAAGAGTACACAGCGCAAAAAACTTATTTGATACCACCGCGCCCTGCGCTAAAGCTAATTCAAGATATGATGGTTTTCTGCACTGAAAATGTACCGCGCTGGAACACAATTTCTGTCTCCGGCTATCACATCCGCGAAGCTGGAGCTACCGCGGTTCAAGAATTGGCTTTCACTCTGGCTGACGGCTTTGCCTATGTAGATGCCGGTTTAGATGCCGGTCTTAAACTCGATGATTTTGTTCCTCGTTTGTCATTCTTCTTCAATGCTCATATCGATTTCTTTGAAGAAATTGCCAAATATCGTGCGGCAAGACGCATTTGGGCCAAACGTATGCGTGACCATTATGGTGCCAAAGACGAACGTTCATTGAAACTACGTTTCCATACGCAAACAGCCGGATGCAGCCTGACAGCGCCTCAACCTGAAAACAACATCATTCGCACAACCATTGAAGCACTGGCTGGTGTGCTAGGTGGCACGCAATCATTGCACACCAATTCCATGGATGAAGTGCTTGGTTTACCTACTGAAAAAGCCGCTCACATTGCCCTGCGCACACAGCAAATTATTGCTTTTGAAACAGGCGTGGCTAATGTCTCAGACCCACTGGCAGGCTCGTATTATGTCGAATGGCTGACTGACGAAATGGAACGTGGTGCCAACGAATACTTCAAGCAAATTGAAGAACTTGGTGGTGTCATCGCCGGTATCGAAAGTGGTTTCTTTATGAAAGAGATTGCCGACTCTGCCTACAAATTTGAGCAGAAAATGCAATCAGGCGACAGAGTATTTGTTGGTCTGACAGGCTTCAAAGAAGAGGCTCCAGGAGCCAAGATAGAAGTACTTAAAATTGGTCTGGAATACGAAGAAAGACAAGTCAATCGCCTCAAGTCATTGAAAGAACGCCGCGATAATGAAAAAGTGGCCAACACTCTTGCAGCTTTAAAGCAAGGCATGAAAGACGGCAAGAATTCATTCCCGTTCTTGATGGACGCCGTAGAAGCTTATGCCACACTGGGCGAAATATGCGACGCTATGCGTGATGTATGGGGAGCCTACAGAGAAACTGCCGTTCTTTAAACGAGAAGCAATGCATAAAATTTTGCCCGCCTTTACTGTCGCGCTACTGACAATCTTCACTTTGTTATGCCCATCGGCACTAGCTGTGGAAAACAAAAGAGATCAGGGCATCAAACTCTATAACGCCAAAAACTATAAAGATGCCGGCCGTTTACTGGACGAACACTTAACTGTTTATCCGCAGGATATTTACGCTCTCTATTATGATGCATTGACCTGCCAGGGTCTCGGCAACATGGGTAAGGCCAAAATCTATTACAGGCAAGTGGCCACCCTTGCACCTAATCATCAATTGGGTGGTTACGCGAAGGCAGTGTTGAGGCAGATTGATCCCAGCTTTAGCGGTGGTGGCGGTGGTTCAATATCGTCCGGGGCGGGAATCTCGACTGTCT
>JAVHQC010000037.1:0-26735 GCA_036170915.1 Cyanobacteria bacterium auto_48_18
CAGTCAACTATTGGCTTTGCTCGAAAACAGCGAAACTAATGGTAACAGCAGGCATATTTAGGCCATAAGAAAATGACATGGAAGAAGTACTGCAGGCACCACTAGCTCGAATTACGACTTTGAAAATTGGTGGCGACGCTGATTGTCTTTGCCATCCTCAAAGTGTGACTGAGCTGGTTGACCTGGTGGCCAGACTGAAGAGCGAAGGCACGCCATGGTATGTGGTAGGCGGCGGCTCTAATTTGCTTATTTCTTCTGAAGGCTATAGAGGCACAGTCATTCGCACCACCCAATTGACCACAATTCGACTTGATCAGCCAAATTTACTCGAAGCTGAAGCGGGAGCACGCTTGCCCCATTTAGCCAGGCATGCTGCACAAAACGGTTTGGCCGGTCTGGAATTTGCAGTAGGCATACCGGGCACCGTTGGTGGTGCAGTGATTATGAACGCCGGCGCGCATGGCAGCTCTATATCGGCTATCTTCGACTCAGCCAAAATTTTAGATAGCGTTACCGGCGAAGTAGAAGAATTGCGAAGTGAGCAGATGGCTTTTCAATATCGCCGCTGCGCACTCGACCCCGCGCGTCATGTGGTGCTATCGGCCAAGTTCAAAATGCCCAGCGACGTACCGGAAGAAATTGAAAAGCGTACCAAACACAATGAAGACTACCGCTGGAAAACTCAGCCTTTAGGTTTTCCTAACGCCGGGAGCACTTTCAAGAATCCACTTCCTGACAAGGCAGCCGGCTTTTTGCTTGACCAGGCCGGAGTGAAAGATCTCAAGGTGGGAAATGCGGCAGTATCATCAATTCATGCCAATTTCGTCGTCAATCTAGGCGGGGCCTCGTCTCACGAAGTTATAGTTTTGATGAAAAGAATGCAAGAGATGGTGCGCGAAAAATTTAAGTTGGATTTGGTACCGGAATGGAAGACCATGGGAACATTCACAGACGATGAAATGAGCGTCTGGCAACAAAAAGCAGCGGAGAAAAAGCAGTGAAGACGGCACCTAAAATTACAAAACAAACAGTGGTAGGCGTGCTTTACGGCGGCTTATCAAACGAAAGAGAAGTGTCATTGCGCTCCGGCAAAAATTGCTACAACGCTCTTTTGCGGCTGGGTTATGAAAACACCGTTTTGATTGATGTCAGCGAAAATCTCACCACTGATTTAAAAGACCATGCCGTAGAAATCGCCTTTCTTTGCCTGCACGGCAAATATGGTGAAGATGGCACCGTGCAAGGCCTGCTTGAATTGATGAAAGTGCCTTACACAGGCTCAGGAGTATTGTCATCGGCACTGGCAATGAACAAGCCACTCACCAAGCGAGTTTTGAGTGCACAAGGTCTGCCTTTCCCAAAAAGCTTTGTCATTGAAGACCACGAAAGCGACAATTTCGAACAATTTGTCAAAACTCTTCCGGCACCACCTGTAATGGTTAAGCCTTTGAATGAAGGCTCATCGGTGGGTGTGTTCAAGATTGAAGAGCAGAGCGAGCTCTCTGACTGCGTCAAGCAAGTTCTACGCGAATATGGCGGCGCCATTGTTGAAGGTTTTGTCGCTGGTCAAGAAATTACGATAGGCGTACTGGAAGAAAGTCATAGCACTGCTGGTGGTGCGCTGGGTCATGGTCATGCCAACGGCACAGCTGTACTGGCCCAGTCTGGCACACAGCTGGTAGCCTTGCCTATTCTTGAACTTAGACCAAAGAGCAAAGCCGGTTTTTACGACTACGAAGCCAAATACACTGCGGGCATGACCGAATTTGTATTGCCGGCTGAACTTAGCGAATCTCGCACCAAAGAAGCACAAGATTTGGCCAAGAAAACGTTCAGAGCGCTTAACTGCAGCGGTTATGCTCGCGTCGATATGATTGCCGGCCATGACGGTCAGCTCTATATATTAGAAGTGAACACACTGCCGGGAATGACCGACACGTCAGATTTGCCTGCTATGGCCGAAGTAGCTGGAATTAGCTACGACCAGCTGGTAGACCGCATTTTACTTAGCGCCGGTTTGGACAAATAAGCAGAGAAATTTGCGTAAAATTTCTCTGCGATTCAGAACCTAGCGTTTGAACCACTTAAGTATCTTGCTGATCAGGCCTTCTTTTTCAGGCGGGCGTAAATCTCTTACCGACCGCATTTGTGGCCTGCTGCCGCTCTCAGACGTAGATACTCTCTGGTCACCAGGTGAAGACAGGCGTTGCGAGCCCGACTTGGTGCCGGTTTTAGGACCAGTAGATTTCTGATTGCCAGTTTTCTGAGCCGCCTTTTGCGCGGTCACTTTTTGGTTTCTCGAAGATGATGGATTAGGATCTCGACTGCCAAAAGCCCGCAATCGATCAAAGCTGGCCTTACCTGACGAGACTGATGCAGAATGGCGTTTACGCTCATTATCTTGTTCTTGCTTTAGAGCGCTGGCCGCAGCCGCCATGCCAGATTTCATAATCTTCTGACTGATGTACTGTTCTTCTTTAGTGGTATTGGAACGCTGCAAAAAGACTTCGTCAGGAATTGCAAATTCTGCATGCATCTCTTGATAGATACGATAAAGAGTGTGGCGCACATGACGAGCTGTAGCGGGCCTATCTTCGGGACTGTGTGACGTCAGTTGTTTTACCAGAATGTCGAGATTTTCGTTAATGTCGGCACGGTGTTGACGTGGCTGGCTCGCAGTCAACGGTTTAGGGCGCACACCAGTGAGCAAATGGCCGATGGTGGCACCGAGCGCATAAAGGTCGCTTCTGGTTTCAGGTTTGCCAAAATATTGCTCTGGAGGCGAATAGCCGGCAGTGACCACTCTGGTGGCAGACTCTTTAGGCATAAAAGTACGAGCGATGCCAAAGTCGATAAAGATGATTTTACCTTCAGGCGTAAGCATCAGATTGCTTGGTTTAAGGTCGCGATAAATCACTGCAGGCTCTTGATCATGCAAATATTCCAGCACTTCGCAAATTTGAATGCCGACTTTGACGGTGTCGTCATCATTAAATGCGCCAAAGTCGCTGATTACAGATTCGAGCGACGAGCCGCGCACATAATCCATGACCAGATAATGCTTGCCGTCTTCGGTGGAATAGCTGTCGAAAAATCGCACCACTCCTGGATGATTGAGACTTTTAAGTAAGGAAGCTTCGCGCTTGAACAGACGTACGGCCTCTGTTCTTTCTTCAGGGTCGGCATATTTGCTATTTAATTGTTTGACTACGCAGGGCGAATTGCCCGCCGCTGAATCTTCAGCTAGATAAATGACGCCCATGCCCCCAGTGCCGAGCATTTGCAACCATCTATAGCGTTTGAACCAGGGATCGGTCGAATCGGTCAACAGAGGTCTCCTTCAAACCTCTATCTATGTTCCCAGGTGATGGTTATTTTTATGTCTAGCCGGATGTACTGTGCAACACGACTTTATTTTTTGTTATCGGCCGGCCGTTTAAAAATAGCCGTACAAATTTATGTTGACATACGTTTGTATGGTTGTTATTATTCAACAGTCTCCCCCACCAAAGCACTACTCAAATTGCTAGAAACTAGCGGAGGTGATTTTATGAGTCTTGCCAACATATCACTGGTGGGGAACCTGGTTAAAGCTCCTGAACAAATTCAATTCAGCAGCGGCAGAGTAAAAACTACATTGATCGTAGCTGTAAATACCATCAGCAAAGCAGCGAAGGCCAGTGGAGCTGATAAAGAGAAGGTCGACATAAATGGAGGTGCGCCGAGTACAACAGCAGACTTTTATAGAGTTGAAACCTGGGGCAAGCTTGCAGAACTTGCATCTAGATATCTAAACAAGGGTAATCAAGTTACCGTCTCGGGCAGGCTTGTTCTGGACCACTGGACCGACAAGCACGGCGTTAGCCGAATTACACCTGTGGTAGAAGCGAACCAGCTTTCGCTGCCTCAAAAACCAAAATCGTCAGAGTTTGACGACAAAGTTAAAGAGGCAAGTTAGCTATAACACTAGTAAGGCCAATTAACTAAAACTACAATAGACATGGCTCCTCCCTACACCACACACAAGTTAGGATGAGCAAAAAAAAGACGAGGGACGGGTTCCGGGCGAACCTTTCCCTCGTTTTTATTGCGCTGCTTGCCTTTACCGGTTCATATTGCAAAGTAGTTTGCGCTAAAATCGTTCAACATTAACTCCATGAAGAGCAAACCGATGAAGTCAAGATGCATTGTGGCCTTACCCGTTTTACTGAGCCTCGCCTTTAGTCTCTCGCCGGCAATATTTGCCGCCGCTGCCGCCGCAGATGAAGATGATGATAAAGCGAGCAAAGTTCAGGCCGTCGCCGATTCACTCAAACTAGACATGCTCATGGTCGAAGGTTTAAACAACTACAAGCATGGCCGCTACAGAGACGCCATCAAATCATTTGAACAGGCCAAAGCTCTGGGCACCACTTCTGATTATCAGAAAGCTACTCTCGATAACGGCCTGGCCGAAGCTTACCGATCGGCCGGAAAATATAAAGAGGCTGAAGCGCTCTTTAAATCTGCCATTGCCGAAGCCGAGCAAGATGACAAAAAGCACCTCAATAAAAAGTACAAGGCCGGAAAAAAACGCAGTAGTGATCTCATACCTCTGATGATGAGCGAACTTTCGGTGCTTTATTTGGATCAAAGCAGATTTCCGGAATGCGAAGAAATTCTCAAACGCTCAATTGAGCTTGGCACCACCAAAGTTGGGCCTAATGATGTCAATTTGGCTCTGCCGCTGAATAGCATGGCAAGACTTTATATCAAATGGGGCAAACTGACCGAAGCCAAAGCTGTTAACGACAGAACCATGGCACTTTTTAAAACCTCGGCATCGAAAAATAATTCTTTGTACTGCTACACAGCCTTTAATCTGGCACAGATATTGGACCAGACTGGAAAATACAAAGAGTCAGAACTGTTGTATAAAGCGGCACTCGTAGGCCTGGAAAATTTTCTCGGCTTTGACCACGAATATTGCGCCAATGCGCTTGAACCATTAGGCGAACTGTATCGAAAAGAAAGTCGTTATGCAGAGGCAAAAAAGGCTTTTCAACGAGTGCGGAAAATTCGAGAATTAACTCTGACCAAAGAGCATCCCGATTATGGTAAGGCGCTTTTGAACCTGGCACTAGTTTGTAGAGACGAAGGACGTTATGCCAAAGCAAATGAATATTGCGCTCAAGCAACTAAAATCATTGAAGCAGCACTTGGGCAAAACAATGTAGAAATTTCAAAATGCTGGATCACCGAAGCATCTATTTCTCGCTATCAGGGCCGTTACACTGAAGCCGAAGAATTGGCACGTCGAGCGCTAGCGCTTGACGAAAAACTTCTGACGGCAGATCATCCATCAGTTGCACACGATATGTTGGAGCTGGCAAGCATTCTGGCAGATGAAGGCAAACTGGCTGAAGCGGAAGAACTTTCAAATAAATCGCTCAAAATCAGCCAAGCAAAACTTGGTGCCAATCACCCTGATATTGCCAACTCAATTCACGCACTTGCCAGAATTTATTTTGCTCAGAAAGATTATGCCAAAGCAGAGCCTATGTACCGGCAGGCGCTGGAGCTAGCTGAAAAATCGCTGGGCAAAGTAAACACGCAAGTAGCAAATGATTTGCGAGAACTATCAGAACTGCTTATTGCGCAGAAAAAATATGATGAGGCAGAACCGCTACTCAAACGCGCTCTTGAAATTGACCAAACA
Organism: Cyanobacteria bacterium auto_48_18; assembly: GCA_036170915.1. Lineage (GTDB taxonomy): Bacteria > Cyanobacteriota > Vampirovibrionia > Obscuribacterales > Obscuribacteraceae. The sequence continues at coordinate 5,699 of JAVHQC010000037.1, forward strand.
CTATTTGGCAAACAAAGCCCGCAGATGGCGCGAGATCTAACTTCTTTGGCCAATTTGTATATGGCGCAGAATAAAAAAGATCTGGCGGATCCATTAACTGCTCAGGCCGCCGCAATTACCGCTTCTCTGCCTGGTGGCGATGCGGTACAGAAATTTGCCGCAGCAACTCTGGCCCCCAGTGCGGCTATTGATAAAACCATTGCCGACAAATGGGCAATCGTCGTGGGCATCAGCAACTTTAAAGATCCATCAATCAATTTGAAATATGCTGCAAAAGACGCTACTGATTTTCGCAATTTCTTGATCGCTAAAGAGAACTTCAAAGCCGATCACGTTCAGTTGCTTACCGATGCTAATGCCACCAAAGACAAAATCATTTCTAAATTAGGCGAAGGTTGGCTGGGCAAGCTGGCCCGCAAAGACGATCTTGTTCTTATTTATGTGTCGAGCCACGGCAGTGCATCACAAGAGCAAGTTGGAGTAAACTTTTTGGTTTCGCACGATACCGACAAGTTCAAGCTGATCTCAACTGGCCTACCAATGCAATGGCTGACAAAAATTATTCAAGAGCAGGTGAAAGCCAGTCGTGTAGTTGTAATTCTCGACGTCTGCCACAGCGGCTCGGCCGGAGATGAATCGAAAGATGTATCTGATGACGATGATGAGGTTCGTACAGGCGAAGGAAGCAAGGGACTAACTCGTACGGCACTGAATGTAGGTGGTCTCAATCTGGGCAGCGGGCAAGTAATATTGTCATCGTCGCTGGCAGATCAAGTTTCGTGGGAATCGAAAAACTATCCCAATAGTGTTTTCACAAAACGACTGATTGAAGCTTTGCAATGCAATGGACCTGCCACTACTTTGCGTCAAGCGTATGAGCAGCTGAGAACTGCTGTGGGATCAGAAGTACTGAGTGATCGCAGTGTGGTGCAGACACCAAATTTGTATAACAAAGGTTGGTCAGGTGGTGACCCTATACTTGCCGCACCGGCCTCACAACCGAGACCAGCTAAGTAAGTTTATTCGGGTAATGCCAACTATGCTGGCAGAAAGATTAACTGCTGGCTGGATCTGTTTTTGGAACTAAAGCGTATACGCTTTGGGTTTGAGAATGACTGGAGAGCCTGATTGGCTATGACATTCGAGTTTTACATAGATAGAGGCGGAACGTTTACTGACATCGTGGCAAAAGGGCCCGATGGAAAAATTTACGTCTATAAGATACTTTCAGAACTCCCAGATCAGAATCAAGATCCGGCGGTCTTGGGCATTAGCGCCGTTATTAATCAGGTCAATCCAAACCTGCAGTCTAACCATAATATTGGTCAGGTTCGTATCGGTACAACAGTTGCCACCAACGCGTTACTTGAACGCAAAGGTGAGCCATTACTGCTGGTGACAAACCAAGGAATGAAAGATGCCTTCAAAATCGGTTACCAGAATAGAGCTGATATCTTTGCTTTAGAAATAGTAAAGCCCGCTCCAATTTTTGCTCAAGTTATTGAAGTACCAGGCCGTTTTAGTGCAGACGGAGAAGAAATTCAGAGTTTCGATTCTGAGCAAACAAAAGCTCTGCTGCAGGGGGCCAGAGATTGCGGTATTAAATCAATAGCAATAGTTTTCATGCATAGTTACCAATATCCTCAACACGAAGATAAATGTGCTGCCATAGCCAAAGAACTGGGTTTTGAAAGCATTTCAAAATCAAGTGAAGTCAATCCGTTGATTAAGTTCATTAGTCGCGGTGATACCACCTTAGTGGATGGTTATTTAACACCAGCCTTGAAAACGTATACAGACAAGCTCTCTGACCAGCTGCTGAGCCTAAACTTACAATTGAACCAGCAGCATTCAGCAGGCAACGCAGATCTGCAGATCAAATTTATGAAGTCTGATGGCGGGCTAACTACTAAAGATTTCTTCCGTGGTCGTGACGCCTTAATTTCTGGCCCTGCCGGCGGGGTGGTGGGCGCAAAAAAGGCTGCCGAGGTGCATGGCATCTCAAATATTGTCGGTTTTGACATGGGCGGTACTTCGACAGACGTGTGCTATTTTCAAGGTGAGTACGAGCGCCTTTTCGAAACAATCATTGATGGTATTCGAGTGCGCGTTCCTATGCTGGCCGTACACACTGTGGCTGCCGGTGGTGGCTCAATACTAAATTTTGACGGCGCTCGTTTTTTAGTTGGACCACAGTCAGCTGGGGCACAACCTGGCCCCGCCTGCTACGGGCACGGTGGCCCGGCCACAGTAACAGATGCGAATTTTTTGTTAGGTCGCATATCACAAACGCACTTCCCTCAATCATTTGGAATCGACCATCTTCAGCCACTAGATTTGGTGGCTACGACTAGTCGTTTCGATGACCTACGCAAGCAAATCAACCATAAAAGCATAGAAGAAATAGCCTGGGGATTTCTCACAGTAGCAGTTGAGAAAATGGCTCAGGCGATTTCAAAAGTTTCAACGCAAAAAGGTCATGACGTTAGTGAAGCGACAATAGTAGCTTTTGGTGGCGCAGGGGGTCAGCATGCTTGTCTAATAGCTGAGAGACTGGGAGTCAAGCAAATTTTGATAAGCCCACTAGCTGGAGTTCTGTCTGCCTATGGAATTGGCGCTACTACAACCACCGCAACCGTCGAGCAATCAATCAGAAAAGAATTTACTGCTGCTCTATTAGAGGAACTGCCCACAGCAATTGAAAAACTTTGCCGAGTCGCGACAGAAAAACTTCAGGCTCAAAGCGCAGCAACTAACGTGGTCTTAAACCAGCAACTCTTCTTGCGCTATCAAGACTCTGATACAACTATTCCAATAGAATTAAACTACAACCTCGAAGAAACAACCAAAAAATTCCATGACCGTCACAAAAAACTATTTGGCTTCGCTTTCGAGCGCAACTGCCTTGTCTTAGAAGAAATAAGGGTTACCGCCCAGAGCGAGCCCGGCAACTTATCACTCAATTCAATTCAGAATGTGTCAGCCGAGATAGGCTATGAAACTCCGTCTTCACCACAGTCAAAAGCTACCGATCATTTGCTCTTTTCTCAAGGCCAATGGCATGCGACAAAAATTCACCTGCGCGAGCTGCTAGGCGCGGGCACAAAGATTTATGGCCCGGCTCTTGTGGCGGAATATACAGCTACAACAATTATTGAACCCGGTTGGTCAGCTGAGGTTTTGCACGATGGTGCTCTACTTCTCAGACAAACAGAGGGTGGGCAAAACTGTCAAAAGGAAGATTTAGAAGAAGCAGAACATTCAGCAGACGAAAAAGAAGCAGACCCTATAAGGCTCGAACTGTTTAGCAATATGTTCATGTCGATTGCCGAAGAAATGGGAATTACTCTGCAGCAAGCAAGCCATTCAGTTAACATCAAAGAGCGTCTAGACTTTTCCTGCGCGCTTTTCGACAGCTCTGGACGCCTGATTGCCAACGCCCCACACATCCCAGTGCATCTTGGCTCAATGGGAGATTCAGTAGTAAGTTTGATCAATTCACGCGATGGCGATTTAAGCCAGCGGCCAATCAAAGCCAACGATGTGTACGTCCTGAATAATCCATTCAATGGTGGCACCCATCTGCCCGATATTACTATTATCAGCCCAGTTTTTGACGATCAACAAGAGCGATTATTCTTCGTTGCATCGCGAGGGCACCATGCTGATATCGGAGGCATTACACCTGGTTCAATGCCTCCCATGAGCACCACGATAGAAGAGGAAGGAGTGCTACTCGATAACTTTCTCATTGTTGAAGATGGCGAATTTAACGAAGCGTCTTTCATAAAGCTGCTTAATTCGGCGCTCTACCCGCCACGCAACATTCGCCAAAATATAAACGACATAAAAGCCCAGATAGCAGCCAACAATAAAGGCATAGCAGCGCTAAAAGAGCTGGTGCAGAAATACGGGCGACAGACTGTTTCAAGCTACATGGACCATGTTCGTGCTAATGCAGCACTAGCAATTCGAAACCTTTTGCTAGATTTAAAAAACGGTCAAGCAACTAGCACCATGGACGATGGCAGTCAAATAGAAGTATCGGTTCGTATCAACAAAGAAAATCGCACTGCTGTGATTGATTTTTCAGGCACTTCAGCCCAAACGAAAAACAATCTCAACACCCCACTGGCCGTGAGTCGTGCAGCAGTGCTCTATGTTTTTCGCACTTTAACAAGAGCAAATATTCCACTGAACGACGGCTGCATGGAACCGCTAGAACTGATTATTCCGAAAGGTTCAATGCTCAACCCCGCTGAACCGGCAGCAGTGGTAGCAGGAAACGTTGAAACCTCACAGATAATTGTCGATACACTTTATCGCGCTCTGAATATCATGGCTGCCTCTCAAGGAACTATGAACAACTTCACTTTCGGCGACAATGAAAAACAATACTATGAAACAATCTGTGGGGGCTCGGGAGCTGGCCGTAATTTTGCTGGCACTGATGCTATTCAAACTCATATGACCAATTCAAGATTGACAGATCCAGAAATTTTAGAGTCACGCTTTCCTGTGCTCCTGGAGGAATTTTCCATCCGCAAAAATAGTGGTGGCACGGGGAGATTTAAGGGCGGCGACGGTACGATCAGACGTCTACGCTTCCTCAAACCAATGTCAGCTTCTATCCTTTCAAATCGTCGCACAATTAAGCCACCCGGCCTCAATGGCGGCAATGATGGAGAATGCGGCGCCAATCAAATAGTGCGAGCGAGCGGCAAAATAGAAGAGCTCGGTTCAACGGCTACAATTCAAGTAGAATGCGGCGACGCAATCGAGATTAAAACACCAGGTGGCGGCGGCTATGGGAGAAACAATTGTCGCTCTTAAGTCGTTTGATAATAAGTATCATTTTGTTTGCATTGGCAACCTTGGCTCTATGGATCGTGCAGATGCGATCAGAGCCTGCCTACACAGCAAGCAGATATTTTCCTGCACGAATCGATGATTTCAAACAGCAATGGTACAGCGAGCATTTATCGGCTATGAACGAGACTTCGATTTATAATTTAGCACCACAGGATGGCCGATGTATTTTTCGTTTCATTTGGCTTCGAACCTTTCATCACCCTATGTGCGTGCGTTTAGAGCATAATAAAGATGGAAAAACCTTTCTCTATGGCAAGGAACTTAACGGGGCTGGTGGTTACGAGCCTGGAGTAATGATCGCAGATCAAAAAGTAGAGTTGAGCGAGCACGAGTATGAAGCCCTCAAGCAAAAATTGGACTCTATCAATTTTGTCCGGTTGCCTACCAACGACCGGAATATTGGAGGAGAAGACGGCTCGCAATGGATCTTTGAATTGAATAACAATGGTCGATATCACGTCATTGATCGATGGTCTCCAAAAGGACCAATACAAGACCTTGGCCGTTGGCTTTTAGATGTGGCTAAATTGACACCGAGCGATCATTTTTATTGACCCGGCATCTAAGATTGTCGCTTGCAGCCTTGTTTGAATGGGTATAAGCACAGCTGTAGCCGATAATGCGCCACCCAACAAAGACAAAACAGCAATGAACACTATTTTTCTCGGGCTTCTGGCCGTAGCAATCTCAACGCTGTTGGCAGTCGGCGGCATGCTGATAGTTCGAAAGCGAGTTGGTACCAAAGCGTTGACTTCAAATCACGAAGTCGCCGGTTATCTACTTTCGGTGGTGGGCACGCTTTATGCTGTTCTTCTCGGCTTTGTCGTTGTCGACGCAATGGAACACACTCAAGAAATCCGTGTTCTGGTGGAACAAGAAGCCAGCGGTCTGGCCAACATTTTTTTGTGCTCCAATGGATTGCCAAAGGAAAAACGAGAATCAATTCAAAGGAATTGCGATCAGTATGCAGAATGCGTAATCAATGACGAATGGCTAGCCATGAGCCAGGGGAGATATAGTCCGAAGTCATTCACTCTCGCTTGGTCGCTATGGAAAGACATTACCACTTACAAGCCTGACACCGAAGGCGAGAAGGCGATTCACCAACAACTAGTTTCCGAGATTTGCAACATGACTAATAATCGTAGAACGAGAATAGTCAATGCAACACACGGGATAAATCCACTGATGTGGACTGTGTTGATCGTCGGTGGAATTCTCACAGTCATATTCACATATTTCTTCTCAGTTGAAGATCTAAAAGCGCAAATACTAATGACAGTTTTGGTAGCGCTTACACTTTCTTTGAACATTCTGCTAGTTTTCGTTTTCAGTAATCCTTTCGCCGGTGACTGCGCGATAAAGCCCGATGCCTTCAAGCTCGATCGAATGATTTTTAGGAATTTCGAAAACGGCGCTGTGCCAGAGACTTGAATCTCCTTGGCAAAAATGGTGGAGTTATCATCCTGTTTCAGCTCGTTTGGAACACAAAAAAAAGGAGTTGCTTAACGCAACTCCTTTTTCATTAGTGTGATTCACCTGGCGGGTTGCCTGGCGGAATTGGTGGCGGAGGGCAATTCGGGAGAGGCGAAGTGAATTGCCACTGAGCTACTTCTGAATCGCAAGCCTTCGCTGAGCCGTCTGAGTTGGTCTGCCCTTGTGCGCGCGAACAATCCAGCACGTTTCCTTCAGACTCTGGGTCACCTGCTTTTGGTGGCTTGCGGCAGTCTGATTGAGTTGAGTAGGCGTTGTTGCGAGCCATTACCGACCAGTTGATTGTGCAAGGGTTTGAAGATGTCGGCGGCTCAGTATAAATGTTGAGCCCTTGATAGTTCAGTTGTCCTTTCAATATCGATTGTGGATTAGTTGTGGCATTCGGGCCATTATTAGCAGTGCTCACGAGTATCATGCCGTCACCAGCTGTAGAGTCACCACGAACAATCATGCGAAAATTGCGCGTTTGCGATGATGGCACTACGCTCTGTGCGAAGACTGGCTGGAATACGCCAGTGACGTCTGACATGGCGATGTTGATATTCGGCGGCACTGTGCCGCCAACGATATACATCGAACTGTCGACCCAGTTTTTAGAGCCGCGAGCATTTGTAACCTGACCAGTGGCAACAGGGTCGACACCTTCAATAGCGACTTCAGTCGCTGCGGTTTTCGGCGTGAAGAAAGGAATGCTGCGGGCAAGCATAAAGTCGCCTACTTTATTCTTCTTCGTGCCCATGGCGGTAATTGAAAGCAAGTTATTGATGATGGTATCTGAAACACGCACACCCATCTTGCCGTTGGTGGCAGCGATGGTGGCGCGATCCACTACAGCCTGATATTTGTTTACCAGAGCTTGAGCCGCATCGACAGCCTGTTGAGCCGCACGCACCTGACTATCATCATTATCATTGTTCGCTTGAGCCAGTGCTCTGGCCAGAGCGGCTTGAGCCTGAGTCAGAGCTGCCTGTGCCTGAGCGAGTAGTGGCCGGTACTTGGTCAACACTCTTTGAGCAGCGGCATCAGTTTCGCTCGAAATACGTTTGGTCTCGAGCAATTCTGTTTCGAGGTCATAAAGGTCGCCTACAGGGTTGCCATCGGTAGTGGTGGCATTGCCGCGGCTGTCCATACCAGTGGCGAGTGTTGTGCTCTGTGCTGCCCAAGCAAGCTGTTGCGGCACACTCGCCTGCATTCTGAATGTATAGGCCTGGTCAACATAAACCTGGCTATTCGAGCTATTGAAATTTACGAGCGAGCGCGGATCGCGGCCCGGAATCATTGCTGTGTTGGCATTTACCAGGGTGAAGATTGCACCATAAACATTGTTTGGATCACCCACCGGCGGCCGCTGCGCATAAGCAGGCTGCTCGAGGAATGAGCTGGCTATATTGCCGTTATTATGAGCGGGAAGAATAGCAACGTTCTGACCAATTGGCGAGTTGCGCATATCAAGGTTCCGCAGAGCGCGAGTTACTGATTCAATATTTGGCTTAATACCTTCATTTTTCAACCAGTCATATACAAAGAGTGACAGCGAAACGCTCGGGTTGTCGCCAGTGCGGCCCATATAGTCAGAGCGGGTGATGCCACCTGACCCAGGGAAGGCTCCGCCGTTAGCGGTGAAGTAGCCTCCAACACCGCTCCAGGGAGCGTTCGAACCACTTTGATCGATTGCCGATACTTGCGAAGCGTTCATAATTGCCAGAGGTGTTACTGAATTGTTGGTGAACGGGGAGGGGCTGCCGACGGGCGGCATGCCTTGCGGAAACTCGATTCGCAAAATTCCAGAAGTGGCGACCAGTCTTGGGCCACCCATCTGAGCACAGGCAGTGGATCTGACAATGCCGGATGGCACCTGAGCATTTTGACCGCTCTGAGGAGCGACTGCATTTGCACGCTCACGAGCAGTCAGTTTAACCACCGATGGTATAACCGCAGCGTTAGCCGCAAGACCTTCAAAAAGTGACTTATCAACTAATCGCACCTGTTCAGCCAGATTCGAAAGCATGATTGGGCCTGCCGGAGATGGAATTTCTACCTTGGCCCGATAAAAACGAGTGCCGTTTACTTGAGCCTGGTAGCTTGTATTACCGCTCAAGCCATCCATACTCGCAGGATTCGGGCATGGTGTATTGGTGACACCAGAGGCACCAAAAGTAGTGCGCAAATCGCCGACTTCAATCGAGAAATCGGCAGCAGTCAGATCTTTATATCCAGCGGATGAACGGCGGTTGTTTGCATTGTAAGCAAGCGCCGCAGTTTGCAAAAGATTTCCGCCGTTAATTGTTTTGCCATCGGCATCTTGAGCGCTTCCACCTAGCATGTAAGTGTTCATGGCCTGAGCCAGATTGCGAGCGGCAGTCTTGGCGTTGGCAAGATCTTGAGTGGCAGCAGCCATAATTGTTGTGTTGTTCAACTGCTGTGCAATCAATGCGTCAAGTCGAATTGTCGCCATTACCGTATTGATCGAAACCACAGGCCTTTGCTCAAGACCGGCAATACCATACTGGTCAATGACGCCCACCCGGCCAATTCGCGGGTCAAGGATAGTGACGCGCTGCACGTCTTTAGCCACAGCAATCGCAGCGGCATCGACAGAATTTTGAGCCTGTTTTTGATAGCCGAATAACTGCTGGTAGTTAAGAGCAACATAGCCTACAACCAGAACAACGACCAGAAATGCCGCAATTCCGTAGACTAGTGTGCTGCCTGATTGGGTTCTCTTCATTGCGAAACTCTCACAAAGCAAATGAAAGAGCTGCCTCGTGGCGCCTCTTTCCATAGTAATAGACGAGTAACATAATTCAATTTTGTCGTTTTGGCAAGCCGGATGCGCCAAATTTCAGGTCATCTAGAGATTAACTCGTACCTTTCAACCCTTTCAAAGACGGCGTCAACTCAATCTAACGCTGCATCAGTTGCATGATATATGGACCAGCCAGAATTAACACCGTAACCAGCACCAGATTAAAAGCCAGCACAATCGATAAAAGACTTGTGCCGATCATGAGCTGCCAGGCCACCAGAGCGTGCCGCATAGACATAACGCGCAAGATGCCAAACCGACTAATTACGAAGAGAAGGACCGCTGCGAAAAAGAGCAAATCGGCAACTAAATAGCACAAGAGCGCATATTCTTTGGGGCCGAAAAAAGGAATGGCCAGAAAAACAAAAGCGCCGAAAATCGCACCTTTGAGTATATTGGCGCTGTTTTTATCACCCGCCCGAACTTGAATTGTCGGGTCACTGACCGCCTTGCGGACGTAGGCGTACGATTCTTGAAAAGCGACCCAGTTCGAAACCCGTTTGCCGTCCTCGGCCGAAGCAACGGTGTCACTGTCTTTTCTGGGCATGTCGGTTGATTCTGTCATGTAATCCTATCTACAATTCTACAATGGAACGATTTGAGGGGCCATCACAGCAGTGAGAGGAAAGGACTGTTGTGAGGTCAGCGGTACTTGAGCAGGCAGAATGCCTGGAATGGTCGCCGGGAGCTTGTAGTCAATCTGAGTGCGCACCTCTACGCTGCCTTCATAATTGCCGCCGAGTAACAGATTGCTCGGCCTTTTAAAATCATTTGACAGGCTGACCTGCACGAGCCTGGGTCCGATTATGTAGCCGTCTAGATGCTGCATCTTCGTCACTATCGAATTGGCCCGCTGCCGAATCGGGCTCGACGCCGGCAAAATGCCCACACCATCGGCAGTAATGGGTGCAACCACAGACGCTGCTCGGGCCGCATCGCGACAAGCATTGTCATTTAAGGTGGCCGCAAGGTAAAAGACAATCAGGTCGACAATAAGAAGAAAGATTGGAACCAGTGCAATTAAGCCGACGGCGAGCTCTACCAGCTGTTGTCCTTCTGCATTTCTTGCGGTTCGCAGTCCCATATCGGCTCCAGTTGCCAGTGACGGCCTCAAATTGCAATACCTTCAGGATGCTCCACAGCACAGGTCGATTGACTTTGTACCTGAAAAGCAAATGGAAAAAGCACCGGTGTAATTGAGTAACGACCGTCGACTACATAAGTATAAGAGTATCGAGTCTGGTCTACAGTAACGTTGGCACCGGCCGCCAGGTCGAAAGGTTCCGGAGGGCCACCATCGAGCACGCGAAAAGTGCGCAATGTCATGCCTGCAGCAGTGCGAGGAGTGATTCCGCCGAACTGACCGAGCGGCCCGCCGAAGACCTGTTCGGTCGTGCGCTGCATTGCGGCCCTTGCGGCAGTTCGCGTCTGCGACGCGCCAGCTTCGCGGGCGGCCGTCTGAGTGGCAAAATTCAAAGTTGCGTAACCAGTGAGCAGTGACAGCATCGAAATCATAAAAAAGATAACCAGGGTCATCGCAAAAAGAGCTAGCGGACTTTCCGCTAGTGAACTGGCTTTCGTAGATCTTGGTTGATTAAAATCCACGGGTTTAAATGTGCTGAGCAATGCTTACCTGTATTAATATAACAACACGACCCATCAATGTTCCTTTATTGTATTTACCATCAGAAACCCGTGGCTAAGCATAGCGATAGCAGGCGTTTCAGTTTGTGGCCTATCAGTGCATGAGCATATAGTGAACAACGAACCAAAGGCAATTAAATTCTTTCAGCGTAAGGCAGTGCAGCTCAGTGCCGTCGCCGGCATTTTCATTCTGGCGCAATTAGCCTGGGCTACCTATCGCGACGCGCCCCTACCATCGTTTTTAACCGGTCAGAATTCTGGCACCACTTATAACGTCACAGCTGCCAAACCTGTCGACCCGACCGATAATCGTGGTCAACCGATCGCAGGTTTAAGCGCCCGGCAACTGGCAGCTTTCAACGAAGGCAAAGTGCTGTTCAAAAAGAAATTTACAATCAAGGAAGGCCTTGGGCCACTATTTAACGGTCAAAGCTGTTTTGAGTGCCACGGACAGCCGTCTGATGCCGTTGGCGGAGAAGGCCGCGACAATTCGAGCACCAGTATCGTCAACTTTGCCCGACGCATTCCTGGTTCACCCAAATCTAAATTGCCGATGTGCGACGTCGTCGAAATGATGGGTAAGCGCGACGTAGATTTCTTTCTCGAGCGTGGCGGCCCGAGCTTGCAAAAGCGCTCAATCACTACTGAAAATCCAGACCTGCTACCGTTTGATGTGCAAGTCGAAGCTGATGTCATTCCGCCCGAAGCCGATATCATTTCACCGCGCCATTCACCACCGTTATTTGGCGATGGCTTGATTGACAATATCGCTGACGGTGACATCATTGCCAATGCCATCAAACAGAATATTGAAAATCCAGAAATTGCTGGTCGGCCGATTTCTGCAGTTGACCGTTATACAGAGGCGCCAAGAGTCGGCCGCTTCGGCTGGAAAAATCAGAACGTCAATCTCTTCAATTTCACCACCGGCGCGATGAACATTGAGGTCGGCCTGACAACATATCTGAGCGCCACCGAAAATTCATCACAATCATTTGGTATTTTTCCAAAAGAAGTCTATCAGGTGATACCACCAGGGCCAAACGACAAGGGCGAAATTCTTGTAAAGCTGAATTATTTTCAGGCACTACTGGCGCCACCAAAACGTGGCGAAATCACCGAACAAGTCAAACGCGGCGAAAAACTTTTCAGCAGCCTGAACTGCGCATTTTGCCACCAACCATCGATGGTCACCGCACCCAATGGTTATGTTGTAGATCCTGACAGTCCGTTGCCTAATCTCAAGTATTTGAGAATCGATGGTCTGTCAAATCAAAAGTTTTATCCATACTCTGATTTTCTTGTGCACCAGATGGGCAAAAAACTCGCCGACGGCATTCCTCAAGAAGGCGCTCGTGGTGGCGAATGGCGCACGACGCCTCTCTGGGGCCTGCGTTTCAAGAAATTTTTATTGCACGACGGCCGCACTCGCGTAGTGCACGATGCCATCATGGCTCACGGCGGGCAGGCAGAAAAGTCGAAGAACGCTTACTTCGATTTGCCGAAGAAAGAACAAGAAGATCTGCTGGCATTTTTGAACTCGCTTTAGCGGTGAGGGAGAGAGGCAGAACTCAGACTCTCAGCACACCCTTACCAACTATAGACACAGCGAAATAGATTGTGATGCTTTTTGGGAGATTGCTGCTGAACTCTCAGAGCGCGATATGACGTCGGGTGACACCAGATAAGGTGCAAATCAGTATTACAACTCTGCGCAACAGATTGACGGCTTGGGTTCTGAACTCTCCTGAATGTTTTTTTGCGGTTCGGTTTGGATTTGGTGACGAATGCTCGCCTCGTAATCTATACCTTACTAGGGAGTTCGCGTAGGGCCTTCAAGAGTCAATCAAGAAGGGGAAGTCTAAAGTGCAGAAATTTTCTCACGTAGGTTCACAAGCAGGTCACGTTAGGGATTTATGGTGAAAAGGAAGTGAATAGCGCTGACTTAGCTTGCGCAAAAAAATCTTACGCATAGAAAGGAAACCAACATGGAATTAGGATGCAATTGCAGGTCAGATGAAAGAACATTAGCCCTGATAGCAAAGAATATAATCGAGAGATACCCTGAGTTAACAAAATTTGGCTCTCAAAACGGCTGGATGCTTGAGCCGGATTTGGATCTATTTATAATAAACGTTGGTCATACACAAAAGTTTCAAGGCATCGCTGACGTAACAAATTTTCTAAGAGCAATTCTAGATGATGACCGATTTAATCAATTGCGCTCTTGCTGGCTGGTCAAGGGTCAGTTGCTTGCACAACAAACTTCCAAACTAATACACGCCGAACCTCTCTCGGAACTGGTCGGAGCGGAGAGTTCACAACTTGCAGAAATTTTGAGCAATCGCCGCATAGAAAGCTGGTTTCAGCCGGTCATCTCTGCCGCGGATGGTTCAATCTGGGGATATGAATGCTTAATGAGATCAACCGCCGCAAATGGCGACATTATTAACCCTGGACAGATGCTCGAATGGGCAAGATTGGAAAAATTGACGTTCATGCTTGATCGCATTTGTCGCGAGCGCCATCTAGAAAATGCTGGAAAGTTAAATCCTCCGCCAAACCTACAATTCTTGATCAATTTCTTGCCAACAGCTATTTACCAACCTGAGTATTGCTTGCAATCCTCTCTAGCCGCCGCTGAACGCAGTGGTTTGACACCAAGCCAAATCACCTTTGAAGTAGTTGAGACTGAAAAAGTAACCGACCACGAACACCTGAAGCGTATTTTGAATTTCTACAGACAAGCTGGCTTTAAAGTTGCGCTTGACGATATGGGGTCGGGATACGCAGGACTTTCATTACTGGGAGATCTTCATCCCGACTTAGTCAAAATAGATAGAGAACTCGTAGCAAAATGTGTTGAGTCGGAGTTTCACAAAGGAATATGCGCCGCTATAGTTAATTTGAGTAAACAACATGGTCAACTTGTTTTAGCCGAAGGTGTTGAGACAGCTGAAGAAAAAGCTGTTATGGACGAACTTGGCGTTGATCTCTTTCAAGGCTTCTTTTTCGGCAGACCAGCGCCCATTACTGAACCATTTATGCTCAGTAATAAGCATGGCGCGGCAGCTTAAGATCACAAACAAACTTCATCGATGTATAGGGGCTGTGGCCTTGGACCATCAGCATTGGTCGGTTAGGTGGGAGCGAATTTTGAACTTAGAATGAATTGAACAGGACAGATTCACAAGGCGGTCACGCTGGGTGGTTTTCAGACCAGGTGGGTCTCTTTCGTGATTGGCTGCGGCGGCTGGCTTGGAATACTCATTTATATGTACACCGGCATCAGAAGACAAGCTAATTTAGCCGATGCCGAAACTAGGCGCTCGATTATAATGCTGACCAAATTTATAACCGTGGGTTGGGCCATCTATCCGATTGGCTATATTGTCAGGGCAATCCAGCCAGACTTATCAGATATTTGCCAAATCTGCTACAACTTGGGCGATGCTATAAACAAAGTCGGCTTGGGAATCATAATATACTCCGGGGGCCTGGCAGCACTGAGGGCATCGCGGAGCGAACAGGGCAGCGCATCTAAGGTCAACGCGGATCTCCAAGCAGTAGAGCTCTCTTAGAAATTTGCAAGAATCGACAGACTGCGATGACTCAGGTATCGCCGATGGTGCAACGCCAAAAAGAAATTGAAAATTTGATCCCTGTGCAAACAGACATCAAGATTGTTTGAGGACTATCACAATGACTTTAGAGAAAGAACAATCAGCAGAAGCTATTCAACTAGAATTAGACGCTCTCAATACTAGATTTTTAGCCTGCCTGACAAACCAAGAGTTCGACCACATTACAGCAATAAATGAAAAAATTTCTTCGCTTGAAGCCAAGCTTGTTTCTCTCAGAGCTAACGAGGTAGCCGTTGAATCATCCGATGATGACCCGGTAATCAACACGACAGAAAATTTGACGGCAGCCGAAACACTTATTGCAGAACTTGAAAGAAATAGCGTTCAGGAGTTGTTTGTCCATCAAAATTTTTCTGTTGCCGCCACAGACAAGGCTCCAGCAAAGACTGCCTTTCCAGCCGACAAAAACAACCTCGGTCTGCTAGCGGTAAAACAGTTAGGACTTGCACCGCAGCCAGTGGCATCGTCGCAAAAAGCCAGAGAGTCTATGCTCAAAGCTGCCAAACGCGCTCAACAACGTGAACGTGAAGAAGCTGCCGAGATTAAGAAATCTGACGACGAGTTGGCTGAAGCACTGCTGGTAAAACAGATGGTCGATCACACCACTTCGTTTCTAAATCTTTTCCTCAATCCAAGTAAATTCATAGCGAAGCAGCTTGAACGAGAAAACAAAAGCCAGAGCAAAAGTCCAAAAGCTGAGGCGTTATTACCAAGCAGGGATAAGGCCAGCCTTTCAAGCAGCTTTGAAGCTTCGCCGGAAGGGGACTCGTTAGGTACCGCAGCAATAGAATTGCAAAACAAACTCGAGAAATTCTGTTTTTACGAATTGTTATCGGTAAGTCAAACTGCAAGTAGTGAAGAGATCGGTCGAGCCTATCTAACTAAGCTAAAAAATCTTCGGGCCCGTTTTCAGGAAAAGAAAGATTTGCAAGAGTGGCAGCTAAAGCAGCTCTTGCGTGCACTCAACAGAGCTGGCCAAGTACTTGGTGACAGCAGTTCTCGAAAACAGTATGACCTCAGCCTGCTTGGTATCCATGACTTCGAAAAGTACCCGGTAGAGAAGGTATCCACAGTGACCTCAACTACAGGGAACAAATCAGACACCAGCGAAAACAATTCGTTGCTGAGCCTATCGCAATTGCTCATCATAGCTGGGTTAATATCAACAGAGGAATTAGCTGAGGCCGAAGCCAAGGGCAATACTGTCAACGATAGACGCCTGATCGAACATTTGATCGATACCCAATTAGCTAGTTTTGATGAGATAAGCGCTGTAATTTTAGCCCAGACTTTGGTGGCAAGAAATCGTTTATCGATGAGTCAATTCAAAATGGCAATGAAAGAATTACGCTCTAACTCGGTTCGTTTCGTCGACACGTTAGCTGCCGAAGGATGGTTGCTAGCGGAGGATCTTCCTGCAAACAATTAATAGAAAATTCCAACCACGGCGAGTTCACGCTGTGGTGATAGATTCGTGAAGACAAAAGGGCTTAGAGAGGAAATAGCAATGCCATTTAACTTACAGACACTCGGAACGTTCTTAGTGGTTCTCGCAGTAATCTCGGCAATTGCCGACTTGATGCCTAACAGCCCATTTCGTTTGAAAGATTTGAACACACCGAAAGAAGATTTAGCGAGTCATTCTGAAGTATTCAATTTGCTCTTCGGCGATGCAGAAAAAACCAAAGATATAAATCAAGAGAGCGATAAGACTTAAAGAAACTCGCAATAACCTCTTCAATGATAGTCCTGACAATCAACCAGCTCCGCATCGTTTCCGGCAAAACTGAACATGACGCGCCAGTTCCCATTCACCCATACAGACTGCAATTAATGGGCTTGGTAAACTGAATCATTTAAGGGGGCGGCGAGCCCCATAGTCAAGCATTACGGCCTTACCACGAGCATCGATGCCAACTTGGTCTGTGGCCCAACTAACCTGGTCACCCATCAGGCGATAGTTGTAATCGTGAAAAATTACTCCATCCTTCGTCATCTGATCACGTAAGGCTGCCGCCTGTGTTTCAGTTACTGGCGTGCGCAGCGGTTCTTGCAATGAGAGGGCTATGACCGAACTCGCCCTTGGCCGATCTTGATTGTTAACTTGCACCGGATCAAACAGCGCTTTGGCGTCATGAGGCAATTTACCCCAGTTAGAAAAATCTCGTCCGGTAAGTGAAGTAGAAACCTTCAATACTGCGCCGTTAGACAACATGAAGGCACCACTTTCAGAACCACTGCCAAGAAATTTTCTAACTGGTTCCTTGAAGTCTTTCACATGCGGTGCGACCTCTTTACCATGGTAGTAACCAGGGTTCTTTTTCATCACTTGCAAAAGCGAATAGGCGCCTTTATCAATTGCCATTTGCCATGGTGCATGTTCATCGCCAGCAGGGCGACTAACAAATCTAATTTCCGGCTCCGCAGTCTTAGGAGCAGAGCGGTGAAAAACGTTTGCTGCAGCCGATAGCCAATCAGTGGGAACTTTTGCTCTGACAATTGAAAGCTTCTCCGTTTCACCAGCGACAAACCCTTCGGCCACAGGTTTAACAGAATAAGTGGAGCCCTTGCCAGCGCCATTGGCAATACTTTTGACATCGCCAGGCTCGATAGAAACGAGTTTAAACTCGCGCTCTCTAATAGAAGCAGCGTTTTCTAATGCATAGTTGTGTGCATACAAGCGTTGGTTGCCCGGCGCTGCAGCTAGTGAGGTCGAAAGGGCCATAGCAATGGGATAAACAGCCAACCGATTCAATGAAAGTTCACCCTTTTGAATTTGACTTTGAGCTTCAGTAGCTAATCCATCAGAATAGCCACGAGTAAAACTCATTGTCGTCATCGCTTTGAAAGTATTACCAGACAGCTGATGGGGCGCTAGTTTGACCAAGCCATGAGTCAGACCGGCGCTGGCTAAATCGCTCGCTAAGGCAATAGGGTCTAGGGCACTAGTGCCAGTTCTAAGCAAACCAAGGCCAATCGACCCACTAGTGACTTGACCGTCTTGATCGAGATAATTAGCACGAGTAAGCAACGGGTCAACAACTCGGCTAGAAATACCTAATTCTAAAGACATCAAAGCTGGAGATGCCTTACTAGAAGTGCCTAGTTTTCCAATAATTCCCCTCATTGTGAGACCTTTGGCTAAACCCAAAGCGGCATCGGTAAACATATAGTCATTCTGAGAAACTTCATCGAGGGCGTAGGTTGCCCCTGCAACAAAAAATCCAAACTTACCTCGTGCAAACGCACCCAGTGTCTTTACAGCACCAGAACTGAGGTTATAGGCATCCAATTCCTTTTCTCTCGCAATCTCTATCTTCTCAACCGCTTGCCGGGCTATTTCAATACTTTGAGGCGAAGAAGAGGCTCCACCTTTGACTTGTTGAACTGCTTGTTCAAGGTTTTGCTTAGCTGCAGCTTGCTGATGATAAGGCTCGGTGACAACATCAATGGCAATGCGCAAAAAGCTGCGACGAGATTCCTCCAACTGAACTTCGGACAATTCAGCTTCTAGAGTCTTTGCAGCATCAAGTTTGGAGGACTGATTTGCCTTACTCTTATCCATAGACTTGCACCTTTCAGCCTTGTCTATATACCCGGTATCCAGGTTCTTCCTCAGCACAGCAAGTACAGCCAGTCTGAAACAATTAGGACCTCGTTAAGATTGTGGGTCAGGCGAGAGATTCGAGACGCCCCCTGTGTATCGTGGCGGCTAGAATGAGTAGCATTAACTAGGTTTTCTATCAATGAAATCGTGCCGCAATTTGTTGTACCTTCTGCCACTAATACTGGCGACAAGTGTTCTTGCGCAGATGCCGAGTCACGCACTCAGTGACGATAAGCAACTCATCGAACAAGCACGCCAGTGCATTGAAAAACAAGAACTTAAAAAGGCCATGTACTATATCGACTGTGCCGAAAAGATGAATCCTAGAAATCGAACGATTTACTATAATCGCGGACGCATCTTTAACAAACAAGAAAAATATAAAGAAGCCTTCGAACAGTTTACTAAGGCGCTCGACCTTGATCCAAACTATACCTCAGCAATTAAACGACGAGGTGTGGTGTGTATTGAATT
The DNA here is from genome assembly GCA_036170915.1 of Cyanobacteria bacterium auto_48_18. Lineage (GTDB taxonomy): Bacteria > Cyanobacteriota > Vampirovibrionia > Obscuribacterales > Obscuribacteraceae. The sequence continues at coordinate 24,240 of JAVHQC010000037.1, forward strand.
GAGGCAATACAAAGACGCCTTGGCAGATTTTGACCGGGCTCTCTCAATTAATCCGGCCGATCCGGAGCCGTATGCCGGAAGGACCAGAGCCTACTGTGATTTAGGTGAAAACAAACTCGCATTGAAAAACGTCGACGAGCTTATCAAGCTGGCTCCCGACCGAGCCAACTATGTCATTCGTGCGCGAATAAAAATGAACTTACGCGATCATAAAGGTGCTATCGCCGATTGCACTCTCGCTGCCGCCTCTAACAAAAGAGATGACGAAGCCTATTTGCTTAGAGCCCAGTGTCACGAAGCCCTAGGCAACTACAAATCAGCATTGGCGGACTACAGTCACATGCTTGATTTCAACAAAAAGGACGAGATGGCTTATCTGAAACGTGGCGATGTTTATTTAAAACTTGGTGACTCGGAAAAGGCAGTGGCTGACTACACCAAGGCGATTAAATATTCGCCGGAAGCGAATGCATCGATGTATTTGGCAAGAGCAAGCGCTTATCGCAAAGCAAATAGAATGGATCTTGCGAAGATCGACGAGACCGTGGCTGAAAAAATTGCTGGCGGCAAGTGAAGGTCTCCCTTGTTCCAAATGCCTTACAATTGTCATGCCTAAGTGTGGCAACTTAGTGTGGCTGCGTAGAACGTGCTCGCCGAAAATTTCACCTGATTGTTATTGGAGGATAATTGATGACTTGGATCAAGACTTGCCCAGCATCTGAATCACCGTTACTGCAAGAAATACTGGCTGAATCAATGAACCAGTATCCGCCTGAATACAGAATTCCGGTAGAGGCGCTTGGTGACGCCGATAGCAAAGATGAGGGTGCGGGAATTGTTATGGCTCATAGCCTCATTCCGGAGGCCCTGCGCCATGCGTTTTCAACTTTTGGCAAATTAATGGATCCAGAACTGCCTCTTTCTCGCCGACAGCATGAGCTTATTGCTGGCACTGTTTCGACGCTCAATAAGTGCTTTTACTGACTGGAGTCTCATACGGAGTTTCTCCGTCGCGTGACTCTGGATGAGTCGCTAAAAGAGGCTATCAAAAAAGATTATCGCACGGCTCCGATTACGGCCGAAGAGCTTGTCATGCTTGATTATGCAGCGAAATTGACCCTAACGCCAGCCAAAGTCTGTCGCGAAGATATTGATGCTTTGCGCCAAGCCGGGTTTGACGATACGGCCATATTGCAGATCAATCTTATTGCTTCGTGGTTCAATTATATTAATCGCGTAGCTGATGGTTTGGGGGTGGGTCGCCCTTAGCAATCTTAGTGAAGTGCAGGAAGCCTTTCGATAATTGCCAGTCGGAGCGCCTGCAATGCATCCCATCGATTTTTTCTTCAATACGATTTGCTGTAATATCTATCTGGTTCTCTGCGCTTTCTTTTTCATTCATGAATTCCAGAGATTAAAGCCCGGAAGAATGATTGTCTCTGCCACTCTTTTGAGAGCAATTGTCCTCACGTTCGCTTTTGTTTCTTGCCATCCGCGATTGTTTTCTGTCTTGCCAGAAGCATTTTATATGCTGTTATTCTGGTCTACCTTGTTGCCTGTTTTTGGTGCTCTAGCTCTATTTAGGAGGCCAGTTAATTTTGGTATTGCCGGTGGTTTCTTATTTTTGTCGCTCTATTTTCTTGAGTGCGGTCGCGTGATCATGATGAACATTATTAATCCACCGAGTATGTTTCAGTAGTTCGATGCTAAATGGCTCTCCTGAGGGTCTCTTCGCGTCTGTGTATAATTATTTTTTTTGGTAAATCGATTGTGTATCTACACCGCAGATTCGGCTCACCATCACGCCACTCGTCAAAGCTTACAAAAGCTATTTCAGGGCTTGTCCTCATCATTGAGACCGAATAATCGTTAATATCGGCAGTGGGGTGCTTTTTTAAAAAATCTTCTGTGGCCATATGCTGAGCGTTTTCTTCTTCTGCACTCAGCGCTATTTTGGCCTTGTCCTGAGGCCAAATTTCTTCTTTATTCTTGCCAAAAACGACCATTTTAACTGTAGCTGGCGCTTTTAATGTCACATCAAAAAACGGACCAGTTTTCAATCCGTGTGAAATGAACAGCTTCGGAATCTCGACGAACAGAGTGTTGTTTCGGAACTTTGCTCTGGGTTTGCCGCACACGCAAAAACCACCATTCGACATTCCGCGAATTCGAAATGATTTCGAGCCGTCTGATGACGTATTTTCAATTAGCCCAAATAATCTTGCTTCTTGCCTTTCAACACTGGCGCCCGAACTAGGCAAAGAGCTAGAGCAAGCCAACAGAGTTGCTAGTGAAATACAGCAAGCAAAAACGTTCATACTTGCAACATTGGTCAGCCATTCCCGATAAAAATGCACCCTCGGAGCGACTCGAACGCCCGACACCCTCCTTAGGACGGAGGTGTTCTATCCAACTGAACTACGAGGGCATTGCTAAAGCCTAGCACTTTGACCGGCTAATTGGTAAGCCTGGCTAGCTCTTTTTACCTTTTCCTAC
>JAVHQC010000038.1:0-25654 GCA_036170915.1 Cyanobacteria bacterium auto_48_18
CGCAGAGGCAATCTTCCTACTGCTATTTTGGACGCAGTCATCAGCGGTTGAACCGAAATCGTACCGGTTGCCACCACCAGCAATGTGCAAATCAAAAGCGCGATGGCTGGAGCTTCCTGGGGGCTTCCCACCCATGGTCTGGGGGCTTGAGGCCCAGGCATGGAGGCGACTTTTTCAGATGGTTCAGGCACTATCATCATAATTACCACACGAGTGTAGTAATAGATGGCCGGCACAGATGTAATCAATGCACATGCCACCAGAACCCAACCCATAGGCATACCTAGATATGGATCAGGAATGTGCGCACCAGCGGTGAAAATGAATACCTTGGCAAAAAATCCGGCTGGTGGAATTGGCAGACCAGCCAGGTTAAGCAAGCAAAGCGACATGGCAATAGTTGTTAGTGGACGTTTGCGAATCAGCCCGGCAAAATCTTCGATGCGATCAGAACCAGTCTCATTGCTCACCAGAATAGCTCCGGCAAAAGCACCAAGGTTCATCAAACCGTAAACTACAACATAGAAAACCAGAGCAGACAGACCTGATTCAGAAGCAGCAATTAAGCCGATCAGAATGTATCCGACATGAGCGATAGAAGAATAAGCGAGCATTCTTTTAAGTGAATTTTGTGCTAGCGCAATTAAGTTTCCGGCAACCATAGAGAAGATTGCCAGAGTGGCCAAAATCATCATCCATTGTGCTTGTGATTGGGCAAATACAATCAGCAAAAGGCGCATGGCAATGATGAAGCCACCAGCTTTCGAACCGATAGAAAGGAAGGCGGTAACAGGTGTTGGTGCGCCTTCGTAAACGTCTGGTGTCCACATGTGAAATGGCACGATAGATAGTTTGAAGCCGATGGCACTGATAATTAAAGTGAGCAGAAGCAACATAAAGAATGATGGTGCACCATCGCCGGCCAGTGAAAGACTGTCGCGAATAGAACTAAATGTGGTGGAGCCGGTCAAACCATAAAGGAACGAGAGGCCATAAAGAAGAGTAGCCGTGGTGGCTGCGGTAGATAGCAAATATTTTAGTGTTGCTTCGCCGCTGCGCACGTCTTTTTTAGTGAAGCTGGTGAGCAACACGCAGCAAACACTCAAAGTTTCAAGGGCAACAAACAACATGATCAAATCTGTGGAGCCGGCCAGGAAAATATTCGAGACCACTGCGGTCATCATGATGGCGTAATATTCGCCGCGGTTGCGGCCAAACATATGGTCGTAACCCATGCTCATGAGAATGACAATAAAGCCCACCGCTACTGCAATCAGAGAGAAAGTTGAGAAGAGGGGGTCAATAGTAAAAAGTCCGCCGCAGAGAATGATGCTCTGCCCAAACTGGGTGGCTAACAAATAACCGGAAATTGCAAGAGTGATTAAACAGACGATGGGAGTGAGACCCTTGGCCTTGGGAGCAAACAGATTCCACAGTGCGGCAAACAAAATGCCGACCACAATAACCAGTTGCGGAGCCATTAGCGTTAAAGTGCGAGTGTAATCTTGATAGTCGCCCATTTGAATTTGATGTCCCCAAAGTTCGCGTTCAGCTTGAAAACCTGTTCAGTGTTGTCACCCAGGCGCCTCTAATTCTACATAGGTAAGTGATAAGAATCCCAGCGAATCGTTCAAACTATAAGTAAGCTTTGCTTTAGTTTGCTAAAATTTTTTGTGAAATCATATTGACAGCTCAAGGTCAGATGGGGTTTCAAAGAAGAAATAGCGCTCAGCGGCTAATAGTAGTAAGAGTTGCTAAGATAGTGATTACCGGAGCAAGCTCAACGGCAAAGGCTCCTTCTTAACGGCGACCAACAAAGAAAATGGCAAACGGTACAAGGCTAAGCGAAAATTCCAGTGGCCTCCTGGAAATTGACGGCGATTACAAACCAGCACTAATGATGTTGGAAGACGGCACTAGTTTTACGGGTAAAGCCTTCGGCGCTTCCACCACCACAGTAGGCGAGCTGGTTTTCAATACCTCGCTGGCGGGCTACCAAGAAATTCTCACTGACCCTAGTTATGCCGGTCAGGTGGTTACTCTGACGTATCCAGAAATCGGCAATTACGGCACCAATGACCATGACCTAGAATCACGAGCTATTTTTGCCCGTGGTCTAGTGGTAAGACATCTAGCGCGCAAATACAGCAATCACCGGGCAACTGGCAGTCTCGATTCGTTTTTGAAAAAATTCAATATCCCCGGCATATCTGATGTTGATACAAGAGCGATCACTCGCAAATTGCGCGACCAGGGGGCAATGCGTTGCGCCATCTCAACTGAAGATGATGTAATGACTGAAGCAGGGCGCAAGAGACTGACAGAAGCTGTTCTCTCAGCTCCTCAAATGGCCGGCCTCGATCTAACAGATGAAGTCAGCACAAAAGAAATTTATACAATTGGTACGGGGCGCCATAAAGTTGCCGTATACGATTTTGGCATCAAGCAAAACATACTGCGTGAGCTGGTTGCCAGAGATATTACAGCAACCGTTTATCCGGCGCGCACAAAAGCTGCCGATATACTTGCCACCTCTCCTGATGGCATCTTTTTATCAAATGGACCAGGCGACCCTGCCGCTTGCGAAGACATCATCAAAGAAATGGCGTCGCTTATAGCCGCTCGTATTCCTATTTTTGGTATATGTCTAGGGCACCAACTACTATCAATTGCACTTGGTGGCAGCACGTATAAATTGAAATTTGGTCACCGGGGCGGCAATCAACCGGTGAAAGATTTGACCACTGGCAAAATCGAAGTCACCTGTCAAAATCACGGTTTCGCCGTAGACGACAAAACTTTGCCTGCACACCTTGAGCTTACACATATCAATTTAAATGATAATTCGGTGGAGGGTTTCCGCCATAAAGAGCTGCCTATTTTCGCTGTGCAATATCACCCCGAAGCGCACCCAGGGCCTCACGATTCTAATTATTTGTTTGATCGGTTTTTATCATTGATAGAGTCACATCATAAGGTAAGTAAGTGAAGCAAGTTAAAGCAGGCCTGATTTGTACAAATTAGCAATTTTTGATTTTGACGGCACGCTTGTAGATTCCACCCCTGGCATTGTTGATGTCATGAAAGTGGTGGTGGATGAATATCAATTTCCACCTAAACTGTTAGAAGAATGGGCGCTTTTGGTTGGTGTTCCTCTACCCAAGCAGATGGAAATCATCTTGCCCGAACGCTCACCAGACTTTCACCTTGAAGTTGCAAATCGCTATCGGGCGATTTACGACACCATGGCGATTGAGATTTGCCCGCCGTTTCCTCATATGTTTTCAATGCTGCAAAGTCTCAAAGACGCAGGCGTGGTCATTACAATTGCCTCTTCAAAGCGCCGCAACCTTGTAGAAGTGGTGCTTGATCATCACGAGATCGCACACTATTTTGAAATGGTTGTGGGGGCCGCCGATGTCGAAAATCACAAACCCCACCCTGAATCTGTGCACATTACCCTCGATAAGCTGGCCATTGCGGGCGATCACGCGGTAGTGATCGGCGACAGCAGTTTCGATTTAGACATGGCTAGAAACGCCGGAGTAGACGCTATCGGCGTCACCACTGGTTTGCACAGCAAAGAAATGTTGGCAAAATCGAAACCATTGCACATTGTCGGCGGGCTGCACGAGGTCTTGCCTCTAATTCTTAAGGGTCGCAACGGCTCAAAACCTGATCACTAACTTGTAACGAAATGCTGACAATAAAATTTGGCGAGTAGCCAGCCAGTCTGCACCTGGCGCGATCTCTGTGTGGGCAAATTGCAGAAAATTTTCATCTAATTGCGGCTCCAATTGGCAACCTCGTGTCGTCTGTTATTATTAGCAACCACGAGGTAGACAGTTATTTTTTCGCTTTCAACCACAAGAACACTAGGCGCTGCACTCAGTCTCGGCGCTTTGCTGACAGGCAACGTTGCGCTGGCCGCAGAAAATATTGCCCAAGCGCAGTCGCCAGCGCCTGCTGAAGCAGCCAAACCCACCAGCAGCTGGACTTTTAAGCCAGGCCAGCCGATTTCAGTGGGCATGGAAACTGAAGATACTATTTGCACCTATGACCTGGCTCTAGCGAAGCGCCAGAAAGAAGCCTATCCTGACAGTGCCGAAGCCGCTTTCATCTACGCAGTGGCTTTGAGCCGCACCAGCCAAATTGAAACTGCACTGCAAGAAGTGCGTCGGGCAAAAAGATTGGCCGAAAAAGACGGTGGCCCAGCATATTTTGACAAGATGATCGCCACATACGAAAAAATGCTTACATACACCCCAGAAGATAACCAGGTGCGCTATCACCTGGCATGGGCTTATTACATGAAAGCATATCTCTTAGATAGAGCTTCGCGTCAAACAGCACAGCAAAATGCCAAGTACGCCGCGTGGATTGCTCAGGCACAAAATCCACAAGCTGAAGTTGAAACGAATACAGCACCTGATGCAGTTACCACCACAGCCAGCGCTGCTCCTGCTGTGACTGCTGTCGTTACTCCTGCTGCAGCTCCTGTTGCTACTCCTGCTGTATCTACAAGTGCTGTATCTGCCACACCAGATGCGATACCACAAGTCAAGCGCTACTACGAACTGGCGCTGAATAAGTTAGATGATTTGCTGGCCAGGCAACCTGATGATGTCTGGGCCAGGGTTTACCGGGCCCATTTGCAAGCCGAATCAACAGGCAGCATTGATCAAGCCATGATCGAATGGCAAAAAGTAAAAGACGCTTCACCATTGAATCCTGCAGCCTATTTCTTCCTCGGCCAGGGTTATCTTAAGAAGGGCAATCTAAAAGAAAGTATGAGCAATGTCTCCAAAGCCATTGCCCTAAGGGCCACAGGAAACTGATTCAATGTTCCAAATTTTTAAATCTGACTGGTTCAAATTGGTGCTGGCTCTGAGCATTCTTGGTGTCATCGTTGGTTTGCTTTACTATGCAAAGTGGAGCGCCACCATTCAAGAAGCCGAGTTTGAGGCGAACAAAAAAGCTAATCCGACTGCCAGTAACGTCTCTTTTGACAAATTTGAGCTTAAAGAAGTAGACGAACACTATAAAACTCGCTGGCTCTTGAGCGCGAAAACCGGAACTATTATCAGCAACACCAAAGACGTCGCTCTCACCGGCATTACCATGAAGTTTTTCGACGGCGATAAGATAAAAATGCATGTGACCGCACCCACCGGGGTGGTGAACCAGAAAAGTCTCTATGTGCAGCTCAATTCAGCATCTGGGCAAAGAGTTACCGCCTCCGGAATGGAGGGGAAATCAATGATGGATATGGAAAAACTGGAATTAGAGAAAAAAAATCAGTTCAAGGCCTCTGGTGGTGTTAACATCGCCATGGGGGTAGCCAAGGTGACCGGCGATCATGCCACAGGTCGTTTTGCCGGAACATCGTTCCAGAACGTAAAAATAGTCGGAAATACCCATGCCATCATTGCCAGCGGGACACCATAAAATGTCTATTTCAGAACACAGCGCCAGAATGCTCAAAGGAATTGAACTAGCAATGAGTGGCCCCAAAGCGAAAAGAACTTTTTTACTGATGCTCTCCGCTGTTGTCAGTGTGCAAGTGCCACTAACCGCGATGGCACAACCAACTGCCACACCTGCTGCTCCTGCCGCTGCTGGTGGTGCAGGTATTGATATTAAAGCTGAAGAACAAGAATTTTCCGACGGGTCTATTATCGCTCGCGGTCACGTGCGAGTTCTCTATCAAGACACGGTTGTAGTTGCACCTGTAGCTACACTTTATCGCGACCCAGCTACCGGACAGCCGCAGCGGGCCGTGTTTACAGGCCATCCGCACCTCGTGCAGGGCAACAACAAAATAGATGCTGATACCCTTACTTTTGAAATGGCAAGTTCTAAAGTAATCGCTGAAGGTCATGCGCACTCAGAAGTAGAAAACGCTGCCCCACCAGAACCAGTAGCTACGCCTGTAACTGCAATGCCTACTATTGCTGGTGCAAAGTTGAAGAAAGTAGCACCGGCAAACAGCGCCGAAGCAGCACTGGCCCAGGCCGCCGCTACTCGAGGCCCGCTTGCTCAACAGGGTGATTCGGCCACTAAAATTCACGCTGGTGCTGCAGATGCAGGCGGCTCCGCACCAACCACAGCAGCTGTTGCGCCCGCTAATGAAGGGCCAACCACCATCATTACCGATTCTGACAAACAAATATATGAAAGAAGTGCCGGTCAATTTGAGGCGATCGGTCACGTAAAAGTTAAAGCCGGCGATATTGATGTGATCTCTGATCACTTACGCATGGCCTACGGTGTTGACCGCAAACCAGAAGCAGCGGTTTTCACAGGCCGTGCCAACGCCACACAGGGCCAAAACAATACCCAGGCCGACACTATGACCTACTTCCTCAATACCAAACGCTTGCAAGCCACTGGCCATGTACGCTCGAAAGTAATTCAATCAGGCAACAGCACTGCCGCCAAATCTGATACCGTAACCGCGCCTATCAATGAAGGCAAGATGGAACCGATTGTCAACGGTGGCGTCCCGGTTGCCACCACCCCCAGTGCACCGATCATTATTGTTTCTGACACTCAAGACAACAATAAAGAGACAGGCCGTCTTGATGCTATGGGCAATGTCAAAATCTTCTACAACGACACTGTTGGCATCGGCCCTAAAGTAGTGATGGTGCGCAACGCCTACGGCCAGGCCGAGAGAGTAGTGTTCATCGGACGCTCGCAAGTGACGCAACCAGGCAAACGCTGGATTGGCGACCGCATCACCATGACCATCGCTGACAAAAAAGTCTTGGCCGAAGGTAATACCAAAGCCTTTATTCTGCCGAAGAAAAACGCCCCTGCTCCAGGCTCGATGCCGGCTAATGGTTTCACTCAGCAGGAAGAATTTAAGTTGGCCGGTAAACCTAGCTCTGAAGGCGGCAAGCTCAGTACAACGAGGGTAGAAAGACCAGAATGAGCTCGGCCATGTCCTCACCATCGTCTATGCCTATGACCATGGACGATACTAGAACTCTCAGAATCGATAATTTGCAAAAATCCTACAACGGCAGGCGCGTTGTCGATGGTGTGAGCTTTTATCTCAATCGCGGAGAAGTTGTGGGTCTGCTTGGCAGAAACGGAGCCGGCAAAACAACCTCATTTGACATGGTACTGGGTCTGGTGCGCCCAGAACGGGGCTCAATTACCCTTGGCAGTAAAGACCTGACAAAGATGCCCATTCACCTGCGCAGCCGCATGGGCATTGGTTATCTTCCTCAAGAAGCTTCGATTTTTCGTAAATTATCTGTAGGCGATAACATCAAATTGATTCTCGAGCTGCGCAATATTCCATCGCGCGAATATAAAAAACGCATTCTCGGTCTACTGGAACAGTTCGGGCTTGAACATCTCATCGATGTAATTTCAGGCAGCCTATCAGGTGGTGAACGCAGACGATTAGAGTTGGCTCGCTGCCTGGCTTCTGAACCTGAGTTTATTTTGCTTGACGAACCATTCACCGGTGTTGACCCGATTTCGATTACCGACATTCAAGGGCTAATCCGCAGACTGCGCGACGAGTGGAATCTTGGTGTACTAATCACCGACCACAACCCCAGGGCAACTCTAAAAATTACAGATCGCGCATATTTAATTGACTACGGCAAGATTCTTGTGGCCGGCACATCAAAAGAAGTGGCAGAAAGTCCTATAGCGCGCAAACAGTATTTGGGCGAGGATTTCAGTCTGTGAGCATTGGTCTTAAACTTCTTGATCGTTATATCGGCAACGAGTTCTGGCAGCCACTGCTATTTGGTATTGGTATCGTCACCGGTGTGTGGTTCGGCGCTGAACAACTGCGAACAATTTTCAACTTAGTCACCAGATCTGGTGTGCCTCTGCAAATGGCAGTTACGATTTTAGGCTTACACTTGCCTGAAGTAATCGTCATGACTATTCCCATCGGTGTGCTGCTGGCCGTCCTGTTGGTCTTTAATCGACTGTCAGGCGATTCTGAAATTTTGGCATTGCGAACCAGTGGTGTGAGCTTTTACCGCATCATGGTGGCACCGTTACTCTTTGGTTTGTTCACATCAATTGTCAGTTTTGGCCTGAGTGAACTGGTTGTGCCTGAAGCTAACCGCACTTCCAAACGTCTAGAATTTCTGGCCATGTATAAAACTGAATTACCTTCAGGTCAGGCCAATTTCACTTTTATTGAACGCGGCAAAGACCTCAATATTGAGCGCATTTTCTTTATTGGCTATTACGAAGGCAAAAATCTGAGCAATATCATCATTCTCGATTTTTCCCGCGCTCACCTGACACAGATTATTTGCGCCGCCACGGGCGTTTGGGACAACGGCATGTGGACTTTGCATAACGGGCGCACCTACGTTTTATCAGGCGATACAGACATCACCCGTATTATGCAGTTCAAAGATCTGGTCATTCCAGGCTTAGGTACCGTGCAAAAAGCACTGGGTGCAGGCAAAGTTTCGCCCAAAGAAATGAACATGTTCGAACTGAAAAATTATCTCGACGTGCTCCAGGGCTCGAATTCTATGAGCAATGACCTGCTGGTTAAGTACTATCAGAAGGTTTCGCAACCCCTTGCTTGCCTGATTGTGTCACTGGCAGGCGCTCCCCTGGGGCTCCTCGCTCGCCGCTCTCGTACCAACCTGGGCTTGATTTACAGTGCCGTTGTAGTCTTCCTTTATTATGTGCTGCAATCTTCGTCGGGCGCCCTTGGTGATGCCGGTCGAATTGCACCGCTTTTGGCCGCCTGGCTGCCGAATCTTGTTATCGGCGTCATGGGCGCCATAATTCTATATATCAGAGCCAAATAAAACAGTTATCGGCATGCCACTGGCGCTTGCTTGCTGTACAAATGAGAGTGCTCTAACTTTAGCTCATGGCAATTGTGTCTCAGCTGCGTAAATACCGCATTGACTATCTCCTTATGCGCCCTTAATCTGGGACATAACCCTAAAACTTTCCGACAGCTGCAGGCAACCCATTGGCTAGCACTAGTCAAATATCAGCTTCTATACATGCTAACCGGCGTCGTAACTCGCGCTTGCTACTTGCGTTCACCCTGATTGGCGTTAGCGTGGTGGTGGTTCCAGGTGTATTTTTCGTGTGTCAAGACAGCAGCCAGCGCAATGAATTTTGCCATCGCCTGAGTACGCTCACCACAGGGCTCGGTTCTAGCTTTTCAAATCTTCCAGATATTTCCAAAATGTTCGCCGGTCAGAGCCCGAGTGGCAGCGACCTTCCGGTAGCTCACAACGAGAAAAGCGACAAGCATAAAGGTCAGCCTGTTGCCACAGCGCGCAACATAGGCGTCACCGCAGGCAACGTCAAAATGATTGACGAAGCCGTCAAAATGCTCGAAGGTCAAATTGCTCAAAATCCTAAAGATGCTTCCCTCCATAACCGCCTGGGCTTAATTTATGCCGAGCTGGGTGAGTTAGGGCAAGCCGAGGCTCAGTTCACTCAAGCCATTCAGATTGCTCGCACCGAAATTGCCGAGGGCCGCCAAAGTCTGGAAGCGAAAAAGGCAGCCGGTGAATTTGCTGACGCCAGTCAGTTGATGCTCAGCAATTCGAAAAATGCTTTAGAGCTATCTACCGCTCACAGCAATCTGGCTCGCGTTTTTGAAAAACTCGGACAGCAATCTAAAGTGGTGGCACAACTAGAACAACTAAACAGAGACGTGCGCATCGGTGAAGGAATCACTGGGGGGGTTAGTGGTTCATCAGCCATGTCGCCTCTCGCTCAAGGTTTAGCCGGCAGCACCAAAAGCGATACCGTGGGCAAAAACAAAGCTTCCATGCGCGTTGTCGAAGGTATGGCTCGTGCCGAAGCTCTAATGCAGGCACATCTTTTGCCCCAAGCAATGCATGAGTGGAAACAGATTGTAGAAATCGACCCTACCATTGCCGAAGCGCATGAAAAACTCGGCACTGCCGCACTGTCGTCAGGCAATATTGCTCTAGCCACACAAGAATTGAAAAAAGCTGCACAGCTCATTCCGGGCAAAGCAAGTATTCATGCCGCTTTGGGCATCTGTTATCAGTGCCGCACCAGAAACAAAGAAGCGATTGACGAGTTTAATAAAGCTCTGGCGCTTAACCCCAAAGACGCTCAAACATCTTTCAATTTAGGAAATGCTTATGCAGCCCTGGGACAAAATAAAGATGCCAGACGTTGTTATTTGCAAGCAATAGCAATCAGACCAGAAATGGCTGTAGCACACAATAATTTAGCCACTCTGTATTCTCTCAGCGGCAACTACGATCAAGCTATAGAACAATTTGAGCACACTCTTAGTTTGGCACCAAATATGGCTTCAGCTCACTACGGGCTGGGCCTGGCCTTCTACAATAAATCAGAGTTCGATAAAGCGGTGCGTGAGTTTAAAATCGCACTGGCAATAAATCCGGCCCTGGTTGATGCTCACACAAAAATTGAGCTCTGCCACCACCGCAATAATGGTCAGAATCAAAGAGAAGTTGGTTTTGCATCAGGTTCAGGTTCTGGCTCAGGCGGCAGTCAAATGTCTATGGGCAGCGGCGGCAGACGAGTACGCTCCGCTTCTAATGTAGACGAAGGACGCCATCGCACACTAACCATGACCAACGTAAATGGTGACAATGTGGTTGCCCACCGTCAACGCAAAGTGTCACTGAGTTCTCCTATTGATGAAGGCAGCAACCGAGCGCTGGTGCAACGACTAAACTAGGCCATGTCTGAGACAATAATTTTAATTGGTCTTTCTGGTGCAGGTAAATCTAGCATTGCGCACGAACTCGCTCAGAGACTCAATTTCGAATATCTCGACAGCGATCAATCAATTGAAGAAAAAACAGGTCAGACCATTAGCGAACTTTTTCAGCAGAGAGGCGAAGCAGAGTTTCGCTTGCTTGAAAATCAGTGGTTGAACAGTTTGCCCCAGGGCACTGAAAATGGCGAAATTCATCGAGGTCAAGTAATCGCCTGTGGTGGCGGGCTGCCCATTGCTGCTGGCAACATAGAAAAATTAAATGGTCTGGGTACGACGATTTATTTGCAAGCTGAAGAAACAGTGTTGGCACACCGAATTGGCAATGGTCAAAATCGACCTCTGCTATCTGGGTCTGAAGATATCGTAGTCAAGATAAAAGCCATGCTGGCAAGCCGTCGCAACCGTTACGAACAAGCCCACATGACAATCGATACAAGCCACAAAACTGTGGCCGAAGTGGCCGACGAGATTCAAAGAATCCTCACAAACACAACACTTTGAGCCGAGGGCGTTATAGTATCTGTTAGCACAATAAATCGGTAGTTATTTATTAGGCCACAGGGTTCCGGAGGACACGATCTTGTCAGCAGTGACACAAGATGAGCTAATGTACTTGCAGTCTCAACTCGAGGGGCTGGAGTCGATTTTTATGGAGCTCATGCCGTTCAGCATCGAACTGAAGCGCCAGCATGTGCAAGATTATTATGACAAGCGCTTTGACGCCGCCACTAAACCGGTTTCTTCCGTGGCCGAAACCGAACTGCGCCGCCAGTTCAATACTAAGGCCAACCAGGTGCGCAACCTTGTTGACAGCGCCGAATCACTGGGTGATGCCGGCAACAAACTCAATCTAATCAGGGCAGCCGCATCTTTACCCGAAGAGCGCAGCAAAGGCTTATTAAATTCGGTTTTGCAGTTTTGCAAAGGCTTGGTCATGGAGACCAGGACCGAACCTGAGTTATTTAAAGAGATTATCGCCTCTAAAGAACTGCGGGCGGTTGAAGCGCGTGTGCTGCTTGGTTCAACAATGTTTATCATCGCCGACGAAGTCAAATATGGCGACAAAATGCTACCACTGCGCGATTTGCTCGGTCAACTTTTACAGATGGTGAGACAGGAAGGGTTGCTCACGCGCAATGATCCATTCCTGATTGAAGCTCAATGCGCCATGGAAGCACTTGAACTTGACGCCGAAGAGGCCGAGGCTGCCCAAGCTTGAAAATACTGGTTATCAACGGCCCCAATTTGAATTTGTTGGGCACACGTGAACAGTCAACTTATGGCAAAACCACTCTCAGCGATGTGGAAAACAGACTGAAATCGTTGGCAGTCGAACTATCTAACACCCACAGTCAGGCTCTTACACTCGAATTTGTGCAATCAAATATCGAAGGCGAACTGGTATCAGTAATACAGTCCACGTTAAATAGTGATGTAGCCGGCATTTTGATTAATCCTGGTGCTTATGGCCACACATCTATCGCCATGCGTGATGCTTTTCTGGCAGTAGCAGTACCTTTTGTTGAAGTGCATGTTTCAAATATTTATGCCCGTGAAACATTTCGCCACCATTCTTATTTGACTGATATTGCTAAAGGTATAGTCGCCGGTTTTGGCGCTAACAGTTACGAATTGGGGCTAAAAGCACTTTTTGAGGCCTTGTTGTAATGTAATTCATTCAACTGCTCATTCAGCTGCTCGACTGCATCAAGCGGATATAATGAACTCGGAGTAGAATATTCGCCATGGAAAACCACAACCAGAGAGCAATTGGAGCAATTAATTCAGGCATGAATATTTCAGGCATGAATGATTGTTTTATAGCCACCAGACATACAAGACTATTAGACATGTTATCTAAGCCGACGCCTTTGCTTAGCTTTCTGGCCGTTATCAGTCTACTGAGCTGGCAAAGTTGTGGGCCCGCATTTTGTCAAGAAGACGATGCCGGCTCTGGCCAAACACAACCAGCGCCAAAGCCTGAGCCAAAACCTGAAGCTAAAAAAGCCCTATCGGCGGAAGCAGTCAAGCATTATAACCGCGGCCTGGAGTTTCACCAGTCTGGTTTTCTGGTTAAAGCTATCGAGGAATATAAAGCCGCCATCGCTGCCGACGATAGGCTTGAGCAGGCA
Source organism: Cyanobacteria bacterium auto_48_18 (assembly GCA_036170915.1). Classification (GTDB taxonomy): domain Bacteria; phylum Cyanobacteriota; class Vampirovibrionia; order Obscuribacterales; family Obscuribacteraceae. The sequence continues at coordinate 12,880 of JAVHQC010000038.1, forward strand.
TACAGCAACCTTGGACTGATTTATATTTCTCAAAAAAGCTACGAGCTGGCCCAAGATGCGTTTAACAAGGCATTATTTCTGCGGCCAAATCGTCCTACGTCATTGAATGGTTTAGCTTCCGTTTTGTATGCCCGCGGTAAGGTGGGCCCCGCCATTGAGAACTGGCAAAAAGCGGTGGAGATCGATCCCAAATTTGCCAGCGCTTATTTCAATATGGGTACCGCGCTCGAGTCGCAGAAAAAGCCTGACGAGGCTCTCAAAGTTTATGTCAGAGCCATTAACATAGCACCAGATATGGCCGACGCTTACTACCATATGGCTAACTTATTGAGCAAAGAAAAACATCCGGCGCAGGCACTTGTACTCTTTCGCAAATCTGTTGAGCTGGCACCAGAATCAGAATTTGCCCGAGATGCGCGTAAACAAATTTCCGGCATAGAGAACCAGTTTGTTAAAGAGTCCGGCAAGACCACTAAAGCGGCAAACAAACTCGTAGGCGAAAATACTATCACCACATCAACAGCTACCGAGTCACCATCTATGGGGGCAACAAAAAGAGAAATTGCTGAGACCGCCCGGCGTGACGCTGAAAAAAAGCAAATGCTGAAAGAGGCTAAGGCAAAGGGTTTGGTTCCAAAAGAAGCGCCTAAAGAACGCGGTGCCTTCTTCGGTTTTGGCAAACCCAAAAAAGTTGATCCTAATTTGAAAATGTTTGTACAACCGCCTCCGCAGCAAAAACCTGACCTCTATCCAAATAAGTCTCCCGAGATCGAACCATAATATGTTTGATAAAGAAGCCAAGCTCAATGAACTGGCTCTGGTCATTGAAGGTAAGGTTGTCGACGACAGTGATCGCGTAGAAGTATGCATTAAGGGCACAGTGCTCGGATTTCCGGCGACTATAGAAGCCTTACGCGCCAATTTTCCATTTGGTGCTTCGTTTTTTTTAGAAACTGACGTACTCAATGAACATAATTCCAGCAGTGATCAGCAAGGTTTTACTCTTACTATCAGCCCGAAAGTAGTCACCGGATTTTGGGCCAATTTCAGCCGCATTTTACTAATCGATCATCAGACAAAATTGATCGGCGACAAACGCTTTGACAATCATTATCTCGCAGTTACAAACAACGATGAAGAAGCGCGCCGCTTCATCAGATATCCGGCGATGATGGACAAAATTATTTTGCTTTCGCGCACCTGCAGCTTTACCGAGGTGCACATTCGTGCTGGACACGGGCTGGTGACAGTGCAACCAACATCAATTGAAAAACTTGATGGTGACGTGGTGCGCGAGTCTTTCAGAGTGATGGGAGAAATGGCTCAAGTAATGTTTGAGGCTTTCTAAATGAGCCTTTCGCGTCCGCAATACATTGCCGAGGTGCAATCAAAATTACAAGATTATCTCGCCATTAGCCCACACGAGTCGCTGCGCATCGAAACATTGCTGAAGCAACTAGCCACAGGAGACGTGGCTTTGTCTGATAGAAAGAATATGGTCGGTCACCTCACAGCCAGTGCGCTGGTGCTCAACAGTGAGGGCTCTCATGTCTTGCTTATCGCCCACAAAAGTCTTGGTCGCTGGCTTCAACCAGGCGGTCACATAGAGCCTGATGAAGAGCTTGAAGCCGCGGCACGCCGTGAGCTTGTGGAAGAGACCGGTTTGAGCGCAGTGAGACTGTTAAACGAACTGCCAATTGATGTTGATAGCCACGAGATTCCGGCCAACGCACAGAAAGGCGAGGGGCCTCACCTGCACCACGATTTTCAATATCTGTATCAGCTGACCTCTCCTGCCGCCATTGCCCTGCAAGAAGATGAGGTATCACAGTTCAAATGGGTGAGCCTCGATGATTTAGCCCACGGCGACTATGGCCGTCGGTTAAGCCGAGTGAGCGCCAAGCTCAGCGATCTAAAAGGCCAAGAGGGTAGCCTGGTGGGCCTCTAAGCCAAAAGCAAAGAGAAAAGGATTGTTACGGACCAGGGTATTTATCTGGCTTTGTGCTAAATTTACTGTGTGGGTGGTTACTCTAAGTAAATGACTTACTCACATACAAGCACAAAAGAGGTATCGGATATGGCAGACACTACCACAGCGCCTACTTCCACAACCATTGTCGGTTTAACTGAAGTTGCAGCAGCAGAAGTGAAAAGACTTCTCGTTGATGAGCAAGGTAAAACTGGTCTGCGGATGGAAATTAAAGGTGGCGGTTGCTCAGGCATGTCTTACGGCATGAGCTTTGACAATGCTCAAGAAAAAGATCATGTAGTTGAAGCGCACGGCGTCAAACTTTTCATCGATCCTAAAAGCGCTATTTATCTGAAAGGAACAGTTCTGGATTTCCAGAGCGGTCTTGAAGGACAGGGCTTCGTCATCAAAAATCCACAAGCAAAAAGCTCATGTGGTTGCGGCAATTCATTCTCGGTTTAAATACTGAATTTTGATCAAGCACTTAGTTAGATAACGAGAACGTGCCGGTCAATTGTCCGGCACGTTTTTTTCGACTACGAACCACCAGGAATATAGCTTTTATGGGCAAACTTCAAATTTATAGTCAGTCATCAGCCCCGCTGGGCCAGATGCCTCTAGCCACTGGCTACGCCCTGGCCCCCTACAGCTTAATTGAAGTCCATGGCCCTGACGCCCAGCGTTTTCTCAATTCGCAGACCACCAGCGACGTTAAAGCACTTCAGCCTTATCAATCACAAAAAAGTGCTTTGCTTGATCGTAAAGCGAAAGTGGTGGCATACTTCACTCTCTACCGTAAAAACAAAAGCTATCGCATCGTTTGTGAAAATGCCCAGACGCAAACCATTCTCGAGCATTTAGATAAATATGTTTTTTCCGATAAAGTAGAAATTTTCAATCTCAGCGCAGGCTCTATGTTGGCAATAATCGGGAGCGACGCCCGAGTATTGATCAACGAAAATTTGACCAGTGAAAAAAATCTTGCGCTTTTTGATCGCGATCTAATTGACGGTGAACTGGCTAATATAGGCGTACATATTTTTAAAGCACATTTATCTAGCCGCGAAGCGTTTCTGATTTATTGCGACGCCCAGAATTTTCAGAATCTGCAAACTAAGCTAGAACCAAGTTTTGAGCGTTTCAAACTAAAAGAGCTAAGTGCCGATGACTTGATTGTTGAAAGAATTGAAGCCGGTGTTGCCCAATTCGGCAAAGATTTTGACAGCGACAATTTGATTATCGAGCTGGGCATGGAAGACACTGCCATAAGCTACACCAAAGGTTGCTTTCAAGGGCAGGAAGTGTTGGCTCGCGTAAAAAGCCACGGCTCACCAAACAAACAGCTGGCAGGGCTGGTTTTAGAACCTGCAGCATCCATTGAATGCGGCACTCCTCTTATGGTTGCCGGCCAGGAAGCAGCGCAAGTCTTATCGAACGGCTACTCAAGCAAATTGGGCAAGCAAATTGCTTTGGCTCTGGTTAAGCGCGATTACCGCACTCCTGGACGCGTTTTAGAAGCCTCGGCAGGCGAGTGGAACGGCACAGCCACGGTGCAGATGCTGCCATTTATACAAAATTCTGATCCTAAAGCAAAGGCGCGTGAACTCTACCAGGGCGCCTTGCAGCTTTACACCACAGGTGGTGCACCCGAAAACAATATTGCCCAGGCGATCACTGATTTGCGCAACGCGCTTTTACTTGACAGCACTATGGAAGATGCTTATGAAGCACTAGGCGTTATTCTTTCAAAAGAAGGCCAAATCGACGAAGCGGTGGAACTTATGGAAGCCCTGACCCGCATCAATCCTGACTCAATTATGGCTTATGCTAACCTCTCTGTATTTTATCTGGAACAAGGCGGCGACAAAGAAAAAGCTGAAGAAGCTAAGGCTCAGTCTATGAGCATTCGTATGCGCCTGGCTGCTAAAGAAGCAATGCAACAGCATCAAGAAAAAGAAGACAGCGCCAAAATTGAAGCCGAGGCTCGCGAGCGGCAGGCAATGTTTGAACAAGTAATCGAAATTGACGCCGACGACTTATTTGCTAATAACGGCCTTGGTAATTGCTATAACATCTTGAAAGAGTATGCACTTGCTGAAAAATATTTGCTTAAAGCCTTAGCGATTAAACCGACTCACACAGTGGCATACCAGGAGCTGGGCACTACATATGAAGGGCTCGGTCAACTAGATAAAGCCATGGATACTTACAAAGCAGGCATTGATGTTGCCGCACAGAAAGGTGACATGACACCACTGAAAGCGATGCAAAGTCGCTTAGACGCACTATCTAAACAACAGTAGAGAGCCGAAAGCATGCCGCGATCAAAAGCACTGAGCGCATTTGCCATAGCCATCTATATTTTCATGTACGTGCCCATTTTAGTGCTTATAGTTTTTAGTTTCGACAATTCGCGACTAGCCGTTGAGTGGCATGGATTTACTTTGCAATGGTATGAAAAACTCTTTCACAATGAAGCGGTGGCCTCGGCCTTAAGTAACAGCCTGATTGTGGCTTTAATTTCAGTGGCGATTTCTGTTGTTATGGGAGTGCTCGTCGCGGTTGGCCTCAGCCGAGCTAAATTTAAAGGCACATCAATGGTACGAGGCTTGATTGTCTTGCCTATCATTGTGCCTGAAATTGCTATGGCGGTGGGGGCATTGATTTTGTTCATTGCTATCGGATTACCTCTGGGCTTGGCCTCGGTCATAGTCGCTCATATTGTATTTTGTCTCTCTTATGTTGCTCTCACTGTCATGGCCAGACTGGAAGGTCTCAACCCGCAACTTAACGAAGCAGCACTAGACCTTGGTGCCACGCCGGTAGAGGCTTTCTTTAAAGTAACACTACCAATATTATTACCCGGCATCATCTCTGGTGCCCTGCTGGCTTTTGTTTTGTCTTTAGATGATTTTGTCATCACCCAGTTTACTGCCGGCGTTGGTGCCACCACTTTGCCGCTACGCATTTACAGCATGGTCAAATTTGGTGTCAGCCCTGAAATTAACGCACTTTCCACCCTGATGCTGACTGTGACAATTTTGATTACCCTCCTGGCTGAGTGGGTGAGAACACACCGTGGTCACGTTGAGACTTTGCAGCACTGATTAAACGCAGTTACTAATAATAGAGAGGCAGTTGCGGTATGTAGATAAAGTATGGGATCAGTGCATCTTTCACTTTAGTCATCAATGGTTTTTCGGCAACGCTCTCGTCTCTAACAATGACAAATTTTTCGTCTCGTTTATACAAAGGCTTATTGCCTTCACCCACACCAAGCTTTTCGGCCAGTTCTTTTTTGTCGAACTCTTCTACATACTTGCTCAATTCTGGCGCTTCGCGTGCCAGTTTAGCTCTCGATTCGGGACTCTGACGATAACGAGCCACACCTTCGGCAAAATCGTCACGAGGTGTATAGAAGTAATCTGATGAGGGCTTAACCAGTGCTTTTTCCATCATCTGCGAATTAGTAATTAAACCCTCAAGTGAATTAGGATGTATGAAGTTGCCCTTCCCATCAACTTCTACCCAACCAGCAGGACTCTCACAATTAGCATTCTTTCTTTCATTCCAGATGTAGAGTTTGTCGTCGGTGGTGACTTTAGCCCAGTTGTTGTTTTCCAGGCGTCGCCAGCCAAACTTCGAATAGTCGGCAGCGTTGGCGGTATTCTCTGCCACATGGCCAAATTCGTGCAAGAAGTCGTCTTCAACTGAATCTAAAATACCAGCTTGTTTTTGGGCGTCAGATCTTTGCACACTGGTGACTGCACCTCGTGGAGGCCCGAATATTACTATGCGATTGGCAACGCCCTGGGTTTGCATCGAAGGCTCGAACTCACGTAGTTCGTCTATAAACAATATTCGCAAGTTATCACTAGAACTGAGACTGGCACGCGATTTGCGTAAGGCCGAATCTAAGGCGTCAAGCTCATCGAGTCGAGGTTCGCGGGCTCGGTTGCCATATTCAGGGCTTGTTGCTGCAGTTTCAAATTTGAGCTTAAACTCTTTCTCCAGAGCTGATTTTTTGTCATTCAGTCTGGTGGAAAGCGCCTTGTCTACGCTATCTAAGCCTTCAGGCGATTTTTCAAAAATACCAAGTGCCACATCTTTGCCACTGGTATTAATAGAGCACTCATACTTACCTTCGCTATTAACGGTCATTTTAACGCCGTATTTTTTGCTCAAGCTCTCGGCAGTTTTCGGAACTTCCTCTTTGACTTGATCTGTTAGTTCGGTGGAGTCTTTTGTCTCTGCTGTTTTCTCACCAGCAGGTACTTCGCATTGCCCTTTGGCCGCAAGCCTTTTCTCAATATCTTTTACAGGAGGTTCTTCTTTTTTGTCATCAGGTTTGGTTACTGCGCTAATCGGCTTGACTTTTTCATTGCCTGAAAGCTTTAGTCCAGGCAAATATTTCTCTACACCTGGTGTCTCGTCTTTGCTTCCTTTATGACCACGCCTGTCTTTCAAAATATGCTGGGCCTGCTGACTGAGCTGTTTGGCGTCATCGTCGTCAGATTTATCATGACGACGATGCTGCTCTTTGCTTTCAGTTTTGTGATGACCTTTTCTTTCGTGAGACATAGTCTGCTCCACTTTATTTTGAAAAGTTAGTTTTGACGAGTTAGTAAAGTTGGTTGCTTTGTGCTGCCGCTGCACTGACACTACCTCCAAGTTGCTAACAAAACGTTAACCGGCAGCTCAAAACCGCGAACTTATCGCCGAGGCAAAGACATTACATCAAGAAGAACCAGGCAGTGTTATTCTAATAGTCAGCGTTTGCGAGACTTAGATAGTGAAACACTACTTCTTCTTTTTCTTTTGCTTAGCAGTAAGCACTTTCGCTGCATCAGTTGAGAGCAAAGAACTGCCGGGTAAAGCTGATTGGAAGGTTTATTACGACCGAGCTGTCGCTTTAAAGGCGGAAGGCAAACTCGAAGAAGCGCTTAGCCTGGTCAATCAATCTATGAAGCTGAAGCCTGACCATTTCGATTCAGCATTACTGCACGGTTCGATTGATGTCGACATGATAGAAGACGAGCAGGCGATCAAATATTTCACAATGGCCATGAAGCTTAAGCCCTCAGCACGTCCTCAGGTGCTGGTTGCACGCTCGCAAGCATATGAGCGCTTGGGGAAATTTGAACTTGCTCTGGCTGACTTGAAGGAATTTATGTACAAACATCCTGAGTGGGAAACGGGGGATATTTATCGTCAGGCAGGTTCACTGTATGCCAAAACTAATCAGCCAGCAAAGGCCGTGGAAGCACTGAGCAAAGCAATCAAGCTCTCACCAGATGTAACAAAGGCGCATGGCTACAGGGCCGACTGCTATATAATTTTGAAGAAATATCAGGCTGCTGCCGATGACTATTCTGCCGAAATCAAAAACGAAAAGATGCCACCACGGTTGCTCTATAGTAAAAGGGCAAATGCATATCGCTTGCTGGGGCAAAAAGACAAAGCGGCAAGAGACGAAGCCTTATCAAAGGAAGCAGACCTAGAGCTGTTCAACAATGCTCCTTTCGTTAAACACTAAAATTATTTTGTGCTCTGGCGCAGCGCAGCCACGTTACGCTTGGCTCGGTCACCCACTTGATCATAATAGGCGGTTCTTTCAAGAGCACCAGCGGCGGCGTCAAAATTACCCGTTCTCATAAGCCCGTTAAAAGTGGTGAACTCTTGCAGTTTGGCTGCACCCATATTAAAAGTTAGATCTACAGCAACAATTTGCGCACTTTTTGGCATGCTGTCAAAATTTGGATAGAGCGCCCGTGCTTCCATTACTGTTTGCGCTATATCACCATCAAAAAGCACTTTGATTTGTTCATCAGTAAGTTCAGGCTTTGGCCCTTTATAACTTTTACTGGCCGATTTGACCATCAATTCATAATCAACGCCCAGGGCTTCGATCTTGGCCCGCGCATCGGGCCTTTCGAGCATAAAGCCAATGCCCACAGTGGGGTAACCCTTAGAGCAATAATAGGCGCACTTCTCGCTGCTCTCATTCAGTGTCTCCATTTTAAAGAGATTTTCTCTTTGCTCTGGCGTCAAAAATGCTTTTGCCTTCTCGGTGTCTTGCTTGAACTGAGTAAACTGATCGTAGAGCTTCTTCATAGTCACTTCACCATCAATGGACACAGTTCGCTGAAAAGTGCCATCACTAAAAGTGGCATTATGGCCATTCACAGTTTGAATTTTACCGTTCACCGCAAGCGGCATGCCGACTTCATTGTACGTCTGCCATTTCTGGTTACTGGCATTGTATTTCAATGCTGTGCCATCAGCAAAAGTGATTGACTCAAGGCGATCGCCTGACCAGACAAACTTTTCTTTGCTATCGGAAGGACCGTAAGAAAATACTTGCCTGTCATTAATTGATAGACTGGCTTTGCCTGCGCTATCAACTTTAATCTGACCATAGTCTGTGCTGGCATTGCTGACGATTGGATTGCCAATTTCGATTTTTGGTAAAAGGTCTAGTGCGCTCGACTTAGTGCGCTTAAAAGGATCGCCCGGTGAGAAAGGTCGATCGTCGCCATACAAATCAAGCAAATTAATGGTTGGCTGCTCTTTGACTTCACTCCGCTCTGCTCGTCTCGCATCACTCACGACCGCTTCCCCGCTACTAATTGATAGTTGCAGTAAAGCGGTTATTTGTTGCCGAAGTGTTAATGCTTGCCTGTAAGGTTCCTAGCAGCACCTCAACTAGAACTGGTAACTTGAACTGGCAACTCAAAAATGTCAATTCAAAAACGCAGAGAAATTTGCGCAAAATTTCTCTGCGTTTTCAACTATCAAAAAACTGACCCGTCCAAGCTTCTGCCGTATCTAAGCTTCCGTCGTACCTAAGCTTCCGTCGCCCACTCGGCCATCACTTCATTACAAGGCAGGCACAAGTCGGGCAGCAGGCCGGCTCCTACTTCCTCAGTAAACTTCCAGCAGCGGGCACATTTGGTGCCTGAGGCTGGTATTACTTTGACACTGATACCATTTTCTTGAATGGCAGCCAGGGCCTCAGCGGTAGATGTGATGCCAATCACGGCCTGCGAGGTGATGAAGAAACCTGGTAGGTCAGCGCCCAGTGATTCTACTTTCTTAGCCAGTTCAGCATCATCAAAGGCTAATTCAACTTTTGCTTCTAGTGAACCGCCGATTTTCTTAGCCGCACGAGCTTGCTCGAGAGCCTTGTTCACGGTGATGCGCACGGCAATAAGTTGATCCCAAAATTCAGCTTGTACTTGATCGTCAAACGATTTGTCTGGTTTAGGGAAATCAGTCAACAGTACGCTTTGATGACCACCACCAAAGGCTCTCATGGGCTCGCTCATATGCTGCCAGATGTCTTCGGCCATGTGTGGCGTCACTGGCGCGAGTAAACGTACCAGGGCTTGCAGCATGTGCGTTAGAACCGTTTGTATAGAGCGGCGTTTGAGCGATTTGGTCGAAGAAGTGTAGAGAATATCTTTAGCAATATCGAAATAAAACGATGAAAGTTCGACCACACAGAAATTTTGCAACAGTTGATAGTATTTGAAAAATTCAAAACGATCAAAATCTCGCGTCACTTCTTCAACAAGTTCGTTGAGGCGGTGCAACAAATAGCGATCTAGTGATGAAAGCTCGCTCAAAGGCACGCAGTCAGCCGGGTCAAAATCATGCAAGTTGCCGAGCAAGAACCTCGCTGTATTGCGAAGCTTGCGATAAACTTCGGCCAGCTGAGCCAGCATATTTTTGCCGATTGGAATATCGTCAGTGTAATTGACAGAGGCAACCCAGAGGCGCAATACATCGGCACCATATTGTTTGATCACTTCATCAGGGTCAACAACGTTGCCCACCGACTTAGACATTTTACGACCGTTTTCATCTACTACAAAACCATGTGTGAGCACAGTTTTGTAGGGCGCGCGGCCATGAATGGCAACGCTGGTCAAAAGTGATGACTGGAACCAGCCGCGGTGCTGGTCAGAACCTTCTAGATATAACTCGCACGGGGTGCCGCGCAGCTCAGGGCGTGCGTCGAGCACTGCGGCGTGAGTGACCCCCGAGTCAAACCAGACATCCATAATGTCGGTTTCGCGTACAAAATCTGATGATGAACACTTGCCGCATTTCATGTCGCCAAGAAATTCTTGTGGTGCTTTTTCCCACCAGCTGTCTGAACCTTCAGCATCAAACACTTTTGCTACAGATTCGATACTTTCTTCATTCATCAATGGCTCATTGCATTTTCGGCAATAAAACACAGGTATTGGCACACCCCAGGCGCGCTGCCTGCTTATGCACCAGTCAGAGCGGTTTTGCACCATATTGAAGATGCGGTTGCGTCCAGAATTGGGCAGCCATTCTACCTGGTCAATACACTCAAGTGCTTTTGCCCGGAAGCCTTCAACTGAAGCGAACCACTGTTCTGTGGCTCTGTAAATCAGTGGATTTTTGCAACGCCAGCAGTGAGGATAGCTGTGTGAAAAAGTTTGATGCTTGAGCAAAGCACCAACTTCTTTTAAATGCTCCACAATTAGCGGGTTGGCTTTGCCATAATGCTGGCCTTCGAACTTGCCACCCTCGGCAGTAAATATGCCGCGGCCGTCAACGGGAGACAGCACGCCCAGTTGATAAAGCTTGCCTACTTCAAAGTCTTCCGGACCGTGACCTGGTGCAGTGTGCACCACCCCAGTACCAGCTTCGTTGGTGACGTGATTACCAACAATCACCCGACTATTTCGTTCTACAAAAGGATGCCTGGCTTCGATTAACTCGAGCTCTTTACCAGTAGCTGTGCCTAATAGTTTTATTTGAGCCGGATCTATTCCTACAGCCAGCAAAAATGCATCTTTGAGGCTTTGTGCCACCACTAGTATGCCATGGTCTTCCGTTTGCAAAAACTCATAGACAAAATCAGGATGCAGCGCTACAGCCAGATTGGCAGGTAGTGTCCAGGGCGTGGTAGTCCAGATCACAAATGACAATGGTGTAGAAGCGACGCCATTTGTACTGCCGGAAATAAAATCAGGCATGCGGCCGCGCTCGCTATCAGGCACAGCAAACTTGACGTAGATAGAATCAGATTTGTGATCGGCATATTCGACTTCGGCTTCAGCCAGAGCGGTTTCGCACGTAGGGCACCAGTAAACAGGCTTGAGCCCTTTGTAGAGATAACCATTGGTCACCATTTTGCCGAACACACGTATTTGTCTGGCTTCAAAATGTTGATCAAGGGTGATGTACGGATTAGCCCAATCGCCCCAGACACCCAGTCTTTTAAAATTGTCTTCTTGCCCTTTCAGATTTGAAAGCGCAAACTCGCGACATTTTTTGCGCAACTCTACTGGAGTAATGGCGGCGCGGCCGCCTTTTACGTCTTTAAGAGCAGCATTTTCAATAGGCAAACCGTGACTGTCGTAGCCAGGCACGTAAGGAGAATAAAATCCGTGGAGAGATTTATATTTGGTGACGATGTCTTTAAGAATTTTATTGAGGGCAGTGCCGATGTGAATTTTGCTTGAGCTCAAATAAGGAGGGCCGTCATGCAGCACAAACTTTTCTGAGCCGGCGCGCTTTTCCAGGTTGAGTTCATAGACGCGTTTGTCTTCCCAGAATTTCTGAATCTCCACTTCTCTTACACTGCTATTTGCTTTCATGGGAAAGTCGGTAGCGGGTAGATTAACCGGGTATTTTTTCTTCTCGTTCACTTGCGACCTACAATTTTTCTGGTATTAAAAACAAAAACCGCCAACAGAACTGCTGGCGGTGGTAATTAAACAACCCTCGCCTGCTACTTGCGTTTAATAATTTCTGTGGAAATCACGTTGCCAAGTTTCACGACGAACCCTCTGCACATTACATAAGTAGTTTACATAAAAGAGAATAGAGGCGTTGATGCTCGGCCGTCAATAAATACCTAGTATTCTCTAAACAAGTCTTTATTCAGTTATGTGCACCTTACCCTGGAGATAATTGCTTGTCTAACGTTCTAGAAGTAGCTCTGGCCGCAGCAAGAGCAGGCGGCGAATTATTAAAAAGCCGGGTGGGCAAAATCAAAACTGTCGACTACAAAAGTGCCTACAATCTGGTCACTGACGTCGATAAAGCATCAGAAGAGCTGATTATTAAAATCATCAGCAAGGCTTTTCCTCAAGATGGCTTTTTAGCTGAAGAAGGCGGCGTCACCAGTGGCAAAGGCGACGCTGTAACCAAGCGGCGTTGGATTATCGATCCACTTGACGGCACCACAAATTACACCCACGGATATCCGTTCTTTTGTGTTTCTATTGGCGTAGAAGAGGATGGCGAGCTCACTCACGGTGTCGTTTTCAACCCCATGAGCGGCGAGTCTGGCGAGCTTTTTCGAGCCAGCCTGGGGCAGGGCGCCTTTTTAAATGACGAAGCCATTCACGTCTCAAAAAACGCCTCCCTTGACAATAGTTTGCTCGCTACCGGATTTCCACTAGACACAGTCAATAACGTCTACAACAACATGGATAGCTTCAAGCACATTACCAATATTTGCCATGGAGTGCGCCGTGATGGCTCAGCAGCCTTAGATCTATCTTTTGTCGCCTGTGGTCGCCTCGACGGCTTTTGGGAGCGCAAGCTGTCAGCCTGGGACGTAGCTGCCGGCAGCTTGATAGTGACCGAGGCAGGCGGCTCGGTTAGCGACCTCGAAAACGGCACGCTCGATATGATGAGTGGTCATATTCTTGCCAGCAACGGCAAAATCCACGGTGAAATAGTTGCTGCGCTGGCAGCGGCCAACGCCCATTAATTTTAAAGTTCGGGTTTTTCGATCACATTGCTAATTTTAGC
>JAVHQC010000039.1:0-6472 GCA_036170915.1 Cyanobacteria bacterium auto_48_18
CTCTGGCTCTGGCCACCACATTTTCGTTCAATCCCAGTCTCTGCGCTATTGTGTTAGCCTTTGAGCTACCTGGAATACCCAATCGCAATCTATATGTAGGAGAAAGGCTAGTCTCATCAAATTCGAAGCTGGCATTGACGAAAGCCGCATTGGTATAAGCAAGCGTTTTCAACTCACCCAGGTGAGTGGTGGCAACAGTAACCACATCATGTTCTACCAAGTGTTCAAGCACAGCACGAGCCAGTGCTGCCCCTTCTTTAGGGTCGGTACCAGCACCAATTTCGTCAAGTAATACCAGCATGCCGCGCCTGGCTGTGTCCACAATTTCGACTACATTTTTCATATGCGCCGAAAAAGTAGAAAGGCTTTGCTCAAGCGATTGTTCGTCGCCGATGTCGGCACATACATGGGGAAATAGAGCAGTTTTGGAGCCAATTGCGGTGGGCAGCAAAAAACCGCAGCGCAGCATAAGAGCATAGAGGCCAATCAATTTGAGCAAAACTGTTTTGCCGCCAGTATTAGGGCCAGTAATCACCAGAGTACGCTCAGCGCCAGACAATAAAATTGTATTGGCAATTACTTTCTTGCCAGAATTTTGCAAAATCAAAAGTGGATGGCGAGCATCTCTCAATTCCATCACCGGCTCTAAACTAAGCTCAGGTTTTGTACCACCATAAAGCAGCGCCAGGCGCGCTCTGGCCATGATGCAATCTAAATCGATCAAGGCCTTATACGAACTCTGCATCAACTCTGCATGGGGTGCCAAAGATAGACACAACTCTTCAATGATGCGTTGAATTTCGCTTTCGATAGCGGCGTCTTTGATTCTGACCTGATTGGAAATTTCAACCACAGAAATCGGCTCGACATAGACGGTGAGCCCAGTTTGCGAGGCATCATGGACGATACCATCAAGCATATAACGCATATTTGCCATCACGGGCAAGACAAAGCGGCCGTCTCTCATGGTAAATATTGGCTCTTGCAGCGCCTTAGAGCCAGCTTGCGATTGAATAATGCGAGATAATTCGTCTTTGATAGAACCGTCAAGCCGCAGACGTTCGCGCCGCAACGAGCGTAAAAGTGAACTGGCACTGTCTTTAACGTTGCCAAAATCGTCAATGGCAAAATCAATCGCTTCAATCTGTCTCGGCAAAACCACTAGCTTTTCCACAAATGAATGCAAATGAGGAAACTGACTTTGGTTAAGCAAACCGAGTGATGAGCGCACCGAGCGTGCCACCACCAGTAGTGATTTGATTCTTGCTAAATCGAGAGCGGCAACCACGGCGCCGGCTTTAAGCAAAGCCAAGGTTTCGCGAACGTCAGCCAATTTTGTCAAACTGAAAGCACTACGCGCGGCAATCAGAGCACTCGCTTCTTCTGTCTGATCAAGCAATTTCTGCGCCGCTGAAAGACTGTCTTCAAAAGATGCAGGCACGAGCGCCAGCGAGCGCTGTTTGCCTTCTAATGTCTCAGCTTGCTCAGCCAAATAAGCAGTCAGTCTGTCCCATTCAAGGGAGCGAAGACTTCTCTGTTCAATCACGTTAACCTAAACCGCTGAGCGGCTAATTTTATTTAGTTCAATTCAGATGGAATACCGCCGGAGGCGGTTCCAGCCACAGCTGCCGTGGTGGCAGGCTCGACAATTTCTTTTGGCAAAGCAGCTACTTGAGCCATTTGAGCAGCTTGTACAGTCAATTCTTCAATAGAATTGCTGCCCAACAATTTCTTCAACCGAATTTTCTGGAGTTCATAACTACGGTTGTTGCGCTTATGTACAACACCAATGCGTTCAAGCTGCTTGATTGCTTCAAGATGGCTTTCGGGCACGGAGGCAACATCAACACAGCCTTTCTCGTTTAGCCAAGAAATAGTTGGAGATAGGGTTCCCAGCAACTTACGCATAGGCTGTTCGAACACAGGCATCTTAATACTCCTACATACATAACCGGACTCATTTAATCTTATCAGCTTGACAATAGTCTCGCCTGATGGTTATTGCAGGCTATGAAGCAATACCCTTATATAATTAACGACATGAGTTCCTTTTATACATATGCTGGGCGAAGCCCACAGGTTGACCCCAGTGCTTTCATTGCCCCCACCGCCTGCCTGATTGGCGGCGTTATTGTGGAGGAAGATGCCAGCGTCTGGTTTCACACAGTGGCCCGGGGCGACATCAACACCATTCGTATAGGCCGCGAAACTAATATTCAAGATGGTTGCATGCTGCACGTTACTCAGCACCTGCCGCTCACCGTCGGTGACCGGGTGACAGTGGGCCATGGAGCCATATTGCATGGTTGCACTATTGAGTCTGACTGTCTGATTGCTATGGGAGCGATTATCTTAGACGGCGCTAAAGTCGGAGCCCATTCTATTATTGCCGCCGGATCGATTATTGCGCCGGGCATGATGATTCCGCCAGGTAGCCTGGTGATGGGCGTGCCGGGCAAGGTTGTCAGAGAAGCCACGGCCAAAGACCGCGAAATGATTGAGCGGGGCGCCGCCAACTATGTCGGCTATAAAGAAGACTACAAGCTTAATATTTAGTGGAAGAACTAATCTCAATCAGGTCAGAGTCGTGATATCTGGCTTTGTTGGCCACTTTCGTCAGACGCTCTACCCCGCCCGGCAACCGGTCTAATAGCCAGCCCTTGACTGTGTTCAAAGTATCGGCGTCGATATGGGCAGTTTCAAGCAATACGTGTCCTTTGCCGGGAAGCCAGCGAACGGTTTGATCGTTCGATTTGAGCTTCTTCAACAGCAATACCACCGCATTTTGCTTAAGCATGCGGTCATTGTCGCCCTGAATTACAAGTACAGGTATGTCAGCGGGAATATTCTTAGCGTGAGCAATATTGGTTCGAATCGTCGATGCCGTCATGAGCATGTCGCTAAGTGTGAGCGTTTTTTTCACCAGAGGATCTTCAATTGTTTCTTCTACAATTTTGGGATCTTCTGAGGCAAATTTCTTGATATAAGGCACCAGATTGATGCGGCGATAAGGATTAGTGAAGAGTGAGGCCACATCTAGGACCATTTCGGGCTCACAATAATTGCGTCTTTTCAAAGCCGGGCTGGACAAAACCAAACCGCTGATTTCGCTGGGCATAGCCTCAGCGGCGCGCATAGAAAGACCAGCACCCATGCTTTCACCAATAAGAAATATCGGTAAATCAGGATGCTCTACTCGTGCGGCACGAATAATGGCTTTCAAATCTTCCAAACTGTCTTTGTAGCTAATTTTGGCTTTAGGCTCACCTTGCCAGCGACCATAGCCGCGCAAATCTTGAGCGTAGACCTCAAAACCCTGCTCAACCAGCGCTGTGGCCAGAGAGTCATAAACCGAACCATGCATCACTATGCCATGAACAGCTATAGCTACTGCCCTCGGCTTAGCATCAGGGTCACGCCACACAGATATAGGAATGCTGGGCAGATTGGTCATACCATGACTGACAGGTGAGTCATCGCGTATAACCTGACTCTGTGCAGGTAAAACTGGCACTGCTTGCAATCCAATCAAGGCGGCAGCAGCAAGTGTATAGAGTGACTTTTTAAAAGAATTTGTACCAAAGCAAAGCAGATGCGGTCTGTTCATCTTATTCGCCTCTTTAGATTCCGTTTGATTGTTTACGAGTCTGTTTTCAGAGTGGCAACACCCTCTAGCCCCAAGGCAATGTACCCAACTCCAAAAGAGACTCAAACACAACTAGAGATAAAAATTGAAATTATGATTTCCAATATTGCAAAGATGAGAAGATAAGCGAATATTGCACATTCGCCGGGCAGAGCCGCTCTACCTTATATATTCGTCTAGATTCACGTAGTCAGGAAAAATGCCAAAAAGAACCGATATCAAAAAAATTCTTGTCCTTGGTGCTGGGCCCATCACAATTGGCCAGGCCTGCGAGTTTGATTACTCAGGCTCTCAAGCCTGCAAGGCCTTGCGCGATGAAGGCTACGAGGTGGTTTTAATAAACTCGAACCCGGCCACCATCATGACCGACCCTGAGGTGGCTGACCGCACCTACATTGAGCCGGTGACCGTGGAAGTGGCGCGCGAAGTAATCGCCATCGAAAGGCCCCAGGCGCTTTTACCGACCATGGGCGGACAAACTAGTTTAAACGTAGCAGTTGCGCTGGCTGAAAGCGGTGTGCTCGCAGAATATGACGTTGAGCTGATTGGCGCTAAGTTACCTGCCATCAAACTGGCTGAAGACCGCGAACTTTTCAAACAAAAAATGCTCGAAATAGGCCTCTATGTGCCCAATTCAGGCATAGCCAGAAATGTCTCGGAAGCTCGAGAAATTGGCACCAAAATTGGTTTCCCCATCATCATCAGACCGGCCTTCACTCTGGGTGGAGCAGGCGGCGGCATAGCCTACAACCAGGAAGAACTGGACGATATTGCCAATTCTGGTATCAGTGCTTCGCCGGTTGGTGAAATTTTGCTCGAAGAAAGCGTGCTTGGCTACAAAGAAGTCGAGCTCGAAGTCATGCGCGATTGCGAAGACAACGTCGTAATTATTTGCGCCATCGAAAATTTCGACCCCATGGGCGTTCATACCGGCGACTCAATTACAGTGGCACCGCTTCAAACTGTCTCCGACAGCGAATACCAGGCACTGCGTGACGCCGCTCTATTAATCATTCGAGCCATTGGCGTTGAAACCGGCGGCTCTAATATTCAGTTTGGTATTCACCCGCAAGACGGTCGTATTGTCATTATCGAGATGAATCCTCGAGTTTCGCGCTCATCGGCTCTGGCCAGTAAAGCAACAGGTTATCCAATTGCCAAAATTGCAGCAAAGCTAGCTGTGGGGCTGACTCTGGGCGAAATTAAAAACGACATTACGAGAGACACACCAGCTTGTTTCGAACCGACAATGGACTATGTGGTGACAAAAATACCACGCTTCAATTTTGAAAAATTCCGTGGTGCTGATACCACTTTAACAACACAAATGAAATCAGTTGGCGAAGTAATGGCTATTGGCCGCACTTTCCAGGAATCAATGCAAAAAGCATTACGCGGTATGGAAGTGGGCCTATCAGGATTTCTCGATGTACCCTCGCGTTCTAAAGCCGACTTCTGGGAATGGAGAAGGCGTCTTTCTGTGCCTTCCCACCATCGCCTGACCGACATCTATGGCGCGCTCAAGGCTGGTATATCAGCCGAAGAAATTGTGGAACTTTCAGCAATTGATCCTTGGTTTATCGACAATCTCGAAGACATTTTTACTTTGTCTGAAGAGCTGAAAGAAAAAATCGATACTTTAGATAAATTGCACCCTGCTCTTTTGCTCGATTTAAAACGACGCGGATTCGGTGACATGCAACTGGCCCGCTTACTTAAAGTTAGCGAAAACGAAATTTATGCACTGCGGCAGAAACACAATATTCGCCCATCGTACAAAATGATCGATACCTGCTCAGCAGAATTTAAAGCCTTCACACCCTACATGTATTCTACATACGAAAGCGAATCTGAAGCACCACCAGCGGTGAAGCCGCGCATCATGATTCTTGGTGGCGGACCAAACAGAATCGGCCAGGGTATTGAGTTTGATTATTGTTGTGTACATGCCAGCCTGGTACTTCGTGATCTTGGTTACGAAGCGGTGATGGTCAATTCAAATCCTGAAACAGTGTCAACTGATTACGACGTCTCAGACAGACTTTATTTTGAACCACTGACTTTAGAAGACGTCTGCAATATTGCCGAGATGGAAAAACCTGAAGGCATTATTGTGCAACTGGGTGGTCAGACGCCGCTCAAGTTGGCCAAGGGTCTAGAAGAACGCGGCTTTAAAATTCTTGGTACTTCTCCAGAATCAATTGATATGGCGGAAGACCGGGCGCGCTTTGGCGATTTGATTCGCTCTCTCAATCTCAAACAACCAAAAGGCGCCATTGCCTACACTGCTAAAGAAGCAATTGAACAGGCTAATGCTCTGGGTTATCCGGTGATGGTCAGACCAAGCTATGTTCTGGGCGGTCGCTCGATGGCTATTATTTATGGCCAGGAAGAACTGGAACGCTGGCTCAGCAGCCTGCTTGCAGTTTCGAACGACATGGCCATACTGATTGACGAATTTTTAGAGAATGCTGTAGAAATCGATGTAGACGCAGTTTCAGATGGTCGCGCCACTATTATTGCCGGCATTATGGAACACATAGAACAGGCCGGCATTCACTCAGGTGATAGCACCTGCGTGCTTCCCAGCCAGACTATTCCATTTAAAATCGTCGAAGAGATTCGCCGCGCTGTGGACGAATTGGCCAAAGAACTAAAAGTAGTAGGCCTGATGAATATACAGTTTGCCGTCAAAGACGATGAGTTGTATATACTCGAAGTCAATCCTCGGGCCAGCCGCACAATTCCATTCGTTTCCAAAGCAACAGGAGTGCCATGGGCCAGAATAGCCGCGTCGGTAATGGTGGGTCGCACTCTATCTGAACT